>NZ_CP012479.1:0-1343439 GCF_001281315.1 Arthrobacter sp. ERGS1:01 | reverse complement strand
CCCCGCCGATCAGGTGAACGACGACGGGTTCATCGTTCCCGCCGACCGCCGGCGCGCATGGGACTTCAGTCGGGACGGCATTCTCCGCTCCATCGAGGCGAGCCTTGGCCGCCTCGGAACGGACTACCTGGATATCGCCTAGCTGCACGATCCCGACAACCACTGGGAGCCCGCATCATCCACGGGGGTCGACACCCTGATTGAACTTCGGGAACAAAGCGTGGTCCGCGCCATCGGGGCCGTCATGAACCATTCCACCATGCTTGCCGATCTTGTCAGGAACGCGGCGTTGGAATTATAGCCGCACCGGACTACAACTCCGGCATGCGGGTGGAAGCCCATGTCCAGAGCACCGTGGACCGCTACCATGCCCAAATCCCCGACTCGCTGTGGGCAGAGCTGCACGAAAGCGGACTCGCCCCCGACCCCGCACGCGTCGCCTGACGCAATGCGTCAAGCGACGCGCTTATAGGGACACCAGGCCCTTCCGCACCATGGATTCCGCGGCTGAGGCGATCGCCTCGGCTGGATCACGCGGCGTCCAGCCAAGGATGTGCCGCGCCTTGTCGTTGGAGGTCTGCTTGGCGTAGCCGAGGTCAGGCAGAATCTCGCGGAACTGCGGGTTGGTCTCCGCGGCGGCACGCACGACTTCGTCCGGAACGGTTCCGGTGGGGACTTTGGCCGCGTCCGCACCCAGCCGCTCTCGAATCGTCGCGGCGATGTCCTTCAGCTCGAGCGCCGGGCCATTCGAGAGCAGGAACCGCTGGCCGGCGGCCTCGGGGCTCGTCATCGCCAGGATGTGAGCCCGGGAAACGTCACGAACATCGACGATCGGGATGAACAGGCGCGGCGTGGCAGGCATGGCGCCATTGAGCATTCCCTGGATCAGGTGGTTCGCCCCGGAGACGTCCTTGCCCATGACCGGCCCCATCACGGCCACCGGCAAGATCGTGGCCAGCTCGGTGGAGTTGCCGGCCATGAAATCCCATGCAGCCTGCTCGGCGAGGGTCTTGCTTTTAGCGTAGGCGTCGACGCCGGGTCCGTCGAGCACAGTCCAATCGGCCTCCGTGAACACATGCCCGTCGTGGGGATGCCCCCAGCTGACCGCGTGGAACGCCGAGGTGAGCACTACACGTTTGACGTCGGCGTCGCGGGCTGCCCGCAGTACTCTCAGTGCTCCCTCGCGGGCCGGGACGATGAGTTCGTCCTCGTCGTCGATATGGCCCGGCTGCACCGGGGAGGCCACATGCAACACGAAGTCGATATCTGCGACCGCCTCGGACCACCCGTCGTCGCGGGTCAGGTCGGCCGCGACAAAACCCAGCCGGACACCGTCGGCCAGGCCCGCGTCGGCAAGGACCGCGCGCACCGACGCCTCCTTGGCCAGGGAGCGCACCGTGGTGCGGACCTCATAGCCCGCATCGAGCAACTGCAGGATGCAGTGGCCCGCGATAAAGCCGGAGCCTCCGGTCACGACAACGCGCTTGCTGGGCATTTGCCTGCCTCCGAATCGTCGGTGATGTCAGCGGGGTCAACCGCTGAACCTGGGTCACACGAGCTAATACTAGGAAACGCCAGCCTCTCCGGGGAACCCCGCAGGGTCCGCCAATAGTGCGGCAAACGCCAGTTCCGCGGCGCCCACCATCATCAAATCCGCGCCCAGGGCCGCCGGGTGGATGGTGACCTCGGAGCCCGGTTCCCGCATGGACTGCGCGGTGACCGCCGCCAGCAGTTGCTCCGGAGCGGCGGCGTAAAGAGCAGCCAGGAATCCATCCAGCACCACGGCTTCCGGGTTGAAAATGTTCACGGCATTGCGCAGTGCGGTGGCGAGGTGGGCCACCTGCCGGTGCACCTCAGCCGTCACAGCGGGATCCGCCGAACCACCCAGGGCACGTACCAGCTCGGCAGGCTCACCGGCGTCGAGCGCCAGGGCCTCCAACAGGGGCGCCCGGCGCACCTCGGTCTCCAGGCAGCCAAAAGCACCACAATGGCAGCTGGTGCCGTCGCTGCGCACCAGGGTGTGCCCGATCTCCCCGGCATAGCCGGAAACTCCCTTGAGCAGCCTGCCGTCGGCGATGATGCCGCCGCCAATGCCGCTGGCGCCGCCGTTGAGGTAGACGAGATTGGCGATTCCTGCGCCCGCCCCGAACATCATCTCGGCCTCCGCCGCCAGGGACGCATCATTGGCCGCACGGACCCGGTACCCCGTGGCCGCTGCCAGCATGGCGGCCACCGGTTCGTTGCGCCAATCAAGGTGGGGGGCGTGCCGGACCACACCGTCGACGGCGGTGACCAGCCCGGGCACGGCGACTCCCACCCCCACCACGCGGTACTTCGCGTCGAGTTCCCCGCGCATGCCGGCAATCACGGCCGCGGCGATGTTGACTGCTTCGGCCGCCGTGGGAATCCGCTCCGTGGGGTAACGGACCTTCGTCAGGACCCGACCTCCCAGCCCCACCAGACCGATCGTGACGGCGTCGATCTCGGGATTGACGGCCAGGGCCGCGATGGCGGGATTCGGGTGAACTTGCGGACTGGGCCGGCCCACCTGAGCCTCGCCTTCCGGCGCGGCCTCATAGACAAGCCCCTGGGCCGTCAGCGCGGCAATCAACACACTCACGGTTGATCTGTTCAGCCCCGTCAGCCTGGTCAATTGGGCGCGGCTGAGTGAACCGTGGTGGTGGACAAGCGTCAGGATCCTGGCCGGACTGTTGGATCGGGACACGTCGGTGCCCAGGTCAGCGGCATGGAGCTTGCTTGTAGCGGGCATGCCCTTACCTTCTCTCATGAGCACCCCTCACTGGCCGAACACTGTTCGGTCCAGAAAGTCATTGCGAAATTTTCCACTCGGGTCAAGGGTTGTTGCCATGGCCTTGAAGTCGGCGAATCGGGGATAGAGCGGTGCCAGCAATGCCGCATCGGCATGGAAGACCTTCCCCAATGCGGCCGGGCCCCAAAGGGCGCCAGCGCCGCCTCGATGAGCGGGAGCACAGCCTCCACGCCATCCTGGTCGGGCCGCCACGTAAAGTGCAGGCCCATGCCGTCGCGACCGTAGTTGGGGCTCAACCACAGGTCATCGGCGGCAATGGTGCGGATCTCCGACACCAACAGCAGCGGTGAGATGATGGCGGATAGCCGGCGCATGGCCGTGATGGCCGCGACCGCGTGCTCACGGGGCAGCAGATATTCGCTTTGGATTTCGTCGCCGCTGCTGGGCAGGAAGTCCATGCGGAAGTGTGGGAGCCGGTCCGAGGCGGGACCCGCAGCCCCCAATTGCGGGGTGCAGTTCACTGCGGAGAGCCCCGGGAGCGGGTGCATGTCCCTGCTTGCCGCCGCACCGCCAAACAACGACGCCGGATAGTCCCTGCCCCGGCCATCGTCCAGGCGCTGCTTGAACCAGGCCTGCCCACGGCGTCACCGCTCCAGTCCGTGAACAGGCTGACGGAGTAAGCTCGAGAGGTTACGGCCTCAAAATCCGCCAGGACGGCGTCCCAGGGCAGCCCCGTGTACGCGTGCTGGGCCACCATGAAATCGGCTTCGATTCGCATCGTCACCGCGGTGACGATGCCCAGCGCACCGAGTCCCACCACGTAGCCAGGAAAATCGGGAGTACCCTCCCGGGTGACGGTGCGGACCTCCCCTGCGGCGTCAATGAATTCCAGCCCGACCACCGCGGTCGCCAAATTTCCATTGGTGTCCCCGAGCCATGGGTCGCCGTGGCGACGGCACCGGCAATGGAGATATGCGGCAGTGAGGCCAGGTTATGCACCGCCTTTCCGTGACGCTTGAGCTCGGCGGCGAGCATCCCATACGTTATCCCCGCATTGACGGTTGCGGTGCTGCGTGCGGCGTCGATCGATAGTGTCGGTTCCAACCCGGCCAGGCTCACCAGGATTCCGTCGGAGTCGGCCAGCGAATTAAAGGAGTGCCGCGAGCCGAGCGCGCGCACTTTGGCAGCTCCGGCCACCAGTGCGCGGAGCTGATCAACCGTGGCCGGACGGTGGATTTCGGCGGCCCCGTAGCTGTAGTTGCCGGCCCAATTCCATTCGGCGGTGTCCTGTTGCACTGCCATGGGTCGCTCCTTCGATTCACCGAACAATAATTTGACGTGGAACACAACATAACAGCCTGACGGGGCGCCAGGTCGCTTCCAAGGGGGTTGACATGGCCGGAGAAACTAATATGTTTGATTACAGAACTTATTATACGTGACGGCCACCACTTCATTGGAGATCTGACATGGCACTGGAACCCACCCGTGAGGACAAATTTTCCTTCGGCCTCTGGACTGTGGGATGGCAGGCGCAGGACCCGTTTGGTTCATCCACCCGCCCACCACTGGATACCGTGGTCGCGGTGAACAAGCTCAGCGAACTGGGCGCCTATGGGCTGACGTTCCACGACAACGATTTGTTCCCCTTCGACGCCACTGCCGTGCAACGCCGGCAGGAGATCGACCGGCTCAAGGGCGCCCTCGACGCCACGGGCATGGTCGTGCCCATGATCACGACCAATCTGTTCACCCACCCCGTCTTCAAGGACGGCGGCTTCACGAGCAATGACCGGGGCGTGCGCCGCTTCGCCCTGCGCAAAGTCATCGACAACCTCGATCTGGCTGCCGAGCTCGGTGCCGAAACCTTTGTCATGTGGGGCGGCCGGGAAGGCGCCGAATACGACGCCGCCAAAGACATCCGCGGAGCGCTGGAACGCTACCGCGAAGCAGTGAACCTGCTCACCGACTACGTCACCGACAAGGGTTACGCCCTCCGCTTCGCGATCGAACCGAAACCGAACGAACCGCGCGGGGACATCCTGCTGCCCACACTTGGCCACGCCCTTGCGTTTATCGAGACCCTGGACCGTCCCGAGATGGTGGGCATCAACCCGGAGACCGGCCACGAGCAGATGTCGGGGCTGAACTTCACCCACGGCATCGCCCAAGCCCTGTACCAGGGGAAGCTTTTCCACATGGACCTCAACGGCCAGCGCGGCATTAAGTTCGACCAGGACCTGGTATTTGGCCACGGCGACCTGCAGAACGCCTTCTCCCTGGTGGACCTACTGGAAAACGGCGGCCCCAACGGAGGCCCCACCTACACCGGCCCCCGCCACTTCGACTACAAGCCCTCACGCACCGAGGACATCAACGGAGTGTGGGACTCGGCGGCGGCCAACATGCGCACCTACCTGCTGCTGAAGGAGCGCGCCCAGGCCTTCCGTGCCGATCCCGAGGTGCAGGCTGCGCTGGCCGCCTCCCGCGTTGCTGAGATCAACGTCCCCACCCTGAGTCCGGGCGAAGGCTGGGAATCACTGCGCACCGACAAATCCGCTTACGAGGACTTCGACGCCGACGCCTACTTTGGCGGCAAGGGCTTCGGCTTCGTGAAGCTCCAGCAACTCTTCATCGAACACCTTCTGGGCGCCCGCTAGGAAACCCCGGCGGCATGTGCCGGTACCCACCGCTGTGAGCGTGACCGGCGGGTTCCGGCCCGCACCGGTGGAAAAGCGCAAGTGACCCCTCCCATCCAAAACCGCGCCGGCTCCGAATGTCCTCATGACGCTGCCCTGCCGCTTAACGCCCGCAGCGAAGGAAACATGACGACAACACCAGGAGATTAACGATGCACAAGTCAATGAAAAACTTCGGAACCCTCACCATGGCCGCCGGCGTGGTCCTCGGCGCACTCGCCTTCGGAGCAGCGCCTGCGAGCGCAGCAACCACCACCGGCTCCGCAGCCCCAACAACCCAGGCGGCAGGCCCGTCCTTCCTCAATGGCTCCTTCCTCAACGGCTCCCTCATCTCGGGTCCGGTCCT
This sequence comes from Arthrobacter sp. ERGS1:01, assembly GCF_001281315.1. Lineage (NCBI taxonomy): Bacteria > Bacillati > Actinomycetota > Actinomycetes > Micrococcales > Micrococcaceae > Arthrobacter > Arthrobacter sp. ERGS1:01. Next base: position 1,337,624 of record NZ_CP012479.1, on the reverse strand, counting down.
TGGCTCACCCCTGATCAACGGCCCGTTGGTATCGATCCCGTTCGGCCCCTTCCAGTTGGGCCAATTCCAGTAACGGCACCCTCCCGCAGCATTCCCCGGCGCATCGCCGGACCACCGCCATCGTGAGAAGGACCATGCCCCAGCACACTCATCCACTGTCTTCGTCCGCCACCGGCACCCACCGTGCCCTGACCACCGCACAGCGTGGCATTTGGTACGCCCAAAAGCTGGACCCGGGCAACCCGATGTACCAGATTGCGCAATTCGTGGACATTGCCGGCGCTGTTGACGCCGTGCTGCTGGGGCAGGCCGTCCGGAAGGCCATTGCGGAAACGGATGTCCTGAATGTGCGCTTTGCCGAAGACGACGACGGCCCCCACCAGGTGACCGCGCCGTCGGCGGTGGAATTGATCGTGACTGACATGCGCGGATTTCAGGGCGAATCCGGTGCCGCCGAGGCACATGTGCGGGGAGTCATGGATCGGGATCTCGCCACGGCGCGCGACGTAGCCGCGGAGCCACTCTTGCGGGTGGAATTGTTCCAGCTCGATGGCCACCGGCACTTCTTCTACCAACGCGTCCATCACCTGATGCTGGACGGCTACTCCGCAGTCCTGGTGCTCAAGCGGGTTGCCACGCTGTACAACGAGATGTTGGCCCCCTCCTCCGACACAGAGGCCCGCACGGGGGCCTGCACGCCTTTTCCGTCGCTGGATGCGCTGTTGGAAGAGGAGGCCGAATATTTGGGCTCCACGCATGCCGAGGCCGACAAAGCCTATTGGGAGCGAACTTCGGAAGAAACGCATGCCGGCCTGGCCGGGCGCCCCACCCGCAATGCCTCGGCACTGCTGCGCGTCTCTGCCGCACTCCCCCCGGAGGTTGTGGACGGGCTGGCCGACGGCGCGGCCAGCGCCCCGGCCGTCGTCGTCGCCGCCGCAGCCCTCTACCTGCACAAGATGACGGTCGAGCGGCACATCACCCTCGCCCTGCCCGTCACGGCCCGCCGGGGCGCCCTGGCGAAGTCCGTCCCGTCCATGCTGTCCAATGTGGTCCCGATCCGCCTTGACCTCACACCCGAGGACACGCTCTCAGATACTGCCATGAACGCCGGCGGGGCACTGCGCAACGCCTTGATCCACCAGCGGTTCCGCCAGGAGGACCTTGCCGCACGCCCGGGCTACATGGGACCCTCCGTAAACATCCTGCCCATTGTTGACGGCCTTAACTTTGGCGCATCCCCCGGGACCATGAACGTGCTCTCCACCGGCCCGATCGACGATCTCTCGATCGTCGTCCACGGCTTGGCGCAGGGCCGGACCACCCGGGACGCAAACCCCGTGACCATCCAGTTCGAGGCCAACGCAGCCCTGTACGGCAGCAACGCCGTCCGGGACCACCTGCACCGCTTCACCCGGTTACTGGGACAAATCACCACCGCCGGGGAAACCACCGTCGCGGCACTTACCGTCACCACGCCGGAAGAGGAACAGTCATTACTGGCCATGGGCGGAGCGGAACCCCTGACCCTGCCGTGCCATACGGTCGCCGAAGAATTCGAGGCACATGCTGCCGCAACACCCCACGCCCGCGCCGTCGTGGCAGGGGACGGCCACCTCAGCTTCGCCGAACTTGACCACCAGTCCAACCAACTGGCGCACTACCTGCGCGCCCGCGGCGCCCGGGCCGGCACCACCGTGGCCGTCCGCCTGGGACGGAGCACCCTGCTGGCCGTGGCCATCCTTGGCATCTTGAAATCGGGGGCCGCCTACGTCCCCATCGACCCGGACTACCCCGAGGGGCGGGTACGGGGCATGCTCGAAGACGCCGAACCCCTGTTCCTGCTGACCTCGGCCGAATTCAGCGACCCGCAGTCCCCCCAACACCTGGCCAGTCCGTCACCGGAGCTGGTCCTCGACGCGGACCAGCTGGCGGCAACGCTGGCCGCTCTCCCCCAGCACCGGCCGGACACCGTGGCGGCCGGCCAGCACGACCTCGCGTACATCATCTTCACCTCGGGCTCAACGGGCCGGCCCAAGGCTGTCGGGGTGGAACACCGCGCCCTGTTGAACCTGTATGCCTCCCATCGCGAGGACATCTTCCGCCCGGCCGAAGCCAGGTTGGGGCGTATCCTGCGGGTCGCCCATACAGCCGGGCTCTCTTTCGACGCGTCCTGGGACCCGATCCTGTGGCTCATTGCCGGTCATGAGCTCCACCTGGTCGACGACCTCACCCGGCGGGACCCGCACGCGCTGGCCGCGTACCTGGTTGAGGAACGGATCGACAGCATCGAGACCACACCGTCCTTTGCCAAGGTCCTCCTGGCCGAGGGATTGTTCGACGCCGCGACCCACCCGTCGGTGGTGGCGCTGGGAGGCGAGGCCGTCGACCCGGCCTTGTGGGGACAGCTGGCCCAGGCCCGGGGCGTCACGGCCTACAACTTTTACGGCCCCACCGAGACCACCGTTGACAGCATGACGGCGATCATGGAGCCCGGTTCCACACCGCACCTGGGTTCCTCGGTGGCCAACAGCCGTCACTACATCCTGGACTCCGGCCTGAATCCCGTGCCGGGCAACGCCATCGGCGAACTCTACGTGGCAGGGCACAACGTGGCCCGGGGCTATCTCGACCAACCCGAACTCAGCTCCGAACGATTCATCGCCGACCCCTTCGCCTCCGACGGCTCCCGCATGTACCGCACCGGAGACGTCGTGCGGCGTCTGGCCTCCACCGGCGTGGAATTTCTCGGCCGGATCGACCAGCAGGTCAAGATCCGCGGATTCCGGATCGAACCGGCCGAGATCGAAGCAGTCCTGTGCGCCACCGACGGCGTCGAGCACGCCGTCGTGGTCGTGACCAAGAACCGTGCCGGCTATGACCAGTTGCTGGCCTACATCACCGGACCCGACGGGCTGGACACTGCCGTGCTCCGCGCGAGCCTGCGCCACCGCCTGCCGGACTACATGGTCCCCTCCACCATCGTGCACCTCCCCCGGATCCCACTGACGCCCAACGGCAAGCTCGATACCAAGGCGCTTCCGGAACCGGAGACCGCCGGCGCCACGACGGCACCGCACAACGACGCCGACCGCGCCGTGGCGGACGCGTTCGCGGAAGTGCTGGGACTGGACGGCGTGGGCCGTGACGACGACTTCTTTGAACTGGGTGGCCATTCCCTGCTGGCAACCCGTTTGGTGGCAGTACTCAGGGCAAAGCTCGGATCCGCTCCCACCCTGCGCACCGTGTTTGAATCGCCCACGGTGGCCGGCATCGCCGCGACTCTCGACACGCCGGCACCGCACTCCCGTCCCCTGACCCGCCAGGGCCGGCCCAGCCCGCTGCCGCTTTCCCATGCCCAGCGCCGCCTTTGGTTCCTGAACCGCTTCGATCCCTCCTCCGGCGCCTACAACATCCCGGTTGCGCTCACCCTCACCGGCCCGCTGGACGTGGACGCCCTGGGGCGGGCCATCAATGACGTCGTGGCACGCCACGAAAGCCTGCGCACCGTCTTCGCATTCAACGACGGCGAACCCGAACAACGCATCCTGGCTCCGGCCGGCGCCGCAGTGCCGCTCGCCGCCGTCCAGACAACCCGCGAACACCTGGACCACGCGGTGCGGACCGCATCGTCCCGCGGCTTCGACCTCACCACCGAGCTCCCCCTGCGTGCCGCGCTGTTCCAACTGGAGCCCCGGGACCATGTGCTGTTGCTGACCCTGCACCACATCGCCGCCGACGGCTGGTCGCTGGCCCCGCTGGCCCGGGATTTGTCCACGGCCTACTCCGCCCGGGCCGGCAACACCCACCCGGATTTCACCCCCCTGCCGGTGCAGTACGCCGACTACTCGCTCTGGCAGCGTGCGGAACTCGGCAGTGAGGACGACCCCCAAAGCCCCATCGCCCGCCAGCTGGCCTTCTGGAAGGCCGAGCTGGACGGCTCACCCGAAGAACTCGCCCTGCCATTCGACCACGCCCGCGGAACCCGGACGGGCCAATGGGCCAGTGCCGCCGTCCCCGTGAGGATCGACGGCGCCACCCATGAGCGGCTCACGGCCCTGGCCCGCGACCACAATGCCAGCCTTTTCATGGTGTTCCAGGCCGCCTTTGCGGCGCTGCTGACCAAATTGGGGGCCGGCACCGACATTCCCGTGGGCACCCCGGTGGCCGGGCGGCCGGATACCGCACTGGACGAACTGGTCGGATTCTTCGTCAACACCGTGGTGCTGCGCACCAACACCTCGAACAACCCCACCGCTGCGGAACTCCTGGACGCCGTCAGGTTCACCAACCTGCGCGCGTACGCCAACCAGGACGCACCGTTCGAACGGGTCGTGGAGGAACTCAACCCCACCCGCTCCCAACAGCGCCACCCCCTCTTCCAGGTCATGCTCACCCTCGCCACCGCTGCCCCGAACAGCTCTCCATGGCCGGCCTGGATGCTGTTGCCGACCGGACCGCCGAACCCGGAGGGGCCAAGTTCGACCTCCTCCTGGACCTGACCGAGGAAGGACCCGGTTCCGGGATCACCGGCTCGCTCGGATTCGACCCGGCCCTCTTTGAACCGGCAACGGCGGCCCTGATCGCCGCCAGGTTCGGCCACCTGGTCGAACAGATCGCCGCCAACCCCCACACACCTTTGTCGCGGCTGCGGGTGACCACCCCACAGGAGTCGACGCAAACCCGCGAGCTCGGCAGCGGCCCCGTGGCGGAGAACGGCCCGGCCACGGTGCCGGCCGAATTCGCGGCCACCGCGACACGCCACCCGGGCCGCACCGCGGTGAGCGACGGAACCGCCACGTTGACCTTTGCCGAATTGGCCACCGACGTCGAACTTTTGGCCGCGGGCCTGGCAGCCTCCGGGATTGGACGCGGCGACCATGTCGCCGTCGCACTCCCCCGCGGCAACGACGTGGTGTGCGCTGCCCTGGCCGTGCTGCGCGCCGGCGCCGTCTATATCCCCGTGGACCTCAGCTACCCGTCCGAACGGATTGGCCTGATCCTGGACGACAGCGCCCCGCGGCTGATCATTGCCGCCGAGAACCTGGCCGAACTGCGGGCAGCCGGGGCACAAGGTCCTGCCCTGGCGGAACTGGCCGGCATCACCCCCGAGGACCCGGCCTACGTGATCTACACCTCCGGCTCCACCGGCACTCCCAAGGGGGTGGCCGTCACCCATGGCGCCCTGGCCAACTTGTTCCTGCACCATCGATCCACCATCGTCGCCGAGACGTTCGGGCACGGGGACGGGGCGGAGACGGCGGTGGCGCACGTCACGGGGCTGGGATTCGACGCCGCCTGGGACCCGATGCTGTGGCTTGTGGCCGGCGCCACCTTGCACATGGTTGCCGATGACATCCGCACGGACGCCCAGGCCCTCGTGGAGTTTTGCACAAGCAACGCCATCTCGGTACTGGAAACCACGCCGTCCTACATCGCCGTCCTGCTCCAGACGGGCCTGTTGGACGACCCCCGGACCACGCCGCTGGTGCTGGCCCTGGGCGGTGAAAGCGTGCCGTCCGGGCTGTGGCGGGAACTGGCCGGCAGTGACAAGGTCACCGCCTACAACTTCTATGGACCCACCGAATTCACCGTGGACTCGGTGCTCACCCGCATCAGCGGCACCGTTCCCACCATCGGCCGCGCCGTGCGCAATGTCGAAAGCTACGTCCTGGACGACTTCCTGGCCCCGGCACCGCACGGTGTCACCGGGGAGCTGTACCTTGCCGGGGCCGGGATGGCCACCGGCTATGTCAACCGTGCCGCCGAAACGGCCGGCCGCTTCGTTGCCAACCCCTACCGGGAAGGCGCCAGGATGTACCGCACCGGCGACCTGGTCCGGCGGCTGACCGGCGGCGAGCTGCAATTTGTTTCCCGTGCCGACGACCAGCTCAAGATCCGTGGCTTCCGGGTGGAACCCGGCGAGATTGAGAGCGTCCTGACCCGCCACGACCAGGTCAGCCACGCCGCAGTCATCGTGGAGGACGGCCCCGCGGGGCGCATCATCGGCTACTTCGTCGGCACGGCGGACCCCGAGGAACTGCTCGGCTTTGCTGCCGGGCACCTGCCCGACTACATGATGCCCAAGGCCCTTGTCGTTTTGGCCGGAATCCCGCTGACCTCGCACGGAAAACTGGACAGGCGCGCACTGCCCGCCGCGGCCGCCACCAGCCCGGGATCCCGGGCTCCGGCCACGGTCCGGGAAGAAAAGATGTGCGCCGCCTTCGGCACCGTACTCGGCGTCGACAACGTGGGGCTGGACGACAACTTCTTCGACCTGGGAGGCCACTCCCTGCTGGCCGTCGCCCTTCTCGCCGCCGTCCGCGAGGCTCTCGGCATTGACCTGCAGCTGCGCACCATCTTCGAGTTCCCCACGCCGTCGGCGCTGCTGGCGAGCCTGACCACCGGCCCCGACAGTGACGCCGGCGGAACCGGCCCGACGCCCGGGCCGTCCGTGGACGCCTGGCTGAAAGCCACCCAGGCAACCCGCCCCGACACGATCCCGCTCTCCTACGCCCAGTCGCGGCTATGGTTCCTGAACCAGCTGGACCCGGGCTCCGCCGACTACAACATCGCCCTTGCCGTCCGCCTTACCGGGGACCTGAACACGGAAGCACTCGCCCAGGCCCTCGATGACCTGGTGGCGCGCCATGAAGTCCTGCGCACCAGCTACCCCGCCACCGACGGAACCCCCGAACAGCTGGTCCACCCGGCAACCACTGCCACCGGACTGCTTGAGTTCAAGGAAATCGGCAACCAGGGTGAAGTGCACGGCCTGCTCACCGAAGGGGCCACCCGCGGCTTTGACGTGGCGCATGACCTCCCGTTAAGGGCCACCCTGATTGGGATCGACGACGACGAATGGGTGCTGCAGCTGGTCATCCACCACATTGCCAGTGACGGCGCCTCCCTGGCACCCCTGGCCCGGGACATTTCTACCGCCTACTCGGCGCGTTGTTGCGGGGCCAGCCCCCTTCAGCGACCCTTGGGCCTGCAATATGCCGACTTCGCCCTGTGGCAGCGACACGTGCTGGAAGGCCCGCCGATAGCCGGCGGACACGTTTCCAGTGACCCCGCAGCCGCGGTCGAACCGGCCCTGGACGCCAAGTTGCGCAGCTGGAAGGATGCACTGGCCGGGGCGCCCCCCGAGCTGGCGTTGCCCGATGCCGGTCCCCGCGCGGCGGGCGCACGCCAGCCCGGCGGCCACCAGGTCTTCACCCTTGGCGCGGAGACGACCTCAGCCCTCGCCGGCCTGGCCGGGGCACAAAGCGCCAGCCTCTTTATGGCGTTGCACGCCGCACTGGGCGGCTTCCTCTCCCGGATGGGGGCCGGAAACGACCTGGTGATCGGCTCCCCGACGGCCGGTCGGAGCGACCCGGCCCTGACGGAGCTGATCGGGTTCTTCGTCAACACCGTACCCATCCGCCTGGACGCCTCCGGCAACCCGACTTTCCGGGAGCTGATCGGCACGGCACGGCGCAGCGTCCTTGACGCCTTCGACAACGACGACGTGCCCTTTGAACGGCTCGTGGAGGCCCTGAACCCGCCCCGCGAATTGGGCCGGCACCCGCTCTTCCAGACCATGCTGGCCGTGGAAACCGCGGTGCGCGCCGCCGTCGAACTTCCCGGCGTGCAAGCCCTGCCCGAACCGGAGACACCCACCGGCGAGGCGAAGTTCGATTTGTCCTTCACCTTCCGCGAACTGGGATCCGGCCAGGGCCTGGCAGGCACCTTGGCATACAACGCCGCCATGTTCAGCGGCGAGGCGATCACCACCCTCGTCGAGCGCTTCGAGACGTTCGTCCGCCTGGCCGTGCAGTCTCCCGACAGCCCCCTCGCCCGCCTGGCAATCCTTTCGCCCGGCGAAATCGAGTCCCTGAGCGCCGCCACGGCCGGTGCCGACCACCCCGCGGCCAAGGGAGTTCTGGACGTCTTTGCCGAGACCGTCGCCAAGGCTCCGGAGAACACCGCCGTGGTCTGCGGCGGGCAATCGTTGACCTTCGCGGCCCTCGACGCCGCCGCCACCCATTTGGCCGGCGCACTCCGCGACCGGGGCATCGCGGCCGGTGACCTCGTCTCGGTGTACCTGCCGCGGTCCGTTGACACTGTCGTGGCAGCCCTGGGCGTGCTCCGGGCCGGTGCCATCTACAACCCCATTGACGCCGACTACCCAGCAGAGCGGGTGACGGCCATCCTGGAAGACGCCCGCCCCGGTGCCATCGTCACCACGGCCGCCCTGGAATCGGCCCTCAACGCCAGCCTGGCCGCGGCCGGACTTGCCGGCGCCGAACGGCTCCTTACCGAGGCCCTTCCCGCCGCCGCACCCGCGGTCCTCGCTGAACCGGCGGCTTCGCAGCTGGCCTACGTCATGTTCACCTCCGGTTCCACGGGCCGGCCCAAGGGCGTGGAAATCAGCCACGGTGCCCTGGCCAATTTGCTGGCCTCGCACCGGGACACCCTGTTTCCCGACGCCGCCGAGCGGACCGCCCGGGGGCCGGTGCGGGTGGCTCACACGACAGGCGTCGGCTTTGACGCCTCCTGGGACCCGATGTTGTGGATGGTGGACGGCCATGAACTCCACCTCATCACCGACGAGGTCCGATTGGATCCCCAACGGCTCGCACTGTACTTCGCCGAGCACGGCATCGGGGCCTGGGAGACCACGCCCGGGTATGTGCGCCAGCTGCTGGCAGAACCGGCGTTTTCGACGATGCTAAGGGAACGGGACGCGTCCGAAGGTCCCGCCCTTCGCCTGGCCTTGGGCGGGGAGGCGTTCGACGCCGCCCTGTGGGAAGAGCTGTCCGCACTCGACTCGGTCCGGGCCTGGAACCTTTACGGCCCCACGGAAGCCACGGTCGATTCGCTGCTTGCGCCCGTGGCCGGCACCGGATACCCGGTCCTCGGCTCCCCCACCCGCAATTCACACGCCTACGTCCTGGACGCTTCCCTGCAGCACGTGCCGGCCGGGGTCCGGGGCGAACTCTACCTGGCCGGGGCCCAGCTGGCCCGGGGCTACCGGGGCCGGACCGGGCTGACGAGCGAACGATTCGTCGCGGACCCGTTCGGCGCGCCCGGCCGGCGCATGTACCGCACCGGCGACCTCGCCACCAGGAGTGCCGCCGGCGAGTTGCTTTTCCACGGCCGCAATGACCAGCAGGTGAAGATCCGCGGTTTTCGGGTGGAGCTCGGCGAAGTGGAACGCGCGCTGCGTGCCGTGCCCGGCGTTGCCGCCGCCGTCGCCCTGGTCCGTAACACTGCCATGAACTCGGCCGTTCCGGGCACCGCCCGCCTGCTGGCCTATGTGGTGCCGGAGCCGACCCCCGGCACTTCGCCGGCGGATGCCACGGACCTCCCGGAGCAGGCCCGCGCCGCACTGCGCCGGGTGCTGCCCGGCTACATGGTCCCGGCCGTCGTCGTGGTGGTGGACCGCATCCCCCTGACCCGCAACGGCAAGGTCGATGGTGCGGCACTCCCCGATCCGGCCGGTCAGCCCCACCGGGCCGGCCTCGCGCCCAGGACTCCGCGGGAGGAGACCGTTGCGGCGATCTTTGCGCAGGTGCTGGATCTGCCCCGGGTCGGCGTTGACGAGTCGTTCTTCGAACTCGGCGGACATTCCTTCCTGGCCCAACCCCTGGTCGGCCAGATCAACGATGCGCTGGGCACCGAGCTGCCCGTCCAGGCGCTGTTCCGCTCCCCGAGCGTGGAGCAACTGCTGGCCGAGGCGTCCAAGGGGGCCGCGGAAAACGTGGCCGACAGCCTGCGGCAGCTGCTGCCGCTGCGCAGTACGGGAAGCAAGGCCCCGCTCTTTGCGGTCCACCCCGCCACCGGCGTCAGTTGGGGCTTCGCGGCCCTGTTGCGGCACCTGGACAAGGAGCGGCCGCTGATCGGCCTGCAGATGCCGGGCATGCTTCCGGGCCGTGATGGCGGGCTCCGTTCCCACACACTCACGGAGCTTGCCGACGACTACATCGCCCAAGTGCGCCAGGTACAGCCGGAGGGCCCCTACCACCTGATCGGCTGGTCCTTTGGCGGCAATCTGGTGCAACGCCTCGCCACACGGCTCCAGGAATTGGGCCACGAGGTCGCATTCCTGGGCATCCTGGATGCCTTCCCGACGCGGCAGGAATCCAATGCCGACATTGGCACGGGTCCTGCGTTGTGGCGGAACTACCTGCACGCGGCCGGCTTCCCCGTGCCGGAGGGCGAGGAGGAAGGCCTGGACGGCACCCGGGTCCTGGCGGTGCTCCGGGAGAACCACAACGCCCTGGGCAGTATTCCGGTGGCATCCCTCAACGCCATGGTGGAGAATTTCTCCGCCCTGGCCCGCATGATCCGGGAGGCCACGGTGCAACGGTTCGACGGCGATCTGCACGTTTTCCGGGCCACCGAGGACGTCCCCGACGGGGCGCCGGGATCCGCGTCCTGGAAGCCTTTCGTGAGTGGCCGGATCCACGACACGCCCGTGCCGGCCCGGCATTCGGACATGCTCGGCGAACGTGCCTTGGCCCACATCCTGCCTGTCCTGGCAATCCGGTTGGGCCAGGGCACCGAATAGCTACTAGCGGTGGGGACCCGGCACGGTTGTTTCGATCCCGTCCCGGCTCCCTCCGTTGGCAGAAGCAATCCAGCAAGGAATCTGAGGGAATTTACGTGACGAACCCATTTGATGACATGAACGCAACCTTCCGCGTATTGGTCAATGACCTGCAGCAACATTCGCTGTGGCCCACCTTCGCCGATGTTCCAAACGGCTGGATGGTCATGTACGGCCCGGCCGGCCGGCAGGAGTGCCTGGACTTTGTCTCGCGCAGCTGGACGGACATGACCCCGCGCACGGTGGCCGAACTTGCGGCCTCCTAGTGATCAGTGTCCGTGGACTGTGCAAGAACTTTGGCGAATTCCGCGCGCTCGATGAGCTGAGCCTGGAGGTGGCTCCCGGGCAGGTGCTGGGGCTCCTGGGCCCCAACGGGCCGGCAAGACCACCACCGTCAGGGTCTTGACGACCCTGCTGGCCCCGGACGCCGGCGAGGTGAGCGTGGCCGGCCACAATGTCCGCACGGACCCCGAGAGTGTGCGGCGCTCCATTGGCCTGTCAGGCCAGTATGCCGCCGTGGATGAAAAGCTCACGGGGTTCGAAAACCTGGTCATGGTGGCCCGGCTCTATGGCATGAACCGCAGGGCTTCGGCGGCACGGGCCATGGAACTGCTGGATGAGTTCCGGCTCTCCGACGTTGCCGGCAAGCGGGCCGGCGCCTATTCCGGCGGCATGAGACGCCGCCTGGACCTGGCCGGGGCCATCGTGGCCCGGCCCGGGGTGGTGGTGCTCGATGAGCCCACCACCGGGCTGGATCCCCGGGGACGGCTGGACACCTGGGCTGTCATCTCCTCCCTGGTTGGCAACGGCACCACGGTGCTGCTGACCACCCAGTACCTGGAGGAGGCCGACCAGCTGGCCGACAATATCGCGGTGATCGATGCCGGGCGCGTCATTGCCGAGGGCACCGCCAACGAACTCAAGTCCCGCGTCGGCTCGGAACGGATCGACGTCGTCGTGGCCCTGCCGGAAAGCGTTGACCGTGCCGCGGCCATCCTGGCCCGGATCACCTCGGCAGTGCCGGAAATCGACCGGCAGACACGCAAGATCAGTGTTGCCGCCCCGGACGGCCACCACATGCTGGTCAGGGCCCTGGGCGATCTTGAGTTGTCCGGATTGCGGGTGGTTGAGGCAGCCCTGCGCCGCCCCACCCTCGACGATGTGTTCTTGCAGTTGACCGGGCAGCGGGCCAGGGACGCAACCACCCCCGCCGCCGTCGACTCTCCTGCCGTCGGCGCGAACCAGGACCACGAGGTACTGAAAACATGAGCACCCTCACCGCGGCCCTCCGCGACAGTTCGGTCGTTGCCGGGCGCAACCTGCGCAACGTCATCCGCACCCCCGGCGCCATGGTGACCAGCGTGGCCCAACCCATCATGTTTGTCCTGCTGCTGGCGTTCGTCTTTGGCGGCACCCTGGGCGGAGCCTCCTACCGCACTTTCCTGATCGGCGGCATCCTGGCCCAGACCCTGACGTTCAACGCCTCATTTACGGCCGTCTACCTGGCCAAGGACCTGCAGCTGGGGTTGATCGACAGGTTCCGCTCCCTGCCCATGTCACGGGGTGCCGTCATCCTGGGACGGTCATCGGCCGACCTGGTGACGAGCCTGCTCTCCATCGCCGTGACGCTCCTGTGTGGTCTGGCGATTGGCTGGCGCATCACCAACGGCCCCGGCCCGGCCCTGGTGGCGATGGGGTTGCTGCTCCTGTTCACCTTTGCGGTCTCCTGGGTTGGCGCCGTGATCGCCCTGACGGCACGCAGTGTGGAGGTGGCGCAAAGCCTGGGCCTGATCTGGTTGTTCCCGGTGACGTTTATTTCCGGTGCCTTTGTCTCGGTCCAGTCCATGCCCGGGCCCCTGCGGGCTTTTGCCCAGTGGAATCCCGTGACGGCGGTCGCCACGGCCGTGCGCAAGTTGTTCGGCAATGCCGCGCCCGAGGGCTTCGCCGCACCCGGCGGCTGGCCGGCCGACAACGCACTGCTCTACGCCGTGTTGTGCTGTGTGGCCATCATCGCGATCTTTGCCCCCTTGGCAATCTCGCAGTATGTGCGGATCAGCAAGCGTTGACCGGTGGCGGCCAGACCTCCGGCATCGACTTTGTCATCGCCAAAGCGCAGGATGTCCTTGACCGGGCCGCAGCCCGGGGCGGCGCCGGCGCACTGCTCTCCCGCACGGAGCTCGACGCCGCCGACCGATTCAGGAACCCTGCCGACGGTCGCAGATACGCCGGAGCCCATGTCTTGTTCCGCCTCATGGCCGCACGGGCCCTGGGTATCGACCCGGCAAAGGCTGCCGGATTGGCCGTGCACCGCGAGTGCCGCAGCTGTGGCGGACCACATGGGAAACCCATGATTGACGGGACCAGCCTGAGCCTTTCCAAAGCCGGCGGCACCGTCATGGTTGCCGCCGGCTTGCCGGGGCACCCCCTCGGGGCCGACCTCGAGGCCGTGCCCCGGGAACTGCATGCCGGCTTTGATGGGTATGCCCTGTCCCCCGGGGAACGGCGGACGCTGGAAAATTCCGACGTAGAATCCCGGATTCGGCTGTGGGTGGCCAAGGAGGCCGCCCTGAAAGTCAACGGACACGGCCTGGCCGTGGACCCGTGGACCCTCCATCTGCTGCCGGCGCCGCTCGACCCGTGGGCGCCGGCCGGTTGGGCCACCACCGTCGAGTCACCCGGCCGGGGCGGGCTGCACGGGCTGGACATCGCCTGGGTTCCGGCACCCCCGGGCTTCGCCGCCGCCATCGCCTCGGCCACCCAGCCGGTCATCCATCGACTGGATGTGTCGGATCCGTCTTTGACCTAGCCTCCGGAGTGCCGCCTGGGCGGACACCGACCGTTTCCCCGCCCAACCGGCACAGGGCGACATGTTGGTCCGCCGCCCAACACCCGAGCACTACTATTCAAGAAGACGCCCCCTTCCCGGTTCGGCATTCTTCTTACACAGCATTGGAGCCCCCATTACAGACGTGACCGCCGCGCATGATGTCTTCTTTGGCAACCCCGCATCCGACGATGACCTTGATTTCGTGGAGGAAACCCCGCCGTCCGCCGTCGCCCGCTTCAAGGATCGGCCCGACGTGGTCCGTCACCGCGGCCGGTACGTCCTTCTCAACCGTGACCGCACCCCGAACGAGGCCATGGTGGAGGACTTGCTGTTCATCCGCGGCGCCCTCGAGGCTGCAAGGTTGGATTACCTATTGGTGCGCGGCAATGACGAGCGCCCGGTGATTTCCGTCGATTGGAAGGACAGGGCCGTGCTGCGCAAGGCCCTGGTGGAGGCATGCGCCAACGAACCGTTCTATGCGATGACCGTCGACGCACGCAAGAAGTCGGCGTTGCTGGTGGCTGACGGGACACTGGCCAAGAACCGCAAATCCCGGATCCTGCGGCTGTACCGGCCGCGGTGGGAGCCCGACGGCGGCCTGGGCTACGGCGCGTCACTGGGAGTGCAGATAGAGCTGTGGAGCTTTGAGGGCGATCAGTTGATCCTGCCGGTGGAAAACTCACTGACCCGGCGCACACTGTTGGCCCAGGATGCGGTGCGTGGAACGGTGGAACGGTACGGGCACGTTTGGCCGACCATCGAGAACATGTTCGCCGACCATGCCTCCGACATCGGTTTCGACATCGATCTGGTCTTCTCCTGGGTTGACGGCAGCTCCCCCGAATACATTGCCGCCCGGCGCGCCCGGATGGAGGGCGTGGTGGTGGGCGAGGGTGACGACAACGAGGCCCGGTTCCGGCAGATCGACGAGCTCAAGTATGCGCTGCGCTCCATCTACACTTTTGCGCCGTGGATTCGGCGCATCTTCATCGCCACCGACTCCGCCACCCCGTCATGGCTGGCCGACCACCCGTCGGTGACGGTGGTGCGCAGCGAGGAGTTCTTCGCCGACCCGTCGGTGCTGCCCACCCACAATTCACAAGCCGTGGAGTGCCAGCTGCACCACATCGACGGATTGAGCGAACACTTCCTGTACTCCAATGACGACATGTTCTTTGGCCGCCCCGTCAGCCCGGACATGTTCTTCACGCCGGGCGGCATCACGAAGTTCATCGAAGCCGAGACCAGGATCGGCCTGGGCGAGAACGACGCCGAACGCAGCGGCTTCGAAAACGCCGCCCGGGTGAACCGGAAACTGTTGTGGGAACGGTTCGGGCGCATCACCACCCGCCACTTGGAACATGCCGCCGCTCCGCTGCGACGCAGTGTCATGGCGGCGATGGAACAAGAATTCCCTGCGGAATTCCGTGCGACTGCGGCCAGCACCTTCCGTGCGGCGGAGAATATTTCCGTCACCAACTCGCTGTACCACTACTATGGCCTACTCACGGGCCGGGCCGCCGTTCAGACCGCGGCCAAGGTACGGTACGTCGACACAACTGCGCGGTCGGGCTTGAACTACCTGCCCAAATTGCTCGCCAAGCGCAACGTGGACTTCTTCTGCCTCAACGACGGGAGCTTCCCCGAGGTACCCGCCGCCGAGCGAGCCGAGCTGGTGACCGATTTCCTGCAGAAGTATTTTCCGATCAAGGCGCCCTGGGAAAAATAGCCCCGCGCGGGCCGGCCCGCGCCTCAGCCAAGGTTAGCGCGGAGCCAGCCCGCGCCGTCGTGCCTGGACCGGAATGCCCGTAGTGCGCGGCGCGTGGTCCGGGATGCGGATCCCGGCCACGGCAAGGCGGGTCTGTGTCTCCCCGGCGCTGACAAACTCGCCAACGGTGAGGCCGGCGCCCAGCGGCACTGTCGAATGGACCACGGTGTGCTCGTAGACGTGGACCAGGTTGAAGGACTGCCCGCCGTCACGGCCGCGGGTGCCGCCAACCGGGACATTCAAGTCCTGGGTGTAGCACGTGGCCGAGGCGACTGACACCGGGATCCCGGCAAACATGGCGGTGGTCGAGTAGTGCAGGTGGCCCGCCAGGATGGCGCGCACGTCCGAGCCGCGCAACACGGCCGCCAGCTCGGATTGTCCACGCAGCTCAACCAGCACGGCAAGGTTCAGCACGCTGGGCACCGGCGGATGGTGAAGGGCAAGGATGGTTCCGCCCGGGGCGGGTGTGGCAAGTTCGGCGGCCAACCACTCCAGCTGCTCCGCGCCAAGTTCCCCGTGGTGGAATCCCGGCACGGAGGTGTCCACGGTGATGACCCGCAGCCCGTTCAGGAAGTAGGTGTGGTCTATGGGGGAACTGTCCGCGGGCTCCCCCAACAGGCCTGTCCGGAAGTTTCCGCGATGATCATGGTTTCCCATGGCCCAGATGACCTCCGCACCCATGGCGTGGCACGCGGGCTCCACAATCCTGCGCAGTTTGGCGTAGGCCTCGGGCTCGCCCTTGTCGGCAAGGTCGCCGGTGAAGATGACCGCTTCCGGCCGGGCACCCGAGGCAGCGATCTCGGCGAAGACTTGGCGGAGACGCGCCTCGCTGTCCACGGCACCGTAGAGCGGACCGGGACCGCCCAGCAGGTGGGTGTCGCTGAGGTGAAGCAGGAAGTGCCGCGGCCGGGGGTGTTCGGCCTCGATGAAGTCCATGACTGCCTTAATGGTCGGGTGGATACGGCAGCTGCCGTGTCCCTCTCATATACCCCCATCCAACCACCGCCGCGGTGAACCGCGCGCCAACACACCCTGTATTTTGAAACAACGTCCATGGATCCGTGCCCGGCTCCCGCTACCGGGGCGGCTGCCAAGCCCCGGTGGGGGGCTTGGCGGCTCGACTACATCGCCGTCTTGGACTCGTCGAGGTTGCCAACGCCCGCTTTGGCGGCCTCGCGGCGGCTTTGGCGCACGGAGGGTGCAATCAGCGCGGCAATGATCGCGAGAACGCCGACGCCGGCGGATGCCCAGAAGCCGATCGTGAAGGCGGCGTCCGTGGGGGCACCCTGCACCGTGACATTGGAGGAGATGAGTGCGGCGATGACCGCGGTGCCGATGCTGCTGCCGACGGTGCGGATGACGGTGTTTGCACTGATCGCTTCACCGGTCTGTGCGGCGGGCACGCTCTCGACGATCGCGTTGGAGGTGGCCGCCAGGGCCATGCCGATGCCGAGGCCGGTGAGTACCCCGGACAGGAGGATTTGCCATTCCGCACCATGGCCAAGGGCCGGGATGAGGAACGCGAAGGTGACGGCAAGTCCACCAATGACCATGGGGATCTTCGGGCCGATCCTGCGGATCAGGGCACCGGCAACCACGCCGGAGATCACCATTGCGACGACGGTCGGCAGCAGGTAGACCCCGGCCTGGCTGACGCTCTTGCCAAAGCCGTAACCGAGGACGGTGGGCAGCTGCAACAGGGTGGGGACAAGGATGAACGTGCCGAACATGGCGAAGCCAAAGGCCAGCGCCACGATGTGCGCGGTCCAGACCCCACGGTGCCGGAACAGGCGGACGTCGATCAACGGTTCGGCCACCCGCAGTTCCACGAAGACGAACACCACGAGGGCCGCGGCCCCCAGGATGAGCAGGCCGATCGTCTTGGCGTCACCCCAGCCCCAGTTCTGTCCCTCGCTAATGGCCAGCAGCAGTGAAACAAGGCCGATCGTGAGGATGCCGGTACCCACCAGGTCAAGACGTCCCGGCGTACGAACGGGAGACTCGGGCATGCCAAAGATTGCACCAAGCAGCGCAATGGCTACCAGCACGGCGGGGAGCCAGAACAGCCAGTGCCAGGACAATGCTTCAACGATGGGCCCGGCCGCGACAATGCCGACGCCGGCACCGATACCGAAGATTGCCGAGAGCAGACCGATGGTCACGCTCACGCGTTCCTTCGGCAGCTCGTCACGGACAATCCCGATGGACAACGGCATCACCGCACCCGCGGCGCCCTGCAGGACGCGGGCAACCACCAGCACGCCCAGGTTCGGCGCGAGTGCAGCCAGCAGAGTGCCGGCAAGAAGCAGGGAAAGGACAACGATCAGAATCTTGCGCTTGCCCACCATGTCACCCAGCCGGCCCAGGATCGGGGTCAGCACGGATGCCGACAGGAGGTAGGCGGTGAGTACCCAGCTGGCGGCGCTCGTCGCGACTCCCAGGTCCTTGCCGATGGTGCCAAGCGCCGGCGCCACGAGCGATTGGAGCACGGCAAACGACAATCCACCGAGTGAGAGATAAAGGATGATCGCGGTTCCCCGGGATCGCGGCGCCTTCGCAGGCAGTCCCGCAGGAAGTGGCCCCGACCCTCTGACGGGACTCTGGGTGGTGGCGGACATGACTCTCCTCGAGATGTAAACAAACGCTGACTTACCTAGCTTACTGCGAAACCGCAGCAAGTCAACACACGTTTACTTTGCCTGCCAGGCGATAGTATGGCCAAGGGAAGTGAGAAATGAACAAGAAGATTCAGGAACAGCCAGAGGCACCCGCCGATACGGGCTCCGGCACCGACGACGAGTTGATCCGGCCCGGGCGGGACGCGGCCGCGACGCGGCGTGCCCTGGTGCGCGCCGCACGACGACGCTTCGCGACCGACGGGTATCGGGCGACCACCGTGCGCCACATTGCCGCGGACGTAGGCGTCAACGTTGCGCTGATCAACAGGTATTTTGAATCCAAGGAAGGCCTCTTCGAGGCGTGCATGCTACGCACGTCCGACGAATTGGACTCCCGCACGCCGGAGCACATCACCGACGTTGAGGACATGGTCGAGCGACTGATAACCCACGTGGTGAATGCACCCGACGGCGACGACCCCCTGCAACTCTTGTTGCTGCTGCGCTCCTCGGGCGACGAAAATGCCGACCGGATCAGGCGGACAACCCTTGAGGGCTTTGCCCAAAAGATCGCGGCAAACGCGGGTTGGAGCCCGGATAACCCGGCTACGGAACCGATCCTGCTGCGCGCGCAGCTCGCCATCGCGACGATGCTCGGCGTGGTGATGCTGCGCACGGCTGCCGCCGCGCAGCCGATCGCGTCAGCCGGACGCGACACACTCGGCGGTCCGCTCGGGCAAGTCCTCCGCATGCTGCTTGCCGACGACGACTAGCAAGACATTCGGCGGGGTGCAGGAGCCTTCGATTTGGTCGAACGCGGCACCCCCGCCGCCGCACGCACCCTAGGCCCGTTCCGCTGTCCGGTCCAGGCGGGCCACGCCAATACAGGAATCGGCCATGCCGTAGAACACGTATGGGACACCGTCAACAAGTTCAATGGCGGTGGGAAAGACCACGTTGGGAACGGTCCCGCTCCGTTCTTGCTCGGTTTCCGCGGACAAGAGCGGTTCCGTGGTCCGGGCGATGACTTTCCACGGCTGGTCGGCGTCGAGGATCATGGCGCCGGCAGCGTAGTTCACATCCTGTTGCTGCGCCATGGCGCTGACCAGGGTTCCGGTGACGCCGTGGTGGATCACCAGCCAGCCTTCGGGAACCCGCAGTGGCGCCGGGCCGGCACCGATCTTGAG
Source organism: Arthrobacter sp. ERGS1:01 (assembly GCF_001281315.1). Taxonomy (NCBI): domain Bacteria; kingdom Bacillati; phylum Actinomycetota; class Actinomycetes; order Micrococcales; family Micrococcaceae; genus Arthrobacter; species Arthrobacter sp. ERGS1:01. Next base: position 1,318,633 of record NZ_CP012479.1, on the reverse strand, counting down.
CTCCTCAAACGGGTATTCCGGGCCGGCCAGGAACAGGTGGCTGGACCAACGCGCCAGGGCCCGTGGGTCTGCGAGGGCGTCGGCGAGGTGGATGAAACTGATCCAGATACTGGGGCGCTCCTCAACCAGCCACCCCGGCTGCGTACCGGACTCCCCCGGCCTGACTTCGCCCAGGTCCCACATCGGCCGGTGGAGCACGGCCAGGCTGGGGACGCCGTCGGGGCCCGTCACCGATTCAGGAAAGAAGACCGTGTCCTTGTTGTGGTACAGGCCAAGGTCCACGTCGAGCGCGTCGTCGTAGTCGAAGGTGGCCGGACCCAGCCGGACCCAGCTCCGCAGGTCCGTGGACGTGGCGACGGCGGTCCGCGGCCCCAGCGGACCAAAAGCCACGTAGGTCATGACATGCAGGCCCAGTTCAGCTATGAAGGTGATGCGGGGGTCCTCGACGCCGGCGTTCTGCGCGCCTTGCTCCCAGCTGCGGTCCGGTTCGAGCACCACTCCTTCCCGGCTGACCGAGGAGGGAACGCCGTCGACGACGTTGACCCTCGCAATGCCGATGCGTGAGACATTGCCGCGGGCCACCAACCGGGGCAGGAGGTACAGTTCGCCATCCGCTCCCCTGCCACTGGCGGGATTCAGGACACCCTCGACTTCCAATTCGTTGCCGTGCTCGGGGGCCATGATCATGCCGGCCCTGGTCAATGCGTATGGAAACTTTTCTGACATGTTCACGCGTTCACTGCTCCTGATCGATGTTTGCGGTGCTTGCGGGACTTAGCTGGATTCGGTGCGGTAGAAATACATTTCCCGGGATCCGGCCGGGGCGTCCCAGCCTTGGGCGAACATCCACTCGCCACCGAACTTGATGAGCCCTCCCCAGGCCAGGGATCCACCCGGGTTGACAGCCTTTTGGGCAAAAGGCTCGTGTACGTCGTACACGGCCTGGGCCGCGGCGAAGTCGCCGTTGGCGTCGCTGTAGAAGAAGTCCAGCACCAGCTCGGTTTCGGCGTCGTCAACGATCGCGCACGCCACCTCGTGCAGCGAACCACCCAGGGGCCGAGGTCGAGGTATTCCTGGGGCGAAAACGTCCAGTTCACCAGGTCCGGGGACCGACCCACGTGGGTGACACCCCCACAGCCTTCCGAGAGGTACATCAGATATTCCCCGGCAATCTTGACGGCCTCGCCATTGGCCCGGCGCGGGATCACCGCACCCTTGGCCCAGAACTGCGAGACCTCGTGCGGCACCACCAGGCCGTGCTTCTCCCAATGGACTAGGTCGTCGGATATGGCCAGGTTGATGTCGCATCCGACGTCGCCGAGCGGGTAGTTATCGGGCTGAAAACCGGAGGGCCGGTCGTCCTTGCCGATGGTGAAGATGCCGTTGTAGAACATGTAGTACCGGCCGCCGGCGGCGTAGACCTTGGGATCCTCGCAGCCGAGGACCTCATTGTCCCGGGTGGGGAAGATGACGGGGTTTTCGGCGTTGTCCCGCCACCCGGTCGCCGGGTCATGGACCGCCATGCCGATGCGGCTGGCGATCGATTCCTTGCGCGGGGAAGCCCGGTAGAACAGGTGGAGCCTGCCGTCGCGCTCCATGAGGGACGGGTTGAAGATCGAGTCCGACGTCCAGCCAATGCCGGTTGGATCGGGCCAATCCTGCTCTTGCCGGAAAGTCAGGCTGCCATCCTGCCGGAATGGTCCCACGGCCCAGGCGGGCCGCTGCGGATACGTCGAGGAGAACTGTTCGGTTGAAATGACGTCGGTCAGCGGATTGCTGAATTCGAGGGCCTGGTTCAGGCTGTCAAGCAGTAATTCTTTGGTGATGGGCTGCACGGAGGTGATTCCTATCCTTTGACTGCGGCACCGATGTCGGTGGAGATGAAGTACCTCTGGAAGGCGATGAAGATCAGCACGACCGGCGCTGCCAGGACCACGGCTCCGGCCAGGATGGCGCCGAAGGGGTTGGCGGTGGAATTTGCCACGTTGCTGATGTAGTTGGCCAGGGAAACTGCCAGGGGCTGCATACTGGCGTTCTTGGTGATCAGGAACGGCCACAGGAACTCGTTCCACGGACCGATGAAGGTAATGAGGATGACCGTCACCAGGGCCGGCCGGACCAGCGGCAGCGCGATGCGCAGCAACAGTTTCACCTCGCCGGCGCCGTCGATCCGAGCCGCATCAAACAACTCCCGCGGCACTTGCAGGAAGTACTGGCGGAAAATGATCACCGCGGTCGAATTGATCGCGAATGGCAGGATCATGCCCAGATAGTTGTCCGCCAGGCCGTAGTCGCGGGCGATCAGCACGTACAGGGGAATGGTCAGCAACTGGAAGGGCACAATCTGCACCAGCAGGGCCAGACCGAACGTCACACCCCGGCCCCGCCATTGCAGGACCGCGAGGGCGTAGCCAACCAGCACGCCGAAGACCACGGTGCACAGCACCACGCCACCCGTGAAGATGCCGGAGTTCAACAGCCCGGTGAACAGGTTGATGCCGGAGTTGATGGTGGCGTAGTTGCTGCCGGTGAGGTTGGCCGGGTTGGGAAATGCGCCGGCGATGGAGGTGTCGGGCGATTTTTGCAGGGACCCGATCAGCATGTAGTAGAACGGAAACAGGAACACGATGGCGCCGATCCCCAGGACTACGCCCTGCAGGACGGACTGGCCGCGGGTCAGTTCCAACTGTCCCCGGCGACGGCGCAGGCGCGGCACTTTCAGCGTTCGGCGAGTGGCGCCGTCGTCGTAGCTTGTGGCGGGCCGATTCGTTGGCTGCGGGCTCATGATTTCTTCCCTCCGGCAAAGCGATTTTGGATAAAGGCCACGATGAGCACGCCGATGACCAGGACAATCCCGATGGCGGACGCGTAGCCCGGGTGCCCCTGTTCGATGCCCTGCTGGTACATGATCAGGACGGGTGATGTCGAGGCGCCGTTGGGCCCGCCGCCTCCAGTGAGCAGGTAGGGCTCGGTGAAGAGGTTGGCGCCGACCACGGTGGAGAGGAGCAGGACCAGGACGGTTGCCGGCCGGACGCTCGGGACGGTGATGGAGAAGAAGGAGCGAATCTTTCCGGCACCGTCGGTGGCGGCGGATTCGTAGAGTTCCTTGGGAACGTTTTGCAGTGCCGCCAGGTAGAGCAGGATGTAAAAGCCAAGCTGTTTCCAGGTGACGAACAGGGCAATGGTGGGCATGGCCCAGGCGGAACTGATGAGCCAGGACGGGCTCGGAGCCAGGGGTCCCAGCAGGTGGTTGACGAGTCCGGAGCCGCTGAAGAGGAAAAGCCAGACGCCGACGACGGCGACGCTCGCCGTGACGTAGGGGACGTAGAAGCTGACCCGGAAGAACGTGGCGAACCTGACCACGCTGTTCAGCGCGGTGGCCAGCAGGAGCGAGAGCACCACGGTTAGCGGGACGTTGATGAGCAGGAAGACCCCGACGTTCGCGAACGACTGCAGCACGGCCGGGTCGGAGAAGAGTTGTACATAGTTTTGCAGGCCGATGAAGGGACGGTCGACCTGGGCACCTGGGGCTGCGAAGAAGTAGTCGAAGAAGGACATGTAGACCGCGTATCCGATGGGATAGGCGAAGATGGCCAGCACGAACACCAGATAGGGTGCGCTCAGGATCCAGCCGATGGGATTCCGGCCGAAGACCCGCAGCTTCAGGGCGCGCCGTGGTTTCGGGTGGGTCCCGCCCCCGGCGGGCGGCACGGGGGCGGCTCCCGCCCTGGGCGAGACGGATAGTTTCGACATTTCTGTCAGTTCCCTGCGGCTTGCGTGTTGATCTTGTTCGCCGCATCCTGCAACGCGGATTCAACGCTGCCCTGGCCGGTGATCACGGCCTTGGAGTAGGCGTCGCGGAGGGCCTGGAGCTCGGCGATCGTGTTGGGGCCCGTGGGGTCGTCAACCGTACGTTCTGACTGATTTGCGAAGGTCTTGTACGCCGGGTTGGCCGCAAAATAGCTCGCATACGTGGTTTGCAGATTGGTCCTGATGGGCATCTGTCCGGTTGCCTGGAGCAGTTTCCCGTCCTGCTCCTTGCTGGTGGCGAATTTCATGACATCCCATGCGGTGCCCTGGTTCTTGCAGGAGCTGTACATGCCCACATTCTTGGCGTCCGGGAACGTCCAGGTCTTGCTGGCCGGGGTGCCGGCCGGGGTCGGGACAGGCACTGATCCCCAGTTGACGGCACCCTTGTAGACCGAGATGGCCCATGGTCCAACAATGGCCATGGCGGCCTGGCCAGTGGCGAAGGAGTCACCTTGGGCTTGTTCCTTGCCGGCGAGTCCGTCGGCGTAGATCGTCTTCCAGAAGTTCGCCACTTCAGCGCCTGCCGGGCCGGCGATGGTTGCCTTGCCGTTGGCGACAAGCCCCTTCCCGCCGGTTGCTGCCGCGTACAACGGCAGGAAGTCAAAGTTGGGCTGGAAGAATTCGCTCGTCGGTGCCGGGTAGATGGCGTAGGGTGCGGCACCGCTGGACTTGATCTTCTGGGCTGCAGCAAGGAATTCGGCGTAGGTGGACAATTTGGGGTTGTTCGGATCAAGGCCGGCCTTCTTGAAGATGGCCTTGTTGTAGAAGATCATGACCGGGTTGGACTTCCACGGCATCTGGAAGAAGTCACCATTGGGAGATTTGTACTGTGCCGCCGAGGTGCCGCTGCGGGCTTCGATATAGGCGTTCGCGCCGGAGAACTTGGACAGGTCAACCAGCCCTCCCTGCTTTTCGAACTGACCGGTGGCGGCCGGCAGGTTGTTGAACACCAGGCAGGGCGTGGTCCCTGCGGTAATTGCCGCACCGATCACTTCCTCCGTGGTCTTCCCGGCCGGAACCTCCTGGCCGGTGATCTGTTCAGACTTGTGGGCGGCGTTCCATTCGCTCACCATTGACTTGCCCCAGGCGACCTCCTGGGCGTTGTTGGAGTACCAAATGGTGATGGGGCCGTGGGCGGTCATAGCGGCTGCGGCATTGGGGCTGCCGCCTCCGCATGCTGCCAGCGAGAGTGCCAATGCGGCGGCGATGGCCGTTCCGGCGAGGATTTTGCTTCGTTGCATCATGGTGTTCCTCTGATTTCAAGCTTTGATGTTCTCTGCGGGGTGAACCGCAGGCGCGGTGGACCCCCTGATGACCAATTCGGCGGCGGGAAGTTCGGCGTTGGGCGCCTCGCCGTCGTCAATCAGCTTCAACAATGTGAGCGATGCCGTGCGGCCCCATTCGGCGGGGTCGTTCTTGAGGGTGGTCAGTGACGGAAACACGTACTTTCCGATTTCCGACCCGTCCATTCCACTGATGGACAAATCCGTCGGCAGTTTCAGGCCCCGCTCTTGGGCCACTGACATGCCGGCTATGGCCATGGGGTCGTTGGCGAAGATGATCGCCGTCGGCCGTTCGTGCAGGTCCAGCAGGTATCGCGTGGCTTCGGCGCCCTGTTCGGCGGAGAAGTCGGTGGGGACCACCACCGGGTCGAATCCTTCCTGTCGCATGACGGCGGAGTATTGGTCGCGCCGATGCATTCCATGGAGCATCCTTTCGTCGCCGGCCACATGCGCTATCCGCTGGTGGCCGAGTGAAATGAGGTAGCTGGTGAGTTCGGCGATGCCGGTGTCGTAGTCACGGCTGATCGCCGGGAAGGGGCTGCGAATGTCTGGGATGCCCAACGTGACCGCCCAAACTCCCAACTCCTCAACCAGCGCGATGCGGTAATCGTCCTTGAGCAGGTCGGTCAGGAAGAATCCATCGACGCGGTTGTCCCCGGCAAGCATGCGGTAGGCCTCCTGCTCCGCCTCGGCGTCCGGGACGACGGTGAGCACCAGGACCTGGGCCTTGTGGGCCAAAGCGGCTTCGATGCCGGCGATGAACGCCGGAAAGAAGGGGTCCGCCTCGATGATCCTGGGGTCGCGTCGCACCACGAGTCCCAATGCGTAGGCCCTGCGGTTGGAGAGGCCGCGTGCGCTTGCGTTGGCCCGCCAGCCGATGCTTTCAGCGGCCTGGCGGATCCTGTCCTTGGTTTCGGCAGCCACGCCGGGCCGGTCGTTAAGCGCAAGCGATACCAGGCCCTTGCTGACTCCCGCCGCGACGGCAACATCGGCAATAGTTGGTCTGCGCAGCATCAGATTTCTCCTTGGGACGTGAATTAAACCGGTTTAGAAGCAATCTATACCGGTTTAAGAGGTGATGTCAATCACGTCAAGGAGTTGCGCTGTCGGGATGGAGTCTGATCCGAAGCACTTCCGTCACTCGGCACGGCGGTGCCGGAGGGCAGCGGGGGCGGGTCAAGCCCGGCGGGTTCTCCGGTGGAGGATCAGCGCGGCGGCCGCCAGGATCACAACGGCGGCCTGGGCGAACGCGGTCAGTGTCTTGTCAAAGAACCACACTGGTTCGTACATGGCGGGGAAGGGCCCGAATGCGGGCAGATCGATGTAGCGGTAGAGCAGAAGGACTGCCAGGCCGCCGCCGGCAACAAGCAGGGCCAGGACCCAGGCCGGCCGGCTGCCGCGGATCAGGACATAGAGCCCGACTAGTGCGGCGGCAACGGCTTCGGCGACAAAGAGGTTCCCTTCCCCGAGGCCCCCGGGTGCGGCGGCCTGGTAGCCCGGGGCGAGCCGGGCATGGACCACGGCGTCCACGCTCAGGGCGGCCGCCGCCAAAACCCTCAACACCACGGCAACTGCGGTTTGGCCGCGATGGCGGGCCGGTTCTGATCGTTCCATTGGGGGGAACCTCTCTGGAGCCTTGGGTCGTGGTTATTTGACTGTCAATGTCCCGTGCATGCTGCCGTGGTAGTTGCAGTGGTAGGTGTACGAGCCTGGTTTTGTCGGGGCGGTAAACGTGACGCTTGCGCCGGGTTCGACGACGGCGTTGAAGGAACCGTCGTCGGCCGTCAGCGTGTGGGCCTGGGAGTCCAGGTTCGTTACGGTGACTTTTGAACCGGCCGAAACACTGTCCGGGCCGGTGTAGGCAAAGGACTTGATTTGGATGACCGCATCGGCTGCGGTCCCAGTGGTCGCCGTCACGGACGCTGTCGGGGCCCCACTCATGTCCGGACCCATCGATGCGGAGGACGGCGCCATGGCAGCCGGAGGGGCGGCCGAAGTGTTGGTTCCCGTACCGGCGCTCCCGCAGGCGCTGGCCCCGAAGATCGTTGCGGCGGAGACCAGGGTGAGAATTACGCGCCGGCGGTTATTTGTCATTGACATGGGATTTCCCTTTCATGGAGCGGACGAGGGGATTCCGGCTCTTGATGTGGCGTCGGAAGTGTCCTCAGGCGAAGTTCGACTCGACTGCGAAGCAGTCCGGTTCCGGCCATGGTTGAGAGTTGCTTCGTCGTCGAGGTCTCCGTTGACATGGGCTTGGCCGATCGGGTCGCGGCGCCCCGGGAACGGCGCACCTCAAATAGTTTTGTCCGCAGGATATTTTTGAGTACTTAGGTTGTTCGTTGCCGTGGACGGTTCGGATTGCCTTGGCCGGCATCTATTACGTGGGGCCGGACCGCCCCGAGTGGGTTTGGCCCCACAGCTTCCCGAATTGGCGCCCAATTGCTCGTTAGCGTGCGGACGGCTCTTCGCCTGCGACAGCGAGGCATGGCAAGAACTTGGAGGAGCTAGCGAAATGGGCCGACGTAGAGCGACCAGGGTGGCTACGGAGGCCCGCTCCAAAGGTGGGATTCGAACCAGCTTCCACCCCTTGCAAACACTGGGAAGCGGCGGCCTCTTGCGGATATTCGATCCATTCCGATGGGGTCCTGGCCAGTCCGGACTGCAAAGTGTTCCCGACGTGAACGCGTCGAGATATCGCCGAGTACTCCGAAATTTGCCCTGTCCGGCGGCTGTCTCAAGACCCGGCAATCGTGTGAAGTGACCGCCGCTTTTCCACTCCGCACTGGTGCCCCTTCCGCAGCAGAGGCGGACCAGAAGCAGCATCCGGCCCGGCGCCTTCCCACGGTCCCGTTCGTGTTGCTACTTCGTCGACGTGGCTAACTGGTCGAGGTCGCCGACGCCCGCATTGGCAGCCCCTCGAGGGGCTCTGGCGCAGGGACGGTGATATCAGCGCGGCAATGATCGCGAGCACGGCAGCTCCCATCATGGAAAGTCCGGTGGCGATGACCCGCCTCGGTATCGACGTTCAACACGCACGGGCACTGCGGGTGGCGGGCCATCCCGGTGACCGCTTCGATGGGCTGGGAGTCGGGTTTGCAGGACTCGCGAAACCCAAAGTGCCGCCGCAACTCCGCGTTGCGACGGCACTCTCTTATTGGCTGGCTGGGGCCCTAACTGAGGTCGATCAGTGAGTCCGAGGAGGTCCCGCCGGCCGCGCAAACCGTGTACAGGTTGGGCCCGCTGCGAGTGATCCTCACCAGGTCCTTCGGTGCGTTTGCCTTTGAGGAAACGTGGGCAATGGCCGCTTCCAACGTGTGGTCGATCGTTGAGTGGTCCCAGATCTTCAGGGTCATAGTGTGCGATTCAAAGTTCATGCGCCGTTGCTTTCTTTGATTGGTTCACCGCCACCTCGTCCTTGAGGCAGCCGCATCAGCCTATGCGACCATCCCCTCGCGGCAGATCGCAATGTGACTGACGGCACAGAAATGCGCCGCCGGATGCGTAATCAAGGCGGCAGTTCTTGGCGAACATGGTGCTGGCGCAAGGGCGGCGACTCAATATTGGACGGCAACGCCACACGGTCCATCGATGGACGACAGAGAACCGACGCGGAGATCCTTGCCACCCATAAGCGCCTCCACTTCGAACGCTGGACCCCAACGAAATCAACGCCGGTAACGGACCCCGGCATGGACACCCGAAGCCGACACCCGAACATTCACTATCCGCGCAAACGTCCACGAGGTCTCCAGCAACGAAACCCCCGACGCCGGATCGGCCTTGGACCTTGGCCCGTGGGTTTTGCGGATCCTGCAGGTCCTGTGACGTCTGCGCCGCCAACTGCCGGCCACTCAGCTGAATTGGATCGTTCGGCGTGCCGGCGGATCCCCGCCCACTCCTCAAGTGCGCACGCGATGTGCCCCGCCTAGCAAGATGCTCCGTGTCGCTTGAAAACGCCGTCCACAGTGGCGAGATCTTGGCGAATTTTGGCCCGGCACCACTGACCCCGGCCGAAATTGCCCCGTCACCAATTTCCGGGCCGAAGGTCGAGAGCCGGGAATTCTTCACATTCCACTGCCGGAACCGCGGAGTCAAGCCCAAAATACGGCCATGCGTCCGCCGCCAAAGGACCTGCATTGGAACAGCGATTCCCAAACAGTCGCCGGTGAGGAAACCCAGCGTGAGTCACGGCCTCTTCAATTGGAATTCGGGCGCAGGGGCCGGGGTATCCCAGCAAAAACGTTGGCCACCTTTCCCCACACCGAATCGATGCGGGGAACGGCGGCCAACGTTCTTAATTCTTTGTCGACTTGCTGCTATTTCTTAGCCGTGGCTGCGGCGGCGGCGAACCAATACGGTTGCCGCACCTGCAAATACGGCCAGCAATGCGAAGGCCAGGATCGGCAAGGCCCCGTTGGCGCCCGTGCTTGCCAGGCCATCTGTTGTTGCCGCAGTCGTGGCAGCTACCGCACTGGCGGGCTGGCCGGCAACGGCGCTTGTGACTGTCAGTGCGATACCGAGGTCCACTGGCTTGCCCCCGGCGCTGGTACCGGCAATGACAACCGTGTGCTTGCCGGCGGGTACGTTGGCGGGCAGCGTGGTGGTCAATGAAGCCGTGCCGTCGGCCGCCGCCACCGAGGTGCCCAACAGGATCGGCTCGGAGTGCAGCGTGAACGTTGCCTTGGTCCCGGGCTTGAAGTTCTTCCCCGTAATTGTCAGCTTCCCGCCCGGTGCCATCGATGCTGAGCTGACGCTGCCACTGACGGTGTTGGCGGGACCGGCCGACGGCGTCGTGCCGGCGCTTGGTGTTGCCGAGGGCTTGGCAGTCGGTGTTGCAGACGGTGCTCCTGACGGCGTTGCCGATGCCGAAGCGCTGGGTGTGGCTGAAGGCGTGGCCGACGGCGTCGTGCTCGGTGTTGCTGTCGGGGTGGCCGTCGGAACCGTTGTGCTGCAGCTGAACTTCGCGTCTGCCCAGTCCGCCCACTCGTCACCGAAGGAGATGACCTTGATCTTGGCAACGTCCAGGTCGATGTAGCGGACACCCGTGACATCGACGTTGAACTTGTAACCATCGCTGTCGACCGTCAGCTGCGGTGAGGTGGCAAGGGTCTTCCCGTCGCCCACAACCGTGAACACGACGTTGCCGCGGTGCGCCTTGGTCAGCTTCGCGTCGTCAATGCCAACAATTGCGCTGAAGTTGGTGCACTGACCGCCCAGGTAGTAGCGGATGCTGGAGTCGGCATGGGTGCCGAGACCCTTCGCGTAGACCTTGGTGTCGATCGTGATCGGTGTTCCGTCGCCGGCGGCATCCTCACCGTTGTTCATGTCGCGTTCGACAGGACCCCACTCATTGGCAGGGGTGCCAACAAATGGCAGGTCGCTGGCGTAGCTGTCCTTCGCGGGTGCCGGCGGAAGTCCGCCAACTATGCTGATGACGACGTAGCCGGTGGCTGCTTTTCCGTTTCTGTCGGTGCCTGCCACGTTGATGGTTGCAGTGCCCACGGCCGCATCCACAGGCAGTGTGCGCTTCAGGGTTGCCACTCCCGCGACGTCGGCCGTTGCCGTGCCCAGCACCGTGGCGCCGAGGGAGAACGTGGCTTCCGTGCCGGGCTTCAGATCGCCCACCGAGACAATGTACTCGCTCCCCTGCCCAATCGGGCCGCCCGGGTTGACCACGGGGGTCAGGACAAGTGGCGCGGCCTCGCCTGAACAATGGAACATGGCGTCCGCCCAGTCGGCCCAGTCATTGCCGTTTCCATCGCCGGCATCTTCAACCACCAGATCCACGTACTTAGCGCCCTTCAGGTCGACGTTGATGGGCAGCGCCGGTGAGGAGCCATGCCGAACATCGGACTTATACAGTTCCGTGCCATCGCCCAGGACGGAGAAGACCACCGAACCGCCGTCCTTCTTGAAGTAGTCAACGCCGATATCGGCGGTCAGCGCGGTGCACTTTCCGCCGGCAAAGAACTTGATGCTGGAGTTTGCGTGCGCTCCCAGGCCCTTGGCGTAGGTCTTGCCATCGAGTGTCAGCGGCGGCCCGTCGTTGGGAGCCTGCTCTCCATTGGCGCTATCCTTTTCAACCGGACCCCACCCGTTGGTGGGAGTGCCGATCCACTTCAGCTCGGACGCGTAGCTGTCCGTTGTGGGTGCCACCGGCGTATTGGTGTCCGGCTTCCCCTCAATGACCGAGAAGTTGTCGAACTGCTGGGTCTGGAAGCCCACCACGCCCATCCCGGCCTGGCCGAAGTCATACTGGCCGTCGGTAGCGCTCCCGACAGTCACGCCGTCGATCTTTGCGGACAACGTGGTGCCCTGAAGTTCGAAGGCAATGTTGTGCCAGGTATTGGTGCCGAGGGGCGCCACGGTACCGCTGGCCAGCGTGGTGAAGGTCCACTTGGAATCACTCTTGAGGATGGACCAATCACCATTGCTGCCGACCCGCATGTGGTAGGCATTGAGGCCGTTGTTGTTACGGTTCTGCTGGTTCAGGCGCCCCAGGAGTTCCACCGATCCGTTCTGTTCCATCATGGTGTCAACGCTGACCGTGTAGTTGGCCCACGTCTGGTCACCGAGGAAGGTATACGGCGCATTGTAGGGCTCGTCGGTCCAGCGGATCGGCGATATCGGCGCCATCTGGCGCACGCACTTTCCCGTTCGGCCGGCGCCACAGTCCACGCGGGCAAAGGCGCCGTTCATGTCCGTGAAGTACTTCGGGGAGGTGCTGCCCGCGGGGGTTTCAAAGTTGTCCGAGTAGGGCAGGCCCAGGTCTGCGCGGTCCGGCGAGACGCCCGCACCCTTGCCCTGGCCGGTGGTGGTTGTCACGCTGTAGACGAATCCGGGCTGTAGCGTCAGGGTGAACTTGCCGTTCGACGGCGTGACGTCCTGGGTGTGGACGAAGTAATCCTTGGTGTCGGTGGAATTTACGTTCGTGGCCCAGACCTTGACCGTCCCCGTGGACAGGCCGCCGGAAACCGTGAACGAGGCCGTTTGTTCGGCAGTGGCGTCCATGGTCTCGATGATGGTGCTGAAGTCGACGTTGTTAGGCGATTTCAGCGTCACGTAGCTACCGTTGCCCCGGTCGCCGCCAAGATACCCGCCGGCTGAATCAATGTAGTGCCAGCCGGGCTTGGTGAACTGCGTGGTGTGCGCCGTGACCCAGCTTGTCTTGCCGATGCTGTAGGCGCCGGACCACGGCTGGTTTGCCACTGCCATGCCGTCGGTTGAGAAGTACAGGTTTGGATACATTGCCCCGATGAGCGGCCAATTCATGTACGAGGTCATGCGTCCGTCGAGGTATCCACGATTGATGGCCCGAGCAACCGGCGCGGCCCCGGTATTGAAGTCCTGGGATCCGCCTTCCGTTGCCCACAAGGGTTTCCCGGAACTCTGAGCGTTCGGCGTGCTGGGACACGAGGTATAGGCCCCCAGGTAGCCGCACGGATAGTGCGTGCCGATGATGTCGATGGCCGCGGCGAACTCCCGGTCCGTCTTCATGGCGTCGGCAACGCCCCAACCGGTGTCATCGCCGACCACCTTGGTTGCGTAGCCCTTTGCCCGGAGGGTCGCATGCAGGTTCTTGTACCAGTCTTTGTCGAATCCGCGTTCGTTCCATCCGCCCAAGGTGTCGATCGTGAATCCATGGCTGTCGGCGCAGCCGAGCCAGCCCATGAGGTAGTCGATCATGTCCTGGGACCAGAAGTTGCCGCCGCCTACCCAGCCCGGGGCACCCCAGGCCAGGGCAGAGAATTTGAGGTCGGGATTGCGCTTTTTCGCCTCTGCCATCATCCACCACTGGTAGCCCTGGTTGCAGTCAACGGCACCCTTGGAGTGCTGGAAGCTCGCCTCGGCGCCATCGGTGGAGTTTGTGTCGCCACCGATCTCGACCTTCAGGATTTGCAGCCCGGCACCGTAGCCGGGCTTGAACAGGTAATCCAAGATCTGGGTGCGCTGCGGCTCCGGATAGTCGATCAGCAGCCGGGAGTTGCCGCCACCACCGGAAATTGCGCCGACACCGTCGAAGGCAAGGCCTGACCCCGAACCATTTACGGCGATGGAGGTGGAGACTGGCACGGCGGCAACTGCCCGCTCCACGGGAGCCATCCCCACCAACCCCACGCCGGCCACCAATACAGCAAGAGCCGCCCCCAGAATGGCTGTGCCGCGAGTGTGGAGGGCACTCCGGCTCACGGGCGCTTGCCCAGCACCGAAGCGCCCGCTTGCACCAGTGGATATGGGCGGGTTACCGCGCTTGCGCCAGGAGAATGCTCTTGCCTTCTCGTGCGGTTCTTTACGCTGGGGGTTCATGGAGTTTCGGGCCTCTTCCTCGGGGCTAAGACGTGCGGATCCATGTCAGCGTAAATGGTTTGTTATCGATACCACAATACTTTTCAAGAACGCTGAAAATAGCTCACGAGCCAATTCAAAGCATGGGCAGGTAGCGGAGCCAAAGGCATGCGGAAGATGTGACTATAGGCATTCCTCGGGCAACAAGTGCGCAAACCAGCCACCAACGGGCCTTCGGGCCGCGATGCGCGAGCCACGTTGCAGTAAGTGCATGGCGATTTACAGCGCGTCGAACTACGCCAATCATTTCGGGAAATCAATCAAAACATTTCAAATAGACGCCGTAATGATGCATTTTCAGGCCGTAACAAACCCGAATCGCCGTCATTTATGGTGAGCTTGAACAGATTACTAACATTTTTGAACAAAAACACCTGCCACGCGCCTTGGCCCGCCCATAGGCCGTCATCACCAACAGCTTCAAAAGGCACGCCAGTGGAAGCGGCCGGACATCATTGAATCATCACTGGATTGATATGTCCGTCGCGCGAAAGCAAGGCATCAGCAATCCTCATGGCTACTACTCCTAGGATCTCCCAGCCTCCTGTCCTCCCGGGCGTCAACAAGAGCCGGGCCTGGTCCCGCCGCCTGATCCCGCAGACAAAGCCAGCACCCAGTCGAGCGGACGCCCGCGGCTGAGGGTCAGCACCCGCCCCTCCTGCGCCGCCGTCGAAAGCCGCTCGCCCCACGCGGTCGACGGTTCGACGGCGATCACGGGTTGGGCGGCAAACTCGCCGTTGTCCCAGAACAGCCCCAGAAACGGCAGCTGATCAGGGTTCCAGCCGATCCGCAGGGTGCGGCCCCCGCCGACGGCGAGGACCGCGGCATCGGCACGGACTCCGGGATCAACGAAGGCCTTCAACGAGGTGTCCGGAGCCAGCCGGGCGTGCAACGGTGCGGTCGGGAACGGGCGCTCCCGCCCGGCGTGCGGGTACATCTCGCAGAGTGCGGGCGCGATGGATTCGCCGCCCGCCTCGAGCGAAACGGCGGTTCCGGCCGGGGCCGCGAACTGCGGATGCGCGCACCACAGCAGCGGCACCGGTTCCGGGGATTCGGTAACAGCACGGTAACTGAGGGTCAACCCCGTTGCACTCGCGGCGATGGTGCGCTCCACAACGACCGGCAGGCTGTGCAGGTGCACCGATGTGGTCAGCGAGGCCGGCGTGGCCTCGTGGACGCTCCACGGGACGTTCCAGACATCGCCGTGGTCGGGTCCAGCGCCTGGTCCCCCGCCGGCGGCGATCCTGAAACCGGGATCCGCCTGCACCGTGGGCGCCACCTCGTCCCACCCGCCCATGCCGGGCCGCACAAACCTTTGGTCGCGGCCCGGGGCTGCGGTTCGCGTGCTGGGTACAAGCCATTCATGCCCGTCGTCGCCGCGAAGGCTTACGATCCGGGCACCCCGGTCCGGTTGCACCTCGGCGCGCAGTCCGGGGCCTGTCACCACGGCGCGCACCATGGAAGTGGTCATGCGGGCTGGCCGCACAAGTCACCGAGCTGCTCCCGCAGCCGGGCGACCAGGCGGTCGCGGCCTTCCTGCGGGTCCTCGTTGAACAGCAACATGGTGGGCAGGGAGGTGGCGAAGTAGTCAATGGTCGCGGGAGCCACGGCAAGTTCCGCGATGTACGCGGCCAAACCGTCGGTCAGCAGCACCGACTCCGCCCCCCGGCCCAGGCGCCGCAGGGCGAGCACCGAGAAACAGCTTTGCTCGCTGTAGCTTTGGACGTTCATGGCTTGGAAATCACCGCGGAACGACGCCGCGTGCTCCCAAGCCGCGGCCGCCTCAGGTGCGCGCCCCAGTGCCGCGAGCGTGTCACCGCGCAGCAGTTGCAGCCGCGCCGAGTTGGCCAGCGGGTGCCGGGCCTCGCCCAGCGACGCGGGGCTGGCGATGGCCGAGTCCAGCCAACGCAGCGCGGCCACGGCGTCCCCGGCCGCCAGGGAGTGTTCGGCGAGGGCAATGTTCGCGGCGTCCCAGGCAGCAAGCGCCTGGCCCTCGCCGCCTTCCCAGGGCTGGAAGACGCGGGAAAGCAGCCAATTGCGGGCGTCATCGGCGCGGTCGGCGGCGGTGAGCAGGCCGGCGTAGACAACGCTGAGGTCATCCCGGGATTCGACGAGGGCCTGGTGCTCTTCGAGGCATTCCAACCGCACCTCTTCCGTGGCGTTGAGCCGGGCGGCGAGCTGGTCAAACTCGAACAGGAGCTTGGCGTCCTCCGGCGCCAGGGCTCGTGCGCGTTCGAAGTATTCGAGGGCATGGGCGCCGTCGCCGAGCACATTGTGTGCGGCGATGCCGAGATTGCGCAGCACAATCACCAGGGACTCTCGATCCTGGGCGCCGGGGTCCGCGGCGAGCAGTCCGGTTTCGGCCCGCTGCCACAGCCGGATCGCCTCAACGTAGCGGCGTTTGTCGTAGTGCCAATTGCCCAGCAGCATGGCGGCCAGTGCGTCGTCGCCGTGGTCCAGGGCGCTCCGGAGGGCGTCGATGTCGGCCGTGCGGGAGGGCTGGCACAGCGCGCGGTCCACCTGGTGTGCCCGGGTGCGAGCCGCCCGGCCTTCCTCCGGCCGGCCGGCGGCGTCGAGCAGCATGGCCCGGTGGTAGTGCACCAGAGGGGCCACCTGCACCTGGCCCAGGGCGTTGTGCCCGGCCGCCGCGGCGGCGAGATCCAACACGCGCAGGGCGTCGTCGGAGAATCCGGAATGGGCATAGTCGATGGCGACGTCCAGCAGGGTGGGTGCATCAGCCGTTAGGGGCAGCTCGGCCAGCTCACGGGCCCATTGGTCCAGCGGGTCGCGTTGCAGGGTGTCCGCCAGATGCCGCTCCGCCTCGGCGTGCCGGCCCTGTTCCCGCAGCACCCGGACCAATAGGTCGGCCGCCTGCAGGTGGGCGCCGTCGAGCGTGAGGACCTCGCGCAGCTCGGCCGCGGCGCCGTCGTAGCGGCCGGCACGGGCCTTGAGGCGGGCCAGGGCGAACCTGGCCGGCACGCGCCAGGCCGCATTCCAACTTGCCTTCGCGAGGTAACTTTCGGCCTCGGCGTCGCGGCCCGTGCGGGTGAGGAGGATGCCCAGGCGGTAGTGCGCCTCGCCGTCGGCCGGGTTCGAGGCGTATGCCGCGATCCGCGAGATTGCAGTGCGCAACAGGGTCTCGGCTTCCGCCAGCTCTCCCGTCCGCAGGGCGCTATCGGCCAGCGCGATGTTGGAGCGCACCTCACCGGGGTCCCGGCGCAGGGCCTCGCGCCAGTACGGTTCGGGCAGGCGGGTCGCGTGGCGGTACTGGCGCAGGTACTGGCCGATGTAGAACAGTTCGTCCACCGAACCGACATCCTCCGGCGCGGGCGGTTCGGTGGCGGCGTCTGCCACCTCGCCGTCGGTGTTCGTGCGGGTGCGCGGCTGCCAGCGGATCAGCTCGGCATCCCCCTGGCGCACGGTCAGCACCAGTTCGCTCGGCTCGAGGCGGCGCCCCAGCTGCAGCGTGTGCACGAGCGGAGCGCCGGGGGTGAGGTCCAGGGCCCGGGAATGGAGCAGCTCGCCGCCGGCCGTGTGGAGTTCGACGACGCTGGCGGGCAGTTGCTCTGCCGCGGCCACCCCGAGATCGACGGCGGTGACGTCGCCCGACACGGTGGCGTGGAGGCTCACGGCCAGCTGGGTGGTGGCCTGGTGCACGGGGCCGATCTGCTGGATGGGGTACCAGAACTGGCTAAACGTCTTGGTCTCCCCCGGGGCCAGGAAGGAAAAGTCGGGCTGGTTGTCGGTAAACACACCGGCCATGAGTTCAATGTACGGGCCATCGCCGTCGGTCAGGGCTGCGACCCAGGCATGGCCGAACGGGGCGTCCCCCATGTCCAAAGCTTCTTGCCGGGGGCGTAGTTCTTGTCCGCCCAGTGCACGAATCCCGCGCCGCGGCCGTGGTCGTAGCCGCCAAAGAAGTCGTCCTCGGTCTTTGTGACCATGTAGGAAGTGGGGACGGTGATGTTGCGGTACCAGTCGAGGCGGTCGCCGTCGGGTAAATCTTCGCTGCGCCGGGCCGGGTAGTCCACCCCGTAGTAGCTGCCCGTTACGGCCGGGTAGCTGGCCGTGGCCCGCTTGGCATGATCGGCCACCTGGTCCACATCCGTGGGGAAGAAGGCCTGGTAGTTGCCGTCGACGGCGGCGGCAACGTTGGCCCACCACAGGAACGTCTGGGTCTCCTCGGTGCGGTTGTACAGCCGTACACGCGCCTCGATGGCGGCACTGTCCGGACGCAGGCGGATCCCGTGCATGCCCTTCATCCGGGTGAACGGGTCATGGTCGGAGCACCACACCGTCACGGCGCCGTCGTCCTCGTGTTCAATCTCGAAGTCGGTGGCAGGAACGTGGCCGGGCGGTGGTGCTGGGGCCAATTGAACTCGACGCCGCCGGAGATCCACGGCCCGGTCAACCCCACCAGGGCCGGCTTGATGACGTTGTTGCGGTAGAAGAAGTCATAATCGGCCACCTTGTCATAGCCGATGTGGATCCGGCCACCCAGTTCCGGCAGGACCACCACGCGCAGCCACTCATTCTCCAGATGCACAGCCGTCCAGGAATGCGGACGTTTCTCCTGGCTGACCCGCTCGTGGAAGGGCAACGGGAAAACGCCGCCGCCGGACCCCTGGTAGACCCTTTGTTCGAAGAATGCCGGCTTGCTGTCCGGCGCCAGCGGCATGTAGGTATCGATCGTGAGCGGCTCGGACCAGCACGCGACTGGATGGGCCAGCAAATGGGCGGGGACGGGCGGCAGTTCGATGCGTGATGCAGCGGAAACGTGGGTAGTCATGATGCCAGCCTAGGGAGGGACGTACAGCCGGCGAAAGCACCATTCTCATTAAATAACTGGACAAAACAATGATTCTTAGCGAGTGTGGTGCCATGACGGTTGAAGAAGGGTTCCCGGGCCAGCGCCTGCACGTACTCCCCCGCCCCCTGGTCCGCGCAGCGCTTTCACGCCCCGGCACGCGGTCCTTGCTGGTGACCGATTCCGGCTACTTCCCGCGCGCCAAAGCCCACGGCATCCTGCGCGAAAAGCCCATCCGGGAGGCGGTTATCCTGGTATGCACGGGCGGCAGCGGCTGGTGCACCGTGGGCGGCATCGAGCACACGGTGCGGGCCGGCCAGGCGGTAGTGATTCCGCCGGAGACCCCGCATTCCTACTGGAGCAAACTGGACGATCCATGGACCCTGTGGTGGATGCACCTGGACGGCAGCGAACTTCCGGATTTGCTGCCGGCTGCAAGTCCCGCACCGGTGCACACGCCCGCCGAACAGGTCCGCGCGGTGACGCTCATCGAGGAGATCGTCGAACAGATGGGGTGCGATGAAAGCCAGGCAAGCCTGTTTGCCGCCGCCGCGGCCGCATGGCATTTCCTAGCCGTGATTTCAACCTCCGCAGACAGTGCGGGAACCCCGGACGGGGTTGTGGACCGGGCCAGGGAATACCTGCAGTCTCACCTGGCCGAACGCACCAGCGTCACCGAACTCGCCACGCTGGCGCGCCTGAGCACCTCCCACTTCGCCGCCCTGTTCCGCAAGCAGGTGGGGACCTCCGTGCTGCAATACCAGACCCAGTTGCGGATGGCCCGGGCCCGGGAGCTACTCGACACCACCGAACTGCCTGTCGCGCGGATCGCCGCGGAGGTGGGCTACCCGGATGCGTTCTACTTCTCCCGGCAGTTCCGCCGCGTGCACGGCACAACGGCGCTGCGCTACCGCGCACTGGGCAAGGGCTGAGGCATTAACGAAACCGGTGCGGATGCCATCGCGGCACCCGCACCGATGACTCCGGGCTACTTGTCGAGCGGAACCCGGGTAATTCCCCACGGAGTGACATCGACAAAGCCACGTTCGCTTCCATCGTGGTCATCGCCGTCAGCGATCAGCGAGGCCCCGGGAAGGGCTGCGCCGACCGCCGTGTACGGCAGGGCCTGGGACGCCGTCGAGTTCAAGATGACGAGTTCGCCGATCCCCTCCAGGTCCAGGTCGAGGTGCCGCGGCTGATAGGCGGCAACCACCAGGGTCGAACCCAGCCGTGCGGACACCACGGGGTAGCCCTCGTTCGGCAGCCCAACACACAGCTCGCCATTCAGCAGTACCTCGCGCAAGGAGCGCCATTCGGTCAACAGCTCGGTGACCCTCGTCTGGTGGGCGTCCGGGAGGCTGTCCATCGGCATCGAAATCTGCGGCACCGAAAAGAACGCATTGAGCAGCTGCCGGGACACAGTCTCCACGGGCGCCGTGGGATCCCACATGACGGGGTCGGAGTGGACGATCTGGTCGATGGCGAGCAGCCGCAGGTTGATCGTCGAGCGGCGGTTCTGGTCGGCGTCGGCCGGGCAATCATTTGCCCGGATGACGTCGGCAAACGGTGCCACGGCCGGGGAGATGTAGGGCTGCCGGAACTCGATGAGCGCGCCGGGGCGCGCATTGTCAACGGCCTTGGCGATCTCGCCGAGCACCAGTGTCATGGCGTCGCCGACGTCGGCCACGTCGCCACCGGACGGGGTGCCGGCGTAGACCATCACGTTGTTCAGGAAGTCGATCTTCAGCCCGTCCAGGGCGTAGTCGGTCATCAGCCGCGTGCACAGGGCAACGAGGTGGTCGCGCACCTCGCGGTGGCGCGGGTCAAGGACCCAGGTCCGCAGCGTCTCGGAGTAGTGGCCCATGTAGGGGGTGAGGTCCGCGTAGGCCGCGCTCTGCTCGCCCACCAGGAACGGGGCAACCCACATGACGGTTTCCAGGCCCGCTGTCCGGAGCTCGGACACCGTGCCGCGAAGGTCGTCGAACTTGGCGGTGTCGGGAACCCAGTCGCCGCACCCGGCATACCAGCGGCCGTCGCCGAACTTTTGCCAGCCGTCGTCGATGAACACGGATTTGCAGCCGATGGAGCGGGCCGCCTCGGCATTGCCCATAACGATATCGTGCGAGATTTGCTGCGAGTAGGCGTACCAGGTGGAGTAGACCGGTTCGAGGGCGATCTCCGCCGGGGCCCGGCCTGAAATGCCGTCGTGCAGGATCGCGGAAAGCTCGCGGATCGCCTCGACGTAGCCCGTCTCGGGCGCAACCACGGCGAGCCTGACGATCGAGCGTGCCGAGGCCAGGCTTTCGCCGATGCCCAGGCGCGCAACGAACGTCTTGGCTTCCTCGGAGGCGCCGAATTCAAGCTCGCCTTCCTGGGTCAGGCAGTCGAAGGCGAACGCGAAGGTGCTCCGGCCGTCAGCGTCGCAGAGGACTCCGATCGGCGCCGAGCGCACGGCACTGAAACCAATGCGGCCCTTCCAGTCGGCCGGCAGGCAGTCGCCCGGGTCGAAGCCCGGGTGCCAGTAGGCGGTGGCGTTGCCCAGGGGTGCCTCAAGGACGATCTGTCCCCCGGCGGCAATGCTCACGGTGATGATGTCGACGGGGCCGCGGCGTTCGACGCCCTCAACCAGGCAGCCGCCCCCAACACCGAATTTGATGCCTCGCGTGAGCTCCGTCCACTGCACGGACAAGAGCTGATGGTCTTCAAGTAGCACGGTGATTCCTTATTGCTTCACGGCGCCGGCCAGGATGCCCGCGACGAATTGACGTTGGAGAAAGAGGAAGAGGATCAGGACCGGCAGCATGGAGAGCATGGTGCCCATCAAGAGTTGTCCGTAATCGGTGGTGCCAATGCCCTGGAGCGAGGCGAGGGCAACGGGCACGGTGTAGGACTCGGGTGAGCGCAGCACCACGAGCGGGTAGACGAAGTCGTTCCACTGGGCCAGGAACAGGAAGATCGCCAGTGCCGACAGCGCGGGGCGAACCGTGGGAAGCACGATCCGGCTGAAGACCTTAAACTCGCCTGCGCCGTCGATCCGTGCAGCCTGGATCATCTCATCCGGAATGGCGTACATGGTCTGGCGCATCAGGAAGATGCCGAACGGCAGTGCGAGGTTCGGCAGGATCAGTGCCTGGTAGCTGTCGAGCCAGCCGAGCGAGACCATGATCTGGAACAGCGGGACCAGGGTCACCTGCGAGGGCAGTGCCAGCGTCACCAGCAAAGTACCAAACATGATCGTTTGACCGCGGAACTTGAACTTTGCAAAGGCGTATCCCGCTGCCGTGCACACAATGAGCCCCAGGGCCGTGTAGGTGGTCGAGACGAGGATCGAGTTGACCATGGAGCGCCCAAAGAGGGTGTCCCGGAAAAGGCCCACAAAGTTCTCGACAAAGGCCGGGCCGGGCAGGAAGTGCGGCGGCGTGGAGAAGATGTCATGCGCACCGTAGGTGGTGGCGATCAGCAGCCAATAGAACGGGAGGATCATCAGCACCGCACCGGCGGCAATGACGGTGGTCAGCACCAGTGAGCGTCCGGGCTTCTTCCGCGCCACAATGTTGATGTCGGACATTAGGATTTCTCCTTGAACAAGCGCAGCTGGATCAGCGAGATCACGCCGATGATGATGGTCAGGGCGTAGCCGATTGCGGAGGCATAGCCGAAGTCGAAGTACTTGAAACCGTTTTGGTACAGGTACATGCCCACCGTGAGGGTCGCGTTGTCCGGCCCGCCGTTGGTCAGCACATACGGTTCATCGAAGAGTTGCAGGGTCCCGATCGTGGAAAGGATGACCGTGAGCACGATCGCCGGACGCAGGCCCGGCAAGGTCACATGCCAGAAGCGTTGGAATGCGCTTGCACCGTCAACATGGGCAGCCTCGTAGAGCTCGCCGCCAATCGATTGCATCTGGGCAAGGTAGATGATGGCGTTCTGGCCGGTGTAGTGCCAGGTCATCGCGATGACGATCGAGACCTTCGCCCACAGCGGATCGGCGAGCCACGGGATCGGGCCCATGCCGATGAAACTGATGAGGTAGTTGACGAACCCCTCGTTCGTGTTGAACAGCGCCCGGAACAGGATTCCGTATGCGACAAGTCCCATGACGATGGGCACGAAGTAGGCGGTGCGCCAGAACGAGCGGAACTTCAGCAGGATCGAGTTGAAGGCAACAGCCAGCACGATCGCAAGCACCAGCATGATCGGCACTTGTACAAGGAGGATGATCCCCGTGTTGCGGAGCGCTGTGTAGAACAGCGGGTCCTGCAGGAGCCGGAGGTAGTTGTCCATGCCGGCGAACTCGATGTCGCCGCCAACATTCTTGGTCAGGCTCAGCCAGAATGCGGAGATGTAGGGGTACAGCTTGAACCCGACGAACAGCACGATCATCGGTAGCAGGAACAGGTACGGGGTGATGCGGGGGTAGCCGACCGAAGACCGCCGGCGCCGCGGCGCAGGAGCCTCCTCGGCCTTTACCGGCGCCGTGATTTGGAGCGTTGAATTCATGGTGAGTGCCTTTTCATGGGTGCGCCGGCCAGTGGCCGGCGCACCCTGGTTCGACTGCTACTAGGCAGCGAGCTTGCGGCCGGTCTGCTGGGCGACCTGGTTGGCGGCGTCGGTGAGCGCCGCCTTCGGGTCATCGCCCTTGAGGAGGATGCGCGTCTGCGCGTCGACGTAGGCCTTGAGGGCCCGCGCGTAGTCGCTCGTGTAGTTCACCGCGGGGGTGTTCTGGTTCAGTTCATCGATGAAGATCTGGTTTACCTTCTCCCCGCTGAAGTACTTGCTGGGGGCGGCAAAGCCGTCCGACTCAAGCATCGGCTTGAAGCCGGGGAACATGCCACCGCCTGCGTAGGCCAGCTTTTGGCCTTCCAGGGTGCCGAGCGCGAAGTTGATGAAGGCCCATGCCGTCGCCTGGTTGTTGCTCGACGTCGGTACCGAGAGGTAGGTGCCGCCGTTGACGGCGCCGGTCAGGCCGCCGGGCGTGACGGCGGGAGGCAGGCTGACGCTCCACTTGCCGGCCATGGCGGGGGCTTCCTGCTCCATGACGCCGGTCAGCCAGCCGCCGGATGCGGTGGTGGCCACCTTGCGCTCACCGCGGAGGGTGATCAGCAAGTTGTCCCAGCTGCCGGGGACGTCCTGGATAAGGCCAAGGTCATTGGCCTTCTTGATGATCCCCAGTGCCTGCACGCCTTCAGCACCGTTCATGGTGATTTCACCGGCGGCGTTGAAGTAGAACGCGCCCTGCAAGCCCATGAGCAGTTCGAAGAGGCCAGCGGAGTCGGCGACCGTGCCGGCCTTGTCCATGCTGAACAGGGATGCTCCGGTCTTCGCCTTGAGGGTGACGCCGGCCGCGAGCAGATCGTCCCAGGTCTTGATTCCGGCGTAGTCGATGCCGGCCTGCTTGAACAGGTCATTGCGGAAGAAGAACCCGGCCGCATTGACCTCGTAGGGAATGCCGAAGACCTGGCCCTTAGGGCCGCTGCCGCTCTTCCATGCACCGGCGGGGAACTGGGCGGCGAGCTTGTCCGCGCCCACGTCGCGCAGGTCGAGCAGCTGCTTGGGGAATTTCTCCACATAGTTGCCCATGTAGTCGATGCCGATGTTCAGGACATCGGCCAGGCCGCTGCCGCCGGCGGCCATGCCGGTGGTGATCTTGTCCCAGATGGCGGGATTGCCAACGTCCTGGACGTCGATCTCAACGCCGGGGTGCAGCTTTTGGAAAGCCGGGATGGCAGCCTTCAGGCCGCTGCCCGGGGCATTCCAGGTCCAGACGGTAATCTTGCCGCCGATTTTTCCGTCAGCGGCAGGCTTGCCGGTTTGGGTCCCGCAGCCAACGAGCGTCAGCGCGGAAGCGGCGGCAAAAGCCGTGAGCACCTCGCGGCGTCCGAGGTTTGTTGTGGAGAACTTCATTGTTCACAGTCCTTTCAAAGTGAGTCTCAGTGAGTGTGGTCACACGACAGTAACATGGTACTAGTATATATGCAGACAATTTCTGCAAAATTACAAAGGAGCAAAATGGAGTCCTCGCTTGTACATATGACCTGCGCCGGAGTGAGTGTCATCGTCGTGACCAAATCCGATTCACTACCCGTCGTGGCCTATTGGGGTGCCGAATTGGGACACCTGGATGACGCAAGCAAGGCGCGAATCCTGGCCGATACCATGCCGGTACGCGCCACAAGTGAGCCGGATGTCCCGCTCCCCATTGGCGTCCTGCCGGAGGCCAGGCAGGGTTGGATGGGCTTCCCCGGCATCGCAGGCCACCGCGACGGCCAGGGGTCCTTCGCGGATATGTGCAATGTCACATATCACTATACTCCTGCGGGTGATCCGGGAACAGGTCAACGGCTCATCGCCCGAGGCCTCGATGTGTCGGGCCTGCTCGGCGTCACCCTCGAAATCGAGCTGCTGCCCAGCGGCTTGCTGCGCATCCGCGCCACTGTGACCAACGACGGCGCCACCGAGTACCGCTTGGAGGGCCTGGATCTCGCGCTGCCCATCCCGGGCCGGGCCACGGAATTGCTGGATCTTTCCGGTCGTCATAACGGCGAGCGCCGTCCGCAGCGCCGTTCACTGGTTGACGGGACCCACCTGCGCGAAAACCGGCGCGGGCGCACCGGCCCGGACGCCGCAACCCTATTGTTCGCGGGCACCCCGGGTTTCGACTTTGCCCGCGGCGAAGTGTGGGCCATCCACAACGCCTGGTCCGGCAACCAGCGCGTCTGGGCCGAGCGCACCAACGGCGGACGCACCTTCCTGGGCGCCGGCGAGCTGCTGCACTCCGGCGAGATCGCCCTGGCCCCGGGCGCGGAATACTCCAGTCCCTGGCTCTATGCCAGCTACGGCGAGGGCCTCGACGCGGTCTCCGGCCGCATCCACACCATGCTGCGCGCCCGGCCGGAGCATCCCCCGGTGGGCCGCCCCATCACCCTGAACACCTGGGAAGCCGTCTATTTTGACCACTCCCTGCCGCCCCTGGTGGAGCTCGCAGACCTGGCCGCGAGGGTCGGCGTCGAACGCTTTGTGCTCGACGACGGCTGGTTCCTGGGCCGCCGCCACGACCGCGCCGGCCTGGGTGACTGGATCATCGACCCCACCGTCTGGGAAAACGGGCTGGCCCCGCTGGTTGACCACGTGCGCTCCCTTGGCATGCAGTTCGGCATCTGGTTTGAACCCGAGATGGTCAACCCCGATTCGGAGATGGCCCGCAACCACCCGGACTGGATCCTCGGACCCCAGCACCGCAACGCTCCCCTGGCCCGCCAGCAGCTGGTGGTCAACACGGCGCACCCGGAGGCTTTCGCCTACCTGCGCGACCGGATCGTCGAGGTCGTCACGGCGCACCGCATCGACTACATCAAGTGGGACCACAACCGTGACCTGGTGGAGCCCGTCAACCGCACCACCGGCGTCGCGGGCGTGCATGAACAGACCCTTGCAACGTACCGCCTCTTCGACGAGATCAAGGCTGCCTGCCCCTGGCTGGAGATTGAGTCTTGCTCTGCCGGTGGCGGCCGGATCGATCTGGGCGTCGTTGAGCACGTGGACCGCTTTTGGACCTCGGATTCCAACGATCCCCTGGAACGCCAGCGCATCCAACGCTGGACCAGCCTGCTCATGCCGCCGGAACTGCTCGGCTCCCATGTCGGCGCCGCCAAGGCGCACGTCACGGGCCGTACCAGCTCCATGACCTTCCGTGCCATCACGGCGCTCATGGGCAGCTTCGGGATCGAATGGGATCTGCGCGAGGCGTCCGAGGAGGACCTGGCCGAGCTCACCGCATGGATCCGGCACGTCAAGCGGCTCGCCCCGCTGATCGAGCGCGGCACGCTCCACCGCCTGGAGACCGAGCACGCGCACATTGCACAGAGCGTCGTCTCGGCGGACCGCAGCCACGCCATCGTCACGCTGGCCGCCATCGACTCGCCGCCGCACATCCCCGGCCCGGCACTGCGCCTGGCCGGGCTCGACCCCGAACGCCGTTACCGTGTCACCAAGGTGACCATCGATGGCGCCGTGGACACCATCTCCGCGCGCTGGCAGCCGTCCTGGTGGAACGAGGAGCTCGTGGTCCAGGGCTCCTTCCTGGCGAAGATTGGCCTGCCCATGCCCACGCTGCGCCCGCAGGAGGCGGCCCTTATCGAGGTTATGGCCGTATGAGCGGGGTTCGCATTGAATCCGACAGTGCCGAACTGACGGAGATCTTCGAGTGGGCCAAGCTCACGGCGGCCGAGTCGGTGTACGACGACGGTGCCACGGGCCCGCTCGACGTCTCCGAGGCACACCCCGGCCCGTACCGGCAGGTGCCGTACCGCGCAAGCTACCGGGCGGGTTATGCCCACCGCAGCGGCTACTACCAGCGCGACTTCGTCCACCAGGCGGTGGGCGCCCAGCTGCTCGGCTGGGCGCGCCAGAACGAGGACATGCTCAAGTCCCTGTTGGCAACGGCCACCGCCGAACACGGCGGCTGGCCGGTGTGGGCGCTGAACTTCGACGGCGAGACCCCGCTCGCCATCGATTACCGTTCTCCGCAGGAGTTTGTGCGCGAGGTTCCGGCCATCTTCGAGATGGTCGAGCTGGTGCACGTGCTGTACAGGTGGACGGGCGATACCCTGCTGCTGGAGCACCGCGACTTTTGGCGCAATACGCTCGGCGGCTTCCTCGCCGACCATGACACGCAACGTCCCAACGGTGTGGCCGAAGGCAGCGGCCTGGGCATCTTCCAGGGCGCCGCCAGCTACAACGAGCATCCCACGGCACATTTTCGGGAAGCCGGTGATGCGTTCGGCGCCCAATATGCCGCCACGCTGCATGCCGCCGCCCTGGAGCTGGCCTGTGGCGAGCCCGAGGCTGCGGCACTGTTCGAACGGACCGGGCAAGAGTTGGCCGCTTACTTCCGCGACACGTGGAGCCGCGGAAAGGCCGACGTCGTCGTCAACGGTTGGACGGTCGACGGCGAGCCGGTCACCGAATGGGGCAGGGAAACGACCTTCTTCATGCCCATGAAGGGGCTCCTGGCCGGGGATCCACGCTCGGAGCAGTTGTTGGCGGACATCGACAGGCTCTGCGCGGACCCCGTGGGCGCACCGGCCAATATCGAGGCGTTGACCTATGTGCCCGATCTTTTCCTGCGGCACGGTGATGCAAACACGGCCTGGCGCTGGATCCGGCACATCTACGCCCGCCGCAACGACCCGCACGTTGTGCCGCAGCAGGGGTTGAACGGCTCCTACCCGGAGGTGTCCTTCACGCTCGTCGCGCAGATCATTTCGGGCCTGCTCGGCGTGCAGCCAAACGCGGCCGGCAATGTGGTGACGACCCGCACAAGCCTGCCGCACGGCGTCGAACGGCTCGAGGCCTTCGACATTCCGTTCGGTGCAGGGACCATCGACGTCGGCGTTTCCGGGGGCACTCAGTGGCTGTACAACGGCACCGGGAGTCCCCTTGAGTGGCGGGTCTTCGCCGGGCCCCGGACAGGTTTCCAGGACCCGCACCTCATCGGTCCGGTCACCGCAACGCTCACGGTTGGCCCCGGCGAGCGCCGCACGTTGACGGCTAAATAGTCCCCCGCCCCGGCGCGCCCTAGACTGCGCGCACCGGGGCGGTGGACAGCCGAACATGCAATGCCGGCTCCATGAATACCTCGTCGGTGCGCACGGCACGGTTTTGCACCATGGTGACGACGGTGCGGGCCACGGCCTGGGCGAGGTGCTCCACCGGCTGGCTGACGCTGGTCAGCGGCGGGGCGGTGAACTCAAGGATGAAGGAGTCGTTGTAGCCGATGACCGAGACGTCCTCGGGAACCCGCATCCCCCGGCGGGTGATGGCCCTGATGGCGCCAAGGGCCATGTCATCGCTCGAGGCCACGATCGCGGTCACGTCCAGGTCCAGGAGTGCATCGGCGGCGTGCCGGCCACCGTCGACGGTGAAGTGGTGCCGCAGCACCAGGTCTTCCGCGCCGTCGATGTTCCGGGCATCCATCGCGTTCAAGAAGCCCTCGACCCTGCGGTCGGCGGGGATGTTGCCGACCGGGCCGGCACTCATGCCGATTCGGCGGTGGCCCAGGCCGTACAGATGTTCCACCGCGAGCTCGGCTGCCCGCCAGTCGTCGGTTGAGACCACGGGTGATTCGCCCGCCTCGAAGCCACCGTTCACGCAGACGTAGGGCACGCCCCGGGACTCAAGGAGCGCGCGCGCCGAATCGTCGGCGTTGACGAGGGTGTTGCTCGAGGACAGGAAGATGGCCGCGGCGATACCGGTGTCAACGAAAGCCTCCACATAGTCCCGTTCATAGACGGAGCCGGGCAGTACCGGCCCGATGACGGCACGCAGGCCGTGCGGGCTCAATTCGCTCTCGATGGCATTGCACATCTCGCCAAAGAACGGGGTCCTGAGGCCGGGCACGAGGACCAGGACGATCTCGCCCTTGAGTGTGCGTTCATACCCGATCTGGCGCAGGGCATCCTCGACCTGCTCACGCGTACGCGAGGAGACACCGTACTTGCGATTGAGCACGCGGCTGACAGTGGCCTCGCTGACGCCCGCGAGGGCGGCCACCTCGGAAAGTTTGGCCGAACCCGCAGGCGACCGGGTCTTCTTCCCGGGGTGCTGTTGGCCGCTTTCTGGCAGCTCGGAAATTCTCGCGTCAGTCATAACAACCCATTATGGTCGATACGCGCTGAAACTACCGGCCGACCGCACGGCACCTCCCCCGATTACGTCAGGTCCCGCCCCCGGTCGCCGAACGGCCGGAAGGGAATCTCGGTAATCACAGGTGCAAAAAGGGCGGACCCAACCGGCCCAAGGCTAGCTCCCGGACCACATGGGGACGCGCTTCTCGATGAAGGCCCGGGCGCCTTCAACAGCGTCGTTCGACTTCCCGATAGAGCCCACGTATTCCTGCTGCCGCGAAAACTTCTCGCCAACGGCCCAATCCCCGGAGTGGACCATGACCTGTTTCGAGGCGGTCAATGCAAGGGGGGCATTTTTGGCTATTTCTTCGGCAAGGTCCAGAGCGGCCACCAGTGCGCCGCCGGGTTCCGCGACCCGGTTGACCAGGTGAAGTCCTGCGGCCTCCGCCGCCGGAAGCATTCGTCCAGTGAGGACCAGCTCCATCGCAAAGTGGTACGGAAGGCGGTGCTGGATCCGCAGCAGGCCCCCGCCGTTGGCCGTCAGCCCGCGCTTGACCTCTGGCAAACCGAACGCGGCGTTGTTGGCAGCAACGATCAGATCGCACGCAAGGGCAATCTCGAATCCGCCGCCGAGCGCATACCCTTCGACGGCGGCGATGATTGGTTTCAATGGCGGCCGCCCTACCATTCCGGCGAAGCCGCGGGACGGAACGACGGGGATCTCCCCGCGGGCAAAGCCCTTGAGGTCCATCCCCGCACAGAACGTGCCACCGGACCCGGTAATGACGCAAACGCTGAGTCCGTCGTTGCCGTCAAACTCCTCGAACGCGTGTGCAAGCTCCTGTGCCAGCTGCAATGACATCGCGTTCTTGGATTGCGGACGGTTCAGTGTGAGGACGAGTATGCGACCCCGTTCCTCAATCAGCAACGGCGCTTCTTCGTAATGTTTCATGGTTTCGTCACTTTCGAATATGTGTGGATTCGGTGCATGCCGGCGTCGTCCGCGGTGGATGTCAGCGGCTGACCTTGCCGGTGAGGGAAGCAATTGGACCAAGGAACATCGGGCGGGCCACAAACCAGGCCAGGGCCATGACCACCACAGATGCCGCGAAGAAACCGAACCCTACCCAGCCATCATCATTACGTGACCCGTACATGTGGTTGAGATTGTTCAGCGCTCCCGTGCTGAACACCAGGGCGACGTGGATGACTACGAAGACGACGAAGTAGACCATTACCGGGACGTGCACGGCACGGGCCATTTCGATCGGGTATGCCTTGTTGAGGGCTGGGGTGTTCTTCGGCCATGCCGGGGACATCCGCAACCCGGTTACCAGTGCCAACGGCGCGGCGACGAACACGGTGAGGAAGTACGACAGGACCTGCAGGCTGTTGTAGTTGACCCAACCGTTTTCCAGGGGCCAGGACAATGACGCGTATTGCAGCAGTGCCGATGCCGCGTTGGGGAAAACATCCAAGCTGGTGGGCACGATCCGCATCCACTGCCCGGTTGCCAAAAGCATGATGAAGAAGACGATCCCGTTGAGCACCCAGAGCGAGTCCAGGCTCAAATGCAGCCACAAATCCAGGCTGATCTTCTTCGGCGGATTCTTTGTGCGCAGGGGGCCCTTGTTGTTGCGGGTCCAGTACGCCTTGGGCCTGGCCGTAGTCCGAACCAGCCACCCGGTACGGATGATCAACAGGATAAAGAATGCGTTCAGGAAGTGCTGCCACCCCAGCCAGGCAGGCAATCCCACCGGGGCCGACGACGGAAGCCTGGACTGGCCCGGGTACGCGGCAATGAAACCCTGCACCGGTGCCAGCTCTCGCAGCCAACGGGCCAGCAACACCAGCAAAGCCATGACCAGCAGCGCCGCCAGGATCAGGCCAACCCGCTTGAACGTCCTGCTGTTTTTCAGTGCGGGCATCGATTTCGTCATAGTCATGGGTCAACAAATTTCCTACTAGGGTGCCACCCCGTCCGGCCCGGGGCTTTTGGGGCCGGACGGACAGGACGGGATGGCGAAGGACATAAATCGCGGCCACAGATACGTCGGCCGGTTGCAAGGCAATGCCTAGCGGGTGCCGGCCTTCAAGGACTCCATCAGCTGCGGCACAACCTTAAAGACGTCACCGACTACGCCAAAGTCCGCGACCTCAAAGATCGGGGCGTCCGCGTCCTTGTTGATGGCCACGATCATCTTGGCGGTCTGCATGCCTGCCCGGTGCTGGATCGCTCCGGAGATGCCCAGTGCCACGTACAACTTGGGCGATACGGTGACACCTGTCTGCCCGACCTGGGTGGACTGGTCCGTGTAGCCGGCGTCCACCGCGGCGCGGGAGGCACCCACAGCGGCCCCCAAGGCATCGGCAAGCTGCTCAACCAACACGAATTCCTCCTTGGAGCCGAGGCCGCGGCCGCCGGAGACCACCTTCTCGGCACCGCGCAGGGCCGGGCGTCCCGAGGAGATAATGGCTTCGTCCACGGAGTCGATGGTGCCGAAGCGTGCGGGGTCTCCGGCGGTGGTCACCGTGGTCACGGCCGGTTCGGCTACGGCGGCGGCCCGCTCCTCGATGGAACCTTGGCGCAGGGTAACAATCGCAAGACCGCCCTCAACCACAGATTCGACCGTGTGGGCGCCACCAAACACCGAATGCGTGGCAGTGATCGTTCCGTTGTCGGAGCGGAGGTCGACGGCGTCGATGGCCAGTGCCGCTGCCGTTCGGACGGCCAGCCGGCCCGCCACGTCGCGGCCCAGCACCGTATGGGGAACAAGGACGGCGGCCGGTGCGTGTGTCTTGGCAGCCGAGGCGAGTGCCTCGAGTTCCGGCGCGGCCAACAGGCGTCCGGACTGTTCGGTTTCTCCAATGTGCACCAGTCCGGCCCCAAACCGGCCAAGTTGTGCCGTCAGCTCCGTTCCCTTGCCGGGGGCGGCGGCCACCACGGCCACCGGCGTCCCGAGCCTAGCTGCGGCCGCGATCAGCTCCGCAGCGGTCTCTGCAATCTCGCCTGCGGATGTGGTTTCAATCAGCGTCAGAATGTTTGCCATGTCAGATCCTTCCTAGAGCAGCCGGTTGGCCGTGAGGAAGTCTGCAAGCTGCGCGCCTGCATCTCCCTCGTCAACAATTTTGGTGCCAGCCTGGCGGGCCGGGCGGGCCTGGGTGGAAACCACCCGTGAACGCCCCAGCCCTGCAAACGCGGGGTCCAGGCCCAGCTCTCCCACCGAGATGACCGTCACCGGCTTGCGCTTGGCGGTGATGATGCCCTTGAAGTTAGGGAACCGGGCCTCGGCCACGTGCTCCGTGACGGAGACAACGGCCGGCAGGGATGCGCTGACCGCCATGGTTCCCTTCTCCACCCGGCGCTGACCGCTGACGGAACCTGGCGCGATTCCGAGGGAGCTGACACTGCCAAGATGGGGCAGCCCCAGGTGCTCGGCCACCATGGCCGGCAGGACGCCGCCGCGGCCGTCGGTGGATTCGTTGCCGGCAAGCAACAAATCGAACCCGGCGTGCTTTGCCGCTGCAGCCAGGACTGCTGCAGTCCGTCCCAGGTCCGCACCTGCCAGCGCGTCATCGCGGACGTGTACCGCCGAGTCCGCCCCATGGACAGGGTCTTGCGCAGTGCCTTGGTTGCAGAATCCGGCCCCATCGACACGACGACAATCTCGGTGCCCTTGTTTTTGTCCTTGTAGGCCAAGGCCACTTCCAGGGCGCGTTCGTTGATCTCGTCGGCAACATTCTCCCCGGACACCCGGTCAATCAGGCCGGACTGAAGGTCCAGGCTGCGTTCCTCTTCGGTGTCGGGCACCTGCTTCACCAATACGGCGATCTTCATGATGACTCCTTACTACAATCTTCGCCGCGCCGGATTACCCCGGCGGCGGCTGGTTGGGTCAGTTGGCGGAGATCCGCAAGTTCTCGTAGATGGTCGCGTTGGCCATGCCGCCGCCTTCACACATCGTGTGCAGGCCATAGCGGATTTCCTCGCGGATCATTCGGTGCACGAGCGTGGTTGCCAGACGTGCGCCGGAGCCGCCCAGGGGGTGGCCGATCGCGATGGCTCCGCCGTCGGGGTTCACCAGTGACCGCTCTGCCCCGGTCTCCCGGAGCCAGGCGCCAACAACGCTGGCAAAGGCCTCATTGACCTCAAAGGTGCCAATGTCGCCTAGGGACAGGCCCGCACGCTTAAGCGCCTTGGCCGTTGCCGGCGCGGGCGCCCCGAGCATGGACACAGGGTCGTCCCCCACCACGGTGGCGGTGTGGATTCGCACCAGCGGCGCCAAGCCCAGTTCGCGGGCCTTTTCACTCGTGGTGACGATCATGGCGCTCGAGCCGTCAGAAATTTGTGAGGAGTTCCCGGCCGTCATGCGCCCGTCCTCGCCAAAGACGGGATTGAGGAGGCCCAGCTTTTCAAGGGTCGACCCACGGCGGATGCCCTCATCACGGGAGAACGCACCCTCGGCCGTGGTGATGGAGAGAATTTCCCCGTCAAAGTGGCCCGCGTCCTGTGCGGCAGCGGCACGCATGTGTGATTCGAGGGCAAGCTCGTCAAGCCACTCGCGGGAGAGTCCGTAGCGTTCGGCCAGGATTTCCGCACCCGTTCCCTGGTTCAGTTCGACGCCGCCGTAGCGAGCCAGCAATTGCTCGCTGAAGGGGTCTCCGGGACCGTTGCGGCGGGCCGTTCCCAAGGGGATGCGGGTCATGTTCTCGACGCCGCCGGCGACCACCAGGTCATTCTGGCCCGAGATCACGGTTGCGGCGGCAAAGTGGATGGCCTGCTGGCTGGAACCGCATTGGCGCTCGATGGTTGTGCCGGGAACGGATTCCGGCCAGCCGGCGGACAGCACCGAGTTGCGTGCAATATTGCTGGCCTGTTCGCCTGACTGGCCCACGCAACCCCACATCACGTCGTCCACCAGGGCGGGGTCAATGCCTGCGCGCTCCACGAGTCCGTTCAGGACTGCTGCGGACAGGTCGACCGAATGGATGCCGGCCAGGGAACCCCCACGCCGGCCGATGGGGCTTCGCACCGCGGCGGCAATTACAGCGTCACGCATTACTTCTCCTCTTGTTAAGAAACGTCAATTCATGGCCGCCATTTAGCGCGGGGCCATGCGGATTGCGCCATCGATCCTGATGGTTTCGCCATTGATCATGCCGTTGCTGATGATCTGTTCGGCAAGGGAGGCAAATTCGTCCGGGTCACCCAGCCTGCTCGGGTGGGGAATACTGGCTGCCAGTGCGTCGACGATGTCGGGGCGGCCACTTTCGGTCAGCAGCGGGGTGGCGAACGTGCCCGGGGCGATGGTGCAGACCCGGATGCCCACCTTGGCCAGGTCGCGGGCCGCGGGAAGGGTCATGCCCACGATGCCGGCCTTGGCGGCTGCGTAGTTGATCTGGCCAATCTGACCCTCATACGCCGCCACGCTGGCCGTGAGAACGCAGACGCCGCGGTCGCCGTCGAGCAACTCATGCTTGGCCATCTGCTCCGCGGCGAAGCGGAGGATGTTGAAGGTGCCGATGACGTTCAGGTTGATGATGTCGGCGAACGAGCTCAGCGGGGTCACCGCGCCCTCACGGTCGAGGATGCGCATGGGCTTGCCACGTCCGGCGCAGTGCACCAGGGCACGCACGGGAGCGAATTCACCGGCCCGGGCGAAGCCTTCGCGCACCTGCTCTTCGCTGGTCACATCGACCCCGACAAACTGGGCCGCCTCCCCCAGCTCGGCTGCCCTCTCGGCGCCCGCAGAATTGGGCAGGTCCATGATGGTGACGTTTGCCCCGTGGGCGACGAGCCGCTTTGCGGTGGCCAGGCCCAAACCGGAGGCACCGCCGGTGACGACTGTGTGGATTCCTTCAATACGCATTTTTGTTTCTTTCTTCCTGGGTGCCGGTCAGCAGCTCAGAGACCAATGGACTTGGCGATGACTACTTTCATGACTTCGCTGGTGCCGCCGAAAATGCGGCTGACGCGGGCATCGGCGTAGAGGCGGGAAATGGGGTATTCACGCATGTAGCCGTAGCCGCCGTGCATTTGCAGGCACTGGTCAACGATCTTGCCCTGGGCCTCCGTGACAAACAGCTTGACCTTGGCGGCATCCGCCGGGGTCAGCTTGCCTGCATCCAACGCCAACACGGCCTGGTCAATCATGGCCTGGCCGGCCGCCAGGTTCGTGGCGCAGTCGGCCAGGACAAACTTGGTGTTCTGGAAGTGCGCGACCGGCTTGCCGAAAACCTTGCGCTCCTTGACGTAGTCGATCGCCAGCTGGTGCGCGGCCGTTGCCGTCGCCTGGGCCGTGATGGCGATGGAGAGGCGTTCCTGTGACAGGTTGTGGCCCAGCATGCTGAAGGCCGCATCCACGTGACCGAGCACGTTGGCTGCCGGGACGCGCACGTCCTGGAAGGCCAGTTCAGCCGTGTCCGAGGAGCGCAGGCCCAGCTTTTCCAGCTTGCGGCCCTTGGTGAAGCCCTGCATGCCATCTTCGACGACGAGCAGGGTCAACCCGTGCCGGCGGTCATCGCCGGCGCTGCTAGTGCGGGCCACAACGATCACAAGCTGGGCGTTGGTACCACCGGTGATAAAGGTCTTGGAGCCGTTGAGGATGAAGTCATCCCCGTCGCGGACCGCCGTGGTGGCCATGCCGGCCAGGTCGGAGCCGGTCCCAGGTTCCGTCATCGCGATGGACGCGAGCAGGCTGCCATCGGCGAAGCCGGGGAACCAGCGCTGGCGCTGCTCCTCATTGCAGTAGTCCAGGAAGTAGGGCAGAACCGTGTTGAGGTGGACCTGCAGGCCGCCCAGCGACGAGGCCGCATAGCCGATTTCCTCGAAGGCGATCATGTTGAACAGGAAGCTGTCCATGCCGCCGCCGCCGTATTCCTCGGGAATCTGGAGGCCGTTAATGCCAATTTCCGCGGTGCGGGTGTAAATCTCCGGTGGAACCATACCCTGGTCTTCCCACTCGTCCATGTTCGGAACGACTTCGCTTTCGAGGAAGTCGCGGACAACCTCCCGGAATGCTTCGTGGTCTTCGTTGAATATGGTGCGTTCCATGAAATGAGTCCTTTGTGTCCTGGGGAAAAAATTGATGAAGTGGGTGCCGGTGTTACGCGGTCACGGCGGTTTCGGCGATGCCGACGGCGCCGGTTGTTGCCAGGGCCACGATCTCTTCGACGGAGAAGCCAAGCTCGAGGAGGACCTGTTCGGTGTGCTCGCCCAAGGCTGGGGCTCCGCTGGTGTTGCGGGGGCCGGCATTGGCAAACTGCCATGGGGCCCCGACGGTTTCGATCTCACCCAGCGGTCCGGTGGTCTTGATCAGAATGCCGCTGGCTTTGACGTCCTCGTTGGCGGCGATGTCACCATAGGTGCTGATGCGCCCGGCCACAACGCCATTGCTGGTGAGCAGCGCCAGGGCCTCATCGGTGGTGAACTTGCCGAATTCCTGGCGGAGCTCAGCCAACAGGGCGGCCTTGTTTCGGACGCGGGCGGCGTTGGAGGAGAAGCGATTGTCCTGGACCATGTCGCGGCGGCCGATCAATTCGCACAAGCGGGCGAAATGGGGTTCAGAGTACGCCGAGACAATGAAGGCGCCGTCGCTGGTGGTCATGACGTCCGCGGCCGGGGCCACGGTAGGCTGGCCGTTGCCAAGGCGCTTGGGTTCCACCCCGGTGGCAAAATAGGCGCCCAGCATGGGGGCCTGGACGTGGGTGGCCACCTCGAGCAGGGATGTCTCAATGACCTCACCCCGTCCCGTGCGCAGGCGGTTGACGTAGGCTCCAAGCACGGCCGTGGCTGCCGCGTAGGCGGTGGCCGCGTCAATGATTTGGCAGCCGACTTTCTGCGGTTCACCTTTGGGGTCACCGGTCATGTGCATGATGCCGCTCTCGGCCTGGGCCGTGATGTCCAGGCCCGGACGAAGCCGGGACGGGCCCGTGGACCCCCAGGCAGTGATACTGGCATAGACAATATGGGGGTGTTTGGCAACGACGTCGCCGCCGCCCAGGCCAAAGGATTCCATGACACCAGGGCGCAAGTTTTGGATCACGATGTCGGCTCGGCCGACGAGTTCCACAGCAACCCGCAGGCCCTCCGGGCTCTTTAGGTCCAGGGCGATGCTGCGCTTGCCACGGTTGAAGGCATTGACCATGGCCTGGCCGTGGACACCGATGGACCGGGCTGAATCGCCGGTCTTTGCCTCGACCTTGATGACGTCGGCGCCGAGATCGGCCAACAGCTGGGTGGCGGCCGGGGCGGCAATGAACTGGCCAAAGTCGACGACCCTGACACCCTGTAATGGCGAATTCATCAGAGAGTTTCCTTGTTGTTGGCAGTGTTGGCGTCCGCCCATTTGCGGATCCTGATCAAATCCTTGTCGGGCCGGATGAGTGCTGTGGCGACGACGGCTCCGACGACCATCATGATGCCGACCGCGGCGAAGCCCTTGTCATATCCTTGGGCCGCATTTGCTGCGGCGCCCACGGTGAATCCGATGAACAGTGGCGAGACGATTCCGGCAAGGCTGGAAAAGGCCACGATCCCGCCCATGATGCCGCCGCGCTTTTTGCTGTGGATCAAGTCACCGAGCGCCGTAAAGCCAACGCCGATTGATGCCGTGTTGAGCGAAAATGCCAAGGTGACCAGCACCATCTGGAAAACGCCCTGGGGTACCACCGTGAAAGCCCACATGCACACACCTGATGCCACCACAAGGCCACCGGCCAGGTACCCGCGTGCCACCTTGCGGGAATAGCCCCGCTTGTAGAGCCAGTTGGAGAAGAACCCGGCAAGAATGGAAAACACTGCGGCTGCGGCGAAGGGGATCCCGATCAGCCGACCCACTGAGAGCGTGCTGTAGCCGAGGCCTTCCGAAAGGTAAACCGGAAGCCAAGCCACCTTGAGGCTGGTGGACCAGTAGCTGAAGAAGTTCAGCAACGCGATGCCGATGACCGTCGTCGTGCCGAGAAGGACGCGGTAGGGAACGTTGACGGGTTCATTGGCTGATGCCTTTGCCTGCGATGCCACGGCCTCCCTCGAGTCGCCTCCATCGCCCTGCTTTGCCTTTGAGCCCACCTTGGAGGAACCACCGAACAGGAGCCACAACGCAGCCCAAACGATGCCCGCGACTGCCAGGACCCCGAATGCCGTGTGCCAGGACCACTGCACAATGATCCAGGTCAGGATCGGGGCCATGACCAGCGGGCCAAGCGACGAACCCGCGGTGACAATGCCCGAGGCAAGTGCGCGTTTTTCCGGCGGGAACATGGACTGGGCGGAGTGATTCGCCAAGGCGTAGGCGGGGCCCTCAGCAAATCCGAGCACGAGACGGCACACAAGCAATCCAGTGAATCCAACGGTGCCCATGAGAGGAATCATGGTTGCCACCCACACCAGCATCAACGCGGCCAGGTACCACCGCAGGTTCACGCGACTCGCAAGCGCGCCAAGCACGATTGCACCGATTGCAAAGATCCAAAAGAAGGCACTTTGGATGATTCCGTATTGCTCGACGGTAATGCCGAGATCCGCACGGATTTGAGTGCCGGCAAGACCGAGCAGTGACTTGTCGGCATAGTTGATGAACAAAAAGATTGCCAAGAGCGCCGTGATGGCCCATGCCCGCGCCGGTGTCATTTTCAGCTGAGGTCGGCCGAGTTTTCCCGCGGGTTTTATTGTTTCCGATTGATTCAACATGTGATTCCTTGCCAGTCGAGTGCGTCGTTGCACTGCGGTGCGCCGCAAATTGAGAGTGATGAGATATGGACCACATTCCCCTCAATCCATTTGAATACACAACAACCGTTCGTGTCTAATACAAATTGCCGCACATTCTGACTGCAAATACCTATCAAACACTTTGTGGGCGCCCGCAACCGGTTCTACAAAGGAGTCGGATATTCCGATCGGGGATTGGAAATGGTGACTGCGACATCAGGTGAACTTGGATGCCAGAAGTGCTTCATGCACGGACCGCAGCTACACCGGGCCCGGTTCTCGCGCCGGACTGCAGGGATGACACAGCGAATCGAGCGCCGAGGTTCAAGACCTTAGGCGGTGGTCCCAAGCTTCGAGGGCCGCTGCCGCACGTTCAATCAATGGGGTTTCGGCATCGTCCGCCATCTCCAGGGCCCGAACCCAGAGGTCAAGAGATGATCGTGCAGCCGCAAGAAAGGCACTTGCGGCGGAGGTCAGTTTTCCCTGTCTGTACACTGCATAGATTTTTGTGGCTGGCACCGGGTCAAGTTCTCGCACAACCCCTCCCCTTTGCCAGAAGCTGACCGCGACGCGCAAAGGAACAATTCCGACAGCACATCCCGAGAGGACGAGAGGCAAAATTGCCTCGCGTTGCCGAATTTCGACGGCGATACGCGGTTCGACCCCATGTTCGCGAAGAATCTGCTCCATGTATTCGCGCGTCCCCGTCCCCTGCTGGGCCAAGACAAAGGATTCGTTTCGCAAAGACGATATGGGCACCGGATTCGGCCAGCGGTCCTCGCTGCCTGGCGGACAGATCAGAACAAATATTTGCTCCACAAGCTCATCACATTCCAGGTCGCCGAGGGCAGGCATCGAGACAAAACCCAGTTCGCTTGAGCCAGTTCGAACCTTTTCCGTGACGGCAGAGAGGTCATCGCCTTCCTCGACGCGGCATTGAACGCCGGGGTAGGCCATGAGGAAGTTCGCGATCCAGGTGGAAACCGGATCGATCGCAAGGTCCGAAAGCGACGCAACGTCTATGGATCCACCCCGCAGAGCCGCAATTTCGGTCACCGCCCTTTCGGCGTTGTCGACTTCACGCAGAATAGACCGCGCTGGTCCCACCAAGCCTTCACCTGCCGGCGCCAGGACAATCCCCCTGCCGATCCGATGGAACAACTGCGTTCCAAGGTCGCGTTCGAGCGCACGCATTGTTTGTGACAGCGACGACTGTGCGATATGAAGGGCCTCCGCCGCACGGTGGACGCCGCCGTGATCAACGATTGCGAGGAAGTAGCGCAGTTGGCGAAGGTTCATGCCTGACAGTATGGCATCCGCGAATGCCATGAACGGGACTGGACCGGGTTTCATGGCCACCCCAAAGAAGCACCATCCTCAAACCATTTTGGGAAACCAAACCTTGGGGCAGCTCAGAGGGGCAAGGACCAACCCAACAAGCCTTGGCCGTCCCAACTGCCCTCAACCTCTCCTCGATCACTGAAACCACGTCGATGGCTATTCCAGCGCAGCCCAACCCCGGTCTCGACACCATGAACCACCCCACCCAGGCAGCGTCGATATCCGCCCGGTCAAATCGGAAGATCCGATGGCCTGTAAACTCGGCCGTGGCCTTATGGTTTGTGACCTTCCGCCGGCCTACTACCCCGCAGGAACGCGACTCTTCAGCGCATTGATGATCCGCGGTACGCTGTTGAGCCAATTGTCTTCCAGCGCCGAGATGGCGGCCGGCAAGTCACCGGCGAGCAGGGCGTCGGCAATGGACTCGTGCTCAGCCGCGGCACGTTCCATCAGGTCGGTGTTGCCAACATAAAGGCGCTCGTAACGGCGCAGGGCCAACTTATAGGAGGCCAGGGTCTCCGCCAGGCGCACATTAGGGCTGCCCGAAATGAGCGTGGCGTGGAATTCGTCGTCATGCTCGTGGATGTCCTGGGCGGAGCTGACTGACGCGGTGAAGCTGCGGGCCTGTTCGGCCAGCTGCCGTCCGATGGCGACAAGTTCCGACGCCGGGGTCAGGTGCAGCGCCAGGCCCTCCAGGGCGGCGATGATCTGCACGGTTTCGGTGAAGTCGCTGGCCCCGATGGGCGTCCAGCGGAACCCCTTGCCCGAGACCCGGCCAATGACGCCCTGCTGCGAAAGCGAGATGAGGGCCTCACGCAGCGGCGTCCGGCTGACGCCGAGCTCGACCGACAGGGCCACTTCATTGATGTTTTCCCCCATGCGGAATTCACCGGCCCCCACGCGATCCATAATTTCCGTTTCAATCTGCTCGCGCAGAGTTTGGCGTTGAATGGACACCCGTTCCTCCTTGCACCGCAATCTGGAAAAAATAAAGTGGCACCGCGGTGGATCTACCACTCCATCGTAATGTCAGTATACTGTATACAGACGAGGAGGCGAGTTTGTATGGACAGTGTCAGTGTAGGACTTATCGTGAATCCCATTGCGGGACTTGGCGGACCCGCCGGCCAAAAGGGCAGCGACGCCGCGGATATCCGCGCAATTGCCGACAAGGCCGGCTACGCCTTGACGTCCCCGGACCGGGCGCGGCGCGCCGTGGCCCAGTTGGCGGCGCTCCTGGATCGCAACGGCCGCGGACTGCGACTCCTCACCGGCCCGGGCCTCTTGGGCGAAGACGCCGCGGAAGGCCTGTGCCCCACCACCGTGCTGGGGCCCGCCGCGCCCGCCTCGAGCTCCGCCGACACGCGGGCCCTGGCCTCGCGCCTGGCCGAGGCCGGCGTGGACCTTATCCTCTTTGCCGGCGGCGATGGCACGGCCCGGGACATCCTGGACTCCGTGGGCGGCGCCGTCCCCGTCCTCGGCATCCCGGCCGGCGTCAAAATCTACTCTGCGGTCTTTGCCCTGACACCCATGGCGGCCGGTTCATCGGCGGCCGCCTGGCTTTCCGGCACCGGGCGGGCCACGGCCCGGCGCGACGTTGTAGATATCGACGAGGACCTGCTGCGCGCCGGGCTGGCCTCCCCCACCCTGCACGGCACACTGAACGTGCCTGTCGATCCAAGCCGGTTGCAGGCCCGGAAGGCCGCCACACCGGCATCGGACGCGAACTCGGTGGCCGCCCTGGCCCGCGCCTTCGTTCGCGGCATGGCGCCGGACCGAAGCTACGTCCTCGGTCCGGGCGGAACCACCAGCGCGATCGGCCGCGAGCTTGGCCTGGCCACGACGAGGCTGGGGGTCGACGTCGTGCGCAACGGAGCGTTGCTGGCCGCCGACGTCGACGCCCAAGCCCTCGAAATTGCCCTGGACGGCAAGGAAGCCACAGTGGTGCTGACTCCGCTGGGCGGCCAGGGCTTCGTCGTCGGGCGCGGAAACCAGCAAATCACCGCGAAGCTGCTGGCCCGCCTTCCGCTGCAGATCGTCGCGACGGACGGCAAGCTCGCCTCCCTGGCCGGGCGCCCGCTCTGGGTGGATTCCGGCGACGACGACGTCGACGCGAAGCTCAGCGGGTACGCGAAGGTTTTCACGGGTGCGGGCACCCACACGGTCTACCCGGTCCACCGGGTGTTTGAAGAAACCCAAGGCACCACCATTACCAAGGAGTACTGAATGCGTTTGCAGGACAAAAATGCCATCATCACCGGCGGCGGTTCCGGAATCGGCCGCGCCACGGCACTGGCCATGGCCGCCGAGGGCGCCAATGTGGCCATCTTCGACATCAATGAGGCGGCCGCGAAGGCCGTGGCCGACGAAGCCGCGGCACTGGGCGTCAACGCTATCGGGGTCGCCGTGAACGTGGCCGACGACGAGCAGGTCCAGGCCGGCGTAGCCCAGGTGGTCGACGCCTTCGGCGGCGTCAACGTGCTCTTCAACAACGCCGGGATCATCCGACGTGCCAACGTCTTGGAAACCTCGGTGGAAGACTGGGACCGGGTCATGGCCGTCAACGTGCGCGGACCGTTCCTGATGAGCAAGTACGTGGTGCCCCTGATGAAGGCGGCCGGCGGCGGAGCCATCGTGAACACGGGCTCCGGCTGGGGCCTGAAGGGCGGCGGCGACGCCATCTCGTACTGCACGTCCAAGGCCGCCGTCGTCAACATGACCCGCGCCCTGGCGATCGACCACGGACCGGACAACATCCGCGTCAACTCGGTCAACCCGGGTGACACCAACACCCCCATGCTGCGCGAAGAAGCCCGCCAGCTCTCCCAGGAGGAGCAGAGCTTCCTGGCCGAATCCAACGACCGCCCGCTCAAGCGCATGGGCACGCCGGAGGAAATCGCGGAGGCCGTGGTGTGGTTGGCCAGCGATGCCAGCTCCTACGTCACCGGCTCCGCCCTGGTGGTCGACGGCGGCGGCATCGCCTAAGCCTGCACGCAAGGAGGCCCGCCCCGAATTTCGGGGCGGGCCTTTTGTTGGCAACGCCAACGTTCAGTGCCGGCAGGCAGCTTGCCACCGGATGGCATGTGTTTTTGGACAATGGCGTGGAGGGCACGGTTGGCATGCCAGATGCTCGAATAGGTGATTTTGTTGCAGGTCGCCACGGGCGAACCCCTTCCATGAAGAGTATTCGCGTGGCTCATATCCACACTTGAACGCCATTCAACAGTGGCGTCCCAGGATTCACATCTATATGTGTCGTACAGCACAAGCTATATCGCACATGCCAGTGCCCCGCCCCGAATTTCGGGACGGGGCATTGCAGGGGCGCCTATTCCGGGCGGTCCCCCGCCGCCAGCCAAACGGCCAGATCCAGGAACAGTGCCGCGGACCAGCCAAAGCCGGTGGTGGCACCGGCTGCACGGGCACCCGTCAACGGATTCCAGTACTCGTGGATGCCGCCGCTCTCCCGCACCATGGTGACGGTCCGCTCGGCCAGATCCGCGGCTTCGGCCTCGAGGCCGCTGCGCAGCAGGCCCTGGACCACCAGCCAATTCACGTTCAGCCAGACGGGGCCGCGCCACATCTTGTCGGCGTCGAATTCCTGTTCCGCCAGCCCCACGGTGGGCAGCGGGTGGGCAGCCCCCAGGGAACCGGGCGCGGTCAGCGATTCCCGCAGGGATTCAAGTACGGGACCGGGAAGCCGGCCGGTCAGCAGAGGCATCAGCGCAAACGGGGTGAGCGTCTTTCGCGTGCCGGCCGGGGTCAACGCCACAAACTGGCCCAGGTCCGCGTCAAAGCGCTTCGCCACGAGCCGTTCCGCCGTCTCTGCGGCCAGGGACCGCTGGGCCGCCGCTTCTGCGGCGTCGCCACCGTCATCTGCCAGTGCGGCCATCGAGTCAAGGGCCATGACCAGGTAGCTGGGCAGGTCGGGCGCGAATACCGGGCCGCCGTCGTCGAAGAGCGGGGAATCGTCCAGTCCGGAGGAATAGACGTGCTCGTAGCCGGGCAGCCCGTCCGGGGAGGGCCGGTCAAACCACCAGCGGTGGAGCCGGTCCAGTCCGTCCTTGAGCTCAGCCTGAACGGACGTGCCCGCAACCTGGTCAACTGCGCGGGCCGCCCATGCGGCCAGCGGCGGTTTCGTGATGGGCATCTCCGCCTCGGTGACCATGGGCGAGTCCGGGCCATGGATCCGGGCCAGCGTGCCCAGGTCCCCCGGCGGCATGTCAGCCACGCGGGCCAGTGTGCCGCCGTCGTGGACCACGTCCGGCAGGCCGCCGTCGGGAGCCTGCTCGGCAAAGAACAGCCGCAACTGGTCCGCCGCAAGC
Organism: Arthrobacter sp. ERGS1:01; assembly: GCF_001281315.1. Classification (NCBI taxonomy): domain Bacteria; kingdom Bacillati; phylum Actinomycetota; class Actinomycetes; order Micrococcales; family Micrococcaceae; genus Arthrobacter; species Arthrobacter sp. ERGS1:01. Next base: position 1,274,384 of record NZ_CP012479.1, on the reverse strand, counting down.
CCCGGATCACCGTGGCGCAGTCCAAAGCTGATGAAATAGGAGTCCCACTGCCACGCGGCAACGTAGCCCTGCTTGGAGGGGACCACGGCCTCGATATCCGGATGCGTGGCCAGCCGGACGATGTTGCTCGCCAACAACCACCAGGCGTAGCGGGCCATGTCGCGGTCCGTTTCCCGCACGGCCGGCAGCTTGGCGAACCAATCGAGCCAGCGGGCCGTCGACGCAGCGAGGTACCCACCGTGGCTGCCGGGTTCGGGATTCTCCCGGACTTCCCCGCCCATGCGTACACTCACGCTGCCACCGGCGGGAAGCACCACGCTGGGGGCGTCAGTACTGGAGGGGCCCTCGGTGCTGCTCCAGCGAATGGGCGCACCGTCCACCTCTGAAACTGGCCGGCCGTCGCCGCCGCTCCCAAACGCTTCAAGCAGGACGGTGACGGGGGTTCCGTCATCCGCAACGCCGACGCTCAGCGTTTCGGTGTCAACGAACGTTACGGACGCTGCGCCGCCGGCAAAGCTGATGCCTTCCGGACCCACGTCGGTGACCGGCAGCTGCACGCCGTCGGCCCCCAGCAGGGCGAGCCGGCGCAGGTGCGTGCAACGGTCCGCGTTGCGCTCATAAACCGCCCCGGCCACCCGAAGACTGCCGTCGGGACGGGCGAAAATCAGCAGGCGCGAGCCACGATCGGTCAGCGGCACGGCGTCGAGGTCGATGAACGCCCCGGCTCCGGGCCAGGACTGCATCAGGAGCCGCCCATTCCGGACATGGCCATCGAGTTCAGGATGCGCCTGTTGCCGATCAGGAAGGCGATGAGCATCGGCACGATCGAGATCGCGGACGCCGCCATGACCAGCGAGTAGTTGATGCCGCCGTATTGGCCGGTGAACTGCGAGAGCAGCAGCGGAACCGTGAACTGGTTCTCGCTGTTGAGCACGATCAGGGGCAGGAAGAAGTTGTTCCAGGCACCCAGCGCCACCACGATCGACAACGCTGCCAGGCCGGGCTTGATGTTCGGCATGACGATGCTGAACAGGATCCGCCAGCGGCCGGCACCGTCCAGGCGGGCCGCCTCCTCCAGCTCCACGGGCAGAGAGCGGATGAACTGGCGCACCAGGAACACGGCGAACGGGTTGCACAGCACGGCCGGGATGATGAGCGCCAGGTGCGTGTCCACCCAGCCGAGCTTCGAGAAGATCATGTAGAGCGGTACGATCGTGACCTGCTGCGGGACCATTTGGGTAGCCAGGAAAAGGATGAACAGGAATTTGCTGCCCTTGAACTCGATCCGGGCGAACGCATACGCGGCCATGGAGGCGGTCAGGATGGTGCCGGCCACGGTCAGCACGCAGATGTAGATGCTGTTCCAGTAGGCCAGGCCGAACGGGGCGGCGTTCCACGCGTCCACGTAATTGGCGAAGTTCCAGGGGGCGGGGAAAAGGCCCAGCGGGTTGGCCAGGATTTGCGGCAGCGTCTTGAACGACGTCAGCAGCATCCACAGGAACGGCGCCACCATGAGGAAGCCGCCCACGGCCAGCAGCACGTGCAGGATGATCCGGGACATTTTGACACTGCGCGCCGGACGCCGGCGAGGCGACAGCCGGACAATGCGGGCCGGTCGTTGTTGAAGTGAAGTAGCCACGTGTGTCAGCTTTCGTAGTGAACGAACCGGCGCTGCAGGCCAAGCTGCACGGCGGTGACGACCAGGGTCAGGACGAGCAGGATGATGGACGCGGCGCTGGCCATGCCGAATTGGAAGTGGACGAAGCCCTCGTCATAGATCTGATAGACGATGGTCCGTGCCGAGTTCTCCGGCCCGCCGCCCTTGGTGAGGATGAAGACGACGTCGAAGGTTTGAAAGGAACTGATGACCGCCACCACGGTGGAGAAGAACACCACGGGAGAAAGCAGCGGCAGCCTGATCTGCATCATGGTTCGCAGCGGGCCGGCCCCGTCCACGCGGGCGGCCTCGAGCACATTCGGGTTGATGCCCTGCAGGCCGGCCAGGAAGATGATGACGTTCAGGCCCATGGAGGACCAGATGGTCACGATGCTCACGGCCAGCAGGACAAAGCGTGGGTCGCCGAGCCAGTCCGGGCCGGGGATGCCGAACACCTTGGTGAAGGCCTCGTTGAGCGGACCGTCGGCCCGCAGGATCTGCTGCCACACGAGTGAAACGGCGATGGAGCTGGTCATGACGGGGGCAAAGTACAGGAGCAGGTAGCCCGTGCGGCCGCGCAGCCGGTCAAGGGCGACGGCGACCAGCAAGGACAGCGCCAGGCCCACCGGCACCGTGATGAGGGCCAGGCCCAGGGTGTTCAGCATGGAGCGCAGGAAGACGGGGTCGGCAAGTTGCGCCTGGAAGTTGGCAAACCCGACCCAGGTGAGCTGGGTCAGGCCGTCCCATTGGGCGAACGCCAGGACCAGGCCGACGGCGAACGGCAGCAGCACGAAGGCGATCATGCCGATCAGCTGCGGGCTGACGAAAACGAGTCCCCACCAGCGGTCGCGTTTGCGCCAGCCGGCTTCCTTGCGTTCCACCGGTGGGGCAACTGCCGCACCGGTCTTGGTCAGGAGTGCGGTCACGGCGTCAAACCGCCTTTTCCATCAACTTGCCGACGGCGGCGATGGTGTCGGCCGGGCTGGACTTGCCCTGGTACATGGTGAGCATGGCGGTACTGACGTCGGAGGACAGGCCGGGAACCTTGGCTTCCTGCGCAAAGTCCTCGAAACCGGTGTCCGTCATCGTCAGGAACGACTTCGCGTGGACGGGGTAGTTGCCGCCCAGAACCACGGAGTCGGCACCCTTGACGGACGGTACGGCGTTGCCGCCGTCGGCCAGGCGAAGGGTCTGGCCCTTGGCGCTGAGGAAGTCCCCCACGAAGGTTTTGGCCGCTTCGGGCGCCTTCGTCTTGGCATTGATGACCAGGTAGGACGCGGCGACGCCGGACGGGCCGGGCTTACCGGACACGGTGGGCCAAGGGGCGATGTCGTAGTCGTCCTTGCTGCCGGACTGCTCGGCCGTGGCGATGCCGTAGCGGCCCTGGACGTAGAAACCGGCCTTGTGCGAGACGAAGAGGCTGTCCGGGCCGGAGCCATCGGGCAGGGTGTCGGCCACGGTGAACGACTTGCTGGTGAAGCCCTTGGCCAGCGACTCGATCGCGGCGACGCTCGTGGGATCCTGCGGGAGGACAAACTTTCCGGCCGCGTCAAAGACCTTGCCACCGTTTGCCGCCACCCAGCTCCAGTGCGTGGACCAGTAGTTCCAGAACATGGCCCCGGTCATGCCCTTGGCAGCCAGTTTGGCGCACATGGACAGGAACGTTTCGATGGTCCAGTTGCCGGCGGCCGCAAGCTCGGCCGGGTTTTCGGTGATTCCGGCCGCGGCCAGGGCCTTCTTATCGAACCAGAAGACGTCCGGGTTGCAGTCATTGGGCAGGGCGAAGAGGCCCTTGTCCGTCTTGCCGGCCCCGAACAGGGCGGCGTTGAAGTCCTCCATCTTGACCTTCGCGGCCGGGCCCGTGACCACGGGGGTCAGGTCCATGAGCACACCCGCGGAGACGAACTTGCCGATGTAGTCGTCACCGACATAGAAGACGTCAGGTGCCGTGCCGGAGGTGAGCTGGGTCAGCAGCTTGGAGTGGTAGTCGGAGTAGGACGGCACCATCTGCAAGGTGGCGGTGATGCTGGGGTTGTCCGACTTGAACTGGGTGTTGAACTTCTTGAATCGCTGGCCCTCTTCCGGAGTACCCCAGGTGGACCAGGTGATGCGGGAGGCGGCGTTGCCTCCGGCGGGCCCGCCGCAAGCGGCGGTTGCCAGCAGGGCGCCGACGCCCAGGGCGCCTGCCACGAAATTCCGGCGACTAAGGATGGTGCTGTTCACGGGATACTCCTGGTTCGTTGATGCTTGGTGGGTGGAGTTGGCCGGCGGCGGCACGCGGGCTGCGTGCCGCCAACCGTTTGATGCGTTTAGTTGTTCAGGTGCTTCTTCTGGTAGGCGCGCCAGGTGATGGCCCAACGGGCCGGGTCATCCAGGTCGTCGTGGTGGATGTGGTGCACCGTCTGGTTGTGCGGGGCGGTGCGGACAATCTCCGGATTGGTGCGGGCCTCGTTGGCGACGTGGGCCAGCACGGCCACGTACTCGTCGATCTCCGCTTTGGAATAAGACTCCGTCGGCTCGAGGGTGAAGGGCTGCGGGACGAGGTACGGGTGGTGGCTGGTCCAGTAGTGCATGCCGAAGTCGGACATCCGGATGCCGATCTCCTCGGAGGAGACACCGGTGTCCTCGAAGAGTTCCTGCCACGAGTACCGGACCTGCTCGATGCGGCGCTTGCCCTCCGCATAGGGGGCGGAGGCGCCGGGGATTTCCAGGACCTTGGCGAGCAGGTAGTTGTTGTTCAGCACCGCGATTTCGGCGGCCTGGCGCAATCCGTCCGCGCCAAGTGCCATGATCCAGGCGTAGGCGCGGACCACGTTGGGGGCCACACCATAGAACGGGGCCACGGTTCCCACGGACTGCGGGTGGTCGCGGTTGATGACAAACCTCTCCCCCACCTTGTCGATGGTGGGGCCGGGCAGGAACGGCACCAGCTTCTCCGACACGCAGCTGGCGCCGGCACCGGGTCCGCCGCTGGCATGCGGAGTGCTGAACGTCTTGTGCAGGTTGAAGTGGCACAGGTCGAAGCCGGCGTCGGAGGCCCGGGTGATGCCCAGGATGCCATTGGCGTTGGCCTGGTCGTATGCTGCCAGGGCGCCCACCTCATGGACGATGTCCACGAACTCGCGGATCTTGGCGTTGTAGATGCCGGTGTCTTCGGGGTTGGTGATCATGAGCGCAGCGGTGCGCGGGGAGACGGCCGCCCGAAGCGCCTCGATGTCCGGGTAGCCGTCGGCGTCGGGCATCAAGGTGATGACCTTGTAGCCGGCCGCCTTGGCGCAGGCCGCGTTGGAGGGGTGGGAGAAGATGGTCGTGATGACCTCGTCGCGCACCTCGCCGTCGCCGCTGGCCTCGTGGTAGGCGCGGATCATGGCAATATTGGCCCAGATGGCTGCGGAACCGCCCTGCGTCTGCAGGCTGACCCGGGACATGCCCGAGATCTCCGCGAGCAGTTGCTCGGTGCGCCAGAAGATTTCCAGGACGCCCTGGATGCTGGCCTCGTCCTGCAGCGGGTGGACGTCCATGAGCTTGGGCGTGCGGATGATCGTTTCGTTGACCTTGGGGCTGTATTTCATGGTGCAGGTGCCCTGGCCGATGTCGATGTTGAAGTCGGCGCCCAGGTTTTCCTGGCTCAGGCGCAGGTAGTGGCGCACCACACGCATCTGGGCCAGTTCCGGCAGGGCGGGGGCCTTGGTGCGGCGCAGCGGGGCCAGACGCTCTTCACGCAGGGCCAGGGCCTCGACGGAGGCCGGTTCGGGCTGCTGGACCAGGATGCCGCGTTCACCGGGCGTGGTCAGCTCAAAAATGATGGGCTCGTCCCAGCTGGCCTGGTGGAAACGGCGCAGGGCGGGCTTGGGGGCGACGGGAAGCGCCATGTCAGTTCTCCTTCAAAACGGAAGTCAGGGTGGCGGCAAGGGTGTCGATGTCCGCGGCGGTGAGCTGTTCGGTCACGCAGACCAGCAGGCGGTTGCCGGGCAGGACGACGCCGGGCTCGATCCCGCGGGCGCGCAACGCCGCGACAGCCTCGGTGCTGCTGCGAGAGGCGTTGGAAAAGTCGACGGCGATCTCGCGCAGGTGCAATGCGGAATCGCACAGTTCAAGTCCGTCCACGGAGGCCAGTTGCTGGGCCGCGTAGGCGGTGCGGGCCAGCAGCGTCTCCCCCAGCTCGGCCATGCCGGCCGGACCCATCGAGGACAAGTACACGCCGGCGGCAATCCCCCACAGGGCAGCGGCGGTGCCCACCCATTCCTTCCCCTCTTCGCGCAGGGCAAAGGATGTCCGGTCCCAGGCGACATCGCCGAAGCCGTATTCACCGGGTACGTCGGTGGATTCGAGGCCGAAGAGCCGGGACGGCATTTCCAGCACGAACGTGGGGTCGTCGTGGACGGCGATGAAGCCGCCGCGTCCGCCGCCGAACCACTGGTGGATGCCCAAGGACTGGATGTCACCGCAGACGATGTCCGCTCCCCAGTCGGCCGGCGGGGTCAGGGCGCCGTAGGCGATCGGGTCGGTGCCGACGACGGCGAGTGCCCCGGCGTCGTGGGCCAGCTTGGCTAATTGGGCCCCCTGTTCCTCGAGGGCGCCGTGGTAGCTGGGGGTCTGGATCCAGACGGCGGCTGTCTCTGCCCCGATGGCCAGCGCTGCGGCGTCCAGATCGGCGGTGCCGTTGTTCGTGGTGACGATGTGCAGGTCCATGAAGGAACGTACATAGTCGGAGACCTTGGAGAGTGTGTCCGGGTTTGCGTCGCTGACCAGGACGATCCCGCGGCGGCCCGTGATGCGCCCGGCCATGGCCAGGGCGGTGGCGGTGGCCTGCATGCCGTCGTAGGTGGGGACGTTGACGACGTCCATGTTCAGGAGCTCCGCCATCATGGACTGGTACTCGAACAGTGCCTGGAAGCGGCCGTGGTCCTCGTAGGGCTCCCCCGCGTAGGCCGTCAGGAATTCGCTGCGGCCAATGACCTCGTCGACGACGGACGGCACGTAGTGGTTGTACGTCCCGGCGCCCAGGAAGCTTAGTGTCTCGCGGGTGCTGGTGTTCTTATTCAGCAACGAGCTGACGTGCCGTTCCAACTCGGCCTCGGACAGGAACGGCGCCGGCAGCTTCAGGCTGCCCTGCACCCGCAAGCCGGCCGGAATGTCCGCATAGAATTCCTCGATGTCCGCGGCGCCAACGGCGGCCAGCATCGCGTCCCGCACGGCCGGAACCGAGTTGGGGATGTAGGGGTGGGTTACTGGGTTGTTCATGGATTCACCTCAGGGGTTGTGGCGGACGTACCGCCGCATGGTGCGATAACAGCAACTGAATTCTGTATACAGTACACATTATTAGCCACATGTGACGCAGTCAACAGTTTTCCGGGCAAATTTTCAGCCCACCCCGGCCAGTCGAGCCGGGATGGGCTGAAGGGGGCCCGCGCGGGGCAAAAGAAGGTGCCTAGACAGCCTGTAGCCGCGCACTTTCGGCCACGACACGCACGACGTCGGAGTGATCGTGCGTGACCACCAGGACCCCGCGGGCCGGCAGCCGGCGCAGCCCGCCGGAACCCGGCACGGCGCCTGAGGCGGCGGCATCGCCCACCAGCACGGCCGCACCTGCGGGCACCGCAACGTCCAGGGCGGTCGTTCCGCGGTTGAGCACAAAACTAAAGGAGGCGTCCGCGCCGCGGCGCACCACCACCTCGACGTCGGGCCCGGCACCGTCACGGACAGGCACGCCGGACTCGTCGAGGATCCGCCGCATCAACGTGAGCATGCCGGCGTCGGCCAGCGCGCCGCTCACATACCAGGCGCCGCCGTCGCCATGCTGGCGATTTGTCACAGCCGGGCGCCCATCGAGTTCCCCGCCGGAATAGCCGGCCACGGTACGGGCGTCCACGGCGTCGAGCCATTCGCTCACGGTGTGGACCTCGTACCGCACGCCGTCCATCAAGACCTGGCCACTTTGACCGTCCGGCAGCGGCCACACCTCGTCCACCTCGACTCCCAGCAGTGGGCGCAGTGGTCCCGGTGCGCCGCCGGGGTGGACGTGGTCGTTGCGGTCAACGACCCCGGAGAACGCGCCCACGACGACGGTGCCCCCGGCGGCAGCGAAGGCCTCCAGTTGGGCAGCCAATTCCGGCGTCGCCAGGTACAGATTGGGCACCAGCAGCACCTTGTAACCGGACCAGTCGGCCCCGGCCCGGACCAGATCCACCGTGACGCCCAGTTTAAAGGTGGCCCGGTGCCAGTCGCGGGCCTGGCCAATCCAGCTCAGCCGGTTGGTGGGCAGGGAGTCCGGGGCAGCCAGGGCCCACTTGGCGTCCCAGTCCAGCAGCATGGCAACGTCGGCCACCACCCGGCTGCCCTTCAGCGCGCCGAGTTGTTGCAGTTCGGCGCCGAGCGCGCTGCATTCGACGAAGGTGCGGCTTGCCTCGCCGCGATGGCCGAGGATGGCGGCATGGAATTTCTCCGGGCCAAACTTGGCGGCCCGCCATTGGAAATACATGATGCCGTCGGCGCCGTGGGCCAGCGCCTGGTAACTGTCCAACCGCATGACGCCGGGCGCCTTGGGCACGTTGACGTCGCGCCAGCTGACAGCGCTGGCCGACTGCTCCAACAACAACCAGGGCGCGCCGCCCTTGGCCCCGCGCATCAGGGCGTAGTTCAGGGAGGCGTCGATGTGGGCGCCGGGATCGGCCGGATCCGGGTAGGCGTCGTCCGTGACGATGTCCTCGGCGTCGGCGAACGCAAAGTAGTCCAGATCGTGCAGGATCGACATGAAGTTGGTGGTGACCGGCAGCTCCGGGGTGACTTCACGGAGCGCGGCCACCTCGGCGGTGAACAGTTCCAGCATGGCGTCGGAGGAGAAACGCTCGAAGTCGAGCCGCTGGGTGGAGTTGACGGGCCCGGTGGATTCGCGCGGCGGTTCAATCGCGTCGAAGTCCAGGTAGTGCTGGCCCCAGCAGCTGGTACCCCAGGCCTCGTTCAGGGCCCCGATGGAGCCATACTTGCCGCGCAGCCAGCTGCGGAAGTGGACCGCCGAGGCGTCGCACCAGCAGCGTGAGACGTGGTCGCCATATTCGTTGGAGACGTGCCACAGCCGCACGGCCGGGTGCTTGCCGTAGCGCTCGGCCATGGCGCGGGTGAGGCGCAGCGCGTAATCGCGGAAGATCGGCGAACTGAAGCAGTAGGCCTGGCGGGAACCGAATTCCAGGTGGGTGCCGTCGGCCGTGACGGGCAGGATCTCCGGGTATTTTCGGATGAGCCAGGCCGGCGGCGTCGCGGTGGCCGTGGCGAGGTCAACGGCAATGCCGTTGACGTGCAGCAGCTCAATGACGTCGTCGAGCCAGCCAAAGTCGAACCTGCCCTCTTCCGGTTCCAGTAGCGGCCAGGAAAAGACGGAGACGGTAATGAAGTTGACCCCCGCCTGGCGCATCAGCCGAACGTCCTCCTCCCACACCTCCCGCGGCCACTGCTCCGGGTTGTAGTCTCCGCCAAAAGCGATGCCTTCAAGTTCAAGCGTCCGGGTCATCCCTTATCCGCGCCTCTCATGAGTCCTGATGCAAATTGTTGGTGATAATGATCGCGACATCACACTTCCGGTCTCGAGAAACGTCGCTGTATACAGTACACACTGTAGTTCCACCCGGACGTGACTTTCAACACGTGCTCACGGCCTCACGGCACGAGAACCGTCCCATCAATTTGGTAGGCGCGTGTTGCCCTGTCCACCTCACCACTCCGATAGGCCCCACTGCGGAAGGCGCTATGGGACTATCCAGCCAAACCACAGGCGGCGGCAGATAGTGAAAAGGGGGCGCCTTCGTGGATCAGCATGGACACGTGCGTGTGGCGAAGGTCGTGGATTCGAGGTGTCTTCACCAGAGCGCACCCTGGGAGCCTTTTCGGCGAGTAGCCAGGTTCGCTGCCTGGTGGATCCGCACTGTCGCCGGGTGGGTTTCCAGCTCGAGATCGTCGATCGCCACTGCGGCGGCTATGGCAAAGCAGGTGCCGGACATCGATCTCAGCGACGTCCATGGTCCCGATCAAGGGTGCAATATGGTGCTCCACCATGGACCGGTACGTCCGCATTGTCCCGGACGAGGGGCGAACCCGTCTTGCCCTCCCGCCAACAAACCAGGTCATCATCCGCAGCCAACCCCGTCGCTGTTGATTTTTCCGGTGGTCGCAATCGTCCAGCTCAGTGCGGCAGCCGAAGGCCGGATGATCGCTTTCGGGCTTTTAGGTACTTCTTCTTGGCGGAATGGGCCGCACGTTCCTCGGCTCTTCGCACGCGGCGGTAGGCGGTGAGGGCAATCTCGGGTGTCGCAGGGTTGTTGGTCAGGCCGTCCAGGAATGCCCGGACCACCACGCTGTCCTGGTGGTCTCCGAGGATTTTCTGGAACCGGTGGGCGGCCTTGGACAATTTTCGGGCTCGTTTTCCGTGGATTCCTTGTACGGATTCGGCGGCATGCTGCAGGCGTTTGGCGTCTTTACGGACTTGGTGGAGTGCTGCGTCGCCGGCACCGCCGTTTTTGGCGCGTGCGGCGGCCCGATGTGCGCGATCCAGGCGTTTGGCTTGCTTGTTGACGAGTCCGGCTGTCGCCTTTCGCGCAGGTTGGGAGGCCCGGGATTTGGCGGGTGGAAGGCGGAGGAACTGTTCAAGATTGTCCAGGAGCCTGTAATAGCGCAGCGTTTCAAGGGCCTGAAGCACAGCCTTGTAACCGACGTTGTAGGAGGTTCCCAATTCATCTTCGACAGGTCCAGTAACAGTACCGTTCCGCAATGCCGGCGGCAGACCCTGGAGGCGACAGCGGAGCCGTTCGCGCATGACTTCGGCATCGCGTGGGCGGCCCAGAATTTTGGCGAGCCACTTCAGTTCAGCTTTGAGTCGATTGGTCTCGTTCTTGGCGAAGAGGCTGCCATATGCCGTCAAGACCGACCGCTCCCGCCGCGTTGCCGACCGCATCCGGTGGATGGCGTCCGGGCTCCCCATCCTCACGCCGGGATCCAAGGCCAGAATTTCGCCAAGCTGGCGGTCCAGGTAGGCGGTCACCACGTCGAGGGCCGACCCGTTCCCGGTTGGCGTGCCGGCGCCGGAGACCCGGCCGGACGGGTATGAATCCCCGAGGGCCCGAGCTAGTTCGGAGTCCTGCACCGGGCGGTTGAGACCGGCGGAGGTGAGGGTGCTTGCGGCTTCGCCGAGGAAATCACCATTGCCGTGGACGAGTTCGATCCGCCACTCGCGCCACGCCGTCTCCGGTGTGCCCGGGCGCACTGCCACAGCCTGGACCCGGTCATCAACGAAGTCGGCAAGATGCCCTCCGCCGGGCCCGTAGAGCCGGCGAGTGCACCGTCCCGTGTCAATCCTGGCGACGGGCATCAGCACGGCCCCACGGATGAAGGGCAGCACGCGGTAGAGCAGTTCTTCCGGGACGATGTCCGAGCTGCCCAGCGGTGCCTGGATCCTCCGCGTTCGGTGACCTCCGGCGGGGAGCTCGAGATGCCAGCCGTGGTCCGTTCCTCCGGTGCGCCGGCACAGGGTGATCCCCCGTGCCGCGAGCGTCAGGGTGGCGGTGTCGAAGTACACGGTGGCGATCCGGTTAAGGCCCGGCCCGCCGACCCGTTCCACCCCTGGCATGTCCACCAGGTTGGGGAGGTCCATGGCATCATCGGCTTCCCAACTGCGTATGGTCGCAAGCCCTTCCGAGGATGCCACGGCGCTCAGGCGCCCGCGCCGGACGCGCCTTCCAGTCGTGTCGCGAAGATCGCGGATGCGACGTCTTCGCGCAGGTAGTACCGACGGCGGAGCGGGTGGTCCAGGGGTTCGAGGCGTTCGTGGACAACGTAGTAGCCACGGCCCTCCCCTGGTCCACCGGCGGCGCGGTCCAGGGCATCGACCATGGCCCGCTCCAGGATCTGCTCCGGGCCCCGCTGAAGGAGAGTGGCCAGGTCTTCGGGTCGCAATGCATCGATGAGCGCCGGGATATTGGGCATGGTTGGCATCCTTTGCCGGCACCGCACGAACGTGGATGAGCCCCCCGGTGGGCGTGTCCCGGGAGTGCCGTGACCGGTTGCGTCCACCACGATTGTAATCCCGGCAGGAACTGCACGGCCAGTGCCTTGACAGCACGGCCAGGCAGGACCGTGGAGCTCGACGGCGCCGCATCCCCGCTGCCGACGGAGCGCCGGCAGCGGGGTTTCGCGCGAACTAGTTGAGTGTTGCGGCGGCCGCCCGGATGATGTCGGCCACTACTTTTGGTTGTGAAACGTAGATTGCGTGGCTGCCGGGGGTTTCGCTGACCGTGGCACCGATGCGTTCTGCCATGCTGGCCTGTGCCGCAGGAGGGATCATTCTGTCCTCCGTGACGTGCAGGTACCAGCTGGGCTTGATCCGCCAGGCCGCGGAGGTGATGACGCCGCCGAGCGCGTCCAGTCCCCACGGGACCTGGGCGTTGGCAAAGAAGGCTGCTTCTGCCGGGGTGACGTCGCCGGCGAACGACTCGTAGAACTTGTCGCGGTCCAGGAACAGGTTCCCGTCGACAGGGGGCAGGATCGGCGGCTGGGGGCCGTCGGTGGGGAACGTGCCCAGGAGCGAGTTGACGGATTCGCCTTGGTCCGGGGCGAACGCGGTGACGCATACGAGTGCTTTCACGTTGTCGTGGTTTCCCGCTTCGGTGATGACGGCTCCGCCGTAGGAGTGGCCAACGAGGACGACGGGCCCGCCGGCTTCGTCGAGGACCTGCCGGGTGGTGGCGACGTCGTCGGTGAGGGACTTCGTTGGGTTCTGGACGACGCGGACCTCATAGCCGTCCGCGGTGAGGTCGTCAAAGACTCCGCGCCAGCCGGATCCGTCGACGAATCCGCCGTGGACAAGAACGATGGTTGCTTTCATGGATTGCTCCTAGGGTGTGGACATCAAGAACGTGAACAAGAGCAACGTTATGTTTTCGCGCGCCGGCGGTAATCCGTCGGTTGACGTATATTCAATGACGCAATTCCCCGCCCAGACCGGTGAGTGCGTCACGCATGCCGGCCCGTGATGAGATGCCGAGTTTCGCGAAGGCCCGGGACAGATGGGTCGAAACGGTGCGCGGTGAAAGGAAGAGGGATTCGGCGATCTCTTTGTTGGACAGTCCCGTCGCAGCGAGGTTCGCGACGGCGGTTTCCTGCGGGGTGAGCGCCGTGGTGCGTGTCTCGTGAGCACCGAGGGCGGCGAGTTCTCGATCGGCACGCCGGGCCCAGGCTCCGGCCCCGATCCCGAGAAAAACCTCCCTGGCTTCAGTGAGCATGGCTTTGGCGGCCGTCCGCTCCTTCTCACGCCGCAGCTGCTCACCGAACAACAGCAGGATCCGGGCCCGGTCAAAGGGCCACCGCCCGCTTCCGATCATCGCCAGGGCCGCCTCGTAGTGTTCCCGCCAGCTCGGCCCTTCCTCGAGCAGGCCGTGGGCGGCCAGGACCAGCGCCCGCAGCCGGGGAGAGTAGCCGGCGACGTCGGTGCCTTCGAAAGCGCGCAGGTGCATTTGCGCCTGGACCCGCCGGCCCGTGCGTGCGGCGGCCTCGATGAGGTCAAAGGCTGACCAGATGGCGTGTGGGATGTAGGGCGGAAAGACTCCCGGCGGGCTGATGGTTGCCGCATGCGTAAAGGCCTCGGCAAAACGACCCGCCGGCAAGGCGGTCATGCACCGGATATGGGAGGCATAGGTGGCCAGGGCCACCAACCGGCGGGGTGCGGCCCAGATAAGGATCTCCTCCGCGGCGGCGTGCGCCCGTTCCTCCTCACCGCGGGCGGCGTCAACCATGGCGCGGAGGAACCTCGCCGGTGCGGTGGTCAGGGCATATCCGTGGTCCACCGCCAGGTCCAGGCCTTCCTGGGTAATACCGTCCAACTCGTCCCAGCGGCCGGCAAAGTAATCATCATTGGCGAGCAGGAACAGGGCCTGAATGGCCGGGGTGATGGCCTCGCCCCGGCGTCCGTCCTCGACGACCCGCCAAAGCGCTTCACGCATGTCGCCCAGAGCGTCGACATATGCCCCTGCGGTCGCGAAGCGGACGATATACAACGGGTCTGCCGTGAAGCGCAGGCGGTCAATGGCATCATGGTAGCGGTCGAGTGCCGGCCCGGTCGCCCGGGCGACGTCGACGAAAACGTCGATCTCGAACTGCAATGCGTCGGGCAGGGCGCCGGTATCCGGAACGTGTGCCATCACGGTCCGCCAGAACTCCCCGACTCCGCCGAAGAAACCAATCAAAACCAACGAGTAGAGAGCCTCGATGAGGTCCGCCGCAATGGGATTCTGGCCCGAGTCCAGGCCTTGTGCGGAGTCCCGGGAAACCCGGGCCGCCAGTGCGGCCAGCAGGAGCCGCTGGGCCGTCGAAACGTCACCCTCGCCGTTGAGCAGGTTGTAGGCCACGGCAATGACTGTCGCCAGGTGGGGGGACCGCTCCGGGTTTCGAAACGCCTCTGCCAGCAGCCCCGGGCTGTCACCGATGGTGCCGGCAACGAGCGAACCCAGGTAGGCCGCGCGGGACAACCGCCGATCGTGCTCGCTCGTGGACGGTGTCAGTTCGGCGGCCCTGAGTATGGCGGCCGTGGCCCGGGTGCCGTCGCCGATCTCCAGCAGTCGTTGGGAGACATTCTCCAACAGGGCAGCGATTTCCTCGCTTTGGCCGGTGGTGGCCTGCCCCAGATGCCATGCCTGCCGCTCGGGGTCGTCCGCAAACGCTTCGGCGAGAGCCGCGTGCACCCGCCGTCGTTCTTCAGCCGTTGACAGCTCAAAGACGGCCGAACGGACCAGGGGGTGGCGAAACTCCCACCGGCCGGACCGCGCGTCATAGACCACCAGTCCCGATTGTTCCGCGGGCGGGAATGCGGTGCGGGCAGCACCATTGGGGATGGCCTTTTCAAAGGCGACGGCGTTCTCGCCGCCGCCCAGGACGACGAACAACAACATCTCCCGCGTCTGCTCTGGAAGGGCCGTCAGCCGATTTTCAAAGAGCGCCCTCAGCCGGTTGCCGAGCGGCAAAACGGCAGGCACACGGTGATTGTTGGACGTTTCCAGGGCAGCGGGCAATTCCAACAGGCCCAGTGGGTTTCCCAAAGCGTCCCGCTGAATGCGGCGTCGCACGCTTGCAGACATCGCGGGGAACCGCTCGGCCAGCAGGGCGTCGGCGTCGTCGTCGGACAACGGCGGAAGCACCACGGTGGGAAAACCGCTGCGGACAAAGACGTCGTCCTCGTCGGTTCTGGCGCCCACCAGGATCCGCACGGGGACCTCACGCAGGCGCCGGCCCAGGTAGGTCAACGTCATGGCCGACAACAAGTCCATCCACGGAGAGTCATCCACCATCAGCAACAAGATGTGCTCCGTCGAGGCGTTCAGGCGCAGCAGGGCAAGCGCGGCCGCACCGGCGATGAGTAGGCCCGGCACCGGCCCCACCCGCAAACCGCAGATGACCTCGATGGCTTCCCGGTGTTCATTCGCCAGTTCTGAAAGCGGGGCGAGCAAGGGAATCAGTAGTTGGTTCAGGGTGCTGTAGGGAAGGTCAGCCTCAAACTCCAGGGCCTTCGCACCAAGTACCTGGGCACCGTTGCGGGCTGCCTCTTCCGCGATGAGGTCAAGTAGCGCGGTTTTCCCGATTCCGGCGTCGCCGCCGACCACCAGGAGGGAATCCCGTCCCGGCCCACCGAGGAAGGCGCGAATTTCCTCGGCCTGATCCTGCCGACCCCGCAACTGTGTTTCCATGTTTGCGATTCTGCCTATGACGTTCCGCCGAAATGCCCGAACTAATCGAAACACTAAGAGCCCGGCGCGACGATGACAAGCATGTTCAGCCGGGCACAGCCTGCCTCAGCGAATGACCGAGATGTTGACGTTGGTGGTTTCGAGGCTCTGTGCGATCGCGAATGAAAGGAAAATGAAGTGTTCCGTGGCGCGCGCCTGGCTGATGTCACCGAGGTCGATGTGCCACCCCGGCTCCCACCCCAGATCGGTCAATAGTGTGGCGACCGTCGACTTCGCACCGGCGTCATCACCGGCAAGGAAGACAGTGCTCGGTGACGGAAGAACGGCCGGGTTGGCCATCAAGGGCGCCTGAACCGTATTGAGTGTTTTGACCACTCGGGTCTGCGGAAAGGCTCCCTGCACAGCAGCGCCCAAGCTCCCGTTGGGGTAGTTGAGCTCAAAATTGGGTGACAGGTCGTTCGCGACCTCCATCAGGATCTTGCCCGCCAGCACAGCGGTCCCCAGCGCGCGCAGGGCATCCATGACGGCCGAACCCGGGATGGCGTCCACCACGACGTCGGCGTCGCTGACTGCCGCCCCCACCTCCACTGCGGGCCCAGGCAATCCGGCCTGCCGTTCGGGATTCCGGGAAGCGAAGGCGACATCGTGTCCGGCGGTGGCGAGCCCGCCGCCAATCGCCCTGGCGACCCTACCGGTTCCGAGGACTGCAATTTTCATGGCGTCTCCTTCAGTGCGTGGTTGAGAACAGTCTCCACCGATTGCCACGGTTTCGCATAGACCGTGGCAGTCATCGTGGCCGCCAAAGGGCGGTGATCCGACGGCTCGTTCACAGGGGGCAGGCCTACGCGGTGCGCCGCCGTCGTTGTGCTGGTCTATCGAGCGGTAGGTGCGTGCACGGTGAACAAAATTCCCAAAATTGAGTCACCACATATACGTCAATCGACGGATTGCTGCCCGTGCCCGGCTCGATAGCGTGGTCTTTCACCGATGCCACGGCGGGCCACGAAGGCACCCATCAATCGCTTTCACGACCGCCCGGCCCCGTCACCCACATCAGAGCCATCTAGTTTCAATGAGGAGATCACCATGGGCACAAACTTTTCACGCCGCCAGTTCCTGGGCGCCGGCGCAGCCTTGGCCGGATCGGCGGCACTGCTGGCCACGACCCCGATCGGCGCGGCCGCTGCCGAGCCCAGGCCGAAGGCCAAGCCGACCATCGTGCTGGTCCACGGCGGCTACGCGGACTCGTCGTGTTGGAACGGCGTCATCGCCAGGCTTCAGGACAGAGGGTACACCACGATCGCCGGGTCCAACCCGCTGCGGGGCATTCCCACCGATGCCCCCTACATCGCGAGCCTGCTGGACTCCATCAGCGGGCCGGTCGTGTTGGTAGCGCATTCCATGGGCGGAACCGTCACCACTAATGCCGCGGCCGGAAAGAGCAACGTCAAGGCATTGGTCTACATCGCTGCGTTCGTGCCCGACATCGGCGAAACGCAGGGAGAACTCATCAACAAGTTCCCCGGCAGCCAGGTCCTGCCGGTAAGCGTGCCGGTCCCCTACACGAAGCCCGACGGTACCACCGGAACCGACTTCTACCTGGGCAAGGACGGCCAAGCCGCCTTCGCCGCCGATCTCCCCACATCCACCTTCCGAATCCTGCAGGCGACGCAGCGCCCGTTCGACGCCGACTCGTTCATCTACCCGACGACGGCCGCGGCCTGGCACAGCATTCCCTCCTGGGGCCTGGTCGCCGGCCGAGACAAGGCCATCCCGCCGGCGTGCGAACGCTTCATGTATCAGCGTGCGAATGCGCGCAAGATTGTGGAGGTTCCCACGTCCTCCCACGTCGCGATGATCAGCCACCCCCAGACAGTCGCAGACCTTATTGAGGACGCCGCCAAAGCAACCGCATGACTTCCGCGCCGGCACCCCGGCCTTCCCTTATGGCCCGGGGTAGCCCCGAATTTCCGCCATTCATGCATTCACCCAAGCGCTCGGTTGCGCCAAACGGGATTCGGCGGCACATTCGACGAAGACGGGTACATAGCCGCGGATTTGCCCGGCACCAAGCTTCCCGCACTCCTCATGGACCATGGTTTCAATATCAGAGCAAGGCATCAGAGGGAAACGCGGGGACAGCCGGGTAAAGACCACGCCGAGGGCCTTTGCCTCATGCTCTTTCGACCTATGGGTCCGCTATTGGGGAAACATCATGCCCAGTTCCGAGCGGAAAAGACGGGAGAGGGTTCGTTCACTGGCCCAGGCCTCCGTCCCGAGTGCGCCGAGCGTGCGGTCGTCGGCGGGATCCGCCTGCGGGGTGGTGATGGTGGGGTTCGCCGGGCACTGGAGTAGCAGCTCGCGCAACAACGGGGACACGATCAGGACGGTGGGCTCATCGAGACTGAGTGGATTCTCCGAGGCCGGCAGTCCTAGCATGTGGACGGCGAGGTGCCCATGGGCGCGCCAGTGGTGGGCGGTTCCGGCGGGGATCCAGAGCGCCCGCGTCGCCGGGGAGAACCAGGCCCCGGCGTCGGTGATCGCTCCCAGGACCCCTGAACCGGCGGACAGGATCTGATGGCCATCGTGCCGGTGTAGATCTGTGGTGCCCAGCAAGGGCACGGGCCGGGCTTCGGTGGGCGCAACGGAGCGATGTTCGTGGACATCTACCAGGGCTCGGTCGCCGCCCTGGCAGGGATGACCGGCTCCTACCTGGTGACGCTGGTCCGGGTTGCCCTCTCGGGCATCGGCGTAGCCGCACACCATCCTGCGGGCGCGGGCGCGGCACTACGCAGCATGCCCCACGCCGCTCCGACAAATCACGCCACCCAAGCAGCGCTTCGGGATGTTGATTGGCGCTCCTTCGGCGAGCTCATCGGCGCGATCGTCCGCCGGACCATCGTGTTCGTGGGCCTGTCGGCCTTCATCCCGATCTACACGGCGCAACGAGTCGGTGGCACCACTCTGCAAACAGCACTGATTCCCCTCATCGTCCTCCCCGGCATCGGCTGGCTCTTCCTCCGTACCCTCCGCGAACCGGGCCAATCCGCTGCGAAACTCGCCATTCCGGTCCCAGGCGGTCGGCGGTGAAAACACCCTCTTGTGCCCAGCCGTCGATGCGGCAGGAGACAGAGGGCACCATGACAAACCAACAGGCCTGGCGGCCAATGAGTTTGGACAGCTCGTTGGACATAGTCCGTGGCGTTCTCTTTGACACCGACCACACACTCGTTGACCTCAGGTCCACAGTGACCGCCGCGTTGAAGGAAGCCGGCAAACATCACCTGCCGGCATCATTTCGGGACGGTTCACAGTGACGCACTATTTGGCGAGCATATTGACTTGGGGCAAGGCGAGGTGCAAGGGGCACCATGTGCCCAGATTGCGCCGCTACGTGTCAGAGGTCCACGATGCGGGCGCCGGCCAAGTGGGATATCTTCCCGTTGCCGAAAAGCTGGCCCGCAGTGGACGCGCCCGGCTGTGCCCGAAAAATAAGGGCCTGCGCCGCCCACAGGGCCGTGTCCGCGGCAATCCCGCTCCCCCTGCCGCCATGGAGGCAGCTCGTGGCCGTGTCGCCGGACAAGTTCGTGGCCCGCAGCCAGAGCCGGGTGCCGGCGTCGGGAGTGAAGCCCGACTCCGGCCGGCGAGGGGTGGTTTTTCCGGGCAGGACGCGGGCCGCGCGTCCCAAGATTCGAGCGGGCGGAACGGCGATCTTCGCCAATCCGACGCTCATGGTGGTGCTGGCGTAGGCCGTCACGTTGGGGACGCCGGTGGCGCGGGCAATCGCAAAGGTGTCGCCCAAGGCCACCGGCACCGTGGCACGGGTGCCTTCGGGCAGCTCGCAGCTGGCGACCCGCAGGCCCCGCGCGGACCATTTGCCATGCCGCACGCCGGCCCCTGGTTGGGCCAACAATTCGCGGACGGTGGCCTTGACGCCGGGCGTCCCCCTTCCGCCACCGGATGTCCGGACCAGGGTCACGGCATCCGCGTGCCGGATCCGGCGCAAGACGTGGTCCGCAAGTGCCTCGGCCGCCACCGTGCCGAAACCGGCGCCGGGAACAAGGCTGACTCCCGCGGCCCGCGCGTCGTCGTCCAGCGACCACGCGTCCAGGAAGGTGGCGGCCTCATTGGACAAGTCCACATAGTGGCAGCCGTTGCGGATGCATGCCCGCATGATTCCGGCGGCCGTGTTGGAGAACGGCCCGGCCGCGTTCACCACGACGTCCACCTTGGCCAGCATGGCATCCAGCCCCGCCGGGTTCCCCGGATCGGCGCTGCGCCACGGCACGTTCAGGGCGGCAGCCTCCGCCGCGAGTCTGGCAGGCGAACGTCCGGCGAGCACGACGTCGAGCCCGGCCCGGACCGCGAGTGTCGCGATCCGCAGGCCCATGGATCCACAACCATAGATCAACAAAATTGTGGCGACCTTTCCGCGTTGCCTTGCCTTGACCGGCCAAATCCGGCGTTACACTGCGTATCATTATGGTGCCATCAATGGGACGTCCGCGTAACACCGAGCTGGATGCCGCCCTGCTTGACGCTGCCGAGGAACTGCTCCTTGAGCGCGGCTTCAGCGCGATCACCGTCGAGGCGGTGGCGACCCGCGCCGGCACCACCCGCCCGGCGTTCTACCGCCGCTTTGACGGAATTCCGCAGCTCGTCCTGTCCCTGCTGCTGCACAGGTTTGCCATTGACCTTGACCGGGTCATCGACTGCGGTAACCTTCCGGCGGACCTGGAAGCAATCCAGCGGGACCAGGTGGAGCTGTTCGCCAACCCGCTGGTCAGCCGGAGCCTTGCCGGTTTCCTCGACGCCGTGCAAACGGACGCGGATCTGCGTGCCGTGTTCGTGCAGGAATTCCTGGCACCACGGCGATACGGGGCCGGCATGATCATTCATCGGGCCGTGGCACGGGGCGAAATACCCGACAACCCCAACGTCGAATGGGCGTGCGATCTGTTGACGGGTCCGCTGCTGATGCGTGCCCTCATGCCCGGCCTGTCCGGGTTGGATGACGCGCTGATTGGCCAGTCGGTGTCCAGCACATTGCACGCGTTAGGTTATCGGTCACCCTAAGGAGGCAAGGATCCATGCGGCAGTCCATTGAAGGTTCCCTCGTCCACAAGTCGTCGCCCAACCAAGTGCTGCTGCTCTCCGCCGATGCGTCCCAGGACGGAACGCTCAGGCTCATCGTGGGGTTGTCGCCACAACACCCCTCCGCCGGTAGCCTGCCCTCGGCGTCAACGCTGGTGGGTGTTGAACTAATGCGCCAGTGTGCCATTGCCTTCGCCCATCTCTCCGGCGGCGTCCCGCGCGGCTGGGCCTTCATCATGAATCAGCTCAGCTTCGCCTGGCTGGAGGGTGCCATGCCCACCGCATCGGAACAGTTCGCCGGCCATGTTGACGTGCGGCTGCGGGCCGTGAAAATGCGCCGGGACCAAGTCAGCGACCTGCAGCTGGAAGCGGATTTCATGGCCGGCGGGGTGATCCTCGGAAGCGGTTGCGGGGATCTGTCCTGCCTGCCGCCGCGGGCCTACCAGGCCATCCGGCGCAATGCCCCCACCGAGGCGATCGCCAGCACCGGGCCGCTCGGCGCCGTGCTGGCCGACATTCGCCGGTCCGACGGCGAACTCGAGGCGCAGCTGGTGTGGAATCGGGGCGACACCTTTATTTTCGACCACCCCAGCGACCACGTCTCCGGGATGTTGCTGGCCAGCGCGCTCCTGCAATCCCATCATCTCCTGGCGGGGTCACAAGCCGGGGACTTCAGCATGCAGTGCCATAACTTCGGTGAATTCAACGCTCCCGTCACGGTTTCCGCCGTGGCGCACGGTGCCGGCCGGACGGTTGTGACGATGACACAATCCGGACGCATCATTGCCAGCGGCCAGTGTGGCAAGCCTGTCGGCGCACCCGACGCCGGGCCCGCCGTCGAGCGCTTCCATCGAGTGCTCACGCCCGCCGGCTAACGGCCCCGCAAATCTCGCAGACGTCTCCTATTGCCATATCCGACAGTGGGTTTTACAGTTACATTACGTCACAGCACGTAATAGAAAATACGGGGTTTTTGACCGTCTCCGCGAAGCGTTTTTCGCACGATTTTGTCCGGGCCGGTCCATGCGGAACCCGAGGCAGTCTTGGAGCGCCCAACCCGGGTCAGCCGCCCGGCGCCGGTCCGCGTCCCCTTTCCAGAAATCGCCCTTCTCGCACTGACATTGCGCCGGCCGCGACAGCGCCCCCGACGCCCGAGGCATTAGGAGAGATCACTTTGACAACCACGACAGACGCGGTGACCGCTGCGTCCGAATCAACGTTCCACGCCTTCGTCGCCCCGGCGCCGCGCGACGTTCGCCCGCAGGTCTTTCGGCGACGCGAGGAAATCCCCAAGGCATTGCTCGCCGCGGAAGCCACGACCTACGGCTGGGACACCGTCAACTGCATCAAGGCCGGCATCGTCAATGACGTCCTGGCAAAATCCGGACAGTATCCGAGCAACCTGGCCATGGTCCTGAACCCCGACGAAAACTGGCGCATCGACACGAACTACGGCCCCTGGCAGATCGCCCCCGGCGGCTCCGGGGCCATCCTCATGATGCGCCTTCCGCTCACCAGCGCCACCTTGACCGCGGGGACTGAAAACCTCACTTTCACCGGCGGATCGGTGAAGATCTCCATCAAGCTCCGGTATCTCCCGCAGACCCCGCCGGAAGCACGGAACGCAAACCAGGCACCCGTCGATATCGAGAAGCTGCTCGCGGACGCACAGGGGCGGTCCGCGGACGACCCCGCCGTCGTGGTCCAACAAGTCGACTACGGAACCGCCAAACCCACGGAGCAGCTGAAAGCGCTGTTCACGGCCTCGGTGGCACTGCTGCTCAATGAAAACCTCGCCAAGTTCAGCCATGTCTTTGCCGTGGTCAACCTCAACCAGAGGGCCGACGTCAAGGAATTCTTCTGGCTCAAGCCGACGTTCACCAGCTACGCCTACTTCCAGGGCGTGGACGACGCGAGCAGCTATTTTGCCGTGCTCAACCAAACGGAGAACCGCAGCCCCGAAGGGCTCACCAACCAGGTCGCGGCCTCCGCCATCCCCGCCGGCATGAACGCGTCGGTGCTGATTTCCAACACCATGTTCATGCGTCAGTTCGTGATGCCCGGCATGCCCCGCGCCTTCCCGAACGCCGATGAGGAGACCTTCAAGTTCATCACCAAGGGCCAGGGCATCGAATCGACCAAACCCGTGCGCCTGGACGGGGTGAAGGTCGGTGCCGTGACATACACGCCAAACATGACAAGCTTCCGGCTCCAGATTGTGGGCGACGAGATCCAAATCCAGACCAAGGTCACCATCCCGATCAGCCCGGGGATTGTCGCCTTCGTCGATGCGACGTACTTCTACGTGCTGGGCCTGGTGAAGAAGGACGACGGCACCATGACGCTGGGGTTCGTGCAATCCTCGAACCCCCTGGTCACCACCTGGTACACGGTGGCGGAGTGGGTCACCATCACACAGTTGATCGTCTCGATCATCGGCGCCGTGATCGGCGTCGTTGCGGGCACGCTGATCGAAAAGGTTGCGGTCAAGATCATCGTGGTCGTCCTGATCACCATTGTCGCCGGAATCGCCGCGGCCACGCCCGCCATCATCGCCGACGTGATCAGCAACGGCGCCGCCTCGGCACTGCCACCCATCGGTCCCCTGGTCGACGAGGCCACCGGTCCCATCAACTGGCCAAAGTCCTCCGGCTTCGAGCTGAAAACAGCGGAGCTCAACGGCGCCCTCCAGCTGGGCGGCATGCTTGTCCCCTCCACCGACCTTGACGGGAGCACCAACTCATGAGCGTAGAAACAGAAGTCATGCGGCCGCAGGCATTCCACAGCTTCACCCTGCCGCGGCCGGCAGAAATCCGCCCGGACATCTTCGTCCACCGCAGCGAGGCTCCCAAGGAACTGCTGGCCGGCGAAGCGGACACCCAGGGGTGGGATACGGCCAGCGCCGTCCGCCTCAGCCAGGTCAACGAGGCCCTCGAACGGACGGGCGTGTCGCCGCCGCGCTTCAATGCCGCCGTTACCTCCAACTGGTCGATCGACGGAACCTTCGGGCCCTGGCGGATGACGCGCGGAGGGTCGGGTTCGATCGTCTTCCTGAAGACCCCGATCCCCGCGGCGACAATGTCGTTTGCCGGCACGACGACCACGATCACGGGCGCGTCGGCAACCATCCAGGTCAAGCTCAAGTATTTGCCGCAGCCCGAGGGCGAAGTCCCGTCGAACCCGTCGGCCGGGGACAAGAACAACCTTTCCGGTGACGCACAGTCCCGCTCCGAGGACGACCCGGCCGTGGTCGTGCAGCGGATCGACTATGGCAGCAGCAAGATCGACGCCATGGAGAAGGCGCTCTTCCAGTCGGCGATCGCCGCGTGGTACAACCAAAACCTGGGCCAGTTCACCTACGTCTTCGCCGTCGTCGCACTGAACCGGGTCTCGGATTCTCCGCAGTTCCAATGGCTGGCGCCCACCTACACGTCCTATGCCTACTACGACGGTTCCAGCACCGATCCCAGCGAGGACGCGGCCTACTTCGGCGCACTGACCATGAACGGCCGCGATCCGGTCGGCCTGGCTAACCAGCTGCCGGCGTCGGCCATCCCGGCGGGGCAGGGGGCCGCCATGCTGATCGGCATGCGGTTGTACATGGAAAACATGGTCCTGCCCGGGGTGCAGGCCGCGTTCCCGGGATCCAGTGTCACGGACTTCAAGATCGGCAACGCCAACACCTCCGTGCAGTTGGCGCGGAACCTCGACATGGAAAAGATCAAGGTTGGGCTGGTGTGGTACCAACCCACGGCGGAAGACTTCACACTGCAGGTGATCGGCGACGAAATCCAGACGAGATCCAAGATCCACGTTCCCATCAGCCCCGGAATCGACGCCTACGTCCTGACCGAGTCGTACTACCGGATCCAGCTGGTGACCAAGGACGACGGCACGCAGACCATCGGCTGGGTTGAATCGCGGCCCGCCAAAAGGGACCACTACTACACCAAGGAAACCTGGGTGGTCATCACCGAGGTCATCGTCGGAATCATCGGCGCCGTCGCAACCTTCGCGGCCGGGAAGATCCTTACCGGGGTGCTGCGCGTCGTCGTCATGATCATCATCATCGTGATCGCCGGCCTCGCGGCGGCCACGCCGGAGCTGATCGCCCGGGCCATCTCCGACGGTGCGGCCAAGGCGCTGCCATCCATGAAGACGATGCTCACGGAGCTCCTGACGCCGATCGAGTGGCCAACCACCACGGGCTTCACACTCATGCGGGCGGAACTGAACGGCAGCCTGCAGCTCAGCGGCAACTTCACCACCAGTACCTGAAACCCCGAAACGCCCGACGAGGAGAGCAGCGACACCATGAAGACTTTTGGATGGGACACGGTTTTCGCCATCAAGACCGACCAGGTCAACACCATGTTGGCGGCCAACAGTGAAAAGACCGTCCTGGACTTCACGGTGCCGCTGCCGGGCGGAGGGGACCGGACCGCGTCGGGGCGCTTCTTGGCCTGGCAAATCACAGATGGGGGATCCAGCGAGATCATCCACCTCAAGCTCACGATTGCCGGGGGGACGTTGTCCGACGGCGCCACGTCGTACCCCCTGCAGGGGCTGACCCTGGTGATCGCAACGCACCTGAAATGGATCGAAAGGACAACCCAGGAGGAGGATCTCCAGTTCGACTACAACCGGCTCGGCGAACCGGACAATCCCCCGGAGCGCGGAGAGCTGGCGGTCATCGCCCTCCGCGATCCGGACCGGGTCCTGCCGCCGGATTTGAACGCACTGTTGGCGTATGCCCTGGGCGGGTTCCTGGTCCAGAACGCCGGCAGCGTTCGGTTCGTCTTCGCGGCCGTGAACCTCATCCCGCCGGCAACGAACTCCTGGCTGACCCCCAGGCAAAACGCCTACGGCTACTTTCAGGCCGAGGGCAGCCTGCAGGGGTTCCTGGTCATCTACAGCGTCACGAACGACAGGGACATTTCCCAACTTCAACGAACCGTTGATCCCACCGTCCTTCCGACGACGACCAACGCGAGTTTCACCATTTCCGACGAGCTGTATCTGACCAACATCATTGCCCCAAGCCTTGGCAACGCCTTCAGCACCGGCACCGACGCTTTCCGCTTCGACGCCGGCCAGGGCGTCCTGCGGAACACCCGCCGGCTGCACACGCGAACCGTGCGATCCGGGCTGATCAACTACTACCCGTTCATCGACTCACTTGAAGTGCGCAGCGGCGAGGGTGCCCTGCAAGGGCGGTACGCGGGCGGCGTCGACCTCAAGGCCGGAATCAGCATGACGTACACCATCGGCGCCAACAATGCGGCGCGTTTCACCGACGGAATCCTGCAGTTCGCACCGGACCCGAGGCCCAGCGAATCGCATACGGCCCATATTCCCTGGTACTGGTTTATCGGCGGCTTGATCGTCATCGCCATCATCGAGATCGTGGTGCCGATCATCAGCAACGACATCGCCCGGCAAATCAGCAACGACAACCGCGAGCGGCTGGCCCTCGGAAAATACCCGCCGTCATCGATCCTCTGGGGCGGTTCGAGTGCCCTCACGGTCGCCGACATCAGGGTCAATGGCGCCATGCAGTTGTCAGGGAACATTTAGGCGGCCCCGCGGTATGAGGCGTCCATGGAACTGTACTGTCCTGGTGGCGGAGGTCTGGCGGAGCGGTCATCTGATTAGGGTCCAATTCATAGACCCAGGCACTCCCGTTCGAACCGCTGGACGACCTCGAGCACAGCCAATCGGATACCAGCCCTGTGACTGTCATTTGACCCGTGATTCTCCACGAACAGGCTATTTTCTCCACAACTCAGACCGGCTTACGTCGGTAGCTTGATGAAAACGGCGGAACCTCAGAGCGCGGGCGATTCCGGACAGCAACGGTCAACGACCGCCTAGGGCAGCCAGTCTGCTGTTACCTGCCAGACATGACCGTCAAGATCAGCAAAGGCTCCTACATAACCCCAAGGCTTTTGCCCAGGCTCGGAGACAATTTCACCACCGGCCTGCACAGCCTTCTTAACCAGCTCGTCGACTCCGGATTCACTGCCGGCAGTGATGCTGATGACGCATTCGCTGTGGCCGCTTTGCGCAACCGCCCGATTCCCCACAACCCACCCAAAGCCTTCCGTGGGAATGAGCATGAGACGGAGCCCGTCATTGAGCTGGAACTGCAAAGGTTCCGACAAGCCGTCCTCGGCAATTTCGCCAACGGGCAGCAGGCCTAGTCCGGCGGCGTAGAAGTCGAACGATTTACGGCGATCAGCGATGGGCAAGCCGACGATTACTGGCGAGATTTTCATGCCTTCATTATGCGCCTGGAGACAGCCTGGCCTGCGTTGTTCGGTCGCGCCGCAATTCAGGCGAGGCGACTGCCGTCGTCCTTTGACATACTTCAGCGCCCGGAGCCGCCGCCTACTTCCAGCGGGCAGCACGACGCTCGCGGCGCGTTGATCTAGCCGGGCAAGCGCGTGAGACTTCCAGGCATTGCTCGAGAGTCTCCTGAACCAGGGGCAGGCCCGGTCTCTTGTCTTCTGATACGGGTGGGAGTAGACATAGCCCATCACGTTCGCTTCGGTGTGGGAGACAACCATGTCTACGAAAACTGGGTTTCGGCGGCTTTTTGTTGACGGCTGCCCTCCCACCCCTTCGACGCGAGTATCGGGCGATCCTGTCACGATAGGCAACGTGCAACTCGCGGCGTCTTGTTGGATGGATGGATCCGTTTGGTCCTGGAGAACGGTATCGATTGCCGGCAAATCGTGGATCGGGGTTTCAGTGGTGGCGTCCGGGAACGTCCCGACACCATCTACGGCGCACGTCCGAGCGGACGCCATGACCGGCGGGAAATTCTCGAGTCCTAGCGGCACCACCGCCGCTCAACTTCAGTCCGCTGGAGCTCTTGGTGGCCGCGTACTTAGCAGTGCCACCGCGGCTCCCGCACCGTCAGCTGCCGGGACAATCATGGTGTCTGGAACGACCTCCACTGACGCCAACGTCTCCGCCCAAGCCGCAAGTGGCGGTCAGCCCGTCATCACAGGAACGACATCGCTGGACGGGCAGTTTATCGGTGGAAAGATCGCGACAGCCAGTACTGTCACGGCGGCCAATCGTCCCGTCGAAACGCCGGGGGTCCGCGTTGGCTAGCATCCGCGGTGTCTTGAGTAGGCACAAATGGATGTGGCTTCTGATCATCATGCCAGTGCCCGTTGTCTACGCATGGGGTCTCTTCGTGGTCGCATCGATCAATGTCTGTGGCTTCAGCAGCTGCAGATCAGACCGACCCGGAATGCACTTGGGAGGTCCATTGCTTGCACTCACTGGGGCAGCATTGGTCATTGGCATCCCGCTGGCAATGGTTCCGTGGATTCCGCGCGTCAAGCTCCGAATAGGACTTTCCGCCCTGATCGCAGTCCTGCTGGTAGGGGGCGCCTTTGCGCTTGGCCTTTCGACGAAATTCTGAGCTGGACCCGAACTCGGATATTCAAGGTATGCGAAAACAACCGCGCCAGCTGATAGTTTCCTCGCTGTGCGGGCTTGGCGCCGTGCACGAACCATCCCTGATTTGATGCCGCCTTCTTGCTTGTTAGGAGAACGCCGCCAGGCTCCCGGTCCTGGGCTACGGTTCTTCTCAGGTGTCTCGTCGTCCGCGTACGCGCCGTGCGTATCGATGCCTGGCGTCGACGACGTCTTGGAGGGGCCTCGGGCATGAGGTGAAGAGCAGCCCACTCCCCTGTCACCCCGTCTTACGGGGGCCAGTTGTTCCACCAGGGACGGTGCAGGGAGACCTTTCGTTTGCCGGTACCGGCGTCGGCTAGATCCATGTCGTCGATGGCCACGGCGGCGGCTTAACCAAACTGGATACCGGTCATGACCAGAAACCGCACGAACACCTGGTACTGCTCCCCCGCCGGGAGGCGCATGCCACGGCCCGGACGGCGAACTCCATCGCCGAAAAGACCAGCCGCGGGGCATCTAGGGTGTCGATCCATGGCCAAAGGCTCTTCGACGGCAAGCCACGGTTCGCCAACAGGCATGGATCCGGAGCCGTGGTCAAAGTTAGTCATGTCGGATCGGCTCCACGAACCATGAATGGGTGCCAGGAATACCATCCACCAGCGACCATGCAGAGGGCAGCCACAAACCGACCACTAAGGCAGCGTCACCGAACCACGCCCCTGCACAACCAGACCCCCTGGGGAAAAGCCGGGTCTCGACAAGCTCGACAAACGGGTCGGATAAGAAGAATGACCCCCTGTTTCCAGGAGGTCATTCCTCGAACAAATGCGCCCAAGGTGGGGTTCGAACCAGACTTTGGCCAGCGCGAACACTTGAATGTAGCGAACCACCGCAGAAGTGCGGCTCAGGAGGGACTAGTCCGAAGCGAATAATGTTCCCCGCAGGAACACTCCGTAAAGCCCCGAAGAATTGGTCGGAAATGCCAACGCTTCGAGGCACCTAGTCCCACCACTCAAGTGCGAACGGCTCCTAACGAATTCCAACCGGGTCTTGGGAGAATCGTGCAGCCCGGGCATCCAACTCGTAGCCCTGGCGTTGGGTCAGGAGGGTGTAAAGCTCGGGCTTGCGCCCGCGAATCCAACGCTGGCCCGTTGAAAGCGGTATGAGGCCAAGGTCGAGATCGGCTGTCACGATCGCCTCGTCGGCTACCCAGGTTTCGGCGACAATCGCTCCGTAAGGATCGATGATCATTGCGTTGCCTGTGCGGATTTCGTCATCATCGCGGCCCACACCGTTACTGAAAAGAACGAAGATTCCGTTGTCGTGCGCACGCGCGGGTAACCAGCGCATAAGCCAGCCGCGGCCGTGCGGCCCTCGGAAGGCCGCTTGGATCGCGACCGGGTCTGCTGCGCGATTTTCCCATAGCTCGACCGGGATGGGCTTCATCCCATGAGGGCTTGGGGAGTTCGTTCCGCCCGTCTGGTGAGGGGCCACGAGCACCGTGGCGCCGAGGAGCGCCGTTGCGCGTACGTTCTCGACCAGGTTGTTGTCCCAGCAGATGAGGATGCCGATTTTGACTCCCCACGGGGTGTTGAAGACCGTGAACTGGGAGCCACTCAGTATGTCATCGTGCTCGAACGCATGGATCTTGCGATGTGTGTGCTGGGAACCGTCCGGAAGGCATATCGTGTAGGAGTTATAAAGCAGGCCGTCGTCACCGGCTTCCAGGTATCCGACGCCTATGCCAACACCCAAATCGAGGGCGAGTTCCTTAACTGCACGGAGGTATGCGCCAGTCGCGGGTTCGGCCAGATGCTGCAAGCGTTCGGTTGTCTGGTTACGAAGATGCCAGTATCCGATCAGGCACATCTCGGGGAATGCGACCAACTGCGAACCGTCGCTTGCCGCCTTAGTTGCGAGTCGCCGAACGGTCTCGAGGTTGAGGTCTGGGCGGTCAGGGACTGCTTCGAACTGGACGACTGAGACGCGAAGAGTGGGCAGTGAATCGTGGGGCATCGGTTCTCCTTATGTAGTGACACCTCTCATGCTTGTCACAGTCCAACATTCTGTCTAATGAAACTTGGATGCCTTTTGATTCCATTTGGGAATACGCGTTGCGTCGAAATTGGCGATTCAGGGCATCATGGAAAGGAATTGATGCATGGCGTTCGATAGTGTTGCGGAATGGAACTACGTCTGTTGCGCTCATTCATCGCAGTTGCAGAAATCCAGAACTTCGGCGCAGCTGCGAGGGTGCTGCTGATGACCCAATCTGCACTGACCAAACAGATCCAAGTCCTGGAACGGCAGACCGGGAACACGTTGTTCACCCGGGGCCGGCACGGTGCAGCCCTAACCCCAGCCGGGCAGGTGTTTCTGGCCGATTCGATCGACATTGTGCGCAGAGCAGATGCCCTTACCGAGCGCATGAAGCGTGTTGCGGCGGGAGCGGAAGGTGTGATTAACGTGGGGTTTGGAATGTCAGCGATCGACGTCGCCCCCCGCGCGGTCGCTGACTTCCGGATCAACCACCCCGAGATCGATATCAGGCTGGAAGACATGTCCTCGTCCGCGCAGTTCGCCGCCATCCGCAAGCGAACGCTAAACATTGGATTTGTGCGACTGCCGGCCCCACCAGATATTGCCACCCGGGTGATACGTCGCGACATGCTGGCCCTCGCGGTCCCAGACGGCGTGGTGGCTCCGAAGCCAGACCGAGAATCATTGCGGATATGGCTCGATGCCCGTCCCCTGATCCGCCTCCTTACAGCCCGCGGTCCGGGCATTGCAGCCCAAACCAGTGAACTATTCCGCGACCTAGGCTGCAGTCCGACTGTCCTGTCCGAGACGTCCGACCTACTGACCGTGCTGGCGCTAGTCGCAGCCGGCGCGGGGTCCTCCATCGTGCCAGCCAGCGCCTCCGCGGTCGTTCCCCACGGAGTACAACTGATTCCGATCGACCTCGAGTCCTCAGCGTGGACCATCGGGACCGCCTGGCTCAACGGGAGCGACGACCCCTTGATTCCCCTATTTCTCCAATCGGTCGAGGCCCTCGGAGGAACGGTCCGCCAGTAGGCTAGCTCAACGAAGACTGCATCCGGGCGGGGTTGCTCTAGGAAGGAAACCACGCTGAGGCTCGGATCAAGGAGCTGGCTTCGACCGGGCCGTGGAGCAAGTATGACCACGGATAGTCCAAGGCTTGTCTACTGTCAGTGTCAGCCACGGACTATGGTCCGTATAGCAGCCACGGATGGCCACCAATATCGACACCGAGACGACCCATGCTAGGTCCACCCTATAGGGAGTGACCACCACGACGGCAAGTATCAGGCCATCACGGTGACCATCGCCGCCGAAATTCATTCGATTCAGCGACAAACTGGGGGCTCACGATCATGCGGTCACGTCAACTGTCGCGCACTGCGCGAGTAGGGCGTGCAGGACACTGCACGCCCTGCCAGGCATGGAAGAAACGTCTTCCGAACCTGCGCACGATGGATGTCCCCGAAGATGACGCCCTGGCGGGTCCGAAACGACTACCATGAACCTTCCAAAGACGCCTTCGACGGCTAACAGGGATGAACGCGTGAAAGGACCCATCAGGAGCAGGTCGATCCGAACTGCGATCCCCAACAAAGACGGCCGCCGCGCTTTCGACCTACCCAACCGCGACTGAACAATCCCTGGTTTGACGACGCGATCTCATCAACTCGCAGCATCAAACCAGGGACGCTCCAAGCAGCCGCAAACCCACCAAGTTCAGCGTCAACGAACCAAGACCCTGCACCACAAGACCCCCTGGGGGAAAGCCGGGTCTCGACAAGCTCGACCAACGGGGCCGGAAAACAAGAATGACCCCTGTTTCCAGGAGGACATTCTTCGAACAAGCGTGCCCAAGGTGGGATTCGAACCAGACTTCAACCCTTACAAACAAAGGGAAGTCCCGGGCTCCTGCCCAAGTACGGCCAAGTACGACGCAGTCTGGGCCGGTCCGACAGGAAAAGTGTTGGCACTATCAACGGGCGACGTTGGCCCCAATAACGTCGACCACTTCCAGCACAAGAGTTGCGATTGTCACTATTCCGTGACGTGAATGGATGACGGAAAGGACGAGATTATGACCTTTGAGAGCCCCATAAACACACCAGCTGTGGCCGGAGCATTGATCCGCCACCAGCGGTTGAATCACGGACCGACCCACCACGCGTTGGCCGATTCAGCAAGGGTGTCGCGGAAATTCCTCATCGCTCTCGAATCGGGCCACGAGCGCGCCGAACTTGGCAAAACCATGACGGTCCCAACATCGCTAGGCGTATCCCAGACCGCCACAATTTCACCACGACTGCAGTGAGACTGCAGGACCATCTCGGGCCACTGAAGCAGCAACGCAGAATTCGACGTGTGCTCTTCAAGAACGAGCTTCTCCAGCTCCCCGACCGAATCTTTCGGAGGCCGCTGATTCATTGCCATGCCCCGTGGTATCTGGGCGGTACGATCTCAACCGCGATTCCGGTTCGTCGACCCCGGTCAGAGTGCCCGTCCTGTCAGTTCGCAGGATTCGCATCGGCTTCACCCAAGTACGGTTCAGCCCCGGACCAGAGAGTGCCCGCCCCGGAAGAGGGACGGGCACCTTGTGGCTTCGACCTAGCCGGCGAGGACTTTCGTGCTGTTCACCTCTATTGAAGGCACGCCGTCGCCGGACTGGCCGTAGAGCCAGTCGTTGTACTGGTAGTTTCCGTCACCCCGGCTCTTGAACAACAGATTCCGCAGGGTGCGGGCGAGGCCTGAAACATGCCATGACGCGCCCCAGACACGAGCCGAGCGCTGGACGCGCGCCGTGCGGCCGGCGCGGGCTCCGTTGAACTCCTTGAAGGCACCTTCCCAGGCACCGGCGTCGATCCCGGACTCGGTGAAGACGGTGCCCTGCGTGACTTCCTGCAACACGGCAGCATCTTCGAGTGCCTGGCAGGCCCCCTGGGCCAGGTACTGGAGCATGGGGTGGGCGGCGTCGCCAATCAATGTCATGCGGCCGCTGACCCAGTTCTCAATGGGGTTCTTGTCGTACATGGGCCAGCGGATGCCGGTTGCCAGGTTCTTGAGGGCTTCCTGAACAGCAGGAACACATTGCTTGTAGGCCTCTTCCAGCTCGTCAACGCCACCGTACTGCTCCTCGCCACGCTCAAACGACGGCGACTTGAATACGGCGACGGTGTTGAGCAGCTGGCCCTTGCGCAGCGGATACTGGACCAGGTGGCAGTTCGGGCCGAGGTAGACAATGACGTCCTCCAGGTCAGCCTTCGGGGTGGCGTCCGTGATGGGCACCGTGCCACGGTAGGCAACATACGACGACGGAACCGGAACATCCTCGGATACAGCCTTGCGCAGGGTTGACTTCAAACCATCCGCTGCCAGAATGGCGTCGGCCTCATAAACGTCTCCGTTGGCGGCAAAGGCGCGAGCTTTGTCCCCTTCGGTCTCGACCTTTTCAACAAAGACGCCGTTGAGCAGCGTCACGCCGGACTCTTGGCAGGCCTCCAAGAGGATCCTGTGGAGGTCGCTGCGGTGAATCACCACGTAGGGGGCGCCGTAGCGCTCTTCGAATTCAGCACCAAGGGTCTGGCGGGTCAGTTCTTCGCCGGTGACGGCGTCGCGGAAGACCAAGTGCTTGGGCTGCACACCGATTTCCAACGCTTTTTCCAGCAAGCCCCAGCGCTTCAAAACACGCGACGCGTTCGGGGCCATCTGCAGTCCGGCACCCACTTCGCCAAACGCCGGAGCGTTTTCCACGAGCGTGACACTGGCACCATTTTCCCGCAGGGCGAGAGCACCGGCCAAACCGGCCATGCCGCCACCAATCACCAAAACGTCCTGGACAGGGGTGGTATTGATCTTCTCTGTGGTGGAACTGGATGAGTTAGACATGACTGCTTCCTACGTTATTAAGTGAATTCGATGATGAGGTAGATGAGGCGCTGGCTTTGACCCGGACCGAGATGACCCGGAGCATGATCGCTGCAATAGCTGCGGCACCGGCGAACGCCAGGAAATTGGAGTTCACGCCAAGTCCGGCTGCGAGCAGGAATCCGCCCGCCTGTGGGGCTGCTACGGCACCAATGCGTCCGACGCCGAGTGTCCAACCAAGTGCGGTGCCGCGCAGGTGGCTGGGGTAACGGGTAGCCACGGCGGCGATGATGAGGCACTGAGTACCATGGGTGCCGACGCCGGCCAAGACCAGCATGGCGTAGACAAGGAATACCGGCGGCGCCGTCATGATGACTGCCAGAGCCGCTGCGGCGACAGCTGCTGCGACGATTCCGGTACGGATGGGGCCAAATCGGCCCCCGGCCCAGGCGGTAATGATGGATCCCGCCACGGCGCCCAGGTTCAGTGCGACGGCAAAGGTCAGGGCCGAGCCAAGGTTGTACCCGGCCATTTGCATAAGGTTGGGCAACCATGTGCCCAACCCGTACCACGCAAACAGGGTGGCAATGGTGGCCAGCGCAAAGAGGACGCTGGCACCCAGATAGGGAGCCTTCAGCAGGGCACCGAAGCCGCCGCGCTCTCCCGTCGAACGCGGAGCGGCCGTCTTCGGCAGGTACTTGATTCCCAGGGGAACAACGATGACCAAAGCCAATCCGGCGATCAAGAACATGACGTGCCAGCCGAAGAGCGGGATCAACGGGATGCCAACAAGTGCCGCCAGGGTGCCACCAATGGGCACGCCGGACATCATCAAGGTGGCAATGGCGGAACGCCACTTCTCGGGCACCATCTCGGCCACCAGTGCGTTGGCCGAAGGAACCAGGCCGCCCAAACCAATCCCGGCCAGGAGCCGCAGTGCGCCAAAAACGTAGGCATTGGGGGCGAAGGCACATGCTGCACTTAGAACCGAGAAGGCGACAGCGCAGGCCAAGATGGTGTGCCGTCGGCCAAGCGCGTCAGCGAGCCGGCCGGCAACGATAGCGCCAATCATCATGCCCACAAACGCCAGCGATCCAATCGTGCCGGCTGTTGCCTTGGTCAGGCCCCAGCCTGTGTCGTTGATCAGCGAGGACTGGACGGTGCCATAGACAATCAGGTCGTATCCATCAAAGACCACCAACAGCCAGCAAACCAGAACGGCCATCAGTGATGCACGCGGGAACTTGGCCGGCTGCGCTGCTGGCCTGGTTCGGGTCACACCGGCGGTTTTGCCGGCCGTGACGGGGTTGTTTGTGTAATCCATCCCATAAGGGTGGCCCACTTCACACCCGAGGAGCAATATAATTCTATTGTGCAGAATAATGAGTTTCGAAAAAAGCCCATGTATCCCATCGAGGCCGTGGACAACGCCCTTCTCCTGTTGCAGCTCCTGCGCGACGGCGGCAAGCTGCGGCTCAAGGATGCCGCTGCCGAGCTGGGAGTGGCAACGTCCACGGCACACCGCCTGTTGGCGATGCTCGTCTACCGCGGCTTCGCCGTCCAGGACGAGTTCAAAAATTATCTTCCCGGGGTAGCCATCGGAGTAGGTCCGGCGGGTCTCGGCTGGACGCGCCAGTTGCGCCAACTGGCTCAGCCCCATATGGAGCTTCTGTCCAGTCGCCTCAACGAAACCGTCAACCTAATGGTCCGAGTGGGCACCAAGGTCAGGTTCCTCAGCACTTCGGAGGGAGGCAGCGCGCTCCGGGTTGGCGACAGGCAAGGCAGTGTCATGCCTGCCCACAGGGCATCCGGAGGCAAGGCCATGTTGGCCGAACTCGATGCCGCCATGGTCCACAAGCTTTTTTCGTCCAATAGTGCGGAGATCGGTGGAGATTACATTTCCGAACAGGAGTATCCCGCGTTCATGCGCGAGCTTGAAGCCGTGCGCCGCAATGGTTTCGCCGCGAACTTCGAGGGCACGGAGGAGGGCATCAGCGCGCTCGGCATGGCCCTCCACAACGGAACCGGCGACGTAGTGGGCGCCATGAGTGTTGCCACGCCCGTGGCCCGCTTTCGCCCGCTCTATGACGCGGGGCTGGTACAGGCCTTGGCCGAGTCCCGGCGACAGGTGGAACTGGACATAGCCGCGAATCCCGCCAATCGAGAGTGAACCAAACTGGCCGGCGGTGCTAGGGACGTAGTTCCTTCCCTTAGATTCTGGCGTGCAGAATATGTTTGGATGGGCGACCCACACACACATACGGTTGTGACGAGAGCAACATTCATTCCGTTCACATAGTCCACAACCGGAGGCCAGAAGTGTCCATCAACGCCGATCGCATCACGCATGAGTCAGTCGCCGTCGGGCAATCCGCGCCCGAGGCATCGCCGGAGGAGGCTGCCGCGCTGGAGGTTCTTTACCAGGACTTCGAGCAGGAGAACCTCATCCCGTTGTGGACACAGATTGCTGATCTGATGCCCATGGTGCCCACCCCCAAGGCCGTGCCGCATGTGTGGCGCTGGAACACGCTACTGCCTTTGGCTGAGCGTTCCGGGGACCTGGTCCCTGTGGATCGTGGCGGGGAACGCCGGGCGATTGCCTTGGCGAATCCCGGTTTGGGCGGTAAGCCCTATGTCACCCCGACCTTGTGGGCTGCCATCCAATACTTGGGGGGACACGAAACAGCCCCGGAGCACCGGCACTCCCAAAATGCCTTCCGCTTCGTCGTCGAGGGCGAAGGTGTTTGGACGGTCGTCAATGGCGACCCCGTGCGGATGTCGCGCGGTGATTTCCTACTGACCCCGGGGTGGAATTTTCACGGCCACCACAACGAAACCGATCAGCCCATGGCCTGGATCGATGGCCTGGACATCCCGTTCGTGCACTACACCGACACCGCCTTCTTTGAATTTGGCACCGAACGGGTCACTGATGAATCCACACCCGACATCTCCCGCTCCGAACGCCTCTGGGCAAACCCGGGTTTGCGTCCGCTCTCCGGCCTGCAAAACACGATCTCCTCCCCCATCGGCGCCTACCGTTGGGAGCACACCGACCGTGCGCTGGCCGAACAGTTGCGGCTTGAAGACGAGGGCCACCCGGCCACGGTCTCTCAGGGACACGCGGCTGTGCGGTTCGTCAACCCCACCACCGGCGGCGATGTCATGTCCACGATCCGGGCCCAATTCCACCGCCTGCGCGCCGGCGCCTCCACCGACACCGTCCGCGAAGTCGGCTCCAGCGTCTACCAGGTCTTCGAAGGCCGCGGCTCGATCGTGATCAACGGTGAAACAAGCACCCTGGAAAAGGGTGATCTGATCGTCGTTCCGTCCTGGGCCGCCTGGTCGATCCACGCCGAGACCGAATTTGATTTGTTCCAGTTCGGTGACCACCCCATCATCGAACGCCTCAACCTCAACCGCAGCTACATCGAAGGACGCGCCAACTCATGAAACTTCTGACTCTCCGCACCCCCCACGGCACCCAGGCGGTTCGCCAGGACGGGGACACCCTCACCGAAATCACCGGTTACGCATGCGTTGGCGAGCTGCTGAAGAACCCCGGGTGGAAGGCAGTTGCGGCAGCCGCCCACGGCGCTACCCACGCGTACGACGGCGCCGACTTGGCCGCCGTCGTCCCCGCCCCGGGCAAGATCATCTGCGTGGGCCACAACTACCGCAACCACATCAAGGAAATGGGCCGGGAGGTCCCCCCGTACCCGACCCTGTTCGCCAAGTACGCCGAATCCCTGATCGGCCCCAATGACGACCTTGCCCTGCCACAGGAATCGGACGCCGTGGACTGGGAAGCGGAACTGGCCGTGATCATCGGCAAGCCCGGACGCCGCATCGCCGAAGCCGACGCAGGCGAGCACATCGCCGGTTACGCCGTGCTCAACGATGTGTCCATGCGCGACTACCAGTTCCGCACCATCCAGTGGCTCCAGGGCAAGACCTGGGAGAACAGCACACCGTTCGGCCCCGCCCTGGTCACCACGGATGAATTCACGGCCGGCCCGCTCATGACCAGCGAAGTTGACGGAGAAATCATGCAGTCCACCCCCACGGGAGATGTGGTCTTCACCCCAGAATTCCTGGTTCACTACATCTCCACCATCATCACCCTCAACCCGGGCGACGTCATCGCGACCGGCACCCCCGGCGGTGTGGGCCACGCCCGCGACCCCAAGATTTATCTGCAAGAGGGACAGATCCTGACCACCACCATCGAGGGCCTGGGACAACTGAACAACAAAGTCATCAAGGAAGCCTGATGGTCGCCCGCCGCGACCTGACGACCGATCCAGGCCTGCAGGAAGCCCTCCTGCAGGCCCGGCGCGGCACCGCGTTCTTCGCCCGCAAACTCAACGAACTCTCCGATGACGAGCTCGACGGCGACTCCCTGCTCGCCGGCTGGACCCGCCGGCATCTCACGGCACACGTTGGCTACAACGCCCGCGCCATCGCCCGCCTGGTTGAATGGGCCGCCACCGGGGTAGAGACACCCATGTACTCCTCCCCCTCCGCACGCAACCAGGAAATCGACTTCGGCGCCACCCTGTCCCCCATCGCCCTGCGCAACCTCTTCGACCACTCCGCCGTGCACCTCAACGTCGAATGGCGAGACCTGCCCGACGAAAAGTGGTCCAACCAGGTCAAAACCGCCCAGGGCCGCACAGTGCCCGTGTCCGAGACCGTGTGGATGCGTACCCGCGAAGTCTGGCTCCACGCCGTCGACCTCAACAACGGTGCCAGCTTCTCCGATATCCCTGCAACCATCCTCGAGCGGCTGTTAGCCGACATCGCCGGCGCCTGGAAAACACGCGGCACCGACACCGGCCTGATCGTGCACGTCGAGGAAAATGACGCCCGCTATGGAGACGTTTCCAACCCCGACGCCGTCGAAGTTTCAGGATCGTTGATAGCAATCACCACTTGGGCAGCAGGCCGCGGCACCATCGCCAGCGCATCCGCGGCGCCCGCCTGGATCTAGTGGATCCTCTGTTCTGAGTAAAACAGCATTGCCGGCAAAGGTCGAGGACAGCTGCGCAGTGGTCGAGCGCGCATGTCCGATTGAGGAGCACGGATGAACCTCCTTACTCAGGTTTCGAAGTCAAATCCAGATATCGCCAAAGGCTCTTCACGGGAGCATCATGGGAACACGGTGGGAACACTTAAACACGAAAACCCCCTGTGATCAGGGGGTTTAGCGTGCCCAAGGTGGTGTGTGATCTCAGGACATAGTTCCCAGGTGATACTTCCTCGATGTCTCGGGTCATAGTTCCCGTTTTGGTTGAGCGTTGTTTCTGGGAATGAATAAAGTCATTGTCTTGGCCGTGCTCGAAGCGGGGATGGCGCAGTCGGAGGCTGCCCGCCGCTACGGCGTCTCGCGCCGCTGGGTGTACGAATTCTTGCTTCGCTACGCCAGTGACGGTGATGCGGGATTGGAACCGGGTTCCCGGGCCCCGCATTCCAATCCGCACCAGGTCCCGGAAGCCATGCCCGGATCCTTCCCTTGCGCCACGAGTTGTCCTCTACCGGGTTGGATGCCGGGGCGGCAACGATCGCCTGGCACTTGGAACAAGAGGGCCTGCCAGCGCCGGCAGTGGCGACCACTGCCCGGTTGCTGCGCCAGGGCGGGCTGGTTGTTCCGGAACCTCATAAACGGCCTCGGTCCTCGCTGCGGCGCTTTGAGGCGGCCCAGCCCAATGAGACCTGGCAGTCAGACTTCACCCACTGACACCTGGACACCTGGACACCAACCAAGAAGTGGAGATCCTGAATTTCCTCGATGACCACTCACGGCTGCTCCTGGGCTGCACCGCCCACACGCGGGTTACCGGCCCGATCGTGGTCGAAGAATTCCTGGCTTGCACCCCCATCTACGGGGTTCCGGCGTCAACGTTGACCGATAACGGGATGGTCTACACGGCCCGGTTCTCCGGGGGCAAGGGTGGTCGCAACGCTTTTGAACACACCCTGAACCTGTTGGGCGTCAAGCAGAAGAACGGTGCTCCCAGCCACCCGCAAACCCAGGGCAAGATCGAACGCTTCCATCAAACCCTCAAACTCTGGCTCGCTGGCCAACCCGCCGCCTGGACCCTAGATGAGCTCAACACCGAGCTGAACCAGTTTCGGTACATCTATAACGAAGAACGCCCGCACCGGGCCCTGAACCGGAGAACACCGGCGACCGCGTACCAGGCCACCCCGAAAGCCGCCCCGACACTGGGTGCGGGCCAGCAGCATTTCCGTGCCCGGATGGAGCGGATCGATGACACCGGCACTGTGAGCCTGCGCTACGCCGGCCGACTCCGACATCTCGGCATCGGACGGGCCTACAAACACGAGAAAGTCAGAATCCTGATCAAAGACACCGACGCCCTCGTCACCCACCACGACACCGGGGAAATCATCGCTGAATTCGACCTCGACGAGACCAAGGACTACCAGCCAAAAAAGAAACACCCCGATCCGAAGACCGGGGTGTAACCAATTTTTCGCCACATGACGTGGGAACTATGACCCGAGACATCACATAGGTGCCCAAGGTGGGATTCGAACCAGACTTCAGCCCTTGCAAACACTGGGAAGTGGCGAGTTTATACGGAAGTACGCCACAGTACGACGCGGTCCGAGGCAGTCCCGAAGAAAAGTGTTCCCGGCGGGAACACCTCCAAACCCAGTATCTGCGACGCATTTGAGCACTCCGATTGCGGCGGCTTCAGCCAGATTCTTCCACCCACGCGTCAAGCTGCAGCGTGACGCAAGTGTGGAGGATCTGCGATCACCGCTATGGGGCCACCTAGCCGTAATGGCCGGAGTCGGTGCTCTCGATCCAATCGAACATGGTGTCATTCCCCCGTCGCATTCTTTTGGCAAAAGCCACCGGACTCATTGTCCGTTTTTGGCGGCCATATCGGCGGAGATTGCCTCGGCCGCAGCCACAACAGTGCCGGCGGCGTCAACGA
The DNA here is from genome assembly GCF_001281315.1 of Arthrobacter sp. ERGS1:01. Taxonomy (NCBI): domain Bacteria; kingdom Bacillati; phylum Actinomycetota; class Actinomycetes; order Micrococcales; family Micrococcaceae; genus Arthrobacter; species Arthrobacter sp. ERGS1:01. Next base: position 1,233,603 of record NZ_CP012479.1, on the reverse strand, counting down.
GGTTTCGGTAGCCACGCGGGTCAACGTTGCCCAGCCCCGGCACTACACCTTGGCCGCTACCCAGAAGTGCGCCGTCGACAACCAGCTGGTGCGCCGAAATGACGTCGAAGTCTGGGATGTCCCGGGCCGCAATGAACAGCTGCCGGAAAGCCACATCGTCCGCGGAGGAATCCTTAACGCTTCAAGGCTGCCCGGACTACAGGGAGTACCTCGGTGGCAAGCAACTCGATGGAGCGCAGGGTCTGCGTCTGCGACAGACCACCCAGGCCGACCTGGGCCAAGAAGCGGGTGTGGCCGAGGATCTCGTGTTCCCAGAGGATCTTCTCCACGATTTCGGCGGGGCTGCCGGCGAAGAGCGCGCCGTGTGGTCCAGCCCAGGCGTCAAAGCTGGCTCGAGTGAGGCGGCCGGCACGCGGCATGTTCTGTTCAATGTATGAGGCATAGTGCGGGAAGAAGGTCTCTTTGGCACTCTGTGAGGTCTTCTCGACGTAAAAGTGTGAAGTCACTCCAATCTGCCCCGGTTCCTGGCCGGCGGCCCGTGCGGATCGGCGGTACAGGTCGGCCAGGGACGTGAACCGTTCCGGGCTCCCGAGGATCGCCAAGTACAACGGCAGCCCCAGTGTTCCGGCACGCGCCGCAGAGGCGGGCGTCCCGCCAACCGCCAGCCAGATCGGGAGGACGGCCTGGGCCGGCCGCGGCCAGACTCCCGCATCGGTCAGCGGCGCGCGGGTGGTCCCGTTCCAGGTGAGCGGGTTTTCGTCCCGGATCCGCAGCAGCAGATCGAGCCGGTCCTCGAAATACTCGTCATAGCGCTCCAGCGGCTGGCCAAAGAGCGGAAAGGACTCCAGGTAGGCGCCCCTTCCGGCCGTGATTTCCGCGCGTCCGGCACTGATGAGATCGAGCATTGCGAAATCCTCGAAGACGCGCACCGGATCAGCGCTCGAGAGGACGGTGACGGTACTGGTCAGGCGGATGCGCCTGGTCTGGGCGGCTGCCGCGGCCAGCAAGACGGCAGGCGAGGACACCGCGAAGTCCTCCCTATGGTGCTCGCCGACGCCGAATACGTCCAGGCCGGCGTCGTCGGCGACCCGCGCCCATTCAAGAATGTCGCGGGTGCGCGCCATGGCATCCATCGGCTTGCCCTCCGCATTGCGGGTGAGCTCGCCGAAGGTGAAGATGCCGATCTCGAACGTGGTCGCGTCGCTCATGCGTGGACTACCGCCGCGGCACCGACTTCGGCAGCGAGGAAGTCGCGTACGTCGTCGAGCTCCGGTGCGTTGATGCCGTGCGCCAGTCCGGGATACACACGCTCAATGAGCGAGGTGTGCAGTGGCAGGTATTCGCTGCTGCGGGTGATTGCTACGGGGGCGATGACTCTGTCTTCGGCGCCGCGTCCCCAGAACAGCGTGGGGCGGCTGCCGCTCAACGTCTCATCACCGGGCTGCGGTGCACCAAGGACAAATCCGCCCAGCACCACGGGAGCCACGACGCGTTCGGGGCGCGTGCGCAGCAGCTGGCTGGCCATGAGTCCACCCTGTGAAAATCCGATGGGCACGATCCGGGTGGTGGGATCAACGTTGGCCTCAACCCAGGACCAGATGGCCTCGGTTGCTTCTTCCACCGGCCCCGCATCGGGGACGCCGGGGGTGGTGATGGCGAACCATGCTGCTCCGCCGTTGCCGAGCTCGATTGGAGCCCGAAGAGACGCCCAGGGCAGGTTTAATCCCAGCGCCGGCGCCAGTGCACCCAGGTCGTGCTCGTTGGAGCCAAAGCCATGCAGGAAGAGCGCTACCGCTTCGGGAGCGGCACCGGTGGTCCAGCCGTGGGAGCGCACGTCGCGCAGTGTGATGGTCATTCGAAGGATCAGCTCCTTGGGTTAGTCCGGGAGCCGGGGTCCGGCTCAGGCGCCACGGATCCGAGGGAGGTTCGCATGGGCGGTCGTAGCCGGCCACAAGCGAACCAGCGGGAGCCGGGCAGGATTAACTCTACACGAATTACTTGAAGATTCAAGTATATTTTCGACCTCCCCCCACATTGCCCCTTCCCCCCATTCCGAGTGAAATAGTGCGCGCGGATCAAGGATGGCGATAAGTTCCGGTGCCAGGTACGGGCGTGGGGCATCCTCAACGACCGCATCATCGCCTCCATCTCGGCGGGCAGGGGTGCTGCGGTGATGTTGATAGGGGTCGTGACTATCCTCCGTTGGCGGTGGTGTTGGCGGTGGTGTTGGCGGCCCAGGCACTGGTGCCTGGGGTCAGGGACGTGCCTTCGTTCGCGGCTCGGGTGAGGGTGTTGGCCCGGCCGGCTTGCAGGATTGAGGCGAGGTCTCCGTGGGCGAAGCGGCCAAGGATCGCGGCGGTGCCCAGGGCCCGGTCAACATCAATGACGCCGCCGATCTTCGCCAAGGACACGGCCTCGGCTATTTTCACGTTCATCCGGGACGTGCCGACCACGGCGACTTCCTTCAACCAGGCCCCGGCCCCGCCGCCGATGGCCAGGAATTCTGCCTCGGACCCGGTCCGGGCCCGGGGCGTGTAGTCGCCCCGGAACTTTTCCACATATCCGGGAAAGTGCTCATCATTGAACAGTCCCGGGAATCATCCCGCCGTTCTATTGGTGCCGCCGACAGGTAACGACCCAATTTGTCGAGCATAGAACTGCCCCTGACCTGATGCAGCCTCCCTGCCGGCGAGGAAGAACTCGACCAGGTGTCAGGTCAGGGATTGCGGGTCTTCTCAGGCGTCTCGTTGTTCGCGCAGGCGTCGTTCGGGACACTCCATGGCGTCGGCGGCCTCTTGGAGGGCTTGGGGCATGAGGTGTCCATAGACTTGCTCTGTCGTGCTCGTGGAGGTGTGGCCGAGCCGGCGCGAAATGGTGAACAGGGGGACGCCTTCGTGAATTGGCCAGGACACGTGCGTATGGCGCAGATCGTGGATCCTCGGGGTCTTGGCCAGGCCCGCGTCGTTGGCGGCGGCAATGGCGGGAACCCAGGTTTTCTGCCAGAAGGTGCTGTGCACAATTCGCTTACCCGCCTCCCGGCTGTGACCGGGGCGACTTGTTCCACCAAGGACGGCGGCAGGGACACTGTACCTTTGCCGGCGCCGGTCTTGGTCGGCCCCACATAGTAGGTATTGTTGCCGTCTCGTTTCCAGGCCACGCTAATCCGTACCGTTGCTGGGTGGGATTGCAGTTCGAGGTCGTCGATGGTCACGGCGGTGGCTTCACCGAAACGGGTGCCGGTCATGACCAAGAACTGCACGAACACCTTGAACTGCTCCGGCAGTTGGTCCAGCAGCAGTGCGAACTCCGCCGGAGTGAGGAACTGGGCGTAGTCCCCGGCCTTCTCCCCTACCGGCAAGTGCATGTGGCGGAAAGCCGATAGGCATGTGCCCGGAAACCACGATCAAAGCTAGTCACCTCGAATAGACCCGCGCGAGCCATGAATAGGTGTCAGGGAAACTATTCACCAACGACAACGGAGAGGGCCGCCACTGGAAACCGCTAGATCAGCATCGGGTAACCAGCAGGGGTAAATGCCGGGTCTCGGCAAGCTCGACCAACGGGGCCGGAAAACAAGAATGACCCCCTGTTTCCAGGAGGTCATTCTTCGAACAAGCGTGCCCAAGGTGGGATTCGAACCAGCTTTCAGCCCTTGCAATCAAAGGGAAATAGCAGACTGCTCCGGAAGTACAGCCCAGTACGGCGCAATCCGAATCAGTCTGAACGGAAATGTGTTGACACTGTCAACAGGCCCTAGCTAAGACAGGATCCGGGCTCAAATCCCGCAAAAGCTCGATTTACCGGCCACCTAACGGCGTTGACAGACAGATAAGGGATCGTCTCCTGCCGGCACGGCTATTTGTTCTCATTGGGATGATCCGTATGAATCTGTTCCAGGTAGGCCACGTGGTCTACAACGTAGAACCAAATGCGCCCATCACCTTTGAGCATTGGTGTGTGCTGCCATCACTCATGGGCAGAACCATCCCGGGTCACATCGCCCAACTCACCGCACAAGCAGTAATTGTTGGGGGTAATGCCCACCGCGACCTTCCTGCCGCTGCGTCTTGTGGCCATGACCCGCTCCTTTCCGTGTGCTGGTGAGGTACTCCCCCCCATCATCCCCACGGATTCTTTGCCCTTCCTTAGTCAGGGATTAACATCAGCTATTCGCTTCCGCAGCACCGGCAGGACGACCACGACGGCGGCACCCGCGCCGGGCGCGATCGGTTCGACCATGATTTTGCCGTTGTGCAATGCCACGATCTCCGCCACAAGGGCCAGCCCCAGCCCATAGTGGCGGGTGCCGCCGGAGCCGCCGGCTCCAGGGCGCGCCGAGGAGAACCTCTCAAAGACCCGGCTCTCAGTTCCAGGGGCAAAGCCAGGCCCGTCGTCGGTAACGACAATGCGCGCCTCCATGCCGCGAACGCCGACTTCGACGCTGACTGCTGTCTCGGCGTGATCCAGGGCGTTGGAAATCAGGGAGGTGAAGACACGCAGGAGCGCCACGGGGGAACCCAGTACCTTGACCGGGCCCCCGGCTCCGACGGAGTCCAGCCTGATGGCCTGCTTCAGGGCCTGCGGGCTTGCCAAGTCCACCGCACTGTTGGCAACGCCCACCAGATCGACGGCCGTGTGGTCCACGGCGCCCCGGGGGTCGGCTGAAATCAGCAAGTCATCCAAGATTCCCGTGAGCATTTTTGAGTCCTCGACAATTCGGGCCACCTCGGTGGACACCCCTTCCGGCGGGAGCCCGGTTCCGGCCAGTTTTCGGCGCAGCAGTTGAGCCCTGGTGCTGAGCAAGGTGAGCGGCGTCCGAAGCTCGTGGCTGGCATCGGCCACAAATCGTCGCTGTAACGCCAAGCTCTCCACCAGGGGACGCATGGCCCGCCTGGCCATCCACACCGAGGATGCTGCCGCCAGCAAGGCCGCCGTCGCGACGGCAACGACCATGGCCCACACGAGCCTTTTCAGCGCTTCGCGGCCCTCGTGGGTGTCTACCGCGGCCTGGACTACGCTGTCTCCGCGAAAGATCGTCAGCACCTGGTACGTTCGCCCGGCGACGGAAAAGTCTCCCTGTTCATCCGAGTGTGAGGCTGCCACGCGGTTCATCGTGTCCGTGTCTGGAAGCCCGGGCGGCATCACCGGCGAGGCGCTCAGGCGTCCGTCATCGGAGATGGCCACATAGACGCCCGCGGGTGCATCACGCGGCGAATCTACTTGTGTCGCGTTGGTCAATGATTTGTTCATGGCCTCTGCCGAGCTGGCGGCGACGATCGAGTAGAGCAACGCGCCCATCAAAGCCAACAAAACCACTATCAGCGCAGTAAATTGCAGTGACAATCGGACCACAGCGCGTCGGAGTTCTGCCGCGTCCCTCGTGTTCATCCCAGCGGCCCCAGGACGTATCCCAGTCCCCGCACCGTCAAGACGCACGACCGGCCCAACTTCTTGCGCAGGTAGTGCACGTAGGTGTCCACCACGCCGCCGTCGTCGGCATCGGCAAAGACCGACTCAAGCAGGCCGGTCCTGGTAAACACCTGCTGTGGGCGGCGCGCGAGGTGTTCCAGGAATTCACATTCCCGCTCGGACAGGACCACCCGGCCTTCGACGTCGAGCATCACCGTTCGCGAGCCGACATCGAGGGTCCCTCCGGGAACCCGCACCTTGGTGGAGGTATCGACGTGCCGGCGCAGGAGGGAGCGGATCCGGGCCAGCAGTTCATCAATGTCAAAGGGCTTGCCCAAATAGTCCTCCGCGCCCCGGTCCAGTCCTTCCACACGGTCCGCAGGATTGCTCAGCGCCGAGAGAATAAGTGCAGGCGTAGTGATTCCCTTGCGGCGCAAGCGCTCCAGGACGTCCAAACCCTCAATGGCCGGCAGCCCCCGGTCCATCACCATCACGTCAAAATGCCCGCTCAGTCCCTCATGAAGTGCCCGCTGCCCGTCACTTGCCACCACGACGTCGTAGCCTTCACCAACTAACAACTCGGCCAGCATCGAGGCCAGTGCGGCATCATCCTCCACGACCAGCACACTCGGTTCAACAGCCATGAAGTGAAGTATAGGCGTCGTCAACTATCGCGCAGTTGGGGAGGGCGCCCAAGCAATCACCAAGACAGGCCTCGCAGCCTTACAGCAAGGAACACATCCAGCTCTCGCATGATCGACCTCGTGAACGCCACCATCCATTGCCCAGGAAATTGGCAGATTACCAGATGCGCAAAGCACGCATAGGGTCCCGGCGACGGCGCGCTATGACCACTTTCGGTTCTTTGACTACGCCAAGCCGACAGTTTCCAGGGTTGTGGCGGAATCCCTGGCATGGTTTGTGTCCTCCTTGCCTCCTCAAGGGTCGTTGGATTGACCCCACCGGGTGGTTGATAACTCTCGGAAGAAATGGTGGGTGAGTAGTCTGTTCCGACACCTGGTTGGGGGATGCTGACTAAGATTCCTCTAAGATTGGGTGCGTAATCTCTGTGATATGGCACCAATGACTGCACGCACTCCTGTGCTGCGAAAGCGCGCTCTCGGCAGGTCCGGGCTGCTTCTTCGCATACTGATAGCCGCAGGCGTGGTTGGTGTCCTTGGCGCATGGTGGTTTGCCGCCCCGTCCCTGCTGACCTTGAGCCCGGCGTCCACGGCAACCTCCCTGGGTGAGCTCAGCGGAATGGTAGGTGCGTTTCTGGTTTGCGCGCAGGTTTTGTTGATCGCCCGCATTCCCTGGTTCGAGCATGCCGTTGGAATGGACCGTTTGGTCAGCTGGCACAGGACGCTGGGCAGCACCGTCCTTTTCCTCATCATCAGCCATGTGCTGCTCATGATCCTCGGGGTGCAACTACTCACCTCCGGCACTCCGTGGGGGGCAACATGGCTGGTCTTCACCTCCTACCCAGACATGCTCACCGCACTAATTGGTACCTTGCTGTTCTTCGTCGTCGGCATCAGCAGCGCCAGGATCCCCCGCGGAAGGATTTCCTACGAAGCCTGGTACTGGCTCCACGTCACGGCCTATGGTGCGATCTTCCTGACGTTCTTCCACGAGCTGAGCGCAGGGGTCCACTTCGTCAACGACCCCGCCAATCGTGCACTCTGGATCATTCTCTATTTCGCCACTGCCTCCGCCATCCTCACCTGGCGGTTCATTCTCCCTGCAGCAGCTGCGTGGCGACACCACATGATGGTCCACCACGTTGTGAATGAGGGCAACGGAATCACCAGCATCTGGCTGGCAGGCCCACATCTGGACGAGCTCGGCGTACGTGCGGGCCAATTCATGATTTTTCGATTCGTCACCGTTGGCCATATGCTGACCGCCCACCCATTCTCCCTTTCACGATTGCCTTCAGCCGGCCTGATGAGAATCACCGTTGGCGCGCTCGGCGACCACAGTTCCCGCGTGCCTCACCTTAAGCCCGGAACCGTGGTCTTCGCCGAAGGACCTTTCGGCCATTTCACCCCCGAGACAAGCCACTTGCACAAAGTGCTGCTGATCGCCGGTGGTGCCGGAATCGGCCCAATTCGTGCCCTCGCCGAGAGCCTTGTCAACGAAGGACGCAATGTGGTGATGGTGTACAGAAGTACCAGCCATGACCGGCTCGCCCTTGAGGCGGAACTGCGAGCCATTCATCCCTTGGTTTTGCACACCGTCGTTGGGAGCCGAGCTGAACTGGGACACGATCCCTTGGACCCACGGGGCCTTAAGTGGCTGGTCAAAGACATCTCAGAACGCGAGGTTTACATCTGCGGCCCTGAGGGGATGGGACTGACCGTTGAGAACTCACTGTCAGAACTTCGCATTTCCAAGCGACTGATTCACCGCGAAATATTGAGCATGGGATAGGCAAGGGTAAGGATGAAGAACGGAAAGTGGAAGGGTACAGCTCTCTTTTTGGCGATCTTCGTCGTCATCGGCGCAACGTTCGGGCTACGCCTATACATGGGCTCGGAACATTCGGCCGTCACCACCTCACTCTCGAGCGCGCCGGTTTCGCCAGGTTCCTCGGGCACGACGTCGACACAAGGCAATGTCGCATCGCCAGCCACTAAGTCCAGTCCGTCGCCCAGTGCCTCGCCAGCAACGACGAGCCCAAGCGCAGTGGCGGCTGCCACGACGATCACGGGCGCCACGGAAAGCACCCCCTATGGCGACGTGCAAGTATCGGTCAGCTTCAGTGGAAAGAAGATTACCGGTGTGACCGTATTGCAGGTTCCCAATTCCAACAATTACGACCAGCGGGTTGCCCAAACGGTGCCTCCCGTCCTCGAGCAAGAGATCCTCTCATCCCAGTCGGTTGCCGTAAACACCGTCAGCGGCGGCACCTACACCTCCGACGGCTATCTGCAGTCCGTCCAGTCGGCCATCGATAGGTTACCCTGATGAGGTTCTTGGATACCGTCATGGGCATTCCAATGTCCATTGACATCCGTGATGCCGGGGACCACCACGTTGCAGCGGCTGAAGCCTTCGCAATCCTGCACGAGGCCGATGACATCTTCAGCCCCTACCTTCCGAACAGCGAACTTAGCCGGCTTAACCGCTTCGAGCTCACCCTTGAGACCATGGGCGAGTTGTTCATGGAGGTGCATGAACGCGCATCCCAATTTGCAGCACTTTCCGGTGGAGTGTTTTCACTACACACCGCTTCGGGCCAGTGGGACCTCAACGGCATCGTCAAGGGCTGGGCTGCCCAAGGGGCGGCCGACAGGCTACGGGCACAGGGACTGGCAAATTTTTGCATCAATGCCGGAGGAGACGTGATCGCCGCCGGGACCTTTGAACCGGGCAAGGCATGGAATGTGGGGATTCGATCTCCGCAGTCCCCCAAACACATGATGGCGGTGCTTGCTCTTGACGATATGGCGGTCGCAACTTCCGCCACCTACGAGCGGGGTGGGCACATCATTGACGGGCGCACGGGATGCACCGCCCACGGATTCTCAAGCGTCTCGGTGATCGCATCAGATCTGACCACCGCAGATGTTCTCGCAACGACTGTCTTCGCGATGGGTTCGAAAGGGCCACGGTGGGCTGCTGAAAGATTCGATTGCAGCGTTCTGGCACAAACTGAGAACGGCACTTTCATCGATGCTGGAGATCTGAGGCGCTGGCTGGCGCCCGCAAAGTAATGATGCGTCCCTCAGATTCGTCCTGGTGGGATACGACGTCAGCGCCCTCCGATTGAGGTGGGGCCTTTACGTTCTACACGACGGGACTTGGACTTCGCCCCATGGGAGAGCTCGCCGAGGACGGCGTCCCGGAGCCGCTGCAGTTCGAGCTCAACGACGGCGACCGGCTCATGCTCATCCCCACCGGAGGTTTTGGGTGGGTCGTGGGAAACCGCGAAGTGGCCCACAGCAACCAAAGTGAAAGTTTCATCAGCATCACGGCCGGGAGCGAAGCGGACGTGGATGAGCGGCTCCGGAAGGCCCGGCAGCCTGGGGCCACCATCGTCACCGATGCCGCCCTTCAGCCATGGGGTTATACCGGCACCTTTGCCGATGTGGACGGCCATCTCTGGCTGGTCACCTCGTCTTCCCCGCCGGACTGAGCTCGCCGGATGGTGCCCATCGTGGGCGCCGACTTGTGTCCGTTCTTGTTTGGATGGCGGCTTTGCCAAGGATCGACCAGGGAGTGAGTGGCCTTCGACGGGGCCCAACCAGCACGCGGTTCGGGACCTCTCCCACGACCATCTTCGTCTACTACAGACAAAACCGGATTAGAGAACATTCCTGGTTTCCCGGTTCTCACCCCAGGCGATCAAACGTATTTGCTCGCTCCCTGTGGTGCCGTCCAGCCCGACACGTAGGGACCAGGGATTTAACTGGTTCAAGTGCAACGGTCCGTGCGTCGCACCTCCTACCCGCATTACTGTTGTCCAAACAGTCCCGGGTGCTCCGATTCTGTTCCCGGCTTCACCGACTGCCGTCTATGGCGGGCTGACGAGCCGGCAATTCGACGCTGATTGCCATTCCGCCGTCCGGGCAAGCGACGGCCGTGACGTTGCCGCCATGTGTTGTGGCAATGGACTTTACGAGCGTCAGGCCCAGCCCGTGGCCTCCACTACCGACGCGTTGGTGGATGCGGGTGAACGGGTTGAAGAGGTCATCCAGCTGGTCGGAGCCGATAAGCGGTCCGGTGTTGGTGACATGCAGGACGGCCATTCTGTCCTGTGAGAGTGTCGTAATCTGAACGGTGCCGTCGGGTTTGTTGTAGCGGATGGCGTTGTCGATGAGGTTGGCGACAAGCCGCTCGATCAGTACCGGATCTCCCGCGGCAGGTGCTGGCTGTAGCGAACGCGTAGGGCGGAGGTTTCCCCAGCTTGCCGTGCTTATGACTTTATCGGCTATGCCGGAAAGGTCCAGTGGCTCGCGGACCAGGGTGCCGCTCTCATTGCGGGCCAGGGCCAGGAGGGTCTCGATCAGTGAGTCAGCCTGCTCGACGGCAACCCTTACCTCGTTACCCATCGCGGCCAATTCGTCCGTAGTGGGCGCCTTCTTGGCAAGGACGACGTCGAGGGTGGTCCGCATGACCGTCAGGGGTGTACGGAGTTCATGGCTGGCGTTAGCGATGAATTGTTGCTGGCGGGCAAACGCCGCTTCAAGCCGGTCGAGCAACGCGTCAAACGTGTCGGCCAGTTCCCTCAGTTCGTCCTGTGGCCCCGTCATACCCAAGCGGACGCGAAGATTGCCAGCACTGGAGGCGCGGGCGGCCTCGGTCATTTGGTGGATTGGCTGCAGGATCCGCCCGGCCAGATACCAGCCCAGAAAAGTGATGACGATGGTTACGGCCAGGAGGACGAGTGTCGAAGTGAGCAGGAGGTTATCCAGGATGCCTTGGCGCTGGACGCGTGCGGCCGCGGAGACGCCGTTGGCCAGGGTGCTCGCGCATTTTGCTTTCAGCGTGGGATCGGTTTCAGCGGTGGATGGATTCATCCGGGCACAATCCTCGATGAAGGTTGGGTCGGTGGCGGGGGTGCGAATGCTTCCAAGGCTGAGGTTTTGGGCGACGAGCAGGTAGGTGGCCACGATGACAATCGAGCCGCCGATGGCAAATAGCACGGTGAACAAGACGGTGAGCCGGGCGCGGGCCGTGAGCATGTGTACTTTCACATCCGGTACCCCCTGCCGACTACCGTTTCAATCACCACTGGTTCACCGAGTTTCTTTCGCAGTCGCGCCACAGTGACGGCCACGGTGTTGCTGAAAGGGTCGATGTTTTCATCCCATTCGTGCTCGAGGAGTTCCTCGGCACTCACCACCGCCCCGTTCGCCGTCGCGAGGTGCGCGAGAACCGCGAATTCCTTCTTTGTGAGGCGGATTTCCTGTCCGGACCGGCTGACCCGGATTCGGGCCCGGTCTATGGTCAGATCCCAACGGTGGAGGATGGCCGGTTGTGAGGGCTCCCTCCGGGCCAGGGCCCGGATGCGGGCGGTCAATTCCTCGAAGGCAAATGGTTTGCACAGGTAGTCATCGGCTCCGAGCTCGAATCCGTCGATCCTGTCATGAACTTCCGCGGACGCCGTGAGCATGATGATCCTTGGAGCGGGTGTGTAGCTCGCCAATTCCTTGCAAACCCGGTCACCATGGACCACGGGCAGATCACGATCAAGAACGACGACGTCGTAGGGGACACTCGCTGCTGAATCAAGCGCCTGCCGTCCATCGAACGCCACATCAGCGGCCATCCCGGCATCGCGCAGCCCTTCCGCGATCCGCTCAGCAAGTACGACGTGATCCTCGACGACTAGAACCCTCATGCCTTCATTGTGCGCCGATCGGGGTGACATCACCCTAACAATCCACGTTCTGCTGATGTCACAGCCACCGGGCTACTACTGAGGTATTGATAGTGACCGAAGGAGGAAACGATGAATCTCGAACACTATTTTGACGCCATCTACTACTCCATGAATGCCGCCGTGTTCTTGTTATTGGCAGCGGCCGTCGGCCGCGGAATCGTGCTCACGCGGCGGCCGGGAATCGCGAGCGACATTGAACATGGTCGGGGAACCGTCTTTGCGGGAGCAGGGACCATGGTTGCCCTCGCCGGCGGATTGATGGCCGATGCACTGCTCAAGACATCGGTGTGGTTCCAGCAAGTACGGTTCGGCCTCTACTTCCTCGGCTTTGCACTCATCATGGTCGGCACATGCACAATCCTTCGCGGCTCTGAAAGGGAAGGCATCGGATTCCTAAGCCACATCCGCCGAATTCTCTTGCCATTGTTTGCTCTGACGGTGATCATCAGCGGCTTCTTCCTCTCGGCGCCGGAGACGTTTATTCACAACAGCAACAACCAACAGATCCAGTTGGCGGTCTATTGGCTTCCCCTGCTGCTCCCCACCGCCGTCGGGTCAATCGCCCTGTTTTCCGCCGCTGCCCTGTCACGGTCCGAGGGCCGCCGAAGGACAATCCTTGTGGGAGCGTTTGAGAGCCTGCTGTTCCTCGGTCTTCTCAGGGAATCCGGGATACTGCAGGACCTTGGCGACCCGCTCATCAACCTTCTGGTGTCCTTTGTACCGTTCATGCTTGCCGCGCTCTTCCTTTTCGCCGGTACGTTCCCACGACGGCAACGGCAACGGCAAGAACACAACACCGGGCTCTGACAGTTAGCCCTGACATGGACACCCGAGCAATGCAAGAGGCTCCACCCTGATATCTCCTGGTCCCCTAAGCAATTGGGATCGAAGTGGCGTGCAAGCCGGCAGCGGGACGTTTGGCCCTTGTGGCGGGTTGGTGCGTGCGAAAGACTAACAAGACTGACGCAGTACCACCTCAAACGTCACAGAGTCGAAATTCCAGATCAGGATTCTTCATCGCCGCCGGGGAGAGAGCCGTAATGAATAACGTAGCTTCATCCGAACACAAGGTGGCGGCTGCCCGGGTGGGGCCGATCACCGTTTTCATCCTTGACGACCACGAACTTGTCAGGCGGGGGCTGAAGGAACTCCTGGAGGGCGAGGGATTCAGTGTAATCGGCTCCACCGGGTCCGCATTAGAGGCCACCCGGCGCATACCCGCCCTACATCCGGACGTCTCGGTCTTGGATGCCCGGCTACCGGACGGCACCGGCATTGAAGTTTGTCGTGACGTCAGATCCGTGGACCCGTCCTTACAATGCCTGATTCTTACCAGCTACGACGACGAACAAGCGCTGCGAGGGGCTGTTCTCGCGGGGGCTGCCGGCTATGTGCTCAAGGAAATTGATGGGACAGACCTCCTGACGTCTTTGCACCGGACGGCCAAAGGCGAGTCGCTGTTTACGGCCGACGTCATGGCGAAGGTTGTTCAAGGCTTGGCGGAACCTGACCGCGTGGATCCCCGAATATCAGCACTGACCCCGCAGGAAGGCCGGGTGCTCAAACTCATCGGCCGGGGTTTGACCAACCGGGAAATCGGCCTTGAAATGTTCTTGGCCGAAAAGACCGTCAAGAACTATGTATCGTCACTGCTGGCGAAACTGGGCTTTGAACGCCGTACACAAGCGGCCGTGTTCATCACCGACACAAAGTGGATGGCCCAGCCCGAGCACGGCTGAGTGCCTGCCACCCTAACAAAACAAACCACGTCAAATCGATTGCCGGTACCCGAAGAATTCGTGGTCGTTGTTGTATCCGCCCAGCCCGCCACCGATGTCGGTGAAGTCCTGGACAAACTCGATGCCCTTGACCCATTTGACCATCTTGAAGCCGAGCTCCGATTCGTTGCGCAGCCGCAGTGGAGCACCGTGGCCGAACGACAGGGCTTCGTCGTTCATGTCGTAGGCGAGCATGGTCAGGTGGTGCCCCATCTGATCGATGGGTTGGGCATCATAATAGAGTCCGCCTTCGGGTCCGAAGGCGAAGGAGTAGAAGATGACCCACTTCGCCTCAGGTTTCGGCTTCACCATGTCCAGGATGGTTTGTAGGGAGACGCCACCCCATTTAGCGACCCCTGACCAGCCCTGGATGCAAAAATGCTGGGTGATTTGCTCGTGATGGGCCAACCCCCGCAGCTTTTCCATGCCCAGCTCTACAGGGTTCTCAACGAGCCCGTTGATGCGCAGTCTATAGTCGGCGAAATTGACGGCCAGGAGTTGCTCGTATTCCTCAGTGTTTGGGTAGTTGCCGTTGTGCCAAAAGTACGGGGAGATGTCCTTCTCCGTGTACTGGCCGGGCTTGGAGTCGACGTGTTCGAACAGGCGTTGTGTCGGCCCAATGAGGGCGAAGCCGACTCTCTGGACGACCCGCGGGTGCCGGTAGGTGAAAGGGGTGGCCGCCACCCACGCGACAATCACCACGGCCATGGCTGCCGCGAAAATCCAAAAGCCCGTCCATGATTCTGTGTCCTGGGCGGCGAACATATGGTTGAGGTTCTGCAGGGCGCCGGTGGTCAACACGAGCGCTACGTGGATCACGATGAACATCACGAACCAGCACAGAACCAGAAAATGCAGGGACCGGGCGACCTGGATGCTGAAGATGGAACTGATACGCCGGAATTTGGTGGAGAGCGCCGGGGACATGCCCAGCCCCGTGACCAGCGCGAGCGGGGCGGCGATGAAAACCGTGATGAAGTACGCGATCAGTTGCAGGCTGTTGTAGTTACTCCACCCGCTCTCGGCCGGCCAATCCAATGACAAATACTGGATTGCCACAGAGATCGCGTTCGGAATGACATCCCAATGCAATGGGATCAGGCGCACCCATTGCCCGGTCGTGAAAAGCAGGACAAAGAAGACTATGCCGTTGGCCAACCACAGGGTGTCGATGCCCAGGTGCCACCAGCGGGCCAGGCCGATGGAATGCCGGCGTCCAGGCAGGCCAACCCCGTCCGGCAACGTGATCGAATCCTCCTTGGCCGTGTAGAGCGGGTTGGACGGTACCGGTTTCTGGACCCGGAACCAGTCCCTGCCCGGGGTGGAGTGCCGGATCCAATAGAGCCGCGGATGGTCGGAGAGAATCGTGGCACCGGAACGGATGATGAAAGTCATGAAGAACAGGTTCAAAAAGTGCTGCCAGCCGACCCACGCGGGAAACCCGACGGGCGCATTGCCGGGCAGCTCCGACATCCCCGGATACCGATGAATGAAATCCTGCACGGAGGGGAGCCCCCTGATGCCCTTGGCAATTCCGACGGCGACCAGGAGTAGAAGAAACCCGATCGGGATAAGCCACAACAAATTGAACCATTTGCCTTGACCAACCCGCACCCGTGGAGCCACACCGTATTGGGCAGGTACTCCCCCGGCCCACGTCTCATCAACCACAGAGAACCGACGGCGATCAAGCTCCGAGCGAAAACTCGCGCGTCCACCGCCGGCACCGATATCTGCAGCAGGACGAGGGGGATCTTCCGGCAATGGGGTCATGTTTCGAAGCCTAGCCATGCTGGTCCGGCACGGCTAGGGCCAAACTCGATCGGCAACAGGGGTCCAAAGCCTCTGATCGCCCGACCTACCGCGACGTAAGTTGACGATATGACCCACTCCCACGGAATCCGGTGAGAGCGAAGGCCGGTAAGCATACAGGCTTCTGCCGTACCGCCGTCGTAAGTAAGTTTCAGCCACACTGCTAGGAGTGTCCGACCATGAGCCTTGACCAACGCACCCGCCGACCTAAAGTGGTCACCATCAGCTTGTTCGGTTTTGTGATGGTCACTTCCGCCGCGCTGCTAAGCATTCGCACTTTCCCCACTGAAGCGCTTCTGGGCTGGCAGTCGGTCATATTCAACATTGCCGCCATCGTCATGTTCTTGCTTCCCGCCGCCTACGTTGCGGCGGAACTCGCCTCCGGCTGGCCTGGCGAAGGCGGCGTGTATGAATGGGTCAAGCAGGCTTTTGGTGAACGTTGGGGATTCACCGCGGTATGGATCCAGTGGTTCCAGATGACCATTGGTTTCATAGGCATCCTTGCGTTCATAGCCGCCGCACTGGCCTATGTGTTTGCCCCCGGGCTTGCCGGGAGCAAACTGTTCGTGTTCATTGTCATCGTGGTTGTTTGGTGGGGGGCCACACTCGCCAATCTTCGCGGATTGAAGGTTTACCAACGCCTGACCACCTGGTTCGCCGCCGTCGGAACCTTCCTGCCTTTCATTGCTCTGGTTATCGGCGCAGCCATTTACCTCTCGGCCGGGCATGCCCCTCAGATTCCGCTGATGCCGCCGTCGTGGCAGTCCTTGATGCCCAACTTTGGCTCGGCGAACAACCTGGTCCTGCTGGTCACGTTCGTCTTCTTCTTCATCGGCATTGAGGTGACCGCCGCCCACGTGAACGACATGAAACGACCAAGCCGTAACTACCCCATCGCCATCCTCATCGTCAGCGTCGTCATGGCCATCATCAGCATCTCCGGTGCCTTGATCGTTGCGTGGCTGGTCCCCGCAAAATCGATGAGTCTCAACGCCGGCATCATGCAGGCCTTCGCCATCATTGTTGGACCAAGCTCGACCTGGATTGTCCCCACGGTCGGCATCCTGATCGTCCTTGGTGCCGTCGGCGAGGTTGTCGCCTGGGTCCTCGGCCCGGTGCGGGGCCTCCTGGTAACTGCCCGCCTTGGATCGCTGCCACCTATCTTGCAAAAGACGAACAAGCAGGGCATGCCAGTGGGACTGCTTATCGCCCAAGCCATCCTGGTGACCTTTTGGGGTCTCGTGTTCCTTTTCTGGCCCGGAAACATCAACGCGAGCTTCTGGGCGTTGTTCGCACTGACCACCACCGTCTACATCGTCATGTACTTCCTCATGTACGCGGCCGCCATCAAGTTGCGGACAAGCCAGCCAAATACGGTGCGGCACTTCCGGATCCCAGGCGGAAAAGTGGGCGTGTGGATCGTCGCAGGCTGGGGATTCCTGGGCATGGTATTCGTCTTCCTAATCGCCCTTCTGCCGCCAAGCCAGGTGGCCGAAAACGCCACACCTTTTGAGATCTTCATGATCGTCGGCACCGTCCTTGTCACCGCCGTCCCGTTGATTATTTTCCGGTTCCGCCGTGCATCCTGGGTGCCCAAGCCCGATGAGGAACCGCAAACAGAAACCGAATCGGGAACCGTGCCTACCCCCGTCAGCTGACAGCCTCACGCCACACCGACCCAAAATGAGAAGGTCCCCATGCCCGACGCCACAAGCAGCCCAAACCGCCACTCACCCATCGATGTCAGACCCCTCTTCCTTGGCCCGAAGGCGGAAAACCGCAAATTCTTCAAAGAGGCGGTGGACGGTCTCGTCCAGGAACATATTCACTGGAGGCGCGATTTCCATCCGGAAGACGCCGACATCATCAGCCCGGCCGAAACACGCGAAGCCTCGTTCGAGGCCGCCGTGGACCGCAGCCAGCAGGTCCTTGAGGAATTGACGTCCCGACTCAAATCAACCTCGACTCCTTGGTTCTCCACACGCTACCTCGGACACATGAACTCCGACACCCTGATGATCGCCAATCTTGCTGAAATAGCGACCATTCTGTACAACCCCAACAATGTCGCCTATGAATCCTCGGTAGCCACATCACAGATGGAAACCGAAGTCGGACGGGATTTCGCGACGCTCGCGGGATGGAGCCCGGACACCGCCTGGGGCCACCTCACCACGGACGGAACAGTCGCCAACTACGAAGGACTCTGGCTCGCCAGGAACCTTAAGTCCCTTCCCCAGGCCATGAAGCAAACCTGCCCGGCCCTGGTTGAGGGAAAGTCCGAATGGGATCTGCTGAACCTGCCGGTCGACGTTGCGTTGGACCTGCTCGACACCATCAAGGCCGACAGGGACCTCTTCAAACGCACCATCGCCGAATCGAGCCGGGGTCGAGGCTCCGGCAACGGTCTTTTGGGAAAAGTGCTGGTGCCAAGCACCCGCCACTACTCCTGGGACAAGGCCATGGACCTGTTGGGGATCGGGATGGAGAACCTCATCACCATCCCCGTCGACCAGCACTACCGGATGGACCTGGGCGCCCTGCAGTACGTCATTGACGAATTGGTGGAGCAGCAGATCCCCATTCTCGCACTGGTCGGCGTCGCCGCCACCACCGAAGAAGGGGCCGTCGATGACATCGCGGGGATGCGAGACCTCATAGCCACGAACCGTGCAAACGGCGTCAATTTCTACTTCCACGTCGATGCAGCCTACGGGGGCTACGCCCGGTCGTTGTTCCTCAACGAGGACGGCTCCTTTATGTCCGCGCCGGAACTCCACGCGCGACTGGCGGAAGAAGGGTACGACGACGGCTGGCCCAGCGAGAGTGTCCGGTCAGCTTTTGAGGCTATCGGATCCGCGGACTCGATCACCATTGACCCCCACAAGATGGGGTACGTTCCTTACGCTGCCGGCGGAGTCACCTTCCGCGACCGCCGCATCCTGGCCCTGATCTCCTACGCCGCCGCGTACGTCTTTGAGGACGGCGGCAATCTCGATGAAAGCCTGGGCAGTGTTGTCCTGGAAGGGTCCAAATCAGGGACCACGGCCGCCGGTGTCTGGGCCGCGCACCAACTACTGCCCCTGAACCATAGCGGGTACGGGCAGCTCATGGCCCGAAGCTGGGCCGGAACCCGGCACTTCCTGGACACGTTGAAGACCGTTGAACTCTTCCCCGTCGCCGGCACGATGGTCACGTGCCTGCCCTTGATCCCGGATCCGGATTTCAATATCGTCTGCATGGCATTCAACGTCGTCGGAAACACCAGCCTGGCCCGCATGAACGCCCTGAATCAGGAGCTCTATCACCGCTTTTCCTACGAGTTTGGGCCCCTCTACAGCGACGACTGGATCACCTCACACACGGAACTTCGCAAGGATGTATACGGCAATGTGCCGCAAGAATTCATCGAACGGATGGGGATCACGGCATCAGACTGGGACTCATTGGGCACGGTGACGGTCCTTCGGAGCTGCGTCATGCACCCCTGGCTTGCCCACACCACCGAATACCCGGAACTGTTCCAGTCGTATCTGCAGATCTTGACGAAAACCGTGGGAGAAATTCTTGAAACGACGCAGGCACACTTGGTGGTCCCAGCCCCCGCCATCTAAGACAAACCGGTTGCTAAGAATCCCTGCATTCTTAGCAACCGGTGCGTCTCCCCAAAGGGCCGACGACGCTCGGCAGCTAGGGTGGGCATCCCCTCACATCTGCCGGTGGTCAGCTGGCCCACGCCCAAAGTCATGAAGGAACTTCAGGTCTTTCTCGGTCAGCGGCATGATGCCGTCTTGGTCGACCTTGATGTGACCGGCGTAGCCGGTGCTGATGATATTCACGAGCGTTCGCGGCAACGCCCGGCACCCCGGGTTTTGCCTAAACCAGTCTTGAGACTTAGGGTCTAGCCCCTGCCAAACGTCTTGAATTTCCATACCTGCCGAACCCCTTTGTGATCGAAAATGCCGTCTGCCCCAACCGCACCCGCGGCGGGGTCGTGTCCTTAGGTGGCGTGTCCAAGCAAGTCGTCGGAGTCCTCATCAGCGTGCACCACGAGCACGGGACACAGTGCATGGCTGATGCAGGCCGAGCTGACCGACCCGATCCGCAGACCCGCGAAACCGCCGCGGCCGCGCCGTCCAACGACCAGCATTGCGGCATCCCGGCTGGCTTCGATCAGGGCTGGACGGGCCGGGGCGTGCAGCAACTTGCTGTCCAGGTTTTCCGGTGTGTTCGTGCCAAAGGCTGCCTCAATGCTCTCACTCAACGCTGTCTTTGCTTCCGCTTCCAGGTCTTCCGGGCCTAAGGCCATCGGTTCGGCCCAGATGCTGGGGTAATCCCAGCAGGTAACCGCCTCCACACGCCCCTTCAGTGCAGTGGCTATCCGTTCGGCCTGGTGCAGGGCGTGGACCGAATTGGCGGATCCGTCTACGCCGACGACGATCCTGACTGGTTCTGATTCCGGAGTCACGGTGAATCCCCTTTTTGGATTGCTGAACGTTCGCTCACGGTTCAATGCTGGCCCATCCGTGTCGACTCTCCTAGAGGCCAAAGTCACATTCTGGTCGGGCCTCCGATTGGGTCATCGGGTCAGGGCCTTCGACTCTAGTAACCTCCGGCACCGCTGAGCACACTGGGTCCTATGACTGGATCTGCAGCTGTCACGAATCGAATCGTCGTTGGTGTCGATGGTTCGGAAAATTCTGCCCTGGCCTTGAAAAGCGCCGGGACGTTGGCCACGGCTTTGGGGGTGCCGCTGGACGCGGTCATCTGCTGGAGGAGGCCTGAGAGGTATTACATGGCGGAACTGCCGGTGGGGGGATTTGCCGAGCGCGACAGTTTTGTTGACGATGCACGCCATTTGGTGGACCGAGCAGCCGAACAAGTATTTGGGCCCGAGCTGCCCAGGAGTTTCCAAATAGTTGTCAGGTACGGCCACCCCCCGCAGGTTCTCGTCGATGAAAGCCGCACCGCGGGCATGCTGGTCCTTGGGCGCCACGGTCATCGGGGCTTTCTCGGGCTGAGCCTCGGATCGGTATCCGACGCGTGCGCCACTCACGCACATTGCCCGGTTCTGATCGTCAGCGACCACGGGTAGACCATGAACACTCATCTGGAACGCCTGGCCCAGGTCGCCGAGATCTTCGCCCGCCATGGTTTGGGCTATCTGTCTTCGGCCACCACCTCGGAGAAGTGGCATCCGGGGCGAAGCCCAGGATCAAAAACCGCTATCTCCACGCCCCAACGACTCAGGCTTGCCCTGGAAGAACTGGGCCCGGTGTTCATCAAGCTCGGGCAGATGCTCTCCACGCGCCCGGATCTACTGTCACCGGACTATCTTGCTGAGTTGTCCAAACTTCAAGATAGTGCCCCGCCTGTTCCTGCGGACGTTGTTCGCTCACTCATCCGCCAGGAACTGGGCGCGACGCCGGAGCAGTTTTTTGCCGCGTTCGACGACGCCCCCCTGGCCAGTGCATCTATCGGCCAGGCTCACGCAGCAACACTTCTTGACGGCACCGCCGTAGTCATCAAGGTTCGCCGTCCAGGTGTTGTCGCCGTGGTCAACGAGGATCTGGAAATTCTGCAAAATCTGGCCACCCACGCTAGCCACAATTGGGCAGCCGCTGCCAACTACAACCTGACCGGTATCGCGGCAGACTTCGCGGCAACACTGCGGGCAGAACTTGATTACCTTCAGGAGGGCCGGAACGCCGAACGCTTTGCGGCCAACTTCGCGGCGGTGCCGGACATTCACATTCCCCGGATTTTTTGGGCCACAACAACGTCTCGCGTGTTGACGATGGAACGCATCCGCGGGCTCAAGGTCGACGACGACCATGCCCTCACGGCGGCGGGCATCGACCGGCATGAACTGGCCGATCGCGCAGCCAGGGCGGCCGCGAAAATGGTTTTCGACGACGGCTTCTTCCATGCAGATCCGCACCCCGGCAACTTGTTTGTCGAACCGTCAGGTTCGATCGGCCTGATCGATTTCGGCATGGTCGGCGAGGTCACCATGCAGCTCCGTGAACAGCTTGCCAAACTGCTGCAAGCTTTCACCTCAAATGACCCCAGCCGCATCAGCAACGCATTGCTGGCACTTTCTGTCTCTCCTCCGACAACGGACCGCAGCACCCTGCGACAAGATACGGCCGTGTTTATGCGGCTGTACGAGGGCAAGAAATTGGGGCAGCTCGACATTGCCCCGTTGATCACCCATATGCTGGCCATCCTTCGCAACCATCACCTCCAGCTCCCCCGCGAAATGGCACTGCTCATCAAGATGCTGCTCATGACGGAGGGGATGGGCGCCCGACTGGATCCAAACTTCAGCCTGGGTGTAGTGCTCAAACCCTATGCCACGCGTCTTGCGCTGGAGCGTTTCAAACCCGGCAATGTCGCACAACTGGTGGCCAGGCTCGGACTGAGCGCCGCGGATCTCGGAGCAACCCTGCCGGAGAGACTGGACCGGCTGGCAGGACGCTTGGACGACGGCGTCGAGGTGCATTTGCGGGCCGCGGAATTGGAGCCGTTGGTCGCCCGGGTCGAAAAGATTGGGAATCGGCTGGTTGCCGGCATGATCGCGGCCGCCTTTATTCGAGGCCTCGGAGACGTGGCGACGGCCGACGGCGATCGGCTCAGGACGTGGGGCAAGCCCCTGGCCGCCGGTGGCATCGGCGCTGTGGGTGCTTTGGGCGCCTACCTTGCGTGGACGGGCCGGCGCCGCGGTGGGCGTCAGTAGCGTTCAGGTTCTGCGCCCAGCGCAAAGCGGCGGCCGTTGATCGATGTCGGCGTGATCTCCACATACGTCCATTTGCGTGACTGGGTCCATGGCTGCAGTGGTAGCTCGTTGGCGGCATCTATCTCGGTCTGTGACTCGAGGATCCTGGCCGTGCCCTTGACCACCACGCTCCACGCTTCGTTCGCTGTGACGCAGTCGGTTTCAAAGGCGACGGTGGCGTTGACCGCTAGTTCGGCCAGTTTGGTGCCGGGGTTCGTCCGGATCAGCAGCAAGCCGTCGTGGGCAAGGAAGTTCAGCGGGAAGATATCGGGGTTGTTGGCGACGCTGACGGCGAGGCGGCCGAACTGGCTGCCTTCAAGCAGGCTCCACGATTCCTCGGTGGATAAAATACTTTCGAATTCTTCGTTTGTAGGCATAGCCCGATTGTCCCCGCGCCATTACGAAGCTGTATAGGGCCGGACGGCACGGTGTATGGGGCATCGCTTCGATCAGGAGAGGACTTCTTCAACGGGCACGGCCCACGTCAGGCGTGTACCAGTGTCCGCGGAACTCTCAATCGCGAAGGTGCCGCCCAGGATCTTGGCTCGTTGTTCGACGTTAGCCAACCCGCTGCGACGGACAGGGCTACCCAGCCCGACGCCGTCGTCGTCAATGACGACCGTCACGTTGTTGATGTCTACGGCAACGCTCACCTCAATAGCCCCGGCATCGGAATGGCGGACGGCGTTGCTTAGCCCCTCAGACAAGACCGCGAGCAGATGCTTCGCCGTCTCATCCGAAATCGTTGAATCGATGGGTCCGGCCAGATTGAGCCGGGGAGCGAAGGCCAGCGGTTTGGCCGCATTGCGAACGGCCCGCAGGATGAGGTCACTGAGCAGTTCCGTTTCCCCGGAACTGACGCGCAGCGAATAAATGGTGTTCCGCAGGTCCCGAATGGTTTCATCGAGCTCCGTCGTCACCGCCCTTATCCTCGCGGACGCCGTCTTATCAGTGATAAACCTCTGGAGACTTTGAATACTCAGCCCTGCCGCAAACAGGCGCTGAATCACGACGTCGTGCAGGTCCCTGGCAATGCGGTCCCGGTCCGTGAATACCATGATTTGCTCACGGAGCCGGTGCGTCCGGGCCAGCTCGAGCGCCAACGCAACATGGGAACCAAAGACAGCGCTCATTTCGACCACGATCTTTGAATAGCTGCCCGTCCCCTGACTCTTCGCCAATATCAACAGGCCCTGGTTGGTCCCCTGGGGTCCTAGTGGGATGACAATGATTGGACCTAAGGCAGTACCGTCCTCTTCGCCAAGAAGATCCGTGGCATCGTTGAAAACGGTCGGCAACCCGGTGCTCAAAACCTCGGCGACGGCCGGCGAATCAAGGGATATGGAACGGCCTGCCAGCAATGCCGCCCGTTCGCCGGCAGCCGCGGCAACATACAAATCGGGGCCATCATCGGAGGAGACACCGATTAGTGTCAGGTCCGATTCGGATTCCTCCAAGGCCGTAGTCGCAATCATGTCCAAACCGCTTTCGGTGATGTTCCGCTCGTCACCCATCATCCGGCCCACCACGTACATGCATGCTTCAAGCCAGCCCGAGCGGCGCCTGCCATCCTCGAACAGCCGCGCATTCTCAATCGCGACACCCGCGGCGGCGGCCAGGGCAACGGCAAGCTCCTCGTCCTCGGCCGTAAAGTCCCCGGCACCTTCCTTCTCGGTCAGGTACAGGTTTCCGAAGACGGTATCCCGGACGCGCACCGGGACTCCAAGAAAAGACACCATGGGTGGATGGTTTTTCGGGAACCCATAGGACGCCGGATGGTCGTGCAGATCATGAAGCCGCAGCGGCCGCGGATCACTCGTCAACAGCCCAAGCACGCCGTGACCGGTAGGTAGCGGACCAATCTTTCGAATCAAGTCCTCGTCAATGCCGACGGTGATGAAATGGCTGAGCGCCCGATCTTCACCAATAACTCCCAGTGCGCCGTACCTGGCGTTCAGCAAGGTGCAGGCGGATGTAACCACACGTTCCAACACTGCGTCGAGGCTGAGGTCTTCCGCCACAGAGACCACGGCAGACAACAGTCCCTGCATCCGTTCCTGGGTGGACAGGAGTTCTCCGGCCCGGTCCACGAACTCGCGGAGCAAATCCTCTATCCTCGTCCCGGCGGAAGCCGGCAGAATTGGCTCATCAGGAGCCTGGTTGGGATCTCTCACTGGGCCCACCTTCGATCGAATTTCGGCCACCTGATAGCAGCGGTACGCTGAGGCTGACACTGCTTCTGCCAGACTACCCCTGGCATCACAAGAGTGTCTGCAAGCACCGGCTGGGATCGAGAAGCAACTTCGGGGACTTAGTGCCCTACACATGTTGGGCCGTGGGGCCTACGGTTGGCCACATGACGAGTAAACCAGCCCCGGCAGTGACCACGGCCCTGAAACCAGATGAATGTTGGAAACTACTGCGCACCGTGTCCGTGGGTCGGCTCGCCGTTTGGGTTATGGACCACCCTGACATTTTTCCCATCAACTTCACAACAGACCACGGGACACTTGTCTTCAGGACCGGCGAGGGAACCAAACTGGCATCCGCTCTCGGCGACACCCCGGTCGCCATGGAGGCCGACGGGGTCGACGCGAACTCCGGGATCGCTTGGAGCGTCGTCGCCAAGGGCAGCGCCACTGCCATACTCGCCACCGACGACGTCCTCGGCACAATAGGGCTCCCCCTTTTTCCCTGGGAAGCGGGGCACAAGGACCATTTCATCCGGATTACCCCCACCTCGATCACCGGGCGCCGTTTTGTTGTCACCGAACCCTCGACCTGGTGGGGTTCGCTGGACTCCGCCCCGCATACAGCGAGCGAATAGCCGCCCCGCACATCAGGCCGAGTCTCCTGCGGGTGGCACAGGTTAGGACTTTCGCCCCTAACCGGCCACTCGTCAGGACCGTAACGTCATTGTTATGACAATCGATGAGTCCCCCGACATTGAAACCCTCCCCAAGACCGAATGCTGGGAACTGCTCCAGGGACAGGTCATCGGACGGCTGGCGGTCGTCGTCGACGACGACCACCCCGACATCTTTCCGATCAACTATGTGGTGCACAACGGCTCGGTCATTTTCCGAACAGCCCCGGGAACCAAACTGTACGGCTCGGTCAACAACACCCCGGTGGCCTTCGAAATCGACGGCTACAACCCCCACACCGAACAGGCCTGGAGCGTCGTGCTGCGCGGACGGGCTCAGCAGCTCGAATCCACAACCGGATTGGCCAAAGCCCTAGCCCTGCAGCCCTGGCAGGGCGGTGAAAAGAACCATCTCATTCGCATCAACACCCTGAACCTCAGCGGTCGACGATTCCATGTCACAAAACCCGACATTTGGACCACGCCGCTGGCTGATGCCCGGCGCGCATCATTTGAATAGGCCCAGCCTCCACGACCGAACCCAACGCAAGGAATCCCAGTGAAAGCACTCGTTTACGACGGTCCAGGAAATATCAGCTGGTCGGACGTTCCCCCGCCCGTGATCCTCCATCCAAGTGATGCGATAGTGCGCGTCGACACGACAACCATCTGCGGGACCGACCTCCATATTCTCAAGGGCGACGTTCCCGCCGTCGAACCGGGACGCATTTTGGGCCACGAGGGCGTGGGGACGGTCACCGAATTGGGAGCAGGTGTCAGCAACATCAAGGTGGGCGACCGGGTCATCATCTCCTGCATCAAGTCATGCGGCCACTGCACCAATTGCCGGTCAGGGCTCTATTCACACTGCCTGGGCGAGGAAGGCCGCCCAGGAATCGGCTGGATCTTCGGACACCTCATTGACGGCACGCAGGCAGAATACGTCCGCGTGCCCTACGCAGACAATTCCCTCCATGCGCTGCCGGAAAACGTCAGCGACGAACAGGGCGTGATGCTGTCCGACATTCTGCCAACGGGTTTTGAAATTGGTGTCCAGGCCGGCCACGTCACACCAGGTGATGTTGTGGCCGTCATCGGCGCCGGCCCCGTGGGTCTTGCCGCGATTTCGACGGCCAACCTCTATGGAGCAGCTACGATCATCGCCATCGATCTCGACGAAGGGCGACTCAAACAGGCAAAGGACTTCGGTGCCACCAACGTCGTCGCCTCCGGTGCACCCGGCTGGAAGGAAGAGGTCCTTGCACTCACCGACGGCGCCGGTGTGGACGTTGCCATCGAAGCCGTGGGGACGCCGCAGACGTTCACCATGGCCGTTGACCTGGTCCGGCCCGGAGGCCATGTGGCCAACGTTGGCGTCCATGGGCAAGCCGTCACACTGAACCTGGCGGAACTGTGGATTCAAAACATCACCATCAGCATGGGCCTCGTCAACGCCAGCACCACACCCATGCTGCTCAAGCTGGTGGCCCAAGGCAAAATCCCGGCAAGCAAATTCGCCACTCACCACTTCAACTTTGCCCAGATCCTAGACGCGTATGACACCTTCTCTCGTGCAGCAGAAACCAAAGCACTCAAGGTGATTATCAGCCGGTCTGCCAAAACCGATTCCACCCGCTGATCGGCAGGGGCAATAGTGGTGGGGGCCGGAACGGGTTCGTTCCGGCCCCCACCGTCCCCGTGCTATGTGCCCTTGGCCGGCCGGGTCAGGATAAGGGGACAGGGAACATGCAGTAGGACATCTTGGGTCACCGAGCCCATGAGCGCGTGCTGCACGGCTCCACTGCCACGGCTTCCCACCACGAGCAGCTGCGCACCTTGCGCCGCATCGATCAAGGCCTTCGCCGGCCCGTCTCCCGTTTCCAGACGATCACACACGGTGAGGTGAATATAGTGGGCACGCAGGCAAGTTACGGCCGTTTCCAGGATCATGCGCCCGGCAGTCTCGTCCCACGCGGCAATCCTTGGCCCAACGGTACTGCTGCTCAGCCACCCGGAGTGGGCGCGTGAAGCATGGATGAGCGTCAGTTCCGATCCGCCGCTGAGGGCTTCGGCAGCGGCAAAGTTTGCGGCTTTCGTTGAGTGCGCGGAACCGTCAATGCCAACAACGACGCCGGCATACCCGGCAGCTGAGTAGTGTGCCGGAATGACCGCCACCGGGCATCTGGCCACCATGGCAATCTGCAGAGTGACCGCCCCGAACCCCTCCCCATGACCATCAGCCGTCCTGTCCGTCCCGACCACCACCATGGCAGCGTCGCCAGACAGCTGCGCAAGCACGGGTACCGTCTCTCCGAACATCAGCTTCGTCTGCACCTCCGAAGAGGGCGCAAGTTCACGAGCCCGGATTGCCTCACTCTCCAGAAGACCCGCGATAGCATCTTTGACATTTTGATATTCCAGATTCCCCGGAGAAACCAGGTAGTCCGGAATCACATGGACCAGAAGGAGCGCAAGGTGAAGGCTTTCGGCCCGGCGGGCGCCCCATTCGAGGGCCGCCCTGCTTGAGGCTGATTGATCCACTCCCACGAAGATCGGGTGCTTCGTTGACATTGCATTTCCCTTCCTTCACATCGACCGCGCTGTGCCAGCACTCGGTGGGACAGTTTGCCCGGGCCTCTTCAGGAGACCGGCGCCAGGCCCTGTTCCTCGTCGGCCCTGTTGACACCGTAAAAATCTGCACGGCCTTGGTCATTGGCGATCATAAGCGGTTCCGCGTCCCCGGCAGGCTTTCCATTCGGGGCGATCCCGGGCTGGTTCACAGCGTTTGCCGATGCGGTTTCGCGGGCCAGGAAGGCGCCAAGTTCACTGATGGTGCTCATCAACGGTGCCGGGAAGACGACTGTCGTGTTCTTGTCGACCCCGAGCTCAACCAGCGTTTGGAGGTTCCTCAACTGGAGTGCCAGCGGGTGGGCCATCATGGTGTCCGAGGCGTCACCGAGTGCAGCTGCTGCCAAAGACTCACCTTCGGCGGCAATAATCTTCGCCCGCTTCTCCCGCTCAGCTTCGGCTTGACGGGCCATGGCGCGCTTCATACTTTCCGGAAGCTGGATGTCCTTGAGCTCCACCAAAGTCACCTCAACACCCCATTCCAGTGTGGTCACGTCCAGGATCTCCCGGATTCCCGAGTTGATGACGTCAGTTTCGGCAAGCGTTTCATCCAAAGTGTGCTGGCCCACCACTTTTCGTAGCGTCGTCTGCGCTATTTGGTCAATCGCGGAGTAAACGTTTTCAATGGCCACGACCGACTTCACGGCGTCCGCCACACGAAAATACGCGACAGCGGAAATGTCGACACTGACGTTGTCGCGGGTAATGATGCCCTGCGACTGAATAGGCATGGTGATGATACGCATCGAGACTTTCGGCATCCTGTCAATCACCGGGATGATCACCGCCAAACCGGGCTTCTTGACACCGCGGACCCGACCCAGACGGAAGACCACTCCCAACTCGTACTGATTGACCACATGGATGCCAAGCACTGCGGCGATCAGTAACACTACGACGACCACAATGATGACAATGAGGAATGTCATGACGTTTCCTTAAATGCTGACCGCTCGGGACGTTGCACGGGCGGACGATGAGCGCCAAGCCGGATGGACTGCCGCTGCGACGTGCCGCCATAAGTTCATGGACGGTGATACGGCGTTGACTTCAACGCTAGACGCATGGGTTCCGGGAATGGAGAGTCGAAAGACCCCAATCGCGCCGCGATCGGGGCCGAGCTCCCGTAGGATCCGGGCCTTTCAGCCCTAACCAAGGGCTGTCGGCGGGCATAGGCTCAAGACCACAGCAAGGTATGCCCGCGGATTCTCCCCTCACCGGCCGGCACGGCCAAACGAGATTGGAGGACAATGGACGCGAATCGATCAAAAGATGAAAGCCGGGCCCTCACATCTGCGGTAGGCGGCCGCGTGGCAGGAACGACGCCGAATCAGGCCGTGAGCCGGCACATCCCGAAGTGGATTCTCGCCATTGCTTCTGCGGTCGTGCTGTTTGTCTTGATGCGTTGGGTCATTCTGCCGCAATACGCCGGCGCCGTGCGGACGCTCGGCACTCTTGAACAAATCTCGTTTCCCCTCGTGCTCCTGGCCGGCATTCTGGAGATGGCTTCGCTACTCGCCTATTCGGCCCTGACTGCCACTGTCTTGGGTGCCCGACGGCCCAGTTATTTCACGCTGTTGCGCATCGATTTGGCTGACCTGGGCGTCAACCATGTGGTGCCGGGCGGTGGGGCCACGGCCGCGGCCGTTCGCTTCCGGTTGCTTCAACGTGCTGGAATCCACCCGACGAATGCGCTTGCCGCGGCTGCGATCGAGATTACGATTTCCAATCTTGTTTTGGCCGCCGTTTTTGCCGCGGGCCTGCTGCTCTCACTGACGGCGATCTCGGCGAACGCGTACTACCGGAGCGCTTCCGGCGTCGCCGTAGCGGCACTTTTGGCCACAGGCGTTGGTATTTGGTTCCTGACCCGCCACACAACCCGGGCCATTGCTGCAGCCCGAGGTATTGTGCGGCATCTACCTTTGGTGCAAGAGGATGCGACTGAATCGTTCCTACGCATGATGGTCAGCCAAATCCTCCAGCTGGCGAAAAACCCCCGCCGACTAGGCACGGATCTTCTCCTCGCAGCCGCCAATTGGCTTCTCGATGCGGCATCATTGTGGGTACTCCTGGCCGCCTTTGGACACCATCTCGGCGTCGGTCCGTTACTCACGGTCTATGGTGTGGGCAGCATCTTGGCGATGCTGCCCCTGACTCCGGGCGGCCTGGGTATTGTTGAAGGTGTCATGGTTCCGGCCCTGATTGGTTTTGGCACGCCGGCCGGGGTTGCCCTCTTGGGCGTGATCGCCTGGCGGCTGGTCGAGTTCTGGCTTCCCATTCCGCTCGGCGCTGTGGCCTACACGTCACTGCAGCTGGACGCCTTCAGAAAACCCCACTAACAGACAAGAAGAAACCCACGCCAGGAAACGGCGTCGGGGTGAAGTCGAGGCCGGGCACGGCGCCAAACTTGATGCCATCCAGAGGGACGCAAACGTTGCCCTGAAGGCGGATGCCGCGAGTGCGGTGTTCGGCTTGGCCTGAAGCGTTATCGTTGGGGAACACCTTCGCCCCGCGCCTGCCGGCAACGCGGCGAGGATCTGCTGCTTGTGGGCCGCCATGCCGCTAATGGCCATGGATTCGGATGCTCATCCGCGGCACCCTCAGAAGGGCTGAGTCCCCCGGTGTTGTAGAAAGGTCCGGATTCGGTCGTTACGGCTGCATTCGTCGATAAAATGCTGGTCGTCCCATTCGGCCTCAAAAGCACCGTGCAGACTTCCTGCGAGTGTCGGCACTATGTCTCGAACAATGGATTCCAGGCGGGCGCAGTTCCCGTTTCACCCGGGGAGTCCGGCAACTGGTGCCACGTCATGGTCCCCGGATAGAGTCTGGCACGCTGAATCGCGCTGCACGGCGTTGGATATGGTGGGTGCGGCCACGCCGGCGAACCGTCGGTGTCTGTTGGGCGGGGCGGGAGAAGAACCACCGTTTGGCGAACTCGACCAGCACCAAATACACCATCGTCATGGCCAGCAGCGCCAGGAAGAACGGGACCGGCAGCGGATCAAAGCCCAGCACGGAGGCAAAGGGAGAAAGCGGCAGATATACTCCAAACGCCACCACGCCAAGAGAGGCCCAGAGCAGTCCGGCTGACGGACGGCTGAGGAAGAATGGCACCCGGCGGGTCCTGATGGCGAAAATGATCAGGGTCTGTGTGGCAATGGATTCGATGAACCAGCCGGCCCGGAATTCGCCCGGTGCTGCATTGAACACGAATAACATCAAGCCAAAAGTGGCAAAGTCAAAAACCGAGCTGATGGGCCCGAATAGCAGCATGAACCGCCGAATGAAGGCAATGTCCCAATGCGAGGGGGCGAGCAACTGTTCCTCGTCGACCCTGTCCCCCGGGATGGCCAGCTGGCCGGTGTCATAGAGCAGGTTGTTGAGCAGGATCTGTCCGGGCAACATGGGCAGGAAGCTCAACACGACTGAGGCCGCCGCGGCACTGAACATGTTGCCAAAATTGCTTGACGTTCCCATCAGGACGTACTTGATGGTGTTGGCAAAGATCCGTCGCCCCTCCCGCACGCCCTCCGCGAGGACCCCTAAGTCCTTGTCCATCAGGACGATGTCCGCCGCATCCTTGGCTACATCGGTGGCGCTGTCCACGGAAATGCCGACGTCGGCCTGGTGGAGTGCCAGCGCGTCGTTGACGCCGTCGCCCAGGAACGCGACGGCACGTCCTTGTTCGCGCAGCAGCCTGATCAGGCGCGCCTTTTGTTCTGGTGAGACGCGGGCAAAGATGGTCGACTCTCTGGCGGCGGTGCCGAGTTCCTCGTCGGACAGGGCCTCGATCTGGATGCCGGTAAGGGTTCCGCCCGAGACCAGGCCCAGGTCCCGGCAGACCTTTTCGGCAACCTTGGCGTTGTCGCCGGTCGCAATCTTTACCGTGATGCCCAGTGCTGCCAGATCGATCAGTGATTCCCTGGCATTGGCCTTGGGCTTGTCCAGGAAGATGAGGAAACCGGCCAGCACCAGATCGTGCTCATCCGCCGGCTCAATCGCGCTCAATCCGGCGGCGGGACGGGTGGCGACGGCGATAACCCGGGCTCCGGCGTCGAACTGTTCATCCAGCTGGGCCTGCACCTGCGGCGAAACTTCGCGGCAGATCCGCAGCACGTCTTCCGGCGAACCCTTGGTGACGAGACGCCGGGTCCCGCTGCCGTCTGCCACCAGGACGCTGGTCATGCGGCGCTGGTGGTCGAAGGGAATGATGTCCAGCCGTTTCGCACTGCCCGGCTCGAAGGCCTGGGCAAGCTGGGATTCCCACAGTGCAGCATCAAGTGGGTTCTGCCCCAGCAAGGACACCGCACCGTGGGAGTAGTCAACCTCTGTTGAGAGCAGTCCCAAGGCAAACAGCTCGGTCTCGGAAATCTCGGATTGAACGGGCAGTGCCGCTGTGAAGCTGATGTGACCCTCCGTCAATGTTCCGGTCTTGTCAGTGACCAGAACATCCATGTCACCCAAGTCCTCGATGCAGATCAGACGCTTGACCAGCACCTTTCGCTTGGCCAGTGCCCGGGTGCCGGCGGCCAGGCAGGTGCTCACCACGGCGGGCAGCAGCTGTGGCGTGATGCCGACGGCAATGGCGAGGGAAAAGAGCAGGGAGTCGATCAGGGGGCGGCCCAGCAGTAGGTTGGCGATGAAAATGAGTGTGGTCAAGACGATCGCGACCTGGAGAAGCAGGAAGGAGAAGCGTTTTAGGCCCAGCTGGAATTCCGTCTGTGGCTGGTGTTCGCCCAGGCCGAGGGCGATCCGGCCGAATTCGGCCCGGCCTCCGGTGGCCACGACGACGCCGGTGCAGCTGCCAGTCTGGACGATGGTTCCCATGAACAGGCAGCAAGCCAAGTCCCCCAGTGAGGAGTCACCGGTGATCGGTGCCTGTTCTTTCTCTGCCGGCAGCGACTCCCCCGTAAGAATACTTTCATCGCAGAGCAAGTCTTCGCTGCTGAGCAGCCTGAGGTCCGCCGGGATGATGGCCCCGAGCGCCAATCGGACCACGTCACCGGGCACCAGATCCACTACGTCGATTTGGCATGCCGCGCGGTCCCGGAGGACAACAACGGTGTGCGTGACGCGTGAATGGAGTGCCTCGGCGGCCCGTTCGGCCCGAAATTCGTTGCTGAACCCCAACCCGATGCTCGCCACCAAAATGACGCCGATGACAATCGAATTCGTGGCATCCCCGAGAAATAGGGACAAGCCGGCCGTGATTATCAAAAGGATCAGGATGGGGCTGCGAAGCTGGCGCCCCAGGACAGACCAGGGGCTGGCTTTGTGTGTTCTCAGCGCGTTGGGGCCCACTGCGCTGAGCCGCTGAGCCGCTTCGTCGCCCGTCAAGCCCTGTTGGGTGGACTGGAGATCGTGCAGAACCTGCTCACCTGTTCGGTGGGCGGATTCCATGATTGACAGCGGAGTGGAGCTGACCGTCTCAGTGGTTGTCGGCGGGCTCACGGATGTCCTCGACTTCCGTGTCACTCCGTGACGGTCCTGCCGCCGCCGCATGGATCACCAGAACCGGACAGCTCGCCTGCTCTGCACAGGCAGAGCTGACCGACCCCAGCAACATGCCAGCGAAGCCGCCGTGTCCACGCGAACCGACGACAAGCATGGCGGCGTCTTTACTTTGTTCAATCAAAATCTGGGCGGGCCGGCCACGACATGACTGGGCCCTAAGGCCCGACGGAAGCTGATCCCCAAACGCATCACGCAGTGCGTCCCGTAAGATTTGCTGCGCGTCGGCGTCGGGGTCCCATTCCGACGGCGAATAGGGTCCGAAAGAGGCCTCAAAGTGCCACGCCGTGACTGCGGTAATGGTGGCTCCCAGCGTCGGGGCCAAAGTCTGCGCCCACCCAAGGGCAAGAATCGACTGCGGCGATCCGTCAACACCGACCACGATGCATGGGCTCTCATGGATTGTCTGGTCATTCATGGGTATTTCCGGCTTTCGTTCTTGTCCTATGAGCTCACCGAGTCAGGCAGCCCCAAGTCGCCGTCGAAGCCGGACTTCTCACCCCGACCTTTCACTTTCAATGGTCAACGCCACGGGCACGTGTTGGACAGGGTCCAAGGTCCCTAACCGTCCGGATCGGATCGTGTCAGGCTGTAAGCAACGGACGTTGATTGCCTGCGTCGACATGCCTTCCAACGGGGCCCAAACCCGGCCACAACCATACGGAGTCGATCGTGAAGAGCCAGCTTGATCACATCAGCAGCCCTCAGCAACAAGGTGCCGCTCCCGCCCCAATGCCCGATGAGTTTCAACTGCTCAACAGGTACTGGGACGCCGCCAACTATCTGACGGTGGCACAGATCTACCTGAAGGAGAATGCGCTGCTTCGTGTTCCATTGACGGTGGACCACATAAAGCCACGGCTTTTGGGGCACTGGGGAACCAGCCCTGGATTGTCACTAATTTACGTTCACCTCAACCGGCTCATTCGAGAATCCGGGGCCGAGATTCTTTTTGTCGCCGGCCCGGGCCACGGCGGTCCGGCAGTAGTCGCCAACCTCTACTTGGAAGGTACCTACTCCGAGATCTACCCCCTCATCGGCCGGGACAAGGACGGTTTGCGCAGGCTCGTTCGGCAGTTCTCCACGCCCGGCGGCATCCCAAGCCACGTGGGGCCACCCACTCCAGGCTCCATCCACGAAGGGGGTGAGCTGGGCTATTCGCTGGCCCATGCCACGGGGGCCGCAATGGACAATCCGGGGCTCATTGTCGCCTGCGTTGTGGGCGACGGGGAAGCCGAAACAGGTCCCCTGGAAGGTGCGTGGAAAGCCCCGGCATTCCTCAACCCCACCCGGGACGGGGCGGTCCTGCCCATATTGCACCTCAACGGCTATAAAATTTCCGGGCCAACAGTGCTTGGCCGCCAAACTGACGAGCAGGTCATGGCGCTGCTGGCGGCCCACGGTTGGGATCCAGTGGTGGTCTCCGGCCACGATCCCGGGCTTGTCCATGCGAGCCTGGCCCGGGCACTTGATCACGCCCACGCCCGGATCCTCCAAATTCGGGATGAGGCCCGCCACCACGGGACAAACGGTCCGGAACGCTGGCCGGCGATCATCCTGCGCACGCCCAAGGGCTGGACCGGCCCGGCCGTGGTAGACGGCATTCCCGTGGAGGGCACCTTCCGCGCCCATCAGGTGCCGCTGGCTGGGGTTCGGGAAAACCCCGGACACTTGGCCCAACTGGAGGCGTGGCTGCGCTCCTACAAGCCCGAACTACTTTTTGACGCCAACGGACGACTGGTGCCCGAACTAGCGGCACTCGCACCTACGGGCCACCTGCGCATGGGGGCAACGCCGAGCTCCAACGGAAGCCCCGGCATGGCGCCGCTACCGCTGCGACCGTTGGAAGACTATGCCCTGGATGTTGGAACCCCTGGATCCACCAAACACGAGACCACAAGGCCCCTGGGCGAAATGCTGCGGGACATCTACACGGACACCGCGCAGGATCCGAGATTCCGGTTGTTCTGCCCAGATGAGACGAACAGCAACCGCCTTGGCGCGGTTTTTGAGGTTACCGACCGATGCCTGATGGAGCCTGCGCATGATGGGCATGATGGGCATGGCCATATTTCGCCGGACGGCCGGGTCATGGAAGTCCTCTCCGAGCACCTCTGCCAGGGCTGGTTGGAAGGCTACCTTCTCACGGGCCGGCACGGTCTTTTCGCCACCTATGAAGCGTTCGCCATGGTTAGTGCCTCCATGACAGTCCAGCACGCCAAATGGCTGCAACACGCACGTGAACTACCATGGCGGTACCCAGTACCAAGCCTAAACATCCTGCTCACCTCCACGTGTTGGCGCAATGACCACAACGGTTTCAGCCATCAAGGCCCGGGTCTGATTGACACGGTGCTGTCCCTGTCCGGGTCAGTGATTCGGGTATACCTGCCGCCGGATTCCAACACCTTGCTGGCCACGGCCGAGCACATCCTGCTCAGCAACGACTACGTGAACCTGGTCGTGGTGGACAAACAGGCCCACCCGCAGTACCTATCGCTTGAGGACGCCCGGCGTCATGCCGCCGCAGGCGCCTCCATCTGGCTCTGGGCCGGCAACGATGACGCCCCCATCCAGAAGATTACTTATCACGGCGCCCCGTTCGGTACCACATCGTCAACCACCACCCCGGAGGAATCGGACGTTACTTCCACGCCGGACATTGTCATGGCCTGCGCTGGGGACGTCCCGACCGAAGAGACCCTTGCAGCCGCCTGGCTCCTGCAGCGATATGTGCCCGGACTACGAGTACGGGTGGTCAATGTCATGGACGTTCTGGTCCTGCCGCCCCAGGATGTCCACCCGCACGGTCTCACGGACGTCGACTTCGAAAAGCTCTTCGACCCGGACGCTGACGTGATCGTGGCCTGGCACGGGTACGCCCGGGCTTTCCACCAACTCCTGCATGGCCGCAGAAATCCTGGCCGCTTCCATGTCCGGGGCTACAGCGAACAGGGCACGACAACCACCCCCTTCGACATGGTGGTCCTCAATGGCATGAGCAGGTACCACCTGGTCATGGAGGCACTTAGCCGGGTGAGCGGCCACTTCGACGGAACACAGGAACTGGCCCAGCACTGCGCCTTGATGCTCGCCAAGCACGAACGCCATATTCACGAACATTTAGAGGACCTGCCGGAGATCCGCGATTGGGTCTGGACTCCGCCACAGGCCTGACGGACCGCGGTCTCGAACCTGGCCCGGGCAATCGTGAACGTACACATATTGAAGGAGAGTAGGAGGAAACAATCATGAAGGACCAACCCGAAAAACCCGTCATGATCGTCGGAATCGATGGATCAGATGCCTCGATTGAGGCATTACGTCAGGCCGTGCGCCTAGCTGCAGCCCTGGGAGCCAGGGTGGAGGCCGTGTTGTGTTGGAACTACCCGAGCGTGTATGAACCGCCCACAATGATGGGCACCTCCACAGCTGAATTTGAAGGTGAAGCCCAAAAGGTCCTCGACGGCGCGGTTGAGCGCGCTGTCGGCCTGGACTGGCCGGATTCTCTGACCACCCGGCTGATCCACGGGCCCGCGCGGCCGGCGCTCATCGAAGCAAGCAAGAATGCCGTGATGCTCGTCCTTGGACGGCGCGGGTTTGGCGGCTTCCTAGGTCTACTCATGGGATCGGTCAGCTCGGCCTGTACAGCCCATGCGAGCTGCCCCGTGTTGGTGGTCCACTACCCGTTACAGGATAAGTCCCATGTTTAGCGCGACGGCGGCGGTCCTGCCTGCCATTCATGCAGGCACCTACCTCGGCTGGGGCGACTTCACCATCCAGGCAGGCAACTTCATTGTTATTGTCGTGATGCTTGTTCTGTTTGGCCTGGCGCTGGTACTGCCGTTTCCCGGAGGAAAGGGAAGAAAATGAGCACGGTCAAACAGCCTTCGTCGGATCCCGAAGTTGAGGGGACCGGGGCCTACACATGGACCGGCAAGTCACGCCGCTGGTTCTTGAAGCACCTTCCCCCGGACAAGTTGTTACCGGAGGACCAACCCAGTTACGTGGCCTCTTGGGCCTACGTGTTCGGTATGGGCGCCGTTGCCGGGCTGGTTTTTATCATCGTGTCCGGGCTGATCCTGAGCCTGAACGGGCCTCAGTGGTACCACGTCTCGTCGTTGGGCCACTTCGTCAACAGTGCACATCTGTGGAGTGTTGAACTGTTCTTCATATTCATGGTGGTTCACCTGTGGATCAAGTTCTGGATGGCCGCATGGCGAGGTGGGCGGGTATTGACCTGGATCACCGGTATGGTGGCGTTTCTCGTCTCGATCGTCACGGCATTTACGGGATACCTTCTGCAAACCAATTTTGATTCGCAATGGATTTCCTTCGAGGCCAAGGACGCATTGAATGCCACCGGAGTCGGGGCCTGGTTCAACGTGGCCAATCTGGGGCAGATCTTCATGTGGCACATCACGTTGCTCCCCCTGGCTGTTGGCGCCGTGGTCGCGCTGCATGTGCTTCTTGTTCGGGCCCACGGAGTGGTTCCCCCGCTGGATGCGGCCGCGACCGATGCCCAATTGAGGGAAATTACCACCGGAGTAACTGATACGGAGGCGAAACAATCATGAATACGACCCCTTCACCGATGTCGTGGCGGAAAGCCGACAATATCGCGGGCAGGCCATGGCGTGGGCGCGTCCGCGAGTACGACCTGTTCAAGGAACTGACCATCGGCGTCGTCGTTGTTGGCCTGCTCGTGGTCGGCCTATCGGCCATCTTCAGTTCGCCGGATGATCCCGGGGTGACCCTGAAATCATGGGCAACGACGGCGCCGTCGGACTTCGTCGCCACCGCCACCGCAGAATTGGGCGGGACAAGTGACACGGCAGGCTACGGCCCCCCGTACAACGCGACGCCTGATGCCACGCAAAAGCTCGGGTTCATCGACTTGCAGGCGATGTCCGGGGT
Source organism: Arthrobacter sp. ERGS1:01 (assembly GCF_001281315.1). NCBI lineage: Bacteria > Bacillati > Actinomycetota > Actinomycetes > Micrococcales > Micrococcaceae > Arthrobacter > Arthrobacter sp. ERGS1:01. The sequence goes on along the minus strand of NZ_CP012479.1, from coordinate 1,195,513 downwards.
GCGCCTGCCGGTCGACACGGCCAACGCGTTCGTCGTCAACCCGCTCAAAACGCTGGCCCGCCCGCCAGCGGCCTTGGCCACCTGGACGGCAGCCACCGCCCAGGAGCAGACCACATGGACTGCCAACTACTCGACCGCCCTGGCCGCCGCACCCAACGGCGACCCGGCACATGTGGCCGCCGGCAGCTACGGTCCCGTCCCTGCCCTCACGGGTGCCCTATTGGGCATGGCCGGCGACGGAAACCTTGACGGTGTCCTCCAGAATGGCGGGCAGCCCTACAACCTGGACTACACGCCCACCATCTTGTTTCTTGGCGATGGCAGCTATTTCCAGAACTTGGCCGCCACGGCCCACCTGACAGGCGACCAATGGGGCGTCATGAATGAAACCGGCAACACGCCGGGCCAGTCCTGGTTGTGGCTTTTCTCCCTTTTCTACCAGATCGAACCGTTCAAGTCCTCACCGAACGCGGACATTCTGGTCGTGACCGTCATGCTGGTGCTCTCCTTCGCGTTGACACTGATTCCCTTCATCCCCGGACTGCGATCACTGCCGCGCAAGATCCCCGTCCATCGCCTCATCTGGCGCGACTACTACCGGAATCGGTGAGAAGAAGACAAATGCCCAGGTCAGTGCCTTTTGTTGCCGGCCCTCACGCCAATGAACCCCACGGCCACAACATCGCCCAGCGACTGAACTGGCTCCGGGCCGGGGTGTTGGGCGCCAATGACGGCATCGTGTCCGTCGCCGCAACGGTGGTCGGCGTCGCCGGGGTGACCAACGCTCCGGTTCCGATCCTCGTCGCTGGGGTTGCCGCCGTCGTCGGCGGCGCCGTTTCGATGGCGTTGGGCGAATATGTCTCTGTCAGCAGCCAACGCGACAGTCAACGGGCACTCGTTGATAAGGAGCGAGGTGAACTGATTGGTGACCCGAAAGCAGAACTGGCCGAATTGGCAGGCCTATACGAGGCCAAGGGCCTGAGCGCAGCGACGGCCGCGCAGGTCGCGGCCGAGTTGACCGACCGGGACGCCCTCGCAGCTCATCTTTCGGCTGAGCTGAACATCGACCAACGTGATGAGGCCAGCCCGTGGCAGGCCGCATACGCTTCCGCGGCCTCATTTGCCGTCGGAGCGATCCTGCCAGTCATCGCCATCCTGTTACCGCCGTCCGGACTGAGAATTCCTGTGACGTTCGTGGCGGTATTGGTAGCTCTGGTTCTCACGGGAATGTTGAGTGCGACCATCGGCGGAAGCTCCAAGACTGTTTCTGCGACCCGTTTGGTGATTGGTGGCGCGCTAGCCCTTGCGGTTACGTTCGCCATCGGCAGAGCCTTGGGGGCAAGCGGGATATTGTAGGACGCCAACCACGCGTTGGTGGCTTGGTGATCGTTGAAGCTGAGCCCCTGTTGGGGCAGAGGAAGACGGCTTCCCTGGCTGCTTCAGCGTTGGCGGGGCCGATTGTGACATTGCTGCGGTCGCCGTTGTGGGTCCGCTTCGCCAAAGTGAACTCCCAGTCGTCACGAGCCAGCACGGCCGACAGCAAATCGTTGCACAACCCGCGCCCGCCATTCTAGTCCTGCCAACATATCGCGTCTCATTCTTACCGCTCCCCTCGACGACTGTGTGGATTCGACGAAGACGCTTATAGGATGCCCCACCCCGGACAAGCACATAGCCATCGCCCGGCGACGAGTGAAGTGCTAGCGCCGCAACAGTCGCCCGCTTCCCCAGTAAACTTCATAACCCGCCACCAGAATCACAAGTCCTCGTACTGACAGCGTCAACACCCAAACACGACCTCCTGTGACCAGGGGGTTTAGCGTGCCCAAGGTGGGGTTAGAACGCGCTTTTCACCCTCGTAAACACTAGGAAGTAGCGAGTACCTGCGAATCTCAGGCCCAGTACGACGCAGTCCGGACCTGTCCAGCACGTCATTCCTACCCCCTGCAGAACAGCCCCCTCTCCATGAGTATTGGTTAGGTACACCCGCCAACGACGACTAAGCACATCGACGAGAGGGGGGCGAAACCGCGCCCCCGAATCCAGCAATGCCGGAGCCTTCAAGGCAAGGTTCGGATACCGATCTGTTCCCCTCAGGGTGGTTCCCGGGCGGGCACGAGTGGAGGCAAGGAAAGTGGCGTCCCCGATATGAAGGCCATTGCCATCATCGATTTAGAGAGCGTCTTCAGTATCGAGATACGCCATCACGCATCGGCGAGCCACGTCAACAGCCCGGCATTGTAACCATTGAGGAAGTCAATGCTCGCGGTGGCCACCCGACTGTTGGCGCCAACCGAAAATAGAGCCGTGACTGCCAATTGAAAACAGGGCCACCAATCATCATGGAGGGTGATCAATCTGGATGATTGGGCTGCCATACGGCACCTGTTTTCAACGAACATCACTCAAACGGGAAACCGGCCAAATTGTCGGGTTTCATACTCAATAGGGGACCGGGCTTGGCAGTCGGGCTGCGTGCCGGAACATCAGAGGGCGTCCGACGTTTCGATCCTTGACGCGCCTGCTCCGAGGGTGCGGGAGTTGCAGATGAAGACGCCTTCGATGCCGGCCGCAGCGTTGGCGGAACGGGTGGGCTCGTCGGGATCGGCATCGTTGTTCCGGGCGAAAGTTGCCGCTATCCGGCCCGAATATGCACAGCCGGATCCGGTGGATCAGCTGGTGCGTACTCAAACCGGATTCCAGGCTCATTGCGGTTTACAACTCCCGTATGAACCGGCTCCAGTGGGTGATAGACAATCTGAAACGCCACCACTGTTGGTGAGGACCTCAGCCTTCTCTGGATTCATGCAGGCCCGAATGCTGTCCACACGGAGGCTCCGCGACTGCGTGAGTTCCGAAGAATCCTTCACGGTCCTTTGACAAGCCTGCCACCGCCGCGATATCACGGGGTGTCGTTCGGCAGCAGCCTCCAACAAGCTGGGCGCCGCCGTCCCGCCAGGAGGCAGCCCTTTCAGCCAGGCCAAGGGGTTGCTTGCCAATGGAATCTGATACCCCGTCTACTGCGTGGGCGGGACCCCACGTCTTGCCGACCGGGTCATAGCATTCACCCGAATTTGGATACGCTATCAACGGCGTACAGGTGGCTTGGCGCAATGCCTCCAATGAGGGTGAGACTAACTCCAATGGCACACAGTTCACCCCAATGGCTGCCACGTGGGCATAGCGGTCACAGAGTGCGGCAACCTTAGCCAAGGGTGTGCCGTCGCTAATATGTCCACCGTCTCTGAGTGTGAATGAGAACCATGACTCGACGTCATACTCGGCCACAAGTGCCAACAACACCTCTGCCTCCAGATATGACGGCAGTGTCTCACAGGCCAGAAGGTCCACACCGGCTTCGACCAATGCGGCGATCCTGAGTCGGTGAAACTCCTCGAACTGATCCCGATTGAGGGCGTAATCCCCCCGATACTCCGATCCGTCGGCGAGATAGGCTCCGTACGGGCCCACCGAGCCGGCAACCAGCAAAGGGCCAGCTTGAGGATTCTCAGACAGAAACTCATGTCGCGCCTCATCGGCAAGCCGAACACTCAACGCCACTAGCTCCAAGGCTTCTACCTCGCCAATTCCACGCCGGGCAAACCCCTGGGGTGTTGCTTGGTAACTGGCCGTGATGGCTACCGAGGCCCCAGCAACAAAGTAGTCGCGGTGCACATGCTTGATCAGCTGTGGCTGCTCGACTAGGACCTTGCCCGACCACAGCGGGTCGGCCAAGTCACAACCCCGCGCCTCGAGCTCTGTGGCTAGCGCCCCATCCACTGTCAGATTGGCTCCGGCATGAAGCATGCGAGAAAGCGTGATGTTACGGGACATCGATGGGTCTCCAACCTGTTCGGGCATCTCACAGATAATTTGGTGGTCATAATAGGCAAGTTTTCATGCTTGTAATGATTATCACACTGTGCCATTATGGCAGTCAAGCAATCCGCAAGAACCTTAAGGAAGAGGTCTCCCCATGAGTATTGAGATGAAGTCAGTACGAAAGCTGCGCGTTCATTGGCCCATAGATTCGACAGCCTTCGCCCGGCTCGCGATGGGTGAAGACGAGGTGCTTCGGGAAGACCAAAGCATCGCGCTCCTGCTTCAGGCCATGGCAGAGTCTCCGGAATTGGGCGATTTCGGCAACTATCGGCACGTCTTTGAATCCGGTGTTGGCTTCGAAGGATTCACCGTGACGGCCGGAGCCAACCCCACCCTGGGACACGTTGGCCAGCGGACAATTTCACCAACATTCGTTTTTACCACTTACTTCGACGCGTCCCTCGACGACGACGCAGTGGAGTCGATCTTGCGTCGCCTAGTGGAAATCCACCCGTGGGAAGTTCCGGTCATCGAGTTGTCCGGCCGCCTCAGCGTCTCCGGCGGCCTGCCTTCTGCCGCCTATGCCGACGGAGCCGCACGATGAATGAAGTCAAGACGACTGGACTTTGGAACGAGCTCAGCACGCTCCTTTCCGATCGAACATTTACCGACATGACGCACGCTTTCCACCCTGGGCAACCGCACTTCCCTGCCTTCCCGGATGAGACGCGGGAGGCCGTGTTCGATCTAGCAAAGGGAGACGGCTTTACCGCCCACCGGTATTCGATCATTGGGCAGTGGGGGACGCATGTTGATCCCCCCTCGCACTTCATTCGCGGGGGGCGGACTCTTGACCAAATCCCGGTCGATGAAATGGTCCTTCCGCTGGTGATACTGGACATCACCGATCGGGTCTATTCCGACCCAGATGCAACACCAACGTTGGAAGACGTCCATGCTTGGGAGAAGCGCAACGGCCCTGTCCCTGCAGGGTCATTTGTGGCCTTGCGAACCGGGTGGAGCCGGCTCTGGCCGGACACGCACGCCATGGCCAACAAAGATGATGCGGGCGTCAGTCATACTCCCGGTTGGTCTCAGGCCGTCCTCACCTTCCTGATTGAGCAGCGGTCGGTTTCCGCCGTCGGTCATGAGCAAACGGACACTGATCCGGGAATTGCTACCTCTAACAGTGACTTCAGCTTGGAGACGTATGTCTTGTCGAAGGATCGGTGGCAGATAGAGCTGTTGGCCAACTTGGATGGACTTCCGGAGACTGGCGCGGCTCTCATCGCGACATGGCCCAAGCCTCTGCAGGGCAGCGGCTTTCCTGCCCGGGTTTTCGCCGTCCATTAGCTAGGACTCTGCTGCGGATAGACTCGAATCTATGTCAAAGACATCAAGCATGGGGCGTGGCATCACGGCCGTCCTCGCCGTTGGTACTCGCAACGCTCAAGGCCTTCCAGGCGGAACTGTGGCCAACATAGCGGCCGATTTGGGCAAAGACCGCAGCCAAGTATCTCGAAGCCTGAGGGGGGCCCAACAAGAAGGCTTCCTGGACCGCACAGACCAGCGGTCCTATACCCTAAATTGGTCATTGTTCACCGACGCCCAACTCTTAGCGGAGCAACGGTTGCAGACCGACGGTACAACAGCTTTGGAGCGCCTTGCCAATGAGACGGATGAAGGGTGCTTCTTGGGGGTGCTGAGCGGGGACAGTACTGTGACCATCGGCGAAAAGCTTCCGCCAAGCAGTAGTATGGTCGGTTCTTGGCTAGGCCGGCCCTATCCCGCCTACTGTAGTGATGCAGGCCAAGCACTCCTTTGGGAGGCGTCAGACACCGAAGTCCGAACGGTTTTGGCTGCCGCAACTTTCGTTCGTCATGGCCCCAACACGCCAGTGGATGTCGAGGACTTTCTGCGGCGACTCAATGACGCACGTGCACGTGGCTACTCTATCGTCGATGAGGAAGCCGAACCTGGCCTGTATTCCTTGGCCGTTCCTATTCGAGATTTCAAAGGTGACGTGGTGGCTGCACTGCAGGTTGTGGGCCCCAAGACACGTCTTGAGCCCCTGACTGATCTCTGCGCAGCAGCCCTCATATTGCAGGGAAAGTGGCTCGAGTCAATGCTCGGTCATTCACCTGCCCCAAAGTGACTCTGAGGCATTATTGACGCCACCGCCGTCGGCACTAGACACAGGAACTAAGACGGTCGGCGGCTGCCGTCAGAGCCTTGAGGATCCGTTTGTTCCCGGGCTGAATCTCGGCGGTGTCGCCCAGGACGCTGACCGAGGCAGCTATGCCGCCTTCCGGATTGCGGATGGGGGCGGCAAGTTCATGGACGCCGTGTTCAAATTCTTCCGCCGCCAATACAAAGCCGCGGGACCTGTCGCGGTCCATCAAATCAATGACCTCCGCAGGCGAATGGGCTGCACTCGGGCCACCGACGCCGACGAAGTTTACGTCTCTAAGTAGGGCTTCAATTGCTTCGGGGCTATGGTCCCACAGCAGCGCTCTGCCCGATCCCGTGCACCATACTGGGGTCACCATGCCAGGTTTGACGAAGCTCCCTGGAAGTCCATCGTTGGTGGAGGAACGGAGCAAAATGGCTCGGAACCCATCGCGAACAAAGACCCTACTTCTAAGGCCGAGCTCTGCCACCAAAATTTCAAGCTCAGTTCGTGCTTCGCGAACCCAACCGGTGTTGAGCGAGGATGCCAGGGTAAAGAATCGCGAACCGACCCGGAACGGACCCTTCTCGATGCGCTCCAACAGACCCAGGTCACACAACTCACGAGTCAGTCGGGACACCCTGCTTTGTTCCATACCCAGCTCGGCGGCCAATTGCGAAACCCCCAAGAGGCGCCTGCCCCACTTTTCCCGGTCTGCGACCAGTCGGACGATCTGAAGTCCTTGTGTCAGGGATGCTGATTCTGAGGAACCCTCCACTCTCCACACCCCTTCCATCCAATAGTCATGCCTATTCTGACATGCCTTTATAGGTGGACAGGAAGCGACGGTCTCCTGCCCACACAGTGTAGAGGTCGGCAAGGATTGCAAAGTTGGCTTTTTCCAGCTCTATCGGTGTAATTTCATCGTTTCCTTGGCGCCCAAAAAGAACAACTTCATCCCCCGGCGAAACACCTGCTATGTCCGTAATGTCCACCATCATGGAATTCATGGAAACGAGGTCGACAATGTTGGCCCGGCGACCATGAAGGAGGACGTTGCCACCCACCGCCAGTGCTCGTCGGTAGCCATCGCCGTACCCAACGGTCACCGACGCCAGCCAGGAGTCCCGATTAAGGGTGTGTGTCTGTCCATAGCCGACTTTGCTGCCGGCGGCATAGGAATTGATGGAAGCTATCCGGGCTTTGAAGGTCAGGCACCGTTGAAATTGGCCCACGATTGGGTCCGAGTCGCCATAGAGGACCGCGCCTGCACGGACCATGTCCAGCCAGGAACTGCGGATATGCAGGGCAGCATACGAATTCGCGCAATGGAGCAATACATCGTCCCGGCGAATACCGGTGAGGCTCAGCAAAACCCTGGCCTCGCGTTGAAAGCGCGCAAGGGCCTGTTCGATATGTCGGTCATCGTCATGGGGGAAGTGAGTCATGATTCCAGCAAGTTTAAGCCCCGGGTGACTAACTATTTCTACCGCACAAGCCTGACCATGAGCCGTTGAAACATCAAGGGTGTGCCTACTCATCCCCGAAGAGTTGATGTCCAGATGGATCTTGATTGTGGTTCCCGACGCGGCAGCGATGTTCTGCATCTCCCATGCACTCTGCGGGTCAGAGACAAGCTCTTCGATTTCATACGCCAACCCTGCCTTGACCTCTGGTGGTGCGGCGGCCCGAACACGCAGGATTCTTCCCCTGAAGCCGCAGCGGCGCGCCGTGGCCGCTTCCTGGTTACTTCCGACGCCCACAAACGGGACGCCCAGCTGTACAAGTGATGGCATGAGCAAGTCCGCCCCGTGTCCATAGGCGTCAGACTTGATCACTGCGCACAGTTGCGCACGGCCGTCAATCATTGACAAGACAGTTCGGACGTTTGATTCGAAGGCGTTCGCATCGATTTCCAGCCAATTGCCAACATTGTGGATCGATCTGCCTTCATCTGTCATCAGATTTTGGGAATTCATGTCGTCTCCGTGGGGCAGCTTCGCGCCAGCAGCAGGTGTGTCTCTGGCGCGAAGCTGGATGGATGAATGTGGCTGGCGCAACTATGCCCGTTTGATCATGCGGGCCTTCCGCCCGTACTTGAAATAGAAGAAGGCGTAACAGGCTCCTACGAACGGGATTCCGAAGTAGAGGGCTGCTATCTGGTTCGGATCAAAGGCAATACCGATGAGCGAGATAAGGCACAGGGAGAAAGCCAATATCGGTACAAGCGGGAACAGTGGGGCTTTGTACGGCAGAGCAGCCACGTTGCCACCGTTCTTGACGAAGGCCCTCCTGTGGAAGAAGTGCGATGCGGTGATAGACATCCAAACACCCACGACGGCGAAACCCGCCACAGAAACGAGGACCAAGTACACCGTTTCGGGAGCTACAACACTACTGATGAGTGAAGCCAGCCCCCCGAGCATGCTGACAGTTAGCGCGATCAGGGGGATTCCGCGTCGGGTTACCTTCTTGAGTGCACGGGGGCGTGGCCTTCGTCCGCGAGTGAATAGAGCATCCGGGCACAAGAGAAGAGTCCACTGTTGCCAGCTGATAGAAGCGCCGTGATGATGACGAAGTTCATAATGTCGGGGGCAAAAGGAATGCCGATGGATGAGAAGACTGTGACGAACGGGCTCTCGTCCAGTCCAGTCTTCTCATACGGAACAGTTGCTGCGATAACAGTAATCGCCCCAACAAAGAAGATCAGTAGGCGTATGACGGTGCTGCGCATTGCTTTCGGGATATTGGTGGCTGGATCCGAAGTTTCACCGGCGGCTACACCGATCAGTTCCGAACCCGAGAAGGCGTAGAACACTGCCAGTGCCGTGACGAGAACGCCTGTGAATCCGTTGGGAAAGAGACCGCCGCTTGTGTTGAAGTTCCCGAGGAGGAAGGGATGGTTGCTTCCCTCGCTGAGCGGGTGAAAACCAAACAATGCCGCGCCGCCTAGGACGATGAGGCCAATGATGGCAGCGACTTTGATGATCGCGAACCAGAATTCTGATTCCCCGAAGAACTTCGAGGAGATTGCGTTGAGTCCAAACAAAAGGGCAGCAAAGATGATGCACCAGACCCATACATCAACGTCGGGGAACCATCGGCGCATGAGCAGACCGGAGGCCGTGAACTCGGAGCCAATGGCTACGGCCCAGCACAGCCAGTACAGCCACGCAGTTGCGAACCCAGTGGCCGGCCCGATCGATCTAGCGGCGTAGATGTGAAAGGCCCCCGACACGGGGTAGGCGATAGCAAGCTCGCCAAGACAGGTCATCACCAGGTACACCACAAAAGAACCTATGAGATAGGCGATGACGGCTCCGAGCGGACCGGCTTGGGAAATCGTGTACCCGGAACTAAGGAAGAGTCCGGAGCCAATCACACCGCCCATGGCGATCATGACCAAATGCCGTGCACCCATAGATCGGCGGAGTCCAGTTTCGGCCGGTGGCGATTCTATCTGCTGGGGGTCTAACGTGACGCGTGCTGATGGTTCCATGGTGTCTCCCAGGTGTGGTTAAGGTCCAGAGCTAAATGGTGCGCGTACTGCCCCGAGCCAAGCGGTCACAAGATGGTTCAGCTACGCAACGGGATAGTGATGAAGGTAACACAAATCAAGTCCTTTGGTCATTAAGAACATTTTGTCTTGCTCATGTTGCACAAATGCTACTTCTTGTGGTGGATGTCGAATCGGCCGAAGGATGGTCAGATTGCCCTGTTCTACGGTCACAATCACATGGTTGGACTGACATGAAATGCGACCAAGATTGAAGGACCGACCCAACTGATTATTTGAAGGAGCACCATGACCACCTATGACATTGCGCTGATTGGCTTTGGCGGCGTCAACAGAACCTTGGCCGAACTCATCGCCACACGCGGCGAGAAGCTACGTTCCGAATTGGGCTTTGGTTTGCGGGTCGTTGCCATCACCGATCTTCGCCTTGGATCCCTCATGCAGCCTGAGGGCATCGACCTCTCCATGGCGCTCAGTTTGGGCGGAGATAGCGATTCCTTCGCCGAGCACGGTGGATCAACAGACACCAACAATGAATCAGTCATCCGCACAAGTACAGCTGAGATTGTTTGTGAAGCAACATTCACCAACCCCCTCGACGGCGAGCCGGCTGTGTCTCACGTGCAATGGGCACTTGAATCCGGAAAGAGCGTTTGCACGACAAACAAGGGCCCTGTTGCCCTGCGCGGCACGGAGCTCACGTCACTGGCGAGGCAGAACGGTGTCCACTTCGAATTCGAAGGCGCCGTCATGAGTGGCACACCGGTGATCCGACTGGCCAAGATCATGTTTGAAGGCCTGACGCTAAACGGATTCGAAGGAATCCTAAACGGCACCAGCAATTATGTGCTTGGGCGGATGGAAGCAGGCCTTGATTTCGAAGCGGCAATCAAGGAGGCCCAGGAACTCGGGTATGCCGAGGCTGATCCCGCAGCAGACATTGAGGGCTTCGACGTACAGCTCAAGGTACTGATCCTTGCCAACGAACTGCTCCATGCCGGCATCGAGCTCAAGGACGTACAGCGTCAAGGAATCTCGACGGTGACCCTTACTGACATCCAGCAGGCAGCCCAAGAGGGACGCCGCTGGAAGCTGGTTGGTTCCGCGCAGAAGAACCCTGATGGAAGTGTCACGGCCGGAGTTGCGCCCGTCGCCTTGCCCCTTGACCACGGGCTTGCCGGAGTCTCGGCGGCCACGAACGCAGTCTCCTTCGACACCGATCTTCTCGGTCCCGTCACCGTTTCCGGCCCAGGGGCCGGCCGCATGGAAACTGCGTATGCGTTACTTTCTGACATCATCGCCATGCACGCCGCCAAGAAGAGCGTAGGTGCCCATGTCTGATTCAATCCTCTGTCCAACACAGACGGCGCTCCCCCAGTTCAGGATGGTGACAAGCCCTTACGACGGCAGGATAGTTGGAACAGTCGCGCTTACCGAGGACGCCGCAGGCGAAGCCATTCTTGCGACGGCCCGGGCCGGAGCGCAGAAAGCACGCGCATTGTCCCGGAACTCACGTGGAAAGATTCTGGATTGCGCCGCGACTGGCATCGAAGGACGGAGCGAGGAATTTGCCCAAACAATTGTGGCCGAGTCCGGAAAGACCATCCGCCAAGCCAGGAAGGAAGTCCTGCGCGCTGTAAACACTCTTCGCCTGTCCGCAGCCGAAGCACGAAGGAACGCCGGGGAAGTCATCCCCTTTGATTCGTATGAAGGCTCCGAAAACCGAACAGGCTGGTACTCACGGGAACCCCTAGGCATCATTGCAGCGATCACACCATTCAATGACCCCCTCAATCTGGTGGCGCACAAAATCGGGCCTGCGATCGCTGGTGGAAATGCTGTCATCCTCAAACCTTCCGCACTGACCCCCTTGTCGGCCCAGCTACTCACCGAAGCGCTCCTGGACGCCGGCCTTCCACCCGAGGTCCTCACCATTGTTCACGGCGACCGGGAGGTTGCCGAATCCATCATCCGTTCCCGAGAGGTACGCATGGTCTCTTTCACCGGCGGATTCTCCACAGGTGAGAGTATTGCCCGTGCGGCCGGACTAAAGAAACTCTCAATGGATCTTGGCGGGAACGCGCCGGTCATCGTCATGGCCGACGCCGACCTTCACGACGCCGTGGAATCTTGCGTATCCGGGGCGTTCTGGGCTGCTGGACAGAACTGCGTGGGCGTGCAGCGGATTCTCATAGCCGAACCGCTGTACGGCGACTTCCGTCAGCGATTCCTTGAAGCGACGAGGCGTTTGCTTTCCGGCGATCCGTCCCACGAACTGACGGATGTGGGGCCCATGATCACCCCAGCCGCATTGCGGGAACTTCGAGCCAAAGTGGATGAGGCCATCGATGCCGGCGCCGTTCTGCTCACCGGCAACACGACTGACGGCAATGTCCTTCATCCGACTGTTCTGGAGGCCGTACCTGCCACGAGCCGACTGTGGACGGAGGAAGCGTTCGGCCCCGTTGTGATGCTGGAGGCATTCGAGGCTTTCGAAGATGCCATTGAGATGGCGAATGCCATCGAGTTCAGCCTTCATGCAGGCATTTTCACCAACTCTCTCAGCGACGCCATGGATGCCGCTCGCCGCCTCGATGCAGGTGGGGTCATGATCAATGATTCTTCGGATTACCGCTTCGATGGCATGCCGTTCGGGGGCTCCAAGTTCGGGAGCATGGGCAGGGAGGGCGTCCGCTTCGCCTACGAAGAAATGACCCAGCCGAAAGTCGTCTGCATCAAGAGCTAAAGGAACGGAGGGGCTGGCCGAAAGTCCAGTCCCTCCGATGTCTTCTGGAAGCAGCACTACCGATCTTGCCCACGCAGCGATATGGCACAACGAATGGAATACCATGACCACCCGCATCGAGACTGATTCACTTGGAGCCATTGCAGTGCCGAGTGCTGCCTACTGGGGAGCACACACGGCCCGAGCGTTGGAAAACTTCACCATCAGCGACCTTCCCGTGTCAAGCCACCCACACCTGGTTCAATCCTTGGCAATGATCAAGAACGCAGCCGCGCAGGCCAACGGCCAACTCGGGGTCATCACGGACCAACAATCAATAGCAATCCAGAAATCGTGCCAAGAAATCCAGAACGGATACCACCACAAACAGTTCTGCGTCGACGTAATCCAAGGAGGGGCGGGAACTAGCACCAACATGAACGCCAACGAAGTCATCGCGAACCTCGCACTGGAGAAGATGGGCCATCGTCGAGGGGAATACCAGCACCTCCATCCCATTGATCATGTCAACAGATGCCAATCGACCAACGATGTATATCCGACTGCGATCAAAATTGCGCTGATTCTCGCCGCCGCAGAACTCAACCACGAACTGGGCAACCTTGCCGCAGCCGCCAGGAGAAAGGGCACTGAATTCGCCGCCGTTGTGAAGATGGGCCGAACACAGCTTCAGGACGCGGTCCCGATGACACTCGGACAGGAATTTAACGCCTTCGCCGCAACATTGGAAGAAGACCGTTCCAGACTCACTGAGTCCGCCGCACTCATGCGCGAATGTAGCTTAGGAGCCACCGCCATCGGCACAGGCATCACCGCCGAACCTGGGTATCAGCAACTGGTGCTGCAAGCATTGTCCAAAATCTCCGGCATACCGCTTGTTCCCGCCATCGACCTCATCGAGGCAACGTCCGACGTTGGCGTCTTCATGCACATGTCCGGCATGCTGAAACGGACGGCCATCAAATTGTCCAAAATCAGCAGCGACCTCCGGCTGCTGTCCAGTGGCCCACAAAACGGCTTTGGCGAAATCATCTTGCCACCCCGCCAGGCCGGATCATCCATCATGCCCGGGAAAGTCAATCCAGTCATCCCCGAAACAATGAACCAGATCGCCTTCGCTGTAGCCGGGGCGGACACCGCGGTGACGATGGCGGCAGACAACGGTCAACTCCAGCTCAATGCCTTCGAGCCGGTTATTGCCCACGTCCTGCTTCAGAGCCTTTCATGGCTCGAACGAGGCGTGCGCGTTCTGCGTACACACTGCATGGAAGGCATTGAAGCAAACACGGAGCACCTCGCACTCCAAACGGCAGCCTCCGTGGGCTTGGCGACGGCACTAATTCCGGCCATCGGCTACACCGCCGCAGCAGCGGTTGCCAAAGAGGCCCTCCGTACCGGGTCATCCATCGTTGACGTAGTCATCGGCCGGAACCTCATGGACCTGGCCGAGGCTCAGTCTCTCCTTGAATCCGCAGTACTTCCCATGGCCGCCACTGTCTTAGACGAGGGTCGATGAATCACTCCATCCCAGTAACTCCTATGGGATCCCTCCGAACGACACTGGAGAGCGTCATTGCTGTCACAGTATTCGTAACTCCCGGAAGCGCTGCGACCTGCTCCCAAATCTCCTGGATCCTAGCCAAGGAGCGGGCCTCAACACGCAACAAAAGATCAAAGTCACCGCTCACTACATCACACAGGACCACTTCCGGAATCGACCGCAAAACGGTGATGACATCAGCCCCCCGCACTCTGTCTTTCCGATAGACCATCAAGAACGCCGAGACAGGGACCTGCCCTGATGGCCCAGTGACAATGGTGTACCCCTGGATTAGCCCGTGCCGTTCCATCCGGTCGATCCGCTGCCGCACTGCATTGCGTGAAAGGAGAACTTTCGTCGCCAGTTCAGCATGGCTAACACGGGCATTTCTTGTGAGCTCCGCAAAGATCTTCTGGTCTATCTGGTCAAGACTCGCTCGATCCATGTTCGCCCTTCACAGCAATTAATCCTCTGGCACAACCTGAGTTGACCAGTCTCACGACGGAAAGTTTCCAACGCAATGATACTTCCAGATCAATCCCAGCCGACTCTCAAAGACATAACCTGCATCTTCTTCGATATGGACGGCACGCTACTGGACTCGGCTCCTGGCGTTACATCAAGTGCAGCCCAGGCTCTCATTGCTGTGGGAGCACAGGTGCCTCCGCTGGATGAACTTCGTCGATTTGTCGGCCCTCCGATGATCGAGTCCTTCAGAACAGTTTCAGGGCTGGACGAGCCAACGGCCAAAAGGGCCATCAAACACTACCGCGCGGCGTACGCTGATCACGGCGCCGAGCAGTCCAGCATTTACGCCGGAATCATCGAACTTCTGGATCAACTAAAGGCAGCGGGCATCCCGATGGCCGTGGCTACCTCAAAAGTGGAAGACCAGGCAGAACGCCTCGCACAGCGATTCGGCATCACCCGCCACTTTGCAAATATATGCGGCGCCTCTGACAACGAGGGACGAGCCGATAAGAAGCAAGTTATTGCAGAACTGCTACTCCGTCTTGAATCACAAGGAGTCGATGTCTCCAATCCCGTAATGATCGGAGACCGTGAATATGATGTCTCCGGCGCAGCAGCGCATGGCATCCCCACAATATTCGTGTCGTGGGGGTACGGAGACTTGGGCGAAGCGTCACACGCGAAAGCAATTGCCTCCTCCCCGGAGGCCCTTCTTCCAATGGTATTGAACAGAAGTCGGAACTATGAACCGGCCTTGATCTGATCCTGTCTTTTTTTGAGTTGGGACGAACGCCTCCAGACGGCGTGTCACGAATTGAGGGTTGCCTCAGGCGTCTCCTTGTTCGCGTATCCGCTGCTCGGATCGGTCCATGGCATCGGCTGCGTCTTGGAGGGCTTGGAGCAAGAGGTGTCCATAGACCTCCTCCGTCGTGATGGTGGAGGCGTGGCCGAGTCTACGGGAATTAGTGAAGAGCGGGACGCCTTCGTGGATTAGGCAGTACACGTGCATGTGGCGAAGATCGTCGATCCGCAACGCCTTTGCAAATCCCGCCCCCTTGGCGGCTGTTACGGCGGGTATCCAGGTCTTCCGCCAAAAGGTGCTGTGCACGATCCGCCCACCCGACTCCGACGTGAAGACCGTCTCACTCCCCTGCCTCCCAGCCATGAGCGGGGTCAGGTGTTCCACCAGGACCGGCGGCTGGGACCCTGCGCTGCTCCCTGCACCAGTCTTGGTTGGCCCCACGTAGTAGGCGTTGTCGCCATTCCGCTTGCACGCCTTTTCGATCCGAACTGTCGCCGGTTAGGATTCCAACGCGATGTCGTTGATGGTCGCCGCGGTAGCCTCCCCAAAGCGGGTACCGGTCATGACCAGAAACTGCACAAACACCTTGAACCCCTCCGGAATCTTCCACGCGAGCAGTGCGAACCCGTCCGGGGTCAGGAACTGGACGTCACCCTCGATCCGCTCCCCCACCGGCCCGTACCCGGCACGAACATCGAACTCCATTGCCCAAAAGACCAACCCATGAACATTGTGGATCGTCTTGGCACGATTACCTTTTTCCTGGATCGCACTCACCCATTGCGTCAAAGCCGATCCACAGGCTTCAGTGGTGCCGATCCATGGCCCAGCCTCTGCGCCGGCAAGCCGCGGCTAGCCGTTAAGCATGGATCCGGAAGCCCTAGCCGAAACTGGTCATGTCGAATAGTGTCCCGCGAGCCATGAATAGATGTCAGGGAAAATATCCACCACCGACAAGGAAGAGGGCATCCACTGAAAACCGCTCGATCAGCATTGGGCAATCAGCAGGGGTAAAAACCGGGTCTCGACAAGCTCGACCAACGGGGTCGGAAAACAAGAATGACCCCCTGTTTCCAGGAGGTCATTCTTCGAAAAAATGTGCCCAAGGTGGGATTCGAACCCACACACCTTTCGATACTGCATTTTGAGTGCAGCGCGTCTGCCGTTCCGCCACTTGGGCCTTAGCAAAGGGTTCAAGTGAACGCCGTTACAAAGATCACGCTCTTGTTCGTGAATCGCTTCCGAACAAGTGCGCGAAACTACTCTACATGCAGATAGGCTGTTTTGTAGAACCAGCAGCGTCCAGCCGGAATTTCCCCGGATTTTGCGCCTGCCGTTACAGCGATCAGCTTCTAAGGAGCCCTTAGTGTCCGAACAATCGGAATCCACCACCGTCCCCGCTCGCCGCGTCATCGTCGCCGAAGACGAGACCCTGATCCGCTTGGACATCATGGAGATCCTGCGCGGCGAGGGCTACGACGTCGTTGGCGAAGCCGACAACGGCGAGAAGGCCGTGGAGCTGGCCAAGGAACTCAAGCCCGACCTGGTCCTCATGGACGTCAAGATGCCCGTCATGGACGGCATCACCGCGGCCGAGCAGATCGTCAAGGCCCGCATCGCCCCCGTCGTGCTCCTGACCGCGTTCAGCCAGAAGGAACTCGTGGAGCGCGCCCGCGACGCCGGCGCCATGGCCTACGTGGTCAAGCCCTTCACCCCCGCGGACCTGATCCCGGCCCTGGAAATCGCACTGTCCCGCCACGAGGAAATCAAGGCCCTCGAGGACGAGGTCTCCGACCTCCAGGAGCAGTTCGCCACCCGCAAGCTCGTGGAGCGCGCCAAGAGCCTGCTCACCACCAAGATGGGCCTGAGCGAGCCCGAGGCCTTCCGCTGGATCCAGAAGACCTCCATGGACCGTCGCCTGAGCATGCGCGAAGTCGCCGAGACCATCATCAACCAGGTCAACTAAGGTCTCCACGCGCGTCTAACGGCAAAGCGCCCAAGAAGGCAGATAAAACCAGCGGCCGTTGCACCACCGATCATTCGGTGGCGCAACGGCCGCTAGTCTGCGTACGGTCGTTGCCGCTGCCGCTTGGTCTCCGAACGCTGCTGCTTGGCCGCGCGGTGCCGGCGTGCCGATCCCCTGGTTGGCTTGCTGGGGCGTCGGGTGGCCGGATCGGGGGCAAGGGCCGCCGTGACAAGCTCCGCAAGCTTGCGCAAGGCAATCTCACGGTTGCGAAGCTGTGAGCGCTGTTCGGAGGCGGTCACGGTCACCACTCCGGCCACCAGCCGGCGGCCCAGGCGGCTCAACAACACGGTCCGCTGCTCCTCGGTGAGCGCAGCAGATTCCGCAATGTTCCAGGACAGTTCAACCCGGCTGTCCGAGGTGTTCACATGCTGGCCGCCGGGCCCGGAGGAACGCGAGAACCGCCAGCTGAGTTCGGCCGCGGGAATCGTGAGCGCGGGCGACACCTCAAGATCCATGCCCCAAGTCTTGCATGACCACGGGTTAACGCGGAAAGCACGGCTTGGCGGAAAACAAATTCCCGCCAAGCCGTGCTTCTCACGCTGTTCTACAAGATTACGCGGTGGGCCAGGGGCCGACCTTTTCCTTGTTCAGCGGAACGCCGGCAGCGTCCTTGCCAATGTCGGAAAGGTCCCCGACTTTGTGGGCCTTGACCAGGTTCGTCGAACCGGCCTGTCCGGGAGGGGAACCGGCGGCGATGACGACCATGTCGCCAACCTCCACGAGGCCCTTCTCCAACAGGGTGTGGTCAACCTGCTCGGTCATCGCGTCGGTGTGGGCCACCATGGGCACCAGAACCGGCTCGATGCCCCAGGTCAGTGCCAGCTGGTTGCGGACCTGCTCCACCGGGGTGAAGGCAAAGACCTGCTTGGACGGGCGCAGGCGGGACAGGCGGCGGGCGGAGTCGCCCGACTGCGTGAACGTCGCAATGAACTTGGCGTCCAGCTGGTCGGCGATCTGCACGGCTGCTGCCGTGATGACGCCGCCGCGGGTCCGCGGCTCGGAGCCGAGGCTCGGGATGCGCTTGAGGCCGTCCTTCTCGGTGGCCTCGATGATGCGGGCCATCGTCTTGACGGTCTCGATCGGGAACGCACCAACGCTGGTCTCGCCGGAGAGCATGACTGCATCCGCGCCGTCGAGCACGGCATTGGCGCAGTCGGAAGCCTCGGCGCGCGTGGGGCGCGGGTTTTCGATCATGGATTCGAGCACCTGCGTGGCGACGATGACCGGCTTGGCCCAGCGGCGTGCCATTTCAACACAGCGCTTCTGCACCAGCGGCACGTCTTCGAGCGGCAGCTCGACACCCAGGTCGCCACGGGCCACCATGATCGCGTCAAACGCGTCGACGATGGCTTCGAGGTTGTCCACGGCCTGCGGCTTCTCGATCTTGGCGATCACGGGCACGCGGCGCCCGGCCTCGTCCATGATCTCGTGCACGCGCTTGATGTCCACGGCATCGCGGACGAAGGAGAGGGCAACCAGGTCCACGCCGCACTCAAGTGCCCAGCGGAGATCGTCCTCGTCTTTTTCGCTCAGCGCGGGCACGTTGACGGCCACGCCGGGCAGGTTGATGCCCTTGTTGTTGGACACCTTTCCGGGAACGATGACCTCGGTGACCACCTTGACGTCGTCAACGGCGGTGGCGCGAACGGACACCTTGCCGTCGTCGATCAGCAGGACATCGCCGGGCTTGACGTCTTCGGTCAGCGACTTCAGGGTCGTGGAGCAAATGTCCTTGGTGCCGGGAACGTCTTCGGTGGTGATCGTGAAGACATCGCCAACGGCCAGGTCGTAGCCGGTGCCATTGGCGAAGCGGCCCAGGCGGATCTTCGGACCCTGGAGGTCGGCCATGATGGCGACGGGCTTGCCGAGTTCGGCAGCAGCCTTGCGCACGTTGTCAAAGGTGTTCTGGTGCACGGTGTAATCGCCGTGGCTCATGTTCATGCGGGCAACGTTTACGCCCGCGTCCAGTACGGCAAGTGTGTTCTCGTAGCTGGCGATGGCCGGCCCGAAAGTGGCCACAATTTTTGCGCGTCTCAATTTACCTACCTATTGGTGTGGTTGACATTAAAATCTTGGATCCCGCCTCCAGCCTAGCGCGTTGTTACATCACACTGATAGCCGAGTCACTGGGTGAGACGGGCGCATCCAGGTTGGTCTCCCCCATCAGGTACTTGTCCACCGCGGCGGCGCAGGCGCGCCCCTCGGCGATGGCCCACACGATCAACGATTGCCCGCGTCCGGCATCCCCCGCGGCAAACACGCCCGGGCGGCTGGTCATGTAATACCCGTCACGGTTCACGTTGGAACGGGCATCCAATTCCACGGGCAACTGGTGCGTCAGCTCCGCGGTCTCCGGGCCGGTGAAGCCCAGCGACAGGAACACCAGGTCCGCCGGGATGATCCGCTCGGTGCCCTCCCGGGGCACGCGCCGGCCGTCCAGGTACTCGGTTTCGGCGATCTTCAACCCGGTCAGCACGCCGTTGTCGCCCAGGAACTCGACGGTGGAGGCCAGGTAGCTGCGCTCTCCGCCTTCCTCGTGGGCGCTGGCCACCTCGAACAGGTTCGGGAAGGTGGGCCACGGCTGGTTGGCCGTGCGCTCCATGGGGGGCTGCTTGCCGATGGCCAGGGTGGTGACCGATGCCGCTTCCTGGCGGTGGGCCGTGCCCAGGCAGTCGGCACCGGTATCGCCGCCGCCCAGGATCACCACGTGCTTGCCCTTGGCGTTGATCTGCCCGTCCACGACGTCCCCGGCGACCACCTTGTTGGCCTGGACCAGGTACTCCATGGCGAAATGGACGCCGGTCAGGGCCCGGCCCGGGATGGGCAGGTCGCGGGGCACCGTGGCGCCCGTGGTGACCACGACGGCGTCGTAACGGCGGCGCAGCTCCTCCCAGCCAATGTCCTTGCCGACCTCGACGCCGGTGCGGAAGCGGGTGCCCTCGGCCGTCATCTGCTCCAGGCGGCGGTCGAGCTTTTCCTTCTCCAACTTGAAGTCGGGGATGCCGTACCGCAGCAGGCCGCCGATCCGGTCGTCGCGTTCATACACGGCCACGGTGTGTCCGGTGCGGGTCAGCTGCTGGGCCACGGCCAGGCCGGCGGGGCCGGAGCCGACAACGGCGACGGTCTTGCCGGTCAGGCGGGCCGGCGGCAGGGGCTGGACCCAGTCGGCCTCGAACGCCTCGTCGATGATGGAGACCTCGACCTGCTTGATGGTCACCGCGGGCTGGTTGATGCTCAGCACGCAGGCGCTTTCGCACGGTGCCGGGCAGAGCCGGCCGGTGAATTCGGGGAAGTTGTTGGTGGCGTGCAGGCGCTCAATGGCCTCCTGGCCCTTGTCGCGCCAGGTGAGGTCGTTCCACTCCGGGATCAGGTTGCCCAAGGGACAGCCCTGGTGGCAGAACGGCACGCCGCAGTCCATGCAACGACCGGCCTGCGACTTCAGCACGCCCTTCTGCTGCGCCTCGTACACTTCCTTCCAGTCCATGATGCGGACCGGGACGGGCCGCCGGGTCTGGGTGATGCGTTCACGTGTCTTCAAAAAACCGCGGGGATCAGCCACCGGTCACCTCCAGGATTTTCTGCCAGACGGTGTCGCCGTCCGGGTCCTCGCCCAGCTCGGCTGCTGCCAAGCGGGTTTCCAAAACTGCTGCATAGTCGCGCGGGAGCACCTTGGTCAGGCGCGCCACGGTCGCCGGGAAGTTCTCCAGCAGGGCTTGCGCCACGGCCGAGCCCGTCTCCTCCTGGTGCCGCGCCAGGAGCGTACGGACCAGGTCCGTGTCGCCGTCGTCGAGTGGCAAGAGGGACAGCTCGCCCGATTCGAGCGCCTGCTTGTTGACGCTGCTGGCTGCAAGGTCCAGCACATACGCCGTGCCGCCGGACATGCCGGCACCAAAGTTGCGTCCCACGGAGCCCAGGATCAGGGCCCGGCCGCCGGTCATGTATTCACAGCCGTGGTCGCCGATGCCTTCGACGACGGCCGTGGCGCCGGAGTTGCGCACCAGGAAGCGTTCGCCCACCTGGCCGCGCAGGAACATTTCACCGCTCGTGGCGCCGTAGCCGATCACGTTGCCGGCAATGACGTTATCCGCCGCGGTGAACGTGTTGGCCCGGTCCGGCTGCACCGTGATGCGTCCTCCGGAGAGGCCCTTGCCCACGTAGTCGTTGGCGTCGCCGAAGAGCCGCAACGTGATGCCGGCCGGCAGGAACGCGCCGAGCGACTGCCCGGCTTGTCCGGTCAGCGTCACGTCGATCGTGTCCGGGCCCAGGACGTCGATGCCGAACGTCTTGGTGACGTTGTAGCCGAGCAGGGTGCCCACGGAACGGTCCGTGTTGACCACGGGCACGCTGATCCGCACCGGGGCGCGGTCGCTGAGCGCCTCGGCGCTCATGCTGATCAGCTGCTGGTCGAAGTGCTTCTCCAGCTCATGGTTTTGCGTGGTGGTGTTGCGCACCGGCGTCCCGGCGGCCACCCCGGCGTCGGAAATGATGGGGCTCAGGTCCAGGCCCTCGGTCTTCCAGTGGTCCACGGCCTTGCGGACATCCAGCACGCCGGCCTGGCCAATGGCCTCCTCGAGCGTACGGAACCCGAGTTCGGCGAGGATCTCGCGGACCTCCTCGGCCAGGAACTCAAAGAAGTTCACCACGAATTCGGGCTTGCCACTGAACCGCTTGCGCAGCTCCGGGTTCTGCGTGGCGACACCCACGGGGCAGGTGTCCAGGTGGCAGACGCGCATCATGACGCAGCCGGATACCACCAGCGGCGCCGTCGCGAAACCATATTCCTCGGCGCCAAGCAGTGCGGCGACCACCACGTCGCGGCCGGTCTTCAACTGACCGTCCACCTGCACCACCACGCGGTCACGCAGCCCGTTCAGGCGCAGCGTCTGCTGGGCCTCGGCCAGGCCGAGCTCCCACGGCATGCCGGCGTGCTTGAGCGAGTTCAGCGGGCTGGCGCCGGTGCCGCCGTCGTGCCCGGAAACCAGGACGACGTCGGCCTTGGCCTTGGTCACGCCGGCCGCCACCGTGCCGATCCCCATTTCGGAGACGAGCTTGACGTGCACCCGGGCTGACGGGTTGGCGCGCTTGCAGTCGTAGATGAGCTGCGCCAGGTCCTCGATCGAGTAGATGTCATGGTGCGGCGGCGGGGAGATCAAGCCGACGCCGGGCGTGGAGTGCCGGGTTTCGGCGATCCACGGGTAGACCTTCTTGGCCATGAGCTGGCCGCCCTCGCCGGGCTTGGCGCCCTGGGCCATCTTGATCTGGATGTCTGTCGCGTTACTCAGGTACAGGCTCGTGACGCCGAAGCGGCCCGAGGCGACCTGCTTGATGGCGGAGCGGCGCTCCGGATCCAGCAGGCGGTCCACGTCTTCGCCGCCCTCCCCCGTGTTGGACTTGGCGCCCAAACGGTTCATGGCGATGGCCAGGGTCTCGTGCGCCTCCTGGGAGATGGAGCCATAGCTCATGGCACCCGTGGAGAATCGCTTGACGATGGAGCTGACCGACTCCACCTCCTCCAGCGGCACGGACGGGCGGACACCGTTCCTGAATTCCAGCAGGCCGCGGAAGGTCATCAGCTTGTTCGACTGGTCGTCGATGCCCTGCGTGTACTTCTTGAAGATGTCGTAGCGGCGTTCGCGGGTGGCGTGCTGCAGGCGGAACACGGTGTCCGGGTTGAACAGGTGCGGTTCACCGTCGCGGCGCCACTGGTATTCGCCGCCGCCCTGGAGGGGGCGGTGCGGGACGTCGACGCCGTCCACCGGGTAGGCCAGCGTGTGCCGGGCCGCCACCTCCTTGGCGATGACGTCGAGGCCGACGCCGCCGAGCTGGGAGACGGTGCCGGTGAAGTATTCATTGACAAGCTTCTGCGACAGGCCCAGCGCCTCGAAGGTCTGGGCGCCGCAGTAGGAGGCCACCGTGGAGATGCCCATCTTGGACATGATCTTCAATACGCCCTTGCCCAGGCCCTTGATCAGGTGTGCAACACCCTGTTCGGGCGTGACGCCGGTGACGTCGCCGTTGCGGATGAGTTCCTCAACGGATTCCATGGCCAGGTAGGGGTTGACTGCGGCGGCGCCGAAGCCGATCAGCACGGCCACGTGGTGGACCTCGCGGACGTCGCCGGCCTCCACCACCAGGGAGATCTTGGTGCGGTTGGCGCTGCGCAGCAGGTGGTGGTGGACGGCGCTGAGCAACAGCAGGGACGGGATGGGCGCCCAGGCGGCCGAGGAATCCCGGTCCGAGAGCACCACGTACTGCACGCCGCGGTTGATGGCGCCGGAAACCTGCTCACAGATTTCGGTGAGGCGGGAGCGCAGGGCTGCCTCGCCGCCGTCGAACTTGTACAACCCGCGCACCTTCATGGCGATGAGCTCTCCGCCCGTGCCATCCGCGGCGGCGGGGGTTTCGATGTTGGCGATCTTCGCCAGCTCGTCATTGTTGATGACGGGGAACGTCAGGGCCACCTGCGGCATGCGCACCTTGGCACGCGAGAGCAGGTTTCCCTGCGGGCCGATGGTCGTGTTGAGGGAGGTGACGAGTTCCTCGCGGATGGCGTCCAGCGGCGGGTTGGTCACCTGGGCGAAGGACTGCACGAAGTAGTCGAACAGCAACCGGGGCCGCTTGGACAGCACGGCGACGGGAGTGTCGGTGCCCATGGCGCCCAGCGGCTCGCCGCCGGTCTGGGCCATGGGGCCGAGCAGGATCTTCAGTTCCTCGGTGGTGTAGCCAAACGTGCGCTGGCGGTGGACCACGGAGGCGCTCGTGTGGACCACGTGCTCACGCTCGGGCAGCTCGGCGAGGCGGATCGTGTTTTCCTTGACCCAGTCGGCCCAGGGGTTGGCCGCGGCCAGCTGGGACTTGACTTCCTCGTCGCGGATGAGGCGGCCGTTCTCTGTGTCGACGACGAACATCTTGCCGGGGGCAACGCGGCCCTTCTCGACGATCTTTTCCGGGGCGATCTCCAGCACGCCTACCTCGGAGGCGAAGACGACCAGGCCGTCGTCGGTGACCCAGTAACGGCAGGGGCGCAGTCCGTTGCGGTCCAGGGTGGCGCCCACCTGGGTGCCGTCGGTGAAGGACACGGCGGCCGGGCCGTCCCACGGTTCCATCATGAGCGAGTGGTACTCGTAGAAGGCCTTGCGGTCGGGGTCCATCGTGGCGTGGTTTTCCCAGGCCTCCGGGATCATCATCATGATGGCCTCGGTGATGGGGCGGCCGGAGAGCCACAGGAGCTCGGCCACCTCGTCGAAGGATGCCGAGTCGGAGGCTCCCGGCGTGCAGATCGGGAACAGTTCCTCGGGTGAATCGCCCAGCAGCTTGTGCGAGAGCGTGGACTGGCGGGCGCGCATCCAGTTCCGGTTGCCCTTGACCGTGTTGATCTCGCCGTTGTGGGCGATGGCACGGAACGGCTGGGCCAGCGGCCAGGACGGGAAGGTGTTGGTGGAGAAGCGCGAGTGCACGATCGCGAGGCGGGTCTTGAAGCGGGCGTCGGAGAGGTCCGGGTAGAACGGTTCCACCTGGGCCGTGGTCAGCATGCCCTTGTACACAATGGTCTTGGAGGACAGGGATGGGAAGTACACGCCGAACTTGTGCTGGGCGCGCTTGCGCAGGCGGAAGGCCTTCGCATCGAGGGCGTTGACCTCGCGGCGGGACAGTTCCGCGGCCGGGCCGTCAATGGCGACGAACAGCTGGCTGAAGTGCGGCATGCAGTCGCGGGCGCTGGCTCCGACCAGTTCGGCGACGACGGGCACCTCGCGCCAGCCCAGGACGGTGAGGCCTTCACGTTCGGCGAGCGATTCCAGCCCCGCCTTCGTGGCGGCCAGTTCCCTGGCTTCGGTGGGCAGGAACGCGGTTCCCACGGCGTAGTTGCCCTCCGCGGGCAGCTCAAAGCCCGTCACGGCGCGGAAGAACTCGTCGGGGACCTGGGTCAGGATGCCGGCGCCGTCGCCGGTTCCCTCGTCGGCACCGACGGCGCCGCGGTGTTCGAGGTTGCGCAGGGCCACCAGGGCCTGCTGGACAATGTCGTGTCCGGGCGTGCCGCGCAGGGTGGCCACGATGGCCAGGCCGCAGGCGTCCTTCTCGGCTTCCGGGCGGTACAGGCCGGCCTGGGCCGGCATGGACGCAAAGCGGGTAAAGGGTGAAACCACCTCTGCCGAGGGTGCACCGGCGGCATCGCGGGTGGTGGCGGGCGGTTGTGAAGATCGAGTCATGACGGTGAAGTCCTTCCCCTGGTCGAGCGTGGACGGGGACGACGCTGGCCCTTGGGCTTCCGGGACGGGATTCCCGAAAACCAGTGATGGATCGCTGCCACCCGAGGGGCCGGTGGAGAAACTGTGGCTCCACCGGTTCGCGATTGTGGCAATCACACTCGAAAGTTCATTTCCTAGTGCAAGTGCACAAAACGCCGTGTGAATGACACACGACGCCCTTTGCGCGGCGTTTTTCACTATATAAGGGGGTCATGGGTGGTGAATACATTGATCTTGCATCATGAACGGATATGCACGATCAGTAATGAAAATCGCGAATCCAAGTCCGCAACACCCCCAAAGCTGCGGGATTTCCGGACCGCCGTGGCACGTGGCGGCACTAGAGCCGGGAGGGGAAGGCCGAGCGGCGCCCGTAGATCGTCAACAAGAACGTGATCGCTCCACAGCCGATCATGACGACCGGCAGGACAAGCCCGTCAAACCGGGTCAGCAGCGCGGCGCCGAGAATGCCGGCCACGAAGATCGCAATATTGAAGGCCACCGGAAGGAAGGAATTTGCGACATCCGAGTCCTGCCCTCCCGCGCTCGTCAGCGCGGCCTGGAGCTGTGCGGCCGCCCCGCCGAAGGTAAGACCCCACAGGACGGTGGCGATAATGATTGCGGGAGGTGATGCGTGGCCGAAGAGGAGCACGAAGCCTGCGGCAATGAACACGGCAACGCTGCCGTGCAGCAGGGGGCGCGGGTGCCGATCGAGAAATGCCCCCGTGACGGCGATTCCGGCAATGGAGGACACCCCGAAGATGAAGAGTTGGACATCGGGGGTGAGCCCGCTGCCCGCCGCACGCAAGTAGGGAGCGATGTAGGTGTAGATGGTGTTGTGGGCAAGCATCCACGTGAAGATGACGGCCAGGATTGTTGCCACCCCGGGGATCCGGAACACGCGCGCTACGGGAAGCCGGGACTTCCCGCGTTGGCCTTCGGCATCCGGGGAAACCAGCGCGATGAACACCCCGGCGAGCAGGGCGACCACCGTGAGACCGACAAAGGGCAATCTCCAATTGAAAGTGGCTCCGAGCCATGAACCCAGCGGCGTCCCGAGCGCGAAGCCCACAGGTGCGCCGGTGGAAACAATCGACAGGGCGAGGCCCGCGTGGCGGGGCGGACTTATCTTGCGCCCGTAGGCGGCAAGCATCCCCCAGATGATCCCGGAGAAGGCGCCCGCGACGAAGCGTGAGATGAGCAACAGAGTCACGTCGCTGCTGATCGCGGTGGCGCTGTTGGCCAGGGCCAGGCCCGCGACGGACGCGAGCAGCAAAGGCTTCCGCCGCATCGCCCGGGTCACGGAAATCGCTGGAATGGTGACAATGACCGTGCCAAGGGCATACATGCTGACAAAGAGTCCGACGGTTCCTTCGCTGACGCGCAGCCCCGTCGCAATCACGGGCAGCAGGCCGGCCGGCATGGTCTCCATCGCAACAAGCACAAATCCGATAGAGGCCAGGACGATCAACGTCGCGATCGGAAGGCGGCGCCCTGTTTCGGTGGCGATGCGTGATGGTGCGTGGGTGACAGTTTCCATGGGGCTCATCTCGTGTCGGGGAATGCGGGTGGTGGAAGGTGGAGGGCACCTCGACGGCGCGGGACGCGGGGCGCTCCTTCATCGGCTGATGGGTGGTCAATTCAGTAAATCCTCGAAGCTTTGGCAGCGGGAGTCCCTGTCAAGGGGTGTACCAGCAGGGAACCCCACCGGGAATCGGCGCGAGGTAGTGTCATTGGCATGAACACCCAATCCGAAGTGCGCGCATTCCTGATGTCCCGGCGCGCAAAAGTGACCCCGGAGATGGCCGGGCTTCCCCCAGGCTCGAACCGGCGGGTGGCAGGGCTGCGCCGCATCGAGGTGGCGGTCCTTGCCGGCGTCAGCGTCGAGTACTACGCCAAGCTTGAACGGGGCGCGATCGCCGGAGCGTCGTCGTCGGTCCTCGACGCGATCGCCCGCGCACTCCAACTCACCGACACCGAGCGGACCCACCTTTACGACCTGGCCCGTGCCGCCGACGGTGCCCCGTTCTCGGGACGGCAGCGCCGCCGTGCCAGCAAGAACGCCGTGAACCGCCCAAGCCTGCAGTGGGCGCTGGACACCATCACGAATGGCATCGCTTTTGTCCGTGACCACCAGCAGAACCTGCTCGCCACTAACGAGCTGGGCCGCGCGTTCTATTCACCGGTCATCGGCGACAGCGGGCGGACCCCCAACCTCGCCCGCTTCCAGTTCCTTGACCCCGCGTCCCGGGACTTCTACCCGGACTGGGAGCTGTTCGCGGGGATGTGCGTGGCCATCATGCGGGCCGAGGCCGGGCGCGACCCCAACGACAAGGGCCTCCAGGACCTCGTGGGCGAACTCTCCACCCGCAGCGACACCTTTCGAAAGCTCTGGGGTGCGCACGACGTTCGCCGCCATGGCACCGGCACAAAACGGTTCAACCATCCCGTCGTCGGCGAACTCACCCTGGCGTACGAAGAACTCGCCATCACCGCGGACCCCGGCCTTGTCTTCATGATCTACACAGCGGAGCCGGGATCGCCCAGCGCGGAACGGCTGCAGTTGCTTGCCAGCTGGGCAGCAACCGGCGCCATCGCCACCTGAGCCAGGGCCGACGCCCCGCAGCTAAGTGGCTGACGCGGGTACGCAAAAGGCGGCCCCGGGAAAATCCGGAGCCGCCTTTGCCGTGCGCGCGGCCGCTTGTTAACGGCCCGTTCCTGAACGCTTAGGGTTCGGTCTTCTCCCGACCGTTGCCGTCCGCGTCGGACGACGTGCCTTCGTCACCGGGTGATTCGGGCGCGGTGTCCGCGGCCGACGGCGGCACCCGGGTGTCGCCGTCGTCGTTCCCGGCAACGGGATCGGCCGAGCCGGCCTCCACGCCGCCGGCGGCCACGAGCGCCCGCTCGCGCCCGGGCAGGAACACGGAGTCGCTGACCTTCTCGCGGCGCACGAACGTCAGAAGCAGGAACACCACCAGGGCCCCCAGGAACACGAACAGGGCGGTCCAGACGTTCAGGCGGGTGGTGATGCCGAAGAAGGTGATTTGTTCGGCGGCGTCGATACGCAGCAATTCAATCCAGAAGCGGCCAGCCGTATAGACCATGGCGTAGAGCAGGAACAGGCGCCCGCGGCGGAGCCGGAACTTCCTGTCCAGGAGCAGCAGCACGGCCACGCCCAGCAGGTCCCAGATGCACTCGTACAGGAACGTGGGCTGGAACAGGGTGTCCGGGCTGAAGCCCGAGGGGACAAACTGCGGGGAGACGCTCAGGCCCCAGGGCAGCGTGGTGGGCCCGCCAAAGAGTTCCTGGTTGAAGTAGTTGCCCCACCGGCCGATGGCCTGGGCCAGCAGGATGCCCGGCGCCGCGGCGTCGATGAACGAGGAGAGCTTCACGCCGGCGCGGCGGCAGCCGATCCAGGCACCCACCACGCCCAGCACCACGGCACCCCAGATGCCCAGGCCGCCCAACCAGATCTGCGGGATCAGGGCAAGGTTGCCCGTGCCGTTGAAGCCGGGACCGAAATAGGCGTCCGGGGAGGAGAACACGTGGTACAGCCGGCCGCCGATGATCCCGAACGGGATGGCCCAGATGGCGATGTCCCAGATGGAACCCTCGGGCCCCCCGCGACGCTTCCACCGCGTATTGGTCAGCCAGAGTGCGGCGACAATGCCCAGCAGGATGCACAGGGCGTAGGCGTGGACTCGCAGCGGGCCAAGGTTGAAACCGGACCAGGTGGGCGCCGGGATGGAGGTCGCCAACGACGCCGCCAGGGCATGGGGGAAGGTTGCGGTGATCACTGGTGTTTAAGCTCCCAGGGTGGACGTGGCGGAATCGACGACGTCGAAGCCGGTGCTCAGTTCCTTGGCCAGCGCGCCGACGGCGGCCACGCCGCCGTCACGCAACGCTGCGACGAGGGCCGTGCCGACGATCACGCCGTCGGCGTAGGCGGCGATCTCACGCACATGCTCGGGGCGGGACACGCCCAGGCCCACGCAGGCGCGTTCTGCGCCGGCGGCATGGGCGGCGGCAACCACGGCCTCGGCGGCACTGGACACCGAGGTCCGTGCGCCGGTGACGCCCATGATGGACACGGCGTACACGAAGCCGCGGCTGGCCTCGACGGTCATGGCCACGCGTTCCGGCGTGGACGACGGCGCCACCAGGAACACCCGGTCCAGGCCGTACTTGTCCGAGGCGGCAAACCATTCGGCGGCCTCATCGGGGATGAGGTCGGGGGTGATGAGCCCGGCTCCCCCGGCCTCGGCCAGGCGGCGGGAGAACTCGTCGACGCCCATGCGGTCCACCGGGTTCCAGTACGTCATGACCAGCACGGCGGCGTCCGTCTCCGCTGTGACCGCGGCGACGATCTCGAAGACGTCCCTGACCCGGAAACCGTTGGAGAGTGCCTGCGTGGTGGCGGCCTGGATGACGGCGCCGTCCATGACGGGGTCCGAGTACGGGATGCCGATCTCAATGATGTCGGCACCGTTGCGGGCCAACGCGATCGCGGCATCGATCGACGTCTGCTTGTCCGGGAAACCGGCGGGCAGGTACGCGATCAGGGCCTTGCGGCCGGCCGCCTTGGCGCGGTCGATCGCGGCGGCGGACTTGCTGGCAATGACCGGCTGTGCCGGCGTCGACTCACTCATGGGTGGCATCCTCTGCGTTCTCATCGGCCGCCGGTGCTGCGCCCTTGGCCGTGCGGGTGGACAGCGTGGTGCCCTTGACGTGGCCCTCGTCGTCGAGCATGCCGAACCAGGCGGCAGCCGTTTCAACGTCCTTGTCGCCGCGGCCGGAGAGGTTGACGATGATGACGACGTCGGACGGCTCGGCCACACCCTCGGTGAGGCGTTGGCCCACCTTGATGGCGCCGGCCAGGGCATGCGAGGACTCGATGGCCGGGATGATGCCCTCGGTCTGGCTCAGCAGCCTGAACGCGTCCATGGCCTCGGCGTCGGTGATGGGCTCGTATGCCACGCGTCCGATGTCGGACAGGTAGGAGTGCTCGGGCCCGACGCTGGGGTAGTCGAGGCCGGCCGAGATGGAATGGGACTCGACGGTCTGGCCGTCGTCGTCCTGCATCAGGTAGGAACGCGCGCCGTGCAGCACGCCGGGACGGCCCAGGGTGATGGCGGCCGCGTGGCGGCCGGTTTCGACGCCGTCGCCGCCTGCCTCAAAGCCGTAGATCTTTACGGAGGGATCGTCCAGGAACGCGTGGAACAGCCCGATCGCGTTGGAGCCACCGCCGATGCAGGCACACAGGGCGTCCGGGAGCCGGCCGACCTGCTCAAGGATCTGCCCGCGGGCCTCCTCGCCGATGACCTCGTGGAAAAAGCGGACCATGGCCGGGAACGGGTGGGCGCCGGCGACGGTACCGAGCACGTAGTGGGTGGTTTCCACGTTGGCCACCCAGTCGCGCAGGGCGTCGTTGATGGCGTCCTTGAGCGTCTGGGAGCCGTTGGTCACGGGCACCACGGTGGCGCCGAGCAACTGCATGCGGGCCACGTTCAAAGCCTGCCGGCGGCAGTCCTCGGCGCCCATATAGACAACGCATTCCAGTCCGAGCAGGGCCGCGGCCGTGGCACTGGCAACGCCGTGCTGGCCGGCACCGGTCTCGGCGAGGATGCGGGTCTTGCCCATGCGCTTGGCCAACAAGACCTGGCCCAGCACGTTGTTGATCTTGTGCGAACCGGTGTGGTTCAGGTCCTCGCGCTTGAGGAAGACGCGGGCGCCGCCGGCGTGGGCGCTGAAGCGCTTGGCCTCGGTGAGCAGCGACGGGCGTCCGGAATAGTTCTTGTTCAGCTCCGCGATCTCGGCCAGGAACTCGGGATCGACCTTCGCTTTTTCGAAGGTTTCCTCAAGCTCGTCCAGGGCGGCGATGAGGGATTCGGGCATCCAGCGCCCGCCGTAGCTGCCAAAGTAGGGGCCCGGCGCGTGGCGCAGGGAGTGCTCCGGGGTGGGCTCGCCGGTGCCGCGCATTCCGGCCAAAAACGCCGTCGCGGGATCCGTCATGTCTGCGGGTTCTGAAGACGAAGCCGTGGGCTCATGGGCCATCAGTTCCACCGTCCTGTTCGTGTTGTTTCGAAAGCGAATAAGTCGTTAGTGTGCCGGTGGAACCGATGGCGGCTTAGCGGGAGCTGATGGCCAGCGCGCCGGCGGCCTTGAACTCCGTAATGCGTTCCAGCGGGGTGGCGTCGGTGACGAGGGCCTCGCCCACGAGGATCGCGTTGGCGCCGTGGAGGGCGTAGTGCGTGACGTCGTCGGCGTCGCGGACGCCGGATTCGGCCACCACCACGGGCCCAGCCGGGATGGTTCCGGAAAGTGCGGCAAACACGCCGCGGTCCACGTCGAGGGTCTTCAGGTTGCGGACGTTGATGCCGATGATCCTGGCGTCAATGGCCACGGCCCGGGCGATTTCCTCGGCCGTGTGGGTTTCGACGACGGCGTTCATGCCCAGTTCGTGGGTCAGCGCCAGGTACTCGCGCAGTTCCTCATCGGTCAGCGCGGCCACGATCAGCAGCACCAGGTCGGCGCCGTGGGCACGGGCCTCCCAGATCATGTAGGGATCGCAGGTGAAGTCCTTGCGCAGGACGGGGATGCCCACGGCGGCCCGGACGGCGTCGAGATCGGCCAGCGAACCGCCGAAGCGGCGTTCCTCGGTCAGCACGCTGATGACGGAGGCTCCGCCGTCGCTGTACTGCCGGGCCAGGGCGGCGGGGTCGGCGATGCCGGCGAGGTCGCCCTTGGACGGGCTGCGGCGCTTGACCTCCGAGATGACCTTGAGGTCATCGCGGACGGACTCGTTGCCGCCCAGGGCGGCAAACGCGTCAATGGCCGGAGCCGCCGCCCGCGCCCGCTCCTGGATCTCGGCCAGGCTGACGACCGCCATGCGGGCGTCAAGGTCTTCCCTGACGCCGGCAATGATGTCCTGCAGAACGGTCACGATTAGTGGCCGGTGTTCTTCAGCTTGCTTCCGCCCACGCCGTAGCCGGCGGACCGCAGGACCAGGCCAAGGACGATACCCACGGCGATGACGCCCACGCCGACCCAGAACAGGATCGTGGCGGATTCGCCGATGAGGAAGGCGATGCAGCCGATGATGGTGCCGACCAGCATGACGGCTACGCAGGTCCAGGCCGCCGGGCTGTTGCCGTGTCCCAGTTCGATGCTGTGGTCAACGGCATCGTGCACGCTGACGGTCGAGGACGGGGTGGCCGACTTGTTGCTCATGGTGAATCTCCCTTTGATGCGGATACTGCAATACATTCTGCCATTAGTTGTTGGTGGAAGCCGAAACCGGCACTCCCCCGTAAATACATGCCGTTGCTAGAGGGTTGGATCGTCGCCGCGGCTGAGGCTGTCCCAGCTGTCGATCTCATCCAGGGGGCTGCCGTCGTTGACCGCGGCGGCCCTGTTGGCGGCGGCGTCGTACTTGCTTTTGACGCTCCAGCGGCGGCCAAAGACCAGGATCAGTGCCGCCGCGACGGCCAGCACGGCGGCCGCGACGATGGCGGCCACCGGGAACCAGGTGGTGCTGGCGTTGCTGGCCACGCCGACGACGCCGGTCGCCTTGCCCACCTGGGCCATGGCGGCATCCGAGGGGCTGGCCAAAATGCCCGCGACGACGGCGATGATCCCGGCCGCGCCGAGCAGGACGATGGCGCCGGTGATGACCCGGGCGATCTTGCCGGCGATCGTGGCGGCCAGCGCCCCGGCCAGGGCCACGAGGGCCAGGGCCGAGACGGCGACGGCAGCCTTGTTGCCGGGGATATTCAGGTCGGACTGCTGCACCGGGCCCTGCGCGAACGACACATGGATCCAGGTTTGCGTGGTGGTGCCAAAGACAGCCAGGGCGGCCACCACCGCGAGCAGGATCAGCGTCGACTTGCGCTGCCAGGCCGGAGTGGCGGACGTGGGCCGGCGCGCGTTCATGCCCGGCTCCCGACGGCCTGCGAGCCCGCATAGTCGCCAAGGTCGCGCAGGGACGCTGCGGCGTGCACGGCCCGCAACGGGGCGGCCGCCTTGTTCACCGTCTCCAGCGCCTCGGTCTCGTTGACGGAGTCCGCGACGATGCCGCCGCCGGCCTGGACGTAGGCCTTGCCGTCGAGCAAAAGCGCGGAACGGATGGCGATCGCCATGTCCATGTCGCCGGCAAAGTCCAGGTAGCCCACCACGCCGCCGTAGATGCCGCGGCGGTGCGGTTCAAGCTCGTCCAGAAGTCGCAACGCGCGCGGTTTGGGTGCGCCGGACAGCGTGCCTGCCGGGAATGTTGCGGCCAGGACGTCGTAGGCGTTCTTGTCGTCGCTGAGCGTGCCCACCACGGTGGAGACCAGGTGCATGATGTGGCTGAACCGCTCCACCTCCATGAACTGGGTGACGTCGACGGTGCCGGGCTTGCACACCTTGGAGAGGTCGTTCCGGGAAAGGTCCACGAGCATCAGGTGCTCGGAGCGTTCCTTCGCGTCGGCCAGCAGGTCCTGGGCGAGGAATTTGTCCTCCTCGACCGTCTTGCCGCGTGGCCGGGAACCGGCGATGGGGTGGGTGATGACCTCGTCGCCAATGACACTGACCAGGGCCTCGGGCGAGGACCCTACAATCGAGTACGGCTTGCCGTTGGCGTCCGCAAAGCTGTACAGGTACATGTACGGGCTGGGGTTCGTGTTGCGCAGCACCCGATAGACGTCCAGGGCGGTGGCGTTGGTGGCCATTTCAAAGCGGCGCGAGATGACCACCTGGAACACCTCGCCGTCCACGATCGCTTCCTTGCCGCGGTCAATGGCGGCCAGGTACTCGCTGCGGTCCCAGCGTTCCTGCACGCTGTCGGCGAAGCTGGCGGCCGGCACGTCCATGACGGACATGGGCTGTGCGGCGGGGGTGCGCAGCTGCTCAACCATGGAACGGACGCGGGCCACGGCGTCGTGCCAGGCGTCGTCGACGTTCTCGTCGGTGCCGTTGATGTTGATGGCGTTGGCGATCAACAGCACGGAGCCTTCCGTGTTGTCGTGCACGGCCATGTCGGAGACCAGGTTCAGGGCCAGTTCGGGCAGGTGCAGGTCATCGGGCGGCGGTGACGGCAGCTTTTCCCAGTGCCGCACGGACTCCCATCCCACAAAGCCGACCAGGCCCGAGGTGAAGGGCGGCAGGCCCTCGAAGCGTTCGGTCGCCAGCAGCTTCAGCGTCGCCTCCATGGCGGCCACCGGGTTTCCGTCCAGGGGCACGCCCACGGGCGGCTCACCCTGCCAGCAGGCGGCGCCGTCGTTGGTGGTCAGCGTGGCCCGCGAACGGACGCCGATGAAGGAATAGCGGGACCAGACGCCGCCCACGGCGGCGGACTCCATCAGGAACGTGCCGGGCGCCTCGGCGGCCAGGCTCCGGTACAGCCCGATCGGCGTTTGGGCGTCGACCAGGACCTTCAGGCGGACGGGGACCACGCGGCGGGTCCGGGCCAGTTCGCGGAACTCGTCGAGTGTGGGGCTGATGACACCTAGATCTTGCATGAAATGAGTGTTCTTTCCTTCAAGCGGGCGGGTGATACGGCGGTGGGGGTCAGGAGTCGCGCTGACCGGTGACGGCGGCGAGTTCGCGGCCGTCAAAGCAGCTGCGGGTTCCCGTGTGGCAGGCGGCGCCAACCTGGTCGACCTCCACCAGCAGGGCGTCGCCGTCGCAGTCAAGCGCCACCGACTTCACGAACTGCACGTGGCCGGAGGTGTCCCCCTTGCGCCAATATTCCTGCCGGGAGCGCGAATAGAACGTCACGCGTCCGCTGCTCAGGGTCCGGCGCAGGGCCTCGTCATCCATCCAGCCCAGCATGAGCACCTCGCGGGTATCGAATTGCTGGACGACGGCGGCCACCAGCCCTGCGGGGTCACGCTTCAGCCGGGCGGCAACGTCCTCGGCCAGCCCGGGGGCGGGCGGCGTAAGGAGGGCATCGCTGCCGGTCGTGGCGGATTCGGGCTGGGGTTCTGGGATGTGCTGCATCAGTGCCAATTCTAGTGCCAGAATCCAGCCCGGCGCGGCCACCCGGGGCTTCCCGGGGACGCATTCACGAACATGGCCGCACATTCCGGCGGTTCCACGTGCCAACGGGCACCAATACATGCTAATTTCACAAGTGATGCAATTTGTAGAGCCATCCCGTGAAGTCCTCGCCGAGACCCTGCTGGCCGCCGGTCCGGGAGCGGCAACACTGTGTGCCGGATGGCGGACCCAGGAATTGGCCGCACACCTTTACCTGCGCGAACACAGCGCCAAAGTGGGCCTGGGCCTGGTGGTCAAACCCTGGAACAAGGTCTCCGAAAAAGCAACGGCCCGATTGGCCGCCGAGGCGTCGACTCCGGAGTCGTTCGCGGACCTCGTCCAGAAGTTCCGCAACGGCCCGCCCAAACTTTCCCCCATGGCCCTGCGCGCCGTGGACCACAGCGCGAACCTCGTCGAATTCTTCGTGCACACCGAGGACATCCGCCGCGCCACCGACCGCTGGGCGCCCCGCGCCCTCGATCTGGAGTACTCGGAGGCACTCTGGGCCGAGCTGGTCAAGCGGGCCGCGATCCTGTACCGCGGCGTGGACCTGGGAGTTGTCCTGG
Organism: Arthrobacter sp. ERGS1:01; assembly: GCF_001281315.1. Taxonomy (NCBI): domain Bacteria; kingdom Bacillati; phylum Actinomycetota; class Actinomycetes; order Micrococcales; family Micrococcaceae; genus Arthrobacter; species Arthrobacter sp. ERGS1:01. Next base: position 1,159,590 of record NZ_CP012479.1, on the reverse strand, counting down.
TGAGCCCGGCAGGGCCGCGTCACGTGGCCAAGCGGGCCCCCGTCTCGGTGGCCATCATCGGCGAACCGGGCGAGCTGCTCATGCACGCCAATGGGCGGACCGGCCAGGCCCTGGTCTCCTTCGAGGGCCGGCCCGACGCCGTCGCACTCCTGCAGACCGCACCCGTCGGGTTCTAAGGCTTCAGCAAACCGAAGAGGAGATGCACATGGGAACGCCTGACTGGGGTGCCGGCGGCACCAAGGAATCGCCCTGGGCGCTGTCCACCCCGCCCGGAACCTCCGAATACACCATGTACCGCGACGAGGCCGCCGATCCGCCGGAGCTCGTCTGCACCGTGGGCAAAACCGTCCTGAAGTACCGGCTGGAGATTGTCGCCGACCTCGCCGCGATGCTCAAGGAGCACGGCGACTGGATCGAGCTGGGCAGCGCCGACGAACAAAAACCCGCCAAGGACGGCACCGTCGAGGCGTGGGGCCGGGCCGAAAGCAACCCCGTGGGCGGCTGGTACGGGCTCAAGAAGGGCTATCGCGGACGCGTGGGCATGTACCTGCCGCCGCTCCTGGAGGCCCTTGGCCTGGCCGAACTCGAACACAATCCGCGCAACAACCGGATGCGCGCGCTCTAAACGGCATCAAAACGGTTGAGGGCCCAGATAATGAACTGGTCCCCGAATGTTGGACTTGGTAAATAAGAGTCTAGGTAGCGAGTGCCTGGGCCCGGTATTCCATCGGGCTCAGGCACTCGAGTGTTAACGAGATGCGGTCTTTGTTGTACCAGCGGATGTAGTCCTCGAGTTCAGTGATGAAGCTTTCGGGGCTGGTGTGTTCTTGGTGGTGGAACATCTCTTCTTTTAAGTGTCCGAAGAAGTTCTCCATCACTGAGTTATCCAGGCAATTGCCCTTGCGGGACATCGATTGGGTCATGCCGGCGTTGCTGAGCAGCTTCTGCCAGCTGGCGTGTTGGTACTGGAATCCTTGGTCCGAGTGCACCATTGGTGCCTCACCCGGTCCCAGAGTGCTGATCGCCTCGCTGAGCGATCGGTTGGTGAAGGCCGTGTTGGGCGACTCGGAGACCGCGAAGGAGACCACGGAGCGGTCGAACAGGTCCATGACCGGGGAGAGGTAGACCTTGCGGTCCGCGACCTTGAACTCGGTCACATCGGTCACCCACGTCAGGTTCGGTGCCGCGGTGACGAACTGGCGCTTGAGTAGGTTTTCAGCGATCTTGCCGACCTGGCCCTTGTAGGAGGAATACCTGCGGCGACTGCTGCGGACCTTGCAGACCAGATTCTCGGCGCGCATCAGCTTTAACACGGTCTTCTTCGCCACCTGCCATCCCTGGCGGCGCAGGAACGCATGGATGCGTCGGTGCCCGTAGCGGCCCTTGGCCTCGGTGAAGACCTCGTGGATCCGGGCACGGAGTTCTGCGTGCCGGTCAGGGGCCGTGAGCGCGGCCTGGCGGTGGAAGAACGTAGAGCGGGGCAGCCCGGCCGCGGCCAGGAGCAGGGGCAAGGGGTGAGAGGCCCTGAGGGCGATCACGGCGCTAACCTTCAACGCGGTGGTTGGTTCCTCAGGGCCCGTACTTTTTTTAGGTAGGCATTCTCGGCCTGCAACCGCTGGTTCTCAAGGCGCAGCTTCTCAAGCTCGCTAACCTCGGTAGGCAATTGGTCCACGGCGGTGTGTGGGCGGCCCCTCGGCCGGGGCTTGAGAGCGTCCTCACCGTCCTGGCGATACCGCCGAACCCAGCTTTGAACGAGTTTCGGCGAACTCAAGTGATACAACTGGGCCAGTTCCGTCGATGTTGCTTCAGCAGCGAGGAACTGACGAACCACCTTGATCTTGAACTCAAATGAATACGCTGGCACAGCCGGTCGTCTATCCAAAGCGGCCCTACCCCAAATCTTGAAACGTTGCTCCAAGCGCTTACAGGCATCCCTGCTGACCTGCAGCCGAGAAGAAACCGCACCATAGCCGAAGCCTTCCTCGAACAACCCTATGGCAGCAACCCGCTGCCGAGCACTCAACGAACTCCGCGAATCCATAAAAAACTCCCCGAAAGTAAGGAACCGAATTAATCAGTCCAACTTTCGGGGAGCAGTTCATAATCCGAAGATTATCTGGGCCCTCAACCGTTTTGGCGTTAGCGGACTTCGTAGCCGGCGTCGCGGATTGCCGCTTTGACGTCGGCAATCGCGTTGTCCGGGCCGAAGTGGAAGATCGACGCCGCCAGCACGGCGTTGGCGCCGGCCGCCACGGCGGGCGGGAAATGCTCGGGCTTGCCAGCACCGCCGGAGGCGATGATCGGCACGTGCACGGCGGCGCGGACCAGCCGGATGAGCTCCAGATCGAAGCCCTCCTTGGTGCCGTCGGCATCGATGGAGTTCAGCAGGATCTCCCCCACACCGCGGTCGGCGGCCTGGCGCGCCCATTCGATCGCGTCGATGCCGGTGCCCTTGCGGCCACCATGCGTGGTGACCTCGAAGCCCGACGGCGTGTTGCTGTCCCGGGTGCGCCGCGCGTCAAGGCTGAGCACCAGCACCTGGGAACCGAAGCGCCGGGTGATCTCGTCGATGACGTCGGGGCGGGCGATCGCGGCCGTGTTGATGGAGGCCTTGTCGGCCCCGCACCGCAGCAGCTTGTCGACGTCGGAAACCTCGCGGACTCCCCCGCCCACGGTCAGCGGGATGAAGACCTGCTCGGCCGTGCGGGAGACGACGTCGAACGTGGTTTCCCGGTTGCCGGAGGACGCGGTGACGTCCAGGAACGTCAGCTCGTCGGCACCGGCACGGTCGTAACGTTGGGCCAGCTCCACCGGATCACCGGCATCGCGCAGGTTTTGGAACTTGACGCCCTTGACCACGCGGCCGGCGTCAACGTCGAGGCAGGGAATGACCCGGATGGCTACGCTCATGCTCTTCTCCTACTAGATGCGGCAGGCGTGGATGCTGCTGACGAGGATGGCACGGGCGCCCAACTCGTACAGCTCGTCCATGATCCTGTTGGTGTCCTTGGCGGAGACCATGGCGCGGACGGCGACCCAGTCGGAGTCGCGCAGCGGGGACACCGTGGGCGATTCCAGACCCGGGGTCAGCGCCGTGGCCTTCTCCATGAGGACCTTCGGCACGTCGTAGTCGAGCAGGACGTACTGGCGGGCCACGAGGACGCTGTGCAGGCGCCGGATCAGCACCTCCACGCCGGGGGGCGGGGTGACGCCGCGGCGCCCGATCAGCAGGGCTTCGGAGTTCAGGATGGGCTCGCCGAAGATTTCCATGCCGGCGGCCTTGAGCGTGCTGCCGGTTTCGACGACGTCGGCAATGGCGTCGGCCACGCCGAGGCGCACGGAGGATTCCACTGCCCCGTCCAGGCGGACCACCTTGGCGTTGATGCCCAGCTCGGCCAGGTATTCGCGCAGCAGGCCGTCGTAGCTGGTGGCCAGCCGCTTGCCCTCAAGCTCGGCGGCCGTCGTGAAGTGGCCTACCGGGCCGGCGAAGCGGAACGTGGAGGCGGCGAAGCCCAGCGGCAGCAGCTCGTCGGCGTCCACCTGGGCGTCCATGAGCAGGTCGCGGCCGGTGATGCCGACGTCGAGCGTGCCGGCACCGACGTAGACGGCGATGTCGCGGGGGCGGAGGAAGAAGAATTCGACGTTGTTGTCCGGGTCGACCATGACCAGTTCGCGGCTGTCGCGGCGTTGGCGGTAACCGGCCTCGGCGAGCATGGCGGAGGCGGCTTCGGACAGGGCACCCTTGTTGGGGACGGCAACTCTAAGCATGGGAAGGTTCTTTCAGGTCAGTTACGGCAAAGGGGCGGCACCCGCGGCGGGCGCCGGTTCAAGGACAGGCAAGCAGGGACAAGCAGCCACGGCGTGTGGCTACAAATGCTTGTAAACGTCCTGAAGGGTCAAACCTTTGGCGATCATCATGACCTGCAGGTGGTAGAACAGCTGGGAAATCTCCTCGGCCGCGGCCTCATCCGATTCATACTCGGCGGCCATCCACACCTCGGCGGCTTCCTCAACCACTTTCTTGCCGATACCGTGAATGCCGGATTCAAGTTCGGCGACGGTACGGGAGCCGGCGGGCCGCGCTGCGGCTTTCTCACTCAGCTCATCAAAAAGGGATTCGAAGGTCTTCACGGACACCAGCTTACTGGGTGGGGGCCGGGTTCACTGAGTCGGCGATTCCGTGTGTCCAGCATATGAACTCGCAAGTGGTGGGCCTCGGCGGGCTCGACCACCGGTGGTCGAGCCCGCCGAGACCTGCTTACACGCCCAGGTTGGCGAGGGTCATTGCGGTGGCCAGGGCCGCCGTCGTGGCCTCGTGGCCCTTGTCCTCGGATGAGCCGGGCAGGCCGGCCCGGTCCAGGCCCTGCTGTTCGGTGTCGCAGGTCAGCACGCCGAAGCCGACCGGGACGCCGGTGCGGACGCTGACGTCGGTCAGGCCCATGGTGGCGGCCTCGCAGACGTACTCGAAGTGGGGGGTGCCGCCGCGGATCACCACGCCGAGGGCGACGACGGCGTCGAAGCTGGGGGCCAGGCGGGCCGCGGCGACGGTCAGTTCAAAACTGCCGGGGACGCGGATGACCGTGGGGTTCTCGATTCCGGCGTCGGCCGCGCCGCGCAGCGCACCGGCCAGCAATCCGTCCATGATCTCGGTGTGCCAGCTGGCGGCGATGATGGCCAGTTTCAGCCCTGCCGTGCGGGTCTTGTCGTCGCCGGTAAATCCGATCGTGGGTGCTCCGTGGCCGCTCATGCTGTGGGTCCTTCCGGTTGGTGGTTGGGTGTTGCGGTGTTGACTTCTGCGCTTACTTCAAGGGAGTGGTGCATCCGGTCCCGCTTGGTTTGCAGGTAGCGGAGGTTTTCGGCGCGGGCCGGGACCTCGGTGGCGACCGTCTCGGTGACGGTGATGCCGTGCCGGGAAAGGTCGGCCGATTTCAGCGGGTTGTTGCTGAGCAGCCGGATGTGTTCGAGGCCGAGGGCGTGCAGGATCCCGGCGGCGGCCGCGTAGTCGCGGCTGTCCACGGGCAGGCCCAGCTGTTCGTTGGCCTCCACGGTGTCGGCGCCCGCCTCCTGGAGGCTGTAGGCGCGCATCTTGTTCGCCAGCCCGATCCCCCGGCCTTCATGTCCGCGCAGGTAGATCAGCGTGCCGCCGTCGCGGTGGATCATCTCCAGCGCGAACGCGAGCTGTTCGCCGCAGTCGCAGCGGTAGGAGCCGAAGACGTCGCCCGTGAGGCATTCCGAGTGCAGGCGCACCAGTGGGCCGGCGGCTATTTCGGCATCGGCGCCACCGGCGTCCGCGCTCAGGCTCAGGTGTTCGGCCCGGTGGCCGAATCGATCCAGGCCTGGGCCCGGAACGTGCCGTACGGTGTGGGCAAGGTCACGACGGGCCCGCCCGTAACAATTGCGTCGTTTCTTGCCGCGGGTGCGGGCGCCTTACTCATGGCCGGCCCCCGCCGCGGGTGCCGCGCCCACTTCGGAGGGGGCGGCGTCGAGGTGCGCCACGAGGTCGGCGATGGAGATCAGCACCAGCCCGTGGGCGTCGGCAAAGTCGCGCAGGCCGGCGAGCCGGACCATTTGGCCGGCGTCGTCGACCACTTCGGCGATGATGCCCACGGGCTCGCAGCCCGCCAGCCGGCACAGTTCCACGGACGCCTCGGTGTGGCCGGGCCGTTGCCGCACTCCCCCGGCGACGGCGCGCAGCGGGAACATGTGGCCGGGCCGGGTGACGGCCGTGGGCAGCGACGCGGGATCGGCCAGGACCGTGGCGGTCAGGGACCTGTCGGTGGCGCTGATGCCGGTGGAGACCCCGTGGGCGGCGTCGCAGCTGACCGTGTAGGCGGTGCCCTTGGCGTCCTCGTTGTTAGCCACCATGGGCGGAAGCTGGAGGGCGTCGGCGCGGCTGTCCTCCATGGGCACGCAGATGACGCCGGAGCTGTGCCGGATGGTCCAGCCCATGAGCTCCGGGGTGCTGTGTTGGGCGGCAAAGATGATGTCGCCCTCGTTTTCCCGGTTCTCGTCGTCGACGACCAGGACGGCCTCGCCGCGAGCAATGGCCGCTATGGCGGTGGCCACGGGATCGAGCAGGGTTTCGGGGTTGGTGGTGGCGCTCATGCGAGTTCCCCTTCCGGTACGGCCGTGGAGGATGTGGCGGCGGGGACGGCGAATTGGAGCAGCCGCTCGGCGTATTTGGCAAGCACGTCGACCTCGAGGTTGACCTGCCCGCCGGCGGGCTTCTCGCCCAGGCCGGTGGCCGTCAGGGTGACGGGGATGAGCCCCACCTCGAACCATTGCTGCGGCTCGCTGGGCGCGCTGACTGCCGTGACGGTCAGGGAGACGCCGTCGACGGCAATGGAGCCCTTTTCCGCAATGTAGCGGGAGAGCCGGTTGGGGACGGAGAAGCGCAGCCGGTCCCAGTTGCCCTGGTTTTCGCGTTCGAGCAGTTCGCCGACGCCGTCCACGTGGCCCTGGACCACGTGGCCGTCGAGGCGTCCGCCGGCGGGAACACAGCGTTCCAAGTTGACGGCTGCGCCGGGCTGCAGCGAGCCCGTGGTGGTCCGCTGGAGGGTTTCGCCCATGACGTCGACCTCCACGGTGCCGCCGTCGAGCCTTGTGGCCGTGAGGCAGACGCCGTTGACGGCGATCGAACCGCCCAGGCCGAGTCCTTCGGTGAGCGTGCCGTCGCCCGTGGACAGCACCAGGGTGGCGCTGTCGGTTCCGGGGGCGTGGTCGATGCGCTCGACGGTGCCGCGGCCTTCGATGATTCCGGTAAACATGTCTTAGTGTCCTTCCGCAGGAAGCTGCTCGGTGTCCGGCGTCCTTGCCGGCATGAGGGTGAGTTTGAGGTCCGGGCCCAGCCGTTCGACGGGTCCGGTGGTGGTGGCGTCCCATTCCCATTGCTGGGCCTGGGCGAGGGTGCCGATGCCGAGGTCGTTCAGCGCGGGGGTGCCGGAGCCGAGCAGCGTGGGCGCCAGGTAGACGATGAGTTCGTCGACGAGTCCGGCGGCCAGGAACGCGGCGCTGATCTTGGAGCCGCCCTCGATCATGAGGTGGCCGACGCCGCGCTGGTGCAGTTCCGCCAGGACGACGGCGGGATCGTGGGTGTGCAGCTGCACGAAGCCCGGGCCGCCCTGGTGGCGCACGGCGGCGTCCCCGGCGACCTCGCGCAATCCCATGACCACGCGCAGCGGCTGGTGGTCGGCCTCGGTGCCGTCGGCCGCCCGGGCCGTCAGCCGGGGGTTGTCGGCGATCACGGTGCCGGTTCCGACGACGATCGCGTCGGCCCGGGCCCGAATGTTGTGCGAGTCCTGGCGGGATTGCACCGAGGTGATCCACTGGCTGCTGCCGTCGGCGGCGGCGATCCGGCTGTCCACGGTCTGGGCCAGCCGCGCCGTCACGAACGGCCGGCCTTCCCGGACCGCGGCAAACCACTGCCGGTTCAAATCGGCGGCGCCGGCCCCCATGAGGCCGGAGCGGACGTTGATGCCTTCGCGGCGCAACCGGGCCGCGCCCCCGGCGGCCGGCACGTGCGGATCGGCCACGGCGTAGATCAGGTTCCCGATGCCGGCGTCGAGGATGGCCTGCGTGCACGGACCCGTCAGGCCCTGGTGGTTGCACGGCTCCAGGGTGACGATGATCGTGGCGGCGGAGAGGTCGCGCCGCTTGCCCTGCAACAACGCGTTGATGGCATCGGCCTCGGCGTGCGGGGTGCCCGCGCCCCGGTGCCGGCCAATGGCGAGCACGGTTCCGTCGGCGTCGAGGATGACGGCGCCCACCAGCGGGTTGGAGCCGCGGACACCCTGCCGGGCGGCGGCCAGGGCCGTTTCCATGCCGACGATCTCCGCGTTGCTGAATTCGGTGGTGTCCACGCTGCGATCCATTCCGGCGTTCATGAAAGCGCCCCGTTCCGGTTGTTGGTGCCCACCGTGATGTCGGGGAACGTTGTCTCCACCCTCACGGCGTCGGCCTGGTGGCGCACCCGCCACCAGACAAAGAATCCAGCCAGGGTGAAGGCGCCGTAGAAAATGTACATGAAAGCGGACGCGAAATAGCCTGCGCTGAACAGCAGCGGCACGCCCACGATGTCCACCGCCACCCAGATCAGCCAGAATTCAACCCATCCCTTGGCCATGCCGTAGGTGGCCAGCAGGGAGCCCATGAAGATCCAGGCGTCGGCCCAGACCGGCTCGTAGGAGCCAAGGGCCCGGAAGATCGGGGTCAGCACCGCGGTGCCGGCCACCATGGCCACCACCAGCAGCAGCCGGGCTTTGGCGCCGGCCCAGCGGGGGGCGACGGCCGCACTTGCGGATGCGCCGGCGTCGTCCACGGCGCCCTTGCGGCCCTGTTGCCAGCGGTACCAGCCGTAGACGGAGACCGCGATGAACATGATTTGGCGCCCCGCCTGGCCCAGCAGGTTCGCGTAGACGGGCGAGCCGAAGACGGAGCCCATGAAGACCGTGAAGAGGAGCGCGTTGCCGACGATGCCGACGGGCCAGGCCCAGATTTTACGGCGCATGCCGCCGAGGGCGCTGGCGAGCCCAAAAAGATTGCCTATGACTTCTCGCCAAAGCAGGAAGCCGCCACCGGCGAATTCAAGCTTGGCGTCAAAGAGCCACCGCAGAAAGTCCATCGTTACCTATACCCTTTCGAACCGCGATGGCTCCGGGGGTAACGTACAGCTTTGGCGCCCGGAGGGGTTGGCGCGGCCACAGACAATGGCGCTGCCACACCCCTGACCTGGCGGCCAAGACTGTTCGTGCTTCTCCCATCCAGACTTTAACTGTCGGTTCCGGAATTTCACCAGATCAACCATGCGCCGCCTCATTGTTGCCAAGAGGCTGCGCACGGGTCGCGGACTATAACCGCCGGTTCGGAATTACACCGACCCCGGAGCACGTAGACGCCCGCAAGTGCGGACATCCCTTACATTATGGCACCTTGACGGTGCCGTTCATTCATTCTTTACGTTCCGTGCAACCGGCGCGGGGACGGTTTCATTCCCGCGCCGCCTGCACCGCGAATATCTAGTTCCGGCCGAACGCGAGCTGGCCCTTTGCGCGGAGGTTTTCGATGGCTTCCTCGGGTGAGGCCTTCCCGTAGACGGCGGAGCCGGCCACGAAGACGTTGGCGCCGGCCTCCGCGGCCCGGGAAATGGTCTCCTCCGTGATGCCGCCGTCGACCTGGATCGCCACATTCACCCCGGAGCCCTCGATCGCGGCCCGGGCCCGGCGGATCTTGGGCAACGTCACATCCAGGAACGACTGCCCGCCAAAACCGGGCTCCACCGTCATGATCAACAACATGTCCAGTTCGCTCAGCATGTCCAGGTACGGTTCCACCGGGGTCGCCGGACGCAACGCCATCCCCGCCTTCGCCCCCCGGGCCCGCAACTCCCGGGCCAGCTTGATCGGCGCATTGGACGCCTCCACATGGAACGTCACCGACGCCAACCCCGCATCGGCATAGGCCGGCGCCCACCGGTCAACCTCGGCAATCATCAGGTGCGCATCCAACGGCACCGGACTGACCGCCTGCAACCGCTCCACCACCGGCAAACCAATGGTCAGATTCGACACGAAATGGTTGTCCATGACATCCACATGCACGGCATCGGCGTTGGCGATCCGGGCCAGCTCCGCCTCAAGATTCACAAAATCAGCGGACAGGATACTGGGATTGATACAGCACTTCAGGGGTGTTGCAGACATGGGCGGGCCTTTCTAGCGTTTGCGGATCAGCGCCAGGAACATGGCGTCGGTCTGGTGCAGGTGCGGCCACAGCTGGGCCGTCATGCGGTTGGTCGGCTGGGTGGAGTCCGGGTTGCCGGCACCGAGGTTGCGGGAGAGGCTGACGTCGTCCAGCGCCGCGCCGGCATCGAGCAGTTCCAGGTCGTCGCGGTTGCGCATGGCATCCTCGACGACGGCGATGGTCTCGGCCGCGTGCGGCGAACACGTCACATAGGCCACGACGCCGCCGGGCTTGACGGCGGACAGCGCGGAGTTGAGCAGTTCACGCTGCAGCGGGCCCAGCTCGGAGACGTCGGAGAGCTTGCGGCGCCAGCGCGATTCCGGCCGGCGGCGCAGCGCGCCCAGGCCGGTGCAGGGGGCGTCCACGAGGATCCTGTCAAAGGACGCCGGGTGGTCAACGCCCACGTCACGGCCGTCGCCGGTGCGCACCGTCCAGGTGTCCTCGGGGACGGCGGACATGGCCTGGGCGACGAGCTTGGCCCGGTGCGGGGTGGGCTCGTTGGCCAGGATCCAGGCACCCTTTTCCGCGGCGAGGGCCGCCAGCAGGGCCGCCTTGCCGCCGGGGCCGGCGCACAGGTCAAGCCAGCGCTCCTCGCCGTCGGCCAGTTCGCTCTTCACTTCGGCCGCGGCCAGGGCACGGGCCACCAGCTGGGAGCCGACGTCCTGGACGCGCACCGTGCCTTCGCGGACGCCGGCCAGCCGGCCCAGGTCGCCACCGGAGGACAATGCCGAGTCGATGACAAGGTCGCCGGGGGTGAATCCGGCGTCGTACGCCTCGGAGAGGTCACCCAGGCCGGGCAGGGCCACCAGGTTCACCACGGGGGCGGCGTTGTCGGCCTCCAGGAGTGCGGTAATCTCGCTGACGTCACGGCCGTGGGCCACGAGGGCCTGGCGCAGGGCGCGGACAATCCACTCGGGGTGGGAGTGTTCCAGGGAGGCGATTTTGACGTCGTCGTCCAGGCCGGCGGTCAATTCCGCCACCCATTCGGACAATTCCTTGGCGGCCACCTTGCGCAGCACGGCGTTGATGAGTGCCGACGGGCCGGCACCGATGACGGCGCGAGCCAGGCCCACGGTCTGGTCCAGGGCCGCATGGGCCGGGACCCGCATGGCGAGCAGCTGGTGGACGCCCAGGCGCAGGGCGTCCAGGATGGCCGGGTCCAACTCAGTCAGCGGGCGGTCCACGCAGCGGGCCAGGATGGCGTCGTAGGTACCCTGCGCGCGCAGTGCCCCGTAGGCCAGTTCCGTGGCGAAGCCGGCGTCGCGGCGGTCCAGCCGGTGGTTGCGGATACGGGCCGGCAACACCAGGTTGGCGTAGGCGTCGTCGCCGGAGACGGCACGGAGCACCTCAAAGGCCACCAGCCGGGCGGGGTCGGCGGCGCGGGTGCGCGCTGCGGGCGCGGCGGCGGTGCGGTTGCGACCGGTGCTGCGGTTGCGCTCCCGGCCGGCGTCGTCACGGCGTCGGACGCCGCCGCCTTGGTTGCTGGTCATTCAAACACCACATCTTCCTTGTTTGCCAGGCCTCGGGCCCAGTCGGTTGCCTGCATAAGTTTTTTGCCGGACGGCTGCACCATGACCAGTTCGACGGCGTGCGATCCGGTGCCGACCAGCACGGACTTCGCCTCAATGCGCAGTTGTGCCGGTCCTAGATCGGTGATGTCGGGGCGCAGCGCCACGGGGCCGAGCTTGAAGCGCTGGCCGGCCAGCATGGTCCAGGCGCCGGGCTCGGTGGTGACCCCGCGGACCCGGCGGTCGATGGCCAGGGCGGGGTCGGCCCACCGCACGTGGCCGTCCTCCAGGGTCAGTTTGGGTGCCAGGGAGATCTCGCCGCGCTGCGGCACACCGGCCAGGCGGCCCGCGCCGATTCCGTCAAGGATTTGGGCGAGCAGCACGGCTCCGCTGTGCGAGAGCCGCTCCAACAGTTCGGTGCTGGTATCCGACGGCCGGACCGACTCCGTCATGGTGCCGTACACGGGCCCAGTATCGAGCCCCTTTTCCAGCTGGAACGCGGAGGCGCCGGTCACCGCGTCGCCGTTGATGACGGCATGCTGGACCGGGGCAGCCCCGCGCCACGCCGGCAGGAGGGAGAAGTGCAGATTGATCCAACCGTGGGTCGGAATCGACAGCGCCTTTTCGGGCACCAGGGCGCCATAGGCGACGATCGCGGCAATGTCGGGTGCGGCCGCGGCAATGGCTTCGGCTGCTGCGGCGTCCACTTTGTCGGCCTTGATGACGGGCAGGCCCAGCTCCTCGGCGCGTGCCGCGACGGGTGACGGCGTGAGGACGCGTTTGCGGCCCAGCGGCGCATCCGGGCGGGTCAGGACGGCGACGATTTCGTGGCCGGCCGCCAGCAGCGCCTCAAGGGAGGGCAGGGCGACGGCGGGCGTGCCGGCAAAAAGCACCCTCATTGGGCGGCTCCGGCACCAAAGGCGGAGCCCACGGTGCGGGCGCGTTTGGTCACGGTTTCGACCGTCACGTCATGGTAGTTGGCCGTGCGGATGGCGCGCAGGGCGGTCTTGCGGTCGTCACCGTCGAGCCTGTCGACGTAAAGCTTCCCGTTGAGGTGGTCGGTTTCGTGCTGGAAGCACTTGGCGAGCAGGCCCGTGGCCTCCAGGTCGAGGGGGTTGCCTTCCTTGTCCACGCCGGTCAGGCGGACCCAGCGGTGCCGGCGGACGCTGAAGCCCAGCCCGGGCACGGACAGGCAGCCCTCGGGCTCGTCGGGCTGGAAATCGTCGCTGGCTGCGATCACGGGGTTGATCACGTGTCCGGACTCCCCGTCCACGGAATACGTGAAGATCCGCTTGTTCACGCCGATCTGGGGTGCCGCCAGGCCGGCGCCGCGGACGTCTTCCATGGTCTCGGCCATGTCATCGATCAACTTGGCCAGCTCCGGGCCAAACTCGGTCACCTCCTCCGCCGTGGTGCGCAGGACGGGGTCGCCAATGATGCGAATGCTCAGGATGGCCATGGTGGGCACCTCACTTTGATAATGGTTGCGTTCCAGGCGCGGAGCGGAACTTGCGTAGGAAGTAAGTCTAGTTGGCGTTTGTCAGCCGGCGGGAGGAGCGATCGGCAGCAAGGGGGCCCCGGCCGCCGCCGCATCCTGCGTTGTCTGCCATACGCGGCGCAGGGAAGCGAACTTGAACCAGTGTTCCTTGAGCACGGCCGGGTTGGCGCGCAACGTGCGGACCTCCGTCTCACCGATGGCAACGCCGAGCAGGATGGGATCCTGCCCGTACTTCCAGGCCTCCCACGTACCGGCGGCCTCATCCACAATGGATTCCTCGGCCTTCATGCCGGCCACCAGCTGCATGACCACCTTCGCGTCGAGGCTCTTGACCTGGCCGTTCCTGTCGGTGCCCTTGGTCTTGTAGTCGATGATGCACAGCTTCCCGCCGATGGTCGCCACCAGGTCAAGGGTGCCGGCGTAGCCAACGGATTCGTTCCACACCGTGATCTCCGGTGCCAGCGGCTGGACCTTGTACTCCTCCCACCAGGCATCAAAGCGGTCGGCGAACTTTTCCTCACCGCGTCCGGCCAGGGCATCGCGAGCTTCCTCCACCAGGTGGGGCCGGTCAAGGACCCGCAGCGCCACCTGCTCGCAGTAGTGGTGCACCCGGTCCCCGCGGGCGGCCGCGGCGTCGCGGTATTGTTCCGCCGCGTTGGAGCTGTCGCGGACCACGGTGCGCAGCTGGCCGGGATTGCCGACGGCGGAGGCCAGATCCGGGTGTTTGGAGACGGCGGTGGCAGCCATGTAACCGATCCAGCCGTCGAGGCTGGTGGCCTGTTGGCCAATGACGGTGGTGATGGAGGGAACCTTGGGCGGATCCGTCAGGGAACGGGCGTACATGCGCCCCAGATCTGTGCTGTGTGCCAATGCCGGTGAACTCATGGTTCCACTATTTCATTACCCGCCGACACCGCACAGCCGCCGGCGGCGTCCATGTGGATAACCGCCACGATGGAGGGCGGAGGCGGGCACGTGCGGCGTCCGGGCATACAAAAAAGCCCTCCCGACCAGCATTTCTGCCGTCCGGAAGGGCTCCTTTAATATGTGGGCGATACTGGGTTCGAACCAGTGACCTCTCCGGTGTGAACGGAACGCGCTACCACTGCGCCAATCGCCCAAATCATGTTCAAAGACCCGCGGGCGGATCAACGATCATTCCTTGGTGCGCTCAAAACAATAGCCCAAACTTTTCCATGTTCATAATCGACCCCAATTCGGCGCAGGCGCACCCCATTGCTCCAACGACAGTCACCCGCCCCAGGCAACGCACGGTCAGGGGCGCAACGAAAGCAGTGCCGGCCGGACGCCACCGCAAGCAACTCCGTGAACGATGCCGGAAATCCACGGAAGACCCCACAAAAGGGCCCGAATGTGACGAGGGCCTCACAAGTACTTTTTGGCAAAAGTGGTCAAAACGGGCCAAAACGGCCCCGGAATCACATGGCTGTAATTCGAAGCCACGGCCCAAAAACCCCGCCAATTCAAGGATTTTCGCCGCCGGTACCAAGCCGGGCACGCCGCACCCGAGCCTCGATTTGGTGTTTGGGAAAAAGCTCGGGTAATGTTTTCACCGCAGCAACACGGACTACCGAAGCGGAAACGCAAACGGTAGGAAAATGTAGCTCATGCGGTTGTAGCTCAGCTGGTAGAGCACCACCTTGCCAAGGTGGATGTCGCGAGTTCGAATCTCGTCAACCGCTCGCATGACACCGTTCAGTTTTCACGGTGGGGTGGCCGAGAGGCGAGGCAACGGCCTGCAAAGCCGTGTACACGGGTTCGAATCCCGTTCCCACCTCCATTTGGCTGAACCAAGTGATTTTGCTGTATAGTACAGCGGGATGCATTTGGGCGATTGGCGCAGCGGTAGCGCGCTTCCCTGACACGGAAGAGGTCACTGGTTCGATCCCAGTATCGCCCACGGATGGACTTGTCCATCTAGCTGATGAAAGTCAGCGAAAGTAGTAGGAAATGCGGTTGTAGCTCAGCTGGTAGAGCACCACCTTGCCAAGGTGGATGTCGCGAGTTCGAATCTCGTCAACCGCTCGGATGCATGTTATGGAACTGCCGGAATCCCTTCATGGATTCCGGCAGTTCTATATCAATTTCCAGCCCAGATGGGCGATTGGCGCAGCGGTAGCGCGCTTCCCTGACACGGAAGAGGTCACTGGTTCGATCCCAGTATCGCCCACCACACAAAAAGGCACCCCTCACGGGGTGCCTTTTGCTTTAACTTCCTTCATTTGGCCCAAGCCTTGGAAGCCGCCTCCTCGCCGCCCGGTTGCTCGGCGGCCCAACCGGCCAGGAGGCGCAGGCGTTCCTGCGATGGCGACCCCGGTTCCGCCGCGTAGATGAGGAAGGACAAGTCGGGTTCGGTGGTCAGCTCGAGTCCCTCATAGGCCAAGGTGAGGTCGCCGACGATCGCGTGGTGGAAATTCTTGACCCCGGTACCGTGCCGACGCACATTGTGGGCACCCCACCGCGTCCTAAAATCATCGCTGCGGGTGGACAGTTCCCCGATGAGGTCCGCAAGTCCCTTGTCGTACGGGTTGCGTCCGGCCTCGGTGCGGAGGATGGCAACCGAGACATCCGCGGCCCCGTCCCAGTCGGGGTAGAAGATCTGGGACCGTTCCAGGTCGAGGAAGTTGAACCGGGCAAGGTTTCCGAGGCCGGGAGCCGCGAACACATCCTCGTAGAACGCCCTGCCCAGGGCATTGGTGGCCAGGATGTCCATGCGGCCGTTGCGTACAAAGGCCGGCCCGGCGGTGATGGTATCCAGGGCCAGTTGCAGGCCCCGCCGAATGGGCGCGTGCTTTTTGGCGGCCCGCCGCTGGAGTTTGGGGCCCGGGGACGCGGCGGCACGGGCGAGATCGCCCAGGTGCGCCCGCTCGGCGTCATCGAGTTGGAGCGCACCGGCAATGGCTTCCAGGACTCCGGCCGACGCCCCCGCGATATTGCCGCGCTCCAGCTTGGCGTAGTACTCCACGCTGAGGTCGGCCAGCATCGCGACCTCGGCCCGGCGCAATCCGGCGACCCGCCGGTGGCTGCCGCCGGAGGGAAGTCCCGCCTGTTCGGGACTGATGCGTGCCCGCCGCGATGTCAGGAATTCGCGAACCTCCGATTGATTCTCCACTCCTCAACGGTAAGCGCCAACGCAGCCGGAAGGGGTGCCCTGACAGTACACGTCTCATCAGGGACTCCCCCGCCCATGGGAAACAGCGTTGACTGGAGGAATCGAGACAAACCGGACACCTCAAGCAAGGGAGACACCCGTGACGGACAACGCAGGCAATAAATGGACCGGAGGCCGGCAAGCGTTTGGCGATTTCGCACCAGCTCTGGTCCACTACACCGATGAAGTGCTTTTTGATGAAGTCTGGGAACGCCCCGAACTCTCCAAGCGCGATCGCAGCCTGGTCACCGTGAGCGCACTCGTCGCAGGTGGCAATACCGAGCAACTTTCCTTCCATTTCTCCTTCGCCCGGGACAACGGCGTGACCGAGAACGAATTGATCGAAGCGATCACCCATCTGGCCTTCTACACAGGATGGCCGAAGGCCATGTCCGCCATGACCGTGGCAAAACGCGTGTTCTCCCCTACCCGGCAAGACACCTAGAAGAAGGGACCACCGCGATGCACACACGAACCCTCGGACAGGGCCTGCACGTCTCAGCGATCGGGCTCGGCTGCATGGGCATGTCCCAAAGTTATGGCCCCAACCCGGGCGACCGCCGAGCCATGATCGGCGTCCTGCGCGGCGCCGTCGAGGCTGGCATCACCTTCTTCGACACCGCGGAGGTGTACGGCCCCTTCGTCAACGAGGAGCTTGTGGGCGAAGCGCTCCGCCCTGTTCGTGAGGAGGTGGTGATCGCAACCAAGTTCGGCTGGGACATCCGCAACGGCACATCGCTCGGTCTGGACAGCTCACCGGCCCGCATCAAGACGGTCGCCGAGGAATCCCTCCGGCGCCTGGGCGTCGACTCAATCGACCTCTTCTACCAGCACCGGGTCGATCCCAACGTCCCCATTGAAGAGGTGGCCGGAGCCGTCGGCGAACTCGTCCAGGCCGGCAAGGTGCGCCACTTTGGCCTGTCCGAAGCGGCGGCCGGGACCATCCGCAAGGCACACGCCGTCTTTCCCGTCACCGCCGTCCAGAGCGAATACTCGCTGTGGACGCGGGACCCCGAACGGGAGGTGCTGCCCACCCTGGCCGAGCTGGGGATCGGGTTCGTCCCCTTCAGTCCCCTCGGCAAGGGATTCCTCACCGGAACCGTCAACCCGACCACCGCGTTCACGGACGGCGACATCCGGGCCACCATTCCACGCTTCACTTCCGAAAACCGTGCGGCCAACCAGGCGCTCGTGGACCATGTGGCCCGGCTCGCGGCGGCGAAGAACGCAACCTCCGGGCAAATCGCCCTGGCCTGGCTCCTGGCCCAACAACCGTGGATCGCCCCCATCCCCGGTACCCGGCGACGCTCCCGCGTGGAGGAGAATGCCGCGGCAACCTCCGTGCCGCTCTCGGCCGACGAGCTCGCCGACCTCAACACGATCGCGAACCGGATCGGCGTCTTCGGCGACCGGTACAACGAGGCCCAGATGGGATTCGTCGGCCGCTGATCCGGCACGGCGACGATCCACCCACGGACACACCACCTCACGAAGAAACGAGCACATCGCCATCATGAGCAAGGTCATTTTCATCACCGGGGCAGGGCGCGGGCTCGGCCCCGCCATCGCCCGACAGGCGCTCGACGCCGGCCACCGGGTCATTGCCACCGGCCGCCGGCCCGGGAAGATCAGCGAGCTGCTGGGCGAGAGTGGGAACCTCCTGGTCGCCGCCCTGGACATCACCAACCCCGACGACGCCGAAACCGTCACGGCCGCCGCGGTGGCCAAATTCGGGAGGATCGACGTGCTCGTCAACAACGCCTCCACGTTCCAGGCCGGCTTCTTCGAGGAAATCTCGCCGGAGGCCATGCGCCGGCAACTTGAGACGAACTTGTTTGGCCCGATGAACGTCACCCGCGCCGTCCTGCCTCAAATGCGCCGGCAACGATCCGGCCATGTCCTCACCATCTCCTCGACGGCGGGGATGATCGGCCAGGAGTTCTGCGCGGCCTATGCGAGCAGCAAGTTCGGTGTTGAAGGGTGGATGGAATCCCTCCGCTTCGACCTGGAACCGTTCGGCATCACGACCACGATCGTCGAACCCGGATTCTTCCGCACCGAACTCCTCGAGGAGGCCTCGACCACCTGGGCCGACACCTCCATTGCGGACTACGCCGCCCGCACCTCCGAGACCAAGGCCGGCTGGCAGTCGATGAACGGACGGCAGGCCGGCGATCCGGCCAAGCTGGCGAAGGCACTGATCCAGGTCATTGGACTGGACGAGCCGCCGTTGCGGTTCGTCGCCGGCGCCGATGCCATCCCGGCCATCATCGCCAAGGGCCGGGAGATCAGCCAACAGGCCGAAGACTCCCGCGCACTCGGCTTTGACCTCAATTTCAACAACTAGGGAGACCCCTCATGGAATTCACCACCACAGTCCCGACAGGCAAGGGACCGGCAGCACAGTTCACCGGCGACGTCTGGTACGACGTCATATACTCCGGCAAGGAACCCTCCAGAACGCGCACGAACATGGTCCGCTTCGCCCCCGGCGCCCACACCTTCTGGCACCACCACGTCCTGGGACAAACCCTGCACGTTGTTGCCGGAATTGCCCTGGTCGGTACCCGTGACGGTGTGGTCTTCGAGGCCCACCCCGGCGACACCGTAACGTGCCCTCCCGGTGAGGAACACTGGCACGGCGCCGCCGAGGACCGGTTCATGGAACACCTCGCCATCTGGGAAAGCGATGGCACCGGTGCACCGGAAACCACCTGGCTCGAAGAGGTCGCCGACGAACACTACGGTGCTCCGCGAACCCGCCGGTAACCCGGCAAAAGAGCCGAGTACGACGCCGGGACCTTCCCTTAGTGCGCGAGCTTGAGT
Organism: Arthrobacter sp. ERGS1:01; assembly: GCF_001281315.1. Taxonomy (NCBI): domain Bacteria; kingdom Bacillati; phylum Actinomycetota; class Actinomycetes; order Micrococcales; family Micrococcaceae; genus Arthrobacter; species Arthrobacter sp. ERGS1:01. The sequence continues at coordinate 1,140,848 of NZ_CP012479.1, read as the reverse complement.
CCCACGATGCAGGAGACCAAGCCCAGCAGCAGCAATACCTTCACCACGGAGACGGCCTCGGATCCGGTGGCCATCGCGTAGCCGACGGTGAGGGCGGCGCCAATCCCCACCCAGACGGCGTAGGAGGTTCCCGTGGGCAGCGTGCGCATGGCCCAGGCCAGTCCGGCCATGCTGGCGATGATCGCCACTGCGAAGGTGATGGTGGGGGCCAGCTTGCTGAAACCCTCGCTCTTGCCGAGGGCGGTGGCCCACACGGCTTCAAGCATTCCCGAGATAATTAAGACGATCCATGCCATGACAATTCCTCCATGGCGCCGTCTTGTCGCTGGCCGGGTACGGCGCACCTCGTCCGGGTGCCTAGCGGCTCATTCCATATTCGCACGCACGAATGTCCCGGCAAAATTCCTTTCGGCCCATTGACAACTTCAGAGCGCCGATTAGGCTGGAAGAAGTTGGGGCGCCAATAGCCCCCGAGCGAAGGGAGGTGCCTGTTGTCTATTTTTGACGATATCAAGGGCAAGGCCGAGGGACTTATCAGCGGCAAGGAAGACGCGATCAAGGACGGCATTGAGAAGGCCGGCGACTTTGTCGACGGCAAGACCGGTGACAAGTTCAAGGATCAAGTCGACGGCGTCCAGAAGGCAGCATCCGACTTTGTCGATGGTGCCGGGAACAAGTAGGCTCGCCCTTCGCCCTTAGATTATGGCGTCAATAGGGGCGTCGGTACCGTCGAGAGACGGAACCGACGCTTCTTGGCATTTAACGGCTTAAGCGACAGGCGCCGGCACTGCCGCGGCCTCCTGGGCCTCGCGGGCCAGTGCGGTCAGGCGGGACACGGCACGGAAGTACTTCTTCTGGTAGCCGCCGGTCATCATCTCCGGGGTGAACAGCTGATCCAGCGGGGCGCCGCTGGCCAGGATCGGCACGTCCTTGTCGTACAGGCGGTCGGCCAGCACCACGAAGCGCAGCGCCACGGATTGTTCGGTGATGGTGTGCACGTCGCGCCACACCACGGCGTCGACCCCGTCCAGCAACTGCCGGTAACGGGAGGGATGGACCCCGGCAAGGTGGTCCACGAGGGTGGCAAAGTCGTCCACGGCAACGGTCTTCTCACCGAACTCGCGGCGCATGGCGGCGTCGAGGTCGCTGTTGGCCAACGGCTGGGGCGGGGTGGGCAGTCCGCGGTGGCGGAAGTCCTCGCCGTCGATGTGCAGGATCTCGAACTGGTCCGCCAGCACCTGGATTTCCCGTTGGAAGTCGACGGCGGCAAAGCGGCCGTCACCCAGGGCGCCGGGCAGGGTGTTGGACGTGGCTGCGAGCTTCACGCCGGCGTCGGCCAGTTCACGCATGAGCCGGGACATCAGCACGGTGTCCCCCGGATCATCGAGCTCAAACTCGTCGATGCACACCAGCTTGTAGCTGCTCAAGGCCTCCACGGTCTTGCGGAACGACAACGCGCCCACCAAGTTCGTGTACTCCACAAAGGTGCCGATGGCCTTGGGCCCCTCCACCTGGTGCCACAGCGAGGACAGCAGGTGGGTCTTGCCCACGCCAAAGCCGCCGTCGAGGTAGATCCCGGCCCGCGAGTCCGTCTTCTTTGCCTTGCCGCCAAAGAACTTGCGCAGCCCCGACGCCGGTTTGCCGGCCACCGTGCTCCCGAACTCCGACAAAACCCGCACGGCCTCGGCCTGGGACGGTTGGGACGGGTCCGGACGGTAGCTGGCAAAGGACACCTCGCCAAAGCGCGGCGACGGGACGAAGCCTTTTAGCAGTTCCTCCACCGACACGGCCGGGCGGCGGGTGGAAAGTTGCTCTACGTGTACCAAGGACCTTGTCCATTCATCTGGGGAAAACAATAAAGTGTTGCGGCGGCCCAATATGGCCCTTGGCAAGTTTACCCACTCGGATATTGCCTTACGTTAACGTGCGGAAGTATTCGGCCCGCCGGATGGTTAGTGTAGATGGAAGAGGACCCGGCGCTGCGTCCTTTCGCCGCGCCACCACACCGAGTAAAAAAGGGACACCATGACTGTTGCAGTTGAAAGCAATGAGAAGTTTTCCGCCTACGCCCACCCGGAGCGGCTGGTTTCCACCGAGTGGCTTGCCGCCGCACTGGCCGGCGGGGCCAACGGCGGCCTGGTGGTGGTGGAATCCGATGAGGACGTGCTGCTCTATGAGACCGGGCATATCCCCGGCGCCGTCAAGATCGACTGGCACACCGACCTGAACGACGACGTCACCCGGGACTACATTGACGGCGCCGCTTTTGCCAAGCTCGCCGCCGCGAAGGGCATCTCCCGCGACACGACGATCGTGGTCTACGGCGACAAGTCCAACTGGTGGGCCGCGTACGCCCTGTGGGTGTTCACCTTGTTCGGCCACGAGGACGTCCGCCTGCTCGACGGCGGCCGCGACAAGTGGATCGCCGAGGGCCGCGAACTGACGACCGACGCCACCGACGTGACGCCGTCCGCCGGCTACCCGGTGGTGGAGCGCAACGACGCCCCCATCCGCGCCTACAAGGAAGACGTCCTGGCACGTTTGGGCAGCAACCCGCTGATCGACGTCCGCTCCCCCGAGGAATACTCCGGCGAACGCACGCACATGCCCGCCTACCCCCAGGAAGGCACGTTGCGCGGCGGCCACATCCCCACGGCCGCGTCCATCCCGTGGGCCCGCGCGGCCGCCGAGGACGGCACCTACCGCAGCCGCGAGGAACTCGAAGCCCTGTACCTGGGCGAAGCCGGGCTCAAGGCCGGCGACGACGTGGTGGCCTACTGCCGGATCGGCGAGCGTTCCAGCCACACCTGGTTCGCACTGAAGTACCTGCTCGGCTTTGACACGGTGCGCAACTACGACGGCTCCTGGACCGAATGGGGCAACGCCGTGCGCGTCCCGATCGTCAAGGGCACCGAACGCGGCGAATGGCCCGGAAACAACTAAGCGATTCACCGCCCGAGCCAAAAGAAACGTACGCTTTAGTTGATGACTACTTCACAAGCACTCCCGCCGGCGTTGGCGGAGATCGTCAATGATTTCCAGGAACTTGAGGAGCGTGAGCGGCTCACGCTCCTGCTGGAATTCTCACGGTCCCTGCCGGCGCTGCCGGAACGTTTAACGTCCCACCCCGAATTGCTCGAACAGGTGGTGGAATGCCAGTCGCCGCTGTTCCTGACCGTTGAATCGGAAATGACCGACCACGGCGAGGTCATTCGGTTGTTCTTCCAGGCACCCCCCGAGGCGCCCACGACCCGCGGCTTCGCCTCGGTCCTTTTTGAGGGGCTCGACGGGCTGACGGCGGAGGAGATCCTGGCCGTGCCCGACGACATGCCCGAGCAGCTGGGCCTGACGCGGGCCATCTCGCCGTTGCGCATGCGCGGGATGTCGGCCATGCTGGGCCGCGTGAAGCGCAAGATCGCCGGCGGCGTCCGCCCGGCAGCCTGACCGGCGCGCCGGAATCGTTTCATGGCAAAGAAGAAGGCACCCGCCCATGCGGGCACCCCTGCCACCGTGGCCCTGACCGCGGCCGGCGTGCCGTTCACGGCGCACGCCTACACCCACGACCCCGCCGCCGCCAGCTACGGCATGGAGGCGGCGGAGGTTTTGGGGGTGGCGCCCGGGCGGGTGTTCAAGACGTTGATGGCCGACGTCGACGGCACCCTCGCGGCCGCCGTCGTGCCCGTCAACGGGACCCTGGACCTGAAGGCCCTGGCCCACGCCCTGGGAAGGAAGAAGGCCGCCATGGCCGATCCCGCCCTGGCGCAACGGCGCACGGGCTATGTGCTCGGCGGCATCTCACCGCTGGGCCAGCGCCAGGCCTCCCCCACCGTGCTGGACGAGTCCGCCCTGGGTTTTGACAGCATCTACGTGTCCGGCGGACGCCGCGGCTTCGACGTGGAGCTGGCCCCAGCGGACCTGATCGCACTGACCAGCGCGATGACGGCGCCGATCGGCAACCCCGGCAACTAGCAACCGGCAGCTAGTCCCGCGGCAGGCCGTAGCGGCCCAGCCGCGGACGCAGCCAGGACTCCACGACGTTCTCCCAGCGTGCCGAGTCGAGGTTCCATTCCTTGGTGTGCCGGGCCTTGCTGAACGGCTCGAAGGTGACCATCTCGGGATTGAGTTTTGCCAATTTCGCGGTGGGCCCGTAGGGGACGAAGTCGTCGTCGATGCTGTGCAGCACCAGGGTGGGCGTGCGCAGCTCCACGGCCCGGGTCACCCAGTCCATGCTCTTGAGGTTGACGGGGGCGGCCAGGCCCGTGATGCGCCGGCCCAGCCGGTGGCTGAGCATGAGCTGGCCGTAGCGGCCAATGTAATCCGGGATCCTGTTCAGCTGCGCCTGGTGCGCCAACACGTTGACCCAGCTGATGACGGGCGCGTCAAGCACCATGGCCAGGATGTGCCGGCGGCTGCGGGAAAGATCGGCCGCCTGCAGGCAGATGGCCCCGCCCATCGAGAAGCCAAACAACACCACGTCCTTCGCTCCGCGGGCCACGGCGTAATCGATCGCGACCTCCACGTCCTGCCATTCGGTCACGCCCAGGCCGTAGCGTCCGTCCGCGGCCGCGGGAGCGTCGCCGTCGTTCCGGTAGGAGATCAGGAGCGAATTCATGCCCAGTCGCTGGGCGGCGGCCACGGCCCGCAGGCCCTCGGCCCGGGTGGCGCCGCGGCCGTGCACCATGATGGCCCAGGTGGGCAGGGCATGGGGCGCCGGCACCAGCCAGGCCGGTGCGGGGCCGTCGGGCAGCTCCAGGATGACGTCCTCGGAGTCGAGGCCCATCTCGGACGGGTGCGCGTAGATGCTCCCGGACCACCAGCCTGCCGTGGCCGTGCGCAAGTCCCCGCCCACCACGTCCAGCACCTCCCGGGTGACGCTTCCCTCGCGGGGAACATAGGAGACGATGTCCCCGATCACGGCGTGGGCGCGGGCGTTGTCGAAGTAGATCGCGTAGCGGCCCTCCACGATGGTGTCCGGGGTCGCCTCGAGGACCACCTGCAGATTGGGTCCGTTGGGGATCACGGCGAGGATCGCGACGTCGTCTATCCGGGCCTTTTCCGGCGTGACCACACGCCGGGCAAAGTAGGCGGCCAGTGCGGAGGTCGCCGTGACTACCGTGAATGCGGCGGCGCCGGCGGCACCGGCACCCAGCAGGCCCCACTTGAGCCAGGTGTTGGAGGAGTGCGCCGAAGATGCCATAGGACCATTCTGCCCACCCGCCGGGGGCGCGTCGAGCGGCGCACCGGGGCTGCGGCGTTTCTTTCGCCCCAACATGTGGCCATGGTGGCGGATTTGGCCGTGCGTGAGCCTATGCTGGTGCCATGAGCGACTCGATCATCATCCTGACGGAAGAACCCCTGAGCGCCGTCGACGCGGAGAACATCACCGATCTGTACGGCCCCGACGACGACGTGGAGCTGGTGCTGCTGGTACCCGCCGACACCAAAAGGCACCTGCTGGTGGACGTGATTGACCAGTTGACCATGCTCGACCTGCCCGGCGCGCTGCACGAATTCCGGGAGAAACCCGACACCGCAACGGTGCGCGCGGCCGCCCAGGAAACCCTTGACACCTCCCTCGCGGTCCTGGCCGCGGCGGGTGCCAAGGCCTCCGGCCGGGTTGCCGACGGCGACGCCGTCGCCTCCCTCGTCGCCCAGGTCACCGAGACCGGCGCCCGGCAGGCTGTGGTGGTCACCCGCCCGCATGCCGTGGCCGACACGTTCCGGCGGGATTGGGCCAACCAGGCCCAGCGCAAGCTGGGACTGCCCGTGCTGCATCTGTATGCCGGTTCGGGATTTATTGGCGACTCCTAAGCGTTGAGGACATTATGACTGCTTCCGAAAATCCATCCGTGGTGAAGACCGACGAGCAATGGCGGGCCGAGCTGACGCCCGATGAATACGCCGTGCTGCGCAAGGCCGGCACCGAACGCGCCTACACCGGCGAATACTGGGACTCCATGACGGAGGGCGTGTACGCCTGCCGCGCCTGCGGGGCCGAGCTGTTCACCTCCAAGGAAAAGTTCGCTTCCCACTGCGGGTGGCCTTCCTTCTTCGCGCCGCTGGCCGAAGGCACCGTGCGGTACCTGCACGACAACACGCTGGGCATGAAGCGGATCGAGGTGCGCTGCGCCGCCTGCGACTCGCACCTGGGCCACCTGTTCGAGGGCGAGGGCTACGACACCCCCACCGACCAGCGCTTTTGCATCAACTCCATCTCCCTGCGGCTCAAGGAAGCCGGGGAGTAACGGAAGGCGGCGCGCCGCAAGCATGGTCAATGCTGTGGCAGCGCCGCTTTTTCATGCCCCTGAGCACGCGGGTTGCTAATGCTTGGGAATATGGCACATTAGTTTTGCTGTTCCATTGCTACGCTCGAAAAAATGGTATTCGGCAGCAAAGGAAGACGCACATGACCAACACACTTGAGGCAACGGGCCCGCTCACCGGCATGGACGCAGCCGGCCTCGCCACCGACCCCGCATGGCTCTCCTTGAAGGCCGCGGCAACGGCGCTGCAGGGATTGCAGGTCAAGGATGGTTCCGTCCCCAATCCCGGGGACCATGGGCAGGCCCGTGAGCTGATCACTTCCATTACCGACGCCGTCGCGACCCTGGCCCCACACTTCCCGCACGACGCCGACTACCTGCGCCTGCTGATCGCCGACTTTGGCCGCTGGGCGGACTCCGGCCTGGGCGTGCCCGATTTCCTGGACTCCCTGCTCGCCTTCAACCCGCAGGAACACCGCGTCAACGGCCTGGGCCACCTGGTGGTGTTCCCCATGTACACCCAGAACGGTTCCACCTCCCGCTTCGTGGAGGCGGTGCTCGTGGAGGTCATCTGGCCCGAGTTCATTGGCGAACTCGAAGCCGGCAACTACTCCAACAAGCTTTTCGTGCCGCTGCGCTTCATCGACTTCACCCCCGGCTACGACAGCAACTCGGCCGTCCTGTTCCCGGAAAGCGTCGCCGTCCGTGAAACCCCCACCTTCACGTGGGGCGCCATCTTCCAGGACCGCGAAGCCGCCCGGTACCGCCGCGTGCTCCGTGCCGCCGCAGACGTCACCCGGCTGGAACTGCCCGCCGAGGCCGCCGAAATGCTCAACGACCAGGCGCTGACCCAGGAAACGTTCGTCATGTGGGACCTGATCCACGACCGCACGCACATGCGCGGGGACCTGCCCTTCGACCCGTTCATGATCAAGCAGCGCATGCCGTACTTCCTGTACTCGCTGGAGGAACTGCGCTGCGACCTGACCGCCTACCGCGAGTCCGTGGCCGTGGAACATGACGAATCCGCCTCCCCCGAGGCCCGCCGGCAGGCCAAGCTGGTCCAGTACGCCGTGATCTTCGACAGGATCTTCCGCTTCGCCATCACCGGCAGCCGGGTGCGCAACTACGACGGCCTGGGCGGGCAGCTGCTCTTTGCCTGGCTGCACCAGCACCACGTGCTGCACTGGACCGACACCAAGCTCACGATCGACTGGGCCGAGGTGCCCGACGTCGTGATCGCCCTGGGCCACGCCATCGAGGACCTGTACTGGCGCTCGATCGACCGGCCCAAGCTGGCACACTGGCTGGCCGCCTACGAGCTGGTCTCCGGCACCCTGACTCCCAACCCGGCCTCCACCTGGGCCAAGGGCCCGGACGCCCTGCCGCTCACGGCGCCGCTGCGCGAGATGACCGACCAGGTCATGGACGACGAATTCCCGCTGTCCATGTTCTACGAAGCCCTCTCCAAGAAGATGCAGGGCGTCATAGATTCAACCTCCGGAATCACCGGCGCCAGCGAAGCGTAAGAGGAGTACCTTGGAGTCCATGACCTCCACCTCCTTGTCCTCCGCACCCCTGGTCCTGATAGCCGGCGGCAGCAGTGCCGCCGGCGTCGCCGTGGCCGCCGCACTGGTGCAGGCCGGCCAGCGCGTGCTCACCGTGGGCTCCGACGCCGGCCGGATCCAGGCCGCGGCGGCGCCCACCGGGGCAACCCCCCTGGTGTGCGACCTCGCCGATCCCGACGCCGTCGCCGCCTTGGCGGACTCCGTGCACCGCGACTTTGGCCCCGTTGACGGCCTCATCCACCTGGTGGGCGGCTGGCGCGGCGGCAAGGACCTGGCAGCACAGTCGGACGCCGACTGGGACTTCCTGCACACTTCGGTGCTGACCACCCTGCGCAACACCAGCCGGGCGTTTTATGCCGACATTGCCGCCTCTCCCGCCGGGCGGCTCGCGATCGTCTCCTCGACGGCCGTGTCAGCCCCGACCCCCGGCAACGCCAACTACGTTGCCGTCAAGGCCGCCGCGGAGGCCTGGGTCCAGGCCATCGCCGCGGGGCTGGCATCTGCAGCCGGTGGCGAAACCGGGCCAGCCGCCGTCGTGCTCGCGGTGAAGGCCCTGGTAGATCCGGCCATGCGTGCCGCGTCCCCCGAACGCTCCTTTCCGGGTTTCACCGATGTCGCCGATTTGGGGCACACTGTGGTGGGGCTCTTTTCCACTCCCGCGAGTGCCCTCAACGGCTCGCGAATCGTACTCTCCTAGAAGGTTTTGCAGTGACTACTGACACGATTTCCACCTCCGCACGCCTGCACGACCCCGCCGTGCGCAGCTTCGCCTCGGATAACTACTCCGGCGTCCACCCGGAGGTGCTGGCAGCCCTGGCCGCCGCCAACGACGGCCACCAGGTGGCGTACGGCGAGGACGCCTACACCGCCCGCCTGCACGAGGTCATGTCCGAGCTGTTCGGCAAGAAGGTCGATGTTTTCCCCGTGTTCAACGGCACCGGCGCCAACGTCACGGCCCTGATGTCGCTGTTGCCGCGCTGGGGCGCCGTGGTCTGTGCCACCACGGCGCACATCAACTGCGACGAAAACGGCGCGCCGGAACGCGTGGGCGGCATGAAGCTGCTGTCCGTGCCGACCACCGACGGCAAACTGACCCCGGAGCTGATCGACAAGGAAGCCTGGGGCTTTGGCGACGAGCACCGCGCCCAGCCGCTGGCCGTCTCCATCACCCAGACCACCGAGCTGGGCACCTGCTACACGCCCGCCGAGGTCAAGGCGATCTGCGACCACGCCCACTCCCTCGGGATGAAGGTCCACATGGACGGTGCCCGGCTGGCCAACGCCGCCGCATCCCTGAACGTGCCCCTGCGCGAATTCACCTCCGACGCCGGCGTGGACGTGCTGTCCTTTGGCGGCACCAAGAACGGGATCATGTTCGGCGAAGCCATCGTGGCGCTGAACCCGGAGGCCGCCGACGGCCTGATCTACCTGCGCAAGATGAACATGCAGCTGGCCTCCAAGATGCGCTTCATCTCCGCCCAGCTGCTGGCCATGTTCGAGGACGATCTGTGGCTCAAGTCCGCCGGCCACGCCAACGCCATGGCCGCGAAACTGCGTGCCGCCGTCGACGAAATTCCCGGCGTCCGGGCCACCCAGCCCACCGAGTCCAACGGCGTGTTCGCGATCCTCCCCGAGGGGGTGGCCGACCGGCTGCGCACCGTGTTCCGCTTCTACGATTGGAACGAGGCCGCCCGCGAGGTGCGCTGGATGTGTTCCTTCGACACGACGGAGGCGGACATCGACGCTTTTGTCGCCGCGATCCGGGCCGAACTCGGCGCCTGAGCGGCGCGGCGCGCCTGCGGCGGAATGTGGCGTACACCCCATAATCTGCGATGGTGAGCTCACAACCGCAGCTTCCAGCTGACTTCCAGGCCGCCCTTGCCTCGCTTCGTGCCGCGCAAAAACGGACCGAATTGAAGCTTGAGGAGATCCCGGCACCGACCAGGCTGGCCCCGTACGGGGCCGCCCTGGGCGCCGAGGTGATTCTCGACGGCGAGGAACAGGCCACCGGACGCTTCATCCTGCTCCACGACCCCGACGGCTCCTCCCTGTGGGAGGGCACCTTCCGGATCGTCACTTACATCCGGGCCCAGCTGGAACCGGACATCGGCAACGACGCCCTGCTGGGCAATGTGGCGTGGGCGTGGCTTGTGGAGGCCCTGGATGAGCACGGCGCCGAGCACCGCTCCGCGGGCGGCACGGCCACCCGAATCCTGTCCGAAAGTTACGGAACCCTGGCCGCCCGCCCGGACGCCGTCGACATTGAGTTGCGGGCGTCCTGGACACCCGTGGGACCCTCCGTCCAGGCCCATCTTGAGGCATGGTCGCAGATGGTGTGCACCTTTGCCGGGCTGCCGCCGGTGCCCGACGGCGTGACGCTGCTGCCCCAGCGCCGCCGCCAGCCCTGACTCCCGCCGGACCCCCGACGCGTGGTCGACGCCAACCGGGGCCGGTTCGCTAGACTGGAGGCATCATGACCACGCCAGAAACCACCGCACACAGCCGCGCACGCAGTAAAAAGTCCACCGATTTGAAAATTCCCGGCCAAGCCAAGGGCGCCGCAGCCCTCATCACCACCCTCGACGACTCCCCCCTGACCCACGTGGTCATCGACGGCGTCCGCGTGGACCTCGAGGACCTGCCGACGCTCGTGGAACTGGACATGCCGCGCGAAGGCATCCCCGACGTCATCACCACCGAACCCGCACTCAAGCGCTGCGCCGCGGCCCTGGCCGCCGGCCACGGACCCGCCGGCGTGGACACCGAACGGGCCTCCGGCTTCCGCTACGGCCAGCGCGCCTTCCTGGTGCAGATCCGCCGCGAAGGCGCCGGCACCTGGCTGATCGACCCCGAGGCGTTCGAGGACCTGAAGATCATCGACGAGGCCCTGCGCGGGGTGGAATGGATCCTGCACGCCGCCAGCCAGGACCTACCCTGCCTGGCCGAGGTGGGCATGTGGCCGGATAAACTCTTTGACACCGAACTTGCCGCCCGCCTCGCCGGGCTTCCGCGCGTGGGCCTGGGCGCCGTCGTCGAATCGCTGCTGGGCTACCACCTGGCCAAGGAGCATTCGGCGGCCGACTGGTCCCGCCGGCCGCTGCCCGAACCGTGGCTGCGCTACGCCGCCCTGGACGTGGAGGTGCTGGCCGAGCTGGAAGAGGAGCTCGTGGCCCTGCTCGCCGCCGACGGGAAGCTCGACTACGCCGCCCAGGAATTCGCTCACCTGGTCGATTCCGGCGTGCCCGCACCCCGGGTGGACCCGTGGCGGCGTACCTCCGGCTCCCACGCGATCCGCAACCGCGTGCAGCTGGCAGCCGTCCGTGAACTTTGGCACACGCGGGACAAGCTGGCCCAGCACCGCGACATTGCCCCGAGCCGGCTGATCCCGGACTCGGCCATCATCGCCGCGGCAAAAGCCATGCCCACCACGGTTCCGGCCCTGTTGGGCCTGTCCGGATTCCACGGCCGGGCCGCCAAACGCGACGCCCCCAAGTGGCTCCATGCGCTGCAGACCGCCAAGAACAGCACCGACCTGCCGCCGTTGCAGGTGGCCAACAACGCCCCGCCGCCCCCGCGCATTTGGGCCGATCGCGACCCCGAGGCCGCCGCCCGCCTCGCCACGGTGCGGCCGCGGCTGGCGCAGCTCGCCGAGGACGTGAACATCCCGGCCGAGAACATCCTCACCCCCGACTTCCTGCGGCGGATCTGCTGGCGGCCGCCGTCGCCCATCACGGAGGAGACCGTGGCCGACGCCCTGGCCGGGCTCGGCGCCCGCCCCTGGCAGATCGAGATGACGGCGGCCCTGTTGACCGAGGCCATGGCGCATCCCGAGCCGCTGCCGCCCAAGGAGCCGCGGGCGCCCAAGGGCGACGACGGGGCGTAAGCCGCCGGCTACCTGCGGCGCGGGGCGCTGCGGCGTGTGGCCTTGAACTCTTTAGTTACTCACGAGTAACATGATGCACGACACAGTCGTCCCGTGCTTGGATGCGGGAACGACCCTTTTTGTTGTTTGCACTCAAGGAGCCACACGTGAGCCAGAATCGGCAGATCAGGGACGTCGTGTTTGTTGACGGCGTCCGCACACCCTTTGGACGGGCCGGGGAGAAGGGCATCTACGCCTCCACCCGCGCCGACGACCTGGTGGTCAAGTGCATCCGCGAGCTCATGCGCCGCAACCCGCAGCTCCCCGCCGCCCGGATCGACGACGTCGCCATCGCCGCGACCACCCAAACCGGCGACCAGGGCCTGACGATCGGGCGCACGGCCGCCCTTTTGGCCGGGCTGCCGCAGTCCGTCCCCGGCTTCGCCATTGACAGGATGTGCGCCGGAGCCATGACGGCAGTCACCACCACGGCCTCCGGCATCGGCTTTGGCGCGTACGACGTGGTCATCGCCGGCGGCGTGGAGCATATGGGCCACCACCCCATGGGCGCAGGCGCCGACCCGAACCCGCGGTTCATGAGCGAACGCATCGTGGACCCGGCCGCCCTGAACATGGGCAACACGGCCGAAAACCTGCACGATCGCTTCCCGGCCATCACCAAGGAACGCACCGACGCCTACGCCGTCGCCAGCCAAAACAAGCTCGCCGCCGCCTACGCCAGGGAACAAATCCAGCCCGACCTGGTGCCCGTGGCCACGCTCAAGCCCGGCGCCGGCTGGACCGTCAACACCGTGGACGAACCGCCCCGGCCCGGCACCACCCTTGACGACCTTGCAGCCCTGCGCACCCCGTTCCGTGCCCACGGCCGCGTGACCGCCGGCAATGCGGCGGGCCTGAACGACGGTGCCACCGCGGCACTGCTGGCCTCCGCCGACGCCGCCGCCGAACTGGGCCTGCCCGTGAAGATGCGCCTGGTCACCTACGCATTTGCCGGCGTCGAACCCGAGGTCATGGGCATCGGCCCGGTGCCCGCCACCGAGAAGGCGCTGCGCCTGGCCGGGCTCACGATCGAGGACATCGGCCTGTTTGAAATCAACGAGGCCTTCGCCGTCCAGGTGCTGAGCTTCCTTGACCACTTTGGGATCGCCGACGACGACCCCCGCGTCAACCGCTACGGCGGCGCCATCGCCGTGGGCCACCCCCTGGCCTCCTCCGGGGTGCGGCTCATGAACCAGCTGGCCCGCCAATTCGAGGAGGACCCCTCCGTGCGGTACGGCATCACCACCATGTGCATCGGCCTGGGCATGGGCGCCACCGTCATCTGGGAAAACCCGCACTTCACAACCACCGAAGGGAGCGCCGCATGAGCGCCAACGACTTCCACCAGCTGGCCGAACTGTTCCCGGATGAGGTGGTGACGCACTCCTACGTCCAGGACGTTCCACTGCCCGGCGTCGGCGGAGCCCCGAGCGCAGGCACTTTCGCCCTCATCACCCTCGACAACGGCCTCGACCACCGCCGGCCCAGCACGCTGGGCCCCACCACGCTGATCGAGCTGGGCACGGTCCTGGAAGCCCAGCGCGAACGGGCCGCCCGCGGCGAGATTGCCGGCGTCGGCGTGACCGGCAAACCGTTCTTCCTGGCCGCCGGCGCCGACCTTTCCGCCGTCAAGGGGCTCAAGGACCGCGAGGCCGGGCACCAAATGGCACAGCTGGGCCACGACGTCTACTCCACCCTCAACGAGCTGGGCGTCCCCAGCTTTGTCTTCATCAACGGCCTGGCCCTGGGCGGCGGTCTGGAGATCGCGTTGAACGCGAACTACCGCACCGTCTCCACCGGTGCCGGGGCGCTGGGCCTGCCCGAGGCCTTCCTGGGCCTGGTGCCCGGCTGGGGCGGGGTGTACCTGCTCCCCCGGCTGATCGGCCCGGCCAACGCCGTCACCGTCATGCTTGAAAATGCGCTGAGCAACAACCGCACGCTCAGCGGCCCCGCGGCCTACAAGCTGGGCATCGCCGACGCGCTCTTCGAGCCGGCGGACTTCCTCGAACAGTCGCTGAACTGGGCCGCCCGGGTGCTGGCCGGCGCCGAGGCCGTCCCCCGCCCGAACGCCGTGGCCGAGCCGCTCAGCGAGGAAAACAGCGCAGCCTGGGATGCCGCCGTCGAACGTGCCAAAGCGTTCGTGGAGGCCAAGACCTCCAACGCGGCCCCCGCGCCGGCCCGCGTGATCGAGCTGCTGGAAAAGGGCAAGCACTTCACGAAGGCGGAATCCTTCGCCGCGGAGAACGAGGCGCTGGCGGATTTGATGCAGACGCCGCAGTTCCGCGACACCGTCTATGCGTTCCTGGACCTGGTGCAAAAGCGCGGCAAACGCCCCGCCGGCGCCCCGGATGCCGGTTTGGCCCGCCCCGTCACCAAGGTGGGCGTGGTGGGCGCCGGGCTCATGGCCGGGCAGTTTGCGCTGCTCTTTGCGCAGCGGCTCAAGGTCCCCGTGGTCATGACCGACATCGACGCGGCCCGGGTGGAGGCCGGCGTGGGCCATGTGCACGCGGAGGTGGACAAGCTGCTCGCCAAGGGGCGGATCAGCCAGGATGCCGCCAACCGCACCAAGGCGCTCGTGACCGGTTCCGTGTCCAAGGAGGCGTTCGCGGACGCCGACTTCGTCATCGAGGCCGTGTTCGAGGAACTCAACGTCAAGAAGCAGGTGTTTGCCGAGGTCGAGGCCATTGTCTCCGCCGACTGCATCCTCGCCACCAACACATCGTCCCTGTCCGTGACTGCCATGGCCGAGGGCCTGCTGCACCCCGAGCGCCTCGTGGGCTTCCACTTCTTCAACCCGGTGGCGCTCATGCCGCTGCTGGAGATCGTGCGGGCCCCCAGGACCGACGACGCCGCCGTCGCCACCGCTTTCGCCACGGCGAAGGCGTTGCGCAAGACGGCGGTGCTGGTCAAGGACGCGGCCGCCTTTGTGGTGAACCGGGTGCTGCTGCGCATGATGGCCGAGGTCTCCGCGGCCTTCGACAACGGCACCGACGCCCACGTCGCGGACAACGCACTGCGCCCTCTGGGCCTGCCCATGACGCCGTTCAACCTGCTGGCCATGGTGGGCATCCCGGTGGCGCAGCATGTCACTGAGTCACTGCATGACGCGTTTGGCGAGCGGTTCCATGTTTCGGCCAACCAGCAGGCGCTCATTGACGGCGGCAAGGAGAGCTTGTGGGAAAAGGCCGCGGACGGCTCCGTTTCGATTCCGGCCGACACCCTGGCCCTGTTGTCCTTTGGCAATGCGCCCTCCACAGCCGAGGAACTGCTGCGCAACACCCAGGACGCGTTGGCCGAGGAGATCGGCCTCATGCTCGGCGAGGGCGTGGTGGCCGGACCCGAGGACATCGACCTGTGCATGATCCTCGGCGCCGGCTGGCCCATGCACCTGGGCGGAATCACGCCATACCTTGACCGGGTGGGCGCCTCCGAGCGGGTCAACGGCATCAAGTTCCACACCGCCTAGTTTCCTGTTCCACCGCACGACGCCGGCCGCGCACCCAAGGTGCGTGGCCGGCGTCGTGCGCTTTTGGCATTCACCCAGCCTTGGCTGGTAAGAATAGGCTCATGACCTTTGAGCCGTCCCTGACCCGCCGCAACATCCTCCGCGCCACCACCGCCGTTTCCGGCGGCGCCTGCGCCCTGGCCCTGGCCGGCTGCGTGCCCGCCGCCGCGCCCGGCGCCGATACGGGTGCCACGCCGCAGCCCATTGCCACGACGGGAAAGCCCGTGCGCGTCGGAAAGCTCTCCGAAGTGCCCGTGGGGTCCACTGCGTCGGGGTCCGGCAACGGCGTCAACCTGGTGATCTTCCGCCCTGACGAAAAAACCGTCCTGGCGTACAGCGACGTCTGCACCCACGCGGGCTGCCAGGTGGCCCCCTCCGGGACCGACTTCAAGTGCCCCTGCCACGGCTCCATCTTCAAGGGCGCCGACGGCACCGTGATCTCCGGGCCGGCCAAGATGGCGCTGCCGCGCTTTGCCGCCGCGATCGACGGCGAGTGGATCACCGTCAGTGTCTGACCCCGCCGAGGGCCCTTCCGTATTGCGCGACGGCGTGTCCATCCGGTTCGTGACCGAGGACGACGCCGGTGCCGTGGCGGCTGCCTACGTCCGCAACCGTGCATTCCTGCAACCGTGGGAGCCCGTACGGCCCGAAGCCTTCTACACGCCCGCCGGACAGCGCCCGCTGCTGGCCAACGCCGTTGCCGAACAGGCCGCCGGGCGCGGCTTGTTCTGGGTTTTGCTGGACGGACAGGCCGTGGTGGGCCGCATTTCGCTGAACGACATTGTCCGCGGTGCCTTCCAGAACGGGCACCTGGGCTACTGGATCGCACAGGACTACCAGGGCCGGGGCCTGGCCACGGCCGCCGCCAGTTTTGCCTGCTCGGCGGCTGCCGGATTGGGCCTCCACCGGCTCCAGGCGGGCACGCTTGTCCACAACACCGGTTCCCAGACGGTGCTCGGCCGGAACGGTTTTTCCCGGATCGGCCTGGCGGAAAACTACATCCGCATTGACGGCCGCTGGCAGGACCATGTGCTGTTCCAAAGGATCCTTCCGGATACGCTGGGCGGTTGATTCCTCCACAGCCGGGTGCCCGGGTTTTGTTCTCCACAGATTCACCTGCGGGGCCGTTTTTGGGTGGTTTGTGTCGGTGCCACGATCTAGAATTTATGTAGTAGGAAGATAAATCCTTCTCAAACATTGATTCTTATTCAGCATATTTTCTGGTCAAGCATTGCTTCTGTTTGAGGGGTTCTCAGGGTTTCTTTGGATTCGCGGGCGGTGATGAACATGGCGGCACCGGAGTGGTTGGACCCCTCCCACCTCACTACCCCTGCGTCGAGGCCCTCCAGCGCTGATGAAATGCCGGACCCTCTTCCCTCGCTTCCGGCCACGACCCTGAGGTTGGCTGGTATCCATTCCGCCGACTGCCAGGCGGATCCGGTGGACTGTGGCACCCTGGTCGTCGCAGCAACCGCGTTGACCGCCCGGTGTTCGGCGTTTTTTGATCCGGTGCTGGTGGCGCAGCTCGATGCGGCCCTCGCCCACGTGTTAGCGGACCGGGCGGCCGTGCGGGCCGGCGACGCTGACGATCTGCTCCAGGCGGCGTTGGGTGAGGGGCGGTCGTTGGAGGCGGTGGCTGATCTGGCCGGCCACGCCGGCGGCACCAAAACCGCCGCCACGAAGGCCGCGACCCGGGCCGGTGATGCCACGGCTGTCCTGGCTGCCCTGGGTGGGGTAGTGGAGGCGGGGGTGGGTTTTGACCCATTCGTGGTGGACCGGGTGGATCCCGGCGCCCTGGTCGATGTCATCTCGGCCGCTGAAGGGGCGAAGAACGCCCTGTGCGCGGTCCAAGCCCGGGCCGAAGTTCTCTTGATGGCCCAGCAACGCCTCACCCAGGCCCGGTCCGGGATCGAGACCAACAAACTCGGCCAGGGTGTGGGGACCCAAATCGGATTAGCCAGGTCGGAGTCGCCGCATCGGGGCCGACAACTCTGTGAACTCGCCCAAGTCCTGGTGCGGGAACTACCCCACACCCTCACCGCCCTAGGGACCGGAGCGTTGAATGAGTACCGGGCCGGAATCATCGCCCGCGAAACCGTCTTCCTCACCCAAGACCACCGAGCCGCTGTTGATAACCAACTCTGTACCGACCCGAGACAACTATCCGGGTGGGGGAATCGTGAACTGGCCGCCCGGGCCCGCAAAGCCGCCTACCGGTTGGAACCGGAAGTCTTCGTGCAGCGGTTGGAGAAAGCAGAAACCGACCGCTATGTTTCCCTGCGTCCGGCCGCGGACGGCATGACCCTGCTCACCGCACTCCTACCCCTCCGCCACGGCGTGAAAGTCCTCGCGACCCTGACCCGGATCGCCGACAACGCGAAAGCCGCCGGCGACGTGCGGGGCAAGGGCCAACTCATGGCCGACACCCTCCTCCACCGCCTCACAAACCACACCCCCTGCACCCCACACCCAAACCCAGACCGGACCCCTGACCCGACACTCGCAGGATCCTCAGACCCCTCGGAAACCCCGGGGGTGAGGGGCGACGGGACCCCTCCCACCCCACTCACCGGTACCACTCCGGCCACCGCTGACGGCCCCTACATCCCGGGCATCCGGAGTCCCCGGACCGGGGGCAGCGCGGTCACTGATGCGTGGGTCGCCTCGTGTACGCAGGTGGTGGAGCCGGAGATCCTGGTGGAGTTGATCATGACGGATAGGGCGCTCTTCGACGGTGCGAACGATCCCGCGATCCTGGCTGGCTACGACCCGATCCCAGCCCCGACCGCCCGCACCTGGATACTAGGCACCACCACCAATGCCACCAGTGAAAACAAGGCCCCTGGTGGAGGCTCCACAACGGAGGATAGTCCGGGCCTGGTTGGCGACAGCGACGATCGTGGCGGTGGCGGTGGTGCGCGTGGTGGTGGGGGCCGGGCGTCACGGGTGTGGTTGAAACGCCTCTTCACCCACCCCGACAACAACATACTGTTGGCCATGGATTCGAAAGCGAGGTTGTTTCCGGAGGGCATGAAGGAATTCCTGCGCCTGCGCGATCAACGCTGTGCGACGCCCTGGTGTGATGCGCCGATCCGTCAATACGACCACATCAAGGCCTACGCCGCCGGCGGCCCCACCACCGTATCCAACGGCCAGGGACTGTGCACCGCCTGCAACCAAATCAAGGAAACCCCCGGCTGGCACACCCACACACACCAGCCAGAAAACCCGGACCCCGACGTTGACCACTACGCCGACAACACCAGCAAGGCCAGCCCAACCCACCACGGCACCACCATCGATGACACCACCACCGACGGCACCACCACCGACGGCACCACCCTGCCCGGCACCCGAATCACCACCCCCACCGGCCACCACTACACCACCCAACCACCACCCCTCCCGGGCACGACGGGCTAAAGTCAGTGGCTCACCCGTCCGAATGGCTCTCCGTGAGCGGTTGCCGTCTGCGTTCCCGCCTTCCGCCCGGGCACGGAGGACCAGGCACAGTCGAGGCAGCCCACGCGGCTACCTATTCCGCCCGCACCCGATATTCGTGTTCCGGCCGGCCGGCCGCCCCATACCTCAGGGCCACCGCAACGGAGCCCTCCTCCACCAGCGAAGACAAGTACCTTTGCGCCGTGGCGCGGGACATGCCCACGGCGGCCGCTACCTCCGCAGCGGTCGACGCTCCCGGCACCCGAGTCACGGCCTCGAGCACCGCTTTCTCCGTGACCGTACGAGGCTTCGCGCCGGCGTTTCCCGGGCTGAGCTGGCGCAGCGCCCGGGAGACAGCCTCCTGGTCCAGGACTGCGTCGGTGTCCAGCAGCCGCCGGTAACGGGCGTAACCGCGAAGCCGCTCCGCAAGCATCTCCTGCGTGAACGGTTTGATCAGGTAGGCCAGCGCCCCGCGCCGGACCGCCTTGCGCAACGACTCGGCGTCGGCCGCGGCAGAAAGCACAAAGGCGTCAACATCCACGCCGCGCAATACGTCCAGGCCATTCCAGTCCGGCAGGTAGACATCCACGAGCAACAGGTCGGGGCGCAAAGACTGCACGGCCCGCAGGGCAGCCTCACCGCCACCCACCGGTTCGAGCGCCGCAAATCCCGGCACGGCATCCACATACGCCTTGTGCAGCTGCGCCACATGGAAGTCGTCGTCGACTATCAATACGCGAAGTTCAGCCGTCATGGCCTCCCCCTTCCCCATCAAGTGCGTTGTTCAGCCGCGCAGCAAACACCGCTCCGGCCCCGTCTCCCCCGTCGCTTAGCAGCCATACGTCGCCACCGCCAATACGCGCGATTTGCCGTGACAGTGCCAACCCAAGCCCCTCCCCGTGGCCGTCCGCATGCCCATCGGGCAGCTGCGGTGCCGTGGTGAAGCCTTCCCGGAATGCGAGTTCCCGGTGATCGGGTTCGACGCCGTTGCCGGAGTCGGCCACCGTCATGAACAGCTCGGTGCCGTCGCTGAGCAGCTCGACCTCCACCCAACGGTCCGTCGCAACACCCTGCACGGCGGCAACCACGGCGTTGTCCACCAGATTGCCCAGGACCGTGGTGACGTTTGCGGCGTCGCTGACGCCGCTGTGCAGCAGGGTCGCCGCGCCGAGCCGGAGCCGGACACCTTTCTCGGCCGCCTGCGTACTCTTGGCCCCAAGGAACGCCAGCAAATATGTGTCCGATAGCAGTGCCGCATTTTCCAAGGGGTACTTCAGCGGCCCCGATTCAAGGGTTGTGTGCAGATAGTCCGCTGCCTGGTCCGGACGACCAATGTCAAGGAGCCCGGATACGGTGTGCAGCCGGTTCGCGAACTCGTGGCGCTGCGCGCGCAGGGCCGTGGTCAGGGCGCCCACGGCATCCAACTGCCGGGTCAACGCCTGCACATCCGTCCTGTCCCGCACCATCAGCACCCAGCCAAGGTCGCGGCCGGCGCGCACCACTTTGCGTGCTGACACGAGCAATACGTGTTCGGAGACAACCACCTGGACCGCGGTTCCGTCGTCGTCGGCTCCGGCATCGAGCAGCAGGGGCACGGCGGCGGGGAGACCGAGCTCGGCCAGGGTGCGGCCCTCCGGTTCGTCCAGGTCCAGCAGCCGCCGCGCCTTGGCGTTGCACACCGTCACGCGTCGGTCCGGACCCACCCCGATCACGCCCTCGTCCACCCCGAACAGCACCACCTCCTGGTCCTGCACCAGCGTGCCGATCTCCACCGGTTCCAGCCCCAGCGTGTCCCTGCGCAGGCGGCGGCTCAGCATGGTGGATCCGACGGCACCCAGCACCATGGCCCCAACACCCACACCCACAATGGCCCAGCCGGAGGACACGACGCCGTCCAGGACCAGCTGGGTCGGGTAGCCGACGCTGACCTCGCCCACGATTTCCGTCCCATCGATGGAGCGGACGGGCACCTTTGAGCGCACTGACGGCCCAAGGCTGCCCACCTCGCTCGTGGTGACCTCCTGGCCACTCAGCGCGGCGTCGGGGCTGGTGCTGACGAGTCGCCCCAGCAGTGCGGGGTTGGGGTGTGCCCAGCGGATGCCGTCCCTGTCGGTCACGACGACGAACAAGGCGCCGGTGCGTCCGCGGACGTGTTGCGCCAATTGCTGCACGGGGCCGGTGGCAAGCGTTTCCGGTGAGAGTACCTTGGGCGGCGGAGCGGAGAGGACGGCCCGGAGGTCATCGTCCTCCGCAACGGTCTGGGCTACCGCCAGGGTCTTTCCGCCCACGGCCTCGTTCACCCGGTGGAAAGTCAGCCAGCCATAGACGACGGTGGCCAGCACCACCATGAGGGCAATGACCAGCAGTTGCTGGAGGAGCATGCGCGCGGAAAAGGACAATCCGCGCCGCCTTTGGCGCGGTCCTGCAAGATCTGGCACCGGCCGTTGCTCCATTCCGTCATCGGCACCCATTGTGACCCGCCGCACATCAACGGTAACCAGCCGGCGCCCATCGCGCCAATTCCCCATGAGCACAATGCGCAAAACAAGTTCAACGATTCCCATGCGGCATCAACCAGCTAAACCGGCCGCAGCCCACACAACCACCCGTAACGTCTTCTCCACCAACCAAACTGTGACCCGGATCACCAATTCACGGCACGGCCTCCACGAATTTCTTGCCACCACTCCAAGGAGCGAAAATGCGTTCAACGCTTGACCCGCCCGCCGCGCCGCTGATCGAACTGCGCGGCGCCACGAAACGATTCCCCAAAAACGGCGGGGGCATCCACACAGCCATCCACAACGTCACCCTCAGCGTGGCACCCGGGGAGTTCGTCGCCGTCGTCGGCCCCACGGGGTGCGGCAAGTCCACGACCCTTTCCCTGGTCTCGGGACTGGAGCGGGCCTCCGAAGGCGAGACCTACGTCCGCGGCAAGCTCGTCACCAGCATCCCCAAGGGCGTTGGCTACATGTTCCAGACCGATGCCACACTGCCGTGGCAGTCGGTGCTGGACAACGTTGCCTCCGGCCCCCGCTACCAGGGCCTTGACCGGGCCACGGCCCGTGAGAAGGCCCGCGTCTGGGTCGAAAAGGTGGGGCTGGCAAAGTTTGAAAAGTACTACCCACACCAGCTTTCCGGCGGCATGCGCAAACGCGTGGCACTCGCCCAAACCCTGGTGAACGAGCCCGAAATCATCCTGATGGACGAACCGTTCAGTGCCCTTGACGTCCAGACCCGGCAGCTCATGCAGACCGAATTGCTCCGCCTGTGGCAGGGCTCGAACGCCGCGATCGTGTTCGTCACCCACGACCTCGAGGAAGCCATTGCACTGGCGGACCGGGTGGTGGTCATGACGGCCAGCCCGGCCACCATCAAGGCCGATTTCCCGGTCACCCTCCCCCGCCCGCGCGATGTGGAGGAAGTCCGGCTCACCCCCGAATTCCTGTCCATCTACCGGGATGTGTGGAATTCCCTGCGCGAAGAAGTGGAACAGGCCCGCTCCGCGGCAAGCCTGGCCGGATAGGAACCGCAACCATGACAACCATCACCCCCGCCCCCGCCTACAAGTTGGCGCCCGAACGCGAGGCCGAACTGCTGGCCAACGCCCGCAAGTCGGTGCGCGCCACCACCGCCAAGGTATGGACGCTGCGCGCCTTGATCGTGGTGCTGTGGCTTGGCAGCTGGGAAATCGCCGCCACCTACTTCATCGACCCGTTCTTCTACTCACGGCCCTCGGAAATCTGGGCCAGGCTCGTCCAATGGTTCACCTCGGGAACCCAATTCGGCTCGGTCTGGGAAAACCTCGGCTACACGGTCCTTGAGGCGGTCCTTGGCTTCATCATCGGCACGATCGCCGGCATCGTCCTGGGCGTGCTCCTGGGCCGCAGCGACTTCCTGGCCAATGTGTTCTCCCCGTTCATCAAGGGCGCCAACGCCGTCCCCCGCATCGTCCTCGCCGCACTGTTCATCCTCTGGTTCGGCTTCGACATCAGCTCCAAGGTGGCCACAGTGGTGGTCCTGGTGTTCTTTGCCGTGTTCTTCAACGCGTTCACGGGGGCTCGCGAGGTGGACAAAAACGTGGTCAACAACGCCCGCATCCTCGGCGCCAGCGAGGGGAAGATCCTGCGCTCCATCGTGCTCCCCAGCGCCACCACCTGGATCCTGTCCTCCCTGCACACCGCGTTTGGCTTCGCCTTGATCGGCGCCATCGTGGGCGAATATGCCGGCGCCAAAAAGGGCATGGGCATGCTGATCGCCAATGCCCAGGGCACGTTCGACTCCGCAGGCATCTACGCCGGCATGATCATCGTCACCGTGGTGGCGCTGTTGGCCGAAATGCTCATCACCGGCGCCGAGAACAGGCTCCTGAAGTGGCGCCCCACCCAGTCCAAAACCCAATCACTCGGCATCTAAAGAAGGAATCCCGTGAAGAACAATTCCGTGCAACGACGCACGCTCCAGGCAGCCTCCCTCGTCATGACGGCAGCACTCGCCGTGGGGCTCAGCGGCTGCCGCACCAGCAGCAACGAGGTCAAGGCCGACGCCGCCGGCAAGCCCGAGGTGACCATCATCGTGGGCGGCCTGGAAAAGGTCATCTACATGCCGGCCAAACTGGCCGAAGGCCTCGGTCTCTTTGAAAAGGAAGGCGTGAAGGTCAACCTGCTGAACGAACAATCCGGCGCCAACGCCGAGAACTCCCTGCTGACGGGCGCCTCCCAGGGCGTTGTGGGCTTCTACGACCACACCGTGGACCTGCAGGCGAAGGGGCAGTGCATCGAATCAGTGGTGCAGCTGGCCAACATTCCCGGCGAGGCGGAGATGGTGGCCGCGAGCAAGGCCGCCACCATCACCAGCGCGAAGGACTTCGAGGGGAAGAACCTGGGCATCACGTCCCTGGGCTCCTCCACGGACTTCCTAACCCAGGCACTGGCCGGGCAGGCCGGCGTCAAGGCGTACACTCCCGCCAAGGTCGGTGCCGGGCAAACGTTCATTGCCGCCATGAACAACGGCGGGATCGACGCCGGCATGACCACCGATCCCACGATCGCCCAGCTCGTCAAGAGCGGCCAGGGCAAGGTGCTCATCGACATGCGCACGGAAGAAGGGACCAAGGCGGCCCTGGGCGGGCTGTACCCGGCGGCGTCCGTCTACATGTCCTGCGACTTCGTGAAGAAGAACCCCGAAACCGTGCAAAAGGTCGCCAACGCGTTTGTGGGCGCGCTGAAGTTCATCAACGCGCACTCCGCGGCGGAGATTGCGGCCAAGATGCCCAAGGACTACGCCAACGCCGGCCCGGAACTCTATGAGAAGTCCATCGATGGAACCAAGGCGATGTTCAATGCCGACGGCAAGATGGACGCCGACGGCGCCAAGAACGTGTTACGGATCCTTGACCTGTACTCCACGAACGTCAAAGGCAAGGGAGCCACGATCGATCTGTCCAAGACCTACACCACCGAGTTCGTCGACAAGGTCCCGGCCAAGTAGCGGCCCCTGACCTAGAAACGCAAGGGCGCACCCCACCCGGGGTGCGCCCTTGCGCGTGTCCGCCACCGGTGCTTAGCTTGGCCTGCAAGGGACTGCCATTGGACCGATCCGAACGGGCCCACGGCTTCCTGGCGGGGCGAGTTGGGGTGGTAGAGGTGTACAACCGCATGATGTGGACGGTTGCCGTCGTCATTGTCGCGGCCTTTGCCGTGACGGTGGCACTCTTGACCGCCAATGTCCCCTCCACGCAGTCCGGCAACCAGCTAGGGACCCAATCCGCGACGCAAGCAGCCAACCGGCCCGCCAGCTCCTACGGCAACGACATTTCGTGGCCCCAATGCCCCGCGGCACAGGGCGGCTACGGCTTGCCGCTGCCGGCCGCGTCGGCGCAATTCGTCGTCATCGGCCTCACCAAGGGCCTGCCGTTCACGGAGAACCCGTGCCTGACGTCCCAGGCCGGTTGGGCGAAAGACCACCAGGTACCGGCACAGGCCTACGCCATGGCGGCCTTCCCCACCCCCAAGCAGTTATCCGCCTACCGCAGCCAGGGTCCGTGGCCCGCAAGCACCAAGGCGGGCCAACTGTCCAACGCGGGCTACGCCGAGGCCATGGCCGCCACGGCGTCTCTGAAGCGCGTGGGATTCAAGCCCGCCATGGTGTGGATCGACGTCGAACCGCACATCGTCCAGCCATGGCCGGCAAAGGGCACCGCCTCCCAACAGGAGAACCGCTCTGTGCTCGAGGGCATGATGCGCGGGCTGCACGACGCCGGGTACCCCTACGGCGTCTATTCCTTCACCTCGAGTTGGCGGGCCATCACGGGTTCATGGCAGCTCCCGGCGGTGCCGGTGTGGGCCACTGCGGGCCAGACCGACCAGCCCGCTGACGCTGCAGCGCTCTGCAATAAGGCAAGCTTCTCCGGCGGACCCGTCAAACTGGCGCAGCGGTATGACGCAACTCGGGACTATGACATCGACTGCTAGCGCTGCCGTGGGCCCGGGCTTCGCTAGAAGAGGGCCACCTTGGGGGTGCGCGGGAAGATCGCGTCCAGCTCGGCCAGTTCTTCCGCGGACGGCTTCCAGTCGGCAGCCTGCGCGTTCTGGCGGATTTGTTCGGGCTTCGTGGCGCCGGCGATGACGCTGGCCACCGACGGCTGCGCGGCGAGCCAGGAGAACGCGACCTGCAGCTCGTTCAGCCCGCGCGCGGCGGCAAAGTCGCCGAAGGCCCGCAGCTGGTCATAGTCGGCATCCGCCACCAGGTTTTGCCGCACATGGCTTAGCCGGCTGCCTTCCGGGGCCACGCCGGCGCTGTACTTGCCCGTGAGCAGGCCGTTGGCGAGCGGGAAGTACGGCAGCACGCCCAGGCCAAAGGCTTCGGCGGCGGGGGTGACCTCCAGCTCGGCGCGGCGGTCCAGCAGGTTGTAATGGTTTTGGCTGGAAATGAAGCGGCTGCCGCCGGAGATGCGGGCCGTGAATTCGGCCTCGGCAATCTGCCAGCCGGCCATGTTCGAGTTGCCGATGTAGCGGACCTTGCCGGCCGTGACGAGCTCGTCCAGGGCCGCAAGGGTCTCGGCGATCGGCGTGAAACGGTCGGGCGTGTGGAACTGGTACAGGTCGATGAAGTCGGTGTTCAGGCGGCGCAGCGACGCCTCCACGGACTGCATGATGTACTTGCGCGAGCCGCGGCGGCCCCAGTCGACGCCGTTGGCACCCTGGGCGTCCATGCCGAACTTGGTCGCGACAATGACGTTTTCGCGTTCCTTGCCAAGCGCCTTGCCGAGGAAAGTTTCGCTGACCCCGGGCGCCTTGCCGTAGGTGTCGGCCACGTCAAAGAGCGTAATCCCGGCGTCCAGCGCGGCGTGCACGACGGCGTCGGACCCCTCCTGCGATTCGGTCACCGTGCCGCTGCGGCCCAGATTGTTGCAGCCCAGTCCTACGGTGGATACGGTCAGTCCGGAGGCGCCCACTTGGCGGTATTCAATCATGGTTCCACTGTACCCAAGCCAGGCAGGCGCCCGGACCGCGCCCCCAAGCGCCTAGAGCGAGAAGGCGGTTCCGCCGGACGGGCTGTGCCGGGCCTTGATGGCGGAGAGGTCGTTGGCGGGGGCCACGCCGATGCTCAGCTTCGTAAAGTCGAGCTTGTGTTCTCGGACGCACACCTTGACGTTGGCCACGGTGCGGGCAGCGTCGGGAGAGAGGATGTAGATGTTCAGCTTGCCCGTATTATGTGGGCCCTCAACGAATTCGCTCTTCTCCACCACGCCGCTGCCGCGCCAGGCCAGGTGCGCGGTGAGGGCCTCGAGGGCCTTCTCCTGAAGGTACTTGTCGCGGTCCGTCACCCGGGCGTTCTTCAGCGCGAACTGGGCCACCACGGTGCTCTGCTCATCGCGGGAGAGCTCGGCGTAGCCGTCCGCAATGCACTGTTCAGCGAAGGCGGCCAGCATGCCGTGCGCCTCCTCGAGCGAACCGGCTTCGGCGTCCTTGGACGTGCTTTGCTGGCCCACGGGGCCGTGGTTGAGGACAAAGTACACCTCGCCGTCGTCCTCGCCATCCCCCGCATCGACCCAGGCTTCACGGAAAACCATCACGCCGTCGTCGTCCGTCTTGTACATGCGCACAATGTTGGCGTCGGCCGCGGCCTCGGGGGTGTCCAGGGTGTCGCTCATGGCAGTGTCCTTCCTAGGGTGAACCAGGCCGCGTCGCGGCCGTCAAAGGGCGCCCGGCGGGACGCTACGGCGTCCACCAGTTCGGCGCAGGCCTCTTCCATGCGGGTGCACAGTTCGGCCGGGTAATTCATCAGCACGCGGTGGTGCGCAAACTCGTCTTCGTCGTCGACATACAGTCCCCGCTCCTTGGTGCGGACCACATCAAGGTCCATGTCGACCATGTGGAATTCCACGACGCCGGGCCGGATCCGCCGCCAACCGAAGTCGGTGGCGAGGTCGATGTAGAGTTCCACGCCGCCCGGGTGGGCGTCGTCGTAGAACGTCGCCACCCAGTCGCCGCCGTGCGGGACCAGCAGGACGGCGTCCGAGGCCGTGTACAGGGCGGCGCCTGGGCGCGAAATGAACTCGTTGGTGCCCTGGAAGATCCAGTGCCCGTGCTCGTCCTCGCCCAGATACCGCCCGGGCACCACCCAGTGGGCCAGCCCGTCGTATTTGCGGTTGCGGGCAACAATCAACTCGCCCTGCCGGGGGTTTGCCTCCGCCACGGTTCCGGTGTCCGGCGCCGTCACAGGATGGGCAGCTGGCCGGTGCGCGGTGCCGGGTGGCCGGGCAGCGGGCGGGCGAACGGCACCTTGGTGCCCAGGACCTGCTCGACGACGTCCTGCGCCACCCGCTGTCCGGTCAGCCCGACGCGTTCGAGGACCTCGCCGCGGGTGCCGTGGTCAAGGAACTCCACCGGCAGGCCCACCTCGTTCAGGGCGGTGTCGACGCCGGCGGCCCGCAGTTCCTGGCGGATCCGCGAACCGACCCCGCCGGCCCGCACGCCGTCCTCGATGACGATGACGATCCGGTGGTGGGAGGCCAGCTGCACGATCGAGGCGGGCACGGGCATGACCCAGCGCGGGTCTACGACCGTCGCCGTGATGCCCTGGGCCTTGATGCGTCCGGCCACGTCCAGGGCCAGTTCGCTCATGGCGCCGACGCTGACAATGAGCACATCGGAGTCGGGGTGCGTGCCGTTGGAGACGGCGTCGGAGGTGCGGGACAGGATGTCCACGCCGTCGCGCAGGCGCTCGATGGCCTTGATCTCCGGCCCCACGGTGCCCTTGGAGTAGCGGACCACGCTGGGGGCGTCGGAAATGGCCACGGCCTCGCGCAGTTCCTCCCGCAGCCGCACGGCGTCGCGCGGGGCGGCCAGGTGCAGGCCGGGGATGATCTGCAGCATGGACATGTCCCACATGCCGTGGTGGCTGGCGCCGTCGGGGCCCGTGACGCCGGCACGGTCCAGGACCACCGTGACGCCGGCCTTGTGCAGGGCCACGTCCATGAGCAGCTGGTCGAAGCCGCGGTTCAGGAAGGTCGCATAGATTGCCACCACTGGGTGCAGGCCGCCAAACGCCATGCCGGCGGCCATGGTCAGGGCGTGCTGTTCGGCAATGCCGACGTCGATCACGCGGTCGGGGAACCTGTCGGCGAACTTTTGCAGGCCCACGGGGATCAGCATGGCGCCGGTGATGCCCACGATGTCGGGGCGTTCGGCGGCGATCTGGGCGATTTCCTCGCCAAAAACGCCGGTCCAGGACTTGCCGCTGGGGGCCTCCACGGAGATGCCCGTCTCGGGGTCGATGACGCCCACGGCGTGGAACTGGTCGTCCTGGTGTGCGCGGGCCGGCGCGTAGCCGCGGCCCTTCTGCGTGAAGGCGTGCACGATCACGGGGCCGCCGTAGTTCTTGGCGGCGGTCAGTGCGGCCTCCATGGCTTTCTCGTCGTGGCCGTCCACGGGGCCCACATACTTCAGGCCGAGGTCGTCGAAGAGGCCCTGCGGCGCCCACCAGTCCTTGATGCCCTTCTTGGCGGCATGCAGGCTCTTGTAGACAAACTGGCCGGCGACATTGCCGTCCTGGAGCCGCTTCTTGCCCCACGACATGGAGGCCTCGTACTTCTTGTGCGTGCGCACGTGGTCGATCGCGGGCCGCAGCGACGCGAGGTAGTCGGCCAGGCCGCCCACCGTGGGCGCGTAGGAGCGGCCGTTGTCGTTGACCACGATGATCACGCGGCGGTCCTTGTCGGCGGCGATGTTGTTCAGCGCCTCCCAGGTCATGCCGCCGGTCAGGGCGCCGTCGCCAATGACCGCGACGACGTACCGGTCGCCTTCGCCGTTAAGCTTGCGGGCCCGGGAAATGCCGTCGGCCCAGGACAGTGAGGAGGATGCGTGGGAGCTTTCGACGATGTCGTGGACGGATTCGGCCCGGGACGGGTAGCCCGACATGCCGCCTTGTTGGCGCAGGGTGGAGAAGTCCTGCCGGCCGGTGACCAGCTTGTGCACATAGGACTGGTGGCCGGTGTCGAAGATGACGGAGTCCCGCGGGGAGTCAAACACGCGGTGAATGGCAAGGGTCAGCTCCACCACGCCCAGGTTGGGGCCCAGGTGGCCGCCGGTCTGGGAGACGTTGCTGATCAGAAATTCCCTGATTTCCGCGGCAAGCGCTTCCATCTGGGCGTCGTTGAGCTTGTTGAGATCCCGCGGATGCGCGATGGTTTCCAAAAGTCCCATTGGTACCTCCTTGGGTCCACTATCAACGTCTAACAATATCGCGTCCCGGCGCCGTGGCCGACTGCCTTGCTGCCCCGGGGGCCGATTCGGTGGCGGAAAGCACATTAAACGCCGCGAGGGCGGGTACCCGGAAAACCGGGTACCCGCCCTTGCGGACGTGCGTTGCTGCTAGGATCCGGAGATCTGGCGCAGCACGTACTGCAGGATGCCGCCGTTGCGGTAGTAGTCCGCTTCGCCTGGGGTGTCGATGCGCAGCACGGCGTCGAAGCTGACCGGCGTGCCGTCCTCGGCGGTGGCGGTGACCTTGAGCGTCTTCGGCGTGGTGCCGTTGTTCAGCTCGGTCACACCCTCGACGGAGAACGTCTCGGTGCCGCTCAGGCCCAGGGACTCGGCGTTCTGGCCGGCCGGGTACTGCAGCGGCAGCACGCCCATGCCGATCAGGTTGGAACGGTGGATGCGCTCGTAGCTTTCGGCCACAACCGCCTTCACGCCCAACAGTGCCGTACCCTTGGCAGCCCAGTCACGCGAGGAGCCGGAACCGTATTCCTTGCCCGCGAGGACCACCAGCGGGGTGCCCGCGGCCTGGTAGTTGATGGAGGCGTCGTAGACGTAGGCCTGCGGGCCGCCGGCAACCGTGAAGTCGCGGGTGAAACCGCCCTCCACGTTGTCCAGGAGCTGGTTGCGGATGCGGATGTTCGCGAAGGTGCCGCGAATCATGACCTCGTGGTTTCCACGGCGTGAGCCGTAGGAGTTGAAGTCCTTGCGTTCCACGCCGTTGGCCAGCAGGTACTGGCCGGCGGGGGTTTCGGACTTGAACGAACCGGCCGGGCTGATGTGGTCGGTCGTGACCGAGTCGCCCAGCTTGAGCAGGACGCGGGCGCCGGTGATGTCCTCAACGGGCTCGGCCTCGGCCTTCATGCCCTCGAAGTACGGGGGCTTGCGCACGTAGGTGGACTTGGGATCCCATTCGAAGGTGTTGCCTTCCGGGGTCTCCAGGGACTTCCAGCGGTCGTCACCGTCGAAGATGGTGGCGTAGGAGTTCGTGAACATCTCGCGGTCGATCGAGGCGTCCATGACTTCCTGGACTTCCACCGGGTTCGGCCAGATGTCGGCAAGGAAGACGTCGTTGCCGGCGTCGTCCTGGCCCAGGGCGTCGGTCTCGAAGTCGAAGTCCATGCTTCCGGCCAGGGCGTAGGCGATGACCAGTGGCGGGGAGGCCAGGTAGTTCATCTTCACGTCCGGGTTGATGCGGCCCTCGAAGTTGCGGTTACCGGAGAGCACGGCCGTCACGGAGAGGTCGTTCTCGGCGATGGCCGCGGAGATTTCGGTGTCCAGCGGGCCGGAGTTGCCGATGCAGGTGGCGCAGCCGTAGCCGACCGTGTAGAAGCCGAGCTTCTCCAGGTACGGCACCAGGCCGGACTTTTCGTAGTAGTCGGTGACTACCTTGGAGCCGGGGGCAACGGAGGTCTTGACCCAGGGCTTGGAGACCAGGCCCTTGTTGACGGCGTTGCGGGCCAGCACTGCCGCCGCCAGCATGACCGACGGGTTGGACGTGTTGGTGCAGGAGGTGATCGAGGCGATCGAGACGGCACCGTGGTCGAGTTCAAACTCGACGCCGGATTCGTTCTTCACGTGGATCGGGGCCGACGCGCGGCCGTTGGCACCGGCGGCGGCGGAAACCACTACGCGCTCGGTGTCGTTGGCGTGGTTGTCGGCATGCGTGAAGGACGGGGCGTCGGAGGCCGGGAAGGATTCTTCCAGCGACTCGTCCACCGTGTTGCCGTCGGCGTTTGCATCCGCTGCAACGTAGTTCTTCAGGTCCGAACGGAACTGGCCCTTGGCGTTCGTGAGCTCGATGCGGTCCTGGGGACGCTTCGGGCCGGAGATCGAGGGAACCACCGTGGAGAGGTCCAGCTCGAGGTACTCGGAGAACTTGATCTCGACGGAGGGATCGTGCCAGAGGCCCTGCTCCTTGGCGTACGCCTCGACCAGGGCAAGCTGGTCGTCGGAACGGCCGGTCAGGCGCAGGTAGTCGATCGTGACGGAGTCGATCGGGAACATGGCAGCCGTGGAGCCGAACTCCGGGCTCATGTTGCCGATCGTGGCGCGGTTGGCCAGCGGCACTGCCGCAACACCCTCGCCGTAGAATTCCACGAACTTGCCGACAACACCGTGCTTGCGCAGCTTCTCGGTGATGGTCAGCACGACGTCGGTCGCGGTGGCGCCGGCCGGGATGGCGCCGGTCAGCTTGAAGCCGACGACGCGCGGGATCAGCATGGAGACGGGCTGGCCCAGCATGGCGGCCTCGGCCTCGATGCCGCCAACGCCCCAACCCAGCACGCCCAGGCCGTTGACCATGGTGGTGTGCGAGTCGGTGCCGACCAGGGTGTCCGGGTAGGCGCGGAGCACGCCGTCGACCGTGCGGGTCATGACGGTACGGGCCAGGTACTCAATGTTGACCTGGTGCACGATGCCCATGCCCGGGGGGACGACCTTGAAGTCTTCGAATGCGGTCTGGCCCCAGCGCAGGAACTGGTAACGCTCGCCGTTGCGCTGGTATTCGATCTCCATGTTGCGCTCAACGGCGCCGGAGTTGCCGAACACGTCAATCTGCACGGAGTGGTCGATCACCATCTCGGCCGGAGCCAGCGGGTTCACCCGGGTCGGGTCACCGCCAAGTTCCTTCACGGCCTCGCGCATGGTGGCCAGGTCAACGATGCAGGGAACTCCGGTGAAGTCCTGCATGATGACGCGGGCCGGGGTGAACTGGATTTCGGTGTCGGGCTCCGCGTTAGGGTCCCAACCTGCCAATGCACGCACGTGATCGGCGGTGATATTCGCACCGTCTTCGGTGCGCAAAAGGTTCTCCAGCAATACCTTGAGGCTGAACGGAAGGCTCTTCGCGCCTTCAACCGAGTTCAGTCGGAAAATCTCGTAGTCGGTTCCGGCAACATTAAGTACGCCTTTGGAACCAAAACTGTCCACATTTGTCATCGATGGACTCCTCTCGCCACTACTTTTATCTTTGTCACGCAAAGGAATCGGTGCCAGTTAGGCACACCTTACTCGCGTTCGGAGACGGCCCCGTGCTTTTTCAGGAAACGGTACAGCAGTTCGACCGCCAGGCAACCTGTTGCAGTTACGCCAATCGTAACCGCTAGGAGGGGTCCGGACGGGATGTCGAGGGCAAAGAAATTCCGGGCGAACGGGATGGCCATGATCAACACCAGCCCGGCCACCATGGCTGCCACCAGCAGGGCCCGCCAAACGTCGAACGGCCGGGCCAGGGCGCCCAGCACCCACAGGGCCACCAGCAGCACCGTCATGGTCGTGGCGGTTTGGCCCGTGGTGACGGCTTCGGCGTCGGTAAGCAGCGGGTTGGGGAACGCCCGGGAGAATGCGTACACGGCCATGATGCAGCCGGCCAGGATGGCGCCGGCCGGGACGGAGAACAGCAGCGCCCGGCGCAGGAATCCGGGCTGGTAGCGCCGGGCGTTGGGCAGCAACGCAAGGAAGAACGCCGGGATGCCGATGGTCATGGAACTCACAATGGACAGCTGCCGCGGCAGGAACGGGTAGCGCCACAACAGGATGCCGATCACGATCGAGATGATGACGGCGTAGGCGGTCTTGGTCAGGAACAGGTTGGCCACGCGCTCCACATTGGCGATGACCCGCCGCCCTTCCGCCACCACGGAGGGCAGGTGCGAGAACTGGCCGTCCAGGAGCACCAGGCGCGAGACTGCCTTCGTCGCGGGTGCGCCCGTGCCCATCGCGATGCCGATGTCGGCGTGCTTGAGCGCCAGGGCGTCGTTGACGCCGTCGCCCGTCATGGCCACCACGTGGCCGCGGCTCTGCAGGGCCAGCACAATGGACTTTTTTTGCTCGGGTGTTACGCGTCCCAGAACGCTTTCGCGGGCCAGGACCTCCGCCATGGCGTCGCGCTCGGCGGGCAGTTCCCGGGCGTCGAAGCCGTCGCCGGAGAAGTCAAAGCCGACGTCGCGGGCCACGGCCGCCACGGTGCGCGGGTTGTCGCCGGAGATGATCTTCAGCGCCACGCCCTGGTCGCGGAAGTATTGCAGGGTGGCGGCGGCGTCCGGGCGCACCTTTTCCCGGAACGCCAGCAGCGCCACGGGCACCAGGCCGGCCAGCTCCAGCTCGCCTTCACCTTCCACGAGGTTCGACGCCGGCCGGTGGGCCAGGACGACGGCGCGCAGTCCGCGCCCGGCGAGGTCGTGGGAGAGCGTCAGCGCGTCGTCGTGGCCCGTCTCAAGACTGCCGTCGACGCTGCCGTCGAGGCTGCCCGCGGCCAGCACGATGTCGGGCGCGCCGAGCACCCAGGTGCCGGCCGCCGTCGAGCCGGTACCAAACGTGGCGGCGCTGTATTTGCGGGCGCTGCTGAACGGGACGATCCAAGCCGGCGCGTCCGTGGGCGGGGTCCCGTAGGCGGGGGCCAGGGCGGCCGCCGTCGCGTTGGCGTTGGGGTGGACGGCCGAGAACGCCAGAGCGCTTTCCCAGCCGGGCACGGCGGCCAGGACGGTGGTGTCGGCCAGCTCCATCCGCCCCTCGGTCAGCGTGCCGGTCTTGTCCAGGCACACCATGTCCACGCGGGCCAGGCCCTCCACGGCCGGCAGCTCCTGGACCAGCACGTTGCGCCGGGCCAGCGTCACGGCGGCCAGGCCGAAGGAAACACTGGTCAGCAGCACCAGGCCCTCGGGGATCATCGCCACGATGCTGGCCACGGCGCTCACCACGGCCTCTCGCCATTTGCCGGAGTTGATGGATTCGGCCCAGCCGCCGTGGGCGTTCATCTGGCCGTTGATGACGAGCAGGATGATGGGAATCAATGCCCAGGTGATGTACAGGATGATCCGGTTGATCGAATTGCGGATTTCCGAGTTGACCAGCGAGAACCGGCGGGCCTCGGCCGTGAGAGCGCTGGCGTAGGACTCGGCACCGACCCGGTGGACCCTCGCGGCGCCGTGTCCGGCCACGACGGCCGAGCCGGACAGCGCCAAGTCCCCGGGTCCCTTGACGACGGGGTCCGACTCCCCCGTCAGCAGCGATTCGTCAACCTCCAGCGACTCGGCGGAGAGGACGATCGCGTCCGCCGGGATCTGGTCGCCGGTGCGCAGCAGCAGGACGTCGTCCTGAAGGACCTCGGCCACGGCGATGTCGTGGTCGGTGCCGCCGCGGCGCACCCGGGCCTTGGGTGCGTGCAGCACGGCGAGTTTGTCGAGCGTGCGCTTGGCCCGGTATTCCTGCAGCACCCCGATCGCGGCGTTGGCCAGCACGATGAAGCCAAACAGGGCGTCCCGGGGGTCCCCGACCAGCAGCACCAGCACAAGGGCGCTGCCCAGCACTCCGTTGAACAACGTCAACACGTTGGAGCGCACGATCGCGGCAATGCTGCGGCTGCTCTCGTGCGCCACCACGTTGACGAGCTCGGCGTCCCGGCGTTCGGCCAGCTGGGCGGCGTCGAGCCCGTCCCGTGCCAGCACGACGGCGTCGACCGGCGCCAGCCTTGCCCGGGCCTCGGCCAGGGCGGCGCGACGGTGTTCGTCGCGCCGCTCAGCCAGGATGGTGCTTTTTGGTTTGCTGCGGGTCAGGTCCCGGTTCAAGGACGCGCCTAGACTGCCCGGGCCGCCGGGGTCAGCAGTGCCACCGTCTCCACGTGGTGGGTGTGCGGGTACAAATCGAACGCGCGCAGCTTCGAAACGGTCCAGCCGGCCGCGGCGAAGTAGGACACGTCGCGGGCAAAGGCTGCCGGGTCGCAGGAGACGTAGGCGATGGCCGCGGGCCGGGTGGCGATGAGCGCCCGGACGGCGATCTTGCCGGCGCCTGCGCGCGGCGGGTCAAGGACCACGGCGTCGAAGCGGCGGCGCCCGCCCTCGGGCAGCTTTTCGGCCAGCACGCGCTCGACGCGGCCCTGGACAATCTGCACCTGGCTCGCGGCGTGGAGGTTCTTGCGCGCGTCCCGGCTGGTGCCGGGTGCGCCCTCCACGGACAGGACGCTGCCCTCGGGGCCGACGGCGTCGGCCAGGGGTGCGGTGAACAGCCCGGCGCCCGCGTACAGGTCGGCGACGTTGGCGCCGTCGTTGAGGTGCCCGCCCGCAAGCAGGAAGCCGAGGGCGGCATCGGTGAGGACCTTGGGGGCGTTGCGGTGGATCTGCCAGAAGCCGTCGCCGGTGACCCGGAACTCGTGGTCGTCGGTGGTTTCCTTGACCCAGCCGCGGCCGTTGATGACCGAGATGGCCCCGGTTTCCGGGTTCCAGCCGGCAACCGACGGCGGCACGGGACGGCCGGCCAGGGCGCGGGAGATGCGCTTGAGCGCGTGCCCGGCGGCCTTCTCCCCCAGTCCGGGGGCCGGGGCCAGCAGCACCAGCACGCCGGAGCCGTTGGCGGGGGCCGCAACCTCCACGCGCTCGATGCCGGTGTAGTCAAGCTCCCACAGGCGGAGGTCGTCGACGACCGGGACGGCCAGCGGCATTTCATGGACGGGCAGCACCGTGTGGGAGCGGTGTGCGTGCATGCCCAGCTTGCCGCCGGGGGTGACCGCGAAGCCCACGCGGGTGCGCCAGCCCAGGCCGGCCGCCTGCGCTTCGCTGCCGTTGGCATCCACGTCCTCGACGCCGGCGAACACCGCGTCGATGTCGGCAGCAGCCATCTTGCCGAGGCGTTCGAGCTGTTCGCGGACCACTGCGGTTTTCAGGGCCAGCTGGCCCGGCCGGGAAATGTGGCCGAACTCGGCCCCGCCGATGGGGGACGCGCCGCGGGCACCGGCGCGCAGGGCGTCGGCCTCGGGCCAGAAGTGGTTGACGCGCTCGGGGGCCGCTTCGAGGACCTTGGTGACGTCGGCGCGCCAGAACTTGGCGTCGTCGTCGTGCTCGGTCAGCGCAATCTCCACGGTCTCGCCGGGGATGGCGTGCCGGACAAAGATGACGCGGCCCTCATGCCGGGCCACACAGTGGCCGCCGTGGGCCACGGGTCCCACGGTGACGGTGAGGCGGGACATGGTGCTGGGGGTATCGCTCATGGGCTTTATGCTCTTCTATTCTTGGTACTTCTTTGCGTCGGTGGAGGACTTGAGCTGCCAGGGCACGCTCGCCACCACGACGCCGGGTTCAAAATGCAATCGCGTCTTTATGCGCAGGGCCGTCTGGTTGTGCACCAGCTGCTCCCACCATTTGCCCACCACGTATTCCGGGATGTACACCACAATCAGGTCGCGCGGAGAGTCGCGCCGCATGGCCTTGATGTGGCTGATCAGCGGTGTCAGCGTCTCCCGGTACGGGCTCGCCAACACAGTCAACGGTACCGGGATGGAGAGCCTGTCCCAATCCGCGATGGTTGCCTCGGTCTCCGCGGGGTCCAAATCAACCGTGATGGCCTCCAACGACGACGGCCGTGACGCCCGGGCAAACGCCAGGGCCCGCATGACGGGCTTGCGGACGTGCGAGACCAGGATGATGGCGTGGATCCGGGACGGCAGGGCCCCCACGGTGGAGTCCGTCTCCACGGCCAGTTCCTTTGCCACGTTCGTGTAGTGGGCGTGGATGCTCCACATGATGGCGAACAGCACCGCCATGGCCAGCAGGGCGATCCAGGCGCCCTGTTCGAACTTGGTGATCAGCACGATGATCAGCACCGTCAGCGTCATGAAGAAGCCCACGCTGTTGATCAC
Source organism: Arthrobacter sp. ERGS1:01 (assembly GCF_001281315.1). Lineage (NCBI taxonomy): Bacteria > Bacillati > Actinomycetota > Actinomycetes > Micrococcales > Micrococcaceae > Arthrobacter > Arthrobacter sp. ERGS1:01. Next base: position 1,103,756 of record NZ_CP012479.1, on the reverse strand, counting down.
CCGTGAGCGCTTCATGCGGAACCGGACGGCCTTGTCCTTCACGGTGCGCAGTTCCCGCGTCCAGTGCCGGACCATGCCGATCTGGCTGGCAGTGAAGGAGATGAACACGCCCACGATGTAGAGCTGGATCAGCTTTGTGACGTCGGCGTCGAAGGAAATGATCAGCACCAGGGCGCCGATGGCCAGCAGGATCACGCCGTTGCTGAACGCCAGCCGGTCCCCGCGGGTGCGCAGCTGGCGGGGCAGGTAGCCGTCGCGGGCCAGGATCGAGGCGAGCACGGGGAAGCCGTTGAAGGCGGTGTTGGAGGCGAACACCAGGATCACGCCGGTGGCGGCCACGATGATGAAGAACGGGATGGAGCCGATGCCGAAGATGGTGCCGGCGATCTGGCTGATGGAGGGGTTTTGCACGTAGCCGGCCGCGGGCGGCTGGCCGTTGACGAGGAATTCGGTGGCGGGGTCGGCCACGATGTGCACGCCGGTGGCGTTGGCCAGGAACAGGATGCCGGCCATCATGCCGGCGGCCATGGCGCCGAGCAGCAGCAAGGTGGTGGCGGCGTTCTTGCTCTTGGGTTTCTTGAAGTTCGGCACGCCGTTGCTGATGGCCTCCACACCGGTCAGGGCCGCGGCACCGGAGGAGAACGCGCGCAGCAGCAGGAACGCCCCGGCAAGGCCCACCAGGCCCTGGTTGAAGGCCGCCTCCGGGACGATCGTGAAGTCGGCCGACGGCGCCCGCCCCAGGCTGCCGGTGGCGGCCTGGAACAGCCCCACGCCGGTCATGGCGAAGATGCAGAACATGAAGATATAGGTCGGCACGGCAAACACGCTGCCGGCCTCCTTGATGCCGCGCAGGTTCACGAGCGCCAGGACTATGACGCCGATGACGGCGACCACGGCCTGGGTGCCGTGCATGCCGGGCACCGCCGTGGCCAGGTAGTTGGCGGCCGAGGACATCGACACGGCCACCGTCAGCACGTAGTCGACCAGCAGGGCCGACGCCACCGTCAGGCCGGCCGACTTGCCAAGGTTGACGTTCGCGATCTCATAGTCGCCGCCGCCGGACGGGTAGGCGTGGACATTTTGCCGGTAGGAGGCCACCACCGTGAGCAGCACCACCATGACGGCCAGGCCCACCCAGGGCGCCAGGGCCACCGAGGCGACGCCGGCCAGGGCCAGGGTCAGGAGGATTTCGTCGGGCGCATACGCCACCGAGGACAGCGCGTCCGAGGCAAAAACGGGCAGCGCGATACGTTTGGGCAGCAGCGTATGGGCGAGCTTGTCGTTGCGGAAGGGCCGCCCGACAAGGACTCGCTTGAACGCGTTGAAGAAATTCAGCACGCGGGTAACGCTAGTCCCTCGCGGGGCTAAAGTCATGACGGACGCCGCCCGTGACAGACTTCCCTTGTAGGAACGTCCGCCGTCCCGACTTGACCGGCGGGCGCCCAACGCGTCAGATTAGTAGCCGCACTGCATTGCAGTGCCCTTAAACGAGGAGCATCATTGGCACACTTTGTGATCATGGGCTGCGGACGCGTGGGGGCCACCCTGGCCCACACCCTGGAAGATTCCGGCCATTCCGTGGCCATCATCGACCAGGACGAACGCGCCTTCCGCCGCTTGCGCACAGGCTTCGGCGGTCGCAAGATCACCGGCGTCGGCTTTGACCAGGCCACCCTGAAGCAGGCCGACATTGAGAACGCCTACGCCTTTGCCGCGGTCTCCAGTGGTGACAACTCCAACATCCTGGCCACCCGCGTGGCCCGGGAGACCTTCCATGTGGAGCACGTGGTGGCGCGGATCTACGATCCCGGCCGCGCCGAGATCTACCAGCGCCTGGGCATCCCCACGGTCGCGGCCGTGCGCTGGAGCGCCGACCAGGTGCTGCGCCGGATCCTGCCCGAAACCGCCATCAAGGGCGATTTCCGGGAGCCTTCCGGCCGGCTGATCCTGACCGAGCTTTCGCTCAATGACGGCTGGATTGGCCGGCACATTGACGACCTGGAAAATGCGGCGCCCCTGCGGGTGGCCTACCTGACCCGCTTTGGCGAGGGCATGCTGCCCGGACCCGACACCAGTTACCAGCAAGGTGACACCGTCCATGCCATGGTGCAGGGCACAGACACGGCGGAGGTGGCCCGGATCTTGGCGGCCCCGCCGGTAAAGGAGAATTGACGTGCTAGTTGTCATTGTGGGGGCCGGCAGCGTTGGCTGCTCCATTGCCCGCGAACTGCTCTCGCACGGCCACGAGCTGCTGCTGATCGACCCCAAGCCCGAGGTGATCGGCAAGAGCGGGCTGCGCGGCGCGCGCTGGCTCGTGGGTGATGCCTGCGAAATCAGCACCCTGCGGGAGGCCAAGCTGGAGGAGGCCGACGTCGTGGTCTCCGCCACGGGGGATGACAAGGTCAACCTGGTGGTCTCGCTGCTGGCCAAGACCGAATTTGGCGTGGGCCGCACCGTGGGGCGCGTGAACAATCCCAAGAACGACTGGATGTTTGACGACTCCTGGGGCGTTGATGTGGCAGTGAACACCCCGCGCCTGATGACGGCGCTGGTGGAGGAGGCCGTGGAGATCGGCGACCTGGTGCGCCTGCTGACTTTGCAGGCCGGTGTGGCCTCCCTCGTGGAGTTCACGGTCCCCGGGGAATCCCACGTAATTGGCCGCATGGTGGGTGCCGTGGACTGGCCGCAGGATGCCACCCTGGTGGCGATCCTGCGCGACGAGGCCCCCATAACGCCCAGCAACGACGACGTGATCGAGGGCGGGGACGAGCTGTTCTTCATCTCCACGATCGCCGCCGAGGACGAGCTTCGGGCGCTCCTGTCCTCCGATCCCGGCCTGGCGGGCTAGCCTCCTCCGGCTAGCCTTCGGTGGCCACGGGGCGGCTGAGCAGCCATGCCACCCACAGGCCCAGCGCGTACAGCGGCACGCCCATGATCAGGCGCATGGCGCCCAGGGCGTCCACGTTGTTGGTGAAGTACAGGGGCAGCTGCACGGCGAGCCGGGCGGCCATGACGGCCACGATGATCCAGGTGGCCACCCGGTAGGCGCGCAGCCGCTCGGGCTTGGCCCGCCAGCGCACGCCCTCGTTGCGGGCGTAGCCGAAGAGCAGGCCCAGGACGGGCCAGCGGACGGCGATCGAGACCACCATGGCCGCAATGTAGCCGGCGTTGGTCAGGAACCCCACCAGGTAGTAGTTTTCGGCCTTGCCCGTGGTCATGGCCAGCACCGCCGACAGCGCGACGCCGGCAATGCCGGCCAGTGCCTGGGTCAGCGGCGTCCGCTGGACCAGCCGCATCACGAGGAACACGAGCGCCACGGCCACCGAAGCCAGCAGCGACCAGTTCAGGTTGCGGCTGACCGTGAAGATCACCAGGAACACGAGGCCCGGCAGCACGCTTTCGGCGATGCCGCGCACTCCCCCGGCGGCGGCCAGCAGGTCGATGTGGCCATTGTCCTTGCGCACCAGGGCCGACTTTGCCGCCATTTCCTGGGCCAGCCCGGCGAAGCCGCCGGCTGCCGCGGGGGTTCCGGCGTCGTCTTTGTCCATGTTCGTGGCCAACTATGTCTCCTGCGTTCCAATAATTTCGTAGCGGGGGTTGTAGACGGTGGGCAGGCCGTCGCGGCGTGAAACCATGCCCTCGATGCGCAGGCGGGTGCCCACCACCACGCCGGGCACCCGGCGCCGGCCCAGCCACACCAGGCGGACCCGGTGGCTGCCGCCGTCGCCGGCAACCCGGTGGAACTCCCGGTCCGTCATGATGGCGGTGAATTCCGGGGCCGCTGATGCCGGGAGGATCGTGACGGCGTCGATCACGCCGCTGCATACGGCGCGGCCGCGCACCGGCAGCTCATTGATGGCCACCGATGCCGGCCAGGACCCCTGCTCAAGCGGCATGTTTAGCCGATCGCCGTGATTTCGGGGCCGCGGCGGAACGGTTCCCCACCCTGGGCGGGTGCGGCGTGGTCGCCGGGGACCATGCCCTCGGGGCCGGCCACGGCGTCCTTGGGCAGGCGCAGCACCAGCAGGTCGCGCGGGGGCAGCGGGGTTTCCCCACGCACCACCACTACGCCGCGGAACAGGTTTTCCAGTTCCTCCGCGGCTTCACGGTTCACCGCGGCGTCCCCGCCCAGCACACCGCGCAGGAACCAGCGGGGGCCGTCGACGCCGATGAAGCGCGCCACGCGGAAGCCCTTGCTGCCGTCGGCGGCCTGTGCCGGAACCTTGGCCAGGACTTCCTTGCCGAAGGTGCCGTCGAGGATCTCGATCTCGCCGCCCTGCGAACCGACGGACAAGCCGATCTGTTCGCGGATGTCACGCCACAGCTTTTCCGACCGCGACGCCGCAAAGGCCTGCAACTGCAGGCTTGAACCGTTCAGGTCAAGGGTGACCGCGATGACGCGCTGGGTGCTTTCCTCAACCTCCAGGCGCAGGGCCAGGCCTTCGCGCGGGGTGATGAGCAGGGCGCCAAGGTCGACGTAGCCGTCGGTCGTCTCAATTTCGGCGGCGTCGAACGGGCCGTGCAGGGCTCGGTCGTACGCGGTGTCGGACGGATCCGGAGGCAGTGCCACCACACCGTCGGCGGGCTGTGCCGCGTCGGATGCAGTGTCCTGCGGGGCGTCCTGCCCGGCCGCGTCGTCAACGGTGCCGGTGTTCTTTTTCTTGCCGAACCCAAAAGCCATGGGATGAAAACTCCTTGTGAATGATGGAACGGTGGTTAGCCGACGCCGGGCACGGTTTGCGGGGCTGCGGAGCCAAATCCGCCGGTGGAGCCAAACCCGCCGGTGCCGCGCTGGGAATCGGGCAATTCGGCCACCAGTTCAAACGCTGCCTGCTCGACGCGTTGAATGACCAGTTGGGCAATTCTATCGCCCCGGGACAACGTGATGGGGTGGTGGGTGTCGGTGTTCAGGAGCGTGACGGAGATTTCGCCACGGTACCCGGCATCGACCGTGCCCGGGCTGTTGACAATGGTGAGCCCGTGCTTGGTGGCAAGCCCGGACCGCGGGTGGACGAGCGCCACATAGCCGAACGGGAGGGCGATCGCGACGCCCGTGGGCACCAGCACGCGCTGCCCGGGGGCCAGTACGACGTCGATCCTGGTGCGCAGGTCGGCGCCGGCATCACCGGGGTGGGCGTAGCTGGGGGCCTCGATGCCGTCGTCGAGCATGCGCAGCTGGACCGTCAGCACGTGCGCGGCGTCGGCAGCTTCGGGGGAAGGGGGGAAAGTCTGATTGGTCACAACAACTCACTCTATCGCGAACCAACGCCGGGGCGCCCACCGCCCGGCAGGCGGGCCCAAGATGAATTAAGGGCCAAAAGGTGAAAAGCTTGACCCATGTCTTCCGAGTCGGCGCTCAACGCCACCCCCCTGTCCACAGCGACGTACACCGAAAAACTGTGGCCCAATGTTTGGGCCTGGGTGATCGTGCTGGGGTTGTCGTCAGCGGGCATCCTGATCCTGATCCCCATCAGCCCGCTGGCCGGCTACTTGGCGTTCGCCGGCCTGCTGGTGCTCCAGACCGTGCTGCTGGTGCTGTCGACACCGAAGATCGAGGTCACCGCCACCACCTTGCAGGTGGGGCGGGCCGTGATCGAACGCCAGTACATCGGTGAGGTCACCGCCTACCGCGGCGAGGACGCCACGGCGCAGCGCGGAACCAAGCTCAACGGCCTGGCCTACCTGTGCATCCGCGGCTGGATCAACCCCGTGGTCAAGATCGAGATCACGGACCCCAACGACGCCACGCCGTACTGGCTTGCGTCCTCCCGCAATCCCGAGCACCTGGCCGCCGCCCTGGGCGCAAACCCGGACCGCGCCAACTAGCCTTCGCAGTCCCGGCAGTACATCAGCCCGTCCTTTTCGCGGGCCAGCTGGGAGCGGTGCCGCACCAGGAAGCACGACGAACACGTAAATTCGTCGGCCTGGGCCGGCATCACCTCAACGGCGAGCTCCTCCCCCGACAGGTCCGCACCGGGAAGCTCATAGCTGTCGGCAAGATCGGTCTCGTCAAAATCGACGACGGCCGAGGACTGTCCCGACGGGCGCACCGTCTGGAGTTGGAAGCTCTCGCGGGCCGTTTCCTCCTCGGTCTTGCGCGGTGCATCATAATCAGTTGCCATTTTTACTCCACTACCTTTTTCGTTGACTTCACCACCAGGGCAAATACAGCCATTACCCTAGAGACGTCAACGATTGGCACGGCCACAAATATGCCCGCGTTCGCGGCAGGCGTAGCGGCCGGTCGCTCTGGCGGCGAATAGGCGGGAATTTCAGACCCGTTCACGCCACGCCTGCGCCGGTCGTAGGATTTGCCGGCGTTCAGTGGCAAAGTTTTTCAGTGTAACTAGAGGACCTTTGGAGGGCAGCATGACGGATCTACGTTTGGTGGGTGTCCATGAAGATGGCGAACACCTGCTTCTCAGTGGAACCGGCGGAGAAATTTTCCTGCTGCCCATTGACGAAGCGTTGCGCATGGCAACCACCCGGTCCCCGCGCCGGCCCTCGCAGGGCGGCTCCTCCGGGACCCGTTTGTCCCCGCGGGAAATCCAGGCCCAGATCCGTGGCGGTGCCACGGCCGCCGACGTGGCCGAACATTCCGGGCTTTCCCTGGAGCAGGTGCGCCGTTACGAGGGCCCCGTGCTGGCCGAACGCGAGCACGTCGCCGCGCAGGCCCGCAAGGTGGAGGTGGCTGGCGCCACTCCCGGCAATGACGGCTACCGTTCCGCCTTTGGAGAGAACTCGGCGACGCTGGATGAAATGGTCGTGCACCGCTTGGGCGCCTTTGGCATTGACCCGCGCACGCTGCGCTGGGACGCCTGGCGCGTCCACGACGGTTCCTGGACCGTCACGGCGGACTTTGAACCCGGCACCGAATGGGCCTCCACGAGCATTGGCGAGCCGGCCCCGGCCCGCTGGACGTACCACACCGGCCGGAAATCGCTGTTCAACGCCAACCGTTGGGCGCAGCAGCTCAGCGAGCTGGAACCGGTGGACGGCCCCGTCCCCGAACGCCGCCTCGCCGCTGTCGCGGACCGCCCCTTTGATTTTGAAACCGACACCTCCGAGCTGGACGATCCGGAGGCCGACGGCGTCGACGCCGGGGCCGCCGAGGACCAGGCCGACGACGAGTACCCGGGGACGGGCCTGCTGGACATGCTGCGTTCGCGCCGCGGCCAGCGCTTGGGCATCGACGAGGACGGCGACGACGAACTTGCCGCCATGCTGGGCACGCACGTGCCGGCCGCGCACCCCCGCGATGAGCAGGATGCCCCCGAGGAGGCGGCGGAGGCCGCTGCCGACGACGCCGCACCGGCCGACGACGTCGATCACACCGAGGCCCGCGCCACCGAACACGCCGCGCACGGCAAGAAGCGGCTGCGGTCCATCCCGTTCCTGTCCCTGGCGCCGAACCTGCACGGCCACGACCACGACGACCACCACGCGGTGGGCGTGAGCGAGGTCAGCACGGACACCCGCGAAATCACGCTTTCGGGCGCACCGTCGCTGCGCAGCACGGCCGACGAGCACGGCGTCGACACCACCCCCGCCCCGGCACAGACCCCGGCTCCGGCCCCCGTGGAGGCCGACGGCCCCTCGGACAGCGAGGTCGCTGCCCGGCTGGAACGCAAGGCTGCCGCCAAGCCCAAGCGCTCCAGCGTCCCCAGCTGGGACGAGATCGTGTTTGGCACCAAGGGCGACTAAAGGCGTTTGTCAGGTGGCAAGGCTAGGCTTTTAGGAATGGCCTGTGAAAAAGTGAAATATCCGACGATTGGGGCCGGATATTTCACTTTTTCACAAATCACCCTCGAACTCGATAATCAAATTTCGATGGCCATCAACCGTCGGTAAATAGCACCTGCGATTGCGTCCTTGTTGGGCATCAATTTCCTCGGGCCTGGAGTATTTGATGGTGTTCGGGACATTGGCTGTAACGAGCCCAGTCTGGCGTTAGTTGCTGTAGGTGCGTTCTGTCTTGTAGCAATACGAGTACCAGGCTGCGAGTCCACCCGTCAGGCTGCCGGCAGGCTTGGCGCAAAATGCTGACGTCCGCTTGTAGGTTTTTGTATATGTGCAGGATTCGCCCCAGCTAGCGTGAAAGCAGCTTTTTGTGCTGCTCTGGAGTGCCCAGCCAGTAGCGGCCTGCGCAGGCGCTACAGCCACGGCTCCTGCACCGGTAAGCAATCCGACCGTGAGCGCGACGGCGGCGAGTTTACGTTTGATATTCATAATTACTCCTTGGAATAGTCAGCCATCAGGCGAACCGTTACGGATAGTGTATTCATCTTCGCTATCTACAAATTCCACCGGGGTGCGAGGTAATGATGGTTTTGTTGTTTGACGAGATGGTGTCGATCCTATTGCAAGCAGGATAACTTTCCTCGCGACAAGGATGGATCGGCGTGTTGGTGACGTAATGGAACACGCCATGCGTTTTATCGCGGTGAGGGTCGTCAGTGCGTCAAAATGTGTCCACCCAAATACAAACCGCTAAGACACTCGACAAATCCTATGCGTTGGATATTTCACTATTTCAAAGGCCACACTTATTACCTTGCTGCGGGACGGGATCCGGGAGGGGCCGGGATCACGAGTAATGCCTGCCGAGCCAGGATGGGCATCCGCGCAGGGAATGGCCAGCTCCAGATGTCACCCGTTTGGGGTCTGGCCCCGTCACCGCCGGCCTTTCTCAAGTAGAACATCGGCTACTAACCAGGGGGTTTGAGATGTTCAAGAACTGGAAGACAGCAGTTCTTGCAGGCATGGTGGCGGCGAGTTTTGGGGTGCTGAGCGCGGTGCCGGCTCAAGCGGCAAGTAGTACGAGCTTTGGGGGCAATGGAGACCCATCCGGGTACTCGAACGCGATGACCGTGGAGTCCGTGAAGTCCGTGGGGATTTACGGCCAGCGCGGGGTCACGATGGGTAAGGAGATTGGCAAACTGGAAATTCGCTGGTCGCTCGGTTGCTACGGAAACTGGGCCAGGGTGGTTCTGTACAGTCAGTCGTTTCCGAGCCCGGTGACGATCGAACAGACAATCGCGGCGGAGGGACGCCAGGCCGGCTCCACGGCATTTGGGGTGAGTATCCGCAACACAACTGCCTCAGCCTGGACCCCGTACCTGCGTCTCGCGAACTCACAGAGCACCGCTTGCGCAAATGCGTGGTTGTCATCCGATTTCGGAACCCCGAACATCCACACCGTTAGAGCTGGTCTCTGTGCGTAGTTAGCCACTGGATCGCCGGAATCTTGGTATTGGGCTGCCGCAGCGCAGTGTTTCGCCCGTCAGGCACTAGCCCGGCGAACGAGGCAGTCCCCTAGCGGCGGCGCGGCTTGCCGGTGGCCGGAATGCGCAGCAGCGGAACCTCGCGTTCGGCCTTCGTGATGGAGCCGTGCTGGCCCACCACCTCGATGGCCTGCGGGCGGACCCGGCGCATGTCGTAGAAGGCGATCGTTTCGCGCGCCACCACCAGGACGTCGCCGATCCGGCCGGCCGCCTCGGGACGGACCTCGCCGAAGTACCCGGCGGCCACTGCCTCGTCCCGGGTGAGCACCCAGGCCTTCTTGCCAAAACGTTCCAGCCAGGCCTCGACGAGGCGGTCGCGGGCCGCAGCTCCGGCGTCGGGCTCCAGGTACAGGTGCACCATGCGCGGCTCGCCGGCTGTGTGCCGCACGCCCACCACCAGATCGGGGAACTGCGAGAAGTCGATCCGCGCCGAACGGGGCACATCCACCATGCCGTGGTCGGCGGTCAACAGAATCAGGGTATCCGTCGGAGCCGTGGCGGCCAACCGCTTCATGCCGGCGTCGAGCTCCTCCAGCTGGTGTTCCCACTGGGGGGAATCGGTGCCGTGTGCGTGCCCGGCCTTGTCCAGTTCGCTCCAGTAGAGGTACATGAGCATGCGGGGATTTTCCGCCAGCGTCTGTGCGGCCAGTTCAACGCGGGCCTGCGGGGATGTGGCGCCCAGGAACGTGCTGCCGCGCAGGGCCGCCTTGGTCATGGGTGAGTGTTCGAACTTGGGCAGGCTGACGGTAGCGGTGGGGATGTGTCCGGCCAATTGCTCGAACACCGTGGGGTTGGGCTGCCAGCTGTGGGGGTCGACGCCGGCATCCCAGTTGCCCAGCAGGTTCACCACCTTGTCCTGGTCAGGGTCCAGGACGTCGTAGCCGAGCATGCCGTGGCTGCCGGGGACCGTGCCCGTGCCCAGGCTGGCCAGCGAGGTGGCCGTGGTGCTGGGGAACGCGGCCTGGAGGGTGCGCGGGTGCTCACCGCTGCCGTCGGCCGCCATGACCCCGCGCAGGAAAGGTGCGTGGCCGGCGCGCTGCTTCAACAGGGCCTTGCCGAGCCCGTCCACGAGCACCACGCAAATGCGCTTGCTTGTTGGCAGGCGCAGGGCGTTGCTGAAGCGTTCGTCGCCCAGGGCCGCCGCGGCGCTGGTGAACACCTCGGCGACGGTGCCGCTTCCATAGGCGGGTGCTGCGGGCAGTGCCGGTTGTCCCACGCCCGTCAGCGCCGGTAGTGGGATCGGCCCAGGCGCTGGCCCAGGACGGGGAACTTGGGCCCCGGCGCCGGCGTGCCGGCGTGGACGGGGGCGCCCGTGGCCGTGTTGACGGCCCGCAGTGCCCGGGCAAAGGCCTTGGCGTCAGCCACGGCCTGCAGGCCCTCGGCCTCGGCGCTGATCCGCAGGGCGAGGTCCTCCTGGACAATGGTGCCGGTGTAGCCGTGGTCGGCGTCGCAGTTGGGGTCCCCGCAGGCAGCCGGCCCCATGTCGACGCGCTGCCCGCCGGACCAGGCGATCGAGACAGTCAGTTCACGGGCCGGGTCGGAGGGCTTGTAGTCCTGCGGCTGGGCGTAGGTGTAACTGAGCACCACGGAGCGGATCTGGCTGACCGGCACCGACTCGGTGGAGACCTGGGCCACCACCTGCTCGCCGGCGTCGTCGAGCTGCTGGTCGTCCACGTGGGTGATGACCAGCATGTCCTCGGTCAGCACCAGGACGGTGATGTGGCGGTGCACCTCGGTCCTGTCGAAGTGGGTTTCCAGGTGCACCAGATGGGCCAGGCACTCCTGTCCGTCCAGGGCGTCATTGACCACGTCCGCCACGAGCCGCGGGTAGAAGCCGGCGCGTTGAAGTGCAGATTCCAGGTCGCGGCCCTTGGTGTTGGCCGGGGCGCCGGCTCCGAAGCTGTTCATTCAACCATTTTGGCACTTTGCCACGACCGTTGCGAACCGGGCCGTGCCGTCCGGGCACCCCGGCGGCGGGCCCGGGCTAGGAAACCAGGGCCCGGCGGGCGCTGTCGGTGCGTCGTGCCGGGTTGCCGATGCGAAGTTCGACGGCGAGCACCGTCACCCGGCTGGGTCCCACCAGGATCGGGTTGAACTCCACCCACGCAATTTCCGGGTGTTCGTCCTTCATGAGCCCCACCCGGGCAACCAGGTCCTCGAGCGCCGCAACGTTTCCGGCCGGCAGCCCCCCGTAGCCAAACAGCTTCACGGCGGCCCGGGGTGAGCGGACCAGTTCGGCCGTGTCGCCCACGGACAGCGGCGGCACCCGGTGCGCCCAATCGTCGAGGAGGTTCACCGCATCCCCGGACAGCCCGAACGACACCACGGGACCCAGCAGCGGGTCCTCGATGGCGCGCAGGGTGCACGACTGGCCCACCTCGGCCATGGACTGGACCTCCAGTTCGACGTGGCCGTACTGTTCGAGCAGTTTGCGCATCTGGCCGATGTTCCGGCGCAGCGACGGGGCGTTTTCAATGTTGATGCGCACCCCGCCCAGGTCCAGCCGGTGCCGCAACGCCGGGTCAAGGGTCTTGATGGCCACCGGCCAGCCGAGCCGTTCGGCGGCCGCCACGGCCTCGTCGTCGCTGTGGAACGGCACGGATTCGAGCACCTCGATCCCGTAGTGGCCCAACAGCTCCCGGGTGCGGCCCGCATCCAGGCTCAGCAGCCCATCCCCCTCGATGCCCTCCAGCCATTGCTCCAAGAGGGCTGTCACGGCGTCGGTGTCCACGCCGGCGGGGCGGTCGAAGCTTGGCTTTTCCAGCGTGAGCCAGTGGGCGTAGCGCGTCACGGCTGCGAGCGCCGCGATGGCGGTGCCGGGGCTCGAATAGGACGGCAGGCCGCCGTCGAGCTGGCGGTTGACCTGGATGCCGGCGTCCACGATGCCGGTGAAGACGGCGATGACGGGTTTGCCCGCCGTCTCCGAGCAGGCCCTGAGCGTACCGGCGATCGCGTCGATGGTGAGCCCGGTGACGGGCAGCAGGGTCACGATGGCGGAATCGACGTCGTCGCGGGCCAGGGCCTCCCCCAGGGTGTGGGCCAACAACGGCAGGGCCCGTGACTGGCCGGTGTCCAGCGCCAGGGCGTTGTCCATGCTGGTGACCGTGAGGCCGAGTTGTTCGGCGGAGTCGGCGACCACGGTGCCAAGGGCCAGGGAGTTGCCCACGACGGCGAGCCTGGGCCCCCGTGGCAGCGGCTGGCCGACCACGATCTGTGCGACGTCGGCCAGCTCCTCGATCGTGTTGACGCGGATGACGCCGGATTGGCGCAGCATGGCGTCAAGCGCGCCGGCCGGTGCCTGGGTGGTGCGTACTGCGTGCCCCGGGGGCAGTCGCAGCCCCATGGTGTCGGACTTGGCGACGATGACGGGTTTGCTGCGGGCCAGCCGCCGGGAGATCCGGGAGAACTTGCGCGGGTTGCCGATGGATTCCAGGTACAGTCCGCATACGGTGGTGTGGGGGTCGTCCTCCCAGAACTGCATGAGGTCGTTGCCGGAAACGTCGGCTCGGTTCCCGGCGGACAGCACCGTGGACAGGCCGATCTCGCGCCGGCTCATGGACGCGTAGAGGGACACCCCCAGGGCGGCCGACTGGCTGAAGATGCCCAGCCCTCCCCGCAGGGGCAGGCCGGGCGCCATGGAGGCGTTCAGTGACACGGCGGGATCCGTGTTGGCCAGGCCCAGAGAGGCCGGTCCCACCAGGCGCATGCCGTTGGCCCGGGCCTGGCGCACCAGGGCGCGCTGGCGGGCCAGCCCGCGAGCGCCGTCGTCGGCGAATCCGGCGGTGACCACCACGATGCCCTTCACCCCTGCGGCCCCGCACTGGTCCACGACGGCGGGCACTTGGTCGTAGGGGACGGCGATCACGGCCAGGTCCACGGGTCCGGGGACCTCGGCGATCCTGGCGTGCGGCATCATGCCCGACACCTCCAGGGCGTCGTGGTTGACCGCGTGCACGGCGCCGGTGAACCGCCCCTCCACAATGTGCTCCAGGAGCTGCTGGCCCACGCTCCCCCAGGCCCGGCTGGCGCCGATGACGGCCACCGATGCCGGGGCCAGGAGACCGGCCACGCTGCGCGCCTCGGCGCGGTGTTCCCGGGATTCCATGACCGCCCGGGATTTTTCCGTCGGGTCGATCTGGAACTCCAGGGACACGACGCCGTCCTCGAAGTGCCGGTGCACCTCGTAGCCGGCGTCGGAGAAGACCTGGAGCATCTTGCGGTTTTCCGGCAGGACCTCGGCGGTGAACTTGTCGATGCCGTTCTCCCGGGCGGCCGCGGCCAGGTGCTCGAGCAGGATGGAGCCAAGCCCGCGGCCCTGGTTGGCGTCGGAGACGTTGAACGCCACCTCCGCCTCGGTGGGATCATCGAGGCGGTCGTAGCGGCCAATGCCGATGATCTCCGCACCACGGGTGATGACCAGCGCCACCCGGTCCCGATAGTCCAGTTCGGTGAAGCGGCGCAGCTCCTTGGCGGTCAGCTTGGACTTGTAGGTGAAGAAGCGCAGGTAGATGGAATTTTGCGACTGGGCCATGTGGAAGGCCTGCACGGCGTCGGCGTCCGCGGCCGTCATGGGCCGCAAATGGCCCGTTCCGCCGTCGCGCAGCACGACATCGGCCTCCCAATGCGCCGGATATTCGGGCACGTCCCCTGGCTTCACCATAGAATTACTGTACCGACATGATTGCCTTTAGCGCCCATGCCCGCCCGCAACACCCGCACCACACAAGGTAAGGAACCAACACCACCATGGCCAAGCGCCAACAACCCGCCAATGAAACGATGGGCGAAGACTTCACCGAGAACATCGTTGACATTGACGTCTCCAGTGAAATGGAAGGTTCCTTCCTTGAGTACGCCTATTCGGTGATCTACTCCCGGGCGCTCCCCGATGCCCGGGACGGCCTGAAGCCGGTGCAGCGGCGCATCCTTTACATGATGAGCGAGATGGGCCTGCGCCCCGACAAGGGACACGTCAAGAGCGCCCGCGTGGTGGGCGAGGTCATGGGCAAGCTGCACCCGCACGGCGACACCGCCATCTACGACACCATGGTGCGCATGGCCCAGGACTTCTCCCTGCGCCTGCCCCTGATCGACGGGCACGGCAACTTTGGCTCGCTCGACGACGGCCCCGCCGCCCCCCGGTACACGGAGGCCCGCATGGCCGCCCCAGCCCTGGAGCTGACGGGCAACCTGGGCGAAGACGTGGTGGACTTCGTGCCCAGCTACGACAACGAGATGATGCAGCCCTCGGTGCTGCCGGCCGCGTACCCTAACCTTTTGGTCAACGGCGCCAGCGGCATTGCCGTGGGCATGGCCACCAACATGGCCCCGCACAACCTGGGCGAGGTCATTGCCGCCGCCCAGCACCTGATCGCCAACCCCGAGGCAACCCTTGAGGACGTCATGGCGTACGTCCCCGGGCCGGACCTGCCCTCGGGCGGGCGCATCGTGGGCCTGCAGGGCATCCGCGACGCCTACGCCACGGGCCGCGGCTCCTTCAAGACCCGGGCCACGATGGCCGTCGAACAGCTCTCCCCCCGCCGGGTGGGCCTGGTCGTCACCGAACTGCCGTACCTGGTGGGCCCGGAAAAGGTCATCGAGAAGATCAAGGACGCCATCAACACCAAGAAACTGGTGGGCATTGCGGACCTCGTGGACCTGACCGACCGCAAGCACGGGCTGCGCCTGGTCATCGAGATCAAGAACGGCTTCAACCCGGCCGCCGTCATGGCCCAGCTGTACCGCTACACCCCCATGGAAGACTCCTTCGGCATCAACAACGTCTGCCTCGTGGACGGGCAGCCGCAAACCCTGGGCCTGCTGCCGCTGCTGCAGGTCTTCGTGGCCCACCGCATCGACGTGGTCCGCCGCCGCACCGCGTTCCGGCTGGGCAAGAAGCAGGACCGCCTGCACCTGGTGGAGGGCATGCTGCTGGCCATCGTCGACATCGACGAGGTCATCCAGATCATCCGCAGCTCCGACGAGGTCGCGGCCGCCCGCGAACGCCTCATGGCCATCTACGACCTCTCCGAAATCCAGACCAACTACATCCTGGACCTGCAGCTGCGCCGGCTCACCCGCTTCTCCATGGTGGAGCTGGAGGCCGAACGCGACGAACTCCGCCGCGAAATCGCCGCCCTCGAAGCCATCCTCGGGTCGAAGGAACTGCTCCACCAGCTGGTCTCCGACGAACTCGGCGAGGTCGCGGCCAAGTACTCCACCCCGCGCCGCACCGTGCTGCTGGAATCCGAGGCCATGGCCCCGTCCGTCGCCAAGGCGCTGGCGGCCGCCGGCCCCGCGGGCAAGGGCAAGGTGGCCCCGCTGGCCCTGGAGATCGCCGACGACCCCTGCTGGGTGCTGCTGAGCGCCTCGGGGCAGATCGCGCGCACCTCCACGGCGGAGACGCTGGTCGAGGCCGGCGGGCGCACCAAGCACGACGTGTTCACCTCCATCATCAAAACCAGTGCCCGGGCCGAGATCGGCGCCCTGACCTCACTGGGCCGGATGCTGCGCCTGCAGGTCGTGGACATGCCCGTGCTGCCGCCCACCAACTCGCTGCCCAATCTGGCCGGCGGCGTGGCGGCCAAGGAATTCATCACGCTCACCAAGGGCGAAACCCTCATCGGCTTCGTGCCGCTCAACACGGTCTTCGCCGTGGGCACGGCCGCCGGCGTCGTCAAGCGGGTCACCCCCGAGTACCCGCTGAACCGGGACGAGTGGGAGTACATCATGCTCAAGCCCAGGGACGTCGTGGTGGGTGCCGCCGTGGCCGTGAACGACGACGACGAACTCGTCTTCATCACCGAACGCGCCCAACTGCTGCGCTACAGTGCCGCCAACGTGCGCCCGCAGGGCCGCACGGCCGGCGGCATGGCCGGAATCAAGCTTGCCGCGGACGATTCCGTGCTCAGCTTCGGCGTAGTGTCCGTTGCGGACCCCGACGCCGTGGTGGTCACGGTGGCCGGCGGGCAGGACGCCCTGCCCGGCACGCCGTCGGGCAGCGCGAAGGTCACCGCGTTCACCGAATACCCGGCCAAGGGGCGGGCCACCGGCGGCGTGCGCGCACACCGCTTCCTGAAGGGCGAGGACCGGCTAATGGTGTCCTGGGCGGGGCACGGCCCGGCCAAGGCGTCCACTGCCACCGGCGTGGCCCGGGCATTGCCCGTGGAGCACGGGCACCGGGACGGTTCCGGCGTGGCCCTGTCCGCGGCCATCGAACTGGTGGGACCCAGCGTGGGCGGAGAAGGCTCGCACGCAGCCGAGCCGACACCCAAGGCTCCCCCGGCTGCCGTCTCGGCGCCGGCGTCGGATCCGGCGCCAATTCCGGAGGCAACCCAGGAAGCATTTGAGCTGCCCCTCCAGTAACCGCATACACTGGGCGCATGCCTATCATTCCGGATGACAAAGACTGGACCTGGGTGCTGTCCGCACCGTGCCCGGAGTGCGGTTTCGAGGCGGCCAAAACCACCCCGGCCGCCGTCGCCACCGCCATCCCGGCCCTGCTGCCGCGCTGGCAGGCGGCCCTGAACCGGGCGACGGCGGACCAGCGCCCCGACGACTCAACGTGGTCGGTGCTTGAGTATGCCGCCCACGTCCGCGACGTCTTCGACGTGTTCGAGGCCCGTCTGCAACTCATGCTCACGCAGGAGAACCCGGTGTTTGCCAACTGGGACCAGGACCAGGCGGCCCTCGATGGGAACTATGCGGGGCTTGACGCCCGGGAGGTCTACCACCAACTGGTGCAGGCCGGCAGCGACGTGGCGGACGCCTTTGGCTCCGTCACACAGGAGCAGTGGGAGCGGCGCGGGCTGCGCAGCAACGGCTCGGAATTCACGGTGCTGACCCTGGCCGGCTACTTCCTGCACGACGTCATCCACCACCTGCACGACATCGACGCGTAGGCGGCTACAGCACCTTGTCCCAGGCCATGCTGCGGCGCAGCGGCCGGTAGCCCAGGAACTCGTAGAGGCCCAGGGCACCCGAGGGATTTTCGGTGTCCACGTCCAGGCTGGCGTGGTCCATGCCGGCCGCCTTGTACCGGGCCATGGCGTCGGCCAGCAGGGCCTGGGCGATGCCGCGGCCCCGCCACGCGCGCCGGACGCCGAGGATCTCCGTGTAGCCCTCCCGGCGGCCCTCCCTGGCAAACCGTTCGGGGTCGTACATGGAGAGCTGGTAGCCGGCAACCTCGCCCGTGGCGGCGTCGAGCGCCACGGCCGACCAGTCGGGGCGCAGGTCCTCGTGTTTGAGCAGGAAAGCCCATTTTTGTTCGCTGCGCGGCGCCGAGCCCCAGTGGTCGGTGAACGCCTCGTTGTGGGCGAGCCTGACGGGTTCGGCCAGCTCGGGGGTGAACGGCACGAGCCGGATGCCGTGCGCCTCCCGGACCTCGGGGGCGTCCGTCAGCGGGCGCAGCATCTCCGAAAAATACCGCACGATGCCGTAGTCGGCACTGGTCAGCAGGGCGTTGCGGGCGGGGTTGCCCTCCTCGGTGTACGTGCGCACCATGGGGGTTTCGCTGCCGTCGGCCGCACAGCGCCGGCGCACGTGCGCCTCCTGCCAGGCCAGCACCGCCCTGCCGATCCCCCGCCGCTGCCAGGTGGGGTCGACGCCGCCAAAGGCATAGCCGTAGGCGGAGGCGGGGTTCTTGGCCACGAATCCATAGGCCCGGGGCGCGCCGTCGGTATCGACGCCAATCAGGGTGTTCTCGGCCACCGGGTCCTGCTCCGATTCCAGCACCTCCACCAGGTCCGAGCGCTGGTCGTGCCAGGGCGCCTTCTCGGCCTCGGCGATGCGCACCACGAGCTCCAGCCACCCTTGGAGATCGGCTTCCGAAAGCGGCCGGAAGTACAGTCCGTCGGCGGCGGGCAGGGCGATGGGGGCCTGGTTCGTCATTCCCCCAGCCTAAACGCCGGCCCCTGCCCGCACCACGGAATCGGCGGTGACGGCCTGTCGAGATTCAAGCACCAGGCGGGTGTCACCCTCCGCAGCCAGGGCGGAATCGTGCGTCACGAGCACCACGGCGGCGTCCTTGAGGGCACCGCGCAGCTCCACGACCAGCTCCACGGCCTCGTCGGCGCCCAAGTGTGCCGTGGGTTCATCGAGCAGCACGACGCCGGCGCCGGCCACGAGCGTGCGGGCCACGGCCACCCGGGTGCGCTGCCCGCCGGAGAGCGAGTGCCCGCCGGGGCCCACACGGGTTTCCAAGCCGTCCGGCAGGCCGGCCAACCAAGGGCCCAGGCCCACGGTTTCCAGGACTGACTCAAGTTCGGCGTCGTCCGGCGGCGACGTGGCCGGACGGGCCAGCGCCAGGTTTCCGCGCAGGGTGGAGTTGAACAGGTAGGCCTCCTGCGGGCACCAGGCGATGTTCCGCAGCGTCTCCGCGTTCGCGGCTGTGTCATTGAGCGTGTACCGTCCCGCCTCCGGGGCGAGGAAGCCGAGCAATACGGCCAGGAGGGTGGATTTCCCGGAGCCCGACGGCCCGGTCACGGACCACCACTGCCCGCGGCTTGTGCCCCCGCTGATGCCCGTGAAGACGGGCTCAGCAGCGTCCGGGTAGCGGGCCGTGACGTTGTCCAGCCGCAGCGTTTCCACCTCGGTGGTGGCGTCTGCCCCTGCACCCTCAAGCACGGCTCCGTCCCGTGCAGCTCCGGCACCCACGGTGGGCGGGGCGTCCAGCAGCGGCATGGTGCGGGCCAGCATGGCGCCCAGCACGGGAAGCTCGGCCACGGCGTCAACGTACTGGCCCAGGGGTTCGGCGAGGGCCAGCATGAGCAGGGCCGCCACGGCCGCGGCGCGCGGGTCGATCCCGGCGGCGATCGCGGCCGCCGTGACGGCAACGGCCGCCAATGAGGTCAGCACGGACACGGCCGACTGTCCCAGCCCGTTGGACCAGGCCAGCCGGCGCAGCGGGGCGGAGACGGCCAGGTCACGGCGGGCAAAGTCAGCCGCCTGCGCCTCCCCCACGCCGTTGGCGGACAGCTGCCCGGCCGCGGACAGCAAGGTGGTGGCCCGGCCGGCCAGCCAGGAGCGGTGCAGGGCGGCAGCGGCGGAGGCCCGGCGTTGTGAGCGGAAGACCACCACAGGCAGCACCAGCAGGGCCAGCACGCCCAGGACCACCACCACGCCGGTGGCCGGCGGAGCCAGCCAGAGAACGGCGGCCAGCACGGCCAGGAAGGAGATGGCGGCGGCCGGGATCGGCACCACGGCGCGCGGCAGGGCGTCGCGGAGTTCGTCGACGTCGGCCACGAGCGTGCCCAGCGAGCCGCCGGAGCGGGTCAGCCTGCCCCAGTGGCGGACGTTCGAGCCCAGCGCGTCCCACAGCTTCAGGCGCAGCCCGGCGGCCCAGCGGAACACGGCGTCGTGCGTGAGGAGCCGCTCGCAGTACCGCAGCACGGAGCGGCCCAAGCCAAAGGCTCGGACGCCAACAATGAGCGTCATGAGGTACAGCATGGGCGGGCGGTCGGCGGCCCACACGATCAGCCAGCCGGAGACCCCGGACAAGGCGGCGGCGCTTAGGGTCGCCAAGGCGGAAACGATGACGCCGGCCGCAAACCGCGGCGAGCGCCACGGCAACTGCCGCAGCCAGGACCATTTGAACCGTGCGGGCCCGGTCTCGGTGCCGTTCTGGTCGGCTGAGGACGGGGCTGCGGACTCTTGCGCGGACCCCTGTGAGTCCGGTAGGGGCTCCACGGTGGCGGGGTGGGACTGCGCGCCGTGGGACTGCGCGGGCGCCGTTTCGCCGCGAAGAAGGGCGGCCAGCACGGTGTCGTGGGTGGCCACCACCAGGGCCACGGTGCCGCGGAGTGCGGCCAGGGCCCGGCGGACGGCGTCGGCGGATTCCGGGTCAAGGTGGGCGGTGGGCTCGTCCAGGAGGGCCACGTCGAAGGCGGGATCGGCCGCTATGCGGGCCAGCGCCCGGGCCACGGCCACGCGGCGCAGTTCCCCCGGGCTGCAATCCCACGGTGACCGGCCCGCCAGGTGTGCGGCGTTGACGCGGACCAGCGCGTCCGCGACAACGGTCTCGGGGACGGGAATTCCGGCGGGGCCGGCCGCGTAGAGCGCAACATCGGCTGCGACGGTGTCCTCGGTGAAGGCCGGATGCTGGGCCACCCACACGGCGGTGCCCGGGCGGGCCGGCCGCAGTTCGCCGGACAGACCGGCGCCGCTGCCTGACAGGACTCCGGCGAAGGCTGCAAGGGCCGTTGACTTTCCCGTGCCGCTGGCACCGTCCAGGACCAGCACGCCGCCGGGCTCGACGGAGGCAGAGAAGTCGGCGAGCGCCGGTTCGGTCCGGTCCGGGTAGCTCACGGCCAGGTGAGCGGCCGCGACAACCGGATTGCCAGCGTCGAACGTGGCGGGCACGTCGGTAGCCGCCCCGTCGGCAAGGATTTCATTGACCCGGCGCAGCGCCTCGACGCCGTCCTCGCTGCCATGGTGGGCGGCGCCCACCTCGCGCAGCGGCCGGAAGCATTCGGGGGCCAGCATGAGGGCCAGCAGCCCGGCTTCCAGCGGCATGTCCCCGTAGACCAGCCGCACGCCGATGAACACGGCCACCACGGCCACGGAGATGGTGCTGATCAATTCCAGCGCCATGGAGGACAGGAATGCCGTGCGCAGTGTGGCCATGGTGGAGCTGCGGTAGCGTTCGGACACGTCGGCGAGCGCCTTGCGCTGGGCGCCGGCGCGGCGCAGGCCCACCAATACGGGCAGCCCGCGGGCCAGTTCCAGCAGGTGGTTGGAGAGCCGGTCGAGCCCCTTGGCGGCCAGTTCCACCCGTTCCTGGGTGTGGAAGCCGATCAGGATCATGAACACCGGCACCAGGGGGACGGTGAGGACCACGATGAGTGCGCTGACCCAGTCGGAGATGAGGATTTGCACGCCCAGCATGAGCGGCAGCACGGCGCAGCTGACGAGCGCCGGCAGGTAGGCGGTGAAGTAGTCGTCCAGGCCGTCCAGGCCGCGGCTGGCCAGCATGCCCTCGGCGCCGACGTCGCCCCGGCTCCCGGCCAGTCCGCGCGGGCTCAGCCGGTGGGCGATGAGTTTAGCGCGCAATTCCTCCTTGGTGCCGAGGGCGGCGCGGCGGGCCAGGATTTGCTGGCCCCACACGGCACCGCCCAACAACAGCGCGCCCACTCCGCCTTGCACGGCGAGCCTGACGGCGTCCGGGTTGGCGCCGCCGGCCCAACGGGCCAGGGCGTGGGCCAGGGCTGCCATGATCAGCACCAGGGCCACGGCCTTCAGGGCCGCGAGTGCCGCCAGGCCGGCCAGGGCCCGGCGGGTGCGTTTGCCGGCGGGGATGGCGGGGCGCGGGCTCATGCTAGGCGTTCCCTCCGGGGGCGACGGCGGCGGCAAAGTCGTGCGGTTCGGGCAGGTTCGCCACGGAGATGCGCTTGCGGAAGATCCAGTACGTCCATGCCTGGTAGGCCAGCACGAGCGGCACGCCGACGGCCGCCACGATGGACATGAGGCGCAGCGTATATGGGGAGGACGAGGCGTTGGACACCGTCAGGTTCCAGGCGTCGTTGAGCGTTGAGGGCAGCACCACGGGGAACACGGCGCTGAAGATGGCGGCACTGCCCACCACCAGGAACACGCCCATGGCCAGGAAGCTGAAGCCCTCCCGGTCCCGCCGGTTGGCCAGCCAGGATGCCGCGGCGGCTACGACGGCGACACCGATCAACAGCCAGCTGAACCATTTGCCGTTCATCACGGCCACGGACACGGCCCAAGCGGCCAGCGGCAGCAGTCCCAGCGGGAGCCACCGCCCCACGAGGCGGCGGGCACGGAGGCGCACGGCGCCGTCGGTCTTCAGGGCCAGGAACGCTGCGGCGTGGACCAGGGCAAAGCACACCACGGCGAGCCCGCCCAGCACGGCGTACCAGGTGAACCAGGCGAACGGCCCGCCCACGCGGTCGCCGTTGGCGTTCAGCGGCAGGCCCGTGGTGGTCAGGCCCAGCATGGCGCCGATGCCGAATGCGGCTACGAAGGAGCCCAGCGCGATGGCCCAGTCCCAGGCGGTCCGCCACCTGTCTGCGTGCACCTTGCCGCGGTATTCGAAGGCCACGGCCCGGAAGATCAGGGCCAGGAGTACGAACACGAGCGGAATGTACAGGGAGGAGAACAAGGATGCGTACCAGAACGGGAACGCTGCGAAGGTGGCTCCGGCGGCCGTCAGCAGCCACACCTCGTTGCCGTCCCACACCGGTCCAACCGTGTTCAGCAGGAGCCGGCGCTCCTTTTCATCCCGGGCGAAGGTCTTCATGAGCATGCCGACGCCGAGGTCGAAGCCCTCAAGGAACAGGTAGCCGGTCCACAGCACGGCGATGAGAATGAACCACAGGGTGGGGAGGAAGTCCATGGGTAGTCCTTAAATCCAGCGGGTCGGCGCGGGGTTGGCGGTGGGCTCAGTAGGCAAAGGCAAGGACATCGTCGCCGGCCTTCCCGTCATCGCCGGTGGCGTCGTCGTCGGCCCCGTCAGCGGGACCCTTGGGCGGATGGGCCAGCTCCGGCATGGCGGAAACGGCGCCGCCGCGGATGTACTTGGTCAGCAATACCACCTCCACCACCAGCAGCACGGCGTACACGGTGCCCAGGGCCGCGACGGAGAAGATCAGCTCCCCTGCCGAAACGCCGGGCGAGACGGCGGCCGCGGTGAACATGAACACCTGGTCGATGCCGCTCATCGACGGGTTGGGCGCCACCACGAATGGCTGCCTGCCCATTTCGGTAAAGATCCAGCCGGCCGCGTTGGCGCCGAACGGGGCCAGGATGCCCACCAGGGCCAGTCGCATGAGCCATTTGGGGCGCGGCACGGTCCCCTTGCGGGTGGCGTAGAGCGCCACGGCCGCGGCCAGGGCGGCAAGCCCGCCAAAGCCGATCATCATGCGGAAGCCCCAGTAGGTCACGGGCATGACGGGCACGTAGTTGATGGCCTGGCCGGCGCGGCTGCCGTAGATGGGGTTGTCGGGCAGGTTGGTGCCGTATTTGGCCTGGTATTCGGGCACCAGCGTGTTGACGCCCTTGACGTCGGTCGTGAAGTCGCTGTGGGCCAGGAAGGAGAGCAGGCCGGGGATCTCGATGACGGCCTTGACGTCGTCGCAGTTGCGGCTGCTGAGGTTGCCGATCGACAGCACCGAGAAGCTGGTGCCGTCGTGGCAGGCGGCCTCGGCGGCGGCCATCTTCATGGGCTGCTGTTCAAACATGAGCTTGCCGGAGAGGTCCCCGGAGATCGCGGAGCCGCCAAAGCCGATGATCGCCACCACGGCGCCGATCCGTAGGGACTTGATCCACAGGGAGTGGTCCTTCTTGTCCCTGCCCGGGATGGTGGCCGACTCCCCCACCACCACGCGTCCGTTCGCGTCTACGGTGTCGATGCCGTCGTGGCGGCGGCGCCACAGGTGGTACCAGGCGATGCCGAGCAGGAAGGCGCCGGCAACGGCCAGGGCGCCGGTGATGGTGTGGAAGAAGGCCACGAGGGCGGTGTTGTTCGTGAAGACGGCCCAGGCGTCCACCATCTGGGGGTGGCCGTTGTGCATTTCAACGCCCACGGGGTGCTGCATCCAGGAGTTGGCGACAAGGATGAAGTAGGCGGAGACGATGGAGCCACAGACGGCGATCCACAGGCAGGCCAGGTGGATTTTGGCGGGCAGTTTCTTCCAGCCGAAGATCCACAGGCCCAGGAAGGTTGATTCGACGAAGAACGCGAGCAGCGCCTCCATGGCCAGCGGGGCGCCGAAGACGTCGCCCACGAAGCGGCTGTATTCGCTCCATGCCATGCCGAACTGGAATTCCTGCACGATGCCCGTGGCGACACCCATGATGAAGTTGATGAGGAAGAGTTTCCCCCAGAACTTCGTCATGCGCAGGTATTCCTCCTTGCCCGTGCGCAGCCAGGTGGTTTGCATGATGGCCACCAGCGTGCCGAGCCCGATCGTCAGCGGAACCATCAAAAAGTGGTACACCGTGACGATTCCGAACTGCCACCGGGCAATGTCCAGAGCTTCCATCAACTTCCCTCAATCCGCGTATAGGCGCCGAGCCCCAAGAAACTTTCTACAACATGTAGAAGTTCAAGTTCTACCCCGTGTAGAACATTGCTGTCAAAACCTGTACATTTGTCGTAACGGCAAAACGTCGCCTGACCCACAGTTTAGGGTCGGGCCGTTCGTGCCGGACAGACTTTTGATGAAGTACGGCAACAAGAAAGACAGTGGGGAAGGATCTGACATGGCGACTCTTGGGGACCTTGAACGGGCCGTGATGGATCTCTTGTGGGAGCACCAGGAGGCCATTACGGCCAACATCCTGCGTGACCTGCTCTCGCAGCGGCCGTCCTCAACCGAGGCCGATTCCCGGCCGCTGGCCGTCACCACCGTCCTGACGGTGCTCTCGCGGCTGGAGAAGAAGGGGCTGGTGGAACGTGAGCGTTCCTCCCGCCCGCACCGCTACCGCGCCGTCACGAGCCGCGCCGACCACACGGCCGAGCTCATGCTCGAGGTGCTGGGCTCGGCGCCGGACCGGGAGGCGGTCCTGGCACGCTTCATCGGCACCGTCAGCGAGGGCGAGGCCGAGACCCTGCGCAAGCTGCTCGGGCACTAGCCGGGCCGCAGTACCGGCCGTCCCGACACGGTAGATTTGCTTATATGTTTTGGACCTCGTGGTTCCTTGCGGGCCTGGCCGTCGCCCTTGCGTGGCCGGTGCCCGTCTTCCTTTCGCGCGCGCACTGGCCGGCGCGCGCACCGTTCGCGGCGATGGTGCTGTGGCAGTCCATAGCCCTTGCCGGTGGGCTTTCCATGATCGGCGCCATGCTCTGCTACGGCCTGGTCCCGCTCGGGGCGAACCTTGTTGAGGGGCTGCACGGGCTCGTCGAGGTGGCTCTGGGCCAGGAGTCCCTGGACACTCTGGGCATCACCCACGCGTTTGCGCTCAGCGCCGCCGCCCTGCTCACGGCACACCTGTTGTTCACGCTGTGGCTGACCTACTTCCGCATCAACCGCCAGCGCCGCCGCCACCGCGAACTGCTGCACCTGCTCAGCTCCCCCTCCAGCGACCGGCCGGACACCCTGGTCATTAGCCACGAAGCGCCCGTCGCCTACTGCCTGCCGGGCGGTTCCCGCTCCGTCACGGTGCTCTCCGACGGGCTCATGACGCTCCTGTCCGAGGAGGAGCTGCGGGCCGTGCTGCTGCACGAGGAAACCCACCTGGCCCAACGCCATCACCTGTTGCTGTGGGCCTTCGCCGCCTGGCGGTCGGCCCTGCCGTGGCTGCCCACCTCCAAGCTGGCCCAGCGGGCCGTGTCCTCGCTGATCGAGATCATGGCCGACGACGTCGCCCTGCGTTCGGTGAGCAAGTCCACCCTGGTCACGGCGATCGCGCTGGTGGCCAGCGGTTCGGCCCAGCTGCCCGCCGCGGCGCTGGTGGGCGGGGATGCGGACAAGATTGACACTCCGGCGACGACGTCTGCCCGGCTGGGCCGGTTGCTTAACCCAACGCCCGCCCTGGGCACCGGACCCCAGGCCCTGATCGTGGCCGGCGCCGTGCTGGTGCTGGCTTTGCCGACGGCCCTGTTGATCGTGCCCGGCATCCTGCCCTAGCGGCGGGGATTACGCGTCAATGCGGTCGGCGTCGAGGTACTCGCTGCCGGCCACGATGAATTCCTTGCGCGGTGCCACGTCGGAGCCCATGAGCAGCTCGAAGGTGTGCTCGGCACGGTCGGCGTCGGCGCTGGTGACCCGGCGCAGCATGCGGTGGCGCGGGTCCATGGTGGTTTCGGCCAGCTGTTCGGCGTCCATCTCACCCAAGCCCTTGTAGCGCTGGATCGGCTTCTTGTACTGCTTGTTCGTTTTCTCCAGCTTGGCCAGGAGCGTGTGGAGCTCCTTCTCGGAGTAGGTGTAGACCATCTCGTTGGGTTTGGCTCCGGCGTTGACCACCTCCACCCGGTGCAGCGGCGGGACGGCCGCAAACACGCGCCCTTCATCGATCATGGGGCGCATGTAGCGGAAAAACAGCGTCAGCAGCAGGGTGCGGATGTGGGCGCCGTCGACGTCGGCGTCGGTCATCAGGATCACCTTGCCGTAACGGGCGGCCTCCAGGTCGAAGCTGCGGCCCGAACCGGCGCCGACCACCTGGATGAGCGCGGCGCATTCGGCGTTGGCCAGCATGTCCCCCACCGACGCTTTTTGGACGTTGAGGATCTTCCCGCGGATGGGCAGCAGCGCCTGGAAGTCGGAGGAGCGCGCCAGCTTGGCGGTGCCAAGCGCGCTGTCACCCTCGACGATGAACAGTTCGCTCTTCTTGACGTCGCTGCTGCGGCAGTCCGCCAGCTTGGTGGGCAGCGAGGAGGTCTCCAGGGCGTTCTTTCGGCGCTGGGTTTCCTTGTGGACGCGGGCGGAGATGCGCGATTTCATCTCGGACACCACTTTTTCCAGCAGCGTGGCGGCCTGCGCCTTGTCGGCGCGCTGGGTGGATTCGAGCTTCGCCTTCAGCTCCTTCTCCACCACCTTGGCCACGATGTTCTTCACGGCCGGGGTGCCCAGGATTTCCTTGGTCTGGCCCTCGAACTGGGGCTCGGCCAGGCGCACTGTCAGCACGGCCGTCAGGCCGGCCATGACGTCGTCCTTTTCGATCTTGTCGTTGCCGGCCTTGAGCTTGCGGGCGTTGGTCTCGATGACCTTGCGGAACGTCTTGAGCAGGGCCTGCTCGAAACCTTCCTGGTGCCGGCCGCCCTTGGGGGTGGCGATGATGTTCACGAAGCTGCGCATCGTGGTGTCGTAGCCGACGCCCCAGCGTAGCGCGATGTCCACCTCGCAGTCGCGGGCCACGGCGGTGCTTTCCATGTGGCCCTCGGCGTTGAGCACGGGCACGGTTTCGGTGAAGGAACCGTGGCCCTGGAGCCGCCAAATGTCCGTCACGGCCCCGCCCACGGCCAGGAAGTCCACGAACTCGGACAGGCCGCCGTCGTGGTGGAACACTTCCTCGTGTGCGGCGAACTCCCCCGGCGTGCCGGGGAGCCGGCGTTCGTCGCGGACGGTGATCTTCAGCCCCGGCACAAGGAACGAGGTCTGGCGGGCGCGGGCGGAGAGTTCGTCGTAGGAGAACTTGGCGTCGGCCGTGAAGATCTGCCGGTCGGCCCAGTACCGGATCCGGGTGCCGGTGACGCCGCGCTTGGTGGTGCCGACAATGTCAAGGCTTGAATTCTCGATGAACGGTTCAAAGTCCACGGTGGGGCTCAGGGTCCTGCCCGAGTCCTTGAAGTGGCCGGGCTCGCCGCGCCGGAAACTCATCTGGTAGGTCTTGCCGCCGCGGTCCACCTGGGCATCCATGCGGGCCGAGAGGGCGTTGACCACGCTGGCGCCCACACCGTGCAGGCCGCCCGAGGCGGCGTAGGAGGAGCCGCCGAACTTGCCGCCGGCGTGCAGCTTGGTCAGCACCACCTCCAGGCCGGTGAGGCCCGTCTTGGGTTCGACGTCGACGGGAATGCCGCGGCCGTCGTCGTGCACCTCGACGGAATTGTCCTTGTGCAGGATCACCAGGATGTTTTGGCCGTAGCCGGCAAGCGCCTCATCGACGGAGTTGTCGATGATCTCCCACAGGCAGTGCATGAGGCCGCGGGAGTCGGTGGAGCCGATGTACATGCCGGGGCGCTTCCGAACCGCTTCCAAACCCTCCAGGACGGAAAGGTGGCGGGCGTTGTAGTCGGAATTCATTCGTGCCACGGCTGGCGTGCTCCTTGTGACGGTGGGTCTGCGATGGGGACGGGCGGTCATTGGGCGCCCACTCAAGGTTAACGCGTCAACCATGCGGCCGCTGACAGGCGTGCCGGGCGCCACAGCTACGCGGTAAGCGAAAGTGGGGCCATCCAAGGATGGAACCGCTACGAATAATGGTTATATGGGTACCAAGATCTTACAAAGGAGGCCATCATGACTACCACCGCCATTGCCAGCCCCGAGCTGAACACGATGGATCGTTGCGACCGTTGCGGCGCACAAGCGTACGTCCGGGTTGTGCTGGAATCCTCCGGCGGCGAGCTTCTGTTCTGCGGTCACCACGCCCGCGCCGTTGAAGCCTCGCTCAAGCCGTTGTCTTCGATGTGGCACGACGAAACCGCCCGCCTGACCGAAAAGGCGCCGGTCCCCGTCGACTGATTGCACGCACGACACAGTGGGGCCCCGGATTTTCCGGGGCCCCACTTTTTTGTGCCCACGGGCCTAAGGCGCCTTAGGCTGCCGGGGTGCCTTAGCCCGCCGGGATACGGCAAAAGATAGGTCAAGCACCCGATGTTGGCACACCCCCGCCCGGACAAAAATGGAGTCATCCAAGGAAAGGGATGAGGACAATGAACGACTTCATGGTGCTGACGATCGCCCGGCAACGCGACACCGAACTGCAGCTTGCCGCGCAACGGCGCAGGCTCCTGGCGGAAATCAAGGCAAACAACCAACGGGCCCGCGTGACGCCCGGGCGCTGGCACCGGGCGTGGACCCGCACGTTCCACCAAGCCCCGGCCCTGCACGGCAGCACCCCATGGGCTGAGGCGATCGTGCAGGTGCCGGGACCCCGCGGACAGGGCCAGGCGTGGCAGGATTGGATGATGCAAACCCCGCAGGCAAGCGCCCGAATGATCGGCCGCGACGACGAGCTACGTGCCCTCAACGACTCCTACGGGCTCGCGGCCGCAGGCTCTCCCCAGGCTGTGGTCATTGGCGGCGAGGCGGGGCTGGGCAAGACACGCCTGCTGCACGAGTTCGTGGCCGGCGTTCCCGCGGAAACCCGCATCATCACCGGCCAGTGCGTGGACCTGGGCCAGCTGGCACCGCCCTACGCACCCATCACGGCGGTGTTGCGGTCCCTGGCCACCCAGGTGGGTTTGGAGGCCGTGGTCGACTTCGCCGGGCCGGGCGGCGACGCCCTGTCCCTGCTCCTGCCCGAGATTGGGCCGGGACCGGGCGGGCGGCCCAACGGCAACCGGATCCTTGAAGTGGTCGCCACGATCCTCGAGCATGCCAGCGCCACCCAGCCGACCGTCGTCGTCATTGAGGACCTGCACTGGGCAGACGACGCCACCCTGGCCGTGCTCCGCTTCATCCTGCGTGCCTTCGGCGGCGGGAAGTTCCTGCTGGCCCTGACCTACCGCAGCGACGACGTCGGTCGCGGCCATCCGCTGCGTGACTTCCTCTCCGAGGTCGAACGCGGCCGCTTTGCCAAGAACATCCGGCTCGGGCGGTTGGACAAGGACCACGTGCGCAGCCAGATCGAGGCCATCACGGGGCGCATGGCAAGCTACGGGCTCGTGGAAAACGTCTACATGCGCAGTGACGGAATCCCGTTCTTCGTGGAGGAGCTGCTGGGGCTCGGCGACGTCGAGGCGGCCGGGGAGCTGCCTACCAACCTGCGGGACCTGCTCCTGGCCCGGTATGAGCGCCTGGACGAGCCCGTCCAGTACTTCCTGCGCGTCGTCGCCGCCGGGGGTGTCAGCGTGCCGCACCCCCAGGCGCTGGGGGCCTACGACCGGGCCGCGGCGGACTTCGATTCCGCCGCCCGTGGGGCATTGCACGCCAACCTGCTGCACCTTGACGGGAGCTGCTACGCATTTGGCCATGCGTTGCTCCGGGAGGCGATCCACGCCGACCTGCTCCCCGGCGAACGCACCAGATTCCACACCCGCTATGCCGAGGTCATGGAGGACGGCGCCACCACACGCCGCGATTCGGCCGAAATCGCCTACCACTGGCATGCCGCCAACGTTCCGGAGAAGTCCTTCGGGGCCTCCATCGCGGCGATGGGCGACGCCGAATGCAGCTACGCGTATTCGACGGCCGCGCGCATGGGTGAGCGCGCCCTGGACCTGTGGGACAGGGTGGCCGACGCCGAGGGGGTGGCCGGCATGCCGCGCTTTGCCCTGATGGGCCGGACTGCCTCGGCCCACAACCTGGCCGGCGACGGCGAACGGTCCCTGGCCATGATCCGGCTGGCGGTGGCCGACGGCGGCGCCACCGGTCCGGCCCTCGCCAAGCTCCTGGCCGACCAGTCACGCTACCTGGCGTTCAACGCCCAAACCGGTTCGGTCCCGCTGCTGCTCCGCGCCCTTGAGCTGACCCCGCCGGGATCCGATGAAGATCTGCGCGCGTCCCTCCTGAACCGTTTGGCGGCCCGTTACATGTTGGAGGCCGATCTTGGCCTGGCCGTCGAGGTAGCCACCGAGGCCCTTGAGCTTTCGACGGCCATCGGCAACCCGGCCGAGCGCTCCGTCGCGTCCAATTTGCGCGGCGTCACCCGGATTATGTCCGGGGACGTCTCCGGCGGCCGGGAGGACATCGAGGCCGCCGAGGCCCTGGCGGAGGGAGATGCCGACGCGCTCCTGCGATTCCGGGTCAACTACTCCGACATCCTGCACCTGATGGGCCTCTACGACGAGTCCATCCGGGTTGCCGAGGACGGCATCGAGAGCGCCCGGGCACTGGGCGTGGAACGCACCACGGGCGCCCTGCTCTCCTCCAACGCCGTCGAACCGCTGTTTGCCCGGGGCGACTGGGCCCGGGCCGGTGAATTGCTCACGAGGATCCTGGCGCTTTCCCCGCCCCGGGCCTTTCACGGCTACCTGCTGCGCTCACGGATCTTTTCGCTGCTGTGGGGCGGGGACCTTCCCAGCGTCGAGGCGGTGTTGAACCGGTGGAGGCCGTTGTTGCGCAAACTGGCCGGGGTGGAGTCGCAGTCCAGCCTGCCGTTCATGGCGCTTGCGGGTGAGCAGGCGTGGGTCCGTGGCGACCTTGACGGCGCCTGGCACGAGGTAAGTTCCATCCTGGGCAAGGATTTCAAGTCACTGCCCGGCTACGACCTTCCGCTGCTGGCGGTCGTAGCCCGGATACTGGCCGCCCGCCGCGCCGCCGGCCTGGCCACCGCCGATGACGCCGAACCACGCATGCGTGAGTTGCTGGCCAACTGTTCGTTCTGGCCAACGTTTGCGGGCTGGTCGGCACTGTTCGAGGCCGAGTTGGGCGGGCCTGGCGGCGACGGCTCCGAGCCGGCCCTGTGGAAGCACGCGCTGACCGTGGCGGACACCTTGCCCGCCCATCTGCGGCTCTACATCTCGCTGCGCACGGGACAGGCCGAATACGGCGCCGGCAACCGCCAGCTCGCCACCGAGGCATTACGGGCCGCCCGCGACGGGGCCGAAACCCTCGGCGCCGGTCTTCTGGTGGGGATGGCCCGGGACTTTGCGCAGCGGAGCGGGCTGGTGCTGGACGGGCGCAACACCCGCCCCAACGACGACTCCCTCACGGGCCGGGAAGCGCAGGTGCTGGCCCTCGTGGCCGAGGGACTGACAAACAAGCAGATCGGCGAGCAGCTCTTCATCAGTGGCAAGACCGTCAGCGTCCATGTGTCGGCCATCATGCGCAAGCTCGGCGCCGCAAGCCGCACCGAGGCGGCCGCCCACGCCCTTAAACAAAACTGACCCGCAACGGCGAGGCCGCTGCGGGTCAGTTTAAGAGACTGTCAGTCCAGGTAGTCGCGGAGGACCTGTGAGCGCGACGGGTGGCGCAGCTTGGACATGGTCTTCGATTCGATCTGGCGGATGCGCTCGCGCGTGACTCCGTAGACCTTGCCGATTTCGTCTAAAGTCTTCGGCTGGCCATCGGTCAGGCCGAAGCGCATGGCAACCACGCCGGCTTCACGCTCGGAGAGGGTGTCCAGCACGGAGTGCAGCTGTTCCTGCAGCAGCGTGAAGGATACGGCGTCGGCGGGGACCACTGCCTCGGAGTCCTCAATGAGGTCACCGAATTCTGAGTCGCCGTCTTCACCCAGCGGGGTGTGCAGCGAGATGGGCTCGCGGCCGTACTTTTGGACCTCGACAACCTTTTCCGGGGTCATGTCCAATTCCTTGGCCAGTTCTTCCGGTGTTGGTTCGCGGCCCAGGTCCTGGAGCATCTGCCGCTGCACGCGGGCCAGCTTGTTGATGACTTCCACCATGTGCACGGGGATGCGGATGGTGCGGGCCTGGTCGGCCATGGCGCGGGTGATGGCCTGGCGGATCCACCAGGTGGCGTAGGTGGAGAACTTGAAGCCCTTGGTGTAGTCGAACTTCTCGACGGCACGGATCAGGCCCAGGTTTCCTTCCTGGATCAGGTCCAGGAAGAGCATGCCGCGGCCGGTGTAGCGCTTGGCCAGGGACACCACGAGGCGCAGGTTGGCCTCGAGCAGGTGGTTCTTGGCCCGCTTGCCGTCGTGCACGATGCGCTGCAAGTCGCGCTTGAGCTGGGCGTCCATGCTGCCGTCGTCGGCTTCAAGCTTCTCGTTGGCGAAAAGCCCGGCCTCGATGCGCAGGGCGAGGTCGACTTCCTGCTCGGCGTTGAGCAGGGCAACCTTGCCGATCTGCTTGAGGTAGTCCTTGACGGGGTCGGCGGTGGCGCCGGCGGACATGACCTGCTGGACGGGGGCGTCGTCGTCGTCGGAGTCGGAGTAGACGAAGCCGGTGCCTGTGGCGACGGGCTGTTCGGCCTTCTCGGCGGCGACGTCCTCGACGTCGGCTTCC
This sequence comes from Arthrobacter sp. ERGS1:01, assembly GCF_001281315.1. NCBI lineage: Bacteria > Bacillati > Actinomycetota > Actinomycetes > Micrococcales > Micrococcaceae > Arthrobacter > Arthrobacter sp. ERGS1:01. Next base: position 1,070,945 of record NZ_CP012479.1, on the reverse strand, counting down.
TCATGGTCGGAGGAATCGGCGGACTCGTCGTCGGAGGACTTGGCCTTCGCGCGGCGGGTCGTTGCGGCCTTGGGGGCGTCGTCGCCCGAGGCCGTTGCGGCAGCCTTCTTGGCGGCGATCGTGGCGGCCCTCTTCTGCGCCGGGGTCAGCGTCTCCGCTGCTGACGTTGCAGGGTCCTTAAGCTCGTTTGTTGTGGAGTCTTTGCTCGTGGAAGTAGCAGACACAGAAAACCTTTCTTGCGGCGGTCTGTGGAGTCACCGTCGGGCAACACCACTATGACCCTGTCAAGTCCGTGTTGCTTTTACACATCACTGCCGCTTGGAGGGTCTTTCTGTATAACTCCCGACGTCCCGGCATTGTTCCCACCGGGGCGCACAGAGATTATTCAGAGATCCTGCCAACTCACTGCGCTGCGTAAAACACGGACCCAACCGGGTCTCGGCTTATATTGTCTCACGTTTTCACCGCCATTTTGGCACCGGCGGGACCGTGGCATGCCGGTCCCCCGCCCGGGATCTGAGGCGGCTCAGGCGGCCTCCAACCGCTCCTGGTAGCCGGGCCAGGCGGTGGCCTTGTCCTTGGCCCAGGCCGCGATGGCGCCCGCGTCCAGGAGCCGTTCCAGCAAGTAGGCGAGCTTGTAGCCGGGCACCGATTCCTGGGCGGCTTGGAAGAAGGTGCCGGCCCAGGTGCCGCGCCCCCGGCACCAGTGGATCCAGCCGAGCATGCACAAGACCGGTGCCTTTCCGGCTCCCTCGACGGAGCGGGCCAAGAAGAGCAGCAGTTCCTCGGCCCGGTCCAGCCGCGCCCACGAGGGTGCGCAGCATGGGTGGCCGGGGTCGGGCGAGCCGCCCACCAGGACATTGCTGAAGGTCTCCCCGGCCGCAACGATCGCGGCGTCGGATTCGTCGCCGATCACGATGTCGTAGCCGGCGGCCTGGTTGCCGCCAAACCAGGCTGCCGGCACCACGGGTTCGGGCACGTCCCGGCAGAGGTATCCGGTTCCCACCACCCCGGCCAGGGATTGCTCGGGCGAGGTGGCCAGGGAGACCAGGACGGCGTCGCGCACGCAGGTGGCACCGAGGCTGGCCAGCAGATAGGCCGTCATCGAGGCGTCGGGCGGCTCGGGCCAGTGGGCTAGGGCGCGTTCCCAGGATCCCAGCGTCACGCTCAGCTGGTTCTCGGCCAGGCCGTCCGCGCACAGTGGGGCCAGGACCGCCTCGATTCCTTTCGCCACCTTGCCGGCAAAGTCCCGGTCGGTGACGGCCGTCATGGCCGGAATCCGCTCCCGGGGGTCCCCGCCCACGGCGCTGCCGCGGAACACGAATTCGGCGTTGACGAAGCTGGCGTTGATGGCCGTGTTGCTTCGCCCCGGCCAGGGGCAACAAGAGGCGTTGGTGCACTCAATGGCGCGCCAGTGGTCCTTCCCCACATACCAGGCGTCGCGCACGGGCAGCCCGGCCCGGCCAAAGGCGTCCCGCAGTGCCGCGTACAACTCCTTGTGCGGGAAGGTGCGGGGTTCGTTCCAGTCGCTGTCGGCGAAGAAGGCGAGAAGGCAACCGTCGGCCTCGGCGTCGCTGGAGAGTTGGGCGGCGGCAAGCGCCGCGAATTGGGCGGGGTTTCCGGCGCCGGCAGGGGGCAGGTCCAGGCGCATGGTGGCCCGCAGCGCCTTCCCGGCCATGCCGATGCACACCACGCTGTTCCGGGGCCAGTAGCCCACAATGTGCGGGATGAATGCGAGCAGGTCCTCACCGGCACTGACCTTGATCTTGTCAATTTTTCTCATGCCCCAAGGCTGTCCCGCCGGACGCCGCGGCAACAGGCCAGATTGGCCGGCAGCCCCGATCTGTGGATAACGGGGCCCCGGATCCCGGCTAAGGCTTCGTAGAATCCTTGCGCTCGGCACGGTCGGCCCTCAGTTCGCGCCGGTACTGGGCCCGGCGGCGACGGTTGTCCGCCAGGGCCTCCCGCAGCGGCGGCACCGTCTCCCCCGTCAGCGCCATGCGCCGGCGCACCTCGCGGCGGACGGAGACGACGGCCGTGATCCCCACGGCCAGGACGATGAACTGGAAGGACAGCGCAATCCGGAAGGAGTCCAGCGAGTACAGGCCGCCGCCGGAAAAGCCGCTGTTGTGGAGCAGGTCAAGGATCAGGCCCACCACGTACATGGTCACGAGTGCCGCGAAGAAGCCGCCCACGTTCACGATTCCGGTGGCCGTGCCGATCCGGTGGGACGGGTTGAAGGTGCGGGCAAAGTCGAAGCCGATCATGGAGGCGGGGCCGCCCAGTGCCAGGGTCAACACCAGGAGCACCAGCAGCCAGAGGGGCGCCGGGCCCGGGTACAGGATCACGGCGAGCCAGGCGACGGTGATGGCACCCGTGACGGCCAGGACCATGGTGGAACGCCGCAGGGGATGCCGGCCCACCCAGCCGCCCAGCATGGGGCCGCAGACGATTCCCACCAGCACGAACAGGCTCAGCAGCACGCTGGCCTCGGCCGGGTCAAGGCCCTGCCCGGAGACAAGGAACGGGTAGCCCCAGGTCATGACGAACACGTTCCCGGCGAACTGGGTGGAAAAGTGGCTCCACATGCCCAGCCGGGTGCCCGGTTGCAGCCAGGCCCGGGCCAGGTCGGCGGCGGTTTCCTTCATGCCGGTGCCCGCCGCCGCCGGGATGGACGACGCCGGGGCGTTGCGGAGCAGGGCGACCGACAGGGCCGCGGCCAGCAGGCCCAGGGCGGCCAGGCCCAGGAAGGCCGGACTCCAGCCCCACACATGGAGCACGATCGCAAAGGGCGCAATCGAGATCAGCTGGCCAAACTGCCCGAGCTGGCCCGTGAGCTGGGTCAGCAACGGCACCCGCCGGGAGGGGAACCAGGCGGGAACCAGCCGGATCACGGAGATGAACGTCATGGCGTCCCCGGCGCCCACGAACACGCGGCCCACCACGCCGCCGGGCACCGAGGTGGCGGCGGCAAGCTGGAGCTGGCCGATCGTCATCAGGGCCGCCCCGGAGGCGATCATCAGGCGCGGGCCCAGCCGGTCCACCAGGACGCCCACGGGAATCTGCAGGACCGCGTAGACCAGGAGTTGGATGACGGTGAACGCCGAGAGCGCTGAGGCACTGGCGCCAAACCGTTCGGTGGCCTCCAGCCCGGCCACTCCGAAGGAGGTCCGCTGGGTGACGGCCACGAGGTAGGCGAAAACGCCCACGCTCCAAACTATCCATGCACGCTTACTGTCCACGCGCCCCAGCCTATGCCCGATGCGGCCCGGGACGGGGCCGCATCAGCGCACGCAACACCTAGATGTTGCTTGAATCACCCTCATCGGGGGCGCCCGGCGCGGAGTCGCGGCTGGCCAGGTATGCCTCCACGGCGGCCCCGAGCTCGTCGGCGTCGGGCAGTTCGTCGTTGTCGCCGGCCAGCAGCGAACGGCGGGACGTGCCGTCGGTGTGGTCGTCGTACTGCTTTTCCAGGTTGGCCACCACGGCGGCCACCTCGGCGGACCCTTCCACCTGTTCGGTGATCTGGCGTTCCACGGCCCGGCCGGCCTCGCGGAGCCGCTCGCTGGGCAGCATGAGCGCCGCGGCGGCACCCAGGTATTCCAGGCCGGCGACGGCGGCGGGCGGGTACTCGGCGTCGGCCAGGTAGTGCGGGACGTGGATGGCGTAGCCCACCACGTTCCGCCCCTCGGCGGCGAGCCGGAATTCAAGCAGGTGCCCGATCGCGGACGGGATTTCCAGGGTGGTCTTCCACGCCGAAATGCCCTCGATGAGTTCGGGCCGGTTGCCGTGCACGGTGGTGCCGATGGGCCGGGTGTGCGGGACCGGCATGGGCACCGAATGGACCCATGCGGTCAGGTTCACATCCAGGCGCCGCACCAGGCCCAGCACGGCCAGCGTGAACCGCTCCCATTGCAGGTCCGGTTCGCTGCCGGTCAAGTACAGGAACGGCTGGCCCAGCGCGTCAACCATCCTGTACAGCACCAGCGACGGGGCCGCGTAGTTGCTCAGGTGGTCCTCGCTGAAGGTCATGCGGGGCCGGCGGGAGCGGTAGTCGATGAGCTGGTCGATATCAAAGACCGCCACGGGCTCGGAGGCCAGGTTGTCGGAGAGTTCCCCGGCAATCTGGCTCACCACGTGGCCGGCGTCGGCGAAGCCGGTGAAGGACATCAACAGGTTCAGCCCGTGCAGGTCCTCGGCGTCCAGCAGTACCTCGTTGAGGGCGTAGAGGGATTCGGGGTCTTGGAACGGCGTGTACTCGATGTTGTTCATAGTCTTCCTCGCAAGCGTCAGTCTCTAGTGTGCACAACACCGTGGGTGCCCGGAATCATTCCGGACACCCACGGCAATTTTGTGCAGCTTGTGCCTTGGTGGCGGTTTTCCGCCGTCGAACCCCTAGCTGGAGACGCGCATCTGGACAAACGGCGGCTTGACCACGGTGACGCCCAGCCGGCGGCCGCGAATGTCAAGGGCCAGGGTGTCCCCCAGCTGCACCGACGGGTCCACCAGGGCCAGGGCGATTCCGTTGCCCAGGGTGGGCGAGAACGTGCCGGACGTCGTGGCACCAAGAACCGCGCCTTCGGCGCCCAGGACGTTGACGCCGGCCCGGGGAACGCCGCGCTCGGTGGCCAGCAGGCCCACCGACTTCCGGGGCGCGCCGGCCGCCTTCTGCGCGGCGAGCACGTCCTTGCCCCAGAACGACTCCTTCTTCCAGCCCACGGCCCAACCGACACCGGCCTCCACGGGGGTGATCGAGGTGGAGAGTTCGTGGCCGTGCAGGGCATAACCCATTTCGGTGCGCAGGGTGTCGCGGGCGCCCAGGCCCGCAGCCTTGCCTCCGGCGGCCTCGACGGCGGCGGCCAGTGCCTCCCACACCGTGAGCGCGTCGTCCCAGCGGGGCACGATCTCGTAACCGTGTTCACCCGTGTAGCCGGTGCGGCAGATGGTCAGCGGCAGCTCCACGCCGTTGATGACGGCCGTGGCGTCGACGAAGGACATGTACCCGGCCGGCTGCGGCAGGCCCAGGGCCGCCATGACGGCGGCGGATTCCGGGCCCTGCAGGGCGAAGACGCCAAAGTCCCGGTGCAGATTGGTGATCTCAAGCTCGGCGCCCTCGGCATCGCGGGCACCCTGGAGGGCGGCCACGACGGCGGCCGTGTTGGCGGCGTTGGGGATCAGGAAGAGGTCGTCGGCGGCGCGCAGGTAGGCGATCAGATCATCGGTGACGGTTCCCTCATCGGTCAGCGCCAGAGTGTACTGGGCGCTGCCGGGCCGGATGCGGCCCAGATCGTTGGACAGGCACCGGTTGGCGAAGTCGACGGCACCGGCGCCGCGGATTCCGGCCTTGCCCAGGTGGGAGACGTCGAAGAGTCCCACGGTGGTGCGCACCGCTGTGTGCTCGGAAACCACCCCGCCGCCGTCGTACTGCAGCGGCATCAGCCAGCCGCCGAACTCGGCCATCTTGGCCCCGTGGTCAACATGCCACTCGTGCAGCGGCCCATGCAGGACCCCTTCGGGAATTTCACTCATGGCTCATACGGTACCGCAGCGCCGGCCGACGAGGGCCGCCGGGCGGCGGGGCCCCGGCGCCCAAAGCCGCGGCGTTGAGACTACGATCGTTAGCAGCGTCACCTTATCTACCGTCTCCAAACGTGAGGAATCATTCACTGTGAATGCGAGCCAAAACATCACTTTCAACGTCATCGGCACGGACCTCAAAAAGGTCTCCGCCGATGCTCTCGTCATCGGCGTCGGCAAGGGTGCCGACGGTCCGGTCATCCTCGATTCCCCGCTGTCGGCCTCGGCTGTCACCTCGCTGAAGGCCTCCCTGTCCGCCCTGGGCGTCACGGGCGCCCCCGACCAGCTGCTGCGCCTCCCGGGCCTGCCCGACACCGGCGCGCAGATCCTGGTCCTGGCCGGCGTCGGCAAGCTCGCCGGCACCGAAATCACGGAGGAGTCGCTGCGCCGCGCGGCCGGTTCCGCCATCCGCCAGCTGTCCGGCCTGTCCCATGTGGTGCTGGCCCTGCCGACGACGACGGTGGGCCAGGTTTCCGCGATCGCCGAGGGTGCCGCGCTGGGCGCCTACCAGTACGCGAGCCTGCACACGGGCACGGGCTCCAAGAAGGACTCCGTTGCCACGGTGACGATCTTCTCCGCCCTGGCCAAGGACCCGGCCCTGGCCTCCGCACTCGACCGTGCCGCCATCGTCGCCCAGGCAGTGAACGCGACGCGCACCCTGGTCAACGAGCCCCCGAGCAAGCTGTACCCCTCCACCTTTGCCGACGCCGCGAAGGATCTGGCCAAGGGCCTGCCGGTCAAGGTCACCGTCATGGATGAAAAGCGCCTCCTCAAGGACGGCTACGGCGGCATCATGGGCGTGGGCCAGGGCTCCTCGCGCCCGCCGCGCATGGTCAAGCTGGAATACAAGTCGGACAAGGCCGTGGCCGACCTGGCCCTCGTGGGCAAGGGCATCACCTTTGACTCCGGCGGCATCTCCATCAAGCCCGGCGCCGGCATGGTCACCATGAAGTGCGACATGGCCGGCGCGGCCGCCGTGCTCAACACCGTCCTGGCCGTGGCCGGCCTCGGCCTGCCGGTCAACGTCACCGGCTGGCTCTGCATCGCCGAGAACATGCCCTCCGGCACGGCCATCCGCCCCTCCGACGTACTGACGATCTTCGGCGGCAAGACCGTCGAGGTGCTCAACACCGACGCCGAGGGCCGTTTGGTCATGGCCGACGGCCTCGTGGCCGCCTCGCAGGAATTCCCCGACGTCATCATCGACGTCGCCACCCTCACCGGTGCGCAGGTCGTGGCCCTGGGCCACCGCACCGCCGGCGTCATGGGCGACGACGGCGTCAGCGCGGCCCTGAAGGCCGCCGCGGACCGCTCGGGCGAGCTCGTGTGGCCCATGCCGTTGCCGGAGGAGCTGCGCCCGTCGCTGGACTCCCCCGTGGCCGACATGGCCAACATCGGTGAGCGCATGGGCGGCATGATGACCGCCGCCGTGTTCCTGCAGGAATTCATTGGCAAGGGCAAAGACGGCGAAACCATCCCCTGGGCCCACCTGGACATCGCCGGCCCCGCCTTCAACGAGGGCGCGGCCTACGGCTACACGCCCAAGCAGGGTACCGGCATGGCCGTGCGCACCCTTGTCAGCTACGTCGAGGACGTCGTGGCCCGCAGCGTCTAACGGACGCCGCCCCGGAAGCGGCACTGTGGGAATGGCACCGGGTTTCCGGTGACCATTCCCACAGTGAGTATGACCACAATGCCCTTTCATGTGACAACCCCGTGGTGGAGCATGGAAGAACTGGCAGCTAAGGTAAATGCTGAAAGTATTTATCTTTTACTTGGCAGAGCCGCCACGGATTATCAATCCACCCGGCCTTGCCACGACAATTGATGAGATGGCGCGCGATCCCGTGCGCCACCCGAACGCGAGGGAGCGTCTAAGTGGCCGATCAGGCAGCTGGGCAAGAATTCGACATCCTGATTCTCGGTGGTGGCAGTGGCGGTTACGCCGCAGCATTGCGTGCCATCCAATTGGGCATGACCGTTGGACTGGTGGAAAAGAACAAGTTGGGCGGCACCTGCCTGCACAACGGTTGTATCCCCACCAAGGCCCTTCTGCACGCCGCAGAAGTCGCCGACCACGCCCGTGAGGGCTCCAAGGTGGGTGTCAACGTTGAGCTGACCAGCATCGACATGAATGCCGTCAACGCGTACAAGGACGGCATCATTGCCGGCAAGTACAAGGGCCTGCAGGGTCTCATCAAGGGCAAGGGCATCACCGTCATCGACGGCGAAGGCAAGCTCACCGCCCCGAACACGATCACCGTGAACGGCGTGAACTACACGGGCAAGAACATCGTGCTGGCCACGGGTTCCTACTCCCGCAGCCTCCCCGGCCTGGAAATTGGCGGCAAGGTCATCACCTCCGACCAGGCCCTGACCATGGACTACGTGCCCAAGAGCGCAATCGTGCTCGGCGGCGGCGTGATCGGCGTCGAGTTCGCTTCCGTCTGGAAGTCCTTCGGCGTGGACGTCACCATCATCGAAGGCATGGCCTCCCTGGTCCCCAACGAAGATGCCTCCATCATCAAGGTCCTTGAGCGCACGTTCCGCAAGCGCGGCATCAAGTTCAACACCGGCACCTTCTTCCAGGGCGTGGAGCAGACCGCCGACGGCGTCAAGGCCACCCTCGTGGACGGCAAGACGTTCGAAGCGGACCTCATGCTCGTGGCAGTCGGCCGTGGCCCGTCCACCGCAGGCATGGGCTTCGAGGAAGCCGGCGTCACGATCGACCGCGGCTTTGTCATCACCAACGAGCGCCTGCACACCGGCGTCGGCAACATCTACGCCGTGGGCGACATCGTCCCCGGCGTCCAGCTGGCCCACCGCGGCTTCCAACAGGGCATCTTCGTGGCCGAGGAAATCGCCGGCCTGAACCCCGTAGTGGTCGAGGACATCAACGTCCCGAAGGTCACCTTCTGCGATCCCGAGATCGCCTCGGTCGGCTTGAACGAAAAGCAGGCCAAGGAAAAGTTTGGCGACGCCAACGTCGAAAGCACCGAATACAACCTTGCCGGCAACGGCAAGAGCGCCATTCTGGGCACCGGCGGCATCATCAAGTTCGTCCGCGAAAAGGACGGCCCCGTGGTGGGCGTGCACATGATCGGCAGCCGCGTTGGCGAGCAGATCGGTGAGGCACAGCTCATCGTGAACTGGGAAGCCTACCCGGAGGATGTTGCGAGCCTGATCCACGCACACCCCACCCAGAACGAAGCCCTCGGGGAAGCGGCCATGGCATTGGCCGGCCGCCCGCTCCACGGCTAGCAAACGTTTTTTAGTGCACCCGGCGTTCGCGCCGGGTGCACTAAGCTCAAATACACATCATCATTACTCATGAATTTCATGTCTGGTGCACAGAAATGCACTGCACAAAAAGGAGAACGGGGACGAAATGTCTGAATCCGTGAACTTGCCCGCCTTGGGTGAAAGCGTCACCGAAGGTACCGTCACACGATGGCTCAAGCAGGTAGGCGACCGCGTCGAAGTTGACGAGCCCCTGCTGGAGGTTTCCACCGACAAGGTTGACACCGAAATCCCCTCGCCCTTTGCCGGCATCCTGGAGCAGATCCTGGTCCCCGAGGACGAGACCGCAGAAGTTGGTGCACCGCTGGCCCTGATCGGCAGCGGAGACGGTGCCGGCGCTGCCGCATCCGCACCGGCCGCCGAGCCGGCTCCCGCAGCCGAGCCCGCCCCGGCAGCACCGGCAGCCGCCCCCGTCGAGGCTCCCGCCGCACCGGCTGCCGCGCCCGCCGCAGCCCCCGCCGGCGACACCTTCGAGGTCAAGCTTCCCGCCCTGGGCGAGAGCGTCACCGAAGGCACCGTCACGCGCTGGTTGAAGGCCGTTGGCGAGAGTGTTGAGGTTGACGAGCCGCTGCTGGAGGTGTCCACCGACAAGGTTGACACCGAGATCCCGTCCCCCGTGGCCGGCACCCTGCTGGAAATCCGCGTACCGGAAGACGAGACCGCTGAGGTTGGCGGCGTCCTGGCATTGATCGGCTCCGGCGCACCCGCCGCCGCTGCTCCCGCCGCCCCGGCTGCTCCGGCTCCCGTTGCCGCGCCCGCCCCTGTTGCTGCCCCCGCTCCGGTAGCTGCTCCGGCTCCTGTTGCCGCTCCGGCTCCCGTTGCTGCTCCGGCTCCCGTCGCTCCGGCCGCGGCTCCGGCTGCACCCGCCGCAGCCAGCGATTCAAGCTACGTCACTCCCCTGGTGCGCAAGCTTGCCAACCAGCACGGCGTGGACATCACCACCGTCACCGGTTCCGGCGTCGGCGGTCGCATTCGCAAGCAGGACGTCCTGGCTGTGGCCGAGGCCGCCAAGGCAGCTGCCGCACCGGCTCCGGCCGCCGCAGCCGCAGCAGCTCCCAAGGCTGCACCCGCCGTCGTACCGTCCTCCCTGCGAGGCACCACGGTCAAGGCTCCCCGCATCCGCCAGGTCATCGCCCGCCGCATGCGCGAGTCGCTGGACATCTCCACGCAGCTCACGCAGGTGCACGAGGTTGACATGACGCGCATCGTGAAGCTGCGCAACTCGGCCAAGAACCAGTTCCAGGCCGTCAACGGCACCAAGCTGACGTTCCTGCCGTTCATTGCCAAGGCCGTCACCGAGGCGCTCAAGCAGCACCCCGCGGTCAACGGTGAGTACAACGAGGAAACTCAGCAGATCACGTACCACAACGCCGAGCACGTGGCCATCGCCGTGGACACGGACAAGGGCCTGCTGGTTCCCGTCATCTCCAACGCCGGTGACCTGAACCTGGCCGGCCTGGCCGGGAAGATCGCCGATGTTGCCTCACGCACCCGCAGCGGCAAGATCGGTCCGGACGAGCTCTCCGGCGGCACGTTCTCGATCACGAACATCGGTAGCGTCGGCGCACTGTTCGACACCCCGATCATCAACCAGCCCAACGTGGCGATCCTGGGCACCGGCGGCATCGTCAAGCGCGCCGTCGTGGTCACGGACGCCGACGGTGACGACACCATCGCCATCCGTCACATGATGTACCTGTGCCTGACGTACGACCACCGCCTGGTGGACGGCGCGGACGCCGGCCGCTTCCTGCAGACCTTGAAGGCCGCCTGGAAGACGGCGCGTTCGAGGCCGACCTGGGCCTCTAACACGGCCCTTGCGGTAACCCGCTTGAAATGACCAATGGGTCGCCTTCCTCACAGGAAGGCGACCCATTGGTGTTTTGCGGACACTTTGTCGCTAAACTGGTGGCATGACTGTACTCACGAACATCCTGGTATTCCTGCACGTGCTCGGCGCAGCCGCGATCGTTGGCGGCTGGTTCGCCTCGTTCAAGAAGCCCACCGTGCTTCCCATCCAGCTGTGGGGCGCCATTGCCCAGCTCGTCACCGGCCTGGCCCTGGTGGGCATCCTCGGCGCCACACACGCCGACGTCAACTACGCGAAGATCACGGTCAAGCTCATCATCGCCATCGCCGTGCTGATCCCGGCCATCATCGGCTACCGCAAGGCCAAGGCCGGCCAGGAGGTCCCCACCGGACTGGCACACGCCGTCGGCGGCATGGCGCTGATCAACATCGCCGTGGCCACCATCTGGTCCTAAGCGGTTTCACGACATAACGGCGCTTTCTTCGCTTGCAGGGGGTTCCTTACTCCCCTGCAAGCGAAGAAAGCGCCGTTATGTCGTTTGAGCTAGCCGTGGTTGGGCGAGATGCAGAACTCGTTGCCGTCGGGATCGGCCAGCACCACCCAGGCAAAGTCGCCGATCGAATGCTCCTCCAGGCGTTTGGCGCCCAGCGACACAGCCCTGGCGGCCTCGGCCACCATGTCGGCGGCCGCGAAATCCAGGTGCAGCCGGCGCCGGCCCGCCGTGGGGGCGGCCACCTCCTGGATTGCCAGGCGCGGCATCCCCTCACCCAGGGAGAGCCAGGTGAAGCCGCTGCCCGATGCGGCGACCTCCGTTTCAAGGAAAGCCGACCAAAAACCAACAAGTTCGGCCGGATTGGCGGAATTAATGACCACTGAGGAAAGTTTGACCATGCCGACAGTGTAATCCGCGACACCCGGAGCCGCTACGGCATAGGGTGGAGGGGCGTGCCCGCTGTTCGAAGGGTACGCACCACTGATATTTCATAAGGAGTGAACATGGCTACAATTCGCAACGCCCACACTGGATGGGTTGGCGATCTTCCCACGGGTGCCGGACAGGTTACCCTGGACAGCTCGGGACTGGGCACGTTCGACGTCACCTGGAAGGCCCGCGCCGAAGCGGCCGAAGGCAAGACCAGCCCCGAAGAGCTCATCGCGGCCGCCCACTCGTCCTGCTTCGCCATGGCGTTCAGCAATGCACTGTCCGAAGCCGGCAAGGCCGCCGACTACGTCAACACCTCCGCCGCCGTCACGTTCGTGCCCGGCACCGGAATCACCGGCAGCCACCTGACCCTGGCCGCCCGGATCCCCGGCATCACCGCGGAAGAGTTCGCCACCATCGCCGAGGGCGCCAAGGCCGGCTGCCCCGTCTCCGCTGCCCTCGCCGGCATCGAGATCACCCTGGACGCGACGCTCGACGCCTCGTAGTCCCCACCCGCTCCCAAACCTCGTACCTCGGTTCGGGGCCCTCGCGGGCTAGGTGTTTGGGTCCGGATTGCAGATATGGCCGCCTCCCCGTCGGGTAGGCGGCCATATCCTTTTTACAGGGCCTTACGGACGCGGCGGGAGCGCTCCCGGTGCCACGTTGCGGTAACCGGCCAGTGCGGGCGGTTGCACGGTGGGGATCTCCTGGAGCATCTCCAGGAGCACACCCACGGCGGCCTCCAGCTGGGGATCGTTGCCGGCCATGTGGTCGTGCGGTGCGAACGGCACCTCAATGTCCGGTTCCACGCCGAAGTTTTCCACGTGGAAGCCCTGGCCGTCCCGGAACCAGAAAGCGTAGCGCGGCTGGGTCACTTCTGTTCCGTCGGCCAGCGAGAAGCGCCCGTCGATGCCCACCACGCCGCCCCAGGTGCGCATGCCCACCACGGGGCCGATCCCCCGCAGTTTCGCCACGGCCGTAATGATGTCCCCGTCGGAGCCGGCAAATTCGTCGGCCAGGATCACCACGGGTCCCCGGGGCGCCTGCGACGGGTAGATCTGGGGTCCTTGTCCACGGGCCAGGCACCAGGCGTCCATGCGCCGGCTGATGACCTCGGCCACGAGTTGCGAGGTGTGGCCGCCGCGGTTGCGCCGAATGTCGATGACCAGGGCGTCGGCCGCCGTTTCGGTGTCGAGGTCGCGGTGCAGCTGCGCCCATCCGCGCGGCATCATGTCCGGGACGTGCAGGTAGCCGAACGCGCCCTTGGAGGCCTTGCGCACCATGGCCCGGTTGGCGCCGACCCATTCCTGGTAGCGCAGGCGTTCCTCGCTCTTGAGCGGGACGACGGCGACCCTGCGGCGGGTGGGTGCGCCGGCGTCGCCCGCACCGCTGCCGGGGGCGCTGCGCAGGGTCAGTTCGACAATCTTTCCGGCAGTTCCGGCCAGCAGCACCGCGGGGCCCTGTTCCGGCACTGGGATGCCGTTCACGGCTTCGAGGATCTCGCCCTGGCGGACGGCGACGCCGGCCGCAGCCAGCGGGGAGTATGCCTGCGGGTCGGAGGAGTCCCCCGCCATGATGTCCGTGATGGCGAAGCCGTCGGGAGTCGCGACAAACCCGGCGCCGAGGTATCCCTGGCCTGCGGCGTCGTCGTTGCTCGTTGCCGGGGTCACATAGGCGTGGGAGGTGCCCAGCTCGCCGTGGAGTTCCCACAGCAGGTCCATGAGGTCGTCGTGGCTGCCCAGCCGTTCCACGATGGGGCGGTAGCGGGCGTGGACGGCGTTCCAATCGGTTCCCGCCATGTCCGGCGTGTAGTAGAAGTCGCGCTGGAGCCGCCAGGCCTCGTCGAAGGCCTGGCCCCAGACGCGCACGGGGTCAAGCATGAGGACGATCCGCTCCAGGTCGACAGTGACGGTGTCGGCGGCGTCCTTGGCGGGCTTGGACCCGACCGGCAGCACCGAAACGGCCTCGTCGTGGACCGTGACGATCCATTTGCCGTCGCCGCTGAGCCGGAAGTCGTCCAGTTCCTCAACGACCCGGCTGACCTTGCCGGTGGCAAAATCGAAGCGGTCAAGGCGTGCCGGCGCCGCTTTGTCGGCCGTGGTGGCCAGGCCGTCCCCCGTGGCTCCGTCGCCGCGCTCCACCAGCCACAGCAGGCCGCCCGCCGTTGCGGACAGCGCCGTGTAGCGGTCCTGCGGCACGGGCACGGCAATGATGCGTGCGGCCAACCCGGCAACGTCCACTGCGACCGTGGGAACGGGTGCGTCGTGGTGGTCCTTGGCGTGCTCGGGGTGCGGGGCGCCGTCCACCGAAGGCCCGAAGGGCGACGGCGTCGTGGCGGCCATCGCGATCAGGAACGGTTTTGTTGCGACCGGGAACGAAAGGTCAAAGGAGTGGGTGTCATAGACCGGATCAAAGCTGCGACGGGACAGGAACGCCACGTACTTCCCGTCCGGGGTGAAGTCGGCGCCGAAGTCGGCGAAGCGGCCGTCGGTGAGCTCGATGATGCGTTCACCTTGGTGCTTTTCGGCGTCCACGGCGGCCATCCGGAGCCGTGAATGCCGTTCGTCGGAATCCAGCGGCTCCACCCACAGCAGCCACGCCGAGTCGGGGCTGAACACCAGTTCCTCCACCGCGCCCGCGTCGGTGTGCGCCACGAGTTCCATGGATCCATCATGCACATCCACCAGCAGGACCTCGCCGGATTCCGTGCCGATCGCGATCTTGGTGCCGTCCGGGCTTGCCACGGCCTCGGCGGCCCGGGTGCGGGCCGGGTAGTCAAGGCGCCGCAGCTCGCGGGCATCCTGCCCGGAATCAGCTTGGGCGGCTTCGGGCTGGCCCGCCGTTGCGGCCGCGGGTGCCGCTGCAGCCTGGTCCGCGGTGGCCTGGCTTGCGGGGGCGGCGGCCTGGGCCGGAACGTCGAACACGGCACCGTTGACGGCGTGCGCCGAGACCGGGCGCGGCAGTTGCGCGGCGTCGCCGTCGGATTCGCCCTCGGGGTCGGCGGGTGCGGGGGCGGTCAAGGGCGCCGCGTCGGCGGGGGCCGGCGGAGCGGACTGCGGCGACGGATCGGCCAGGGCCCGGATGTACAGGGCCTCCTCGCCGCCGGCGTCGGCAACGTAGAAGACGTGGCCGGCATCCAGGGGCCGGGCAAGCCGGGCGCGGACGCCGGGCTCGGCGGCGATGACCCGTGCGGGGCCGTCGCGGTGCGTGATCCAGTGGACGGTGCCGTGCGATTCCACCACGCTGGCGCGGCCGTCGCGGCTGGGCACAACCTCGTTGAGGTGCTTGCCCACGTCCAGCTTCCGGGGACTGCGGGCCTGGTTTGTGGCGCCGAGGGTGATTTCCAGCTGGACGGCTTCGTCGTTGAGGCTGTTCAGGACGAACAGGTTTCCGGCCGATTCAAACACGATCCTGGTGCCGTCGGTGCTGGCGTGGCGGACGTAGAAGCCCTCAAAGTCGGTGTGGCGCTGGAGGTTGCCGCCGTCCGGGAGCACCGAGTACAGGTTGCCGTGGCCTTCATGGTCGGAAAGGAAGGCGATCCGGCCGGAAACCCACATGGGGTCGCAAACATTGCCGTCCACCTCCGGCAGGAGCCGGGCAAATTCGCCCGAACCGTCGGCGTCGATCCACAGTTTTCCCGCGGTGCCGCCGCGGTACCGCTTCCAGGCGGCGGGCTCCCGGGAGAGCACCGAGGACAACACAACGGGCCGCTCGTCACCGACGACGGTGCCAAAGGCGACGCTGTCCACCGGGCCGTAGGGCAGCCGGCGGCGCTGCCCGTCCCCGACGGACACCGCATACGCCCAGGTGAGGCGTGCGTCGGGCTGTTCAAAGGCGCTCGTGACCACCACGTCGCCGTCGGCGGTGAAGCCCTTGACCTTGGTGCCGGCATGGCCCCAGTGGGTCAGCTGCTTCAGCGCACCGCCGTCCACGGGGGCAGTCACCACTTCGGGCACAGCCCCCCGCGTCACGGTCCAGACCAGGTTTTTCCCGTCGGGGGTGAAGCGCGGATTGCGCGGGGGCGAGGTTTCTGCCGAGACCCGCCACGCACGGCCGCCGGCCAGCGGGGCAACCCAGACGTCGTCCTGGGCCACAAATGTCAGCAGGTCTTGGTGCAGATGCGGGTAACGGAAATAGCTCGAGGAGGTCATTACCGTATCTTAGCCACACAGTTTGCCGGTGCGGCGGGGACCGGCCGCTATCTTGCACCGTTTCCCCCGGCCGGGAGGATTTCCTGGATCACCCACCTTCCCTGGAGCAGCACGAGCACGATGCGCAGCTTTTGTTGCTGTTGGCGTTGTTGCTGGTACACCACGGCACCGGCGGCATCGTTTTCGGCAAACGGGCTGGTGGTGACGGTGGCGGCCACCGTGGCCGTGACGGGAGTGGCACCGGCGGGCGTGCTCCGGCTTTGTTCCCTGGCCGCGGTGACCGTGGTCTCAAGTCCGGAGTAGGAGTGTTTGGCGCCGGTCAGCGCACGGAGCGTCGCGGTGTCCGCTTTCACGGCCGGCGAGCCGGGTGCGTTCACGGCCGCCAGCAATGCTGCGTCGGCAGTCGAGAGCGCGTAGGACCTCAACCAGGCAAGCGCCGGCAGGACCTTGGCGGGGTCCTCCGACACGAGCCCCTTCCGGATCTCCCCCGGCACCCGACCCGCCACCGGGCCAAGGGCTGCCAGTGCTGCCGCGGATCCGCCGCCCGTCGACGGCGGGACCGTTACGGCAGTGGGAGCGCCTCCCCCGGCTTGATCGGGCACCCCTGCCTGCACGGATCGGGCCACCAGTTGCCACCCCACCAGGAGCGCCGCGACGACGGCTACGCCGGCTAGCAGGGGAATCCAGCGGCTGGGCAGCCGGCTGGGCACGCGACGGGGAACACGGCGGCGCATCCACGAAGGAATGCCCCGGACTCGCGGGCGGTCGCCCCTCGGAAACAGCCGACCCAGGCCGCGGCGCGGCGGCTGATGCGCGCGCCGCCGGGTGAGCAGGTCCGGGAGCACGCTGGGATGGACGGCCAGTGCCAGGGCCACGGGTTCGGCCCGGGCACTGCGGAAGACGGCCTGGGCCAGGGCGGCCGGCGTCGGGCGTTGGGCGGCGTTGTCGGCCAGCCCCGCCTCCAGCGCCGCGGTTAGTTCGGCCGGAACTCCGGGGACAGACAAGGAAAGCGGCATGCGGTCCCGGGTGGGCGGCGGTGCCGAACCCGTGAGCGCATACCAGCCGACGGCGGCCATCGCGTAGACGTCCGAGGCCGCCGTGGCCTGGTCATCCTGCGCGCAGAAAAAGCCCGGCGTGCCACCCGGGGAATCATGGGTCTGGCCCGTCATGCGGCCGCAGCCCAGGTCCCCAGGAGCGGCTTGCCGTGCGCAGTCAACAGGACATTGCCCGGCGAAACATCCCCATGCACCACCCCGCGCCCGTGCAAATACGACAACACCTCCCCCAGCGGGGTCAGGATGGTCACCACCTCGCCCGGGGTCAGCGGGCCTCGGGCCGCCACGATATCCCGCACCGAACCGCCCGCGGCGTAGTCCATGAGCAGCGCCCAGCCGCTGCCACCATCCCCGTCCAGGGGCACCACGTCGTGGACCCGGATCAGATGTTCATGGTCATATTGGGCCAGAATGCGCCATTCTTGTGTGATTTCGCTTTCATTGTGACACCCGGCGCCGGAGCCGGCAGGGCCCGGCAGCAGGCACTTGGCCGCCAGCGGCACGGTGCCGTCCCGCGGCTGCACCAGCCAGACAGTCCCGGAGGCGCCGCCGCCCAGCCTGCGCACCGGATCACAGCCCGGAATGTCCGGGGGCCGCCCATTGCCGTGGTCATCGCTGAAAGTCTCCATAGGTCAGTGATAGTCCAATTCGCCCGATCCCGCTTGAAGTTATCCACAGGCCGGCCGGTTTTCGGATTTAGGCGAAATTGCAACGTCAACTAAAGTGGCCTACATGACTGTTGAGTTCAAAGAAGTCGGTTTTGCCCCGGATTTCATCGACTACAACGGCGCTTGGAATCATCAACGCGAAGTGCACGACGCCGTCGTCGCTGGCACCGCGGTGAATACAGTGCTGTTGCTCGAACATTCCGCTGTCTACACGGCCGGAAAACGCACCGAAGACCACGAACGCCCCTTTGACGGAACACCCGTCATCAATGTTGACAGGGGTGGAAAGCTGACCTGGCATGGTCCGGGGCAGCTTGTCATGTACCCGATCGTCCGGCTCAAGGACGCCCACGGCATCCGCCAGTACGTCACGGTGTTGGAGGACATCATCATCGAGACGCTGGCCGCCTTTGGCGTGGACGGCGTCCGCGTGAAGGGACGTGCCGGCATTTGGCTGCTGGCCGATGAAAAGGGACCGGACCGCAAGATTGCCGCCATCGGCATCCGCGTCCACGAGGGCGTCACCATGCACGGCATTGCCATCAATGCAAACAACGATCTCGCCCCCTACGCCCAAATCATCGCCTGCGGCATCAACGACGCCGGCACCACCACCATCGCCGCCGAAACCGGCAACAACGTAACCCCCACCGAGCTGGCCCCGGTCGTCATCGCGGCGACCCGCCGCCACCTGACCCCGATCATCACCGATTCGCTCCCCGGCGAATCCCACCCTGAACAAGAATTGACCGGCACCCGCGAACAGCGCCCGGTAGAAGGAGCATCGCTGTGACGCTGGCACCCGAGGGACGCAAACTGCTGCGGATCGAACAACGGAACGCCGCGGTTCCGGTGGAGCGCAAGCCCGACTGGATGAAGGCGAAGGTGACGATGGGCACCGAATACATCGCCATGAAGAACCTGGTCAAGGGCGAGGGCCTGCACACGGTGTGCGAGGAGGCCGGCTGCCCCAACATCTTCGAATGCTGGGAAGACCGCGAAGCCACCTTCCTCATCGGCGGCTCCGAGTGCACGCGCCGTTGCGACTTCTGCCAGATCGATACCGGCAAGCCCTCCCCGATCGACCGCTTCGAGCCGACCAAGGTGGCCCGTTCCGTCGTCAAGATGAACCTGCGCTACGCCACGGTCACGGGCGTGGCCCGTGACGACCTGGAGGACGAGGGCGTCTGGCTCTATGCCGAGACCGTCCGCAAGATCCACGAGCTGAACCCGAACACCGGCGTCGAGCTGTTGATCCCGGACTTTTCCGGCAAGCCGGAGAACATTGCGGCGATCTGCGAGTCCGCCCCCGAGGTGTTCGCCCACAACGTGGAGACCGTGCCGCGCATTTTCAAGCGCATCCGCCCGGCCTTCCGCTACGAGCGTTCACTGGATGTCATCAGCCAGGGCCGGGACCACGGCATGGTGACCAAGTCGAACCTGATCCTGGGCATGGGCGAGACCCGTGAGGAGATCTCGGTGGCCCTGCAGGACCTGCACGACGCCGGCACCGACCTGATCACGATCACCCAGTACCTGCGCCCCTCCGAACGCCACCTGCCGGTGGACCGCTGGGTCAAGCCGCAGGAATTCCTGGAACTGAACCAGGAGGCCGAGGAGATCGGTTTCCTGGGCGTCATGTCCGGACCGCTGGTGCGTTCCTCCTACCGTGCCGGCCGCCTGTGGGCCACGGCCATGCGGAAAAAGGGCCGCGACATCCCCGAGCACCTGGCGCACATCGCCGAAGGCATCGAGGATTCCGGGCACACCCGCCAGGAAGCCGCCTCACTGATCGCAGCCCAATAGGATTCGCGCAGTAAACCCGCCCAACAACCGGTAGAATTGACGTACTATGGCCAAAACCTCTGACTCCGCCCAGCCCGCCGCTGAGAAGCCCAAGCGTTCCCTCTTCAACCGTGCCCCCAAGGACGGTGCACCGAAGAAGGAAAAGAAGCCCGGTCGCCTCAAGCAAATGGTGGACATCTTCAAGATGACCCGCCGCCACGACCCCATGGTGGTCTGGTACATGCTTGGCGCATTCCTTGGCCTGATCCTGGTCTCACTCCTGGTGACGGTGCTGGTGTCCCCCGGCAACTGGATCACCGGCCTGCTGGTGGGCCTGCCGCTGGGTTTGTTGGGCGCATTGCTGATCATGTCGCGCCGTGCCGAGCGTGCCGCGTACTCCCAGATTGAGGGCAAGCCCGGCGCAGCCGGCGCCGCCCTGAGCTCGCTTCGCCGCGGCTGGATCTTCGACGAACAGCCCGCCGCCGTGAACCCGCGCACCCAGGACGTCGTGTTCCGTGCCATCGGCAAGCCGGGCATCGTGCTCGTCACCGAGGGTCCGTCCACCCGGGTCAAGGGCCTGGTGGATGCCGAACGACGCCGCCTGAACCGGATCCTGCCCAACGTCACCGTCACCGTGATCGAGACCGGCAAGGGCGAGGGCCAGGTGCCGATCGCGAAGATCACGAAGAAGATGAACAAGCTCAAGGGCGAACTGACCAAGATCGAGGTTGGCGCCGTCAACAAGCGCATCTCCTCCATGGGCAACAAGCTGCCGATCCCCAAGGGGATCGACCCGTACAAGGCGCGCCCCGACCGCAAGGCTTCACGCGGACGCTGACGCCGGCACCACCGGTTAGCCGCAAAAAGGCCCCGTTCCCAAGTCCAACCGGACTCGGGAACGGGGCCTTTTCGTTTGCCGTCCCGGTGGAGACAGCCGAAGCCGTTTGCCTAGCGGCGAACGAGGATTGTCTTCATGGCCTTGTCGTGCAGGCCGCGATGGTCGGCGTCGACAATCACCACGGGGATCACCAGGCACACCAGCACGGCGCGGACGACGCCGGCGAGCAGGCCGGCGGGGCCGCCGTCGAGCCTTTGGACCTGGATGCCCATGATCCGGTGGCCGATGCTGTAGCCCAGCGTGCCCACCAAAACCATCTGTTCCAGCGCGAAAACGGCCAAAATGGCGTTCGGGTTCGCGTTGAAAAAGGCGATGGCAATGAGGTAGCTCAGGCCCCAGTCAATGCAGATGGCCAGGATGCGCCGGCCGGCACGCGCCATGGAACCGCGCCCGGAATCGGGTAATCCCAGCCGTTCGCCAGGGTAGTTGGATATATTGGAAGTGTCCGGGCCGCTGAGCCAGGACCCGATGTCTTTGCGATCTACCACCCTCCAAGCCTACCGGTGGAGTGCCAAGACTCGGTCACCGGAACAAACCCAGGGCAGCTGTAACGTGCCGGAAACATTTCGGACACTCTCGAGTAATGGCACCGCCCTACGCTTGTAAACGTTGCAGTTGCACGAGCGGCCGCGAAGCACCGGCCGGAATCCAGAACGCCAAGGAGCGTAGATGTTCAAGAACGCGGAAGAAGTCCTCCAGTTCATCAAGGACGAAGATGTAAAGTTCGTCGATATCCGATTCACCGACCTGCCCGGCGTGCAGCAGCACTTCAATGTCCCCGCCAAGACGGTTGACCTGGACTTCTTCGTCCACGGCCAGCTCTTCGACGGCTCATCGATCCGCGGCTTCCAGGGCATTGCCGAGTCGGACATGCAGCTGGTCCCGGACCCCACCACCGCATTCGTGGACACGTTCCGCAAGGAGAAGACGCTTGCGCTGAACTTCTCCATCGTGAACCCCCGCACGGGTGATCCCTACCACCGCGACCCCCGCGGCGTGGCCGAAAAGGCCGAGGCATACCTGGCCTCCACCGGCATTGCCGACACCGCATTCTTCGGTGCCGAGGCCGAGTTCTTCGTCTTCGACAACGTCCAGTACGAGTCCTCCCCGCAGGGCTCCTTCTACAAGATCGATTCCGAAGAGGCCAACTGGAACACCGGCCGCGAGGAAGCCGGCGGAAACCTCGGCTACAAGACCCCCGTCAAGGGCGGTTACTTCCCCGTGGCCCCGATCGACCACCAGGCCGATCTGCGCGACGCCATGTGCCTGGAACTGGATGCCGCCGGCCTCGAGGTCGAGCGCTCCCACCACGAGGTTGGTGCGGCCGGCCAGGCCGAAATCAACTACACGTTCAACACCCTGGTCCACTCGGCCGATGACCTGCAGAAGTTCAAGTACGTCATCAAGAACACCGCCTGGGCCTGGGGCAAGTCGGTCACGTTCATGCCCAAGCCGGTCTTTGGCGACAACGGTTCCGGCATGCACTGCCACCAGTCGCTGTGGAGCAACGGCAAGCCGCTGTTCTACGACGAGAAGGGCTACGCCGGCCTGTCCGATCTTGCCCGCTGGTACATTGGCGGCCTGCTCAAGCACTCCTCCGCCGTTTTGGCATTCACCAACCCGACGGTGAACTCCTACCGCCGCCTGGTCAAGGGCTTCGAGGCCCCGGTCAACATGGTGTACTCACAGGGCAACCGCTCCGCCGGTATCCGCATCCCGATCACCGGTTCCAACCCGAAGGCCAAGCGCCTGGAGTTCCGCGCACCGGACCCCTCCTCCAACCCGTACCTGGCGTTCTCCGCCCAGCTGATGGCCGGCCTTGACGGCATCAAGAACCGGATCGAACCCCCGGCTCCCATCGACAAGGACCTCTACGAGCTGCCCCCCGAGGAAGCCAAGGACATCCCCAAGGCTCCCGAGTCCCTCGAAGAGGCGCTCATCGCCCTGGAGAACGACAACGAGTTCCTGCAGGCCGGCGGCGTGTTCACCCAGGACCTGATCGACACCTGGATCGACTACAAGCGCGAATACGAGATCAAGCCGCTCTCCTTGCGCCCGAACCCGTACGAGTTCGAGCTCTACTACGGCTGCTAGCTAGAACATGCGGATTTTGCGGGGTTAGTCCGCAAGCAGTCCGCAAGAGAAAAACTTTATGACAGAAAAATGGGGCCGGAACGCAATGTTCCGGCCCCATTTTTCGATGCCCAAATTCTTATGGGCCAGCCTTTTCGACTTGTCCGCCGAGCGACTTTTTGCGGGCTGCAAGGACGCCAGCGACGGCTGTCCGCGACGCTTCATCCTTATCGGGCCACATGTGGCTATAGGTGTCCAGGGTGGTCTTCGCAGAAGCGTGCCGTAGCCGGGCCTGTACCACCTTCACATCAAGGCCTTCGGAAATCAGTAGGGACGCGAAGTAGTGGCGGAGGTCATGGAAACGAAACCCTTTAGGTAGGCCCTTGATGGTTTCCCTGGCTTCCCTAAACCTCGTCTCGAAAGTGTATGGGGCAATGGCGCGGCCATGCTCCGCGGCGATGATCGTTTCGGAACCGAGAATTGATGGGTTGCGGTTCAGCATCACGGCGAGCTCACGCGGAATCGGGATTGGGGTCTTCGACGTGTCAGACTTCAGCGGTTCGTCTGGGTATTGGATGGCCGGCGAGATTACGCCGCGCATAAAGTCGATGTCTTTGACACGCAGGGCGACGGCTTCGGCCACGCGCAGGCCGGCAAACGCACCCAGGAGGATGCCGGGACGGGTCCAAGCGTCCATGGCGTCATAGAGCGCCCAGACCTGCTCAGTGGTGGCTACAAAGGGGCGCTGCTTGCCCATGGGTGGCGATGTCCGCCGACTCAAAGGTGACTTCGGCAGTATCCCGTCATGGACTGCGTCCGAGAAGATGTGTGACAGGCGGCTGTGCAGCGCGTAGATCGTGGAGTCGGCCAGCCCCTCATTCTTGAGTTTCGCCGTCCATGCCTTGACCTCGGAGGGACGCACGCTGACCAACGTCCTCTTCCCGAACGCGGCATCGATCCGCTTGACATGTGACTTGGCTTGCTTCACTGATGACGGTCTATTGTTCGCGTAACCGTTCAACCAGATCTCACACCACTCCCCCACAGTCAGTTTCGCCTTCTTCGGGTCTACATAGTTCCCAGTGACCATCGCAGCTGTGACTTCATCCAGCCACTCCTGCGCACTGATCTCACCAGGCTTCGCAGTGTCGCTCTTGTTCTTCAGTCGAAAATGACGCGAGTGCTCCTGCCCATCAGCGTCCCTATACCGGGCCCGCCATTTGCCGTCAGGGCGCTTCTTGATCGACGCCATGGCCATCTACCTCGGCTTCAAAAGTCTCCCGCTCCAAGGCCTCTAGTTCTCCCTCAACGAGGTCTAGTGTGCTGCGGGTCAAGATGATTTCAGCGTTTGAGAGAGTCTTGTTCATGGTTTCGCTGACCTTTCCCGAGCCTCCGGCTAGTTCAATCTCTTCTCTCAACAGCTGGGCGTTCACGCTTACGAAAATACGGCGCTCTTCAACGTCATCAACAGCAAGCCGAAGTGTGGACACTGCATTCGAGTAGTCATCGATGAAGAATCTGAGCTTCAGCCAGCTATCAAGGACATCTTCAGGATCAAGTAGGTCCTGAAGTTTTCTGTCAAATAGCTTCGCAAGAGCCACCGCTTCATCCAGGCGAACGGACCGCGACCCCTCCTCGGTGCGCGACACGGCAACCTGACTGTATTTTGGCCAACCTGACTCCTGCATTCTGCGGGCAAGCTCAGACTGAGACCACCCATAAACTTCGCGAAATCGCTTCAAATTTGCGGCGAACAACGCCACCGGCATATCTGCCCTTGATTCATCCATGTATAGATACTCCCACAGCAATGTTGCACATTCCAAGATTCCCAACTACAGTCTTCATTGTTGGACTTCCCCAACAGGAATGAATAGGAGACAAGATGAACGCCATAACAGCCATGAAGCTGCTGACGATTGATGAAGTGGCAGAACTGCTGCGAAAGTCCGCAGCCCAGCTCCGATGGATGCGTCACAACGGCAGTGGCCCGAAGTCCGCCAAGCTCGGTGGCCGAGTTATGTACCGCGAGCAGGACGTCATCGACTGGGTAAACGCCGCATTCGATTCGGCTAGCAGTTAGTGGGGTTCAGCCCTGGGGACCGAGTCCACTGGTTGCCACACGGACTCGAAGGAACAATCATTGACGATCGCAGTGCAGACTGGCCGGATTTCATCGGTGTCCAGTGGGACAACGGCGACAGGACGTTCGCAGCCCCAACGCACATCCGTATTGAGAAAAAAGAAGACCGTGACGCTCTCGCCAAAGAACACGCCACGGCCGTAAAACCAGCACCCTCTAAGGAGCAGATTCACTTGAAGTGTAGCAACATCACGATCCCCGCAGGGTACGCGCAGGCAGAGCCCGGTTCGCCGGTATTCATGGCCGATGTCATTGAGGGGCGTGGGCACCATATCTACCGCGAGTTCGACCGCAGCACAAACGAATACAATCTCCATTTTGAGTTGGATCTGGACCGGGACCTGTCGCCGTCTGAATCAATCGTCCTCGCTCAGAACATTCTGAAGCTCGCTGTTCCAATGCAGGAGGACCAGCAGTCGCGAGCCGAAGCCGGTACGCCGACTATCCCTGCCTGGGCCGACACCGCTCACTACGACGCGGAAACAGATACCCTCTCCGGTCGCGGGCCCAGCATCCATCTCAATGACGGGCGCCAGAAATGGGATATCCATTCGAGTTGGTTCGAAGGTGGCGATGAACAGTTCACAATGGCCAAGCGGTTCATGGACCAAGGCGAATTCGCCAATTCACCTGACGAGTGCTTTTCATTCTCATCCCGAGAGGAAGTCATGACTGTCATGGCCAGCCTCGTCAGCCTCGTTGCCGCAATTACGGAGGGCGCCAAGTGAACGCTTCAACACTCGCGGCACCCACTCAGCTCCACGAACACATTGCCGTACTTTCCACTGTTCCTGTATGCGACTTGGCCGCCGAGATGGAGAACCGCGTCCGGGCCAAGTTTGGCGTCCCGGGTGGCTTCCATTTGAACCTCACTGTCAATGATGTCCAAGAAATGCTTGCCGATCCTGACTGGCACGGAGACTGGACCGGCCCAACGATCGAGCTCAACGGCGGTCAGATCACGACACATTGGGCACCGGACACGGGTGTTGATTTCTACCTTGACTATGAAGGTGACAACCCGTGGCCCATTAGCCAGGCCAGCGCTCTGGGAGCAGCCATCCAATCACTCGCTACACGCTTCACGCCGGACTACGGCACCAGCGGTGAGGGGACAGGAATGCAGCCAGGTGCACCAGTTGCAGCCCCGATCAAGTGCGAGCCTTGGTGCAGCGACGGCGATGGACATCCGGAAGAAGCCCTCATGACAGACAAGCACTGCTGGTCAGAAGGCAAGATCGTGCCACTGGCAACCAACAACGCAACAGCACCTGTCGACGAGCCGGACCTCCTGGAACTGTACATGCACCGCCCTGAAGAGCACAGGGATCCCGTCGTCGGCATCAACCCGGATCGAGTTCACACGCGAAGTCTTGAATTTACAAAAACGGAATGGGACCAGTTTGTCATCAGTGGCAATGAACTCTGGGAGGCAGTCAAATGAGCCTTATGCCACCGAAGGGCTACAGCAAGGTAAAAGGGCGCCAAGATCTATGGACTGGAGTCGAGTCCATGGACCGCGGATGGATTGTCACGCCAACTTGGAACTCAGCTACGGGCAATCACGCGCTCGAGGTCTGGACACCGAGACTCAACTTCCTGACGCCCGCTGAAGCGCGCCGCCTGGCCCAAGTGCTACTTGCCGCTGCGGATGCCGCGGAAGCAGCCAGCACGGCCATGAAAGCGCAGACTACGGGAGGTTCTCAGGACGATGGCTAGGGACCGCGCAAACATCCGTGTCGATATGCTCTCAAATACCGACTACCGGAGCCTTAGTATGGCTGCTCAGCATCTCTACAAGCTACTTCTCATCCACCCGACTCTGAATTACGCAGGCGTAGCCGACTGGCGGCCAGGGCGCCTGGCAAAGATCACCCGGGGCGTGACTGCGAGCGCCATTCGAGAAGCCGCTGCGGAGCTCCAGGCAGGCTCATACGTCTACGTAGATGAAGACACTGAGGAAGTCCTGATCAGGTCGTTCGTCCGGCATGACGGCCTACTCGCTAGGTACAGGATGCCAATCGCTATGGCCAACGCCTACGCTGACATCTCATCGCCGAATATTAGACGCTACTTCGTTCATGAGCTCAGACGTCTATGCAACGACAATCCGGCGATGGAGTGCTGGAAGGAACCACGCGTAGCCGGGATCCTTCGCGAGCCATCAGAAGATCTCAAAGCTATTGCTTATGTCGACACAAGCACCACCGGTAGCCCTATCGAAAACGCCATCGGTAACAGCGTCGGTTATGGCGTAAACGCTGATGAGACTACCCCAGGTGCTACTACTACCCCTACTACTACAACTACTACTTCTAACGAAGTAGTTAAAAGAGAGACGCCGCAAAAACGCGGCATCCGCATCCCAGTCAATTTCAGCATCACCGCCGAAATGGCCCAGTGGGCATCCGTCAACGCACCAAACGTGGACTTCAACCTCGAAACCATCAAGTTCAAGAACCACTGGGAATCCAAGCCCGGCCGAGATGCTACCAAGCTCGATTGGGTCAAGACCTGGCACAACTGGATCCTCAGTAGCCGCCCATCAGGAGCAGCAGGTGCACGACCCACCACTTCCGATAAGATCCGCGACACGTTTACCAGGGGCCAAGCACTCCAGGCGCAGATCACACAAACGCATCAGCCCGAGTTAGGAGCATGACCATGGAGATCCAAGAAACGGCAGCGGTGCTCGCCAAAATTCAATCCTTCGACAACCGCAACGTCGACAACCCAAACATCATGGCCTGGCACGAAGTCCTGGCACCGTACACGCTCAACGACTGCCTGAAGGCGGTCAGCCAATACTTCGCCAAGTCGGCGGACTGGATCATGCCAGCCCACGTCGTTGAACGAGTCCGGGCCATTGAGGAATGCCGCAGGAACAAGTTCCATAGCGGCGTGTACCCCACCCAGAACGACGAGCAGTCCGGCAACTGGATAGAAGTAACTCGGCGCTTGAATCGGGCTGTAGCGACCGGAACCCTCACCCCAGCGGCCTACCAGCGCTACCATGACCAGAACCTCACTTTGGGCGCTGCGCTCGGTCTGGTGGCCATCCAGTGACCCCGGCAGAAGAAGAGATCCTCAGCGCCGCGATCATCACCAGCGGCGAATGCCTGGCAGGTGTCAATCTGACAGGGCGGGACTTCAGCACCATGGCAGGTGGGCTGCTGTTCGACCTGATCAAGACCATCGCTGAGTCAGGTGGCCATGCCGACCTCATCACCATCACCAAGGCGATCAACGGACTGCCTGCAGATGAAAAACGCGGATATCCCGCCGTCTCGGTCATAAACGCATTGTTCGCGATTGGCGCGAGCGGATCAGCAAGCCCGTTCCATGCTGAGGTGATTGCCGAGGAAGCGGCAAGACGACGGCTGATTGCCGCTGGCCAGTGGCTGGTCCAGTACGGCACCGAGGGAATGGACGTCGATTCACTGGCAGACAAGGCTCTGGAAGCCGTGCAAGGCGCCGTATCTGGGGTCTCAACAACCGTGGACGCTATCGGCGCAACCCTTGCCGACACGATCAACTCCTTCGGTGAACCAGTCACCTACTCCGAGACGCCATGGGACAGCATCAACCAGCTCATCCAAGGATGGCGGCCGGGCGGGCTCTACATCATCGGAGCCCGCCCCTCAGTCGGCAAAACCATCGCCGGACTACAAGCAGCTATCAAGCTCACAGCGCTCGGCCCGGTGGCATTCATCTCCCTCGAGATGTCCGAAGTCGAACTACAGAAACGGATGATCTCCCTTGACGCGAAGATCGACATCGGCCACATCACCAGGAACAACATCACCGAGGATGACATGCAGCGCATGAGCCCGGCCATCAAACGCTGGGAAACCATGCCGCTGTACGTCGACAAGACCCATGGCGCCAAGTTCTCCGACATCAGCCGACACGTCTGGTCTGTAAAGCGGCAGCACGGTCTGGCTGCCGTCGTGATCGACTACCTACAACTCATGGAATCTTCGGACCCCAAGAAACGCGAGTACGAAGTCGTGACGGAGAACTCGAGGAAGTTGAAGCTCCTGGCCCAGCAGCTCGACGTCCCAGTGATTGCCCTGTCACAGCTGAATCGCAGCTCTGAACAGCGCGATGGGAAAGTTCCGCAACTGTCCGACCTCCGCGCCTCAGGCGGCGTGGAACAGGATGCTGACGTCGTGATCCTGCTCCACCGCGACCTCATGAAATCGCCACACGAAATTGATCTGATCGTCGCCAAGAACCGGCACGGAATCACCGGGACCGCAGACATGGACTTCTGCGGCCACTACTCCGAAATACGCGACCGCTACCAGCAAGCGGCATGACCCCTGGGGGTACTCACTTCTGGGTACCCCCAGCCAAACAAGCACACGACAGGCTGACCCGAACCGGTGTCCAGCCATTCAACCAACCCAGAAAAGAGCTCACAATGACTTTCCGACACAACGGCAATACCTATGACGAAGCCGACCTATTACCTCTAGGTGACCGAGTAAACCCCGAAGCCATCGCGGCGGGACTCATGAAAGAGATCACAGTGAAATTCAACGGCCAAGAACGCCACCTGCCGCTCATCAGTGAGGCGGGAATAACGAAACTCAAGGAAGAATTTGATCGCAATGACGCCTCCGAGTGGACACGCCCCACGCCTGAGAGTGATGAAACCTCGGGCATGTACATCATCCTCGATGACAACGGGATGCCTACCGCGACTATGGACATCGATCAGATCCAGACCGACGCCATGGGCCTAGTTTTCAGTCTCGCCGCTCACTGCGGTGACGAAGCCAAGACTGAGGAAATTCTGGCCGAGCAGGTCACCCTCCACACCACCCACGGGCTCAGTCTCGTCTTCATTGCTGCTCTCAAATCCATGACCAACGACATCCTGGCCGGAGCGTTCGACGTCATGGAAGCGACGACCGGCGCCAAGCCTCGAGAGAAAATGGCCGAACTCGGAGGCACACCCTTTCAGGATCTCTCGGCATGAGCGGCTCCAAGCTGTACATGATCAAAGATGAAGAACCCATGCTGAGTCTGAAAGCTATAGCACTGCTCATGGGAACAACTGAAGAGGTCATCGCAGAGCTCCCCTGGATCAACGGCAACCCGCAATTCCCTAAGCACCTTGAACAGGCCGGCAAGCGGATCACTCGCGAAACAATAGCCCTCCTTGGATCAGACTCCATGTGGGACTGCATCGACTACCTCGCAACGAAAGAGAACCCATGAGCACCGTTACTACAGCACCCCCAAGCCTCTCCTCACCAAAGCATCACGTGTCTGTGAGCCTTGTCCGGGTTATCAAAACTGCATGAACGCAAAGCAAGTCACCGAGGCCGACATCGCGGCTTGCACCCATCTAAATGCCCGCACCGTAGGCGAGAAACTGAAATGCCAAAGCGTGTTGAACATTAGAGACTTCCCTGCCATCGCGAGAGTCCTCGACGTTAGCCCCGACACACTGATCGCCGCGGCAGACAGTCGCTAGGCCCGATTGCAGGAGGCGGGGTGCGACCAACAATCCGCCCCGCCTCACTGCGAAAGCCCAGCCGCTATGGGACGATTCCAGCATCCACAAGAACTCAACACCAGCTCTCAGGAGGTCAACGGATGCTCGAGAACGAAGATGTTGCCCAGTACCTCACTCCCGCCGACCTGTCAGTACACCTGCAAATTTCACTCAGCACGCTTGGCACATGGCGCTCACTTCGAAAAGGGCCGCCGTTCTACCGAATGGGCGGCCTCATCCGATACCACCCTGAGGAAGTTGCTACGTGGGCCAGAGAACAAGCGACTTCGCTGAAGACATGAGGACCGGGCGATTGCGCCAATTGTGGAACTGCGGACAGGACGGTTCGACATGACCTTTCAGGTGGGAAATTTTCCCACCTGAATCAGTTGAGGTGTTCAACACCACAGCTGACCTGCGCGGTGTTGAACGCTGTCCAGCCCGTCCGTTGATTTCAACTCAACGCACGGGCTGGACAGCAAGAGCTATCAGCTTCCGGTAGTTAGGGATAGCCCGACCTCGGATGAACACACCCCCTAGTGAATGGAGACAGAATGACAAACCAAAAGATCCACTATGCCGCTGGACTCTCGAATTACGTAGTAACCAAGGATCCGTTGACCGGGCATAAGGCGCCACGCCTCAAAGACAACCCCGGGCAAGTCCACGCGGTCTACAACGACGCACGCAGGCCGGCAATGCAAGCACCCTTTTTCGTCGAAGACACTTGGGACTACAGAGCCGCGGTATGCGGAAAGCTGATTCGGGTCATCATGCCGCTGTCATTCAAGGAGACCGAAGAAAACGTCTGCCAGAAGTGTGTTGCAAAAATGGCAACCGTTGATAAGTCTCAGCCCCTTCGACATGAAGGAATCCTATCGGAACGGTTCCATCTGGGCTGGCGACCACGCTGGGCTCGGCGCGCAACACAACAGCAACCAACCCGACCCAACAAGGACGCCAAAACCCCTAGAAAGCGGGGAATATACACCTAGATCGAACGTATGTTCGTGTTAATATTAAGTCAACCAAACAAGTCTATGGAGGACGCCTGATGCAGACCGCGGACTACGAGCACACCCAGCTGAAGAATCGGCTCACAACCCACCTCAATCGGATCCCAGAACTCCTCAAAGACCTCGACATAACACTCACCATGCAAGCCAAGACAGGCGGAGTTGGCAATGGCGGAGTGTCACCAAAGGAACGTAACGCCTTCCACATCGGCGCCAGCGAAGTCCGTAGTAACTACCACTCGCTGCTGTCCAGACTCTGCACCATCATTGATAAGGATCTAGGGCGATTCGAGTACGTCACCGACACGGCCAAGCTAGCCACCAAGGCCAAGGCGCACGCCGGATGGCTAGCAACCCATGAAGAAGCAAATGACTGGGCACAGGAGCTAGATGACTTAGCCAGGGCCCGCAATCGAATGGTAGACCGCCAAGCCGAAGGAAAAGTGTTCGCCGGCACCTGCCCAACCGACAGCCAGGGGCAGGACTGCGGGACTCAGCTCTACACGAACCCCGGCAATTCAACGGCTCGATGCCCCAATTGCAAAGCTACCTGGGACGCCCGCACCTGGCGCCGCGACGCACTTCAAGCCGCAGGAATTCACCAAGGCACAGCAACCGAAATCAGCCGAGCAATCTCCGACCCCGTCACCATGGACGTCATCGCACCAGCCACAATCCGCCAATGGGCATGCCGTGGGAAGCTCGCACCAATCGGACAAAACCACCTGGGCAAGCCCCTCTACCAAATCCGAAAAGTCCGCAACCTCTGGGCCCGGACTAAGGCCAACACCTACGCCAAGGCAGCTACGTAGACACGTTCGGCAAATAGTTTGACTATGGGAACACTGTCACGTAGTTTTGACATAGCGTCGAAAGACGTGACGAAAGGCTCGAAGCGTCCCCCCAAGGGCTTCGAGCCTTTCTCTTTGCCAGCGGCAATGAACCTAAAGGCACGGCGTCCAATCCAACCGTCCACAGCTTGGCCGAGATTCTCCTATTCGATGTTCTTCACCCAATCTATCGAAAGGTTGCGCGGGTCACTGTTCGGGCATTTAGAGTTACTGCACCTCGCGGCAACAGATTCGAACCTCCGAGTCGAGTCTGCGATCGAGGTGACATCGACTTTCCGATAAATCGGTTTGCCTCCACAATCTGAACAGACTTCACGCATAATATTCCCCTTTGACCTGGATCGAATTTGATGACTTGAAGCTACGTGCTCGTCGGTGGAGATGCAAGGCTGTTGCGCTGCGACCCAACCATCTAGAGCCCGTGCGGCACCCCATCAACTCCACCGAGGACGCGAACCCCATACGCGTAACGGCCTGGCCCGCAGCCACTCAGCAGGGGGCACATCTTCCCAGCTAAGCGTGGCCGACGAAAGCCGGACATACCGCCGATGCGCTGGGTGAAAGACCTTGGAACGTCGGCAAGCAAAGCACCACTCGTTCCCGCGAGCCGCAAGCCAAGGCACACAATCACCGCCCACCAGCTCAGGCAAAGCGGAAGCAATAACCAGGGCGAACACTTAGGAGACACCATGACCCTTCCAACATTCATCGCACGGGAAGCCGTGCAGGTAGCCAACGAAGGCGGACACGTCGTCATCCTCACCCAGCAACCACACGACGTACTCACCGACCTGCTGAACAACAGCGGCGAAGAACTGGCCCGCACCATTCGCCGCACCAACGGCAATGAAGGACTCGACTTCCACGCAGGCGGAAAGATCAGGCTCGTCCGCAGAGCAGACGAGTTCCGCGGACACTCGGCAGCACTCGTCATCATCCCCATCGGCACCAGCCACGACGACATGATCACCGTCCTGCCCAGCCTCGCAGACACCCATGACAGTGCCATCGTCGGATACCACTAACCACACCAGGCGGTGACACCATGGCCGGCGACGGACAAACCAGCAGACGCTACCGCCAACAACGCGCCACCTTCCGCACCCAATGCGCCGAAGCCAACGAACCCTGCTGGCTCTGCTCCCAAGCCATCGACTACCGCATCAAATGGCCCGAAGAAGACGCCTTCGAACTAGACCACCTCTACCCACGATCAACACACCCCCAACACGCAGAAGACCCCACAAACTTCCGCGCCTCGCACCGGCTCTGCAACCAAAAACGCTCCAACAAAATGCCAACCGGCGGACTCGGAACACTCTCCAGGCAATGGCTCAAGAGCTGACCAGCCGACGAACCACAGGGGGTAGGGGCGGTCAACTCTCAAACCGTCCCCAGGGTGGACAGATCCCGGGGCGAAGCTGTTCTCTCCCCCCGCGAGCTCGGCCCGGGGTCGCCCGCACGCCCGCGGGCGTGATTATACCTAAGGATGTGCGATGGGAGTTTATGAGGCCACTTTGGTAGCCATTGCTGCTGCCCCTTACGTGGACCGTGTGGGGGCTGATGCTGGCACTGTGGAGGCCGCTCTTGCCTTGGCGAGGAAGATCGACGCTTGGGACGAGATTGTGGAGCTTGCCATGGAGCAGGCCGCCGAATCGGAACGTAAGCCGACGGTTCCGGTCCACGACAACACGTCCCTTCCAACTTTCTTGAGGTACTGCGAGGCACTGGGTCTAACCCCGGCCACGCGCAGGGCACTTGCTGCCGAGGTGAAGGCGGAGGGTGATGCTGTTGACGAGCTCAAGAAGCGCAGAGGCCGGAAGCAAGCGGCTTCTGGGTAAAACCGTTCCGCGGATCCACACGAAGCCGTTGCGTGAGCTGACGCCTGATACCTCGCTGGGGTTTGAGGCGATCGAGGCGGCGAAGATCGCCGGCCGTCGTCTGCATCCTTGGCAGGAATGGTTCCTGATTCATTCCCTTGAGTTGGCGTTGGGTTCGTTCTCTTATGACGAGTTCCCGAAGCTGCGGTTCAAGACGGTGTTGCTGCTGGTGTCCAGGCAGAACGGCAAGTCGTTCATCATGTCCACTCGCTTGTTGTGGCGGATGCTGATGTGGGACGGGCCCGAGGTTGAGTCTCCGCTGATTCTTGGCGCCGCGCACAAGCTCTCTGCGGCTGAGGAGATCCTTGACCTGACGACGATGGCGCTGCGTCGGTCGGCGGCCCGCAAATACATCGCCCATAAGTCGAACGTGAACGGCAACAAGTACTTGGAGCTCACGAACGGTTCCCGGTACAAGTGCGAGGCCGCCTCGGATGACGGTGGCCGTGGGCTGTCCGTGACGGATCTGGCCTTTGATGAGCTCCGCCAGCAGCGCGATTGGGAGTCCTGGTCGGCGCTGACGAACACGACGAACGCCCGGTACTCCTCGCAGACGCTGGCGGTGTCCAATGCCGGCACTGGTAAGTCGGATGTGCTGCGCGGCTTGCGCAAACAGGGCTTGGACCGCATCGCGGACTGGGAAAAGTATGTTGATGGCGGCCTCATGGACGCTGAGGCGTTCGCGAACCAGCACGACACCACACTGGCCCTGTTTGAGTGGTCGGCCCCTGATGGCTGCGATATCTGGGACCGTGACGGCTGGGCCCAGGCTAATCCGTCGATGGGGCATGAGGATGAGAACGGTATCGCCCTCATTACTGAGGAAACGCTCGCTTCCAAGGCCTCCTTGGTGGGTAAACCGGGTGAAGACGGTGTCCCCGAGTACGTTTTCCGGACAGAAAACCTGTGCCAGTGGGTGACTGCTGATGTTGAGGGGCCGTTCCCGCCCGAGAAGATCGAGGCTTGCACCGACAATTTGTCGGTTTTTGCGGACGATTCGCCACTGGTTTTGGCGGTTGATACCTCTCATGACCGGGGAAAAACCTATTTGGCGGTGGCCGGGTACCGCCCGGACGGGATCCCGATGGTTCAAGTCATCGCTCAGCGCGATGGCACCGAGTGGGTGGCTAAGACGGTTGCCTCCGGACTGGATTTCACACCGGATGCGGTGATTGTTCAGGGCCGCGGCGCTCCCGCGTCGTCGTTGATTGAGTATCTGCGTCAAGAGGGCGTGGAAGTCACCGAGTGCCAGGGGACGGACCTGACCTCGTCGTGTTCCCAGTTCTCTGACCGGGTCATGAACGGGTCCTTGCGGTTCACGGATCAGCCGGCGCTGATGTTGGCGCTCAAGGACGCGGTGAAGAAGGACCTGGGCGAGGTGTGGGTATGGAACCGTGCCAAGTCCCCGGTCGATGTCGCCCCGCTGTGTGCTGTGACGGAAGCCCTCTGGGGTTTGGAGACACTGCCCTCCGATGACCACACATCCGCTTATGAAGACCACGACTTGTTGGTCCTGTGATTTGAAGGAGGCTCGCTGAATGCGTGAACTCAAAGTTCTGACCGGCAAACGGGTCATCGTCGTGACGGCTGATACGGCCCTCGCCGGTGTCCTGGAGTCCGCGACGCGTGCGGCGGTCACCTTGTGTGACGCTGCGGCCGTGGACGGCCCGCAGCCGGTCCCGGTGGATGGTTTTGTCATCGTTCCGGTGTCGCGGATCAGTTATGTGCAGGTGCCCTGATGGCGGTCTTTCAAACACTGGGGGAACTTGGGTCCTGGGCTGCGTCGAACAATGTGGAGATCGTGGACGCCGGCGTGCCGTTGCTGGAGTGGGATGGCCAGTCAAGCTACGGGCCCGCCTGGAAGAATCAGCCTTCCATTCGCAAGGTCGTGGGCTTCATCGCCCGAAATACGGCGTCCACCCCGCTGCATCTCTACGAACGCAAGTCGGATCAAGACCGCGTCAGGGTCCGAGACGGAAAACTGGCCCAATTGCTGGACAGGCCCTCCCGGGCGCCAGGCGTTACCGCATACCGATTCTGGGAGTCCTTGCTCATTGACGGGCTGCTCCACGATAAATACTGCGCCCAGATCGTCCAACATGCCGACGGCTACGAGCTGGTGCGCATTCCCGCCCAACAGGTGAGGTTCAAGGGCGACTTCCTGGGCCGCATCACCACGGTGCTGATCACCAGGGACGACGGGACGATCCTTGAAGGGGATCCGGCCGATTACCTTCTGGACGCCGGCTACTCCACCCGCGGCGCGAACGGCACCTCGTCACTGCTGACCCTCAAAGAGCTCCTTGACGAATACCGCGAAGCGATCAGCTACCGCCGTTCGGTGTGGAGCAACGGGGCCCGCATCCCGGGTGTTTTGGAGCGAGAAAAGCCCTGGTCTTCGGATGTGGCCCGCGATCGGTTCGCCACCTCCTGGAAGACGTTCACCCGCGGCGGCGGCAAGGAGGGCGGCACCCCGGTCCTTGAGGACGGCATGACGTACAAGGAAGTCAACGCGTTCCGCCCGCGAGACACCCTCGACCTTGAAGGGCGGCGCCTGACCGACATTGAGGTCGCATCCTCCTACTACATCCCGCCGGAACTCGTCGGGGCCCGTGAGGGCACGTTCGCGAACATCAAGGCGTTCAAGCAGATGCTCTACGGTCCCGCACTGGGACCCTACATCGCAGCTTGGGAACAACTACTCAACTTGGTGCTTGTGCCGATGCTTGAACCGTCCCGGGACGTCTACGTCGAGGCCAATATCGAGTCGAAGCTGCGCGGATCCTTTGAGGAACAAGCAGCGGTCATGTCAACGGCCATCGGCGCCCCCTGGATGACCCGCAACGAGGGCCGAGGCAAGCAGAACCTTCCCTCGATCACTGGTGGCGACGAGCTGATCACGCCACTGAACGTCCTGATCGGCGGGCAGGCATCCCCCCAAGACGGCAAGGCAGCGCATCCGGTGTTCGCCAAGTTCGCCGAACGCCAAAACCAAGTCGTCG
The DNA here is from genome assembly GCF_001281315.1 of Arthrobacter sp. ERGS1:01. Lineage (NCBI taxonomy): Bacteria > Bacillati > Actinomycetota > Actinomycetes > Micrococcales > Micrococcaceae > Arthrobacter > Arthrobacter sp. ERGS1:01. Next base: position 1,034,305 of record NZ_CP012479.1, on the reverse strand, counting down.
CCTCACAAAAGTCAGCCGGCGTCCTGGACTGGTGGGACCGGGCGCGGTGGGATCGCGAACTCACCGAGGACTTGAAAGCCGCCGGCTTAGACGATACCTCCGCCACACACCTGGCACTGCAATTCAACGACGAGGCCGAATCACGGCACCTCAAGGAGGGGAACCATGAAGACCAAGACCATTGAGATCGCCGTGAAGGCCGTCGATGACGGCGCCGAAGGCAGCTTCACCGCCTACGCTTCCGTCTTCGGCAACGTAGACAGCTACGGCGACATGGTCATCAAGGGAGCCTTCGCGGAATCCTTGGCCGAATATGCCGCCGCCGAGGCGCCAGTGCCCCTGTATTGGCGACACCGCATGGATGACCCCTTCATGAATCTGGGCGCCGCCGCCGGCAGCGAAGACGATCACGGCCTGTTGGTGAAGTGCCAGCTGGACCTTGATACCGAGGCCGGCAAGCACACGCACAAGCTGTTGAAGGAAAAGCGCGTCCGCCAGATGAGTTTCGCCTATGACGTCCTTGAAGGCGCGTGGGTGGACCGGAAGCCCGAAGACGGCGGCTCCTACTACGAGCTGCGCAAACTTCGCCTTCACGAAGTGTCCATCGTCCCCGTGGGGGCGAATCAAGACACCGAAATTCTCGCGGTCAAGACGGCAGTCGATGTCGTCAGGGCCGGGATCAAAGCTGGCCACGATTTGTCGGCCAGCGACCGGGAAGAAGCCCAGGCCGCCTACAAGGCGCTGGGGGAAATTCTCACCACCGATCAGGAACCGGATGCCGGTACTTCTGACGCCAAGACCGAGGAACCGGAAACGGTCAAGGTCGAGGAGCCGAAGGCAGCCCCGTCTAACCATGCCCTGGCGCTCAACCAGCTCATTCAATCCCTCTAAACAGGAAGGTCACTCACGTGAACCTCAAAGAACAGCTGCTCGCCCTCCAGAAGGCGATGCAGGCAACCATCGACGGCGCGAAAGCCGCCGGCCGCGACCTGACCGCAGAAGAAGCGGCGGACATCGAGTCGAAGGGCTCCGAGGCCCTTGAACTGAAGTCGCGCATCGAGTCCATCACGAAGTCCGAGAAGGCTCTCGCGGATCTTGTCGAGTTCGGCAAGTCCGACGAAGTCGCCGTGAAGAACGAAGACGGCTTCGGCGACACTCCGCTGGGCGAGCGGTTCATGAAGTCCGCCCCGTACCAGGAATTCACCAAGGCCAACCCGTCCGGCGTCGGCCAGGGCACGCCGATCAACATCGGCACCGTCCGCATCGGTTCGATGAAGGACTTCTTCGTCAACCGCAAGGCCCTCACGTCCCCCCAGGCCCGCATTCAGGACATTCGTGTCCCGATGGTTGACCAGGTCGAGCGCCCGCAGCTGACCTTGCTGGATCTGATCAGCCGCGGCCAGACCGGCGGCAACTTCGAGTACGTGCAGGTCACCGCGGTGACCCGCAATGCCAAGGTCGTTCCCGAAGCGACCTCGGGCACGGATGCGGCGGCCCTCAAGCCGATCTCCGAGATCAGCACCGAGCTGGCCGACGCGAAGGTCTACACCTACGCTGACGGCTACGACGTCACCAACCAGCTGCTCTCGGACGCCCCGGCGTTCGCCACGTACATGAACGGCGAGCTGAAGTACTCGCTGGACTCGGTCCTGGAGGACAAGCTCCTCAACGGCTCCGGCGTCTCCGGCGAGCCCAAGGGCATCTTGCACACCACCGGCATCCAAGACCACTCGTTCACGGGCACCGCCCCGATGGACATGGTCAAGGCCGTCCGCCGCGCCATCACCCGGGTGACTCGCCTCAACGGCGGCCGCGTGGACGCGATCCTCATCAACCCCGAAGATGAGGAAGAGATCGACCTGATGCAGGACGCCAACGAGCGTTTCTACGGTCAGGGCCCGTTCAGCCTGGCACCGGGCACCCTGTGGGGGCGCCCGCGCATCACGTCCGAGCGCATCGAGGCCGGCACGTTCCTGCTCGGCGACTTCAAGCAGGTCGCCCTGCTCGACCGTGAAGGCCTGTCCATCCAGGCGTTCAACCAGCACAAGGACTACGCCCAGCGCAACATGACCTACGTGCGTGCCGAGCTGCGCGCCGCCCAGGTCATCTGGAAGCCGTCCCGCCTGGTCTTCGGCCACCGAGGAGCATAGCCATGGCTGACGTGGACATTGTCGTCATTGACGGCATCCGCTACCGCAAGGACGATGCCAAGCGCCGCGGCCTGCTGGAACCGGAGCCGGAAGCCAAGGCCGAGGAGCCCAAGGCCAAGGCTGTTTCGAACAAGGCCGCCAACCCGGCCAGCAAGTAGACCCGAAGGGAGGGAGCGCCATGGGCATTCCCCCGATAGTAGAACTCGCCGGTGACTCCCTCCCTCTGGATCCACAGTTTTGGCTTGATGCTGCAACCGCGTCAGTGCGAAGGTACTGCGGCTGGCACATCACCCCGGAAATTGAGGAAACGATCATCCTCGACGGGCGCGGCGGGGAAGATGTGCTCATCCCCACCACGAACCTGGTGGCACTGATCGCTTGCACCAGCGACGGTCAAGACGTTCTCGCAGACGTGGACCCTTCAACGAAGGGAATCCTGAGCCGGCGCACCGGCCACTGGTCGCTGCGAAACTCCGGGATCAGCATCACCATCAAGCACGGGTATGAGTCGGCGCCCGATGTGGCCGGACTCATTGCGTCCATTGCCTCACGGGCTGTCATGAACCCTGGCGGAAACATCGTGAACCAGCGCGCCGGCACACAGTCCTTGACCCTCGCCACTTCCGGGGGAGCCTCAGCGTCCATCCCCTTGATGGCCACCGAGAAGGAGCTCCTGGAGCCCTACCGACTGAATTGGGGGCCCTAATGCTGGGACTTGCTGGCGGTGAAACTGTTCTGCATCGCGCCTATGTGGGCGTGGTGCGGGACAGCCACGGAAACGCCATCGCCCAGTACGCGGCCGCGGTCCCCATCCCCGGGGTCGGTGTTGACGTTCCGGACGCTCAGGAACCCCGAGACGGGGCCTCTCAACGGCAAACGACTGATGCCGTGCTGTTCTTCCCACCGGGGTTCAACTGCGGACGCAGAGACCTGTTTACGATTCGCGGGGAGGAATACGGTGTCGAGGGCAACGCGCCACCGATTTCCAACTTCTTCACCGGAACCTTGTTCCGCACCGAGGTGAAAGTGAGGCGCGTGGATGGCTAAGAAGCTGAAGTTGAACCTGAAGGGCTTCGAAGATGTCCGCACCAGCCACAAGGTCCGGGACGAGCTGCGGAAGCGCGCAAAGAAGGTTGCGGCCGCTGCCGGCGGCGAGGCCAAGGGCTTCAAAGTCACTGACCTTGTTCTGGAACGCAACCGGGCGGCCGTGTCCGTACTGGCGACCGGGCACGCGTTGAACAGCAACCGCAAGCATCATTCGTTGATCCGGGCCCTGGATGCTGGTCGTGACTGAGGTCATCCTGTTCCCGGATCCTGTCGCCCGCGCCATCTCCTTTCTGACGGCCTACCTGCCGGTCGATGTGTGGGTGAGTCAAGACATCCCCGCGGATCGACCCGAGGAGCTTGTGACCGTCACGGACACGGGCGGTGCCGGCGTCCATGACCATGTGTTGGACGAAACCCGGTTGACGTTGGATATTTGGGCGCCGAACAGCCCCCGCGCATCGCAACTGGCACGCACCATCTACGCGTTGATGCGCGCCTGGCCCGGCGCCGAGCCGGGCGTCTATCTCCGGAAGGGCTGGTCCAGGCCAGCCTATTTCCCGGACAGTGAAACTCGCATACCCCGGTATGTGTTGACCGTGACGTTCTCCTTCAGGGGGGAAGCGGTCGAAGTACGCCCCGTCTGATCTGACGGGGCTTTTCCTTTGAAACGGGCCGACGCAATCACCCTCTGAAAAGGATGTACTCATCATGACCACTGGAACAAACGCAGTCCTCGTCGGCGCCCCCATCACCGCGACTGGCGGGTTGCTCTTTGGCGATCTGTCCGTCGCCCTGCCCACCGACGCCAAGACCCCTCTCGACCCGGCCTGGGTCAAGGGCGGCTACATCGGCGAAGACGGGGTGACCCGCACGACGGACGCCTCCGACGACAAGATCAAGGCCTGGGGCGGCGATGCGGTCAAGATCGTCCGCACCGAGCACTCCATCACCTACAAGTTCTCCTTCCTGGAGTCCGCGAATGCGGCGGTGCTCAAGCTCATCCACGGCGAAGCAAACGTCACCGTCACCGCCGGCTCCGTCAAGGTCAAGCACACCTCCCGCATGCCCGCCCGAAAGGCGTACGTGCTGGACATGAAGGACGCCGCCTCCTCGATCCGCGAGGTTGTCCCGGACGGTCAGATCACCACTTCCGGTGATGTCACCTTCGTCCACTCGGACGTGATCCGGTACGAGGTCACCATCGAAGCGTTCCCGGACGATTCCGGCGTCAAGGCCGTCTCCTACATGGACGACGGCACGGGCGTCTAAGCCCCCAATCTCCTGTGCCCCGGTTTCACCATGCGTCGGCTCGCCGGGGCACAGGCCTTTCCCTTTCCCAGAGCCGACATTCTCACCAAGGAGCCGACGATGCCCGTTTCAAAGACCCGCAAGAATGCCCGCAAGACCACCAAACTTTACCGGATGGTGACGTTCACCAACGAGCTGTTCACCGATGACTTCACCTTCCCCGACTTTGGCCAGTTGTCCATCGGCACCATTGAGGCACTGAACAATGGCGACGTCGGCAAGGTGTGCGCCTGGTTGAAGGAAGCCAACGTCGATGACGATTCCATCGACGCGTTCCGCACCCTGTCCCAGGATGAACTGCAGGACTTCATCGGCGACTGGACCGACGGAAACTTGGCCGACCTCCCAAAATAAATGGGCTGATCAACGCCCGAAAAAAACATCCTGAAGCGTTCGAAGCGACGTTGATAGAGCGGGGCCTGCGCTGGCGTGATATCGGGTCCCGCTCGTTCACCTGGGACGACTGCCACGCCATCATCTCCACCCTGCCCTTTGACGCGCCACTGGTGCGTGCTGGGGGCCCTGAGTGGGTTTGGTATCACCCGCTGGCGGACATGGTGGCCGGCATCTACGACAACACCGGCGCCATCGGCGCCACTCAAGCGCGCCGATCCCACATCAAGAAATCCGAGGTCCCGAAACCGTTGGTCCGCCCATGGATGAAGGACGAGCACGTGGACAAACTCGGAAACACACCACGGCCCATTGACGAACTAAATGAACTTCTAGGATGGTAGGTGCGCTTTGGCTACTGGTGTTGAACTGGCCGTTGGTTATGTAACTCTGACCACCGAAACCAAGGGCTTGGCCCGCGACGTGGCCCGCGCCTTCACCGGCGTGCAGACCCAGGCCGGGCGCGCCGGCCAAGCCATGGGCACGGCCATGACCCGCTCATTCAACACCGCACGCCCCGACATGGCCGCCCTGGGCCGCCAGGTCGAGGTCGCCCAGCAGCGCATCACGGCCTCGGCCGAGCAGTCGGCCACCAAGCAGGAGGCGGCTACCCGCAAGGTAGCCATCGCCCAGGCCAAGCTCACCGAGGCCACCCAGAAGCACGGCACAACCTCCTCACAAGCACTCTCCGCCGCCGATCGCCTGGCCACCGCCCAGCAACGGCTGGAAGCTGAAACGCTGGGGGCCGCCTCGTCACAAGACCGGTTGCAGCGGGAATTGAAGGAATCACAGGCCGCCGTGGAGCGCGCCGCGGGGGCATCTGAGACCGCATCACGCACCTACGCGGACGGCTGGAAAGGCGTTGGCCAGCGCGTCAAAGAACACCTCTCTCGCGGCGTCCACGATGCCACCCAGGACGCGGAGACTCAGGCGAAACAGGGCGGCACCCGCGGCGGATCCGTGTTCGCCACCGCCTTCAAAGCAGGCCTTGGCCTCATGGCCGCCAAATTCTCCGTTGACGCCGTCGTTGGTGGCATCAAAGACGCCATCGGCGGCGCCGGCGACATCGAGCAGTCCATTGGGGCCATCGGCTCCGTCTTCAAAACCTCCGAAGGCCAAATGCTGGCCTGGTCCCAGACGGCGGCGAAGACGGTGGGCCTGTCCTCAAACGACTACAACGAACTGGCCACCGTGCTGGGCGCGCAGCTGAAGAACGCTGGCGTGAGCCTGGACCAGGTCGGGTCGAAAGCCAACGGCCTGATCACCACCGGCGCTGACCTGTCCTCCATGTTCGGTGGCACCGCAGCGGAAGCCGTCGGGGCACTCTCCTCAGCGCTCAAGGGCGAAATGGACCCGATCGAGAAGTACGGTATCAGCCTCAACGAGGCGGCACTGAAGGCCCAAGCCATGTCCATGGGCCTGTTGAAGCCCGTCAAGGACGCCGGCAAGATCGCCGTCGCCACGGGCAAGATGGAACTCGCACAGCGCAAGTACAACGACGCGGTAGCCAAGTCCGGCGCCGACTCGGACAAGGCTCTCGCAGCCAAAAACACCTTGACCGCGGCCCAGAACGCCTTCGACTCGGCCACAACCGGATCCTTGCCGCCCCTGGATGCCCAAACCAAGGCGATGGCCGTTATGGCTGCCATCGAAAAGCAGTCCGCTGACGCCAAGGGCAACTTCGCCAAGGAAGAGGACACGTTCTCTCACAAGCAGCAAGTAGCCGCCGCCCAGTGGGAGAACATCTCCACCAAAATTGGCGGGTTCTTCCTGCCGGCCGCCACCGCCGCCTTCGGCTTCATCGGAGATAAGGCGATGCCGATCCTCGACTCGGTCATTGGCGGGCTACAAGCATTCGGCGCCGCCTTCTCCTCTGCCGACAACGACATCACCTCCGCCGGATTCGCCGGCCATATGGAGCGATTTGGGCAGATCGTCCGCGACAACAGCGGCTGGATTACGGCACTTGCCGCTGGCGTTGCGGGGTACGTCGTAGCGGTAAAGGCGATCATGGTCGTCGAGGCCGTCGGAAAGGCAATTAAGTCTATGGCTGCGGCCCAGTGGGGCTTGAACGCCGCCATGTCCGCTAACCCGATTGGCATTGTCGTGGCCATTCTGGTGGCCCTTGTCGCTGGCTTCATCCTTGCTTACAACAAGATCGGCTGGTTCAAGGACTTTGTTGATGGCGCCCTGAAGGCTGTTGGCGGGTTCTTTACCTGGCTCTGGCAGTACGCGATCAAGCCCGCCTTTGACGGGATTATGGCCGTCGTCGGTGCCGTGGTGAATTGGTTCCAAACAACCGCGATGCCGATCATCAAAACTGCCGTGGACGTCATTGGTGGAGTGTTCGCCTGGCTGTGGAACTACATTGTGAAGCCGTATTTCGGTTTCATCCAGACGTACATCAGCGTGGTCTTCACCGTCATCAAGGCAGTATTTCAGCTGATCGTGGCTGTGGTGACGTACGTCCTCGCCCCCGTCTTTATGTGGCTTTGGCAGAACATCATCCAGCCCGTATTCAAGGGCATTGGAAACTACATTGGCTGGGTATGGAACACCATCATCACGCCCATCTTCAACGCCATCAAGTGGTACATCAACAACATCCTGGCTCCCGTATTTACGTGGCTGTGGCAGAACATCATCAAACCCGCCTTTGACGGGATCAGTTCAGTGATCAAGTTCGTGTGGGAGAAGGGCATCAAGCCGGTCTTCGATTTCCTCTCGAACGCCATCAAGAACGACGTCCCGGCTGCGTTCAAAAAGGGTGTTGACGCAGTCAAGGCGGCTTGGGAATCAATCCAGGCTGTGGCCAAAAAGCCCGTGCTGTTTGTCATTGAGAAGGTCATCAACGAGGGACTGATCGGCGCGTTCAACTCCGTGGCCGGTTTCATCGACCCCAAGGGCGCGATCGTCAAGCCGCTCGGGACGGTTAAGCCGCCTGCGGGTTGGGCTACTGGTGGTTGGACTGGGCCGGGAGCGCGTCTGCAACCTGCCGGCATTGTGCATGCTGACGAGTTCGTGGTCAAGAAGTCCTCGCGCCGATCGATTGAAGGCCGGGCGCCTGGGCTGTTGGATGCTTTCAACCAGCACGGCGCCGGCGCCTTGGGCATGCTCGGCTTCGCCAACGGTGGCCGGGTGTGGCCAACCAAGTCGAAGACACTCACACAGGGTTACAGTGCCAGCCATGACGGCATTGACATTGGTGTCCCTGTGGGCACCCCGGTCTATGCCACGGGCCCGGGCGTCGTGGACTTCGCAGGTGTCAGCCCGAACCTTGGCAATGTCTGGGGAGGTAACGAGATCCGCGTGATGGGCGATGGCCTGGAACGGTGGTTCTCGCACCTGTCCCAGATCATGGTCAGGGTTGGCCAGAAGGTCAGCCCCGGCCAACAGATCGGCCTCTCCGGCAATTCGGGCATCACCTCCGGCCCGCACCTTCACTTTGGTGTGTACCAGGGCGGCTACCCGAACTCCATGAATCCGCTCAGTTACCTGGCCGGGGCATCCGCACCCTCCGGTGGCGGCGGCGGGTTCAACCCGGTTGCGGCATTGGTCGGCATGGCCAAGGCCAAGCTCACCGCAGCGTTCCCCGGCGGCGGTTCCGTGGTCAACATGGCCATCGGGGCCGGAGAGAAGCTAATCGGTGGAGTCGGCGAGTGGGTGAAGGACAAGCTCGGCTCAGTGGTGTCGGGCGCCGTCAATGGCGTCAAAGCTGTTGCCGGCGATGTTGGCATGCGGGCACGGTGGATGCCCATGATCAACGCGGCTCTGATCCAAACAGGCCACGGCGATCTTGGGCTGATCGGCAATTCTGCCTCCATGTACCGGCGGATGATGCAGGAATCGGGCGGCGACCCGAATGCGGTCAATAACTGGGACTCCAATGCCGCGGCGGGGCAGCCCTCCAAGGGCCTGATGCAGCTCATCCCGTCCACGTTCGAGGCGTACAGGGACCGTGGCTTGTCAGCGGATATTTTCAATCCGATGGCGAACATGGTTGCCTCCATCCGGTACACCCAGGACAGGTACGGTGATCTCCGCACGGGCTGGGACCGGGCGGGCGGATACTCCAAGGGCGGCCTGGTCACCCCGACGTTGTTTGACGGCGGTGGATGGCTGACCAACACGGGCGCACCGCAAATCATTGATCACCAGCGGCGCAAGCCTGATGCGGTACTGACCAATGAGCAGTGGCGCGACGTGCACACGCTGGTATCAGATCCGGTAGACCGTGCCCCTGTCATTTGGAATGTGCAGCTCCCGCCGAAGGCGGGCGTCAATGAATTCATGGACGCGGTATCCCATGTGGAACGCGTCAAGGCTCGTGGAGGTGCACGCCGATGATGTTCAAGTATCGAGGGGTGGAATTTGGTGGCGGGGTTGGTCCTTTGATCGTGACGGGATTCGTTCCCGGCGCGGCAGAGATCCGCGGCGATGACGTGCCCCGCCCTAACGGTGACGGGACGATTGCTGGCCGGGACTTTCTTGGCTCATCGACCTGGGCGTTTGACTTGTCCACCATCGGCGATGACCTTGCCGAGGCATTGGCGGCCGCCGGCGCTCTGGAGTCTGCTTGGAAAGACCCGACTGTACGGTTGGCGCCGTCCGTCATCGTCCCGCTCTCCTACGAGATCGCGGGGCGGTGGCGGCGCGTGTACGGCCGTCCCGGTGCGTTCACCGGCATCGACGGCGGCATCCATGCCGTGCAGGGCGCCGGGCAGCTTGTGTGCGACTTCAAGGTCCACGACTACCGGCACTACGACGACGCCGAGACGAGCGTCGTCCTGACCATTGTGCCGGCGACGACGGGCGGGCTGATGGCCCCGTTGGTTGCGCCCTTGTCCACGGTGCGCAGCAGCGCGCCACGGGCCGGGCGCGTCACCAATACCGGGGACACTGCAACACCACTGAAGGTGACCTTCAAGGGCCCGATAATCGACCCGTGGGTGCGCTCACCCTCAGGCTGGGAAGTCGCGTTGACAGGAACCCTGGCCTACGACGTGACCGTGACCGTGGACCCGCTGGCCGGGAAGGTGACCCGCAATGATGGTGCATCGGTGGCCGGGATGCTGACCCGCAAAACCCGGCTGTCGGGAACGCTCCTGCCCTCGGGGTCCACGGATCTGACCTTTGGCGGGACGGACCTGACCGGGACCGCGACCGCCACTCTGGCCTGGCGCAACGCCTACTCATCTATCTGACCAATTCTCATCTTGACGCTCCACCGTGTGGTGGGGCGTTTCTTCTTGCCCTAGGAGGCTCGCATGGCTTTTGACTCGACCCCATGGTTTGTCGGTGGCGGTGCTCAGCATTCCCCGGAAGTGGCCCGTGGGTTCGCGTATTCGGCGACGTCCGGGCTGGAAGGCATTTCGGGGGTCACGGATCTGCGCGTGCAAGCGCAGAGCGTTCCCAACGGAACGGTGCGAATCTTGCCGGGCAATGCCGTGATCTTGAACCGGTACCCGGGCGCCGCGGGACAGTCCTACACGTTGCAGAGCCGGACGGCGACGGATGTCCCCATTGCCCCGACCGGGTCCTCCGGCGGCCGCACGGACCTGGTGGTGGCCCGCGTCCTTGACCCCCAGTACGAAGGGGCAGCACCGACGGATCCGACAGCCTTTGAATATGCGCGCCCCTTCGTGATCCAGGGCGTGCCGGCCTCGATCAAAACGTTCAAGGAATTGGGCCTGAATTATCCGGCGATCGCGTTGGCGAAGGTGACCATCCCGGCCAACACGGCCACGATCACCGCGGCCATGATCACCGGGTTGCGGCGGGTGACGCAGGCCTTCAAGGACGGGGACACGCTCGTCATCTTCCCGACCGCGGAGAACGTGATGCCGGTGGCCGGGTATGGGTCATGGCCGCTGACGGCCGCACAGAAACCCACCGTGTCGGTGCCTGTGTGGGCCACAAGTGTCACGATCCAGGCCACGGTCACCGGCGTCGTGTACACCAAGGGCACCAACGGTACGGACTCCAAGGCCGGGGCCCGCACCGGCTTCGGGTCCTCTGATCCGTCCGAGAATGGCATCATCATCCAGGACGCCGAAGACAGCGGCGGCCGGTACACGTACTCCTGGCTCGGCAAACACCTCATTGACGCATCAATGCGAGACACCGATCAGGTCATCAATCTCCAGGCCACCCGCTCCGCCGGGACCGGGAACTGGAAGATCGATAACCAGTCGCAAATCATGATCCGCTACGAATTCAGGGGCGGCGCGCAGTGAGCTGGCGTTTCCACCTGATGTCGTTGCCCTCCCGAGCCTGGATTGACCATGAGCTCCCACTGGGGGGTGCACAGGTGACGGAATCGGTCAGCGCCCCAGCCTCCATCACCGGTTCAATCCCGCTCGGCTATGCGGACCGTGACCAGATTCGTGAGTGGGGGGCCATGATTGTCGCCGAGCAGGACGGCCGTGACCCCGTGGCGGCCATCGTGGACGCCATCACCACGGACGGCGACAACCTCAGGATCGAGGCCGGCGGCTTCTCCATGTACCCGACCGGGATGCCCTGGACGGACGCCGAATTTTCAAGCACCAGCGTGGACCCGCTGGACGTGGTCCGGCTCATCTGGATGAACCTTCAGGCGAAGCCGGCCGGCGCGCTGGGCGTTGTCGTGGACGGCGCGAAGTCCACGGTCCGCCTGGGAGTGCCGGAGGACCCGAAGCTCACAGCGGCGAAAGCGGCCGTGGCCATGGCCACGACGGCGGAAAGGGCGGCGAAGGCCACTTACGAAGCGGCCGTGCGCACCCAGGCCGTGGCCAAGAAGTCACTGCTGGCCACGACAGGGCGCCCGACCAGTGGCCTGATCCTCAATCAGGACAGCGCCCCATCCGGCGACAAACGGTCAGTGAAGAACCTTTGGCTGGACAAGAACGACGGCAACAAGGCCTACATCTGGAACGCCAAGACCAAGAAGTGGGCGATGATCACCACGCCGCCGCAGGCCATCATCAACAGCCGTTTCGCGGAGCTCCAGAGTGCAGGGACGGTCGTGGCCAACACGAAAAAGGGCTACGACCTTCGCAAAAAGGAGACCTCGGCGGCGAAGTCCAAGCAGTCCGACATTCAAGGCGGCGAGGCGAATCCGTTCATGCTGACCTGGTGGGATACCCACGACCTCGGCGGCGTCATTGACGATCTGGCCAGGAACACTCCCTTCGAGTACCGGGAAAAGTCCGAATGGTCGGGCGAAGCGCTCACGCACCGCCTTGAAATCGGCGTCCCCGTGCTGGGGTCCCGGCGGTCCGATCTGCGCTTTGAGATCGGCGTCAACGTCACAGCCCCGCCGCCCCTGAATGAGCGCGATTACGCGTCCGAGGTGTTGGTGCTGGGCGCCGGCGAGGGCCGGGCCATGGTCCGGGCAACCACCACCGGGAACCCTGGCCGGGTGCGCCGGGCCGTGGTGGTGGAACGCAAAGACCTCACCAAGACCGCGGCCGCCTCGATTGCGTCCAAAGCCGCCATTGCGGCAAGGAAGGCCGAATGGGACTTCGATTCCCTGCAAGTCCTGGACCACGAGCTGGCACCCTATGGCTCATTCCGCGCCGGGGACCAGATCCCCGTGGTGGGGGACGCCGGATGGAAGCAGCTGGACACCTGGGTGCGGGTCTTGGACATCACGACTGACTGCGTCACAGGCGCAATGGATTTGAAAGTGGAGGCTACGTGAGCAAATTACACGATGATGCGCGCTGGCTGGTCGATCGAATCACCGCCGGCGACGCCGCGATCAAAGCCTTGTCGAAGCCGCAGCTGGGCACGAGCTCGATCGAGACAGGCAGCATCGAAGAATACGACGTCGAGGGCACGCTCATGTCCGTCACGGGCCAGCAGTTCGACGGCACCCACGGGACAGTGACAGTGGCCGGGCCCATCCCGCCGGAACCGGCGCCACCCTCCCTGACGGTGGGTACCGGCCAAGTCGAGGTGCGCTGGTCCGGGAAGTTCCTCGACGAGGCCACCTCGCCGATGGATTTCTCCCATGTCTCGGTGCACGTCTCCGAGCTGGAGGTCTTCACCCCGGACAATGACACGCAGCGGGCGACGATCACGGGCGAGTCCGGAGACCTCGCCACGGTTCTTCTGGACTCTGGGGAGTGGTATTTCCTGCTCGTCGCCGTCTCGAAGGCCGGCAAATGGTCGGACCCGTCCGAAACCGTCTTGGCCGAGGTCGCGGACGTCCTCAGCCCGGACGCGATCCTGGACGAACTGATCAACATTGACGAGAAATTCACAGATGTTGACCGCACCCTGGCAGAGGTCCAGATCAGTGTGGACGGCAAGACCAGCATCCACAACTCGATCGAGGACGCGCCCGCGGGCGAGTTCGCCGAGGGCGACCATTGGCAGAAATGGACGACCCTCGACGTCGGCGGCAAGCTCCTCGCCTCCTGGCGGTACACGGCCGGGGCCTGGGTGGCCGAGTCCATGGACCCCACCTACCTGCCCAAGATCGACATTGGCGCCGGCACCTTCGGCCAGCTCGTGGGTGGACGCCTTGTCGCGGGCACCATCACAGCACCCCTGCTGGAAACCAAGCTGGTACTGACCACGGACATCATCGCCGGCAACCCGGCAGGGACCCACGCGAAGATGAACGCCAGCGGCTTCCGGGCCCTGGCCAGCACCGACGGCAACGCCCCCACGGAAGTAATCCGCATGGGCACCGACACCGATGACTACTTTGGCGTCGTCAACGCCGGTGGCAAGCTCGTCGCCTCCATCACCAGCGGCGGCGACTTCTCCGGCCAGTCCGGCGACTTCGCCAACGACATCTCCATCGCAGGAACATCCATCTTGGAAACCATTGCGGCACTGCCCAAGGGCCTTGCCGCCTGGGCGTCCAGGGCCACGAACTCGCTGTACTGGGCCGGCACCGCCGCGCAACCGTACCTGCACCTGCAATTCGATGCCGAGCCGGGCCGGGCCTACATGGTCCAGACCAACCCGATCAGCATCGACTCGGACACGGCCAACGTCGAGGCAGTCGTCTACCTCCAATATGAGGAGGACGGGTCACCGGCCACGAACTCATCCCCGGTCATCGCCCGCGGCACCTCGGCCCAGGCCTCGGCGTCCACACGGCGCACCCCCGTGGTCATCAACCGGCTGATCACACCCCCGCCGGGGCCGGTCTCGCTGCTGATCTCCTACGGGACGATCTCCACGGGCCGGGCCAAAATCGTAGCAACCCCGGCCGGCCAATCCGTGGTCATGACCGTCACCGACATTGGCGCATCCCCGCCCATGACGGGCGAGATCCGCAACGGCACCTCCGACGCGGCCACGGGAGGCACCGGCGGCGGGTCAACCGCCCCGCCACCCACCCCGGTCAAGAACTACGACAAAACCTGGTCCGCCACCGGAATGCGGTCCTTCATCGGCTCCGGAGCCGTCTACGACTACAACCCTCAATACATGTACTCCGGACAATCACCGGCCGGCTACGGGGACCTGTCCTCCATGGCAATCTTCCCGAACCTCACCGGGGAACTGTCCGGGGCCACGATCACCGCCATGTGGGTCTACGTCTACTACGACTTCTGGTACCAGGGATCCGGCGGCGCAGCCTACATCGGATTCCACGGCCAGACCGGCCTCACCGGCTCACGGCCAGCCAAAACATATTCGCATGCACTCTCCGCGAATTGGCCCCGGGCCGCCGGGCGGTGGGTGCCCATCAACAGCAGCACCTTCGCCGGCTGGAAAGCAGGCACACACCGCGGCATCACCCTCGGCGGATCCGGCGGCGGGTACGAACGCTACGGCTACGCCCACGACGCCCGCATCCGCATCAAATACACCAAGTAAGGAGGCCACCTTTGGCCGATTCAGAACTGCTCAAATACGCCCGCGCCCGCGACGACCAGGAATTCGTGTGGCGGGTCTCCGCGGCCATGACCGTGGAGGCACAGTACAAGCTCGGCGCCCAACCCGACATGAGCCTCGAAGCGCACAAGCTCATGGACTGGACGCTGGATAACCCATTGACGCCGGATGCCCTGATGATCTCCTTCGCGTCCACGGATCAGAACGTGGCCAAAGACATCACCGTGACCGAGGGCGCCGTGAACACCTCCGCGGTTACCGATGCAGCGATCCGCGCCGTCGTCGGGGCCCGCTGGGACATCGTCGCCAAACGACGATTCGAGATCGTCAAATGACCCTCCACGGACTAGCTGCCATCGCCCACTACGGTGCAAAGGTGGTGACGGACGGCAGCGAAACCCGGGATCTGACATGGGTATTGCCGGTCGCCGTACAGATCGGCCTCCCCATCGTCCTCGCTCTCATCACCAGCCTGGTGACGTGGGGAGTCTCCCAGACGAAAGCGAAAAACGACCGCGCCGCCCAGCTCGCCGACTTTGACGGAAAGAAAAAGGCCGCGGCCCTGGCCCGCGACAAACAGCTGTTCGACACGCAGCAAGCCATCATCGACAAACTACAGGCCGCCAACACGACCGCCGGCGAGCGCGAAGAACGCATGGATCGCAAGTTTGATCAGCTCTACGCCTCGCTCGGCTTTGAACGGGCCTACTCCATGGAGTGGGAGGAATGGCATAGCAATGGCATGCCCAACCCGCCCGGGATCCCCAAGCGCCGGCACCTCGCACAACCACCAGCCACCTAACCCGGGTGGCCTTTTCTTTGCCCAAGGAGGGCGCATGACAACTCCCAAACAGGAGGCATGGTTTGCTACCGCGATTGGCCGTGCCACTGACCCCGACAATGTCGGCGGCTTGCAGTGCGTGGACGCGGCCAAGGACTACGCGGAACACATCTTCGGCATCGGTTGGAAGTCCGCATGGCCAGGCGCCGGCAACGCCAAGGACATGCTCTACACATACAACCCTGACTACTTCGACCGGATCCCCAACGACCCCAGCAACCCGGGCCTGATCCCGCGGCGTGGCGACGTCATCATCTGGGGCGGCACCGCAGACGACGGCATCAACCCCTACGGCCACATCGCAGTCGTTGTTTCCGCGAACACGGCCGGGGTCGATGTCATCCAGCAGGACGGGTTCCTCCAAGTACCCATGTACGCCGGCACTCTGCCATACAGCGGCCCGGGCACCGGCGTATGCACAGGCTGGCTCCGGCCGAAGCTCTCCGCCAACCTCACCCCGCAAAGCAACTCCACCACACCCACCGCACAGAAAGACTGGTTTGATATGGCAGAGCCCGCAGACCTCCGCAAGATCATCAAGGAAGAAATCGCCGCAGCCAACCCGTGGGCGTACAAGAACCCCAAGCTGGAGAAGGACGACGCCTACGCCCTGCTCCGGGCCACCCGCACCTACGTGGTGAAGAACGCCGGCGCCATTGCCGGGCTCACCTCGCTGGTGGGCCAGCTCGCCAAGGGCCAGGGTGTTCCCATCGACCTGGCCGCAGTCGAGGCAGCCGCCGCAAAGGGCGCCGCCGCCGCACTGGCCGCAGGCGTCGACCTCGACGCCACGGTGACCATCAAGGGTGCCGCGCAGTGACCGGCCAGCACGCCGCTCTGTCCACGCAGGCCCAGTATCCGTGGAAGGCAGTAGCGCGCACGGTGCTGCAGATCGTCATCGGCCTGGCAGTCTCGGCACCTCTCATCGTTGCAGCGATCACGGGCGATTCCGCAGAAGCCGCAGGGGGCGCGCTGGCGGTCTTCCTAACCGTCGCAGCAGCGATCACCCGCCTCATGGCTGTTCCGCTCGTCAACGGCTGGCTGACGACTGTAGGACTTGGCGCCGCACCTAAGCCCGCGACGCCGCCCGGTGACCCGAACCTGACCGACGAATACCACCCCGCCGACTCTCCCTGACCCCACGAAAAAGCGCCCCCGAACTCGTCACGAGTTTGGGGGCGCTTTCTATTTGATACCCGGCTTCTGGGGCGAATAATTCCACAGGTCTAGGTCTCTCCAGCCGGAAGGGAACCCCATGGCATTCTCAGGGGTGATCGCTTCCAATCCCGGAAACTTCTGGCTTACCTTAGTTTTCAACGCACGCGGCCAGTTCGTTGTCGGGTCTATCCGGGTGATTATGTAGGCCATGATTGCCAAGGGGGCGTAGATCTTGTTGTTTGGAAGGGTTGCGCGCAAATGCCGCAGTTCTGGCTCAACGATTGAAGGATTGAAGCTACCAATGTTGTAGGTCAAGCTTCGGTTCCACAACCGCGAATGGTGAGCGCTGGTATTTCGGACGACGCCTAGGCTGAGCAGCCAGGTGCGCAGTGATTGAGCATTCTTGACTCCCAAGTAACTGGCCACTTCATTCTGATCAGCCTTGTTCAGGAGACTGTATAGGCGGATGACTCCACCGAAGTCTAAAACCTCGACCGCAACCCAAATAGGAAGTACTCCGTCGTACTTCAACGTGTAGTGGCGGACGAAATCCTCAGAGTTAGCCTGACGCTTCAGCGAGTCGTAGCGAGCAGTCCAAGCATCAAATGCAGTATTTCCCTCTGGGAGCAGGCGCCCACAAGCGTCCTGGTCTAAAGATTCAATCTTGAGGTGGCCAAAACGATCACGCCTCCCAAGAACGTAGGCAACGTGCACACGGAGTCCAATTTCGATCGTTTTCAGCGCCTCCATGCAAAGGAGGCGCAGAGAGCCGTCGAACTCGTAGAGCTTGAGTGCATCAGTGAGTTTGTAGCCAAGTTCAAAGTCTGGCTGACGGTATTGGTATGGGGTCTCGCCATCGTCCCCAGGCTCTAGTGTTTTGCGAAATGGATAGGTGTACGCGGACAGCCGGTAGTAGCCGATTCGCGACAACGCCGCGGGAGCGTCACAACCTGAGCAGTCCAGGCCGCGGGACTCAAGTACTTCAGCTTGCTCGGCAAAGCTCAGGTGTGGCCGGTCGTACTCAGTCATCTACTCCCCAAGGAACAAGAAAACCGACCCTTGATAGCAAGAAGCTAACAGCGGGGCCGGTGTTTATGTTGCAACCATATCAGGGATTCTTGTGGCCGGATGTAACGATTTGCCTCATATATGAGCAAAAACACCACTTCAGCCAACCACCCCAAACCGCACCATCTCCCCGCACGCCACCAGCTCTCGGTGCCCCACGAAAAGCGCCCCACCCGGTGACGGGTGGGGCGCTTTTCGTGGTTAACGCCGGCCGTCTCGGATCTGGTAGATCCTGGGGCGAGATAAGCCGGTGGCATCGGCAATCTGGGCCGCCTTCATCCCGTCGGCAAGGGCGGCCCGGATCCCATCGCGGAAGGCCGCGTCCGCCTTCTCAAAGGCATCTTCTGCCGCCGCCCGTTTCTGCCGGAGCTTCACCAGGTCCCGCTCACTGGCCACGACGCTCCCTCACCCCCAACGCGATGACGATTCCGGCGACGATGAACCAGACCAGGGCGAGCGCCAAATAGGCGATCTTGAAGCGATCCGTGTACAGCGCACCCAGCAAGATGATCAGTCCTGATAGCGCCGTGATGAGGATTCGGGTTCTCTGTTGTTTGCTCATCTTGATTCCCATGTGGAGTAGTGTTGTGGTTCCGGGAACCGGGCTAGTTGTGATAGCCCGGTTCCCTTTCTCACTTCCGGTGTTTACCTTTTCCCTTGGTGGGTAGCTTGTCGATCAAGGTGATGATCGCGGTTGCTAGGGTGACTACCGCAGTGGCTAGAACCACTATGTCATCCACATGTTTACCTCCTTTCTGCTCATGTAAGAATTATAGCGCGCTTATGCGAGAGGTGCAAGCGAGCTATAAAACATGGATCGAATGAAGGCCTGCCACCCCACCACTTACCGACCTAAACCGCACACCCTCCGACAACGACCCACACAGCTACTCGACGCCCACGTAATAGTCCTGGCACTCCAATAACGTGGTCTCGATGGTGCCAGTGTCAATGGTTTCCAACGTCCCGAAAATCTGCTTGGCTCAAGGATACGCAGCCCGGGCAGCACAAAGCCCCGCCCATGGGTATGGACGGGGCACAGCGATGTTTCTAAGTATTTGCTTCCGCATCCGGAGGAGGAAAAGTAAGCTCGCCTTGACGATACATAGGCATCACGAGCGGGACCTCAAACACTCTTGCTGTCAAATCTGACACGGACTGTCGAATGTATGGAATGAGTGTCATCATCGCAACTTTGTTGACAAAAGCCACAAGTAAGTCATCTGTTACGTCAGCCACCTGACTATCCTGAAGCTCATACTCAGACGCAATATCGACAACGATCGCCCCAATGGGCATCTGGATTTCAGTCTTGACCCTAATTTGGAATCGCTCAGCCGTGTTCGCTTTGGCAAATCCAAGCGTGAACTGTGGCTCAATATCAAGTTCTTCACCATCGCCCGGCCTTTCGCCGTCCGATTCGGGAGCGCCTTCCGAACGGGAAGCCGAAAGCTCGAAATACGATATACCGAGTAACTTTACTTCATCCAAAAGGGCTACAACGTCACTGTCGCTAGCCATTTGCTTTGATCATTACTTTCGGTGAAGCCCAGGAATCAACCCGAAGATCTATCCTACGCGGCATAAACACTGGAGTTGAAGTTCGGTTTGCGTACGATAGCTTGACGATAGCGGCAAACTGATGGTCATCCTCAAGGCAGTCATCGGAAATCGTATTTTGAACCCGTGCATGAACAGCCAGAGCGTAGCGGCGAATAGATGACAGCGTCGGATTACTGTCGTATCGTTCAAATGCGGCCACGGTGGGTTGGCTTACGCCCATTCGCTCAGCGACCAGTTCTTGAGTCAAACCATGATGGTGACGCATTTCAATGAGTTCTCGCATGAGTTGTTCGTGACTTGCAACCAAAGCTGCTGCTCGAGCTTCAAGCATAGAGAAGTCTTCGTTCATAGATCAAACTCTATAGACGCTTACGAGTTGCTGCAATCGTGTACAATGCCCCAATTGCTGTTTTCGCCCATTCGGTAGTACCCAGCAGCTACATGGATCTCTTCGGACTGAAGTTCCCAAGTTTCGCGTCCATCGATGATCTTTTCATGCGCATGGTGTCCAATGAAGTACCCCGGCTCCGCAGCTGGTTCAGAATGATACAACCGCACCAAAACCTCATGATAGGTCTGCAGTTCGGTATCGGTGGCAGCGTCCGTGACGGCAATGTCCTGCCAACGAATTTCATACAATGGCTCGCTAAGCGGGCTATCCCCTACGTCCTTGACCTCTTCCACGGGCTTGAGAAGCCCCTGTGTCGCAAGAATGATCCGGCGCCGAAATTCGGCCTGCACCATTGCCTTTGCAAACGGATTCCACAGACGATTGCCTTTGGATACGGCCGCCATGCATATGTCAACCGCAACCTCGACTGGATCTTTGCCATTTTGGCTCACCCCGTCGAACCAATGAAACTTGACCTCTGAAGCGGCCGAGCATCGAGACGGGATAGGAGGCGGGAGCATATACGTAGTCTAATCGAGAGTTCGATAGCAAGACGCGTACTAGGCTCACCACTTGGCCCCTGTGGATAACCCGCGTTCCAACCCCAACTACTCAGCACCCATAGTCATTGCGATGTCTAGTCTTGAATCTCTGTATCGTCAACGGGTAGCCTTTCGGCCATGGTCGGTTGGGAAGTGTCCAGGCACCCGGAATGGGATCTGATGTTTGCCGCGGGCCTCAACATCCCGGAGATATCCGCCCACTGCCATGCCCAGCGCAATACAGTCTGGCGGCACTTCCAGATACGGGAACGGCTCGAGCCTGGGACACGAGCCCGGCACGACGCAGCTGCTGCCACCCGCACCACCTACGACGGGCCAGCCCAAACTTGGGTTCAGCACCTCGCCGATGCACTGACTTTCAAGGCCGCCCACGGTCGACTGCCCGATGCCTCGGACTGCGGGAATGCGAAAAAGGTCCACAAATGGATTCAGACCCAGCGCCGCGGCCACGAGGCCGGCACCCTAAAACAGGGCATGGAGGCGGCGCTTGATCTCTTGGGCGATTGGATACCCAACACTGCAGCGATCGCCCGGCAGGAAGCCCTTGACGGCCTTTGGCGTACACGCCTCGCCGAGCTGGTCACCTTCGTCAACAACACCGGCCATGATCCCCGCTACAAGCGGTTCGCCAGCGACCACGAACACACCCTCGGAGTGTGGCTCCACACCCAAACCCAACACCGGGCCCATCGAACACTCCCCACCTGGCGCATGGCGGCCCTCGACGCCGCGTTACCCGGATGGCACAGCCACCAATAGCCAGGGAGTTTTCAGGGAGTTTCAACCCTGACAGAGTCCTCAAGAACCCCTAAAAGACAACAAACCTGCCTAGTAAGTATTTGGGGGATTTTCAAGCAATGGCGGCACCCAAAACACTCGGACACACAGGCAAGTAGCCCAACCGGGCGCTTAAACTAGGACGACCCGCACAGCAACGGCGAGCCGTGAAGCGGGCCAGCATCCCAGATAGACATCCACCGCCATGAGCGCATCTCTCCACTAACACGCTACGACCCAGGATACGACGTCTAAAGGCCGCCTCTATCGCTTCAATGCCGCTTAACACGAGGTACTAGCGCAAATCAAAGCTTTTGGTCGAAGGCAAGCCTATGACGGCAGTCAGATCGCCGCAGCGCTTGCCAGCTTTCAGAACAGGGACCGCAGGGGGACTTACCGGCCCGTGAACCTCTACGACGTCCTCCCGACCGTTCGCCTGACTTCGCCTCGCAATCGCGCTGCATGGTATTTCTTGTCTGTATTCTCAAGTTGGGCCAAGGCTCTTTCCAAGATCTCCATGAGGCGAGCATTGTCACCTCTCACGCGGGCCAACTCTGACCACTGATCTAGCGCAGTTTCGCCGCACCAGTTTCGGACCACGTCCCATGCAAGTTTTTGCGTCTCATATTCGGGGAATGGTTGTTCAAGGTCTATGGTTTGGCGGTTACCGAATGGCCTGTAGTATCCGAACCCCGCTGCCATTTCGCCCCATGCATTTGCGTCACGTTCAACCATGTCTAGTACGACTGCAGGACTACTCCTGCACTTGGCAACCGCAATTGTTTGCATGGCCGGCCACGGCAGGTAGGTATATTCCGCTTCCTCGAACCCGCCACTGGCGAGCAATACAGATGGCGCGACCTGAGCGAATTCTCCAAGGGCTTGGAGATTGCTCGTTCGCAGGATCCCGTGTGAACGGTCGTAAGCCAGGGCCCCATCCATGGTTTCCGTGATTACAAGTGCTGCAGCTTCTCGAACGCTGGCTGGTTCATTCCATGCGCAACTCTTCGCTCGATCCCACCGCTGCTCACGCTCAACGAACGCCGCTCTTTGATCCCACGGCGCTTTCAGATATTGACGCCCTACCCATTCAACTTCGCCCGCGCTCGGCCCGTCCTCAAACTGAACCCGCACTTTACGATGCCCACTCTGCGAAACGACCTTTAGCACAGTTATTTTCTCGAATGGAAGACGGCCCTTACGGTATGCCCACCTCTCGCCCTCAGCTATTGGCGCCATTGCCATGAGGGCGACCTAGTCGCTCAATTTTTGATAGAAGGATGCGACGAGACCTGTCATCTTCTCTATCCCGGAGGCAGTCAGCGCTTCGTGACCGACGGGGAGCTCAACTGAGCTTCCATCCGTGAATGAGATTGCAATATTGTGGTGGGCGGCAGTAGTGCCATCGCTCCGAATGGTGCCTGGTCCCGCAAGTTTTGAGACTCTCCCGAGGTTCTTGATCGCATAGGTCTGCGTAGCTTCCGGGTGGACAGCATCAAGCGATCCGCTGATACACCCCCACGTTTGTACGATCAATTTTTCGGTGACAACAATTGCTTCATACGAATTGGGAAACCACGGCGCCTTCTCCCGCACAGGGGCCTCGTCCCAAAGTAGCCTCGGCTTCCCCGCTTCGTCCCACTCGTTGATGTCGTGACTAATTGCCCCAGTACAAAGCCGAGTTTCTTGTGTCCCAAGAATCTCAGCAAGATCCCCCATGACTTCGAGAAGGATTGGCTCCAATTTCCATTTGGTCACTGTGTCTTCCCATTCGCGAGAGTCTAGGCTGAACTGCCGGAGGAGCCGCACTGCAGGGGCTTCATGAGATGTGGTCATACTTGCAACATATCGGCCTGGCCCCTTACCGTCTACGACGCGTCGGCTATCCAGTCCGCAAACAGTCCGCAAGAGGTCCGCAACTGCCCGGTTAAAGCCAATCGCCCCCAACACCAAAAAGCCCTAGAACACGCGGCCGTCGGCTGTTGCCAACCAAGTTCAACCACCCTTTGGGACTTCGAGCTCTACTACGGCTGCTAGCAGCCACAAATTGAGGGGCGGATCTCCACCAGATATTTGGTGGGGATCCGCCCCTCAACTTTTTAAGGCAACTGCACGACGACGGCCCCTAAGCATGTTCCTTAGCGTTTCCCGAACTTCCTGTGCACGGCCTGCTTGCTGACCCCCAGGCACAGCGCAATTGCTTCCCAGGACAGCCCGGCAGCCCGGGCCCGGGCCACCATTTCCGATTCCGTGCGGGCCAGATCCTTGCGCGCCTCGGCCACGGCATACAGCGCCTCCGCGGGTCCCTTGCCGTCCATCGATCCCACCACAGTGTTCATTTCCACGCGCCTCCTGGCGTCAACAATAGTTGACGCCAGGAGGCGCGTCAATGTTTGTTGACGAACGGACGGAACATGATGTGTTGCGGACCGGACCGGCCGCCATGGAAGGTTCCGCGGGGCGCAAAACCCGCTTTTGTGTAAGCCGCGTAGCCGGCCAGGTTGCGCTCGTTGACACCCAGCACGACGCCGGCCGCCGGAAGCGCCAACTCCCGCGCCAGTTCCTCGGCGAGCCCGACGGCGGCCGCGGTAGCCTCCCTGCCGTACCCGCGGCCCTGATGGCGGTGGTCTATCAGGAATCCGCGCAACAGCACGGCGCTGTCCCTATCCGGCCAGCCAGTGTCGGTGGCCGCGTCCACATGGAGCACGCCCATGCCCACCACTTCGTCGGGCGTGCCCGCAACGATGGCGAAGGGATGGCGGGAGGGGTCTGCCAGGGATGCGTCGACCATGCCGACAGGGTCGCCCACGAAGGCGTCCTGGCCGGGAGCCAGCTCCAGGGCGGCAATGCCGGCCAGCAGCCGCTCCCGGTGGACGCCGTCGGACGCTTTGAGGGGCTGCAGGGTCACGGAGCCGGCGGTAGTGGTCATGGATAAATCGTAGCCGGGTGCCGGCCCGGGGTTTCGACAGGCTCAACCACCGAGACTAGAAGACCGACCAGCCGGTGCGGGTGGTGAACTCATCGAGGGCGGCCGTACCAACCACCGAGTTTCCGTTGGCATCCAGCTCGGGCCCCCAGACCGCGATGGAACAGCGGCCCGGAACAATGGCGACGATGCCGCCGCCCACCCCGCTCTTGCCGGGCAGCCCCACCCGGTAGGCGAACTCCCCCGCCGCGTCGTAGGTTCCGCAGGTGAGCATGACGGCGTTGACCCGCTTGCTCTGGTTGGGGCTCAGGAACGGCGACCCGCCCGTGGATACTCCCTGGCGGGCCAGGAACCTCGCCGACAGGGCCAGGTCTTCGCAGCACATGGCCAACGCACATTGGTCGAAGTAGTTGGCCAGGACGTCGTCGACGGGGTTTTCCAGGTTGCCGAAGCTGGCCAGCAGGTGCGCCATGGCGGCGTTCCGGTGCCCGTGCCGGGCCTCCGAGGCGGCCACCGTGGCGTCGATGTCGATCGTGGGGTTGCCGGCCTCCTGGCGGAGCAGGCCGCGGATGGAGCCGGCGGCGTCGCCCGTGAGCGTCAGCAGCCGGTCGGTGACCACAATGGCCCCGGCGTTGATGAACGGGTTGCGCGGGATCCCCTTGTCGGCCTCCAACTGGACCAGTGAGTTGAACGGCGTGCCGGAGGGTTCACGGAACACACGCTTCCAGATGGAGTCGTAGTCGCGGGCCATGACCAGGGCCAGCGAGAACACCTTGGAGATGCTTTGGATGGAGAACGGCTCATGCCAGTCCCCCGCACCGTACACGGGGCCGTCGGCCATGGCCACGCAGATCCCGAACTTTTCCGGCGGGACGCCGCCCAGGCTGGGAATGTAGGACGCCACGGTGCCCTGGCCCTTCAGCGGCGCCACGGCTTTCACGATCTCCTCCAGGGTGGCCTGCATGTCCATGCGATTCCTCGTCCCGTTGGGAGTGTTGGGGCGGCCGCACGCCGGACGCTGCGGCCGGGGGTGGCCGCCGGCGACGGCCACCCCCTCAAGCAGGCTAGAGGACCTTGGCCAGGAAGTCCTGCAGGCGCGGCTGCTGTGCGTTGGAGAAGATGGCCTCCGGGGTGCCTTCCTCGCAGATGAAGCCGTCCGCCATGAAGATGACCCTGTCGGAGACTTCGCGGGCGAAGCCCATCTCGTGCGTGACCACCACCATGGTCATGCCTTCCTTGGCCAGGTCCTTGATGACCTGCAGGACCTCCCCCACCATTTCGGGGTCCAGGGCGCTGGTGGCCTCGTCGAAGAGCATGATGCCGGGGTTCATGGCGAGGGCGCGGGCAATCGCCACACGCTGCTTCTGGCCGCCGGAGAGCGACGCCGGACGGGCGTCGGCCTTTTCCTCCAGGCCCACCCGCTTGAGGAGTTCCAGGGCCTTGGCCCGGGCCCCCGCCTTGTCGGACTTCTTCAGCTCCACGGGTGCCAGCATGATGTTCTGGATGACCGTCATGTGCGGGAACAGGTTGAAGTGCTGGAACACCATGCCGATGTTCTGCCGGACCGCGTTCAGGTCCACCTTGGGTTCGGTCAAATCGAAGCCGTTCACCACGACGGTGCCGCCGGTGATGTCCTCGAGCTTGTTCAGGCAGCGCAGGAACGTGGACTTTCCGGAACCGGAGGGGCCGATCACACAGACCACCTCACCCTCGGCGATGTCGACGTCGAGGCCCTTGAGCACCTCGTTGGAGCCGAAGGACTTCTTCAGGCCCTTGACACTGATTTTGGGGTTCGGCTGGCTCATTTGTTGAACTTCCTGTCCAGGACGTTGGAAAGCTGGGTCAGCAGCGTGATCACGACGAAGTAGATTGCGGCAACGATCAGCAGCGTTTCACCGGTGCGGAAGTTGGACGCGTAGATCTGCTGGCCCTGGTAGGTCAGTTCCGCGAAGCCGATGACGGCCAGCAGGGACGTGTCCTTGAGCGTGATGACGAACTGGTTGATGAACGACGGCGTCATGATCTTGATGGCCTGCGGAACCACTACGCGGCGCATCGAGGTCGCATAGCTGAGCCCAAGGCTGCGGCTGGCTTCGAGCTGGCCGGGATCAACCGACTGGATGCCGCCGCGGACGATCTCCGTCATGTAGGCACCGGCGTTCAGGCTCAGTGTGAGCACGCCCGCGGTCAGCACGGGCAGCGGGACTCCCGTCAGCTGCGGCAGGCCGAAGTAGAAGAAGAACGCCTGGACCAGCAGCGGGGTGCCGCGGAAGATGGCTACGTAGATCGTGGCCACGGCACGCAGGATCTTGTTCTCGCCCACCTTGAAAAATCCGAACAGGACACCCAGGACCAGGGCGATCACGAGGCTCAGGGCCGTGGCCAGCAGGGTCAGGCCCAGGCCCTTCATGAGCGCCGGGAAGCTGTTGGTCAACAAGCTCCAGAAGCTGGTGTTGGCCGCGGCTTCGGGGGCGGCCAGATACTTGTCCAGGATCGCCTGGTATTGGCCGTCGGCCTTCAAATGGGCCAGGCCGGTGTTGAACGCGGCGAGGAGATCGGCGTTCTGGCCCTTGTTGACGGCGAAACCGTACGAGCTGCCCTGCTCCTTGGGCGTGACGATCTTCAGGCCGTTGTTCTGGCTGATGCCATAGGCCAGGACCGGGTAGTCGTCGAAGACGGCCACGGAGTTGCCGGCCTTGACGTCGTCGTACATGGTGGCGGACTGGTCCAGTGCCTTGACCGTGAAGTCGTACTTGGCCTTGATCGAGTTGGCAAACGTCTCGCCCTCGCTGCCGCGCTTGACGGCAACCGTCTTGCCCTTGAGGTCGGCGTAGGACTTGATGGAGTCGTTGCCCTTCGCCACGGCCATCTGGATGCCCGAGGTGAAGTAGGGGTCCGAGAAGTCGAAGACCAGTTTGCGCTTGTCCGTAATGGACATGCCGGCAATGACGCCGTCCACCTGGTTGGACTGCAGCGCCTGGAGGGCCGCGTCGAAGCCGAGGGACTTGATGTTGACGGAGAAACCCTGCTCCTTGGCAATGGCCCGGATCAGGTCCATGTCGATGCCCACCAGGTCGCCGCTGCCGTTGTGGAATTCAAACGGTGCGAACGTGGTGTCGGTGCCGATGGTGAAGGTCTTGCCCTGCACTCCTGCGGCCGGTGCGACGACGGGTGCCACAGCGGGTGCCGCGGATTGGCTGGCGGGGACCACGGCGGTGGCTGAGGCCATGCCCAGGAACAGGGCCATGACGGTCAGTGCGGCGCCGAGCGCGGCCCTCCCACGTCTGGTGGCCAATCGGTAAGTGTTCAAGATCAAGAACCATCCTTAGATTTTTGGTGCGGTTCGCGGCGGCATGCCAGGGCTTTTTGGCATGTTTTCACGGCACTGTGCGGCGTGGACAGTGCCCCCACACGCAGCGGTCAAAGGTAAATTCTATGCGTATCGCGGGACGGAACGGCGTTTAGTCGGTTTCCGGGCCCCAGCAGTAGGGGCATTCGTCCTCACAGGTGGCGAAGTGGTCCGTCACTTTGACCGGGGTTTGGACGATGGGGCGCGGGCCGGGATCGGTGCGGATCGGGGTAACGACTGGACGGCTGGCGGTGAGTGTGGACGGCATGGCAGGGTCTCCTTTGACTCCTGGACCGAAGCCGCCGCCGGCACGGGCGCGCCGGTGGCGGAATTCGAAAATCTGGCGGGACAAAACTTTTCGCCATTCCCGTCATTGGTGGTGCGGGCCAGGATCCAAGTGGTTCATCGTGCCCTCAGCGGGGTTGCGCGGCACATTCTCAAATATAGTGTGATCCACGCCTCATTGCTTTGGTCATGATCACAATAATCAGTCACCTAAATTGTGGGCCTTGCCAACGACTCCCTCCCGCCAACCACTATCGACGACGCCGCTGATGGGCCGTGCTGACATGAAAAAGGTGGCCGGCCAGGAATCCCGGCCGACCACCTTCACCACATACTGTGGTGGCTAGGCGCTGGTGAGCGTGCCACCCTTGGCTGCGTTGGGCCAGATCCACGGCACCAACTGGGTCGACGTTCCACCCTTGGCGGCGTTCGGCCAGATCCACGGCACCAACTGGGTGCCCTGGTCAGCCTTGACCGCGTTCGGCCAGATCCACGGCACCAACTGGGTGCCCTGGTCAGCCTTGACCGCGTTCGGCCAGATCCACGGCACCAACTGGGTGCCCTGGTCAGCCTTGACCGCGTTCGGCCAGATCCACGGCACCAACTGGGTGCCCTGGTCAGCCTTCACGGCGTTCGGCCAGATCCACGGCACCAACTGGGTGCCCTGGTCAGCCTTCACGGCGTTCGGCCAGATCCACGGACCCTGTGCGGCCGGCGCCGCAACAACCGCCGAATGCGGCCAGATCCACGGGCCCTGCGGGGTCGTTGCCGCCGAAGCGCCACCAACTCCGAAGAACATGGCAAAAATAGCGAAAAGGGCACCGAACGCGGCAGCAATGCCGATCCGAGCGTGCCCCACTGGTTGACGTCTCTTCATGGAAACCCCTCAAGAGTAATTTTCGACCGGCCATTTGGCCCCAAACGACCGCGCGCTAGCGCGGATTGGCAGGCATATATGAGAACTACGCACTTGTCTTCTTTAGTTTCGTCCACCCGGCGCACTAAAGTCCACCCCCTGTGTCACGTAACTTTTGCCGGTTTCACAAAGGGAAAACGCATCCCGCCATCGTGCCGCACTAGGCTGAAGCGATAATGTCCTACAAGTTCCCGCCACGGGGAGTGACTGGAAGGGAACCACACATGGGCCGAGCCAATGTGATCCTGATCTGCGCCGACGAGTGGCGCGGCGACTGCCTCGGCGCGGAGGGGCACCCCCATGTGCAGACCCCGCATCTGGACGAGCTGGCCGGCAAGGGCGCCCGTTTCCGGCACGCCTATTCGGCCACGCCCACCTGCGTGCCGGCCCGGGTCGCCTTGTTTACCGGCCAGTCCCAGGAACGCCACGGGCGGGTCGGCTACCAGGAGGGCGTCCCCTTCGACGTTGCCCACCCCGTGACATTGCAGGGCGAGTTCCGCAAGGCCGGTTACCAGACCCAGGCCATCGGGAAGATGCACGTGTACCCCGAACGCAGCCGGGTGGGCTTTGACGACGTCGTGCTTCACGACGGTTTCCTGCACGCGGCCCGGGCCGAACACAAGCTGAACTTCAAGTACTTTGACGACTATGTGCCGTGGCTGCGCCGGCAACCGGGCGTCAGCCCCGACGAGGAATACTTTGACCACGGCGCCGGCTGCAATTCCACCGTGGCCCGGCCCTGGGACAAGGCCGAGCGCCTGCACCCGACGTCGTGGACGGGTTCGCAGGCCGTGGAATGGCTGTTCCGCCGGGACCCCACCGTCCCGTTCTTCCTCTACCTGTCCTTCCACCGCCCGCACCCGCCCTACGACCCGCCCGCCTGGGCCATGGAGATGTACCTTGACCTGCCGGCCTTCAAGCGCAGGCTCGGCGACTGGGAACACCACTATGAATCCGTGCGGACCAACGGCAACCACCAGCTGGCCTTCGGCACCTTGTCCGAAGCCGTCACGCACCGCGCCCGGGCCGGCTACTACGGGCTGATGACCCATATCGATTTGCAGCTGATGCGGCTTTTTGAGGCGCTGAATGAGTTTGGCCTGGCCCGGGACACGATCGTTGCGTTCACCTCCGATCATGGCGAGATGCTGGGCGACCACGATTTTTATCGCAAGGCCGTCGGTTACGAGGGCTCGGCCCGGGTGCCGTTCATCGTGGCCCCGGCCCCGTCCGACGCCGACGCCGTCAGGGGTGCCGTGGTGGATGAGGTGGTCGAGCTGCGCGACCTCATGCCAACCCTGTTGGAGCTGGCGGGCGTGCCGATTCCGGAAAGCTGCGACGGCCGTTCCCTGGTGCCGTTCCTGCGGCCGACGCCGGCCCCGGCGCCCGCCGAGGCGGCGCCGGCAGTTCCGTGGCGTAAGTGGCTGCACGGCGAGCACGTCTACTTTGGCCAGTCCCTGCAGTGGGTGACCGACGGCCATGTGAAGTATCTGTGGGCTTCGGAATGGGGCACCGAGGAGCTTTTCGACCTCGACGCCGACCCCGGCGAAATGCACAACCTCGCCCCGCTCCCCGAATACGCCGAACTGCTGGCCCTGTGGAAGGGCCGGCTGGTGCGGGACCTCGCGGGCCGCGAGGAGGGCTTCGAGCGCGACGGCGAGCTTGTCACGGGCGCGCCCGTGACGGGCATCCTGGCCCACACCCGAGCCCTGCTGGACGCCCAGGGACTGCCCTAGCCGTAGAACAGCCGTTCAAACACGGCCCGGCAGCGGCGGGTCAGGCCAAGGTAGTCCTCCTCGAAACGGGCCGCGTGGCCGGGCTCGTAGCCGCACCAGCGGGCCACGGCCTCCAGATCGCCGCGTGCGGAGGGCAGGAGGTCGGAGGTTTTCCCGGTCCAGATGACGTTGGCGTTGCGGATCTTCCCGGCCAGCCGCCATGCGGCTTCGAGCAGTTCGGCGTCGTCGGCCTCCACCAGTCCCAGCTCCGTGGCCGCATGCAGGGCCGGGAGGGTCGCGGTGGTGCGCAGTCCCTCGTGGTGGTGGGCGTGTTGCAACTGCCACAGCTGCACAAGCCATTCGACGTCGCTGAGTCCGCCGCGCCCCAACTTCACGTGCCGGGCCGGATCGGCCCCGCGGGGAAGCCGCTCGGACTCCATGCGAGCCTTGAGCAGCTTGATTTCCCGGAGCGCGGCGTCCGGCAGCACGGCCGGGTACCGGATGGGGTCCGCCATGGCCACGAAGTCGGCGGCGAGGTCATCGGAACCGGCCAGCGGCCGGGCGCGCAGCAGGGCCTGCGCCTCCCAGGGCGAGGACCAGCGCGAATAGTATTCCCGGTAGGCCTCGAGGGAGCGCACCAGGGGCCCGCTCTTGCCTTCGGGCCGGAGATCGGCGTCGACGCTGAGCACCCGTTCGGCCTGGATTGCCGGGCGGACGGGCTGGGTCAGCATGGCCGTCAGCTTGGCCACGATGGCCCGCGCCTGCTCCCCCGCAGCCTCCTCCGCGCCGGGCCCGTCCTGGACGGGGCGGTGGACAAAGAGGACGTCGGCGTCGGAGCCGTAGGCGATCTCCCGGCCACCCTGCCGGCCCATGGCCACCACCAGCACGCGGGTCAGCGGCGGCTCCCCGGCATAGACGGCCGATTCCGCCACGAGCAGGGCGCCCAGCACGGCGGCCCGGTCGGCGTCACTGAGTGCGGAGGCGACGTCGTCCTGGCCCAAGAGCCCCGAGCAGTCGGCGATGGCGATGCGCAGGATCTCCCGCTGCCGGATCAACCGGATCAGCCGGATGGCCTCCCCCGGTTCGGGGTGCCGGGACATCTTGGACTGGATCTCGGCCCACTGCGTCTCAAAGGACAGCGGGACCAGCTCCTTATCGTTGCCAAACCAGGCCGTGGCCTCCGGGGAGACCTCCAGCAGGTCGGTGACGAGCCGGGAGCTGGAGAGGACGTGGCAGAGCCTTTCGGCCGCGGCCTGGTGGTCGCGCAGCATGCCCAGGTACCAGTGCGAGGTGCCCAGGGCCTCGGACACCCGGCGGAAGGCGAGCAGCCCGGCGTCGGGGTCGACGCCGTCGGCCAGCCAGTTCAGGAGCACCGGCAGCAGCTGGCGCTGCAGCGCGGCCCGGCGGCTCACCCCGGCCGTGAGCGCCTCGATGTGGCGCTGCGCCCCGGCCGCGTCCCGGTAGCCCAGGGCGGCCAGCCTGGCCCGGGCGGCGTCGGTGGTCAAGGCGGCGTCGGCGGCACTCAGATGCGCGGCCGTGGCAAGGATGGGGCGGTAGAAGATGCGTTCGTGCAGGGAGCTGACCTGCCGCTTGACCTTGGCCCAGTCCGCCAGCAGGGACTCCGCGCTGGGGCGCTTGATGCTCAGCGGCCCGGCCACGGCCCGGGCCAGGGCGCGCAACTGCTCGGGAGCCGTGGGCATGAGGTGGGTGCGGCGCATGTGCACCAGCTGGATCCGGTGTTCCAGGACGCGCAGGTACCTGTACGCCTCGTCAAGGTGTGCGGCGTCCGTGCGGCCAATGTAGCCGGCCTTCATGAGCGCGCCGATGGCGGCGGTGGTGGCCTTCACCCGGATGGATTCGTCATTCTTCCCGTGCACCAGCTGCAGCAGCTGGACGGTGAATTCGACGTCGCGCAGCCCGCCCTTGCCCAACTTGATCTGGCGGCCGGCCTCGGCGTCGGGGATGTTCGCGGTGACCCGCCGGCGCATGCCCTGCACCGAGGCGACAAAGCCCTCCCGTTCCGAGGACGTCCAGATCAGCGGCGAGACGGCCTGTTCAAAGCGCCGGCCCAGCTCACGGTCGCCGCCAAGGGCCCGGGCCTTCAGCAGTGCCTGGAATTCCCAGCTCTGCGCCCACCGCCCGTAGTAGTTCAGGAAGGAATCGAGCGTGCGTACCAGCGGGCCGTCCTTGCCCTCGGGGCGCAGGTTGGCATCCACCTCCCACAAGCCGGGTTCGCGTTCCGGGGCGTAGATGGCCTGGGACACGGCGGACGCCAGCGCATTGCCGATCGCGACGGCATCGGCGTCGTCCGGGCCGCCGTCGGCCGTTTCAATCACGTACATGACGTCGACGTCGGAAATATAGTTCAGCTCCCGGGCCCCGCACTTGCCCATGCCAATGACGGCCAGCCGCACGCCCGCCACCGCGTCGGGGGCGAAGACGGCGGCGACCTCGGCGCGAGCCACGGCCAGGGCCGCGTCGAGGGCGGCCGCGGCCAGGTCCGCCAGTTCCGCCCCCACCAGGGGCATGACGTCCTGCGGGGACGCGGCGCACAGGTCCCGGATGGCCAGGACGGCCAGGTGCCGCCGGTACCGGGTGCGCAGGGCCAGCCGCGCCGCCGTCCCGGTTTCCGCCGCGACGGGCATGGCCGACGCCGGGTCGGCACCGACCGCTGACAGCAGCGAGGCCCGCAGCTCCCCGGCGTCGACCGGCGCCGGCTCGGGCGAGGTGGGGGTGTCCAGCACGTCGACGTGTTCCGGGTGCCGGATCAGGAAGTCGGCCAGCGCCTCGGAAGCGCCCAGGAGCCGGAACAGCGCCTCGTTGGGTTCCTGCCGCCCCGACTCCTTGTCCGTCACCGTGAGTTTGGCGTAGACGGCGGGGGCGGCGCTGAGCAGGCGCACCAGGGACTGGACCGCCAAATCGGGGTTGTTGGCAACGCGCAGGGCGGCCAACAGCTCCGCCTGGTCCAGTTCGGCCAATTCCGCGAAACCAAGGAACCGCTCGGTTTTTTCCAGGTCGGAGAACCCGTTGGTGATCAGGGCTCTGGTGAGGGAACTCATCGCGGCCCTTACAGCACCCCGAGGTAGCGGTTGATCTCGAAGGGGGTGACCTGGAGGCGGTATTCCTGCCATTCCGCGCTCTTGTTGCGCAGGAAGTGCTCAAAGACCTGTTCGCCGAGGATCTCGGGCATCAGCTCGGACTCCTCCATCTGGCGGATGGCGTCGTGCAGGCTGGAGGGCAGCGGGTGGTGGCCCAGGGCGCGGCGCTCGGTGCTGTTCAGGGCGCCGATGTCCTCCACGGCGGCCGGCGGCAGCTCGTAACCTTCCTCGATGCCCTTCAGCCCGGCGCCCAGGAGCACGGCGTAGGCCAGGTAGGGGTTGGCCGCGGAGTCGATGCCGCGGTACTCGAGCCGGGACGCCTGGCCCTTGCCGGGCTTGTACAGCGGCACGCGCATCAGCGCCGAACGGTTGTTATGGCCCCAGGAGACGTAGCTGGGCGCCTCCCCGCCACCCCAGAGCCGCTTGTAGGAGTTCACGAACTGGTTGGTGACGGCGGTGAATTCGGGGGCGTGGCGCAGGATGCCGGCCATGAACTGGCGGGCGGTCTTGGACAGCTGGAATTCCGCACCGGGCTCGTGGAAGGCGTTGGTGTCGCCCTCGAACAAGGAGAAGTGCGTGTGCATGCCCGAGCCCGGGTGGTCGGAGAAGGGCTTGGGCATGAACGTCGCGTAGGTGCCCTGCTGGATGGCCACCTCGCGGATGACGGTGCGGAACGTCATGATGTTGTCGGCCGTTTGCAGGGCATCGGCGTAGCGCAGGTCAATCTCGTTCTGGCCGGGCCCGCCCTCGTGGTGGCTGAATTCCACGGAGATGCCCACGTCCTCGAGCATGGTGACGGCAGTGCGGCGGAAGTCCTGGGCCACACCTCCCGGCACATGGTCGAAGTAGCCGGCCTGGTCCACCGGGATCGGGATGCCGTCCGGCCCGGGCTGGGAGGACTTGAGCAGGTAGAACTCAATTTCCGGGTGGGTGTAGCAGGTGAAGCCCATGTCCGCGGCCTTGGCCAGGGTGCGCTTGAGGACGTTGCGGGGATCCGCGGCGGACGGTTCGCCGTCGGGGGTCAACACATCGCAAAACATGCGCGAAGTTTGTTCGGTCTTCCCGCGCCAGGGCAGGATTTGGAAGGTCGACGGGTCCGGCTGGGCCAGCATGTCCGACTCAAACACCCGGGCCAGGCCCTCGATGGCCGAGCCGTCAAAGCCCAGGCCCTCCTCGAACGCGCCCTCCACCTCGGCCGGCGCCAGGGCCACCGATTTCAGGCTGCCCACCACATCGGTGAACCACAGGCGGACAAACCGCACGTCGCGCTCTTCAATGGTGCGCAACACAAATTCCTGCTGACGGTCCACTTTGGGCCCCTTTTCGTCTACGCTCGTCGCTCGCTACAACACGTGCGCGGGCGCCCGCCACGCGTGGATTTCCTCTCTGCGCCGGGCCCGCAATCCTTACTCTACTAAGGACTTCCGGGCACGATTGACGTTTTCGCGTGCAGACTCGTAATAAGCTCGTACCATGGCTCCAACTAGCTCACCCAACCCTGCCGTGCCCGCCAACCCCGCATCTCCTGCGGTGCCCGCCGAAGTGGCGGCCCCCTACGGTTCCGCGATCCCCGCCACGGCGGCCCGGGTCCGCACCCACCACCTGCAGGCGGCCAAGGCAAACGGCCAAAAGTTCGCCATGTTGACGGCATATGACCAGTACACGGCGCAGATTTTCGACGAGGCCGGCATCGAGGTATTGCTGGTGGGCGATTCCGCCTCCAACAACGTCCTGGGCAACGAGACCTCGCTGCCCATCACGCTCGATGAGATGATCATCTTCTCCCGCGCCGTCACCAAGGGCGCCAAGCGGGCCCTGGTGGTCGCGGACTTGCCGTTTGGCAGCTACGAACAATCCCCCGAACAGGCCATCGCCTCCTCGGTGCGCCTCATGAAGGAGGGGCTGGTGCACGCCGTGAAGATGGAGGGCGGCGCCTACTACGCCCCCACCGTCCGGGCGCTCACCCAGGCCGGCATTCCCGTCATGGCGCACATCGGCTTCACGCCCCAGAGCGAGCACATGCTTGGCGGCTACCGCGTCCAGGGCCGCGGCGAGGCTGCCGCCGGAATGGTCGAGGACGCCGTGGCATTGGTCGACGCCGGCGCGTTCGCCGTACTGATGGAGATGGTGCCCGCCGCCACGGCGATCGCCGTCGAGGAGGCCGTGGGCGTGCCCACGATCGGCATCGGCGCCGGCAACTCCACCACCGGCCAGGTGCTGGTGTGGCAGGACATGGCGGGCCTGCGCACCGGCAAGATGGCCAAGTTCGTCAAGCAGTACGCCGAAATGCGCACCATCCTCTCCGACGCCGCCAAGGCCTACGGCGACGACGTGCGCACGGGCGCCTTCCCCGGCCCCGAGCACACCTTCTAAACCATCCCCTTCCGGAACCTCCCGACGGCGCACCACCGGCCGGTCCGCGCACTGCGGCCCCGCCCGTGGTGTGCCGTCTTTTTTGTTGACACTCCCGGCGGCGGGGTCCACCATTGGCGTTTAACGGCACTGTTGCACGCAACACGGCACCGGTGCCCCGACCCGCCGCGCGGCGGGCCCTGCGCCGAGGGGGCATGGGGATGCGAACGGTCTCGAGGGGATCAGCCGGACCTACACCCTTGCGCGCCCTCCATGCCGCGCCCCGGCCCCCGGCCGTCCCACCCTTCACGCGACAGCAAACAAGGAGGCAGGTCATGAACGGCAACGACGAGGTCCTCACACCCGGGGGCATGCGGCCACGGGAGATGGTCCACAGGGTCGAACCCGGCCAGACGGTCACGGGTTCGGGCGACATCACGCCAAGCAGCGCCGATCCTCCGGAGTCCATGTTCCCGACGGCTCCCGCCGACGCCGGAACGGCCGACGTTGGCGGAACGGCCGGTGGGCCGCCGGCCGGCATGGCACCCCGCGAGGTGCCGGGGGCGCCGGCCGCCGCGGGCGAGCCCATGGCCGAGGGTGCCACGGACGATCTTGTGCTGACCCCGGGAGGCTACCGCAGGAGCTCGCTGGTCCACCAAATTCCGCCGGACCACTATCTTGAGGCCGGTGGCGGATCGCTGAAGGCCCTGCATGCCTCCGGCGCGGAGCTTGCCGACTTTGGCGTCGTCGAGCCCCGCACGGGCGGTCGCCCGCTGATGCCGCACAACGTCGCCGCCCACCCCGGCCTCGTCCCGGCGCTGGGAACCGGCTGGATCGCCTATGCGAGCTGGAGCAACGGCACCGGCAGCCCCACCACCCGCTTCGCCACGACATGGGTGGTTCCGCCCGTGCCGGCAAGCAGGGACAACCAAACGATCTTCCTGTTCAACGGGATCCAAAATTCCACCATGATCTACCAGCCGGTGCTCCAGTGGGGGCTGTCGGCCGCGGGCGGCGGCAACTACTGGTCGGTGGCCAGCTGGTACGCCGACGGCCAGGGCGGGCAGGCCTTCCACACCACGCTCGTGGCCGTGAATCCCGGGGACGTGTTGGTGGGCGTCATGACGTTGACCGGCCGGTCCGGAAACCAATTCAGCTACAACTGCCAATTCCAGGGCATCGCCAACACGTCCCTGCCCATCAGCAACGTCGACGAGCTGACCTGGAACGTGGAAACCCTGGAGGCCTACGGGCTGGCGCAGGCATCGGACTATCCCACCACGAATTTCACGGCGTTTGGCGGCATCGACCTGCAAACCGCCAACGGCCGGCCCGTCCTGGCCTGGGCCCCGGTCGACGCCGTCACCGACTGCGGCCAAAGCGCCCTGGTGGTCAGCAACGCCAACCCCGGCGGCGCCGTGGATATCTACTACCGCCCCCGGTTGACCGCAACGGCGGTCACGGCCGCCGTCAACAGCGACGGCCGTTTGGAGGCGTTCCTGCGCGGCACCGACGGGTCCGTCTGGTCAATGTGGCAGACGGTTCCGCACTCGGGCCCGTGGAGCCCAACCGGCACCCTGGGCGGGGTGGTCAAGACGCCGCTGAGCACGGCACTGAACACCAACGGCCGGCTGGAGATCTTCGGCATCGGCACGGACAACGCCGCGTACCATGACTGGCAGACGGCGCCCCACGCCGGGCCCTGGAGCGGCTGGAGCGGGCTGGGCGGGGTGGTTTCGGAGCTCGATATCGCCGTCAACACCGACGGCCGGCTGGAATTGTTCGGCATCGGCGGCAACAACGCGCTGTACAGCAACTGGCAGACGGCCCCGCATGCGGGGCCGTGGAGCGGCTGGTACAGCCTGGGCGGCTGGATCTCCCAAGTGTTCGTGGCCCGCAACGCCGACGGCCGGCTCGAGGCGTTCGGCATTGGCGCCGACCATGCCCTCTACAGCACGTGGCAGCCTTCCGCGGGCGCCGGGCCGTGGAGCGGCTGGCACAGCCTGGGCGGCTGGGTCTCCAAGGTCGCCGTGGCCTGCAATACCGACGGCCGGCTCGAGGCCTTCGGCATCGGCGCCGACAATGCGCTCTACCACGCCTGGCAGCCCTCGGCCGGGGGCGGACCGTGGAGCGGTTGGAGCAAGCTGGGCGGCTGGATCTCCGATCTGACGGTGGCATGCAACTCCGACGGCCGGATGGAGGTCTTTGGCATCGGCTCGGACGGCGCACTCTATGACATCTGGCAGACCGTGCCGCATGGCGGGCCCTGGAGCGGCTGGAACAGGCTGGGCGGCTGGGTTTCCCAGATTTCCGCGGACCGCAATTCCGACGGCAGGCTGGAGGTCTTTGGCATCGGCTCGGACGGCGCACTCTATGACATCTGGCAGACCGTGCCGCATGGCGGGCCCTGGAGCGGCTGGAACAAGCTCACGTAGGAGTCCGGAAGCAGAGCCCTAAAGACAAAGCTCGACGGCGGCCGGCCCTGGCGGGTCAGTCGTCGTCGTTCGCTTCCCAGGCCTGGTTGCGCTCCTGGACCTTGTCCAGGGCGGTCTGGGCCTCCTCGCGGGTGTCGTAAGGGCCAATGAGCTCCCGCCACCCCGACTGGGCGTCCTCCTCGATCTGGTGGGTATTCACGTTGTACCAAAACTGCGGCATGGTTCCTCCACTTGGCTAGACGGTTCTGCGCCCATCCTAGGCCCGGAAGCGGTCCACCGCGCGGTCCGCGGCCGGCCCGACGCAAAAAGCCGTGGCGAAACTTATAGGATGGTGGTATGTCTTCCATTGCACAAAGCGCCCCGCTCGGCACCCTGGTTCCGGGCACCATCAGCCCGCAACGTCCCGTGCCGGCTTCGATCCCCCGCCCCGAATACGTGGGCAAGACGGGGCCGTCGCCGTTCACCGGCTCCGAGGTCAAGGACGCCGAAACACTCGAGAAGATCCGCATTTCCGCCAAGATCGCCGCGCAGGCCATCGTGGAGGTCGGCAAGCACATCGTTCCCGGCGTCACCACCGACGAACTGGACAGGATCGGCCACGAGTTCCTGCTGGACCACCAGGCGTACCCGTCCACCCTGGGCTACCGCGGCTTCCCCAAGTCCCTGTGCTCCTCCCTGAACGAGGTCATCTGCCACGGCATCCCCGACTCCACCGTCGTGGCGGACGGGGACATCATCAACATCGACATCACCGCGTTCAAGAACGGCGTCCATGGCGACACCAACTGGACGTTCTGCGTGGGCGACGTCGACGAGGAGTCCCGCCTGCTGGTGGAGCGCACCCAGGAGTCCCTCAACCGTGCCATCAAGGCCGTTGCGCCGGGCCGGGAAATCAACGTGGTCGGACGCACCATCGCCTCCTATGCGAAGCGTTTTGGCTACGGCGTGGTCAGGGACTTCACGGGCCACGGCGTGGGCGAGGCGTTCCACACCGGGCTGATTATTCCGCATTATGACGCCGCCCCCGCGTACAACACCGTCATGGAGGAGGGCATGGTGTTTACTATCGAACCTATGCTCACACTGGGCGGAATCGAATGGGACATGTGGGCCGACGACTGGACGGTTGTCACCCGCGACCGGACCCGCACCGCCCAATTCGAGCACACCATGGTTGTCACGGCAACGGGCGCCGAAGTCCTCACCCTGCCCTAGCGGCACCGCACCGCACACCAGCCACACCACTACGTTTGGAGACCTGCATGTCCAAGAAGCACTCGTCCACCGAAAACGTCATCGGCATCGACATTGGCGGAACCGGCATCAAGGGCGGGATCGTGAACTTGAAGACCGGTGAAATGGTGGGCGAGCGTTTCCGGATCGACACGCCGCAGCCGTCCACCCCGCAGGCCGTCGCCAAGGTGGTCAAGCAGATTGTGGACGAGCTCATGGGCCGCGCCCACGCCCCGGCCAAGGACGCCCCCGTGGGCATCACGTTCCCGGCCATCATCTCCCACGGCGTGGCCCGTTCGGCCGCCAACGTGGACAAGTCCTGGATCGACGCCGACGTGGACAAGATCTTCGGCGACGAGCTGGGCCGCGACGTGCAGGTCATGAATGACGCCGACGCCGCGGGCCTCGCCGAGGCCCGCTACGGCGCCGGCGAGGGCGTCAAGGGCACCGTCCTGGTCATCACCCTGGGCACGGGCATCGGCTCGGCCTTCATCTACAACGGCAAGCTGATCCCGAACGCGGAACTCGGCCACCTGGAAATTGACGGTTTCGACGCCGAATCCAAGGCCTCCGCCAGCGCCCGCGAACGCGACGGGCTCGACTGGGACCAGTACGCCGTCCGCCTGCAACGCTACTTCTCCGCCGTGGAGTTCCTGTTCTCCCCGGAACTGTTCATCATTGGCGGCGGCATCTCCAAGCGCAGCGAGGACTACCTGCCGCAGCTGAAGCTGCGGACCCCGATCATCCCGGCCAAGCTGGCCAACAACGCCGGCATTGTGGGCGGCGCCCTGCAGGCCGCCGTGCACTTCAAGATCACCAAGTAACAGTGGGTGTTTCCGGGCGCGGGGTGGCCATTGTAACCGGGGCCAGCCGCGGCATCGGTGCGGCCGTGGCCGCCCAGGCTGCCGCCGCGGGGTATGCGGTGGTGGTGAACTATTCGGCCGACTCCGACGGCGCCCGGGACGTGGTGGCTGCCATCACGAACGACGGCGGCACCGCCCTCGCCGTGCGGGCCGACGTCAGCGATCCGGCCGACGTCGAACGGCTTTTTGACGAGGCGGCCACCCTGGGACAGCTGACGGCCGTGGTCAACAACGCCGGCATCACCGGCAACCTGATCGGGTCCCTGGTCGACGTCCCGGCGCAAACCATCAAGCGCGTGCTTGACGTCAATGTGGCCGGCGTTGCGTACATGTGCCAGGAGGCGCAACGGCGCATGTCCACCGTTTCCGGCGGTCCGGGCGGGAGCATCATCAACATCTCCTCCACCGCCACGAAGGCCGGCTCCCCCGGCACCTGGGTGCATTACGCCGCGTCCAAGGGCGCCGTGGACGTGCTGACGCTGGGCTTTGCCACCGAGGCGGCCGCGCACGGGATCCGGGTCAACGCCGTGGCCCCGGGCAGTACCAATACCTCGCTGCATGCGGCGGCCGGCATGCCGGACAGGGTGGAGCGGCTCAACCCGACCATTCCGCTGGGCCGCGGCGCCGAGCCGTCCGAGGTGGCCGCCGCCGTGCTGTGGCTGCTGGGCCCCGAAGCCTCCTACATCACAGGGGTCGTGCTGCCGGTCGCCGGCGGCCGGTGACGCCGGCGGCATCCGGGCTTCCCCTCCCGGACGCCACCGGAGATTTACGGCCCGTGCGGGGCGGAGGTGCCTGCCGGGTATTCGCGGCGCAGTTCCTTGATGGAATCCTCGAAGTCTTCCAGGGAATTGAACGCCTGGTAGACGCTGGCGAAACGCAGGTAGGCCACCAGGTCTAGGCGTTGCAGCGGCGCCAAAATGGCCAGGCCGACGTCGTTTGCCTCGATTTCGGCGGCTCCGCTGGCCCGGATGGATTCCTCCACTTCCTGGGCCAGTTTTGCCAGGTCGTCGTCCGTGACGGGCCGGCCCTGGCAGGCCTTGCGGACGCCACTGATAACCTTGCTGCGGCTGAACGGTTCCGCGACGCCGGAGCGCTTGCTGACGGACAGGCTGGCCGTTTCGACCGTGCTGAAGCGCCGCCCGCATTCGGTGCACTGGCGGCGCCGGCGAATCGATGAGCCGTCGTCGGACAGGCGCGAATCAACGACGCGCGAGTCGGGATTACGGCAAAACGGGCAGTACATCCAGGTCCCTCCAGGAAAGCGGTTAAGGCCAGTCTATGGCTACATATGGGGAAATTACAATCAGGTAATTACCACATATAGTGGTTGCCGTCCATAGCCGCGCGCCGGCAGCGCCGGTACCTCAGGCAAACCGCACGGCCACGGCATCCCCGTGCGCCGGCAGGCCCTCGGCGCGCGAGAGCGCCACGACGTGGCCCGCCACCTGGGACAGCGCATCCTTGTCGTAGTTGATGAACTGGACGGCGCGCAGGAACGTGGTCACGTTCAGGCCCGAGGAGAACGCGGCCGTGCCACCGGTGGGCAGCACGTGGTTGGAGCCGGCGCAGTAGTCGCCAAGGCTCACGGGGCTGTAATCGCCCACAAAGATGGCGCCGGCATTCGTGATCCGGGAGGCGACCTCGACAGCGTTCTCGGTGACCACCTCGAGGTGTTCGGCGGCGTAGGCGTTGCACACGGCGACGCCCTGGTCGATCCCGTCCACGAGCACGATCCCCGACTGCGGTCCGCTCAACGCCGTTTCCACCCGTTCGCGGTGGGTGGTTGCGGCCACCTGGGCGGCCAGTTCAACCTCGACGGCGGCGGCCAGCTCCTGGGAGGTGGTCACCAGGACTGCGCCGGCGTTGGGATCGTGTTCGGCCTGGCTGATCAGGTCCGCGGCCACGAACACGGGGTTGGCGGTGTGGTCGGCCAGCACGGCGATCTCGGTGGCGCCGGCCTCGGAGTCGATGCCCACCACGCCCTTGACGAGCCGCTTGGCGGTTGCCACGAAGATGTTGCCGGGGCCCGTGACGACGTCGACGGGTTCCAGCACCTCGCCGTCACCGGCGGCCGTGGTACCGGCGGGGACGCCGTAGGCGAAGGCCGCGATGGCCTGGGCGCCGCCCATGGCGTAGACCTCGTCGATGCCGAGCAGCGCCGCGGCGGCGAGGACCGTCAGGTCCGGCAGCCCGCCGAATTCCTTTTGCGGCGGGGACGCCAGGGCCACGGAACCGACGCCGGCTGCCAACGCCGGGACAACGTTCATGATGACCGAGGACGGGTAGGCAGCCAGCCCACCTGGCACGTACAGGCCCACGCGGCGTACGGGAATCCAACGCTGTGAGATGACGGCGCCGTTGGCGATGGGAAGTTCGACGTCGGCCGGGCGCTGGGCCGTGGCGAAGGCCCGTGCCCGGGCAATCGATTCCTCCAGGGCTGCCCGCACCGTGGGGTCGAGCCCTTCCAGGGCCTCGGCCAGCGCCTCGGCCGGCACCCTGGGGTGGTCCTGGGCGACGCCGTCGAACTTCTCCGCCAGCTCACCCAGGGCGGCAAAACCGCGGGTCCGCACGTCGGCGATGATGGCCGTGACGGCGGTCTCGGCCGTGGTCACGGTGGCCGTGGCCGTGCGCGGCACGGCGTGCTTGAGCTCGGTCAGCGTCATGGTGCGGCCGCGAAGATCGGTCCGGCCCAAGGTGAAGCGGGTGGCGCCGCCATGCCCGGGTGCCGGGGTGGTGGCGGGAACGGTGGACGCGGAAGTTTCAAGGTTGCTCACGGGAACAAGTTTACAAGCTGGCGCTGCGGCGCACGGCCGCAGCCGTCACAAATGCGCGGGCAGCAATCCCGGTGCTCAGTCGGCGGAGCGGGACGGCACGAATGCGTAGGAAACGAAGGTGTGCACGAAGACGACGGCGGCTGCGGCAAGCGGCCACAGGAGCAGGATTGATGAGGATCGCAGCGAAAACACGATGCTCGGGTTGGGCATGTTGGCCGGCGGGGTGTGGAACAAATCCCCCGCGAAGACACCTATCCGCCAGGCGATCACCGAACC
This sequence comes from Arthrobacter sp. ERGS1:01, assembly GCF_001281315.1. Classification (NCBI taxonomy): domain Bacteria; kingdom Bacillati; phylum Actinomycetota; class Actinomycetes; order Micrococcales; family Micrococcaceae; genus Arthrobacter; species Arthrobacter sp. ERGS1:01. Next base: position 990,984 of record NZ_CP012479.1, on the reverse strand, counting down.
CAGCAGGCCGCCCACCGTTGCTGCCAGCAGGCGGGTGACGGCGCCGGCCCTCCCGCCGGGACGGTCCGCGGCCCGCACGAGCAGCACGCCCATGGCAAAGCCGGCGAGGACGCTGATCGCGCCCAGCATCAGGTCCCGCGGCAGCCAGACTGCGTAGTCGGTGCCGTTGCCATAGAACGCCCCGCCCGGTGCGGCCAGCCACCACACGACACCCCAGCCGATCCCGGCAAGGGCCGAACCCAGCAGCCACCGCTGCCAGGTGCCGGCCGTCGACAAAGGCGCGTGCACACCGCCGGGCCGCGCATGGCGGCGCGGCACGGGCGCGGCGGCACCCGTGGCCTGACCGGCGTCGAACCCTGGGTAACCGGTGCTTTCGGGCAGCTTTTCACTCATGGCACCACCCTAACCCGTCAACCCGCGCCTTCCGGCTATCCCTCAAGGCAGGTGGGGCCCAGCAGGACCTTCAGGTCGCCAAAGAGTGCCGGCGTGGGGTTGACCCGGTGGTGTAGCGGCAGCTTCATGACCTTGATGCTGCGGGTTCCGCTCAGGTGCATCTTGACCTCGGTGTTGCCCCGGTGGGTGCCCAGCACGTCCTTGAGCGCCAGCAGCACCGGTTCTGTGGCCTTGTGTTCGGGCATGGAGATCACCAGCGGGCCGGCCAGTCCCTCGGTCAGATCCGGCACCGAGAGTTCCATGGCGTTGAGCGTGATGGCGCCGTCGTCGCGCTTTTGCAGCCGTCCCTTGATGACCACGATCAGGTCCTCGGCCAGGATGGTGGCGATGGGGCCGTAGACCTGGCCAAAGAACATGACCTCCACCGAGCCGCCCAGGTCCTCCACCTCGCAGCGCGCATACGGGTTGCCGCTGCTCTTGGCGATGCGCCGCTGGAGGCTGGTGATCATGCCGGAGATCGTGATGATGTGGCCGTCCTGGGGGCCGTCATCCGCCAGCACCTGGGTGATGGACATGTCCGCGTTCTGGCTCAGGATCCCTTCCAGGCCCTGCAACGGGTGGTCGGAGACGTACAGGCCCAGCATGTCGCGCTCGAAGGCGAGCTTGTCCTTCTTTTCCCACTCGGGCAAATCCGGGATGTCGGTGACGAGCGCGGACTCTTGTTCGGCGTCGTCGCCCCCCAGCCCGGCGAAGAGGTCGAACTGACCCACGGCCTCGTTGCGCTTAAGGGTGATGACGGAGTCGATGGCCTCCTCATGGATCATCGCCAGGGCCCGGCGCGGGTGGCCCAGGGAGTCGAACGCACCGGATTTGATGAGGGATTCAATGGTGCGCTTGTTGCAGACCACGGCCGGGACCTTCATGAGGAAGTCGGAGAAGCTTTCAAAGTTCCCCTTTTCCTTCCGGGACTCGACCAGGGCGTTGACCACGTTGGAGCCGACGTTGCGGATGGCGCCCATGCCGAAGCGGATATCCTTGCCGACCGGGGTGAAGTTCAGCGCCGACTCGTTGACGTCGGGGGCGAGCACGGTAATGCCCATGTGGCGGCACTCGTTCAGGTACAGCGCCGACTTGTCCTTGTCGTCACCGACGGACGTCAACAGGGCTGCCATGTACTCGGCCGGGTAGTGCGCCTTCAGGTAGGCGGTCCAATAGCTGACCACGCCGTATGCCGCCGAGTGGGCCTTGTTGAAGGCGTAGTCGGAGAACGGCAGCAGGATTTCCCACAGCGTCTTGACAGCGGCGTCGGAGTAGCCGTTGTCGAGCATGCCCTGGTGGAAGCCGGCGTACTGCTTGTCCAGCTCGGACTTCTTCTTCTTACCCATGGCGCGGCGCAGGATGTCGGCCCGGCCCAGCGAGTAGCCGGCCAGCTTCTGCGCGATCGACATCACCTGCTCCTGGTACACGATCAAACCGTAGGTTCCGCCCAGGATCTCCTCCAGGGGCTCCTCAAGCTCCGGGTGGATGGGGGTGATGGGTTGCAGGCCGTTTTTGCGCAACGCATAGTTCGTGTGGGAGTCCGCACCCATGGGACCGGGCCGATACAGGGCCAGGACGGCCGAGATGTCCTCGAAGTTGTCGGGGCGCATGAGTTTGAGCAGCCCGCGCATGGGGCCGCCGTCGAGCTGGAACACGCCCAGGGTGTCGCCGCGCGCCATGAGTTCATAGGAGCCGGGGTCATCGAGCGCCAGCCCCTCCAGGTCAAGCTCAAAGTCCTGGTTGGCCTTGATGTTCTCCAGCGCGTCCGTGATGATCGTGAGGTTTCGCAACCCCAAAAAGTCCATTTTGATCAGCCCCAGGCCCTCGGCCGTGGGGTAGTCGAACTGGGTGATGACCTGGCCGTCCTGGAATCGGCGCATGATCGGGATGACGTCGATGATCGGGTCGGAGCTCATGATGACGCCGGCGGCGTGCACGCCCCACTGGCGTTTGAGCCCCTCCAGGCCCTTGGCCGTCTCAAAGACCTTGGCGGCTTCCGGATCGGTCAACAGGAGCTGGCGGAAGTCCCCGGCCTCGCCGTAGCGCTTGGACTTGGGGTCCTCGATGTCGTGCAGCGGGATGTCCTTGGCCATGACGGCCGGCGGCAGCGCCTTGGTGAGGGACTCGCCCATGCTGAACGGGTAGCCCAGCACGCGGGAGGAATCCTTGAGCGCCTGCTTGGACTTGATGCTGCCGTAGGTGACGATCATGGCCACACGCTCGTCGCCATACTTTTCGGTCACGTACTTGATGACCTCATGCCGGCGACGATCATCGAAGTCGACGTCGAAGTCGGGCATGGAGACGCGTTCCGGGTTCAGGAAGCGCTCAAAGATCAATCCGTGGTGGATCGGATCCAGGTCGGTGATGCGCATGGCGTAGGCCACCATGGAACCGGCACCCGAACCACGGCCGGGTCCCACCCGGATGCCGTTGTCCTTGGACCAGTTGATGAAGTCGGCCACCACCAGGAAGTAGCCGGGGAAGCCCATCTTGTTGATGACGCCCAGCTCGTAATCGGCGCGCTCACGAACGTTGTCGGGGATGCCGCCCGGGTAGCGGTAACGGAGCCCCGTATCGACCTCCTTGACCAGCCAGGACGTTTCGTCGTCGCCGGGCGGGCAGGGGAACTTGGGCATGTAGTTGGCGTTCTCGTTGAACGAGACCTCGCACCGCTCGGCGATGAGCAGCGTGTTGTCGCAGGCCTCGGGCAGTTCGGAGAACAGGGCGCGCATTTCCGCCGGCGACTTCAGGTAGTAGCCGCTGCCGTTGAACGCGAAGCGGGAGCCGCCGTTGTCATAGGTGGGTTCGAGCAGCGTGGAGCCCGACTGCAGGGCCAGCAGGGCCTCGTGGGCCTTCGCGTCATGTTCGTGCGTGTAGTGGAGGTCGTTCGTGGCGACAAGGGGAATCTGCAGTTCCCGGGCCAGCTTGAGCAGGTCCTTCGTGACGCGGCGCTCAATGTCGAGCCCGTGGTCCATGAGCTCGCAGAAGTAGTTTTCCTTGCCGAAGATGTCCTGGAATTCGGACGCGGCGGCCTTGGCCTCGTTGTATTGGCCCAGCCGGAGCTTGGTCTGCACCTCGCCGGACGGGCACCCGGTGGTGGCGATCAGGCCGGGGTGGTACTCGTTGAGCAGTTCGCGGTCCAGGCGCGGGTACTTGCCGAACACCGAATCCAGGGAGGCCAGGGAGGACGCGCGAAACAGGTTGCGCATGCCCTGGTTGTTGTAGCTGAGCAGCGTCATGTGCGTGTAGGAGCCACCGCCGGAGACATCGTCCTTCCGCTGGCTCTCGTCCGTGCGCCACTTCACGCGGGTTTTGTCGGTGCGGGCCGTGCCCGGGGTGACATAGGCCTCCACGCCGATGATGGGCTTGACGCCGGCGTCGGTGGCCTTCTTCCAAAAGTCGAACGCCCCGAAAAGGTAGCCGTGGTCGGTGGTGGCCAGGGCCGGCATGCCCAGCCGGTTGGTCTCCTCGAACAGCTCCGTCAGGCGCGCGGCACCGTCAAGCATGGAGTATTCGGTGTGCGTGTGAAGATGGACAAAACTGTCAGTCGATGAGCTAGCCACCGCACCATTCTACGGTGGCCGCCTGAGTGCCGACGCCCAAGTTCGGGTGCCCCTCCCCTACCCCGACGCGGTATCACCTTTGGCACCTTCCCGCCCAACGCGGTATCACCTTTGGCGCCAAATGGCGGAACGCCCTCCCACCAGGTGAGAGAGCGTTCCGCTCCATTGCGCCAAAGCTGATACCGGGTCGCGGGAAATCGAACCAAAGGTGATACCGCGTCAGTGGAAATCGAGCCAAAAGTGATACGGCGTTGGGTCTAGTGGTCTCCGCGGAGGTGGCCCAGGGCGTAGTCGAGGTCCTGCGGGTAGGGGCTCGTGACGCTGACCCACTCCCCTGACGACGGGTGGGTGAAGCCGAGCTTGTGGGCGTGCAGCCACTGCCGGGTCAGGCCGAGTTCGGCCGCCAGCTTCGGGTCCGCCCCGTAGGTGAGGTCACCGGCGCACGGGTGCCGCAGCGCGGAGAAGTGGACGCGGATCTGGTGCGTGCGCCCGGTTTCCAGGTGGACCTCCACGAGGGAGGCCTTCCCAAACGCCTCAAGGACCTCGTAATGGGTCACGGAGGGACGGCCGTCCTCGATGACGGCGAACCGCCAGTCGTGTCCGGGGTGCCGGCCGATCGGGGCGTCGATGGTGCCCTCCAGCGGGTCCGGGAGTCCCTGGACCACGGCGTGGTAGATCTTTTCCACGGTGCGTTCCCGGAAGGCCTGCTTCAGCACGGTGTATGCGTGCTCGGTCTTGGCGACCACCATGGCCCCGGAGGTGCCGACGTCGAGCCGGTGCACGATGCCGGCCCGTTCCTGGGCGCCGGAGGTGGAGATGCGGAAGCCCGCCGCGGCAAGGCCGCCCACTACGGTGGGACCCACCCAGCCCGGGGACGGGTGGGCGGCGACGCCGACGGGCTTGTCGATCACGACGAATTCCTCGTCGTCGAGCAGGATCTCGAGCCCTTCCACGGGCTCCACCACGACGGCGAGCCGGTCCGGGCGTTCCGGGATGGTCACCTGGATGCTGGCGCCGGCCCGGAACTTCTCCGATTTGCCGACGGCGGCACCGTCCTGGAGCACATTGCCCTCCGTGCACAGCAGGGCCGCGGCGGAGCGGGAGATGCCCAGCAGGGCGGCCAGGGCGGCGTCGATCCGGAGTCCGGCGGCGTCCTCGGGAACGGTGAATGTCTCAGTCATTGTCGGTCTCCCCCGCGGTTGAGTCGTCGTCGGCCTTGGCGGCAGCTGCCTTGGCAGTCTTCCGCCCGCCCAACGGAATGCCGATCAATGTCAGGATGCACACAGTGATGACCCCACCCACTACGCCCATGTCGGCCATGTTGAAGATCGCAAAGTGCGGGAAGGAGATGAAGTCCACCACGTGGCCCATGCCGAACGACGGCGGCCGGAACAGCCGGTCGGTCAGGTTGCCCAGAGCGCCGCCCAGCAGCAGGCCCAGGCCGATGGCCCACCAGAAGGATCCAATGCGCCGAGACAGCCAGATGATGAAGACGGCGACGGCGGCCATGACGAGGGTGAAGAACCAGGTGAAGTTCTCCCCGATGGAGAAGGCGGCACCGGAGTTGCGGATGTAGTACCACTGCAGGATGCCGGGGATCACCGGCGTCGTCTGTCCCTCGACCATGGTTGAGGTGACCCACAGTTTGGTCAGCTGGTCGCAGACATAGGCCAGCGCGGCAAAGCCAAGCCACATCCACAGATAGGACCGGCTGCGGGGCGCCCGTGCGGTTTGGTCGGTGCCGGGGTCGACGGCGGGTTCGTTCGCGGGGTCCTGCTGGGAGTTCTCGCTCATGGCACTTTCATTTGTCCGGTGGATCTTGCACAGCATCCCAAAGGGACGTTTCAATCATAGGCGTCGCGGCGGCCCCTGCCGTCCCGCACGCGGGGCGGACGGGCGGGTCGGGGCACGGCAACCGGGCGTTAACGTCAAAAGCCGGCGGTGCGGGTTTCCCCACACCACCGGCTTTGCGCTGAGCCTAGGACTCGGAAGAGCCTTCCGAGAAGTCCGGAGCCGCGACGGAGCCGCGAACATCCAGGTCACGCAGCTGGCCTTCGATGTACGTCTTCAGGCGTGAACGGTAGTCACGCTCGAAGCCGCGCAGCTGCTCGACCTTGCGCTCGAGCACCGAACGCTGCTGCTCCAGGGCACCGAGCGTCTTACGGCTCTTCTCCTGGGCGTCGTTGACCAGCGAGCTGGCCTCGATCTGGGCTTCGGCGATGATCTTGTCACGCTGCTCGACGCCGGCGTTGACGTATTCGTCGTGCAGCTTCTGGGCCATGGCGAGCACGCCGGCGGCGGACTCCACACCCGAAACGGCGGCGGCCGGGGCGGCTGCGGCGGCGGGAGCCTCAACAACCGGTGCCTTCTCGACTACCGGGGCAGCCTCGACGACGGGCTTGGCAACTTCGGGTTCGGCCGGTGCAGCCTGCACGGGCTCGACAACCTCGGGAGCCTTGGAAGTCAGCGGGGCGGCGGTTGCAGCGCTGGTCGCGGGGGCTGAGCCGCCGTCGGCCAACTGCTTGCGCAGCTCGTCGTTTTCCTGGTGAAGTCGGCGCAGTTCAACGACGATCTCGTCAAGAAAGTCGTCGACTTCGTCCTGGTCATAGCCTTCACGGAACTTCGTCGGCTGGAACCGCTTGTTGACAACATCTTCTGGCGTAAGCGCCATCTAGTCACCTCATTGGTCTTAGTGAGTCCGGGACAGGCGTTGGCCGCCCGTACTACGGTACCGAATACAAATCATGCGATCTGCACTTGGGTTCTATCGTTTTTTACAATATAACTTTTCCACTGCGAAAACTAACGGCGCGACGTTAGTTGACAAAACTTTGTGTGACACTCATCCCAATACCCACTGCCACCAGCAGCAGCAGGAAGCCGATGTCAAGGGAAACACTGCCGATTCGCAGCGGCGGAATCAGTGCGCGCAGCTTGCGCAGCGGCGGGTCCGTGAGCCGGTAGATGAAGGATGCGCCCACCAGGGCGACGCCGCGCGGGCGCCAGTTGCGGGCGAACACCTGGATCCAGTCAAAGACGAGCCGGGCCATGAGCGTCAGGAAGTAGAGCAACAACAGGAGGTAAAGAAGACCGAAAACAATTGGCACGCGAGTGTACACATTCCCTAGACGGAGGATGAAAAGACTGTCTTGACACATTCAAAATAGCAGCACCGGTTTTCCACCGACACCCCATATAACGCATTGCCCGGACACATAGTGCCCGGGCAATGCGGATAAAGACTGTCAGCGGGTGCTGGGCCTAGCTCTGGTTGAAGAAGCTGGCCTGCGTGTCCGAGAGCTTCTTGTCGTCGCCCAGGACCTCGATGTAGGACGGCGAGAGCAGGAAGACCTTGTTGGTGACCCGTTCGATCGAGCCGCGCAGGCCAAAGACCAGGCCGGCGGAAAAATCGACGAGGCGCTTGGCGTCGGCTTCACCCATGTCGGTGACGTTCATGATGACGGGGATGCCGTCACGGAAGCTTTCACCGATGATCTTGGCGTCGTTGTACGAGCGGGGGTGAACAGTAGTGATTTGACGCAAGCTTGCAGCCTCTTCCCGATTTGATGCGGCACGCTTGATGGGAGTCACAGGTGCACGGTATTCTTCGTCGCCCGCCTTTGGCGCAGCGGGTTCGGCAACGGGTGCCGGAGCCTGGGGGGCCTCGCGCTCATACTCCGCGGGGGTTCCTCATTCTTGGGCACTGACGGAGCGAGCTCAGCGTCATAGTGCTCGTCACCATCGGCGAGCCCAAGATAGATCATTGTCTTGCGCAGAGCGCCAGCCATGGTTAGCTCCTCTATTGGTCTGCTAGCTGCGGGGTGGGTAGTACGAGCCTACATGTTGTTGCCAACACCCAAAACGCTACCCCACGGCGGGACGCGGGCCGAGTATATCGGAACCGACACGCAGGTGTGTCGCACCGGCGTGGATGGCGGCTTCAAGGTCGTGGCTCATGCCGGCGGAGATCGCCGCGGCTTCGGGGTGGTCGGCGACCACCCGGGCGGAAACGCCGGCCAGCAGTTCGAAGGCCGGTTCGGGCGCGGCGCCCAGCGGGGCGACGGCCATGACGCCGGCCAGCCGCAGGCCGGGGGTCGAGGCGATCAGTTCGGCCAGTGCGGGGACTTCCGACGGCGCGGCCCCGCCCCGCGCGGCGGTCGCCCGGGTGCCGCTCCCCTGGGCCGTTGGGGCTTCGGGAGCCGACTCGGACAGGTCCACCTGGATGAAGCATTCCAGGGCGTTCCGGCCGTCGAGGTCCTGCTGGGCGGCGACGGCGCGGCCCAGGGCGCCGACCAGGGACGCCCTGTCGATTGAATGGACGGAGTGCGCGTACTGGGCCACCGAGCGGGCCTTGTTGCTTTGCAGCTGGCCGATGAAGTGCCAGCGCAGGGCGGCGTCGGCCACGTCCGCAGCCTTGGCGGCCGCCTCCTGGTCGCGGTTCTCCCCCACGTCGGCAACCCCCAGGCGGCGCAGTCGCAGCACGTCCTCGGCCGGGTGGAACTTGGTGACCACGATCAGGGTGGGTTCGGCGTTGCCGGCGGCGCGGCGGATCCGGTCCCTGACGGCGGCCAGGTTTTGCTCCAGTTGGATGGATCGGGCGTCGGGGGTGTTCATGGCCGTGGTTCTTTCGCTGTGCTGAGGGGGTTGGGGGCCAGGAGCGCCGCGAATCCGATGAACCGGCCTTCGGCCTCGCCGTCGCGCACGGCGCGGCGGTGGGAGAAGAATTCGGGATGTTCCAGGGTGCAGACGCCCACGTTGCGTGCGTTGACGCCCAGCTGCCCCAGCTGCCATTCGACGGCGGCCGGCAGGTCAAGGGCCGGCGTTCCCCAGGAGGTGGTGGCGAAGGCCGCCGGCGCGACGGCCGCTACGGCGTCGCGCATCGCGGCGGGGACTTCGTAACAGCGTCCACAGACACTGGGCCCGATCCATGCCTGGAGGGACTGTGCGCCGGCAAGCCGGAGCTCGCGGACGGTGGCCTCGACGACGCCTTTTTCGACGCCGGGGCGGCCTGCGTGCGCCACACCCACCATGGGCGTGCCATCGGCATCGACGCCGGCCAGGACCACGGGCACGCAGTCGGCGACCATGACGGCCAGGCTGGCCGACCGCGACACGAGTGCGTCGGCGGTCGGGGCCTCGGCGGCCGGAGTCTCGGCGTTCGGTGCCGCCAGCACGGCGACGTCGTTGCCGTGGACCTGGTTCATATAGTGCAGCGTCGTCGGGGTGCCGCTGCCGCCCAGGGCGCCGATGCCGGCGTCGAGGGCGTCGCGGTTGTGCCGCACGCGGGCGGGGTCGTCGCCCACGTGAAAGGCCAGGTTGCCGGCGTCGGAGTTGGTGAAGCCCACCCACAATCCTGGGCGGAACTCCTGCGAAAACCACAACACGGGCAAACTGGCCTTTCGGTGCCGCCCCGAAGGGGGCGGCGGAATCGCTGGCGGTACGGGTACGTGCCTACTTCAGGAAGTCGGGGACATCCAGGTCGTCGGCGCGGTGGCCCGTGAGGTCGGGCTCCACGATGGCCGGGAGCTCCACGTCAAAACCGCCGTCGGCCGGAACGTGCGAGACCGACTGCTGGCCCCACTGGTTCAGGTTCGTCACGGTGGCGCCCGTGCTCGGCACGGCGGCCGGTACGGGGGGTGCGGCCGGGGCGGAAGCGGCTTCCTTGGTCTCGGAGGCGGTGTCCGGGGAATCGAAGCCGGCCGCGATCACGGTCACGCGGGCCTCATCGCCCAGGGCGTCGTCAATGACGGCACCGAAGATGATGTTGGCTTCGGGGTGGGCAACTTCCTGCACCAGGCGGGCTGCCTCGTTGATCTCAAACAAGCCCAGGTCGGAGCCGCCCTGGATGGACAGCAGCACGCCGTGGGCGCCGTCGATCGAGGCCTCCAGCAGCGGCGAGGCGATGGCGAGCTCGGCGGCCTTGACGGCACGGTCCTCGCCACGGGCCGAACCAATGCCCATGAGGGCCGAACCGGCACCCTGCATGACGGACTTGACGTCGGCGAAGTCGAGGTTGATCAGGCCGGGAGTGGTGATCAGGTCGGTGATGCCCTGGACGCCGGAGAGCAGCACCTGGTCGGCGGAGCGGAACGCGTCAAGGACGGACACGTTGCGGTCGCTGATGGAGAGCAGGCGGTCGTTGGGGATCACGATGAGCGTGTCGACCTCGTCGCGCAGCGCCTCGATGCCGTTGTCGGCGCTCGTGGCGCGGCGGCGGCCCTCGAAGGTGAACGGGCGGGTGACCACGCCAATGGTCAGGGCACCGAGGGTGCGGGCGATCCGGGCCACGACGGGCGCGCCGCCGGTGCCGGTGCCGCCGCCTTCGCCGGCGGTGACGAACACCATGTCGGCGCCGCGGAGGACCTCTTCGATTTCTTCCTGGTGGTCCTCGGCCGCCTGGCGTCCGACGTCGGGGTTGGCGCCGGCGCCAAGTCCGCGCGTCAGCTCCCGGCCGACGTCGAGCTTGACGTCGGCGTCGCTCATCAACAATGCCTGGGCATCGGTGTTGATGGCAATGAACTCAACGCCGCGCAAGCCCACATCGATCATGCGGTTCACTGCGTTTACGCCGCCGCCGCCGATGCCGACGACCTTGATGACGGCCAAGTAATTCTGGGGTGCTGCCACGTTAAGTGTCCCTTGTTCGTATCTTGCTACATGTTCTTTGGGGGTCTTGCTGCGCCGCGATGGTTCAACCGGTGCTTGAAACTTCGCAGCTTAACCTTCAGGTTGAAGGTTATAGTTATGTCAACTAACTCTTCCCAGTGACGCTATGGTGCATCGCTGCCGCATGCAATAACCGCCCCCGCGTGTCGTGCATATCCGGTGAAAAAAGTCCTCTGCCGCCCATGAGTGGGTACCTCTAGCGTGTCACAGGATGGCGGGGTGCGCTGACGTCGTACACACGTACGGGAGGCGGAGGCGGGGTTCCGTCGACCGGCGTGGGTACCGGGGCGTTGATGAGCGCGTCCAAAACCTGCGCCTTGAGCTCCATGTCGGAGGCATTGCCCCAGATCACGGTCTTGCCGTCGGTCAGCTGCAGTTGCACGGCATCCGGCGACTTGGCCGTGGCGTTGGCCAGCTTGCCCAGCACGGACTGCGGCAGGGTGGCCAGCACAGCCGTCATGGCGCTGAAGGTGGACCGCCCGATCGCGGCCCGGCCCCCGTCAATCTGCGGCAGCGGCACGGTGGACGGGTTCCTGGTGGAGCCAAGCTGCACTCCGTCCTGGTCCACCAGCAGATAGTCCTTGCCGTTCTTGAGCAGGGCGACGGGAATGCGTTCAACCACCTGGATGTCAAGGGTCGACGGCGGCTGGGCCACGAGGCGCGAACTCTTGATTTGCGGCACCTTGGCCAACAATTCGCTGACATCGCCCTGAGTCACCTGCGGCAGCGGCTTCGACAGCAGTGGCTCCAAAGCCGCTTGCAACGTCTTCTCCGCGACCAGCTTGTTCCCCTTGAAGGTGATGGTTTTCACGGCCAGCACGGGCGAATACAGGGCCACGACCATGACGATGGCAAGCACGACGGCGACGCCGGCCACTCCCAGCCACACGTGGCGCCGACGCCGCTTGTGGGCGGGCTCCGGGAACGCAAGGACCTGCGCGCCGGAAGTTACCGACGCGGGGGCCGGGACCTTGGCAGACTTGGCGGCCTTGGCGGCTTTGGGTACCTTGGCCTGTTTGGGGGCCTTCTCCGGTTTGGGCGCCCTGGCGGGCTTGGCCGGCTTGGGCGCCTTGGCAGCCTTGGGCAGCTTGGGAGCCCACGAGGCCTTGGCCGGTGCGGGGTCCTCGGCCGGGACCGGGGCAACGCTCACTTTTCCGCTGACGGGCCGTGCCGTGGCGGCGTCGGGCACGTCGGTGTGCCCCGCCTGTCCCGGGCGTTCCGGAGCGGGCTCCGGCGCCGGGCCGGGCCGGGATGTGATGATGCGTGGCCGCCGCGGCTCAGCCATGGGTGCCGCCGTCGTTGCTGTTGGCGTTGGTGTCGGCGTTCAGGGCCGCCACGAGCACGGTGCCGTAGCCGGTGACGTCGCCCGCGCCGACGGTGAGGATGATGTCGCCGGGTTCGGCGGCGGCCACGAGGGCCGCGACGGCTGCGTCGGGCACGGGTGCGTAGCCGATGGGTGCGGCCAGCTGATCGGTGATCAGCGTGCTGGTGACCCCGGGGATGGGGTCTTCCCGGGCCGGGTAGATGTCCAGCACGGCCACGGTGTCGGCCAGGTCCAGGGCGTGCGCGAACTCGGCGGCGAACTCCCGGGTGCGGGAGAACAGGTGGGGTTGGAACAGCACGTGCACCTTGTGCCCGCCGGCCACGGTGCGTGCGGCGGTCAGGGCGGCGGTGACCTCGGTGGGGTGGTGGGCGTAGTCGTCAAAGACGCGCACGCCGCGCCCCTCTCCCTTGGCCTCGAAGCGGCGGGCCGCGCCGTTGAACGTGGCCAGCGCCGCCGTGGCGGCATCAACGTCGACACCGAGCTCCAGGGCGACGGCCACGGCGGCCGCCGCGTTGGCGGCGTTGTGGGCGCCGGGCACCTGCAGGCGCAACGGCACCCGCAGCTCCCCGCCCGTGCGGCCGGCCAATGCGGCCGGAATCACCAGGGTGGTCTCGCTGTTCAGCCCGGCACCGGCGACCGGAACCAGGCGGATGTCGGCCCCGGCGGCGAAGCCGTAACTCAGGGTGCGAACACCGGCGGCCGCGGCCTGGGCGGCGAGCTGGGCCGATCCGGCGTCGTCGGCACACGCAACGAGCAGCCCGTCCCGCGGCAGCAGCGACACGAAGTCGGCAAAGGCGGCATAGACGGCCTCGGCGGTGCCGTAGTGGTCCAGGTGGTCGGCTTCCAGGTTGGTGACGACGGCGATCCGCGGCCGGTAGTTCAGGAAGGAGGCGTCGGATTCGTCGGCCTCGGCCACGAACACGTCCGCCGTGCCGTGGGCCGCGTTGACGCCGAGCGCCTGCACGGTGCCACCGACGGCAAAGGATGCGTCAACCCCGGCGCCGCGGAGCATCACGGTGATCATGGAGGTCGTGGTGGTCTTGCCGTGCGTGCCGGCCACGGCCACCACCTTGTCCCCCGCCATGGCGGCGGCCAGGGCCTGGGAGCGGTGCAGCACGCGGAGACCGGCGGCCTGCGCGGCCACGAGCTCGGCGTTGTCGGCGCGGATGGCGGTGGAGACCACGATGGTGTCCACGCCGTCCACGTTGCCGCCGGCATGGCCCAGGTGCACCCGGGCTCCCAGCGCGGCCAGCTCGTCGAGGCCGGCGGAGGCCTTGGCGTCGGATCCGCTCACGGGCACGCCCTGGCTGAGCATGATGCGGGCAATGGCCGACATCCCGGCCCCGCCGATGCCAATGAAGTGCACGCGTCCAAGCTGTTGGAGGGTGGGCGCCTCATAGGGTGTTGGCGTCATAGTCACGTTTACCTGTCCCGTCATTTTCCGGCGGCCGCAAGGACCATGTCAGCCATGCGCGCGGCGGCGTCGCGAATGCCCAGCGCGGAGGCCCGTGCGGACATCTCGGCACGCCGCCCGCCGTCAAGGACCAGTTCGATGAGGTTGTCCTTGATCCAGTCGGCGTCCAGGGATGAGTCGTTGACCAGCAGGGCGGCGTCGGCCTCCACGAGCCCGGCGGCGTTGCGGGCCTGTTCGCCGTTGCCCACGGGCAGCGGCACGAAGACGGCGGGCAGCCCCACGGCGGCCACCTCGCAGACGGTCCCGGCGCCGGAGCGGCACAGCAGCACGTCGGCGGCGGCGTAGGCGTCCTCCATGGCGTCCACGTACTCCACCTGCCGGTAGCCCGGCGCGGTGAGCTTGGCGCCGTCGTCGGCGGTGACCGCCTTGCCGTTGCCCGTGATGTGCAGGGTCTGGATGCCGGCGGCCGCGAGTGCGTCCACGGCGCCGGCCACGGCCTTGTTGATGCGCAGGGCGCCCAGCGAGCCGCCCGTGACGATCAGGGTGGGCAGGCCCGGCTCCATGCCCAGGCGTTCGCGGGCACCGGCCTGTGCGGCGGACCGGTCCAGGCCGGCCACGGCGGCGCGCATCGGCATGCCGACGACGTGAGCGTGCCGGATCTTCGTGGCGGCAAACGCGGTGCCCACGTAGCTGGTGTACCGGGCGCCGACCTTGTTGGCCAGCCCGGCCTTCGTGTTGGCCTCGTGGATGACGATCGGCACGCCCAGCGACTTGGCCGCCAGGTAGACGGGCGTGCAGACATAGCCGCCCACCCCCACCACGACGTCGGCGTTGGCGCGGCGGAGCATGTCCTTGGCGTCGGCGATGGCGCGGCGCATGCGCCCGGGCAGCTTCAACAAATCCGGGGAGGGCTTGCGCGGCATGGGGATGCGGGCAATCGTGGCCAGTTCAAAACCGGCGGCGGGGACCAGGCGGGCCTCCAGGCCGTCGGCGGTGCCAACGGCCAGGATGGCCGCCTGCGGGACGCGGTCGCGGATGGCGTTGGCGATGGCCAGCAGCGGGTTGACGTGACCGGCCGAGCCTCCCCCTGCCAGGACCACGGAGAGAGCCTCGTTGTTGTTGTTCGTCATGATTCTTGTGAGGCACTTTCTGGTATGGCACGGTCTGGTTCAGCACGGGCAAAGGAGAGGACGACGCCGATGGCGGCGAGGGTCACCACCAGGGCGGTGCCGCCATAGGAGATCAAGGGTAAGGGGACGCCGATGACGGGCAGCAGGCCCGCCACCATGGCGATGTTGACGAAGGCCTGGCCGATGATCCAGGCGAGGATGGCCCCGCACACCACGCGGGCGAACGTGTCGTTGCGCTTCATGATGACGCGGAAGATCGCGAAGGCGAGCACGCCGTACAGGGCGATGATGACGAGCGTGCCGAGGAGGCCCAGCTCCTCGCCGAGGATGGCGAAGATGAAGTCGTTGTGGGCCTCGGGGATCCAGCTCCACTTTTGCCGGCTCTGGCCCAACCCCACGCCGAACCAGCGGCCGGAGGCCAGGGCGTAGAGCCCGTTCTGGGCCTGGTCGCACAGGCCGGAACTGCATTGGCCCATCCAGCCGGCCAGGCGGGAGGTCCTGTTGCCGCTGATGGCGGCCAGGAGCACGGCGGCGCCGATGCCGCCCAACAGGGTCGGGACGAGCACCTTCAGGCTGGCGCCGCCAAAGAAGAGTCCGGCGCCGATCACGGTCATGACGATGACGGCGGTGCCGAGGTCGTGCCCGCCCAGGACCAGCCCCACCATGATGGCGCCCACGGGGACCACGGGCATCAGGGTGTGCCGCCATTGCCGCACCAGCTCGCCCTTGCGGGCCAGGATCATGCCCATCCACAGGGCCAGGGCCAGTTTCGCGGCCTCGGAGGGTTGGAACTGCACGCCGCCGCCGAAGTTGATCCAGTTTTTGTTACCGCCGATTTCCACGCCCAGGGGGGTGAAGTCGACCAGGAGCAGGAGCAGGGCCGAGAGCCCCAGTGCGGGCCAGGCGAGTTTTTTCAGCCCGGCCGGGCGTACGAAGGACAGCACCATCATGATCACCAGCCCGGCGACGGCGAAGGTGCTTTCCTTGATGAACAGCGAATACGGGTCGACGCCGGCGGAAATGGATTCCGCGGCGGAGGCCGAAAGCACCGTCATCAAACCGACGCAGGTCAGCGCCACGGTGGTGCCGATGATCCAGTAGTAGGAGGCGCTGGGCCGGCCCGCTCTGGCGTCGATGCGATGACGCAGCGTCTGCCAACGGCTCGTGGAGGCGTTTTCTGCGGGGCCGTACTCAGTCCGGGAGTCCGGGGTGTCGGTCACCTCGTCGGTGTCCGCCTGGTTGCCGGCGGCCGCTGCCGCCGGGGCGCGCTTGGCGGACGTTCCGGGTAATGCCGGCGTTCTGGCCATTATGACTCCTTATTGGCGCTCGCCCGTCGTTCCAACAGCTCCCGCACCGCGTCGATAAATGCCTGGCCGCGGTGGGCGTAGGACGTGAATTGGTCCATGGATGCCGAAGCGGGTGCCATGAGCACGGTGTCGCCGTCGCCGGCAAGCTGTGCCGCGGCGGCAACCGCCTGGGCCATGATGACGTCCCCAAAGATGGGTGTTTGGCCCATCCCCTCCTTGCCAGTGTGAGCCCTGCCGGTCTCGATGACTGGCACATTCGGCGCGTGTCGTGCCAATGCACCGGCTAGGGCGCTGCTGTCCTCGCCGATCAACACCACCGCCTTCAGGCGTCCGGCATGGGCGGCCACAAGGTCGTCGTACTCCACGCCCTTGGACAGTCCGCCGGCAATCCAGATGACGGGCTTGAAGGCCGCCAGGGATGCCGAGGCGGCGTGCGGGTTGGTGGCCTTGGAGTCGTTGACCCACAGCACGCCGTCGGCCTTGGCCACGGCCTGGATCCGGTGTTCGCCGTTCTCGTAGGCGATGAGGCCGTCACGGACGTTGGCGGGCGTGAGCCCGTAGGCCCGGACCAGGGCGGCCGCCGCGGCGGCGTTGGCCACCAGGTGGCGCGGGACCAGGTCAGCAATGTCGCTGACGTGGGCCAATTCGACGGCGGAATCCTTGCGTTCGGCGATGAAGGCCCGGTCCACGAGCAGCCCCTCGACGACGCCGACCATGCTGATGGCGGGCATGCCGGTGGTGAAGCCGACGGCCCGGCAGCCCTCGCGGACGTCGGCCTCCTCGACCATGCGCTCGGTCTCAAGCTGTTCGGCGTTGTAGACGCAGGCCACCTTGGTGTTGGCGTAGACCTTGGCCTTGTCGGCGGCGTAGGCGGCAAAGCTGCCGTGCCAGTCCACGTGGTCCTCGGCCAGGTTCAGGCAGACGCTCGAGACGGGCTCCACCGATGCGGTCCAGTGCAGCTGGAACGTGGACAATTCCACGGCCAGTGCATCATAGCCCTCGGGGTCGCGCACGGCGTCCAGGATGGGGGTGCCGATGTTGCCGGCCGCAATGGCGCGCAGCCCGGCGGCCTGGAGCATGTGCTCCACCATGGTGGTCGTGGTGGTCTTGCCGTTGGTGCCGGTGATGGTGATCCATTCGGCGGTCTTCCGCCCGGCCTTCGTGCGCACGCGCCAGGCGAGCTCCACGTCGCCCCAGATGGGGATGCCGGCGTCGGCCGCTGCGGCCAGCAGCGGGTGGCTGGGCTTGTAGCCGGGGCTCGTGACCACCAATTCGGCGGCTTCCCCGTCCACGCGCGGCAGGACGGTGGAGGTGTCCTCTCCGAGGATGACGTCGCTGACGCCCACGATCTTGAGGGTGTCGGCGTCGCGCCTGGCGATGTCGTCGTCGGAGGCGGCCACCACCACCACCTTGGCGCCGAGTTCGGCGAGGGTGTCGGCCACGGAGAAACCGGTTTTGCTGATGCCTGTAACCACCACCCGCAGGCCGGTCCAGTCGGCATCCCAGCTGGTGAGCGTTGCGAGGCGGTGTGCGGGGGTCAGTGTCACAGTCGTACTATCCATTCAGCATAAAAAGCGCCCAGTCCCAGGGCCACCATGAGCCCGGCCAGGATCCAGAACCGCACCACGACTGTCACTTCGGCCCAGCCCTTGAGTTCAAAGTGGTGTTGGAGCGGGGCCATCAAGAAGACCCGCTTGCCCTTGGAGAGCTTGAAGAAGCCGATCTGGATGATGACCGAGAGCGTGATGAGCACGAAGAGCCCGCCGATGATGAACAGCAGGATTTCGGTGCGGGAGAGGATCGCGAAACCGGCGATCGCGCCGCCGATGGCCAGTGAGCCGGTGTCGCCCATGAAGATCTTTGCCGGGGACGTGTTCCACCACAGGAAGCCGATCAGTGCAGCGAAGATGATGACGGCCAGCAGGGACAAATCCAACGGGTCGCGGACTTCGTAGCAGACGGCCTCGGACGGGACCTTGCGGGATCCGCAGCCCTGGCTGCTCTGCCACAGGCCGATGAGCGTGTAGGCGCCAAAGACCAGGATGGCGGCACCCGTGGCGAGGCCGTCCAGGCCGTCGGTGAGGTTCACGCCGTTGGTGGTGCCGGCGATGATCAGGTTGGACCAGATCACGAACAACACCACGCCGAGGCCGGCACCGGCAAATGCCAGGTTCAGCGAGGGAATGTCGCGGGCGAAGGAAATGAACGTGCTGGCCGGCGTCCTGCCGGAGCTGTCCGGGAAGCCCAGGGCCATGACCGCGAAGGCGATGCCGATGACTGCCTGCCCAATCAGCTTCCCCTTGGCGTCCAGGCCGAGGCTGCGCTGGTTGGAGATCTTCAGGAAGTCATCGAGGAAGCCGACCAGGCCCTGGCCCACCATGAGGAAGATCATGAGCAGGCCGGAGGCCGTGGGCCCCTGCGCGTCGGGGTTCAGCAACCAGATGATCAGGTGCGTGAGGAAGTAGGAGGCCACCACTGCGCCGACCACCACGGTGCCGCCCATGGTGGGCGTGCCGCGCTTGACCTGGTGCGTGGTGGGGCCGTCGTCGCGGACGATCTGCCCGTACCCCTTTTTCACGAGGAGGCGGATAAACAGCGGCGTGCCGATCATGGCAAAGGCCAGGGCCAGGCCGGCGCCAATAAGCAATGCGATCATGGCTGCTGGGTCCTTTCACCGGAGTTTTGTTCGTTGGTTTCAGCGGGGGCGGGTCTTCCGGGTAATGCTATCCGATCGCCCAGGAACCGCAGCCCGGCGCCGTTTGATGACTTGACGAGCACGATGTCGCCGGGGGCAAGTTCGCGTTCCAGCAGCTCGTAGGCGGCCTCGGCGTCGGGGACGAACATTGATTCCTCGCCCCAGGAGCCTTCCATGACGGCCCCGACATGCATGGCGCGGGCGGGTGTGCCCACCACGATCAGCCGGGAAATGTTAAGCCGGACGGCCACGCGGCCCACGGCGTCATGCTCCAGGACGGAGTCCTCGCCGAGTTCGAGCATCTCCCCCAGCACGGCCCAGGTGCGCCGGGTGCCGCCGGCACCAAGTTCGGCCAGGGTCCGCAGCGCGGCGCGCATGGATTCGGGGTTGGCGTTGTAGGCGTCGTTGATGACGGTGACGCCGTCGGGCCGGTCGGTGCGTTCCATCCGGTACCGGCTCGCGGCACTTTGCGTGGACAGGGACGCGGCAATATCCGCCGGTGTCGCCCCGGCCGCGTGGGCGGCGGTTGCGGCCGCCAGCAGGTTGGTCACGTGGTGCAGGCCCAGGAGCTTGCTGCTGACCGGGAAACTGTCGGGGGCGCCGGGGAAGCCGAGGTCAAATTCCGGGTGTCCGTCGGTGGTGCGCACAGCCCGGGCCTGGACGGTGGGTACCGTCGAGGCTTCATTGGCGTCGGCGCTGGAGAAGAACGTGACGGGCGCATTGGCGCGGGCGGCCATGGCACGGACGCGGGCGTCGTCGTAGTTCAGGATTGCGGTGCCGTGGGCGGGCAGCGCCTCGACGAGCTCACCCTTGGCGACGGCGATGTTGTCGATGGAGCCGAATTCGCCGGCGTGGGCGCTGCCCACGCACAGGACCACGCCGATGTCGGGGTTGACCAGTGACGAGAGGTAGGTGATCTGGCCCATCTTGGTGGCGCCCATCTCGATGATGAGATAGCGGGTGGCTTCCACGGCACGGAAGACCGTCAGCGGGACACCCACCTCGCCGTTGTAGGAGCCAACGGGGGCCACGGTGGGTGCCAGCGGGGCCAGGATGCCGGCCAGCAGGTCCTTCGTGGTGGTCTTACCGGCGGAACCGGTGATGCCGATGACCGTCAGGGGTGAATGCGCGCGGATGCGGCGCACCACCTCGGCGGCCAGGGCGCCCATGGCGAGCACGGCGTCGGCGACGATCACGGCGGGGTGCAGGGTGCCGGCGTCGTCCGCGGCAACCTCGCGCTCGGCCAGGGCCAGGATGGCGCCGGCGGCAAACGCGGCGGCCATGAAGTCATGGCCGTCGGCGTTTTCCCCCGCTTTGGCAACGTACATGCTCCCGGGCACGGCGTCCCGGGAATCGGTCACGATGTGGGCGACGTTGATGGGGGTTGCCGGGTCGGTGCCGGCGGACAAACGGCCATTGCTAAGTGCGGCAACCTCGGCCGCGGTAAGTTCAATCATGTCGGTTTATGACTCTATCCTGCTTGCGGAGGCGACGGGGAATCCATGGTGCGCCAGGGCCGCCCGCAGTTCCACCCTGTCGTCAAGGGCGATATTGACGCCCTTGACCTCTTGATAAACTTCATGGCCCCGCCCGGCCACCAGGATGGTGTCCGCCGGTCCGGCCAGTGCCACGGCGCGGCGGATGGCGTCCGCGCGGTGGTCGAATTCCTCGATGACCCGGCCCAGGGCCTGCCCGGTATTCGCGGCCTCGGCACCGGCCAGGACGCCGGCGCGGATGGCGGCCGGGTCCTCGTCGTGGGGGTCGTCGTCGGTGACAATGACCACATCGGCGCCCTGCGCGGCGATGGCGCCCATGATGGGGCGCTTGGTCACGTCGCGCTCACCCGTGGCCCCGAACACCACGATGACCCGGGAGCCGGGTTCGGGGGAACGGACAGCGTCCAGGGCGCGCTGCAGGGCGTCGGGGTTGTGCGCAAAATCGACAATGGCCACCGGCGCCGTGCCGACGAGCTGCATGCGGCCCGGGACGTCGAGCGTGAACGGGTCGTGGGCGTCCAGGGCGTCCTGGAGGGCGGCCAGAGCCTGCCCGCGGGCATCGGGCTCCCCCGCTGCGGCCAGGAGCGCCGTGGCCACCATGACGAGGGCCAGGGCTGCGTTGGAGACATTGAAATCACCCGGCAGGCCGGTGTGGACGCGCAGCGCCGCTCCGTCGGGTCCGTGCAGTTCAAAACGTGAGCCGACGCCGTCGCGGCGGATCGCCGACACCTGCCAGTCGGCGGGTGCGCCGCCACTCGGGGCCTGGTGCGTGGACAGCGTGCGGGTGGGGACGGTTGAGGCGGCGGCCATCTTCACGCCCCAGTCGTCGTCGACCGTGATGACGGCGGCACGGGCACGGGCCGGGGTGAACAGCTGCGCCTTCGTCGAGAAGTAGCCGTCCATGCCGCCGTGCAGGTCCAGGTGGTCCTGGGTGAGGTTCGTGAATCCGGCCACGTCAAAGACCACGGAGTCCACGCGTCCGAACGCCAGCGCGTGGGATGAGACCTCCATGGAGGCGGCGTCGAGCCCGCGCTCGGCCATCACGGCGAGCAGGGCGTGCACGTCGGTGGATTCCGGCGTGGTCAGCTTGCTGGGGATGGGTTCTTCGCCGGCCAGGATCTCGATGGTGCCGATCAACCCGGTGGTCTTTCCCAGGGCGCGCAGCAGCGAGTTGAGGAAGTATGTGGTGGTGGTCTTGCCGTTGGTGCCTGTCACGGCGAACAGCGGCATGCCGATCCCGGCCGTGCCGTACACGAGGGCCGCCACGGCGCCGGTGGCCCCGCGGGGGTCCTCGCAGCGGAGCACGGGCACGGTTGCGGCGTCGGCGAGCAGCCCGGCACCGGCGTCGTCCGTCAGCACTGCCACGGCGCCGGCCGCCACGGCGGCCGGGGCAAACTGGGCGCCGTGTGCGTGGGCGCCGGGCAGCGCAATGTACAGGTCACCGGGCCGGATGGTGCGCGAATCCAGGCTGACCCCGTGCACCACGACGTCGCCGGAGTAGGACGTTCCGGCCAGGGCGGCAATGCGCTCAAGCGCCGTGCTGCCGTGGTGAGCGGGCCGGACCGGGCCCGTCAAGGGTGTTGAAGCTGGGCCGGAGGCGGGTTCTAGCACTGAATCGTGTTCTTTCATCGTTTGTTGGTCCGCCGGTCTACTTGTAGAACTTCGGCGGCATGACGCTGGGGGTCGTGGACGGCGGCACGTTGAATGTGCGCAGCACCTGTCCCATCACCTGGTTAAAGGTAGCCCCTTGCGTGACGCCGTAGATGCTTCCCTTGGGGCGTTGGACGGTGATTGCCACCACATACTGGGGATCATCCATGGGCGCCATGCCGATGAACGAGGACGTGTACCCGTCAAAGCCTACGCCGTTGTCGGCCGGAGCCTCCGAGGTGCCGGTCTTGCCGCCCACCCGGTAGCCGGGAATGCCGATCGCGTTGTAGTGGGACATGGTCACGACGCCTTCGAGGAGGTCGCGGGCCTGCTGTGCGGTCTTCGGGCTGATGACCTTGATGCCGGACGCCTGCTTGACGGTGTCCACCTTGCCGTCGGCGGCCGTGACGGAGTCGATGATCTGCGGGGGCAGCCGGACGCCGTCGTTGGCCACGGTCTGGAAGACGAAGGCGGTCTGCAGCGGGGTCTGTGCAACGCCCTGGCCAAAGAGCACCGTGTAGCGCTGGCGGCCGTCCCAATTGCGCCAGTCGGCCAGGATGCCGGGGCTTTCGCCGGGCAGGTCGATGCCCGTCTTTTGCCCCACGCCGAACTTGCGAAGGTAGTCGTAGCGTTGCTGCATGGTCAGCTTGGACCCGGCCATGACGGTTCCGGTGTTCATGGAGTCGGCGATGATGCCGGCCAGGGTGCGTTGCTCGGTACCGTGCACGAAGGAGTCGTCGAAGGTCTGGCCGTCGATGGTCAGCGTGGGCGGCACCAGGAAGTGGCTCGACGGCGTGAACAGGCCTTCCTGCATGACGCCGGAGGCGGTGATGATCTTATCCGTGGACCCGGGCTCTACGACGGAGCTGACGGTGCGTGAACCAATGTTCTTGGTCTGCGAGGCGCCGGGGTTGTTGGGGTCGTAGGAGTCGCTGTCGGCAATCGCAATGACCTTGCCGGTCTTGGCCTCCAGCACCGTGATGCTGGCCCAGTCGGCGCTGTACTGCTGCTTTTGCTGCTGCGCGGCCTGTTGGGCGTAGTACTGGATGTCCTCGTTGATGGTCAGCTTGACGGTTTGGCCGTCGACGGCGGGCACGGTCTTGACAGGGGCAGTGGGGATGATGATCCCGTTCTTGCCCATTTGGTAGGTGCGTGAGCCGTCGGTGCCGGTCAGCTTGGCATTCATGGTCTGTTCGATGCCGGCCAGGCCCTTGCCGTCGGCGCCGAGGAAGCCCACGATCGGGCCGCCCACCTCGCCGAGCGGGTAGACGCGCTTCGTGACGGCCTCGGAGTAGATGCCGGGGACGCCCAGGGCGGCCACCTTCGCCTCCACGGCCGGGCTGACGTCGCGGACGATGTAGTTGAAGTTCTTGGTGCCGGTGGCGTTCTTCTTCACGGTGGCGAAGTTCATGCCCAGGACGTCTGCCAGCTGTTGGAGGCCCTCGTCCCGCGTGTACTGGACATCCGTACCGGACACGGTGTCATAGTGGTCGTACTTGGGGAACAGGGCGCTGTTGACTTGGGAGACCGTGATGTCGTACCGCATGATGCTTTCGGCCAGGACCTTGCCGTTGGCGTCCACGATCTTCCCGCGCACGGCCGGCAGCACCTGTTCGACGGTGCGCTGGTGCTCGGCGGCCTCGGCCATGTTGCCCACGTCCATGCCCTGGATCATGACCAGTTTCCCGGCAATGACCAGCAGGAACGCGAGCATGATCACGAACCCGATGCGCATTCGGCCGCGGCCCACCTTGTTCAGCTGGTGTGCAGTTGCACCGCGGTTTGCCTTGGTGTTCTCTTCTGCCACTGCGTTTCCTTGCCGTCTAGCCCCGTGAATGGGCGATGCCCGAGATCTTGGTTAAAAATGGACCCTAGTTGTCCTTCTGCGCCGGAGCGGGGATGGTGCCGCCGTTGAGTTCGGCCGCGTTCGGGGCGGCCGCCAGCGGGGCCGGCGCAGCCTTCGTGCCGCCGGCCTTCGCCGCAGCCTTCTCGGCCGCAGCGACGGCGTTGCCGTCCTGGGCCGCGGAGCCGGCGTCGGCGGCGTTGGGGTTGACGGCCGCATCGGGGGTGGGCGGGTTGACCTGCGCGGGGGCAAGGGCCACCAGGCCCTTGGTTTCCGGCACGGCCGGCTGCGGGTTGCCCGTGACCTTCTTGGTGCGTACGTCGATCTGCCCGGTGGTTGCCGCCGGGACCATGCCCATGCCTGCGGCCCGTGCGACGAGGCTTTGCGGTGCCTCCTCGGCGCTCAGCTGAAGCTCCAGGGCCTGGTTGGATTTTTGCAGGGCGCTTTGCTGATCCTTCAACCCGACCAGGTCGTACTGGCCCTGTGAGACGGAGACGCTCATGATCAGCACGGCGGACAGCGCGGCCACCAGCAGCAGGAACAAGGAGACCAGCAGGGGCGTCTTGTTTTTGCGCGGGCTGGAAACCACCAAGGACAGCGGCGTGCGGGGACGCGGCGCGGGAGCTCCGGTGGCGGGGAGGGGCGCACCAAGCTCTTCCAGGGGCATGGACAGCGCACGGGCATTGTTACCCACGGTTATCGGGGCAATGCGGGTTGCAAGCTGGCTCATGCGGCGCTCCTGACTCTGACTTTTTCCACTGCCCGGAGCCGCGCCGATGCGGCCCTGGGGTTTTCTGCGATTTCCTGATCGGTGGGGATTTCGGTTCCCTTGGTCAGGCGTTTAAGGGTTGCCTTGTGCTCCTCAAGCTCCACGGGGAAGCCTGCCGGAGCCGAGGAACTGGAGCCGGCGGCAAAGACGGCCTTGACGATCTTGTCCTCCAGCGAGTGGTAGGACATCACGACGGCGCGGCCGTGCAGGACCAGCGCGTCAACGGCGGCCGGGACGGCGCGTTCCAGGACGCTCAGTTCCTCGTTGACCTCGATCCGCAGCGCCTGGAAGGTGCGCTTGGCGGGGTGTCCACCGGTGCGTGCGGCACCGGCCGGGACCACGTTGCGGATGATCTCGACAAGTTCGCCCGTGTGGGTGAGCGGTTTGCGGTCGCGGGCCGCCACGATGTGGTTGGCGATGCGCCCGGCAAACTTTTCCTCACCCCACTTGCGGATGATCCGGACCAGGTCCTCTTCGGAGTAGCTGTTGACGACGTCGGCCGCCGTCTGGCCGCGGCTCGTGTCCATGCGCATGTCCAGGGGCGCGTCAAAGGAGTAGGCGAAGCCGCGGTCGCGCTCATCGAGCTGCAGCGAGGAGACGCCCAGGTCCATCAGGATGCCGTCCACGGCGGGAACGCCCAGGTCATCCAGGACCGATGCGATTTCGTCGTAGACGGAGTGGACCAAGTCGGTGCGGTCGGCGAAGGGCGAAAGCCGCTCCCCCGCCAGGCCGAGCGCCTCGGTGTCCCTGTCGATGCCGATCAGGTGCAGGTCCGGGTAGCGCTGGAGCATGGCCTCGCTGTGGCCGCCCATGCCAAGTGTTGCGTCGATGACGATGGGGGTGCGGCCGGCCTGGCGTGCCACGTCGAAGGCGGGGGCCAGGAGGTTGATGCAGCGATCCAAAAGAACTGGTGTGTGGCGGGCGGACGTAGGTGGCGTGGGGTTCTCCGACGTCATCACGCCTCCGTTTCTGCTGGGCTTCGCTGGTGTTCATGCTGCATGTGTGAACGGTTGGTGCGTTCTTGGATCAGATCCCCCTCCGCGCCGAGCCGCGTCCCGCCTGGCACCGGGGAAGGTGAGCCAGGTTTGACGCTGCCGGGCGGCTGGAGATCTCATCCAAGACCCGCCATGGGTGCCACGTGCATAAAACTGTGGAACTAAAGGTGCTAGGTGTTGCCGGGGATGGAGTCCTCGTCAAGTTCCGAGAACGCCTTCTCCTTTTCTTCCAGGTAGTCGTTCCAAGCCGTGGCATCCCAGATCTCTGCCCGGTTGCCGGCGCCAATGACGACCAGCTCACGGTCAAGACCCGCATATGCCCGGAGTGTGGCCGGAATGGTCACACGCCCTTGCTTGTCGGGGACTTCGTCGGAGGCTCCAGAGAGAAAAACGCGGATATAGTCGCGGGCTTGCCGGTTCTGCATTGGCGCACCCACCATGTCCGCGTGGACTTTTTCAAATTCCCTGGCACTGAAGACGTAAATGCAGTGTTCCTGCCCCTTGGTCAGGACAAGTCCGCCGGCCAGTTCCTCCCGGAACTTGGCGGGAAGGATGATTCGGCCCTTTTCGTCCAGGCGCGGTGAATGAGTTCCGAGAAACATCCCCCACCGCCTTCGAAACCAAGGTTCCTAGAACAACCCTTCACCAATTCCCTCTTACGCGCTCCACATTACTCCACAATCCTCCACCGTCAACGCCATGCAAGGAATTTTTGCGTGCGTGTCGCCGGGGCGTGCCGCGCCACTGCTGGGAAGCGGGCCGGTGGGGCGTGGTGGAGGGATTTCTTCGCCCGTGGCGGCCGGTCACGGCCGATTGCGGGTGCCAGGCACGCAAAAACCGCCGCGGGGGCTTCCCGGGGCGGTTGCGGGGAGGGTGTGTGGTGGAAAGTGGAGCGTCCTTGACGTTTCGGCACACAACGCAAAAAAGGCCCGCAGCGCGGACCTTTTGCAGGGTGGATCATCCGTGGAGCCCGGAGCGCACGCACTATACGTGCCGCACACCCCGAAGGTGGCTCTGTGCATCACACCGGCATCGAACCGGCCGCAGGGCCGGACGGGCTATTGTTCCCGGCGCCGTTCTTCCCAGCGCTCTTCGAGGCTGTTCATGAAGCCGCTCTTGGTCTTGGCACCCGACTTGCCGGTGCCACCGGAGGCCTTGCCGAACTTGGGCCGCGAGATGGCAATGTAGACGCCGCCGCCCATGATGAGGAATCCCAGGACCCCCACCACAATCAGCTGGCTGGCAACACCGCCCAGCAACACCATGATGCCAACGATCATGACCAACACGCCGATGACGATGTGGCGGGTCGACAGCGAGTGTGCCGGGTCCGAGGCCAACGCGTTGGCAAATTTCGGGTCTTCGGCATGCAGTTGCTGTTCCAGCTGGTCAAGCAGTCGCTGCTCGTGCTCGGAGAGGGGCATGACGACCTCCTTCAGGTCAGGGCCATGGGCGTCTTGACTCATTAACGATTTCGCGGGCCCTTTTGGTTCCCGGGGATCGTTGCCGGATTCCTCCGGGTGTCCCAGGTCGTCGTAGAGCTGCGAAGTTGTCTTTGAGAGAACTCCTACTACTAACAATAGGCTTGATTTTGCCGAACTGAAACCCACCACGAAACAGGTCACAGGAAGTCGTCAGGATCCGCCCTGCGCAGGTCCCCGCCGCCCCGATTCGGGGCCGGATTCACCGGGGGTCGTGGTGCGCCGGGCCGCCAGGAGACGGGCCGGGACAATCTTGGCGCCGCCGAACTTCGCGGCGATGGCGTCCCCCACCACTTCGGCGCTGCGCCCGTTGTCATCGCGACGGTCCAGGGTGAACTGCAATGGCGTTGATTCAATGGATTCAAGTTGTTCCACCCGGACCCCGATCAACCGCACGCTTTGGGGCCGCGGGCCCAGCACCTTCAGCAGTCCCACGGCGCCGGAGTAGATGGCACCGGCGCTGTCGATGCCGGCCCCCATGGCCTTGGAACGGTTGATGACGGAGAAATCCGAATACTTGATCTTCAGGGCCAGGGTCCGCCCCGCAAGCCGGCCTTCGCGCAATCGCCCCGCCACCCGGTGCGAGAGCCGCAGTAGTTCCCGGGTCAGGACGTCGTCGTCGAAGGTGTCCACGGCAAACGTTTCCTCGGCGCCGATGCTCTTTTCCACGCGCACGGGGGTGACCGGGCGGGGATCGATCCCCCAGGAAAGGTCATGCAGGGCCCGGCCGCTGGCCCCGAGGGTTTTTTGCAGGGCTGCAACGGGGGTGGCGGCGACGTCGGCCACGGTAAAGATGCCCAGGCGTTGGAGGACTTCAAGGGTTTTGGCTCCCACGCCCCACAGCGCCTGGACGGGCAGCGTGTGCAGGTATTCCACGGTGCGGTCGCGCTCAATGAGCATGATGCCGTTGGGCTTGCAGCGGGTGGAGGCGATCTTCGCCACAAACTTCGACGCCGAGATCCCCACCGACGCCGTGATGCCGAGCTCGGACTCGACCCGCCGGCGCACCAGCGCGCCAATGTCCAGCGGCTCCCCCAACCGGCGCAGTGCCCCGGAAATGTCCAGGAACGCCTCGTCCACGCTCAACGGCTCCACCTTGTCGGTGATGGAGTTGAACAAGGCCATGACTTGCCCGGAGACCTCGCGGTAAACATTGTGCCGGGGCTCAATGACGACGGCGGTCGGGGCCATGCGCATGGCCGTCGCCATGGGCATGGCGGACCGTACCCCAAAGGCCCGGGCCTCGTAGGAGGCCGACAGCACCACCGAGCGGCCACCCGGAAAGCCGACGATGACGGGCCGGCCCACCAGTTGCGGGCGCTCCCGGAGTTCAACGGAGACAAAGAAGGCATCCATGTCCACGTGCATGATGGTGCAGCCGGTCTGGTCAAGGACCCGGCCGAGCTGTTGGCTGCGCAGCGCGCGTTCCCGCGGCCCCGGTTCCGGCGCGGCGCGGCGCTCTGGTATTTTCCGGGGCTGTTGTTCCACGGTCCAAGTCTAGTTTCCGGCACCGACATTGCCGCCATGCACATTCCCCGGCCAACGCGTCCCTGACGGGGCACAGCATTGACTGAGGTGCCGCACGAAGAACCCGGCACCCGGGAACAAACGGGACGTGGGTAAACTGGAGGCGACCCGTTGCACGGCCACTGGCAGCTAAGGAAATCGTGATGACCAACACCACTGTTCAGCGTTTGCGCCCCCCGGCGTCGTTCCGTCCGCAACGCGGGGCGCTGGCGGCGATTGCAGCCGTCGTGCTTTTGGCCGGCTGCTCCGGCGGAACCGGCACACCGGCCGCCACCAGCCCGTCCGTTTCCCAGTCCGCGACGGGGTCCGCCATGGCATCGGCAACGACGCCCGGTGCCACGCCGACCGCCGAGGCCGCCGTGAAGGAACTCGTGGCCGGATTCCCGTCGAAACTGATCCCGCTGATGCCCGGCGCCGACGTCCAGGCGTCGAGCCTGCAACGGTCAACGCCCCTGTCCGTGGCCGCACTGACCGCCACCGTGACGGCAAAACCCGCCGACGTCCTGGCCTTCTATACAAAGTCGCTGACCAGCCAGGGCTTCACGGCCCAGCCCGGCAACTCCGTCGAGGGCGTGCCGCTGAAGACCTTCGTGCGCGCCTCCGGGCAGGAAATCGTCACGGTGTCGGTGGTCCAGACCGGATCGACGTCCACCGTGACCATTGGGGCCAATGTTCTGCCCGCGTCGCTGAAGTAATCCGGCGCTTGCGCACCACCGCACCGGGCCGTTCCCCGGAGCCACCTTTCACAGCAAGGAATCCACCCGCATGACCGCATTTGCCGCCGCCCCGGCGGAGTCCCCCGCCGCCGAGCAAGTTGCCTACGTCGCCGCGGTGGCGGACGCCCTGGCGTCGTTCCTGGCGGAGAAACGCGAACTGCTGGCCGGCATCTCGGCCGACACCCTGGTTTTGGTTGATTCCATCAAGTCCCTGGTGACCGGCGGCAAGCGCATGCGCGCCCTGCTGTGTTACTGGGGTTGGCGCGGGGCCGGCGGATCCGCCGATGCCGCGGAGATCATCATGGCAGGCGCGGCGCTGGAACTGTTCCAGGCCGCGGCCCTGATCCACGACGACATCATCGACCGCTCCGACACCCGCCGCGGCGGGCCCAGCGTGCACCGCCAATTCGGCACCCTGCATTCGGGGAGCGGCTGGGCCCTTGACGAGGAGCGCTTCGGGCACGCCGCCGCCATCCTCACGGGGGATTTGTGCCTGTCCTTCAGCGAGGAGATGTTTGCCTCGATCGGCACCTCCGCCGGGAGCCGCGCCCGCGCCGTGTTCAACCTGATGCGCACCGAAGTCATGGCCGGGCAGTACCTCGACATCCTCGAGGAGGTCTCCGGCCCGTCCAAGCCGCACAGCACCGCCGTCGCCCGGGCCTCGGCGATCATCCGCTTCAAGAGCGCCAAGTACTCCTCCGAACACCCGCTGGTACTTGGCGGCGCCCTTGCCGGGGGCGGCCCGGAACTGTTGGACGGCTACAGCGCGTTCGCCCTGCCCCTGGGTGAGGCGTTCCAGCTGCGCGACGACGTCCTGGGCGTCTTTGGCGACCCCGCCGAAACGGGCAAGCCGGCCGGCGACGACCTCCGGGAAGGCAAGCGGACCGTTTTGGTGGGCCTGACCATCGACGCCGCGTCCGACGCCGACATCGAGTTTGTTGACGCCCACCTGGGCCGGCAGGATCTCACGGACGATCAAATTGCGCGGATGTGCGCCATCATGGTTGATTCCGGCGCCCTGGACCGCACCGAGGAAATGATCACCGAATTGAGCGGCACGGCATTTGCCGCATTGGCGGCCCTGCCCATTAATGGCGGAGTCGGCGCGGCATTGACGGCCCTGGGCCGCGGAGCCGTGTCGCGCACCTCCTAGCGACGGCCGCCGGGAAACTAAATACACGGCAATTAAACAAACAAGATCCCCGCACCGGCATGGGCCGGTGCGGGGATCTTATTGGTGTTGGGGGGTGCGTTACCAGCCGAGGGCTGCCGCGCGGCGGCGGATTTCGGTCTTGCGGCCTTCATGGAGGGCGTCGATGGGCCGGCCGGGCAGGGATTCGTCGGCGGTGAACAGCCACGTGATGGCTTCTTCGTCGTCGAAGCCGGCGTCGTGGAGCACCGTGATGGTGCCGCGCAGGCTGTCGACGATGTGGTCCTCGATGAAGAACTCGGCCGGAACGGCGCGGATTTTGCGCTCCCCGACCCGGGCTGCCAGCAGGGATCCGTCCTTAACCAGGGCATGGACCCGGGTAATGGAAATATCAAGCTTTTCGGCGACGTCCGGCAGGGGCAACCATTCACTGACTACGTTTTCAACTTTACTCACGTGTTATAGGTTCCCACATAGTTCGAGCGCCCGCGAAACTACACGGTTGTGTTTTTCCTTTAATGGCGCGCGGGGGCTTCCCGTTGTGAACATTTGGTGTAAATTCACATTAGTCACACAAGAAACTCCAACACCATGAGCATCATCAGTATCGGAAACTCGAGGATTGCATCTATGACTTCCCAACGCCCCTCTCGCCCCATGCCGTCAGGCAGCAAGCAACTGGCGGCTGTTGCCACGGCCGCCATTCCCGTTGTCATGCTGTCCTCGCTGGCGCTCGCCCAGCCCGCAGCCGCGGCTCCCGCCCCGGCCGGGCCCAAGATCCTTCCGTCCGCCGTCACCCACGGCGCACTTGGCACGGCCGTCAAGGTCGCAGCACGGCAGGCCGGCGTTCCGACGTCGGTCGTGGCCGGTTCCCTGCCGTCGCGCATCGCCGCCCAGGGTCCCGCCGTCCCCAGCTCCTACAAGGTGGTGCCCGGCGACACCATCTCGGGCATTGCGTCCCGTTACGGCCTGTCCACCAATTCCGTGCTCGCGCTGAACAAGCTCAGCACCAGCAGCATCATCTACCCGGGCCAGCAGATCAAGCTTGGCGGCAAGGCCGCCCCCAGCCAGGGCGCACCCGCAAAAACCGCGGCGAAGACCACTGCCACGGCAACGGGTGGCCGTTACGTGGTGGCCAGCGGTGACACCATCAGCGGCATTGCCTCCCGCCACGGCCTGAGCACCTCCTCGGTGCTGGCAGCCAACGGCATGAGTGGAAGCACCATCATCTACCCGGGCCAGGTCATCAGGCTCGGCGGCGGCCAGTCCGCCCCGGTCGCTGCTGCCCCGGCCAAGACCCCCGTGAAGGCCTCGAGCACCAAGCCCGTCGCCGGCGGCAAGTACGTCATCAAGAGCGGCGACACGCTCTCCGGGATCGCCGCCCGCCACGGCGTGGGGCTGTCCGCCCTGGCCGCCGCCAACGGCATCACGGTCAACGGCACCATCTACGCCGGCAAGACGCTGACCATCCCGGGCCTGAACGCGGCCTCGAGCGGCGTCACCCCCATCACCACCCCGAGCCTGACGCCGGACCAGCAGGTCCCCAACACCTTCCTCAACTACACCTACCCGGATGCCGTGGTGGCCGACGCCAACAAGAACAAGGCGGCACTGTTGGCGGCACCGGCACCCAGCCGGGCACAGATGAAGGAAATGGTGGCCCGCACGGCCGCCGCCATGGGCGTGGACCCGTCCCTGGCCATGGCGTTCGCCCAGCAGGAATCCGGCTTCAACCACCAGGTGGTCTCCCCCGCCAATGCGATCGGCACCATGCAGGTCATCCCCGACGCCGGCACCTGGGCGTCCGGGCTGGTTGGCCGCAAGCTGAACCTGCTCAACCCGCAGGACAACGTCACCGCCGGTGTGGCGATCATCCGGGCCCTGCTCCGCGACGCCCCCAACGAGGACCTGGCCATCGCCGGATACTACCAGGGCCAGTACTCGGTGAGCATCCACGGCATGTACCCGGACACGAAGAACTATGTGGCCAGCGTCAAGGCGAACCGAAAGATGTTCCGCTAGGACCGCACCATGATCGAATGAAGGGCCGCCGGCGAGTGTTGCTGGCGGCCCGATTTCGTTTGAGAGAATAAGCTGGTTGAGTGCAAGATCTGCCCCACGACCCCCTGATCGGGTCCACAATCGATGACCGCTACCTGGTTTTGTCCAAGGTGGCGCGCGGTGGCATGTCCACCGTCTACCTGGCCAAGGACATCCGGCTCAACCGCAACATTGCCCTGAAGATCCTGCATCCGCACCTGGCCACCGACAACGCCTTCATCGAACGCCTGCAGCGTGAGGCGTGGAGCGCCGCCAGCCTTTCACACCCGCACGTGGTGCAGATCCACGACCATGGCGTCGGTGCCGCCCACGCATACCTGGTGTTGGAATACATCGACGGGCACACGCTCCGCGACGTCATCAACCAGGGCAGGCCGCTGACGCCCCGCCAGGCCCTGGACATGCTCGACCCCATCGTGGAGGGCCTGGCAGCGGCCCACGCCGCCGGCCTGGTGCACCGGGACGTCAAACCCGAGAATGTGCTGATTTCCCGCTCGGGCTGGGTCAAGATCGGCGACTTCGGGCTCTCCCGGGCAGTCACCACGACGACGAACACCGCCACGCTGTTGGGCACCGTGGGCTACATCGCCCCGGAACTGGTCAACGGCGAGGGCGGCGACGCCCGCAGCGACATCTACTCCGCCGGCATCATGCTCTACGAATTGCTGACCGGCGCCCAACCGTTCCAGGGCAAGGTTCCGATCGCCGTGGCCATGGCGCATGTCCGCGACGCCGTCCCGACGCCCTCGGCGGCAGTTCCCGGACTGCCGTCCGAGATGGACGAGCTGGTCCGCTACATGACCGAGAAGGACCCCGACAACAGGCCCGCCAACGGCGCATCCCTGCTGGAAGACCTGCGCCACATCCGGCGCACGCTGACCCCGGAGGAACTTGACTTCGCCGCTCCCGGGGCGGATTCCATTGGCCGGCCCGGAGCCGGCGCCACCGAGGTCATTGGCGCCCAGCCCGCCCTGGACACGGGCGCCCTGACGGCCGCGATCGGGCAGCCGCCCGCGGCACCGGCCGGCGGCTGGCCCGGAGCCACCACCGTCATTGCCGGCCCCAGCTACCCCACGTCCGTCCTGCCCTCGGGCAGCGGACTCTACGTCAACGACGCCGACCGTGACGTCTCGGCCTACAGCCCAGACTATTCCGGCGGGGACGACGAGACCGACGACGACGGCGTCGCGCTGTCCAAGCGCGAAGCCCGCGCCGAGGCCAGGGCCCGAGCAAAGGCGGCGGCTCAGCCGACCACCACACTGGGCCACGGACACCCGCGGCGTCGTGCCCTGGTCTGGGTGTTGGTGGTGCTGGTGCTGGGATTCCTGGTCGCCATGGCCGGCTGGTTCCTGGCGCTGGGGCCGGGCGCCCTGGCCACCGTGCCCGATGTGCACAACAAGACCGTGGCGCAGGCGCAGGCCCTCCTCCATGCCCAAGGCTTTGACAAGTCGGCAAGCCGTGACGTCTTTGACGAAAAGGTTGCCGCGGGATTGGTGGTGGATACGGACCCGGCCGCAGGTTCGTCCCTGCGCCGGTTTCTAGGCGTCACGATCCTCGTATCCAAGGGACCGGTGCTGTACCCCGTCCCCGAGCTCACCGGCAAGGACCTGGCGAACGCCAAGTCCGCGCTCAGCGACGGCAGCCTTGCCCTGGGCACGGTAACGGAGGCCTTCAACGAGAAGATCCCGGCCGGCACCGTGATCTCGCAAAACCCCAAGGCGGGCGCCGAGTTCCGCGGCAACACCAAGGTTGACGTGGTGGTCTCCAAGGGGCCCAAGCCCATCCCCGTCCCCTCCGTGGTGGGCAAGACCGGCGCCGACGCCCAAGCCTCACTCAAAGCCGCCGGCCTGACGCCCGCCATCGCTCCGGAACAGCTCAACAGTGCCACCGTCCCCGCCGGCTCCGTGCTGTCCCAGGCACCGGATTCCGGCACCCTCACGGCCGGAGGCACCGTCACGATCACGCTGTCCAAGGGCCCCAGGATGATCGCGGTCCCCGACATGATCGGCAAGCAGGTGGGCGTCGCCACGGCCGAGCTGAAGGCCCTCGGGTTCAAGGTGGAGGTGGAGAACCTGCTCGGCGGATTCTTCGGCACCGTCCGCTTCCAGTCCCCCCAGGGCGTGGACGCACCCGAAGGCAGCACCATCATCCTGAAGGTCATCTAACCGGCCACAGGTCCGCGGCGCCGGAACCGGCATTTTCTCGCCGACTATCCGCCCCCTCGGCCGCGGGCGGCCTTGGGGCCGCCTTTACGTCGGCTACGAAAACACCGTCTCCGCCGCCCTCGGCTTGCGGCAACGATGCGGGTGTCATGATGAGGTCCAGTCCCGACGACCTCGAGGACTGCAATTCACACCGAGAACTGGTGCCAGGAACGCGTTGCGGGCCACAAGACCAGTTCTCGGCACCAATACCAGTTCTCGCGAAGGCCGTACCCCGCCCTGAAGGGACCCTCCGAGTAGGCCGCGTCTTTTTTGCACCGGAGTCATTGGCGGGTGAGGCACAAGGCGGCGGAGCCGGCGTTTTTTATAGTCCGGCGTAAAGGAGACACCAAAGGCCGCCCGCGGCCGACGTGTCGGATAGCCGGACGGAAAAACGTCGGGCCGCCGCCGAAGGTGGGGAAAGGCGCCGCCGAAGGTGGGGAAAGGCGCCGTCGACGGTGGGACAAAAACGGGCGGGGCCCACGCACAATGCGCGGACACCGCCCGTTAGGAGGCTGTCCATCCGGGTCTCGACGAGCTCGACCGCCGATGGCACGCCCGGGTGTTACTTCTGGCCGAGCGCCCCGGCAACGAGGAACGCCATTTCCAGGGACTGCTTGTGGTTCAGGCGGGGGTCGCAGACGGACTCGTAGCCGGTCAGGAACGCCTCCTGGTCGATCGGGTCGGCGCCGCCGAGGCACTCGGCCACGTCGTCGCCGGTCATTTCCACGTGCAGGCCGCCCGGGAACGTGCCCAGGGACTGGTGGACCTCGAAGAAGCCGCGGACCTCGTCGATGACGTCGTCGAAGTTGCGGGTCTTGTAGCCGTTGGGCGAGGTGACGGTGTTGCCGTGCATGGGGTCGGTGACCCACAGGACCTGCGCGCCGGAGGCGGTGACCTTCTCGACCAGGTTCGGCAGCTTTTCGCGGATGTTCGTGGCACCCATGCGGGTGATGAACGTCAGGCGGCCGGGTTCGCGGTTCGGATCCAGCTTCTCGATCAGGCGCAGCGCGTCGTCCGGGGAGGTGGTGGGGCCGAGCTTGACGCCGATCGGGTTGCGGACGCGGGAGAGGAAGTCCACGTGGGCCTGCTCGAGGTCGCGGGTGCGCTCCCCGATCCACAGGAAGTGCGCGGAGGTGTCGTAAGGCAGGCCGGTGCGTGAGTCGATGCGGGTCAGCGCACGCTCGTAGTCCAGGAGCAGGGCCTCGTGGCTGGCGAAGAATTCAACGGTTTTCAGGGCCTCGAAGTCGGCGCCGCAGGAGGCCATGAACTTGATGGCCCGGTCGATGTCGGTGGCCAGCTTCTCGTAGCGGCTGTGGGCCGGGTTGGAGGTGAATCCGCGGTTCCACTCGTGCACCGAGCGCAGGTCGGCGAAGCCGCCCTGCGTGAACGCGCGGATCAGGTTCAGCGTGGAGGCGGAGGTGTGGTACGCCTTGAGCATGCGTGCGGGGTCGTGCAGGCGCGACTCCGGGGTGAAGTCGTAGCCGTTGACGATGTCGCCGCGGTAGGCCGGCAGGGTGACGCCGTCGCGGGTTTCATCGTTCGAGGAGCGCGGCTTGGCGAACTGGCCGGCCATGCGCCCCATCTTGATGACGGGCAGCTGCGCGCCGTAGGTGAGCACCACCGCCATCTGCAGGATGGTCTTGACGCGGGCGCTGATCTTGTCGGCCGTGGCCGCTTCAAAGGTCTCGGCGCAGTCGCCGCCCTGCAGCAGGAACGCCTTGCCCTGGGCCGCCTGGGCCAGACGGGAGCGGAGCACGTCCACTTCACCGGCAAACACGAGCGGCGGGAGCGTGGAAAGCTCCTTGACGGTGGGGGCGAAAGCAGGCGAATCGGACCACGTGGGCTGCTGGGCGATGGGCAGGCTGCGCCAATCGTCAAGGCCGGGATAGACCGCCGCACCGGGAACGGAGATGCCGGGTACGGGCGTGGTGGGAGAAGTTAGATCAGTCACCCCCAAGCCTATCCCCGTAGCCGGGCACGGGGGAACGAGTCCAAGTCATGAGATGCGCCCGTTCGTCATGAACGACGCCGGAGCCTCCGGCCGCCGCCGTCCCGCCCCTTGATTCCTAGCCTTGCGTTCCCTGCGCGTCGGCCGCACCCAAATCGGGGTCTCCGCGTTCGTCGTCGGCCTTGATCTGCGGCGCCTTGGGCTCGCTCGGGGATCCGATGACCGTCACGGTGCCGGGCGCCACGGTGGCGCCGGGGTCCACGCGGACGGCGTCGCCGGCCTTGCGCGGCGCCTCGGCCGGTGTGCCGGCGTCGGGCTTTGCGGTCTTGCCGGCCTTCTCCGCGGCGATCTTGTCCTTGATGGTGCTGGCGTAGGAGTCCACGTATTCCTGGCCCGAGAGGCGCATGAGTTCGTACATGATCTCGTCGGTGACCGAACGCTGCACGAATCGATCGTCCTGCAGGCCCTGGTAGCGGCTGAAGTCCATGGGCTCGCCAAAGATGATTCCGAGGCGGCGGATGGTGGGGATGCGCCGGCCGATGGGCTGAACCTTGTCGGTGCCGATCATGGCCACCGGAATCACGGGGACATTGGCGGTGAGCACCAGTTTCGCCACGCCCACCTTGCCCCGGTACAGCCGTCCGTCGGGGCTGCGGGTGCCTTCGGGGTAGATGCCGAGCAGGCCGCCTTCGTTGAGGACGTCGATGCCGGTCTGGAGGGAGTTGGCCGAGGCCGCGCCGCCGGAACGGTCCATGGGCAGCTGGTTGGTGAGCTTGAAGAACGCCGCCGTGAGCCGTCCCTTGATGCCGCGTCCGGTGAAGTAGTCGCTCTTGGCCAGGAACACCACGGGGCGGGGCACCATCAAGGGCATGAAGATGGAATCCGAGAAGGACAGGTGGTTGCTGGCCAGCACGGCCGGACCGTCGACGGGGATGTTGTCCAGCCCCTTGGTCCAGGGCCGGAACAGCACTTTCAGGACGGGTCCAAGGAAGATCTTCTTAAGCACCCAATAAATCACTGTTCGGTTCCTCTCCGGCGCCATGAACTTCAGCGAAGCTGCGTTCATGGCGTTACCCCGCTACGAACGTATCAACAGTAGTCTAGTGAGAGAGGCACCCGTGAGCGGCGCAATGACCGCAACAACCGTGGGTGTTTTGAGGCAGGTCGAAAAACCCACGGAGGGCTAATGGCAACGGCGCAATCGTACCGCTCGGATGGACACGGCCCCCTGGCCCGCGTGGGCGTGGCGGTCTGCCACGGCTTCACCGGCTCCCCCGTGAGCATGCGCGGCTGGTCGGAGTACCTGGCCGGCGAGGGGTACGCCGTGAACATGCCGCTGCTGGCCGGCCACGGCACCACCTGGCAGGACCTTTCCCGCACTCCGTGGGAGCACTGGTACCGCGACTTCGAGGCGGCCTACCTGGAACTGGCCGCCCGCTGCGACACCGTCTTTGTGGCCGGCCTGTCCATGGGAGGGGCCCTGGCCCTGCGGGTGGCCGCCCATCATGACGTGGCCGGGATCGCCGTGGTCAATCCGGGCCTGACGTTTGACGACAATCGGGCCAAATACGCCGGGCTCCTCAAATACGTGCTCAAGAGCGTTCCGGCGATCGGCGACGACATCAAGGCCCCCGGCATCACGGAGGGCGCCTACACGCGCACCCCGGTGGCGGCCGTGCACCAGCTGTCCACGCTGTTCACCAACACGATCGAACTGTTGCCGCAGGTTACGGCCCCCACCCTGGTTTTCCGCTCCACCGTGGACCACGTGGTGCCCGATTCCAGCATTGACCTGATCAAGGCCGGAATTGGTTCACAGGACCTCCAGGTGGTGCCGCTGACCAACAGCTATCATGTAGCCACCATGGACAATGACGCCGCGCAGATCTTTTCCCAATCCAACGAGTTCTTCCGGAGACACACCGGTGCAATCTGACCACGGCCAGGACCAGCCCGCCACGGGTGGGAACGACGGCGACAATGGCGACGACGAAGTTTGGCGGGACCTGGTGGCCAGGTTGCAGGAACCGGAGTTCATGGACGGGCTCGACGACGACGCCCCCGACGATTTCCAGGACGCCAAGGGCGTGGGAGACTTCGACCCGCTGGGCGTGTGGCAGCGGCAAAGCAGTCCGGCACCGTCCGAGCCCGTCTATGGCCAGGGCACACAGGCCGGATCGGCCGCCGCGGGGCCGCGCGACTATGAGGCCGGCGATCCCGACGGTCTCGACGAGGAGTTCGTGCCGGAGGAGCTGCCCAGCCTGGCCGGCGCGGACCCGGCCATTATGGCGTCCTGGATCGGCGCGGCCGGCGGGCCGATCTTCCTGGTCATTGCCGCGATCTTTTGGCGGGGCATCCCGCTGTTTGTGGTGCTCGGCGTGATCGCCGCGTTCCTGGCCGGGACCGGTTACCTACTGTACCGGCTGCCCAAGAACCGTGACCACGACAGCGGCGACGGCGCCGTCGTCTAAGCGGTTCCGGCGATCCTCGAGGCGGCCCGCCCGCGCCCCCGGGCGCCAAGCCGCCGCGCGTGGCGGACCCGGGAGAGGTCCGCGGCGCCGATGAGTCCGGCGGCCGGCCCCAGTTGGGCTGCGACAATCACGGCTTCGTTGCGGAATCCGCGGCCGGTCAGGTTTTTCGCGTAGGCGCGCCGGGCCGGTTCCAGCAGCAGCTCCCCCGCCACCGACAGCCCGCCGCCGATGATGAACAATTCCGGATCGAGCGCCGCCGCCAGGTTGGCGATGCCCAGGCCCAGCCACTCGCCCACTTCGCCGACAAGTTCGGCGCAGGTGGCCTCCCCCGCCTGCGCCAGCTCGGTCACGACGGTCCCGGTGATGTCCTTGGTGCGGCCGTTCACGGCCTCCAGCAGGGCCGCGGCCATGGGCGACTTGGCCCGGGCCAGTTCGCGGCCCTCCCGGCCCAGCGCGTTGCCGGAGGCGTACTGTTCCCAGCAGCCGCGGTTGCCGCATTCACAGCGGTGCCCGCCGGGCATGATGATTTGGTGGCCAAACTCCCCCGCCATGCCAAAGCTTCCACGTTCCACCCGGCCGTCCATGACGAGGGCACCGCCAATCCCGGTACCCAGGGTCAGTGCCACCAGTCGGCCGTGGCCGCGGCCGGCCCCGAAACGCCATTCGGCCCAGCCGGCGGCGTCGGCGTCGTTGGCCAGCGTCACGGGCCGGTTCAGCAGCCCTTCGAGGTTGCGCCGCAGCGGCTCGTTGCGCCAGGCAAGGTGGGGGCTGAACATGACGGTGCCGCCGGCCAGGTCCATCCAGCCCGCCGCGCCGATCCCCACGCTGCGGATGTCGTGCCGGTTGGACAGTTCCCGCACCAGCTCGACAATGACGTGTTCGACGGCGCGCGCGTCGCGGCCCGGCGTGTCCCGGCGCAGTTCCTCGCGGATGGTCCCGGCGGCGTCCACCACGCCGGCGGCCACCTTGGTTCCGCCGATGTCGATGCCGAGTGCCAGCTTGCCGGCGCGGGGCGGGCGGCCGGGAAATCGCAGGGTGGGCCGGAAGACCGGGCGGGGTTGGTGCATGCACCGATTCTAGCCATGGACGGGTCCCCGGCAGTGAATTGAAAGTGTGACGCAAACAACATAATGTTACTGATGAGTAACTTTATTGGCGTCCCGTCAGCGGCGTGTGCCCGATAGAGTTAGGCAAAGCCCAATCGGTGCCACATATCGAAGGAGCCACTGTGCGAGAGATTTCCGTTCCGGCCAAGGTGGTCAGCCCGCGAAGCATGAACACCACCGACTTTGTGCTGCGGCAGGCGAAGCTGGCCACCAACCCGGCACTGTTTTCCCGTCGCAATGCCGACAACGTGTGGATAGACGTCAGCGCCAAGGAGTTCCACGCCGATGTGTGCGCCCTGGCCAAGGGCCTGATCGCCTCCGGCATCAACGTGGGCGACCGGGTCGGCATCATGGCCCGCACCCGCTACGAGTGGACGCTGGTGGATTTCGCGATCTGGTTCGCCGGCGCCGTCTCGGTGCCGATCTACGAAACCTCCTCACCGTCCCAGGTGGCCTGGAACCTGGGCGACTCGCAGGCGGCGGCCGTCATCGCCGAAACCGCCTCGCATGAGAACGTAATCCGCCAGGCCGCCCATGCAGAGGACCTGACGTCCCTCAAGGACGTCTGGCAGATGGACGGCGACGGCCTGGACCTGCTCCGTACGGCCGGCAAGGACGTTGGCGACGACGTCCTTGAGGCCCGCCGCACCGCCAACGGCCTCGACGACGTCGCCACCATCATCTACACCTCCGGCACCACGGGCCGGCCCAAGGGCTGCATGCTCACCCACCACAACTTCGTGGAACTGAGCGAAAATGCACTGGATGTGCTGGGCAGGGACGTGGTCCCGCCGGGCTCCCAAACCATCATGTTCCTCCCGCTGGCCCACGTCTTTGCCCGCTACATCTCCGTGCTGGCCGTGGCGGGCGGTGCCAAGGTGGGCCACACTCCCGACATCAAGCACCTGCTGGAGGACCTGCAAAGCTTCAAGCCCACGTTCATCCTGGCCGTGCCGCGCGTCTTTGAAAAGGTCTACAACTCCGCCGCGCTCAAGGCCGAGGGCGACGGACGGGGCAAGATCTTCGCCACCGCCACCCAGACGGCCATCGACTACTCCCGCGCCAGCCAGGCCGGGAAGGTGCCGGTCCTGCTGGCCGGCAAGCATTTCGTGTTCGACAAGCTCGTCTACGGCAAGCTGCGTGCCGCCATGGGCGGCAACGTCCGCCACGCCGTCTCGGGAGGCGGCCCGTTGGGCGAACGCCTGGGTCACTTCTTCCAGGGCATCGGCCTGCAGATCCTCGAGGGCTACGGCCTGACCGAGACGACGGCGCCCGTCACCGTCAACCGCCCCGAACGGATCAAGATCGGCACGGTGGGCGCCCCGCTGCCGGGCAACTCGGTCAAGATTGCCGACGACGGCGAGATCCTCGTCCAGGGCGTCTGCGTCATGAAGGGCTACTTTGGCCGCGACGACCTCACCGAGGAGGCCTTCGCCGACGGCTGGTTCCGCACCGGGGACATCGGCGAACTCGACGACCAGGGCTTCTTGAAGATCACCGGTCGCAAGAAGGAAATCATTGTCACCGCGGGCGGCAAGAACGTGGTCCCGGCCTTCCTGGAGGACCAGATCCGGGCCGACGCGATCGTCTCGCAGTGCCTGGTGATTGGCGACAACCGCCCGTTCATCGCCGCGATCGTCACCCTCGACGAGGACGCCCTGCCCCAGTGGGGAAAACACCACGGCCTGCCCGAGGGCATCTCCGTGGCGGATGCGGCCCAGCACCCGTCCGTTCTGGCCGCCGTGCAGGGCGCCATCGACAAGGCCAACGAGAGCGTCTCGCATGCGGAGGCGATCAAGGCGTTCCGGATCGTCGACACCGACTTCACCGAGGGCTCCGGGCACCTCACGCCGTCCCTGAAGGTCAAGCGTGCGCAGGTGTTGAAGGACTTCGACGCCGTCGTGGAGGACATCTACACCGCGAAGAAGCCTGCCTAGCCCTTCCGGGGCTGGCCCTTCTGCAGCTCGGTGACCACCAGGGACGCCAGCTCCTTCACGGCGGCCAGGGTGGCCGGGCGCAGTTTGGCCAGTTCCACCCGGGAGCCCTCGGCCAGGTGCTTGTCGTAGGGAATGCGCAGGACGTTCCGCACGCGGGACTTGAAGTGCTCCTCGATCTGGTCGATGTCCACCTGGGTCTCCCCGCCCGACATGTTGATGACCACCGTCGCGTTGGACACCAGGTCGTGCCGGCCGTGGGCTTCCAGCCAGGACAACGTCTCCGACGCCAGCCGGGCCTCGTCGACGCTGCCGCCGGAAACCAGCACCACGGCGTCGGCCTTTTCCAGCGTTCCCTTCATGACCGAGTGCACCATGCCGGTGCCGGAGTCGGTGAGGACCACGGAGTAGTACTTGCTCAGGATGTCGGTCACGGCACGGTAGTCGGAGTCGTCAAAGGCCTGCGCGATCGCGGGGTCGGTGTCGCTGGCCAGCACGTCCAGGCGTGAGCCGTCCCGGGCCACGTAGTCGGAGAGCTGCGAGAACGTGGTGACGGTGAAGCGGTCGCGCACCAGGTTGCGTGCCGTGAAGTCGGCGCTGCCCGGTGAGCGGTCCGAGAGCGTGCCCCTGTCCGGGTTGGCGTCCATGGCGATGACCCGGTCCTCGCGGATGTCCGCCAGCACCATGCCCAGCAGGGTCGTGACCGTGGTCTTTCCCACCCCGCCCTTGCGGGAGAGGACCGGCACGAAGCGGGTGTGGTCGCCCAGCCGGGACGCGATGACGTTTTCCCGCGCACGTTCCAGCCGGACCTTGTCCGAGTCCCCCAGGTTGACCGTGCCAAAGGTCAGCGTATATAGCCAGCGGCGCCAGCCGGCCACGGGCGGTGCCGCGACCTTGTTGAGCAGGCGGTCGCTGGTCAGGGCCGCGGCGGGCTCGGGCCCGTCCTCGCGCTGCCGGCGCGGGCTGCCGGTGGGCGCGCCGGCCGTGGGCGGTTCCCAGCCCGGGGCCGCCTCGGGAACGGGCGGCACCTCGGGAAGCGGCGGCACCTCGGGAACCGGCGGGACCGCCGCCTCCTGCACCAATGCCGCGTCCGCCGTTTGGACCGGTTCGGTAACGGGCTTGGGTCCGGCGGTGTTCGTCGGCATGGGGAAGGCTCCGGGGGCCGACGCCGGCTGGGCCGGGATGGGGCCCGTGGTGACCGGCGTGATGGTCTGGACTGCGCCGGTGAAGGCGGGATCGGTGGAGGCCGCGGGCACCTTGAGGCCAAGGACGTCGACGTCTGGGGCCGCAGGTCCGGCAATGACGGTCACCGTGGGCGTTGCGTCCGGAACGGCAACGGCGGGATCGTCGTTGGTGGTCTCGTGGTCGACCGCCGCGGGGGCGCCGTCGCTGTCGGCCTCGGTTTCAGGAGCGTCGGTCCCGGGTGCGCCGGTCGATGCCTCGTCGTCGCCGTTCCCGGCGTCCGCAACAGCCTCGGGCACGGTTGATTCCGCGGCGTCGGCGGCGGCGCCGTCCTCCTCGGGCGTGTCGTTCTCTGTCGGCTTGCTGATTCTATTGGCCATGGTCTCCACTACCGAAAATGCCACCGCGGCCGGAAAGGAATTTTTCCGGCCGCGGCAGCGGTGCTAAGTGATTGTTAGTGTAGCGCAGGGGTGAGGTGCAGCCACAGGTCCGCGGGGGCGGAATCCGTGGGTTTAGCCGCCCACCACCACCAGCAAATCGCCGCCCTGCACCTGGGCCACGCCGCTGACGGCCAGCCGGGATACCGTGCCGGCCACGGGGGTGGTGATGGAGGCCTCCATTTTCATGGCCTCGATCGTGGCGATCGTGGCGCCGGCCGCCACGACGTCGCCCACGGCCACCTTGACGCTGACGGCGCCGGCAAACGGTGCCGCGACCTGGCCCGCCACGGACGGATCGGCCTTCTCGGCGGCCTTGACGGTGCTTTCAATGCTGCGGTCGCGCACGGTCACGGGCCGGCTTTGGCCGTTCAGCGTGCACATCACGGTGCGCATGCCCTTCTCGTCGGCCTCGGAGACGGCCTCCAGGGAGGCGATCAGGCGTACGCCCGGCCCCAGCGGCATGACGTGTTCGGTGCCGCGCTGCAGCCCGTACAGGTAGTCGCGGGTGTCCAGCACGGATACGTCGCCGTAGCTGTCCCGGACCTTGGCGAACTCGCGGGTGGGCCCGGCAAAGAGCAGCCGGTTCAGTGCTGCCCGGCGGGTTGCGCTGTCCGCGGCCAGCTCGGAGCTGTCCGCGGCCGTCAGCTCGCCGACTTCACGCACCACGTTCCGGCCCTGCAGGGCCTTGGTGCGGAACGGTTCGGGCCAGCCGCCGGGCGGGGTGCCCAGTTCGCCGCCCAGGAAGCCCACCACGGAGTCCGGGATGTCGTAGTTTTGCGGGTTGGCCTCAAAGTCGGCCGGGTCGGCCTTGATCCCCACCAGGTGCAGGGCAAGATCGCCCACGACCTTCGAGGACGGCGTGACCTTCACCAGGTGCCCCAGGATCCGGTCCGCGGCCGTGTACATGTCCTCGATTTCCTCAAAACGCTCACCCAGGCCCAGGGCAATGGCCTGCTGGCGCAGGTTGGAGAGCTGGCCGCCGGGGATCTCGTGCTGGTAGACGCGCC
The DNA here is from genome assembly GCF_001281315.1 of Arthrobacter sp. ERGS1:01. Lineage (NCBI taxonomy): Bacteria > Bacillati > Actinomycetota > Actinomycetes > Micrococcales > Micrococcaceae > Arthrobacter > Arthrobacter sp. ERGS1:01. The sequence continues at coordinate 946,470 of NZ_CP012479.1, read as the reverse complement.
CCGTGGGGCCGGCAAGGCCGGACTCGAACGGTGCGTAGACGCGGCGCACAGCTTCCCAGTACGGTTCCAGCGAGCTGACGGCCGCCAGGTCAATTCCGGTGTCCCGCTCGGTGTGGGCCAGGGCGGCGACGAGGGCCGACGCCGAGGGCTGGCTGGTGGTGCCGGCCAGCGAAGCGGAGGCGACGTCGACGGCGTCGACCCCTGCATTGATGGCCGCCATCAAGGTGGCGAGCTGGCCGCCGGCGGTGTCGTGCGTGTGCAGGTGCACGGGCAGCTCAAAGCGTTCGCGCAGGGCCGTGACCAGCTTGGCCGCCGCGGCCGGGCGCAGCACGCCGGCCATGTCCTTGATGGCCAGGATGTGGGCACCGGCGGCCACGATGCGGTCGGCCAGCTCCAGGTAGTAGTCCAGGGTGTAGATCTTCTCGGCCGGGTCAAGGAGGTCACCCGTGTAACACAGGGCCACCTCGGCGACGGCCGTGCCCGTGGCGCGGACCGCCTTGATGGCCGGTTCCATCTGGTCGACGTCGTTGAGCGCGTCAAAGATGCGGAAGATGTCGATGCCGCTGGCGGCCGCCTCCTGCACGAACGCGTCCGTCACCTCGGCCGGGTACGGCGTGTAGCCCACGGTGTTGCGGCCGCGCAGCAACATCTGCAGGCAGATGTTCGGCAGTGCCGTGCGGAGCTTGGCCAGGCGCTCCCACGGGTCCTCGCCCAGGAAGCGCAGGGCGACGTCGTAGGTGGCGCCGCCCCAGGCCTCCACGGAGAGCAGCTGCGGGGTCAGCACGGATACCGCGGGTCCGGCGGCCACGAGGTCGCGGGTGCGGACCCGGGTGGCCAGCAGGGACTGGTGGGCGTCGCGGAAGGTTGTGTCGGTGACGGCCACGGCGGTCTGGGCGCGCAGTGCGGCCGCAAAACCTTCGGGGCCAAGCTCGGCCAGCTTTTGGCGGGAGCCCTCCGGGGCGCTTGCCAGGTCGACGGCGGGCAGCTTGCGGGCGGGATCCTCATGGACCGTCAGCTCGCCGTTGGGCTTGTTGACGGTGACGTCGGCGAGCCAGGTGAGCAGCTTGGTGCCGCGGTCCGCGGAGATGCGGGCCTTGAGCAGTTCGGGGCGTTCGTCGATGAATGAGGTCGCAATGTCGCCGGCGATGAATGCGGGGTCCTCCATGACGGCCTGCAGGAACGGGATGTTGGTGGAGACGCCGCGGATCCGGAACTCGGCCAGGGCGCGCCGGGTGCGCGAAACCGCGGTGGCGTAGTTGCGCCCGCGGCAGGTGAGCTTGACCAGCATGGAGTCGAAGTGCGGGCTGACCTCGGCGCCGGCGTAGATGGTGCCGCCGTCGAGCCGGATGCCCGCGCCGCCGGCGGAACGGTAGGTGGTGATCTTTCCGACGTCGGGCCGGAAGCCGTTGGCCGGATCCTCCGTGGTGATGCGGCACTGCATGGCCGCGCCCTTGACGAAGACGGTGTCCTGGCTCAGTCCAAGGTCCGCCAGGGTTTCCCCGGCGGCGATGCGCAGCTGCGCCTGGACCAGGTCGACGTCGGTGATTTCCTCGGTGACGGTGTGTTCCACCTGGATGCGCGGGTTCATTTCGATGAAGACGTGCTGGCCGGCGCGCTCCCCCACGGTGTCCACAAGGAATTCGACGGTGCCGGCGTTGACGTAGCCCATGGCCTTGGCGAACTTCACGGCGTCGGCGTGCAGGGCCTTGCGGATGTTGTCATCCAGGTTCGGTGCGGGGGCGATTTCGACCACTTTTTGGTGGCGGCGCTGCAGCGAACAATCGCGTTCGAACAGGTGGATGACGTTGCCTTCGCCGTCGGCCAGGATCTGGACCTCGATGTGGCGGGGGCGCAGCACTGCCTGCTCCAGGAACATGGTGGGGTCGCCGAACGCGGCGTCGGCCTCGCGCATGGCGGCGTTGAGGGCCTCGGGCAGTTCCTCACGGGTGTCCACGCGGCGCAGTCCGCGGCCACCACCGCCGGCCACGGCCTTGGCGAAGATCGGGAAGCCGATCTCCTCGGCCGCGGCGATCAGGGTGTCCAGATCGGAGCTGGGCTCGCTGGATTTCAGCACCGGGATGCCGGCCTTGCGGGCGGCGTTGAGGGCATGGAACTTATTGCCCGTAAGCTCCAGCACTTCGGCGGGCGGGCCCACGAACGTGATGCCGGCGTCGCGCGCGGCCGCGGCCAGGCCCGGGTTCTCGGACAGGAAGCCGTAACCGGGGTAGATGGCATCGGCCCCGGATTCCTTGGCCACGCGAATGATCTCGGCAACATCCAGGTAGGACCGGACCGGGTGGCCCTCCTCGCCGATCAGGTAGGCCTCGTCGGCCTTTTGCCGGTGGAAGGAGTTCCTGTCCTCATGCGGGAACACCGCGACGGTCTTCGCGCCGAGCTCGTAGCTTGCACGGAAGGCCCGGATGGCAATTTCGCCGCGGTTGGCAACCAGAATCTTTGAAAACATGTCACTCCTGTGTGAACGCTGGTCAGGCGTCCACCCGCCGGGGTGGCCGGGGGCGGACTCGGGAAGGTGGCGGTACTGGTGGAGGCGGGCGCCACGGTGATGAGCGTGAGGCCCTGCGGTGGAGACAACGTTGAAGTGGTGTCAGTTTCGCCCCACGGCGGCGCCGCCGCCAAATTGATGTGCGGGAACTCACAGGGCGTGCACGTAACAATACCGCCCCGAACACGGATATGGCTGCGGGGAGCCGCCAGGTTTCCAGCAACTCCCCACAGGGCCAAACGGGTCCTCCTAGAAGACTTCGGCGAGTTCCTCGATGGACGGGCAGGAGCACACCAGGTGGCGGTCGCCGTAGGCCTGGTCGATGCGGCGCACGATGGGCCAGTACTTGGCGCGCGGGTCCACGCCGGCCGGGAACACGGCGTCTTCGCGGCTGTACGGGTGGTCCCAGTCCTGGGTCAGGCTCTGGGCGGTGTGCGGTGCGTTGACCAGGGGGTTGTCCCCGGCCGGCCACAGACCGTCCTGGACGGCGGCGATTTCCTTGCGGATGGAGATCATCGCGTTGATGAACCGGTCCACCTCGCCCGGGTCCTCGGATTCGGTCGGTTCCACCATCAGGGTGCCGGCCACCGGGAACGACATGGTGGGCGCGTGGAAGCCGTAGTCGATCAGGCGCTTGGCGACGTCGTCGACCGTCACGCTGGAGTCGGCCGTGATTCCGCGCAGGTCCAGGATGCATTCGTGCGCCACGAGGTCGTGGGCGCCCGTGTACAGCACCGGGTAGTGCTCGCTGAGGCGGCGCGCAATGTAGTTCGCCGACAGGATCGCGGTCTGGGTTGCGCGGCGCAGCCCGTCCGGACCCATCATGCGGATGTACGCCCAGGAGATCGGCAGGATCGACGCCGAACCGTAGGGAGCGCTGGAGACCAGGCCCACGGAGGAGTCCAGGCCCAGTTCGCGGGCGGGCAGGTGCTTGGCCAGGTGTGCGCCCACGGCAACGGGGCCCACGCCGGGGCCGCCGCCGCCGTGCGGGATGCAGAACGTCTTGTGCAGGTTCAGGTGGCTGACGTCGGCACCGAACTTGCCGGGCTGGGCCAGGCCCACCAAGGCGTTGAGGTTGGCGCCGTCGACGTAAACCTGGCCGCCGGCGTCGTGGATCATGGCGCAGATGGTGCTGATGGAGGTTTCGAACACGCCGTGCGTGGATGGGTAGGTGACCATGATGGCCGCCAGGTCGTTCTCGTGGATGGAGATCTGGCGCTTGAGGTCATCGATGTCGATGTTGCCGAAGCCGTCCGTGGCCACGGGGACCACCTTCAGCCCCGCCATGACGGCGGAGGCTGCGTTGGTGCCGTGCGCCGAGGTGGGGATCAGCACGATGTTCCGGTCCGGGTTGCCGTTTTCCACGTGGTAGGCGCGGATGGCCATGAGCCCGGCAAATTCGCCCTGCGAGCCGGCATTGGGCTGCACCGAGACGGCGTCGTAGCCGGTGATCTCGGCGAGCCAAGCTTCCAGCTGGGTGGCCATCTCCACGATGCCCACGGTGTCCGACGCCGGTGCGAACGGGTGGAGGTTGGAGAATTCGGGCCAGGTCACGGCCGCCATCTCGGCGGTCGCGTTCAGCTTCATGGTGCAGGAGCCCAGCGGGATCATGCCGCGGTCCAGCGCGTAGTCGGCGTCGGAGAGCTTGCGCAGGTAGCGCAGCATCTGCGTCTCGGAGTTGTGCGCATGGAACACGGCGTTCGTCATGAACTCGGTGGCGCGCGCCGGAACCGGCAGGACGACGCCGGCGGCATCGGCGGGCAGCCCGTAGGAGCCGGTGCCGCCCAACAGGGCAGCGAGGGCGGCGACGTCGGCCTCGGTGGTGGTTTCGTCCACGGCGATCTGGAGGTGGTCGTGGTCAACCTGGCGCAGCAGGTAGCCGGCCGTGTGGGCGGCGGCGACAAGCTCGGCGGCCGCGTGGCCGCTGCCGGCACCGATGCGGATCTTGACGGTGTCGAAGAAGTTCGCGTGCACCACCTGGTGGCCGGCGTCCGTTGCGGCGCCGGCGACGGCCTGGGCCAGGGCGTGCACGCGGGTCGCGATGCGGCGCAGGCCCTCGGGGCCGTGGTAGACGGCGTACATGCCGGCCATGACGGCCAGCAGCACCTGGGCGGTGCAGATGTTGGACGTGGCCTTCTCGCGGCGGATGTGCTGTTCGCGGGTCTGCAGGGCCAGGCGGTAGGCCTGGTTGCCGGCGGCGTCCTTCGACACGCCCACGAGGCGGCCGGGCAGTGCGCGCTCCAGGCCCTGGCGGACGGCCATGTAGCCGGCGTGGGGTCCGCCGAAGCCCATGGGTACGCCGAAGCGCTGGGACGTGCCCACGGCAAGGTCCGCGCCGAGGGCGCCGGGAGATTCCAGCAGGGTCAGGGCCAGCAGGTCGGCGGCAACACCGACAACGGCCTTCACCTCGTGGGCTGCGGCGATGATCGGGGCGATGTCCCGGACCAGTCCGGAGTCGCCCGGGTACTGCAGGAGCACGCCAAAGTACGGCACGTCCGGCAGGCCGGCGCCGTTGCTTGAAGAATCGAAGTCGTGGACCAGCACGGGGATGCCCATGGCCTTCGCGCGGGTGTTGATGACGGCCAGCGTCTGCGGGAACACGTCGGCGTCGACCAGGAAGACGGCGTCGGCCGGAGCGGTTCGGTTGGTGCGGCGCATCAGGGCCATCGCCTCGGCGGCGGCCGTGCCCTCATCAAGCATGGAGGCGTTGGCGGTGACCATGCCGGACAAGTCGGAGACCACGGTTTGGAAGTTCAGCAGGGCCTCGAGCCGGCCCTGGGAGATTTCGGGCTGGTAGGGCGTGTACGCGGTGTACCAGGCGGGACTTTCCAGGACGTTGCGCTGGATCACGCCGGGGGTGTGGGTGCCGTAGTAGCCCTGGCCGAGGAAGGATTTGTTGACGGTGTTCTTGGCGGCCAGGGCCTTCAACTCGGCGAGCATGGCTTCCTCGGAAACAGCTGCCTGGAGGCTCATCGGCTCGGTCGTGTAGATCGATTCCGGCAGGGCCGCGGCGGAAAGCTCCTCCAAAGAGCCAAATCCGAGGGCGCTCAACATATGATGAACGTGGGGCTGTGCACCAACCCCAATGTGTCGATCACTAAATGCGGCCGACACATAGCTGTCAAGGTGCCGGCTGCCGGTCAAATTGTCTGGGGTGTTTGTCAATGGGTTCTCCAAGTCGCGAACGTTCCACAGCTATTGTATGTGTCAGGGGCAAAGGGCACAGAACAGCAAACAGCCCATGATTTCGGTACGCAACGCAAAGGTAATGGTTCATCCGTGCAAGTAGTGAGCATCAGCAGCCTCAAGGGCGGCGTCGGCAAGACATCAGTCACGCTCGGCCTCGCATCGGCCGCGCTGGCCGCAGGCATTCCCACCTTGGTGATCGACCTTGATCCCCATGCGGACGCCACCACGGGATTGGGCGTCCATGCCAGCGGTCAGCTCGACATTGGCCGGATGATCAAGGGCTCCCGCAAGGCCGATCTTGCCGCCAATGTGGTGCCCAGCGGCTGGCTTGCCGCGCACAAGCACGACGGCGCCACCCCGCCCATCCTCGACGTCGCCATGGGTTCGGCGTTCAGCGGGATCTACGACCGGCCGGACCTTGGCAAGCGTGATTTGCGCCGCCTCTCCACGGTGCTGGCCAATGCCGACCGTGACGGTTCGGCCCCGTACCAGCTGGTGCTCATCGACTGCCCGCCGTCCCTGAACGGGCTTACCCGCATGGCGTGGACGGCCAGCAGCAGGGTGCTGCTCGTGGCCGAGCCCGGTTTGTTCTCCGTGGCCGGCACCCAGCGCACGCTGCGCGCCATTGAACTGTTCCGCACCGAGTTCGCCCCCGCCCTGGTCCCGGCCGGCATCGTGGCCAACCGGGTGCGCAGCGGCTCCAACGAGCACACGTACCGCCTGGCGGAAATGAAGACCATGTTTGGCGAGTTGCTGCTCTCCCCCACCATTCCGGAGCAGGCCAACTGGCAGCAGATCCAGGGCGCAGCGCACCCGATCCACCAGTGGCCCGGGGATTCGGCCAAGAACGCCTCGGCCCTGTTCGACAAGCTGCTGGATTCGGTGCTGACGCAAAGCGCCACGCGCAGCCGCCTTTACCGGGGCTGACCGCCGGACCACCGCCCACAACGAAAAATGCGCCCGGTTCCGCATTTCGCATTCCGATTATTCGGGAGCGGAATGCGGAACCGGGCGCCTTTTTGCGGCTAGGAGATCTTTCGCTCGGCGCGGCGCTTGCTGAGCTCGTCGTCCGGGAAGGTCTGGACGGGGGCGTGTTCGCTGGGCAGGGAGGCCAGGCTGCCCTCGACCTCGCGCCAGACCCGTCCCACGGCAATGCCGAAGACGCCCTGGCCGCCCTGGACCAGGTCGATGACCTCGTCGGCGGAGGTGCATTCGTAGACGGAGGCGCCGTCGCTCATGAGCGTGATCTGGGCCAGGTCCTCCACCCCGCGCTCGCGCAGGTGGTCCACGGCGGAGCGGATCTGCTGCAGGGACACGCCGGTGTCCAAAAGGCGTTTGACGACTTTCAGGACCAGGATGTCGCGGAATCCATAGAGTCGCTGCGAGCCGGAGCCGGCCGCGCCGCGCACGGCGGGTTCCACGAGGCCGGTGCGGGCCCAGTAGTCGAGTTGGCGGTAGGTGATCCCCGCAGCCTTGCAGGCCGTGGGGCCGCGATATCCGGCGTCCTCGTCAAGAACCGGCAAATCCTCGGTGAAAAGCAAGCCCTGCGCACCTGCCGTGATGGCTGCACTGGGGACGGCTGCGGCGTTGAGCTCGCCGGCGTCACTCTTGGGACTCACGTGGATCCTCCTGTTCACAGTCCCCTTCAACGGATGGTTGCGCACCGGCTGCCGGGCGCAACATTCAAGGCGGGGACCAAGGGCCCTAACCTCAAGTGTGACCGCAGCAGGCACAGCTTGCAATGGGAACTAACTACTTCGACGTTAGAACGGCTGGGGACCAAGGTCAAAGACGCTTGAAAAACAATTTGAGCGTGTCGAAACTTTCAGCCTCAGGTTTAAGGTTAGCCGAGGTCCCGGATTCCGCGCGGCGCCGGGTTATTTGTCGAAATCCTCGGGTTCCACGTCGTTGAGGAATTCGCGAAACTGGCGCACCTGGCGTTCCTTCGCCTCGGCGTCGGCGTCGGTGGTTTCGGCGTCGTCGTCATGGTCGGCGATCAGCACCCCGGCCTCCTCCACGAGGGCCTCGGCGGCCCAGATGGAGCAGTCCGCACGCTGGGCGACGGCGATGGCGTCGGAGGCCCGGGAGCCCACGGTGGTGCCGTCGTCAAAGACGAGCTCCGCAAAAAACACCCCGTCCTCGACCTTCGTCAGGTTGACCCGGACAATCCGGTGGCCCAGGGCGGCAACGACGCCGCACAACAGGTCATGGGTGAGCGGGCGCGGCGGCACCACGCCTTGTTCGGCCAGGGCGATGGCGGTGGCCTCGGAGGCACCGATCCAAATCGGGATGTGCCGCTCCCCCAGTTGTTCCTTCAGCAGCACCAGCGGCTGGTTGGAGGGCATCTCGATGCGCACGCCGACGATCTCAACCTGGATCACTGGGCTTCCATCTCCGAAATCCGGGACTGCACGAGGGCGCTGTGCAGGCTCAGGCAGAGCTCGGCGATTTCCCGTGCGGCCTCCGCAGCCCGGGCCGCAGCCATGCCGTCCTTGCGGGAGGACAGCGGCGCCACGGCGCGTTCCACCAGCCCGAACTCGCGGTCGGCCGCTGCCTGGAACGGGCGCAGGTGCCGAGGCTCCAGGCCGTGCACGGATAAATCGGTGCACGCCTTGGCCACGCGCAGGGCATGGTCGTCGAAGAAACCGCCCCGCTGTTCCACCAGGCCGTAGCTGACCATGGCGTCGAGCAGCTCGGCGCTGGCACCGCATTCGGCGCGGAGCTGGTCCGGCGTCAGGCGGCGTGAGCGGCCCTTCATCTCCAGGGCCAGATCGTCGGAGACCATGCGGGGGGCAATGGAAACCCCCGGCGGCAGGTTTGCCGGGGTCAGGCCGGCGTCGATCGCGTCCAGGTACTCGCGGATGACCTTCAGCGGCAGGTAGTGGTCGCGCTGGAGGGCCAGCACGAAACGCAGGCGTTCGACGTCGGACTCACGGAACTGGCGGTAGCCGGCGGGAGTGCGCTGCGGGCTGATCAGGCCCTTTTCCTCGTAAAAGCGGATCTTTGACGCCGTCACGGTGGGAAAGTCCTCGGTCAGCTGGCCCAGGACTTCGCCGATGTTGAAGATGACGGCGGCAGCCGGACGCCTGCCGGCGGACTGTACGTCCACCAGCCGGCGCCCGGCGCTGTGGTTCATGCTCGCCACGGACGCCCTCAGGAACTCGGGGCGGCGTCTGCGGGGCTGATGTAGAACGTCAGGCGGAACTTGCCGATTTGCACCTCGTTGCCGTTGTGCAAACGGACCGAATCCACCCGGTCGCCGTTGACATACGTGCCGTTGAGGCTGCCGGAATCGGTGAGCTCGAAGCCGCCATCGACCCGGAAGAACTGCACGTGCCGGCGGGAGACCGTCACGTCGTCCAGGAAGATGTCCGCATCCGGGTGGCGTCCCACTGTTGTGACATTGCTGTCCAGCAGGAAGCGCGCCCCGGCGTTGGGGCCGGTGTGCGCAATCAGCAGTGCCGATCCGGCCGGCAGCGACTTGACGGCGCTTTGCTCATCCGGCGCGAGGGCCGGTGTTTGCAGCGGGCCTTGCTGGACGGGAGGCAGCTGGATCGACGTGGTGTCTGAAGCACCCGGCTGATCCTGGGATTGCGCCTGACCATTCACTCCGGCGTCGTTACCCATGTCAACCATTGGTACTCCTCCTTTGAACTCTTCTACGAACGGGTTTCGTGGTGAAAGAAAATATTAAGTCCCACAGCTGGCAAGCGGCTGGGACTTTTGGGCCTTGCTTGTAACCTAGCCTACCTTTTCCTGGTAGTCGGCGGCGCTGAGCAGGGTGCCGTAGCTGGCAACATCGGCGACGGCGATCTCCACGAGCCAGCCGGCACCGTACGGATCGGAGTTGATCAGGGCCGGATCGGAATCCAGGGCTTCGTTGCGGGCGCTGATCCGGCCTGTGAGGGGGGCGTAGATGTCGCTGACGCTCTTGGTGGATTCCACCTCGCCCACCACGGTGTCCGCGGTGACGTCGCTGTCGGCCTCGGGCATCTGAACGTACACCACATCGCCCAGGGCGTCCTGCGCGAAATCGGTGATGCCAACACGGACGACGCCGGTGGCGTCGGGGGCGGTGACCCACTCGTGTTCGGCGGTGTAGGACAGGTCTGCGGGAATGTTGCTCATGGGGACGCCTTTCATGGTTCAACGCCGCTGGCGAGGAATTTTGAAGTTAAAGTAAAACACGGTCAACGAGGTGTTGCCCCCACCGGCCATGTCCAGTCTTTAGTGTGTAGGCCTTCTTGACAAGTCGAAGGTGAATTCGAGCGATTTTCGGCTTAAACCGGCGATTGTTCTAACACAGTTCGCGGCAGTGGTGACATGATTCATCCATGACTGATTCCGCAGCCCCCACACCGGAAAATGCGCGCCCGTCCAACCTGGCGGAGACCGAGGGTGCGCCCAAGCCGCGGCGGAAGATGCCGGCCTGGCTGCTGCGCACGATCGTGGTGATTGCGGCCCTGGTGATCCTTGTCATCGCCTATCTGATCGCCTCCGTGACGGTGCCGCTGACGTGGGCCCATGCCATCCGCAACCAGGTGGGCGGGCAGCTGGGCAACAGTATTCCGTTGGGCATGTTCTACGGTTTCGTCTTTTCCTTTGTCCCCGTGGTGGTCGGATGGCAGGCGCACTATAAGAAAATGCACAAGTGGGTGCGGGTGGGAATCCTGGTGGTGGCCCTGCTGCTGACCATCCCCAACCTGCTCACCCTCGCCGTCCTGCATGGGAACAGCAAGACCGCCGCCGACGCCCGCGCCATTTGGGCCACGAGCGCCAACTGGTTTGGCACCTGGAGCCAGATCTTCATGGTGGTCGGTGTGGCCTGCGCCGTGGCCCTGATAGTGCTGACCCGCATCTGGCTGCGCCGGGGCAAGCGGGTCCGCCAGGTCAAGGCGGCCGAGAAACTTGTCCGTGACAACGATGCCGCCAAGGCCCGGGCCGACGCCAACGCGGCACGTGCGGCGGAAAAGCAGGCCCGCGACGACGCCCGGGCCGCCGAGAAGGCCGCACGCCAGTCGGCCCGCGACGAGCGCCGCAACGGCCCCGCCTAGCAGCCATTGCCCTCTTCATCATCGTCCGCTGCGCGCGCTAGGCTCCCTTTATGAGCGAAAAGCCGCACAACCCCGGGCCCGTGATCGTTGGCGTCTCCCCCGGCCAGCCGTCCCATGTGGTGGCGCAGGCCGCCCACTTTGCCGCCCGCTTCGGCTCCGAGTTGGTGTGCGCATTCGTCAACCAGGGCCGCGTGGCGGTTTCCGAGGGCCCGGACGGCTCGGTCGCCTCGGCCTCGCTCGATCCGGACTTCACGGACGACGGCGAGGACCAGTTCGATCCCCGCCTGGCCGCGGGCTTGGAACAAGTCCTCGACGGCATGGGGGTGTCGTGGCGAACACTGGTGCTTGCGGGAGAAGTGTCGGCCGCCCTGGGCCGGCTGGCCGATCGGCTGGACGCGTCCATGATCGTGGTGGGCACCCATGAGAGGTCCGTGGGCGGGAACCTGCAGGAGTTCTTCAACCGCTCGGTGGCAACACATCTGGCGCACCGGCAAAACCGGCCCATCGTGGTGATCCCGGCCCGGGCACCGGGACTGGGCTCCCCCATGCCGTGGCGGGAGGCCTGATGGCGGGGCGGGCCCGGCCCAACCATTTGAATTGGCGGATGTGGCTGCTGGTCGCCGTCGGTGGCGCCCTGGGCGCGGCCGCCCGCGAGGGGTTGACCCTCGTCATCCCCACCGTGGGCGGCGTGCCGCTGGCAATTGGCCTGATCAACCTTGCGGGCGCGTTCGTGCTGGGCTGCCTCTATGAGGCACTGACCCGGCCGGGCATCGGGGCCGTGGCGGCGGGCCGGCTGAGGCTGCTGCTGGGCACCGGTTTTTGCGGCGGCTTCACCACCTACAGCTCGCTGGCCACCGACACGGCGGTCTTGGGCACCCACGGACACCTTGGGACCGCCCTGCTGTACGTGGTGGGGACGGTGCTCCTGGGGGCGTGCGCCACCGTGGCCGGCATTGCCGCCGGGGCACGGCTGGCGCGCCGGCACGGGCCGATTTCCGGACCGGTTTCCGCGCCGGAGTCGGGGCGATGACGCCCCTGGTCTTCGTGCTGGTTGCCCTGGCCGGCGGCGTGGGCGCCACGGCCCGGTACGTCCTGGACGGTGCGATCCGTGCCCGGGTGCCGGCCGGGTATCCGTGGGCCACCACCATCATCAATGTCTCGGGGTCGGCCGCGCTGGGCTTCCTGGCGGGCCTGGCCATGGGTTCGCTGCTCCCCTCCGGCCTGTCCACCATTCTGGGCGCCGGCTTCCTGGGCGGCTACACGACGTTCAGCACGGCCAGCTATGAGACGGTGCAGCTGGCCAGGGACCGTCGTTATGCGGCGGCATTGGGCAATGGGTTGGGCATGGCTGCCGCAACCGTCGCAGCGGCGTTGCTGGGCCTGCTGCTGGGCACTGCGCTCTAAGCGCGTTAGAGCGCCCGTCGAAGTCCCGGAACGAGGTCCACGAAGACCAGCCCGGCCCAGGTGCTCAGAATGTACGGCCACGTGTAGGTGGGGCCCACCACCTGCTCCATGAGCAGGGTCGCGAAGGCGGTGACGGTGGCGCCCCAGGCGGCCAGCAGCCACGGGGTCCAGGTACCCCGCACAAAGACCACCGCGAAGGCGATGGCCGTCAACACGCCGGAGTAGCCGGTCAGCCCGTTGACGGTGCGCTCAAGGCCCAGGTTCAGCACGATCGCGGCAACGCTTCCCACCGTGCTGCCAATGAGCGCCGCGACGCCCACCTTCCAATTCGCCACGAACAGGGCGAGCAAAATCAGGGCACCGCCCCACACGCTGTCCACCAGGACCACCTGGGAAATGTTCGTCAGCAGGGACTCGAAGAACGCGCTCGGCCGTGATTCCGCCGCCAGCCCCAGGGGTTCATGGACGTGCAGCCACGGAGTGCTGACCAGGATCACGGTGGCGACGATGCAAAACGGTGCCGTCGTCGGGGGCAGCCGCAGCGGCGCCAGCGGCTTGTGGGTGAAGAGCCACTGCACGCACCACGTCACGGGGGCGCAGAGCAGGCCGCCGACGACGGCGATCGGGAAGGAGGCCGCCTGCCCGCCCAGTGCCGCGAATGTTGCGGCACCCACGAGCGCCCCGCAAAATCCCTGGAAGCCGTTGTGGACGCGGGCGGTCGATTCACCCAGGAGCCGCCCGCCCGCCGAGGATGCCAGGCTGCCCAAGACCACCAGGATGGGCATGCGCCAGTCCTCAGTGAAGAATGCGGCCAGGATGAGCAGGCCGGTGAAGCCGTTGATCTGGAAGAAGATCTGGGAGATTCCGTGGATCAGGGCCGAGCCCCAGAGCGTCCACATTCTCGCCAGGAAGGGCCTGGTGTTGATGGCAGTGCTGCTCATGCTAGCTCACCGTCTTCATGGTGCTTGCGGAATCCCCGTCCGGGTTTGCCCACAGTTCCTCGACCTTGCCCAACTTCCAATAGGCGCTCCATTCCAGCCAGGTCAAGGCAAGTGCGGCAACCATGATGTACCCGGCGCTCTCCATGGTGATGCCGTTGCCGTCCGAGGCCGGCCCCACGGCCCAGGACACCCCCAGCGCCAGCAGTGCCGCGAGTAGGAGCACGGGGACAAACACCCGCATCATTTGGCGCGGAGAGGAACGGGGAGCTTTCATGGGCCTGGCACTTTCGAATCAGCGGCGCCGCCGCCCCGGTATGGGGGTGCCGTGAAGACTCCACCGGCCACCCGCAAGGTTCCCATGGAGCGAGCATATAAGCCTGTTGCCGGGTTGGGGAGACATTGGCGGAAATTCCTTCGGAGCCCCGCCGCGCGAACCAACCGGGCGCTTAAACGAAGACGACCCGCACAGCAACGGCGAGTTACTGTACGGGCCTAGCCGCCGCTAACTTTGAGAAAAGCGCCTTGGCTACCTAGAACACTACCGTTCGTGACGTCAATCGCCGGCATCGGACGCCCCCGATGAGCGCAAGGTCACGCCCCGCTGCCCCGGCCGCGCAGGGACACCGCAACGACCCGCCCGCCCGCCGGGGCCGTGGGGTCCATGGCCTGGGGCCAGTCGCCGGTCATGACGAACAAGGTGTCGCCGTCCTCCCCGCCCACCACGCAGGAAAAACAGCCCTGATCCAGCTGGATAGTTTGGCGGACTTCCCCGCCTTCGGCCACCAGTGTGCAGCATTTGTTGGGTACGTCGGCGTACCAGATTCCGCCGTCGCCGCGACAGATCCCGTCCGGGGCGCTGCCGGGGACGGCCGCCCAGATGCGGCGGTTGGCCAGCGAACCGTCGGCCGTGATGTCGAAGGCCGTCAAGCGGGAGGCGTGGGATTCGGCCACCACCAGGGTGCCGCCGTCGTCCATCACAACCATGCCGTTGGGGAAGGCGAGGCCGTCCGCCACCACCCGGGTGCCGCCGTCGGGCGTCAGCAGGGCAATGAGGCCCGCCACCTCGGCCGGACCGGGGAAGGTGAAGCCGATGCCGTTGATGTAGGCGTTGGCGCCGTGGGTGACCACCTCGTTCCAGGGCGAGGTTGAGAGCCCGTGGAGGTCGGCGGCCGGCTCCAGCGTGCCCAGCGGCGTGAGGCTCAGCAGGCGGCAGTCAGAGCCCGAGACGATGAGCAGGTGGCCGTCCGGCAGCCAGTCGAAGGAAATGGGAAAGGACGGCACGGGGATGGATTGGTGCTCGGTGCCGTCGGGGTCCATCGCATGGATGTGGCCCTTGATCCAGTCGGCATACCAAAACCTGCCGCCATGCCAGCGCGCCGACTCCCCCAGGCCGATGCCCGACGCCACAACACCCACTTCATCCATGCCGACTCCCGAGAATTTTGCCCGCCCCAGCAGTCTAGTTGGGGCCGGGACCCGTGGGAATGGCTGGCCCAGCCCTTCCTGCCCGGGCGCCGCGAACGTACGCTGGGGAGCACAGCAACCACGCGGCCCGGCGTCGGCGCGCCGCCAAAGGATTGGGGAGCAGCCATGGGATCGACGGTCCTGGTCACGGGCGGCACGGGCCGGCTCGGCAGCCTGGTCGTGGCCCGCCTCGCGGCCTCCGGTCGCCAGGTGCGCGTGTTGAGCCGCCAACCCCAAGCCGGGAACGACGGCGTTGCCCAGGTGCGGGGCGACCTCACCACCGGGGCGGGCGTCGAGGCCGCGGTGGCAGGGGTCGAAGTCGTGGTCCACTGCGCCGGGAACGCGAAGGGCGATGAGCGCATGACGGCCACCCTTGCGCAGGCGGCGCTGCGGGCCGGCGTGGGGCATCTGGCCTACATTTCCGTGGTGGGTGCTGAGCGGGTGCCCGTGGTGAGCGGATTCGACCGCATGGCGTTTGGCTACTTTGCCGCAAAGCTGGCCGCCGAACGGGCCCTTTCCGCTTCCGGGCTGCCGTATTCGATCCTGCGGGCCACGCAATTCCAGGAATCCATGCTGGCGCTGGCCCGGCAGCTGGTGAAGTCGCCGGTGATTCCCGCACCCACGGGGTCCCGTTTTCAACCCGTTGCGGTCGATGAGGTGGCGGCGCGGCTCGTGGAATTGGCCATGGGTGAACCTGCGGGCCTGGTTCCCGAGCTGGGCGGGCCGCACGCCTATCTGTTGGACGAACTCATCCGCAGCTTCCTGGCCCGCACCGGTCGGCGCCGGTTGTTCGTGCCGCTGCACATGACGGGGAAGGCTGCCGCCGGAGTCCGTGCGGGGGCGAACCTGACGCCGGATCACGCGGTCGGCGTCCAAACGTGGGAACAGCTGCTGGCAAACGGGTAGGCGGGCCCTCACCAACGGTCCGGGTGGCTATTTGTTGATGGAATTACGCCGGATCCAGCCAATGGCGGCCGTGCCGACAAACAACACAATTCCAATGACGGCCAGCCACAGCAATCCCTTGATCACGACCCCCAGGATCGCAAAGACGAGCCAGATGACAAGTAGTAGAACGATGATCCCAACCATGGGGCCAAGCTACTCCCGCTGGCTGCAAAAACCTAGGGTGCGGGGTCCTGCCGGGGTGCATGGCGGCGGCCCTGCCCGCACGGGGCACCCGGTTCCGGATTCGGCGACCGTGGGCCGGGCGCCCCGACCGGAAACGGGCGCGGTGCGTTACGCTGGTTCTCATTCGAAGGCGGGTGCGAAAATATCCCGCCAACCGGAGCGACCCGAGGAGAACATCAATGAAGATCAGCGCCCGAAACCGTCTCAAAGGCACCATCACGGAGATCACCAAAGGGGCAACGACCGCCCACGTCCGCATCCAGATTGAGGGCTCGGTGGTCACCGCCTCCATCACCAATGAAGCAGTCGACGAGCTGGAGCTCGTGGTGGGCGGCGAGGCCTATGCGGTCGTCAAGGCCTCCGACGTCATGATCGCGGTCGACTAGGCCGGATCCGATCCGCGAAACAGACCCGCGCCCGCGAAACAGCGCCCGAGCAACGCCTGTTTCGCGGTCCAGGGTCTATTTCGCGCCGCGGGGTCGTTCCCGCGAAAAGGGCAACAAAAAATCCGCTCAAGCACCGGGATGATTCCCAGTGTTTGAGCGGATTTTCTTTGGTCGGGCTGACAGGATTTGAACCTGCGACCCCTTGACCCCAGTCAAGTGCGCTACCAAGCTGCGCTACAGCCCGAAAGTTCGCGCCCGGAGAAGATATCTTCACCGGCTGAACCAACGGAAAAAGCTTACCCCATATTTTGGGGCGCTTTGACCAAACTTGCAGTGACGGCCATCTCATTTCCCGGCCGGGGTGAAATCCGGCCGGGAAATGGGAGGTTTGCTACTTCTTGCGGCTGCGCTTCTCGCGGACGCGCATGCTGACCTCGATCGGAGTGCCCTCGAAGCCGAACGTCTCGCGCAGGCGGCGCGTGATGAAACGGCGGTATCCGGGGTCCAGGAAGCCGGTGGTGAACAGCACGAACTTCGGCGGGCGGCTGGAGGCCTGCGTGCCGAAGAGGATGCGCGGCTGCTTGCCGCCGCGGACGGGGTGCGGGTGCTCGGAGACCAGCTCGCCCAGGAACGCGTTCAGGCGGCCCGTGGGGATGCGGCGGTCCCAGTTTTCCAGGGCCAGGTCAAGGGCCGGAACCAGCTTGTCCTTGTGCCAGCCGGTCTTGGCGGACATGTTCACGCGCGGGGCCCAGGCCACGTGGGCCAGGTCCTGGTCGATTTCGCGTTCCAGGTACTTGCGGCGTTCGTCGTCGAGCAGGTCCCACTTGTTGAACGCGAGCACCAGTGCGCGGCCGGATTCGATGGCCAGCTGCAGGATGCGCACATCCTGCTCGCTGAGGATCTCATCCACGGCCAGCAGCACCACGGCCACCTCGGCCTTTTCCAGGGCACCCTGGGTGCGCAGGGAGGCGTAGAAGTCGGCACCCTGTGCCATGTGCTGGCGGCGGCGGATGCCGGCGGTGTCCACAAAGCGCCAGGTGCGGTTGCCCAGTTCGATGAGCTCATCGACGGGGTCGCGGGTGGTGCCGGCGACGTTGTCGACGACGACGCGCTCGGAGCCCACGAGCTTGTTCAGCAGCGAGGACTTGCCCACGTTGGGGCGGCCGATCAGGGCCACGCGGCGCGGGCCGCCCGTGCGCTCAACACCGGCGACGGCGGAGAACTCGGGGAGGACGTCCATGACGCGGTCCAGCATGTCGGCCACGCCGCGGCCGTGCACGGCGGAAACCGGGTACGGCTCCCCCAGTCCAAGGCCCCACAGGGTGGCGGCGTCGGCTTCCTGGACGAGGTCGTCAATCTTGTTGCCCACCAGGATGACGGGCTTCTTGGCCTTGCGCAGCATGCGCACGATGGCTTCGTCGGAGGCGGTGATGCCCACGATCGCGTCCACCACGAGCAGCACGGCGTCGGCCATTTCCACGGCGATCTCGGCCTGCTCGGCAACGCGCAGGTCGATGCCGCGGGCGTTGCTTTCCCAGCCGCCGGTGTCCACCAGCGTGAAGTTGCGGCCATTCCAGGTCGCCGGGTACTGCACGCGGTCGCGGGTTACGCCGGGAGTGTCCTCCACGACGGCCTCGCGGCGGCCCAGGATGCGGTTGACCAGCGTGGACTTGCCGACGTTGGGCCGGCCCACGATGGCAAGCACGGGGTCCTGGCGGAGGGCATCCTCGCTGGTGCCGTCGTCGAACTCGCCGGCAAGCAGCTTTGCGTCGTCCTCGTCGAGCTCGTAGCTGGCCAGGCCGGCCAGCAGCCCGGCGGCGCGTGCCTCGGCGTCCTCGTCGGAGATTTCCGCCAACCGCTCGGCAACATGGTCAGTACCCGCGGGTACATAGTCCTCGTGACTAAACTCACCCTCATCGGGGTGCGTGGCAGACTGTGAGTCGCTCATGGTTACTGTCCTTTATGCTTTGAAGTAAGGTGGTCATCCGCAGGTAAATCCTGGCCTGTAGCGGCCGTGGCGGCCTCAATATGGGCTGCCAGCCGACGGCGGATTTTTTCGGTTGCCCTGTCCATTGAAACACGGCCGGAAACTCCGGGCTCACGCTCAATTTTCAGGGGCTCCCCAAACACCACGTGCAGATGGCGGCGCGGCTTGGGAATTGTGTCACGATGTTCGTTGCCCACCCGGGTGCCCAGGATGGCGACGGGAACGACGACGGCGCCCGAGTTCAGCGCCAGCCACGCCACTCCGCCGTTCATGGCGGCGGCGTCCCCGGTTCCCCGGGTGCCCTCCGGCAGGATGCCCACGCAGTCGCCACGGTCAAGGACCGTTTTTGCCTGTTGCAGCGCGGCCCTGTCCCCGGCCCGGTTGACGGGGATCTGCCCCGAGGCGGCCAGCACCCAGCCAAGGAAGCCCTTGAACATGTCATGGCGGACCATGACGTGCATGTAGCGGTTGGCGGCGCCCACCATGACCGGCCCGTCAAGGTAGCTCAGGTGATTTCCGGCAAAAATGACGGGACCGTCGGCGGGCACATGCTTGCGCCCCACCACGATGGTGCGGTACACCACGTGGTCAAGGACGCGACCCAGCGGCCGGCTCCAGCGTGTCTTCCAGCGCGGCGGCGCCGCGGTTACCACACGCAGTGCCGGGGCGGCCGTTGGATCTTTTTTGCTCATGCAGCCGGGCCCTCATTGACGGCCCGGCGCACCACGTCGATGACGGCGTCGACGGTCTGCTCAAAATCCAGCTCCGAGGAGTCCACCGTGTACACGCCGTCGGCCGCACGCTGGAAATCAACCACCGTGGAGTCCTTCGCGTCGCGGGCCAGCACCTGTTCGGCCAGTTGTGCGGCCGTTTGGGTGCCGCCAAGCTGGAGTCCGCGGCGCCGCATCCGGGCCTCCTCGCTGGCAGTCAGGATCAGGCGTGCCTCGGCGTGGGGGGCCACCACCGTGGTGATGTCCCGGCCCTCCACCACGATGCGATGGTTGCAGTCGGCGATGATGGCCTGCTGGCGGCGGACAAGTTCCTTGCGGGCACCGAGGTTGATGGCCACCGCGCTGACGGCCTTGGAGATTTTGGGGTCGCGGATGGGACCGGTGACGGTGATGCCGTTGACCTTCACGAAGTCGACGTCGGGCGTCAGGCCCTGCTCGAAGCCCATCGTCCGGGCGGCGGCTTCGACGGCGGCGGCGTTTTCCAGGTTGATCCGGGCGTTGAGGCAGTGCCAGGTCAGAGCCCGGTACATGGCTCCCGTATCAAGGAACGCCAGGCCCAAACGGCGCGCAACGGCCTTGCTGACGCTGGACTTGCCCGATCCGGAGGGCCCGTCAATGGCGACCACCAGGGGCTTGCCCACGCGCAGCCGCTCGGGGAATGTAACAAACATGTCCGTCACAATATGACCTTCCATCCGCGTTCCGTCAGTTCCTCCACCAGTGCCGCGCGCTTGGCCGGCACCACGGAAAGCTCCACCATGCCCACCTGCAGCCCGGCCGAATGGTCCAGCCGCAAATCTTCGACGTTGACGCCGATGGCACCGATTTCGGTGAGCAAGTGGGCGATCTGCCCGGGTTTGTCGTCCACGAGCACCGTCAGCCAGGTGTACTGCTGCGCCGGCCCGCCGTGCTTGCCGGGAACGCGCATCTGGCCGGCGTTGCCCTCGGCCATGAGCTGTGCCAGGTCAAGGCGCGCGCCCGGCGCCGTGGGGGCGCTGAGCGTGTTGATCAGCCGGTCCAGGTCCGCCCGGACCCCCTGCATGATCTCCAACAGCTTGGGTGCGTTGGCGCCCAGGATCTGCACCCACAGGGCCGGATCACTGGCGGCAATCCGGGTCACGTCGCGCAGCCCGTTGCCGGCCAGCGACAAGGCGTGCGCGGGGGTTTCCTGCAGCCGGCTGGCCACCAGCGAGGACATGACCTGCGGCAGGTGGCTGACCAGGGCCACGGCGGCGTCGTGCTCGTCGGGGTTGAACCTGAACACCACGGCGTTCAGATCGATGGCCAACGAGTGCGCCACCTTGACGGCGTGCTTTGAGCTGGCCGGCGAGGCGCACAGCACCCACGGCATGGCGTTGAACAGTTCACCGCGAGCCGCAACCGGACCGGAGCGTTCCCGCCCGGCCATGGGGTGCGTGCCCACGTAGCGGGACAGCAGTTCATTGTCGGCGCCCAGGATTTGGGCCAGCTCGGCGGCGATGGCCACCTTGACGCTGGCAATGTCGACGACGACGGCGTCCGGGTACCTTTGCAGGGCACCGGCCACCACCTGTGCGGTCACATCCGGCGGGGCCGCGACGACCACAAGCTCCGGGTGGAGTTGTTCGGCCGCGTCAAAGGCGCGGCCGGCGCCGATGTCCACGGCCACGGCCTGGGCCGAGGGCGAAGGATCGGAGACGACCACGTCAATGCCATGGGCCCGCAGTCCCAAACCAATGCTGGCCCCCAGCAGTCCACTGCCAAGAACCAGCACGGGCCCCACCAAATGCGTTGGATTCATCCGCTGCCTACATTCCCACTTCTGCCATCAGGTGGCCCACCTCGTGACGGCCCAGGATGCGAATGCTGCCCTGGCGCTGGTCGCCCAACGCGATGGGGCCGAACTTGACGCGCACCAGGCGCTCCACGGGGTAGCCGACGGCCTCGAACATGCGGCGCACGATGCGGTTCTTGCCGGAGTGCAGGACGACCTCGGCCAGCACGTGGCCGGGGGTCGAGTCGACCAGGCGGAAGGAGTCGACCTTCTGCCAGCCGTCCTCGAGTTCCACGCCGTCCTTGAGCTGGGCGCCGATGCCCTGGGCCATGGGTCCGCGGACCTGCACCAGGTAGGTCTTGGGTACACCGTACTTGGGGTGGCTCAAGCGGTTGGCAAGCTCGCCGTCGTTGGTCAGCAGCAGCAGGCCCTCGGTGTTCGTGTCGAGGCGGCCCACGTGGAAGAGGCGCTCTCGGGTCTGGCGCACCTTCAGGAAGTCCTTGATGCACGGACGGCCTTCGGGATCGTCCATGGTGGAGACGACGCCCTTGGGCTTGTTGAACACCATGTAGATCATGGATTCGTTGGTCTGGATGGTCATGCCGTCCACCGCGATGTCGGCGGTCTCCGGATCAACGCGCAGTCCCAGCTGGGTGACGGTCACGCCGTCGACCTGGACACGGCCTTCGAGGATCATGTCCTCGCACAGGCGGCGCGATGCCACACCCGCCATGGCCATGACCTTCTGCAGGCGCAGGCCCTCGGGGTTGTGCACGTCCACGTCGTCGGAGGTGGTTTCCGGGCGGCGGTTCTGCTCGGTGGGACGGTTCTTGACCGGGCCCATGCTGCGGCCGTACTGCTCGTTCTTGTACGGCTTGGCGCCGCGCTGTGAAGGCTTCTGGGCGCCGTTGCCGGCGCGGGCGGCTGCCCGGGCGCCGAAGGAGCTGGCTCCCGTGCGGGGTCCGCCGAACTTGCTGCCCGATTTGGGGGCGCCGGTGCCGCCGGTGCGCGGGGCACCGGAACCCGGGGCGCGCTGGACGCCGGAGCCTTCGGAACCGGCCGAACGCGGGGCACCCGAGCGGGGCGAGCCGAAGCCGCCGCCACCCTTGTAGCCGCCGGACTTGGGCGCGCCGGAGCCGCCCTTGAATCCGCCGGACTTGGGTGCACCGGAGCGCGGCTTGCCGCCTCGCGGCTGGTTTTGCCCGGAAGAGCTCCCGGAACGGGGCGACGGTGTCATGATTTTGTCCTTAATGCTAAGAAAAGTTGCGGTACTGAAAGTGGGTGGTCCTGAATGCTTCAGGGGCGGTGCATGGGGCTAAAGGTGTGCGTCGTGGAAATCGTGGAGGTTTTCCAGACCAGGCAGGTGCTGTGCAATTTGCGGCAACTCATCCACGCTTCCAATCCCCAGCCGTTCCAAAAAGTACGCTGTGGTGCGGTACAAAAATGCCCCTGACACCGGGTCGGTGCCCACTTCCTCGATCAGGCCGCGCTGCGCCAACGTCCTCACCACCGAGTCCACGTTCACGCCACGAATGGCGGAAACCCGGGCCCGCGAGACCGGCTGGCGGTAAGCTATCACCGCCAGTGTCTCCAAGGCCGCCTGCGTGAGCCGGGCCGTTTGGCCGTCCACAACAAACTGTGACACGATCCCGGAATAGGCGGGGCGTGAATAAACACGCCAACCCCCGGCAAGTTGCCGAAGCTCAAAGCCGCGCACCGGTACAGTGTCACCGTCTCTAGTATAGCCGTCGTACTCCCTTGCCAGTTCGTGGAGTAGCTCACGTACCGCGGCTGTGGGCAGGCCCACCACGGCGGCCAGCGCTTCCTCGGCCACGGGCTCGTCCACCACCATCAGCACGGCCTCCAGCGCCGCACGGACACCACCGGGTTCGGCCAACACCGCCTCCGTGTCCGGATCCGCCCCCATCATGGGCTGCTCCGGGGTGGATTGGGCATCCTGTTCGGCGTTCATACTGTTCCCTCCGCAGGCTCGTGTTCGTCGTCAAAGTCACTGTCGGTGTGCACCGTGTGCCGGGCCCCGGCACTCCAGCGCACCAGCAGCTCCCCCAGCGGGCTGGCCTGGTCGAAGGAGACCACCATGTCCCGGAACAGTTCCAACAGGGCCAGGAACCGGGCGATCACCACCATGTTGTTTTCGGCGTCGGCCGTCAGGGCGCGGAAGGACAGCGGGTGTCCCGTCCAATTCGCCGCGGCGGGGTCGCCGTCGTCGGGCATGCCGGCGGTGAGCATGGCAGTGACGATGGCGGCCTGTTCGCGGACGCTGACGGGTTGGACGTGCAGGTGGGCCAGCCCCACCTCGGTGGGCGCGGCCTCCTTGGGGACCATCGCCAGGGAGGCGAGTTCGGCGAACTGTTCGGGGGTGTGCCGCCAGACGAGCTCGGGCAGCAGGGCCGCAAAGTGCGGTTCCAGGCCCACCAGCCGGGGGAAGCGCCTGGCTTCGCGCTCCAGCTCGGCGCCCATCAGCCCGGCCACTTCCTTGAACGCCTTGTACTGCAGGAGCCGGGCAAAGAGCAGGTCCCGGGCTTCGAGGAGGGCAAGGTCGTCCTCGCTCTCGACCGCTCCGGCCGGCAGCAGGCGTGCGGCCTTCAGATCGAGCAGGGTTGCGGCGAGGACCAGGAATTCGCTGGCTTCATCGAGCGCCCATTCCTCGCCGAGTTCCTGCAAAGCCTTGAGGTAGCCGATGAACTCGTCGGTGACGGTGGCGATGGCGATGTCGGTGATGTCCAGTTCGTGCTTGGAAATCAGCCCAAGGAGCAGGTCGAAGGGGCCCGTGAAGTTCGCCAGGCGCACCTCGAAGCGCTGCCGTGACGGTCCTGCGGCCGGTGTTGCGTCCGCCGCGATCCCCGCGGCCATAGTTGCGTCGTCCAGTTTAGGGTGCGCCGCCACGGGCGATCAGCTCTTTGGCGAGGCGGCGGTACGAATCGGCGCCCTGGTGGTTGGCCGCGTAGGTGGTGATGGGTTCGGCCGCCACGGAGGCGTCGGCGAACTTGATGGTGCGCTTGATGACCGTCTCGAAGACCTTGTCGCCAAACGCCTCGACCAGCCGGGCCAGCACTTCGCGGGCGTGCAGGGTGCGGGCGTCGTACATGGTGGCCAGCACGCCGTCCACCTGCAGGCGCGGGTTGAGCCGGTCCTGGACCTTGTCGATGGTCTCCACCAGCAGGGCCACGGCGCGCAGGGCGAAGAACTCGCAAATCAGCGGGATGATGACGCCGTGCGCGGCGGTGAGCGCGTTGACGGTCAGCAGGCCCAGGGAGGGCTGGCAGTCGATCAGGACCACGTCGTAGTCGTCCTCGACCTTGCGCAGGGCGCTGGCCAGGACTTGCTCGCGGGCCACCTCATTGACCAGCTGCACCTCGGCAGCGGACAGGTCGATGTTGGCCGGCAGGATGTCGATGTTCTCGATCTCGGTGTGCAGGATGGCGTCGCGAATGTCCACCTTGCGGTCCATGAGCACGTTGTAGACGGTCAGGTCGAGCTCGTGCGGGTTGGTGCCGAGCCCGGCGGACAGGGCGCCCTGCGGGTCGAAGTCGACCAGCAAAACCTTTCGCCCGGCTTCGGCCAGCGCGGCACCCAGGTTGATGGTCGACGTCGTTTTACCCACGCCGCCCTTTTGGTTGACCATGGCAATGACGCGGGCCGGGCCGTGGGATGAAAGAACCGGGGGTTCGGGGAACTCCGTCAGGGGCCGCCCGGTGGGTCCCACAATGTCCTCGTTGACGAGTGTCATTGCACCCTGCTCGTTGCTCACCTATCAGTCCACACTTTCGCCGCTTTGTTGATTCACCGCTACCACGCTCTACGTTACCGGGTGCCGGCGGGATGTTTTGAACATTTGGCCGTCTTGGGTTTTGAGCCTTGACCCTCAAGCTGAGGCTGAATGTTCGGGCTGCGAGCATATACTTCGAAGCGATGAGCAAACCAACAAAACCCTCCCCCGCCACGTCCGATCGACGCAAGGATGTGGTGCGCGCCGAGAAGCTGCAGGCCGGCTACGGCACCAAGGCCGTGTGCGGCGTGGTCAGCTTCAGCCTCCACTCCGGCCAGGCCCTGGCCCTGGTGGGACCCAACGGCGCCGGCAAGTCCACGGTGGTCAAGACAGTGGTGGGCCAGCTTTCCGCCGTTTCCGGCACCACCTTGATCAACGGCACCGCCGTGGATGACCGGACCCTTGAGTTCCGCCGCGAGGTGGCCGTGGTGTTCGACGACGACGCGTTCTTCCCCGCCCTGACCGTCGAGGAACACCTGGCCATCGTCTCCGCCGGCCACGGCGTGGACGACGTGGAGGAAGTGATTGCCGCCGAGCTTGAGTTCTTCGGGCTGAGCTCCCTGGCCAAATCCCGGCCGTACAACCTCTCCTCGGGACAGCGACGGCGCATGCTGCTGGCATCGGCTTTCGTCCGGCCCCGGTCACTGCTGGTCCTGGACGAGCCGGAACAGCGCCTGGACACCGCCATGCGGCACCGGCTGGCAACCCGCCTGAGTGAGGAAGTCGCCAACGGCCTGGCCCTGCTGGTGGTCACCCACGATCCCGACTTCCTCTCCACCGTCGCCACGAAGGCGTTGTTCATCGCCGACACGATCCACACCATGACCCCGGCGCAGGCCGCCGTGGCCATCTCCACCGAGAACCCGCACGCGGACTGAACGCCATGACCCTGCAGACCAGTGAGCGCTTCAGCGCCAAGGAAATCCGGCAGTACACGTTCAAGGTGGGGCTCAGCCGCACCGAGGGCGGCATCATGGAGCTCATCTCCGAGGCCTACACCTTCGTCTTGGGCGGGCTGGTGCTGCTCACCATGGCCGGCGCCATCATCGTGGGGCTGCGCAACAGCCTCGGCGTGGGCCACGAGTCCGCGCTGGCGGCCTCCGTCCTGGGACCGGGATTCCACTCGGTGACCCTGTTGCAGGCCAGCGCCACCGTGTTGCTGACGCTGGCTGCGGCGCTGCTCGCCGTGGAAATGACGGTGGGGCCGATCACCATGACCATCCCGCAAACCGCCTGGTGGCTGGGACTGCCCGTGCGGCGTCGCGGTTTCATCCAACCCGGCTTCCTGAAGTCGCTGATCTGGCCGGCCGCGGCCGCCGTCGTCGTCGTGGTGCCCATGGCGCTGGGCATGGCGTCGGCCCCCACCCCCGGGCGGATCGGTCTGGCCACGTTGTGCGGGATCGGGCTGGGCTGGCTGCTGTACGCGGTGGCCGGCTGGTGCCAAATCACCAACGCGGGCAAATGGCTCAAAAATCTGGTGGGCATTGTGACGCTCGTGGCGCCGCTGACCCTCGTGGCCACCGCCCTGTACAACAATGCGGCGGGCGAGCGTCCCATCACCGGCGCACAAACCGCCTGGCTGGAGTACCTGCCCACAAGCTGGCCGCTGCTGGTGGCCGACGGCGTGCTGTGGCCGCTGATCCTGGTGCCGATCTCCCTGCTGGCGCTTGCTGCCGTGTATTGGAACCTGGAAAGAATCACCACCGCGCAGCTGAAGGAGGCCGCTGCGGCCGGCGCCTACGTTGCCGGCTCGCTCATGTCCATGGACGCCTCCGAGCTGTCCCGGTCGCTGGGTGGCGGCACCTCCCAGGGCACGTCCCGGGTGCGGCTGCCCCTCGTTTTCCGCGGCGGCAGCGCCGCCTCCCGCAGCATCAAGACCCTGCTCAGCACCCACGCAACCATGGCCCTGCGCTCCCCCGTGTCGCTGCTGCGGGTCCTGGTGCTGGCCGCCATTCCGGCATCGGTTGCGGCCGTCGAATTCCTGGGCAACTCCGTACTGATCGCCGTGGTCCTGTACCTGTGTGCGCACTTTGCCGCCACCTCACTGGGCGCCACCGCCCGTTTTGCCGCCGGCAACCCCGCCGTCGACATGCTCATGCCGCTGCCCTCACGCACGGTCCGCCGGGTGCACTACGTATTGCCGGCCGTTGGCATGACGGCGTGGGCACTGGTGTGCTTCGGCCTGCTGCTGGCGTTGGGCGTGGGATCGCCGGCCTTGTTGATCTTGGCAATCTTTGCCGGCCCCGGGCTGGGAGCGGCCACTTTGCGCGCCGCCTTCCGCCCCACTCCCGACTGGAACATGCCGGCCATCGCCTCGGCGTCGGGCCCCATCCCCACCGGCGCCGTCCGGGCGTTCCTGGTGGGCCCGGATTTGTCCCTGATCGTCCTGCTGCCGGTGCTGATCTGCCTGATCTCCGGCGGCGTCCCGCCGGCGGCCTTCCCGCCCAGTTGCTGCTGACATTCCTGGCCTTCCTGTGGGGTACGCACGTGCGCAAGCCCAAGTCGGCCAAGGACGGCGGCCTGTTCGGCCTGCCGCCCGTCCCCGTCGCCAAGTAGCACCACCCCGAGCGCCCCGCGCGCCGAATCTGACGCTGACGCACCGAGTCCGACGACGCCCAACCGTCATCTCGCAACGCTCGGTCAGACTCGGCGCACGGGGCCTTCGGGCGGCATTTCACAAGGTAGGATGTCTTCCGTAACAACGTCATATCGAGTAACGCAAGACTATTTACATAAATACTCTTGACGACGAAGTGACCCGCGCCATACGGTTCTACCCATGGCACCAAACTCCTCCCTCTCCCCATCTCAATCCGCGCTTGCACCCGCGGACCACCCGACGCACGGCAACTCCCCCGGACACCTGTCCCCGGCAGGGAAGCCGGCACGGAAGAAGCCCCGCACCGGACGCGGCAAACTCTCCCGCAAGGCCATGCTGGCCATCAACGCCGCATCGGTCGCCGCGGGCATCGGCGCATGGGCCCTCGTCTCCGGGACCGGGCTCGTGGGACTGCCCGGACCGGGGGAAGTCGCCACCCGGGCCGGTGAACTCATTGCCGACGGCACCCTGGCCGATGACATCGGCGCCTCACTGGCCCGCGTCCTGACAGGTTTCGTGATCGGCAGCCTGCTGGCCGTGCCGATCGGCTTCCTCATGGGCTGGTACTCCATCGGCCGGGCCATCATCGAGCCCTATGTGCAGTTCTTCCGCACCATTCCCCCGCTGGCCATCATTCCGCTGGCCATGGTGACCATGGGCATCGGCGAAACCCCGAAGATCTTCGTCATCTTCCTGGCCGCGTTCCTCTCCTGCGTCATCTCCACCTACCAGGGCGTGGTGGGCGTGGACAAGACGCTCATCAACGCCGCCCGCGTGCTCGGGGCCAACAGCTTCGTGATCTTCACCCGCGTGGTGGTGCCGGCGTCGTCGCCCTTCATCCTGGTCGGCATGCGCATCGGCCTGGGCGCCGGCTGGGCCACGGTGGTGGCCGCCGAACTCATCGCCGCCCCCAACGGCCTGGGCTACCGCATGCAACAGGCCCAGCAGTTCTACGACATGCCCACCATCTTCGTCAGCCTCATCACCATCGGCATCCTTGGCCTGATCATGGACCGCCTGCTGCTCCTGGTTGAGGCCCGCCTCACCCGTTGGCAAGAACGACGCTAAGGACTCCCCATGACCACCGTTACCCAAAACGCCATGATCCGCTTTGAAAACCTGCGCCAGGAATTCACGCTCAGCGGCTCCACCTTCACCGCGCTCGACGGCGTGAGCCTCGACATTGCCGACGGCGAGTTCGTCACCGTCGTGGGCCCCTCCGGCTGCGGAAAATCCACCATGCTCAACGGCGCCGCCGGCCTGCTCGAACCCACGAGCGGCCGCGTCATGGTGGACGACCGCGAGGTGGATGGCCCCAGCCCACGCACCGGCGTCATCTTCCAGCAATACGCGCTCTTCCCCTGGCTGAGCGTGCGCAAGAACGTCGAGTTCGGCCTGCAGTTGAAGAAGGTGCCAGCCGGCGAGCGCCGCCGGATCGTAGACCACTACCTGGAGCTGGTGGGGCTGAGCCGCTTCGCCGAGGCCCTGCCCAAGGAGCTTTCCGGCGGCATGAAGCAACGTTGCGCCATTGCCCGGGCCTACGCGGTCAACCCCGAGATCCTGCTCATGGACGAACCGTTCGGCGCGCTGGACGCGCTGACCCGCGTCCACATGCAGGAACAGTTGCTGGACACCTGGACCAAGGAACGCCGCACCGTCATGTTCGTCACCCACGATGTTGACGAGTCCGTGTTCCTTGCCTCCCGGGTCATCGTCATGGCCGCCCAGCCGGGCCGGATCTACAAGGAGATCAAGGTGGACCTGCCGTTCCCACGCACGGAGGAGATGCGGCTTTCCGACGAGTTCGCCCGGCTTCGCGCCCAGGTATGGGAAGCGGTCTACCACCAGCCCAACGCCAAGGGCGCCGACGAATAGGCAATCCCCAGCATTTGCCCTTCTTCATCACCGCATTGCCCCGCTTCCGGGGAAAACCACCCACTTTGAGGAGACCACCATGTCCAAAACCGTGTCCCGCCGCAATGCCCTCCAGCTCTCCCTCGGAGCCGCAGCCATCTCGCTGCTGGCTGCCTGCGGTGCCAAGGACCAGGTTGGCGCCGACGGCAAGAAGACCGTGGAGATCAAGGTCGGCTACATTGCCGACTACAACGGCGCGGGCCTGATGGCCGTTGCCGACCAGCAGGGCTACTGGGCCAAGGCCGGCCTGTCCCCCAAGTACGTGCCGTTCACCAACGGGCCGTTGGCCATCCAGGCACTGGGCACCAACAACGTCGACGTGGCCTACATCGGTTCCGGCGCACTGTGGCTGCCGGCGTCGGGCAAGGCGGAAATCTGGGCCGTGAACTCCGTCTCCAATGCGGACAGGATCATCGCCCAGCCCGGTATCAAATCCCTGGCGGACCTCAAGGGCAAGAAGATCGGCATCCCGGCCGGCACCTCGGGCGACCAGCTGTTCACCCTGGCGCTGGAAAAGGAGGGACTCACCCGTGGGGACTTCCAGATCACCTCCATGGACCCGCCCACGATCGTTGCCGCCTTCGCCTCAGGCCAGATCGACAGCGCCGCCCTGTGGTACCCGCTGATCGACAGCGCCAAGAAGGGCAAGCCGGACCTCGTGGAACTGTTCTCCAACGCGGACTTCATCGACCAGCTGACGTTCCCCTCCACCTTTGTGGCCGGTCCCGGCCGGGCCGCCAAGGACAAGGAGCTGGCCACGGGCTTCATCTCCGTGGTCAAGAGCGCCAATGACTACCGCCATGCAAACCAGGACGCCACGGTTGCCGTGACGGCCAAGTTCCTCAAGCTCAAGGAGGAGGACATGAAGGCCCAGGCCGGCGTCGCCAAGCTGTTCACGTCCGCCGAACTGGATGAGCTCTCAGCCAAGGGCGCCATCTACACCTGGTTGACGGGCCTGCAGGAACAGTTCAAGGCGGCGGAGAAGATCAAGGAAGTCGTCGACCCCAAGACGTTCTACAACGCCGAGCTCTACGTGAGCACGGCGACGGTATAGGCAGCGATGACATCCCAGGCACCAACCCCCGCACGGCCGGATTCCGGTTCCACCGGCACCCGTCGCAACATGCTGTTCCTGATGACCGACCAGCAGCGCATCGACACGCTGGGCTGCTACGGCAACACCTCCCAGCACACCCCCAACCTTGACCGGCTGGCGGCCCGCGGCACGACCTTTGACCGGGCTTACACCCCCACGGCCATCTGCACGCCCGCACGCGCCAGCCTGCTCACGGGCCTGCAACCGTTCGAACACGGCCTGCTGGCCAACTACGAGTGGAACTCCGGGCACCGCGAGGAACTCCCCGACGGGCTTCCCACGTTTTCGGCGGCCCTCATCGAGCAGGGCTACCGCTTGGGGCATGTGGGCAAATGGCATGTGGGCAAGGACCGCGGCCCGGAACACTACGGTTTCGAGGGCGTGCACCTGCCCGGCGCCCTGAACGTCTTCGACGACCCCGGCTACGAGGACTGGCTCAAAGCCAACGACCACCCGGACTTCCACATCTCCAACCCCGTCTACACGACCCGGTCGGACGGCAGCCAGGGCCACCTGATTGCCGGGGTGACGGACCAGCCCACGGAGGCCACCTTCGAGGCGTTCCTGGCGGACCAGACCATTTCCAAGCTGCGCGAATTCGCCGCCGGGGCATTGGCGGCGGACGGCACCCCGTTCTTCCTCTCCTGCCACATCTTCGGCCCGCACCTGCCGTACCTGATTCCCCGCCAGTGGTACGACATGGTGGACCCCAACACGGTGGAATTGCCGGGATCCTTTGCGGAGACCTTCAACGGCAAGCCCATGGTGCAGCAAACCTACGCCGAGTACTGGTCCACCGACTGCTTCACGGTGGAGGAATGGAAGAAGCTCACGGCCGTCTACTGGGGCTATGTGTCCATGATCGACCACGAGGTGGGGCGCATCCTCGCCGTCCTCGATGAGCTTGGCCTGGGCGATTCCACGGCCGTCATGTTCACGGCGGACCACGGCGAGTTCACCGGCGCCCACCGGCTCAATGACAAGGGCCCCGCCATGTACGAGGACATCTACCGGATTCCGGCGATCCTGGCCCTGCCCGGCGAAATCGAACGCCGCGAGGACCGCTTCATCTCGCTGCTGGATTTCACCGCGACCTTCCACGAGATTGCCGGCGCCGACGCGTCCGGCGTGCAGGGGCGCTCCCTGCTTCCGCTGGCGGCCGGGCTGGAGGTGGACGGGTGGCGCGAGGACATTGTGTGCGAGTTCCACGGCCACCACTTCCCGTACGCGCAGCGCATGATCCGCAACAAGGAAGTGAAATACATTGCGAACCCGGAGGGCATTGACGAGTTCTATGACATGCTCGCCGACCCGGATGAGCTGAACAACGTGATCGACGTTCCGGCTTACCGATCCCAGGTCCGTGCCATGCGCCGGGCCATGTACGGCCAGCTGGTGGCCCGCGGCGACAAGTTCTCGCAGTGGCTTGCCTTCGCCGGAGACATTCCGGCGGACGAACGTGTCCGCCCGGAGACCGCCGTCGAACGCTTCATCAGCTAGGCACCCACCCATCCGAGGATGCCTCCCGCGGTCCACCCAAACAAAGGCACCAACCATAGTGAAACCGTTGAAAAGAACGACGGCGGCGGGCTTGGCGGCCGCCGCAGCCCTGGGCCTGTTTGCGGCAGTGTTGCCGGCAACGCTGGCCCCCGCACCGGCCCAGGCCGCCCCCATCACCGTCCCCGCCCAGGCGCCCCAACCGGTCAACCTGGCGCTGACCGGCAAGGCCACGGCATCCAGCGTGGAACCCGCATTACCGAACAACACGGCATCCCTGGCCATTGACGGGAACACGGCCACCCGCTGGTCCTCCGACTACGTGAACTCCACCTGGCTGCAGGTGGAGTTGGCGGCGGCCGGCCCCATCGACCACGTCAAGCTGGTGTGGCCCAACGCCGCGGCACGGGCCTACACGCTGGAAACCTCCCTCGACGGCGTCCAATGGACCGTGGCCAAGTCCATGACGTCCACCACGGGTCCGGGCCGCACGGACGAGGTGGCGCTGGGCGTGGCCAATGCCAAATTCATCCGCATGATGGGTTCGAGCCGCTGGTCGACGTTCGGCTATTCCATCTCCGAATTTGAAATCTACGGCGCCCCGGCACCCGTGGTCCCTGACAGCCTTCCCCTGGTCCCGGCCCCCGTCGCCTCGGCCCCCACAGACAAGGGCACCTTCGAGCTGGTGCCCGGAAGCCGGATCGTGGCCACGGGAGCCGCCGTCGACGCGGCCAACTACTTCGCCGCCAAGGCACGCGCAAGCACCGGGTTCGCCCTGCCCGTGACCGCCGGCCCGGCGTCGAGCCATGACGTTGAACTGTCCGTGGCCCCAGACTCCTCCGCGGACAAGCCCGAAAGCTACACGCTGCAGGCCGACGCCGGCGGCGTGAAGATCGCCGCGAACACGGCGGCCGGCGCCCTGGACGGCGTGCAAACACTGCGCCAGCTGTTCCCACAGTGGATCGAGTCAAAGACGCCCGTCGCCACCCCGTGGACCATCCCCGGCGTGGTGCTCAGCGACTACCCCCGCTATGAATACCGCGGCATCCAGATCGATGTGGCCCGTTCCTTCTACACGGTTGCGGAAATGAAGGCGCACATCGACAACGCCGCACAGTTCAAGTTCAACCGGCTGCACATCCACCTCACCGACGATCAAGGCTGGCGCATCGCCATGGACCAGCCGGCCGTGAACCCCTCGGGCATCAAATACACCGATTTGACCGACATCTCCGGCAAGACCGCCATGACGTACGACGGGTCCGGGAACCTCATGGGCACCGAACTGGGCCACACCGGCTACTACACGAAGGCCGACTTCGCCGAGATCGTCCGCTACGCCGGCCAAAACGGCATGGTGGTGGTGCCCGAGGTCGACATGCCCGGCCACACCACGGCCGCGCTGCACGCCATCCCGCAGCTGAACTCTGCCGGTTCGGTCCCCAAGCCCCAAGCCGGCGAGGCCACCGTACCCGCACAGGGCACCGGCGACGTGGGCAACTCCGGCTACGACGCCGACAGCCCCGTCACCTACGAGTTCACCAAGCAGGTCCTGACCCAGCTGGCGGCCATGACACCGGGGCCGTACATCCACATTGGCGGCGACGAGTCGCACTCCACCCCGTCCGACAAGTACCAGAAAATGGTGACCACCTTTGCGGGCCAGGTCACGGACCTGGGCAAGACCATGATCGGCTGGAACGAGTCCGCCGCGGCAACCCTGCCAGCCAACTCCGTGGTCCAGTACTGGAACGGTGACCGCCAAGCCACCGCCACCCGGGTACTGGCCAACAACGCCAAGGTGATCCTCTCCCCCGCCGAAAAGACGTACATCCCGCAGAAGCAGGACCCGTCCGAGACGGCCGGCGGCACGTGGGCCTGCGGTGGCGGCGGATGCACGCTGCAAAACCACTACGACTGGGACCCCGCCACCTACCTGCCCGGCATCGGCGATGACAAGATCCTCGGCGTGGAAACCGTCCAGTGGGGCGAATGGATCCGCGGCATGGACCAGACCGAGGAATACCAGTACCCGCGCACCCTGGCCACCGCCGAGGTGGGCTGGTCGCCGCAGTCGGTGAAGAGCTACACGGACTTCAGCAAGCGCGCCGGCAAACTCGGCGGCCGCCTGGGAATCGAAGGCATCAACTACTTCCACACCCAGGGGGTCACCTGGACGGCGCCCGATCCGGCACCGGCCACCGCCGTCACCGTCACGGACCCGGCAACCCTGCCGGCCACCTCACCAGTTGACCTGGGCATCCCGGCCACCGAGTTCGACGCCGGTGCGTACCTGACGCTGCACAAGCTGCCGGCCAACACCTGGCTCTTTGCCGCAGTACACGAGCCGGTTCGGGGCGCAGCTTCCCCCCTGACAGGTTCTCCCCTGACGAGTTCTCCGCTGGCGAGGGCGTCGGTTGCCGGCACCGCAGCTGACGGCGCCACGGGATGGATCCGCACGGATGCGCTCGGCAATGCGCCGCTCACAGTGCCCGCCGGGCTTGCCGTCGGAGACCACCTGGTGACCGTCCAGGGCGCAAGCGGCACGCTCGCGGCCTTTGGCTCGGTCACGGTTGCCGCGGTGGTGGAACCCACCGCCACTCCGACGACCGAGCCCACGGTCGAACCCACCACGCCGCCGACGACCGAACCGACAGCGGAGCCGACACTGGAACCGACCACGAACCCGACAATCGACCCCACGGTGAACCCAACCACCAACCCGACAGTTACCCCAACTACCCCAACGGTCGATCCCACAGCTACCCCAACGGTCGATCCCACAGCTGACCCGACGGCTGAGCCCACAGTAGACCCGACCACCGACCCCACCGCCGGGGCCACCACGGCACCGGCGGCGAGTAGCTCAGCAAGTGCCACCCTGACGGCGAGTCCGGCCGTCTCCGCGGCGGCGTCAGCAACGGCCGCGCCCTCCACGCCGGCAGCTGCAGCAGCTCCCGGGGACCTGGCCAGCACGGGGTCGAACTCCGCGCTGATGCTGGGCGGGGCGCTGCTGGCCCTGCTGGCCGGCATGATCGCGATCGGCGCGTCCCGCCGACGTCGCAGCACCCACTAGGCCGGAGAAGGATCCGACCATGGTGGCACGAAGCCGTGGGTGGTGTCCGGCAAGCCTTCCAGCCCGGACACCACCCACTTTCAAAAGTTGAAGGGACACCTCAACCCGCGTTGAGAGCCCAGATAATCCCCTTCAAAACTGTTGAGAGCCCAGATAATCCAAGGGATTATCTGGGCTCTCAACAGTTGTTGCAGTTTTTGCCGCGGAGATGTGTCCCTTCAGCGGGGCCGGGTTTGCTATACAGCGGCGAGCTCACGCTCCGGCGCTGCGGGCGCCGGAACCGGTGTGCCGGCGTCGTGCGTCAGCATGGATTCCTCGTTGAACGGATCCTGCTTGTCCAGGACCCGGTGCGCCTGGTCGGCGTCGATCTCCTTGACCCAGGTGCCCATCAATACGGTGGCCACGGCGTTGCCGGTGAAGTTGGTCAGTGCGCGGGCCTCGGACATGAACCGGTCGATCCCGACGATGAAGGACACCCCGCCCACCAGGTCCGGGCGGTGCGAGGCCAGTCCGCCGGCCAGCGTTGCCAGCCCGGCACCCGTGACACCGGCTGCGCCCTTGGAGGCGATGACCATGAAAACCAGCAGGCCGATCTGCTGCCCGAGGTTCATGGGGACGCCCATGGCGTTGGAGATGAACAGGGAGGCCATGGTCAGGTAGATGGCCGTGCCGTCCAGGTTGAAGGAGTAGCCCGTGGGGACGGTGATACCCACCACCGGCTTGGAGATGCCCAGGTGCTCCATCTTGGCGATGAGCCGCGGCAGGGCGACGTCGGAGGATGAGGTGGAGACGATCAGCAGGTATTCACGGCCCAGGTAGCGCATGAGCTTGAAGATGTTGAACCCGGTGGCCAGCTTGAGGATCAAGCCCAGGACCACCACCACGAACAGCGCACAGGTCAGGTAGAACGCCACCATGAGCAGGGCCAGCGAGCCGATTGCGGCCCAGCCGGTCACGCCGACGACGGCGGCGATGGCACCAAAGGCGCCGATCGGGGCGGTCCACATGATCATGACCAGGATCCGGAACACCACCGCCTGGACGTGGGCGATCCCGGTCAGCACGGCCTGGCCGGACTTGCCGAGCCGTTGCAGCGCGAAGCCCGTCAACAGGGCCACGAGCAGGGTTTGCAGGATGTTACCGCTGGTCAGGGCCGAGAACAGCGAGGTGGGAATGATGCCCAGAACGAAGTCCTGCGTGGAGCCGGCCTCGGCGCTTGCCTTGTAGACGGCGTCCTGCAGGTGCAGGCCCGAACCGATGGGAATGACGTTGCCCACCACCATGCCAATGCCCAGCGCAAACGTGGTCATGACGGTGAAGTAGGCCAGTGCCAGGCCCCCCACCTTGCCCACCGTGGCGGCTTTGGCAATGGAGCCGACGCCCAGGACAATGGTGCAGAAGATGATGGGCGTGATCATCATCTTGATCAGGCTCACGAACGCGTCGCCCATGGGCTTCAGCGATGCGGCAAATCCGGTCTTCCCGGGAAACACCAGGCCCACCACCACGCCAAGGACCACGGCCACGATGACCGCCAGGTACAGCCAGTGGGTTTTGTCCAAACCCCGACGCCGGACGGGCGCCTCGGTCTGGGACCCTCTTCTTTGAGAGCTCATTGTCACTCCTTTGTGCTTAGCATTGGTGGTGCGGTGTGCGATCCGCCTCACATAAGATTGCCCCGAGCTGTGAGATCAATCACCCTTGCGTTCATATTGGTCACGGGGACCCACACCACAACACTGGAAAGGCGGCAGATGGGCTTCAGGAATTGGAGCATCGCCCGGCGGCTGTTTGCTGCAAACCTGGTGTTCGTGCTGCTGCTGACGGCGGGCGTTGGCGGCGCCGCGTTCCTGGATGCCAAGTCCCGCAGCTACGCCCAAGCCGGGCAGCGGATGGTGACGCTGGCCTCCAGCATTGCCGACAACCCGCTGGTGGTCCAGGCGGCCGGCACGGCCGATCCCTCGGCCACCCTGGAACCGTACGCGCTGCGCGTCACGGCCGATGCCGGCGCCGATTTCATCACCATCATGGCCCCGGACAGGACCCGGTGGACCCACCCCAACCCGGCCCAGATCGGCAAGCAGTACATCGGCACGATTGCCCCGGCACTGGCCGGGCGCACGTTCACCGAGACGACGGCGGGCACGCTGGGTCCCTCCGTGCGGGCCGTGGCGCCCGTGAAGGACGCCGCCGGCACGGTGGTGGCGCTGGTGGCGGCGGGCGTGACGGTCAGCAACCTCGATGTGGCCCTAAACGCCCAGCTGCCGTCCATTGCCGGGTTTGCCGTGGTCATGCTGCTGGCCGGGGCGCTCGCGTCCTGGCTGCTGGGCCGGTACCTGCGCCGGGTGACCCTGGGCTGGGGTCCGGAACAGCTGGCCCGCCTGTTCGTCTACTACGACTCCGTGCTGCACTCGGTCCACGACGGCCTGGTGCTGGTGGACGGCAGGGGCGATCTCGTCATGTACAACGATCAGGCCGCCGTACTGCTGGGCATTCCCACCCGGCGCGAACGCCCCGGCATCCCCGCGCTCTCGGAGCTTAACCTCACGCCAAGCCTTGCACAGCTGCTCTCCAGCGGGCGGCGCGCCGAGGAGGAACTCCACCTGACGGACACGCATCTTTTGGTGGTCAGCCAGCAGCCCGCCGTCGAGCCCGGCCCGTCCAGGCGCGGTCGGCAACGGTCCGTCGGCTCCGTCGCCACCCTGGTCGACCACACCGAACTGCAGGCCCTCGACGACGAACTGCGCTCCAGCAAGACCCTCGCGGACGCACTGCGCGCCCAAACCCATGAACACGCGAACCGCATCCACACCATGGTTTCGCTGCTTGAGTTGGGGCGCACTGAGCAGGCGCTGGAGTTTGCCACGGCGGACCTCGCCATGACCCAGCAGCTGGCCGACGACGTCCTGAACACGGTGGACGAGCCGGTCATCAGCGCCTTGTTGATGGGCAAGATCTCCCAGGCCTCCGAGCGCGGCATCGAGCTCCGGGTGCGGGTGGACGGCGGCGGGGCGGCCGGCACCCTGTCCGCCCACGACGCCGTGACCGTGCTGGGCAACCTGATCGACAACGCCATGGACGCCGCCGACGCCGGTGCGTTGCCCCGCTGGGTGGAGGTGTTCCTGGATACGACGGCGGCAGGCACGCTCCTGCGGGTCTCCGACAGTGGCCCGGGCCTGGACGCCGAAGCAGCCGAACGGCTGTTCCACAAGGGGTACACGACCAAGGGCGCCGACGGCTATGGCCGCGGGATCGGCCTGGCGCTCGTGCAGCAGGCCGTCCGCCGGCTGGGCGGCACTCTCACCGTCCGCAGCACCCCCGGCGCCGAATTCACCGTGGCCCTGCCACCGCTCCCCCGCACCACATCCAACCCCCAGAAGGAAACCGACCATGGCCGCTGACCTCCCCGACATCCGGGTCCTGGTGGTGGACGACGAAGCGATCGCGGCCGCCGCCCACTCCGCCTATGTGGAGCGGTTGGACGGCTTCACGGTGGCCGCCACGGCCCACGACGGGCAGGGCGCCCTGCACGCACTCAAGGACGCGGCCGAGGCCGGCACCCCGGTGGACCTGGTGTTGCTGGACATGAACCTGCCCGACCTCCACGGCCTGGACGTCAGCCGGCGCATCCGTTCGGCAGGGTTTGCCGTGGACATCATCGCCATCACGGCCGTGCGGGAACTGGCCATTGTGCGCGGTGCGATCTCCGCCGGGATCGTGCAGTACCTGATCAAGCCGTTCACCTTTGCCACGTTCGCGGACAAGCTTTCGGGCTACCTGGAATTCCGGCGGCATCTGGCCGAACAAGCCAGCCAGGCGTCCCAGAGCGGCGTGGACCAGGCCTTCGCGAGCCTGCGCACGCCCACCGATTTGCCGCTACCAAAGGGATTGTCGGCACCCACCCTTGCGGCCGTGACGGAGTTTGTCCGCCACCAGCCGGGCGCGGTCTCCGCCACCGAACTCGTGGACCCGCTGGGCGTTTCCCGCGTGACGGCACGGCGCTACCTGGAGCACCTCGCCGATACCGGCACGGTGCTGCGCTCGGCCCGTTACGGGACGCCGGGACGGCCCGAAAACGAATACCGCTGGAATCGCTGAGCCGAAATTCCGCCGGTGCCGGAGGTGTTGGCGCCCTACTTAGGGGCACCCTAGGGCATCCCGTAATTCTTAACCAATTAAATCACATTAGTTTGACGTAAAGGTAATCCTAAGTAAGGCTAGGCTGTGCTAACTCACTTTGTCAGCCATTACCGATAGCAAGGATTCCCTTCGTGAAACTTCTGCCCGCCACACAAGAGCGCCCCACCGCCGAGCTGGAATTCGGTTCAGGGGTGGAACGGGCCCTGGCCGCCGGAAACCACCTTTTCAACTCAGGCAATTCCGACCGCTACGCCACCGAGGTCCTGCAGGGCGTCAACCTCGTGGCCGCCACGGTGGCCCGCACCACCCGACCCTTTACCGGCGCGACGCCGGCCGAGCTGGCGGAGTTGGTGGCCGCCGTCGATCTTGAGCAGACGCTCGAGGACACCACCGCGGCCCTGGCGGAACTTGAAACGCTGTACCTGCGCGACGCCGTCTACTTCCACGACACCAAATACGCCGCCCATCTGAACTGCCCCGTCGTCATTCCGGCGCTCGTGGGCGAGGCCGTGCTGTCCGCCGTGAACTCCTCCATGGACACCTGGGACCAAAGCGCCGGCGCCACCATGATCGAGCGGCGGCTCATCGACTGGACCGCCGAC
The DNA here is from genome assembly GCF_001281315.1 of Arthrobacter sp. ERGS1:01. Lineage (NCBI taxonomy): Bacteria > Bacillati > Actinomycetota > Actinomycetes > Micrococcales > Micrococcaceae > Arthrobacter > Arthrobacter sp. ERGS1:01. Next base: position 907,213 of record NZ_CP012479.1, on the reverse strand, counting down.
CGCCTGGGTCTTGGCCCGGACAGCGACGGCGTGTTCACCAGCGGCGGCACGCAATCAAACCTCCAGGCGCTGCTCATGGCCCGCAACCACGCCGTGGCCCGGCTGCGCCGGGACCCCGCGAATGCCGGGCTGCGCCTGCCCGCCCTGTTGGAGCGCCTGCGCGTATTCACGTCCGGGGCCAGCCACTTCAGCATCCGCAAATCGGCGTCGATGCTGGGCCTGGGGTACGACGCCGTCGTCGACGTCGGCTGCGACGAGAACCGACGCATGGACCCGGCCCTGCTGGCCGTCGAGCTTGCCCGGTGCAATGCGGCGGGCCTGGTGCCCATGGTGGTGGTGGCCACGGCCGGCACCACCGATTTCGGCACGATCGACCCGCTCCGGGACGTGGCCGCGCTCAGCCGAGCCCACGGCACCTGGTTCCATGTGGACGCCGCCTATGGCGGCGGGCTGATCGTCTCGGGCCGCCACCGACACCTGATTGACGGTATCGGACTGGCCGACTCCGTCACGATCGACTACCACAAGACGTTCTTCCAGCCGGTCAGTTCCAGCGCCATCCTTGTCCGCGAGCGCGCCAACCTGGGCCACGTCACGTACTACGCCGACTACCTCAATCCGGAAAGCGCCGCCCAGGCCAAGGTGCCCAACCAGGTCGACAAGAGCATCCAGACCACGCGCCGCTTCGACGCGCTCAAGCTGTGGCTGACGCTTCGCACCATGGGCGCCGACGGGGTGGGCGCGCTCTTTGACGAGGCAATCGACCTGGCGGCCGGCGTCGGGAGGGACCTGGCCGCCGATCCCGACTTCGAGCTCGCGGCCGGCCCGGAGCTGAGTACCCTGGTGTTCCGGTACCGCCCTGCCGGGACGTCCGAGTCCGACGCCGACCGGCTGAATCCATTGATCCGTTCCACCGTCTTTGCCTCAGGGGAGGCCGTGGTGGCCGGAACGAAGGTCGATGGCAGGCATTACCTGAAATTCACTCTGCTCAATGCGGAGACGACGCTGGGTGACGTGCGCCAGATCGTCGAGTTGCTGCGCTGCACAGGTGCCGCCCTGAACACCCGGGGCGTCGCGGCATGAACGCGGGGATGACAACCACTACCCCGGGCCACATCCACGACGTGGCCGGAATCGGTGTGGGCCCCTTCAACCTGGGCCTGGCCGCCTTGGCCGCGCCCGTGGACGGGCTGGACGCGGTGTTCCTGGAACGCCGGGCGGGCTTTGACTGGCATCCGGGCATGCTGCTCGAGTCGGCGCACCTGCAGGTACCGTTCATGGCCGACCTCGTGACCCTGGCTGACCCCACCTCGCCTTACTCATTCCTGAACCACCTGAAGGAAACCGGGCGGCTGTATCCGTTCTACATCCGGGAGAACTTCTACCCGCTGCGGGCCGAATACAACCAGTACTGCCAGTGGGTGGCCGGCCAGCTCCCCAACGTGCGCTTCGGCACGGATGTCAACCGTGTCACCTTCGCCAACGGCGTGTATGAGCTGCACTGCCAGGGGCCCGGCGGCCCCGAGGTGGTCCGCGCCCGCCGGCTGGTGCTGGGCACCGGCACGTCCCCGCACATCCCCGAGGCTGCGGCCGGCATCACCGATGCGGGAGGGCTGGTGCTGCACAACTCCGAGTACCTGGCCCGGCGGGAGGAATTGGTGCGCCAGCCCAGCATCACGATCGTGGGCAGCGGGCAAAGCGCGGCCGAGATCTACCACGAGCTCCTTTCCGAGATCGACGTCCACGGCTACCAGCTGAACTGGGTGACCCGGTCCGGGCGGTTCTTCCCCCTGGAGTACAGCAAGCTGACCCTGGAGATGACCTCCCCCGAGTACGTGGACTACTTCCATGCCCTGCCGCCGCAGACCCGTGACCGGCTGAATGCCGAGCAAAAGAACCTCTACAAGGGGATCGACGCGGAGCTCATCAACGACATCCATGAGCTGCTGTACACCAAGAGCGTGGCCGGCCCCGTCCGCACCTCCCTGCTCACGAACGCCGCACTGACCGGCGCCGCCCACAACCCGGAGCCGGGAACCCACACGCTGGACTTCCACCACCACGAGGCCGGGGCGGACTTCACCCTGGAGAGTGCCGCCGTGGTGCTGGCCACCGGCTACTCCTACCGGGAACCGGCGTTCCTGGCCGGCATTGCCGGGCGGATCCGCCGCGATGCGGCCGGCCGCTTCGAGGTGGGACGCAACTACGGCGTTGGTGCCGTGGCGGAGGACATCTTCGTCCAAAACGCCGAACTCCACACCCATGGCTTCGTCACCCCCGACCTTGGCATGGCCGCCTACCGCAACTCCTGCATCATCCGCGCCATCACCGGCCGCGAGGTGTACCCCGTGGAGCGCGGCATCGCCTTCCAACACTTTGGCGTGCCGCAGCGGGCTGTGGTGACGGCATGACATTCACCTTCCGTCCTGTTGATGCAGTTGCCGACGCGCCCCTGTTGCACTCCTGGGTCACCCGCGACTACGCCAGATTTTGGGGCATGCAGTCGGCCTCCGTGGTCGACGTCGCCGCCGAATACCAAGGCATCCAGGCATCCGGCCACCACACGGCGCTGCTCGGCCTGGACGACGGGATTCCGGTGTTCCTGATGGAACGCTACGACCCCTCCCGGTCCCCCCTCTACGGACTCTACGCCGCGAAACCGGGCGACGTCGGCATGCACCTGCTGGTCTCGCCGCCGGACCACCCGCGCCCGGGCTTCACCACCGCCGTCATGACGGCCGTACTGGGGCACCTCTTCGAGGATCCCGCCGTGGACCGCGTGGTGGTGGAACCGGACGCCGCCAACCACAAGATCCAGGCACTCAACGCCCGCCTCGGCTTCCGCCACCAGGCCCTGATCCGCCTGCCGGACAAGGAGGCCCGGCTGAGCGTATGCACCCGCCGGACGTTCAACGACGCCCGCCGCCACCTCATCACTTCATCCCCGCGCAAGGAGCAAACCCCATGACCGCCACCCTGACCGACCCGTTCCGCATCCCCCCGGCCGCGTTGCCGGCGGACACCGCCGCACCCACCGCACCCTCCTCACCGTCGGCCGCCGCCGTCGCACACCTCACCGCCGGGCATTGGGCCACAGCCAACCGGCACCTGGTCCGCAAGGCGCTGGCCGAGTTCGCCCACGAACGGCTCATCACCCCGGTGCCCGTGCCCGCAGCCGGCTACCTGCTGGCCAGCGACGACGGCGCCGTCGAGTACCGCTTCCAGGCCCGCCTCCTGCTGCTGGACCACTGGGCAATCGACGCGGCGTCGATCCGGCGCACCCGGCGCGGATCCGGCGTCGAGCTGCCGTTGGACGCCTTGGAGTTCATCCTCGAATTCCGCGGGTCCCTGGGGATTGGCGAGGATGCGCTGCCCACCTATGTGGAGGAAGTCGTCAGCACCCTCGCCAGCCACGCGTACAAGCAGCACGCCGCACGGCCCGGATCCGTGGAACTGGTCCGCGGCGTGAGCGGCGGGGCCGACCCCGCGGCCGACTTCCAGGCGATCGAGGCCGCCATGACGGAGGGCCACCCCTGCTTTGTGGCCAACAACGGCCGGATTGGCTTTGGCATCGACGACTACCTCGCCTACGCCCCGGAGGCCGCCGCGCCGGTGCACCTGGACTGGGTGGCCGTGCATCGCAGCAAGGCCGTCTTCACCGCGAGCGCGGGCCTGGACTACCGGGCCCATCTTGAGGCCGAGCTGGGTGCCGCCGCCCTGGCCGGCTTCGACAGCCGTTTGTCGGAAGAGGGCCTGGATCCGCGGGACTTCCTGCTCATGCCGGTCCACCCCTGGCAGTGGCGCAACAAGATCGCTGTCACCTTTGCCGCGGAAATCGCCCTGCGGCACGTGGTCTATCTCGGTTCGGGTGCCGACCACTACCAGGCCCAGCAGTCCATCCGGACGTTCTTCAACACCTCCGTCCCCGAGCGCTGCTACGTCAAGACGGCCCTGTCGGTATTGAACATGGGCTTCATGCGCGGACTGTCCCCGCAATATATGAAGGCCACCCCCGCCATCAACGACTGGCTGTCCACCCTCATCGAACAGGACCCCACCCTGCAACACCATGGCCTGGCCATGCTGCGCGAAAAGGCCGCCCTGGGCTACCACAACGCTTACTACGAGGCGGCCGCCGGGTCCGGCTCCCCGTACCGGAAGATGCTCTCGGCGCTGTGGCGTGAAAGCCCGCTGCCGTTGCTGGGCCCGGGCCGGCAATTGGCCACCATGGCGTCCCTGCTGCATGTGGACGCCGACGGCGTGCCGTTCGTGAGTGCCCTCATCCGCCGCTCCGGGCTAGCTGCCACCGCATGGCTGCGGCGCTACCTCCACGCCTACCTGGTGCCCGTGGTCCACTGCCTGTTCCGCTACGAGCTCGCGTTCATGCCGCACGGCGAAAACGTAATCCTCGAGTTTGCCGACGGCGTGCCGGTGCGGGCCATCATGAAGGACATCGGCGAGGAGATCGTGCTGATGGGCGACGCCGTCGAGGTCCCCGGGGAGGTGTCCCGCATCAAGGCGGCGATCCCGGAGGACGAAAGGGTGCTGGCCGTCTTCACGGACGTCTTTGACTGCATCTTCCGGTTCCTGTCCGCCATCATGGTCGAGGACGGGCTCCTCGACGAGGAGGCGTTCTGGGGCACCGTGGCGGCGGTGGTGCACGGATACCAGGACGACCACCCGGAACTGGCCGCCTCCTTTGCCCGGCACGACCTCTTCGCCGACACCTTTGAGCTCTCCTGCCTGAACCGCCTGCAACTGCGCAACAACCAGAACATGCTGGATCTGGCCGACCCGTCGGGCGGGCTCCAAAAGGCCGGCACACTCGTGAATCCGCTGGCAGCCTTCCGCCGCCAGGCTATCTAGCAGGACCCCGCGCGGGACCCGGCACCGCACCAGCTGCCGGGCCCCGCGCGTACTCCGGGAGGACGGCCACTCTCCAGCGTCTCCGCCCCCGCAGCCCTCGACTCATGTATACAAATTGATGAATTCTTGGATAGTTCCTTGAATTCCATTCCCGATTACCCCAACTCTGTATACACTGAGGGAATTGGTGGCACCGGACCACCCACACCCGAAGGAGGCGCGCATGCGGGCAAGCGAGAAGGCCTACGCCACCCTCCGCAGCGACATTGTGGACTGGCGCCTGCCGCCGGGCACGGTGTTGGCCGAGGTGGAACTTTCCGCCCGTTTGGGCGTCTCCCGCACTCCCGTTCGCGAGGCCCTTGCACGGCTCAGCGCCGAGGGCCTGGCCGAGCCGCAGAGTGGGCGCGGCGTGGTGGTCAGCGAGATTTCCCTGGACCATCTGGGCGAGCTTTTTGAACTGCGCTCCGCGCTGGAATGCCGGGCGGCGGAGTTGGCGGCCGTCCGCCGTGACCCCGCGGTGTTCCGGGACCTGTATGAGCAACTCAATGACGCCGGCCGGCTCATCACGGACGACGATCCCACCCGGTACGACTACTACCGGCTGGCCGGAGAATTGGACAGCGCCATTGACGCCGCCGTCGGAAACCACTACCTGGCCCAGGCGCTGAAGAGCCTGCGGGTGCACCTGGTGCGCGTGCGCAGGCTCTCCAAGGACAATCCGGCCAGGCTCCGCGATGCCGCCGGCGAACACGCCGCGATCGCCCTGGCCATCGCGAACGGCAACGCCGCCGTCGCCAGCGCCGCAACCACCGTGCACCTGGACAACAGCCTGCGCCACCTGCTCGCCTCCCGCCCCGCGGAGCCACCCCCGTCCGGGCCCTGACCCGTCATGTACGAAACAATTCTTCCCACCGTTTGAAAAGGAATCCCCATGGTTATCCAACACAACGTCCGCGTGTACAAGAGCGAAGAGAAGCTGCCCCGCGAGGACCAGCTTGCCTTCAAGATCGCCAAAGTTGCCGCCGATCCCGTTGCCGTCACCCCGGAGGTGACCGACATGATCATCAACCGCGTCATCGACAACGCCTCGGTCGCGATCGCCTCCCTGAACCGCGGGCCCATCGTCGCAGCCCGTGCGCAGGCACTGACCCACGCCCCGTCCACGGGAGGCGCCGGCGCCTCCGTCTTCGGCATCACGGAGAAGGTCTCCCCCGAATGGGCGGCCTGGGCCAACGGTGTGGCCGTCCGTGAACTGGACTACCACGACACCTTCCTGGCCGCAGAATACTCCCACCCGGGCGACAACATCCCGCCGATCCTCGCCGTCGCCCAGCACACCGGCGCGTCCGGAGCGGACCTTGTCCGCGCCATCGCCACCGGTTACGAAATCCAGGTCGACCTCGTCAAAGCCATCTGCCTGCACCAGCACAAGATCGACCACGTGGCGCACCTGGGCCCCTCGGCGGCCGCCGGCATCGGCACCCTGCTGAACCTCGAGGTCGAGACCATCTTCCAGGCCGTGGGCCAGGGCCTGCACACCACCACGGCCACCCGCCAGTCCCGCAAGGGCGAGATCTCCACCTGGAAGGCCCACGCCCCCGCCTTTGCCGGCAAGATGGCCGTGGAGGCCGCCGACCGCGCCATGCGCGGGCAGACCTCACCCGTGCCGATCTACGAGGGCGAGGACGGCGTCATCGCCTGGATGCTCGACGGCCCCGATGCCTCCTACACCGTGCCGCTGCCGGCCGACGGTGAAGCCAAGCGGGCCATCCTGGACACCTACACCAAGGAACACTCGGCCGAATACCAGGCACAGGCGTGGATCGACCTGGCCCGCAAGCTGCACGGCGAGCACCCCGAGGTCACCGACCCCGCCAACGTTGCCAGCGTGCTGATCAAGACCAGCCACCACACGCACTACGTGATCGGCTCCGGCGCCAACGATCCCCAGAAGTACGATCCCACCGCCTCGCGGGAAACCCTGGACCACTCCATCCCGTACATCTTCACGGTGGCCCTGCAGGACGGACGCTGGCACCATGTAGACTCCTACTCCCCCGAGCGTGCCGGCCGCGCCGACACCGTGGAACTGTGGCACAAGGTCACCACGGAGGAGGACGCCGAATGGACGCGCCGCTACCACTCCCTCGACATTGCCGAAAAGGCGTTCGGCGGCACCTTGGAGATCACGCTGAACGACGGCACGCTCATCACCGAATCCATCGCGGTCGCCGACGCCCACCCGCTGGGCGCCCGGCCGTTCGCCCGCGCCCAGTACATCAACAAGTTCCGCACCCTGGCCGCCGGCCTCGTGGAGCCGGCCGAGATTGACCGTTTCATCGCGGCCGCGGAGAATCTGCCCCATCTGGCCGCCGGCGAACTCGGCCAGCTGAACATCACCGCAGCCCCCGGCGTCGTCGACCTCGCCAACGCACCCAGGGGCCTGTTCTAAATGCTGTACTCAAAGAAAACGCCGGAACAGAAGCGCCGGGACCTGCGCGCCATGCTGGTCCCCGGCGCGGCCGTGCAGTTCCCGGGCGCGTTCAACCCGCTCTCGGCCCGGCTCATCGAGGAAAAGAAGTTCGACGGCGTCTACATCTCCGGCGCGGTCCTCGCCAATGATCTTGGCCTGCCGGACATCGGCATGACCACGCTGACCGAGGTGGCGGCCCGCGGCGGCCAGATTGCCCGCATGACGGACCTGCCGTGCCTGATCGACGCGGACACCGGCTTCGGCGAACCCATGAATGTGGCCCGCACCATCCAGGAACTCGAGAATGCCGGGCTGGCCGGCTGCCACATCGAGGACCAGTTCAACCCGAAGCGCTGCGGCCACCTGGACGGCAAGAACATGGTGGACCTGGACACGGCGGTCAAGCGGATCGCCGCAGCGGCCGACGCCCGGCGCGACGGGAACTTCCTGGTCATGGCGCGCACCGACATCCGCGCCGTCGAGGGCCTGGCCGTGGCGATCGACCGGGCCAAGGCCCTGGTGGACGCCGGCGCCGACGCGATCTTCCCGGAGGCCATGAAGGACGTCTCCGAATTTGAGGCCGTCGCCAATGCCGTGAACGTGCCCGTGCTGGCGAATATGACGGAATTTGGCAAGAGCGAGCTGTTCACCCGGGATGCCCTGGCCAACGCCGGAGTGGCCATGGTCATCTACCCGGTGACCCTGCTGCGCAGCGCCATGGGTGCGGCCGAGAGGGTCCTTGACGCCATTTCGGCGCACGGAACACAGGAGGCGGCGGTCCCGGACATGCTCACCCGGGCCCGCCTCTATGAATTGGTGGACTACGAGGCGTATAACCGATTTGATACAGGCATCTTTAATTTCCAGGTTCCCGGCCTGGACATCGGCAACAACAACGCTAACCTCTAAGACAAGTTCTTGTGGGACAAGGGAGATCCAACTGTGAGTGAAGAAGTCGTACGCAAGGGGCTGGCCGGAGTGGTGGCGGACTATACGGCCATTTCAAAGGTCAACCCGGACTCCAACTCGTTGCTGTACCGCGGCTACCCGGTGCAGGAACTGGCCGCTGCCAAGACCTTTGAGGAGGTGGCGCTGCTGCTTTGGACCGGCGAGTTGCCCACCGAGTCGGAACTGACAGTGTTCAGCGCCTTTGAACGGGCCAACCGCTCCATGGACAGCAGTGTCCGTGCCGCCATCGACCTGCTGCCCCTCGACTGCCACCCCATGGACGTGGCCCGCACCGCGGTGTCCGTGCTGGGCGCCAACCACCCGCTCGCCGAGGACTCCTCGCCCGCGGCGGAACTGGACAAGGCCAAGTCGTTGTTTGCGCAGTTCCCCTCGGTCGTCGCCTACGACCAGCGACGACGCCGTTCCCAGGCGCTCGTGGAGCCGCGGGAGGACCTGGACTACTCGGCGAACTTCCTGTGGATGACCTTCGGCGAGGAGGCGGCCCCCGCGGTGGTGGACGCCTTCCGGGTCTCCATGGTCCTGTACGCGGAGCACTCCTTCAACGCCTCCACGTTCACCGCCCGGGTCATCACCTCCACCCTGTCCGATCTGCATTCCGCCGTGACCGGTGCCATCGGGGCGCTCAAGGGGCCGCTGCACGGCGGAGCCAACGAGGCCGTCATGCACACCTTTGACGAGATCGGCATCCGCAAGGAGGAATCCCGCGAAGACGCCGCCGCCCGCGCCAAGGCATGGATGGAGGAGGCGCTGGCCCAGAAGAAGAAAGTCATGGGCTTCGGCCACCGCGTCTACAAGCACGGCGACTCCCGCGTGCCCACCATGAAGGGTGCGCTCGATGCGATGATCGCGCACTTTGACCGGCCCGAGATCCTGGGGCTGTACGACGGGCTGGAGCAGGCCATGGACGAGGCGAAGGCCATCAAGCCCAACCTCGACTACCCGGCCGGGCCCACGTACCACCTGATGGGTTTTGACACGGACATGTTCACGCCGATCTTCATTGCCTCGCGCATCACGGGCTGGACCTCGCACATCATGGAGCAGCGCGCCTCGAACTCCCTGATCCGCCCATTGAGTGCCTACAACGGCGTGGATGAGCGCCACATCGACTAGGCACGCCCTGGAGAATGGCGCCTTTTGTAATACAGTCAGCCCCGGCCCGTTGTGCCGGGGCTGACTGTATGGTGGGATGAATTACCTGCCGGGCCAACCGGCAGCCGTGGAAGTTTCGTCAGGAGCGCCGTGGAAAAGTCATCGTTGACAGCCCTTGCCCGTGAACTGCTCAATGCCGCCCGGGCCGGAACCAGCGGGCGCAGCGCCCGGACCGTCTTTGGCGGCCATGAGAGGGTACTGCGCCAAACCGTCATTGCCATGACGGCCGGGTCGATGCTCGACGAGCACGACAACCCCGGCGAGGCCACCTTGCAGGTGTTGGGCGGGCGCGTGGTGCTCACGGCCGGCGAGGTGTCCTGGGAGGGATCCGCGGGAGACCACCTGGTGGTGCCCGTGGCCCGGCACTCCGTCAGCGCACTCGAGGACTCCACGCTGCTGCTCACCGTCGCCAAACCCTGAGCCGGGAGCAGTAAACGCGCCGCTAGGTGATGAGCGTCCGGGTACTTGCCGCCACAGTCTCGTTGTCCGGATTCATCTCGATCCGCCAGTGCGCCCGCTCCCCCGAAAGGAAGGCCGGGAGCCAGTGGACGGCGTCGGCCCACATCTGTGCCCGCGGCAACTTCCCCACGGGGTACCAATGTGGCAGAATTTCATCGCTTTCCTGCGCCTGCCCGCTGAAATTCCGGCACAGGTAGACGGTGGTGGCCATGTCCCAGGCCGGCTTGGCGGGGAACACGAAGTCCACGGTCCCGGCGGGAATAAGATCGGCCTGGGCGACGGCAATGCCGCATTCCTCCATGACCTCACGGCAGATGGCCTCCTGCGTGGTTTCCCCCGATTCCACGTGCCCGCCCACCCCCACCACCTTGCCGGCACCAAAGCCGGTCTTCTTTAAACCGAGCAGCACCTCCTCGCCCCCGGCACGGGTGCGGAGCAGGAAGCACAAAGTCACGGCGGCAGCAGTCATGCCTCCAGCCTAGGGCACGGGCCCACTTGGCCGGAATGACGCGGATTTTGACACATTTTCATGCACCCAGGCAAATCACAGGAAAGCCGGATGTGTCAAATAACAAATATAGATTTTGCATGTTGAAACTTTCCCAGATGGTGCTTCATCCCACACAAGCCGCTCTCCTAAGGTCATCTCATGCCCGCTGCGAATCCGTTGGATCGCCCGGCCCCAACCATCATCCTTTGGAGGACCCGTGAAATTCTCACGCACCCTTGCCGTAGCCGCCCTGGCTGCCCTGGCCCTGACCAGTTGCGCACCGCCCACGTCGAACAACGCCGCCTCAAGCCAGGACGAAAAGGCCGGCACCCTGCGCGTTTGGCTGTTCTCCGAGGTCAACCAGGCCCCCAAGTCCGCCGTCGTCGACCAGACCGTGAAGGACTTTGAGGCAGCCCACTCGGGCGTCAAGGTGGACGTCCAGTACATCCCCGTCGACACGCGGGCCGAGAAGTTCAAGGCCGCCTTCAACGATCCCTCCAGCGCCCCCGACGTTGCCGAGTTCGGCAACACCGACCTGGCCAGCTATGTTGCCGCCGGCGGCCTCGCCGACATCACCGGCAACATCAAGTCCTGGGACGAGGGCAAGGACCTGGATCCGAAGGTCCTCGCCACCACCGCCATCAACGGCAAGAACTACGGCGTGCCGTGGTTTGTCGGCGTCCGCGCCCTGTACTACCGCACGGACATCCTCAAGGCCGCCGGCGTCGAGGTCCCCAAGACCATGGCCGGCATTGAAACCGCTGCCCGCGCCATCCGTGCCAAGAACCCGGACATGCTGGGCATCTCGGTGGGCGGTGCGGCACAATTCTCCGCCATGCCGTACCTGTGGGCCAACGGCGGCGCCATCGCCACCGAAAGCAACGGAAAGTTCACGGCACAGCTGGACACCCCGGCCTCCCAGGCCGGCATCACCGCGTACACGAACCTCTTGAAAGACGACATCTGCCCGGCGCAGACCTGCGCACAGTTTGGCGGCAACGCCAGCGTGCAGCAGTTCATCGCCGGCAAGGCCGGCATGACGATCGGCGGCGACTTCAACTACAAGGCCATCGCGGCCAGTGAGTTCAAGGACAAGTTCGCCGTCGTCCCCGTCCCCGGCGTCACCGCCGGCTCCGTCGCCCCGGCGTTTGCCGGCGGCAACAACCTGGGCGTCTTCAAGAGCACCAAGATGCGCACCCTCTCCAACGACTTCGTCCAGGCCCTGGCCAGCAAGAAGTCCCAGCAGGCCATGTTCGACGCCATGGGCAACCTGCCCACCTTCACCGACGTGCAAAAGAGCGTTGCACTGAAGAACCCCTACGTGGCACCGTTCATCGACACCATCGCCGCCGGCACCAACTTCGTGCCGATCACCTCCACCTGGTCCACCGTCGACGCCAAGGGCCTGTTCACCAACATGTACCAGCAGATCGTCACCGGCAAGGCCGACGTCGCCACGGCGTCGAAGGACGCCACGGCAGCCATGAACAAGATCTTCGAGACCAAGTAGACCGCACATGAGTATCCAAAGCACCGTTCCCGCCACGCCATCCGTGCAGGAACCGAGCCCGTCCACCCCGTCACGGCGCCCCGTCAAGCGCCGCGGCGGGGTGAGCCGGTTCGAACACTGGCTGTATTTGGCGCCCGCCCTGATCGTGCTCATCGCACTCATGGGCTACCCGCTGTTCCAGCTCATCAACGTCTCGCTGTACAACTACGGCCAGGACCAGGTCAGCGGCAACGCGCCCTTGGACTTCATCGGCCTGGGCAACTACCAGGCGCTCATGGCCGACCCCGAATTCTGGCAGGTCCTGGGCAACACCGTCATCTTTGCCTCCGCGTGCGTGATCCTGACCCTGCTGGCGGGCTCCGGCCTCGCTGTCCTGGCCACCCGCCTGCGCCCGTGGGTGCGCAACGTCCTCTTTGCCGTCTCGCTCGGCGCCTGGGCCACGCCCGCCGTCACCGGCAGCGCCGTCTGGCTGTTCCTGTTCGACCCCACCCAGGGCCTGGTGAACAAGATGCTGGCCGGAGTGGGCCTGCACCAGTTCGTGGACCACTCCTGGACCTATGAGAAGTGGTCGGCGTTCGGGCTGGTCGCCAGCGAAGTGGTCTGGTGCTCCTTCCCGTTCGTCATGGTCACCGTCTACGCCGGCATCCAGGCGATCCCCACGGAGGTCCTCGAGGCCGCACGCCTGGACGGCGCCTCCATGCCGCGCATCTTCGCCAACATCATGCTGCCCATGCTGCGCCCCATCGTCATCATCGTCACGATCCAGTCGATCATCTGGAACTTCAAGATCTTCTCCCAGATCTACATCATGACCGGCGGTGGCGGCATCGCCGGCCAGAACATGGTCCTGAACGTCTACGGCTACCAGCAGGCGTTCGCCGCCAGCCTCTACGGGCTCGGCTCGGCCCTGGGCGTCATCATGACGATCCTGCTGCTGGTCGTCACCCTTGTTTACCTGCGTCTACTCAAAAGGAATGGTGAGGTCCTGTGACCACGCTCAAACTGGACGGGCCCGCCAAGTCCGCCTCCCGCCGTCGCCCCTCCCGCAAGGGCTGGGCCGTCAACACGGCGGGGGTGCTGATCGCGATCGTCGTCGCCTTCCCGCTGTACTGGATGGTGCTGTCCGCGCTGAAGCCTGCCACCGCGCTCGACGCCGGCGACTCCACCCCCTGGACGTTCACGCCGTCATTTGACTCATTTTCACGGGTGCTGAGCGTGAACAACTTTGGCCAGTACTTCATGAACTCGGTCATCGTGGCGCTCAGCGTCGTGGTGCTCTCCACCGCCCTGGCGTTCCTGGCCGCGGTGGCACTGACCCGCTACAACTTCAAGATGCGCACCAAACTGCTCATCATCATCCTGGTGGCGCAGATGGTGCCCGTGGAGGCGCTGACCATCCCGCTGTTCTTCCTGTTCCGCAACTTCGGCGAATACGTCCCCGCGATCGGCCTGAACCACCTGGGCTCGCTGATCCTGGTCCATGTGGGCTTCAGCGTCCCGTTCGCCATCTGGATGCTGCGCGGCTTCGTCGCCGCCGTTCCGTTGGAGTTGGAGGAGGCCGCCAAGCTCGACGGCGCCAGCAGCTTCCGCTTCATCCGTTCGGTACTGTTCCCGCTGGTTGCCCCCGGCGTGGTGGCCTGTTCGGTGTTTGCGTTCATCTCCACCTGGAACGACTTCCTGTTCGCCAAGACGTTCATCATCTCGGCCCAGGAAAACTCGACCATGCCCATGGCCCTGCTGACGTTCTTCAAGCCCGACCAGAACGACTGGGGCGCCATCATGGCCGGCTCCGTCATCATGACCATCCCCGTGCTCATCTTCTTCATCGCCGTCCAGCGCAAGCTTGTCTCCGGACTGGCCGGCGCCGTCAAGGGCTAGGAAAGGCCTCCCATGCACACCCTGATCCCCGCCCCCTGGTCCTATTCGGGCACCGGTTCAACCCTGGCGCTCGACGCCGCCACCAGCGTCTCCTCCGCCCCGGAGCTGGCCGGTGCGCGGCGCTGGTTTGTCCGTGCCCTGGGTGCCGCCACCGGTTGGGACCTCCCCACCGCCCCGGCGGCCACCATCACCTTCGTCTTCGACGCGTCCGTGCCGGCCGAAGGCTACACGCTGGCCATTGACACGGCCGTGCGGATTGCCGCCTCCTCCGAGGCCGGCGCCTTCTACGGCGCCCAGACCCTGCGCCAGCTGCTGGGCCCGGCGGCGCTGCGCCAGGGTTCGATCGAATCGTCGTGGGAACTGCCAACCACCGTCATCACCGACCGGCCGCGCTTCGGCTACCGCGGCGTCATGCTGGACGTGGCCCGGCACTTCATCCCCAAAAATGACGTGCTGCGCTTCATCGACGTCGCGGCCGCGCACAAGCTCAACGTGTTGCACCTGCACCTGACCGACGACCAGGGCTGGCGGGTGGAGATCAAGAAGTACCCGCGCCTGACCGAGGTTGGCGCATGGCGGAAGGAGTCGAACCGCGGCGCCTGGCGTGCGGGCATCTTCGACGGCACCCCGCACGGCGGCTTCTACACCCAGGCGGACCTGCGCGAGATTGTCGCGTTCGCGGCCGCCCGGAACATCACCGTGATCCCCGAAATCGACGTTCCCGGGCATTCCCAGGCCGCCATTGCCGCCTACCCGGAGCTGGGCCTGGCCGGCAAGCCCTTGGAGGTGTGGACCCGGTGGGGCATCAACCCCAACGTCCTGGAGCCCACCCCCGTGGCCGTCCAGTTCTACAAGGACGTCCTCGACGAGGTCATGGACATCTTCGACTCCCCCTGGATCAGCCTGGGCGGCGACGAGGTCCCGCTGGATCAGTGGAACGCAAGCCCGTACGCCCTGCAGGCCGCCGCCGACCTTGGCTACGACTCCGTGGCCGGGCTGCACGGCTGGTTCGTGGGCCAACTGGCCGACCACCTGCACCTGCACGGACGCAAGGCCGGTGTCTGGGACGAGATCACCGACGTCGGCCTGCCCGACGGCGCCCTGGTCGCGTCCTGGCGCGGCTTCGAGGGCGGCCTGGCCGCGCTCGCCAAGGGCTACGATGTAGTCATGTGTCCGGAACACAAACTGTACTTGGACCACCGCCAGTCGGCGTTGGAGTCCGAGCCGATCCCGGTCGGCTTCGTCACCACCCTGGAGGCGGTGTACAATTTTGAGCCGCTGCCCGACGCCGATGGCGGCGACTACCCCGGCCGGCTCCTGGGCGCGCAGGCCAACATCTGGACCGAACACCTGACGTCGGCCCGGCGCATCGACTATGCCGCCTTCCCGCGGCTCAGCGCCATCGCCGAGGTTTTCTGGTCCAACCCGGACACCCGCTACTACGCCGACTTCCACGCCCGGCTCTCCCCCGCGCACCTTGACCGGCTCGCCGCGATGGGCGTGGAGTTCCGTCCCCTCGACGGCCCGCACCCCTGGCAGCAGCTTCCCGGCGTGGCCGGCTGGAAGCGGGACTACGACCAGGAGCAGCTCGATTCAGCCCTGGCCGTGCCGGTGCCGTGAGCGAACCGGAGGACAACGCCGAGAAGCGGAATTCGTCGTCGTCCCTGCGAAAGGCGCTCCTGTTGCTCTCCGTGGTGGCCGAACAGCCCACCACGGAGGGCATGTCCCTCGTGGACCTGGCGAAGCGTTCGGGGATCAACAAGAGCACGGTGCTGCGCCTGGCCACCCCGCTCATCGACGAGAACCTCATTGAGCGGGACCGGCTGACCGGGAAGTTCCGGCTGGGCTTTGGCAGCCTGCGGCTGGGCCAGTCGTACCTGGACTCGCTGGATTTGCGCAGCGCCGCGAACGACGAGCTGCGTTCCTTGATGCGCAAGACCGCCAACACCGTGCACCTGGTGGTGCTCTCGGGCCATGACGTGGTGTACCTGGACAAGGTGGAGGACGAGGCCACGGTGCGGATGGCGTCCCGGGTTGGCGCCACCATGCCGGCCTACTGCACCGCCGTGGGCAAGGCGATCCTGGCGTACAGCTCCGAGGAAGTGGTCTCCACCATCCTGTCGGCGCCGCTGCTGCCCATCACCGCCAAGACCATCACGGACCCGGCGGCACTGCGCCAGGAGCTCGGTGCGGTCCGGCGTCGCGGCTATGCCATCGACGACCGCGAGAACGAGCCCGAGGTGCGCTGCGTGGCCGCCCCGATCTTCAATCACGACGACGTGGTGGTGGCCGCCCTGAGCGTCTCCTCGCTGACCTCCCGGATGACCCCTGCCAAGGTGCGCGAGGTGGGTCCCATGGCGGCCGCCGTCGGGCTGCGCATCTCCGTCAAGCTCGGCTCCCGCCGGGCCGCGGCGAAGATCGCGCTTTAAACGCCTAACGGCGCTTTCCGGTCTTGTAGGGGGGTCCTAAACCCCCTACACGACCGGAAAGCGCCGTTTTGGCGTTAAGCCGTGTTTAGACGAACTGCCAGATCAGGGCGGCCATGCCGAAGCCCACCACGGACAGCACGGTTTCCAGCACGGTCCAGGTCTTCAGGGTGTCCTTGACGGACATGTTGAAGTACTTGGAGATGATCCAGAAGCCGCCGTCGTTGACGTGGCTGGCGATGATGGAGCCGGAGGCGATGGCCATGACCACCAGGGCCAGCTGCGGCTGCGAGTAGCCGGCGGCCAGCACGCTCGGGGCCAGGATGCCGCCGGTGGTGACAATGGCGACCGTCGCGGAACCCTGGGCGATGCGCATACCGGAGGCGATCACATAAGCGGAGAGCAGCAGCGGCAGGCCGGCCGTGGCCAGCGAATCGGCCACGGCCGTGCCCACGCCGGTAGCGGACAGCACGGCGCCGAAGAACGCACCTGCACCGACCACCAGCAGGATCATGCCGACGGGGCGCAGCGAGGATGACGTCAGCTCGGAGAGTTCCTGGCCCGTCATGCCGCGGCGCGTGCCCAGCAGCCACATGGCCAGCAGCACGGCGACGGTCAGCGCGATGGCCGGGCTGCCCAGGAACTGCAGGGTGGTCTTCAAGCCGCCGGCGGGCAGCATGACGTTGCCGAAGGTGCCGCCCAGGATCAGGATCATCGGCGTGCCGATGGCCAGCAATACGGTGCCAAGGCCCGGTTCGCCCAACTTCTTGGCTTCCTCGGACTCTTCAATGACGCGGTCCGCGGGGACCTCCACCATGACGCGCTTGCCGATCCAGGTGCCCCACAGGATGCCGGAGGCGAACCAGGCGGGAATGCCGCAGGCCAGGCCCATGATGATGAGCCAGCCCAGGTCCACGTGGAACAGTCCGGCGGCGGCCACCGGCCCCGGGTGCGGGGGCAGGAAGGCGTGCGTGACGGACAGCCCGGCCAGCAGCGGCAGGGCGTACAGGATCAGGGACTTCTTGCCCTGCACGGCGGCCACGTACACCAGCGGCGCCAGCACGAAGATGCCGATGTCGAAGAAGACCGGGATGCCCAGCACGAAGCCGGTGATGCCCATGGCCAGCGGCGTACCCTTTTCGCCAAACAGCTTCACGAGGCGCTGCATGAGCACCTCGGCGCCGCCGGAGCGTTCCAGGATGGCGCCCAGCACGGTGCCGAGCCCGATGATCACGGTGATGTGGCCCAGGATTCCGGCAAAGCCCTTTTCCAGGATGGAGTCGCTGCTCTTCGTGGCGGATCCCACCAGGTCCTGGACGGAGACACCGCCCACGAGGGCCACCGCAACGCCCACCACGAGCAGGGCGATGAACGGTTCAAGCTTGACCTTGATGATCAGGACGAGCAGCAGGGCAATGCCCGCGCCGGCCAGCAGTAAGAGACCGGCTGTGTCATGGTGCAGCCAGTTGAGGAAATCAGTCATGGAACGGTCTTTCGGCAGGGAAAAAGGTTAGCGGAGGATGCCGGTGAAGGCGGCGGCGCGGGCGGCGATGTCGGCCCAGGTCCCGGCGGCGACGACGGCGGGCGGCACCACGGCTGTGCCGCAGCAGACGGCGATGGCACCGGCGGCCAGGTAGTCGTTGGCGTTGTCGGCGCTGATGCCGCCGGAGGGCAGCAGCTTCACGCCCGGGTAGGGGCCTTGGAGGTCCTTCAGGTAGCCGGGGCCCATGGCGCGGGCCGGGAAGATCTTCACGACGGCGGAGCCCAGGTCAAGGGCCATGGCCACCTCGGTGGGGGTCAGGGCGCCGAGGCTGAACGGGATGCCGGCGTCGGCGGCCACCTTGGCCACCTCGGGGCGGATGCCGGGGGTCACCAGGAACTGGGCGCCGGCGTCGATCGCGGCCTTCGCCTGGTCCGCGGTCAGCACGGTGCCCACGCCGACGATGCCGCCGTGGTCGGCCGCGGTTTCGGCGGCACGGGCCACGTGCTTGAGCAGGTTGGGCGTGGTGTAGGTCAGCTCGACGCCGGTGATGCCGCCGGCCACGAGGGCGCGGCAGAGTTCGGCGGCGTCCGCGATGTCGGGGGCGCGGACCACGGCGATGGTGCGGTCCGCTTCGAGGCGGGCGATGAATTCTTCGTTATTCATGGGTGGGGAGGGTTCCTTCCGGGGTGCGGCGCAGTGCGCGGCCGGCAAGTGCGCCGGTCGGGTTGCCCGCGGTGATGGCGGCGACGCCGTTGACAAAGACGTAGTGGATGCCGGCCGCAGCCTGGCGGGGGTTTTCGAAGGTGGCCGTAGCGTCCACGGTGGCCGGGTCGAACAGGACCAGGTCGGCGGCGAAGCCCTCGCGGACCAGGCCCCGGTCCACGAGCTTCAGCCGGGCGGCGGGCCGCCCGGTGAGGTGGTTGACCATCTCCTCGAGGCTGAGCAGGCCCAGCTCGCGGCTGTAGTGGCCCAGGAACTTCGGGAACGTTCCCCAGGCGCGCGGGTGCGGTTTCCCGCCGACAAGGATGCCGTCGCTGCCGCCTGTGTGGGTGCGGTGGACCATGATGGCCTGCACGTTTTCCTCGTGCCCCACGTGCTGGAGGATGCCGGTGGCCATCTTGTCGCGCAGCAGGATGTCCACGAACGTCTCGAACGGTTCGGCGCCCGTCTCGGCGGCGATGGCCTCGATGGTCTTGCCCACGTAGTGGTTCAGTTCCGGGTTCTTGACCCCGGAAATTTCCAGGGTCTCCCACTCGGCCACCACGCCGTGGCAGCCGTCGGAGCCGTAGATCTCCACGTTTTCACGGATCCGGGCCAGCGTGTCCGGGTCCCGCAGCCTGTCCATGGTGGCCTGGCTGCCGCCCGCCGACGCCCAACTGGGCAGGATCGCCGAAAGCGTGGTGGCACCGGGCAGGTACGGGTAGGTGTCCAGCGTGATGTCCACGCCGTCGTCGAGGGCACGGTCAATCAGGCCCAGAAGTTCCGGCGCCCGCCCCTTGTTGGGGGCGAAGTTCATGGTGGCGTGCGAGAGGTGGAGGGCGCAGCCGGTCTCCCGGCTGAGCTCGATCATCTCGTCGTAGGCCTCCAGCGCGCCCTTGCCGTAGGAGCGGTGGTGCGGGGCGTAGAAGCCGCCAAACTCGGCCACCACGGAGCACAGCTGTGCCAATTCCTCGGTGGTGGCGTACATGCCCGGCGTGTAGGTCAGGCCCGAGGACATGCCCACGGCGCCGTCCTCCATGGCCTGGCGGATCACGGCCTGCTGGGCGGCGATTTCCGCGTCCGTGGCGTCACCTTCGCCGAAGCCGTGCACCATGGCCCGCACGGTGCCCTGCGGCACCAGGTAGGCGGCGTTCGTGGCGATGCCCTCGTCGAGCCGGTCAAGGTATTGCGCCACGGTGCGCCAGGAAAAATCGAAGTCCGCCGGGTTGTCGTTCCAGCCGGCGATCTTTTGCCGCACGCCGTCGAGGGTGGCGTCGTCGATCGGGGCGTAGGAGAGCCCGTCCTGGCCCAGTAGTTCGGTGGTGACGCCCTGGCTGAGCTTGGCGTAGTGACCGGGGTTCAGGAACAGTTGCAGGTCCGAGTGGGCGTGCATGTCGATGAATCCGGGGCTGAGCACAAGCCCCGTGGCGTCGATGACGCCGGGGCCGGGGGCATGGGTGCCCGGCGCGGTGATGGCCTGGATCTTCCCGCCGACCAGGACGACGTCGGCCGCGAACCGGGGCGCGCCCGTTCCGTCCACGACCGTGGCGTTGGCAATGAGCTGCTGCGGGGCGTTGGGTGTGTTTGTCACGACGGTCTAGAAGAACGTGTGGATGAGCTCCACCACGCGGTCGTCGGCGGCGGAGGCCAGCACGGGGATGAGCGTCCACTTGTCGAACGCGGTGCACGGGTGGGACAGGCCCAGCCGGACCACGTCGCCAATGGCGACCGTGGTGGTCTCGGGGTCGTAGCGCAGGAAGCTGTGCTGGTCGTTGACGGAGCTGATGGTTGCACCGTCCAGGGTGGCCATCTCCCCGCCCAGGGCATGGCCCAGCAGTTGGGGTTCGGGCAGGCCCTCATCGACCGGCAGGTCGCGCTTGCCGGCGTCCAGGATCGCCAGGCCGGGTTCGGGTGCGGACACCACCCGGGCCCAGGCGTGCATGGCCGAGGCGAAGGGAGCGTGCCCGGCCTCGGCCTCCGCACCCCGGCCAAACGGCGAGATGCCGCGGTAGAAGCCGTCGTCGTGCACCATGTAGGCGCCGCTGCGGATGATCAGCTCAACGCGCTGGCCCGCGGCGCCTGAAGGGGACGTGCCGTTGGTGGCGCTGCCTGCCAGGACGTCCACGACGTCGTCGAAGTAGGCGCTGCCGCCGGCCGTGAGGATGATGTCGGCGTCGGCGGCGTACAGATCGGCGGCGAGAAGGTGTTCGTGCAGCTCCTTCACGGCGGACAGGTAGCCGCGCACGGTGCCCAATGCGCCGGCGTCGGCGGTGTGGGCCAGGGAGCCTTCATAGCCGCCCACGCCCACGAGGCGCAGGTGGCTCGAGGCGTGGACCGCGCGGGCAATCGCCAGGGCCTCGGCCACGGTGCGGGCGCCGGTGCGTCCGCCGTTGCCGCCGAGCTCCACGATCACGTCCAGCACGGCGTCGGAGCCGGGGACGGCTTCGGGGATGGCGGCCAGGGTGGCGTCCAGGAGGGCGACGCTTTGGAGCGAATCGACCCAGGACACGACGGAGAAGTCGGGGCCCTGTGCGCCGGCAAGCCAGGTGACGGCCTGCGGATCGCTGAGCGTGTTGGCCACCATGACGCGGCGCAGGCCGAAGGCGTGGCCCACGCGCAGCTGGGAGGCGTTGGCCAAGGTGATGCCCCATGCGCCGTTTTCAAGCTGTTGGCGCCACAGCTGCGGTGCCATGGTGGTCTTGCCGTGGGGTGCCAGGAGCACGCCCTTTTCGGCGCACCAGCGGGCCATGCGGTCCACGTTGGCGGCCATGACGGCGGCGTCGAGGGTCAGGAGGGGTGTTTGCAGATCGGCCAGGTGCACGCCGGAGTTGACGTAGCCGCCGGCGCTTTGGCCGTGCGCGGCGGCGGGGACGGCCTTGAACCGCCAACCCAGCTCCACGTCGTCGAGCCTGTCGACCATGGCATTGTTGATGCCCGGTTCGATCGTTGCGCCGGTGTCCGTCGATGCTGCGTTGCTGCCCACTGTGGTGCCCACTGCCAATTCCCTTCACGGGCCAGCACTCCGGCCCCGTTGCGTATTTTGCAACGCTGGTTGCAAACTCACTAACGACATGTCTAACATGGTCTGGATTCGTCCGTCAAGACGGCGATGGCGCCGCCATCGCCCCACAATTCCGTGAGAGGAAGTGCAGAAGGTCCATGCTTTCAGTTGTATGCATCGGAGAGACAATGGCCATGCTCACCCCCACGGACAACGTGCCGCTGTCGGAGGCCACCGAACTCTTCTACGGCGTGGGCGGGGCGGAGTCCAACGTGGCCATGGGCCTGGCCGCCATGGGCGTTGACGCCCACTGGGTGGGCCGGGTGGGCCAGGACGGTTTTGGCACCCGCATCCTCAACGACCTTGCCGCCCACAGCGTCGGCACCATGGGTGTCGAGGCGGACCCGGATCGGCCCACGGGCCTGTACGTGAAGATCCCCGCCTCCGCCGCGTCCGACGACGGCGAGAGTTCCGTCCTGTACTACCGCCAAGGTTCCGCGGCCTCCGCCATGGGACCGGAGCTGCTGGCAAGCCCCAACGTCGCCGCACTGCTGGACGCGGCCGGGCTGATCCACCTCAGTGGCATTACGGCCGCCCTCTCCCCCAGCTGCCGGGCCATGCTTGCCGCAATCCTGGCCGGCCCGCGCAACGGCCGGCTCATCTCCTTTGACATCAACTGGCGCGGGGCGCTCTGGGCCCATGAGGACCGCGGCGTGCTGCGCACCCTGGCCAACCAGGCCGACGTCGTACTGGTGGGCACCGACGAGGCCCTCCCCGCCTTCGGCACCAACGACGAGGCCGAACTCCGCGCACTGCTGCCGGATCCGGCCGTGCTGGTGCTCAAGAACGCCGACACCTCGGCGATCGCGCTGATGCGCGACGGCGAACGCGTGGAGGTCCCCTCGCTGAGCGTGGACGTGCTGGAGCCAGTGGGCGCGGGCGACGCCTTTGCCGCCGGATACCTGAGCGGCATGCTGTTTGGCCTGGACCAGCGCTCCTCGCTGCGGCGTGGACACCTCAGCGCCGCCTGCACCCTGACGGTGCCCGGCGACCGCGGACCGCTGCCGGCCACCAACATCCTTGACCGCATCCTGGGCTGCTCCGAGGCTGACTGGGCGGCAACCACCGTGGGCCCCGGCCGGATCGAATCCCCCGCCCTCGCAGCGAGCGTGCCATGAGCCAGAGCCTGGTGCGGGCACTGGGGCTGATGACCCGGATTGCCGAACATCCCGCCACCCTGGACGAGCTGGCGTCGGGCTCGGATGTACACAAGACCACCATCATGCGGCTGCTGCACTCACTGGAAAGCGAACACTTCCTGGTGCGCAACGACGCCGGGCAGTTCCAGCTGGGCCGGCGGCTCTTCGAGCTCTCCTCCCGCGCCCTGGAACAACGCGACCTGCGCCAGGTGGCCCGCCCGCACCTGGCCCGGCTCAACGACCTCACGGGCCACACCGTCCACCTGGCACAGCTGGAGGGCGCCGAGGTGGTGTACATCGACAAGTTCGAGTCCCACCACCCCGTGCGCATGTATTCCCGGATCGGGCTGACCGCGGCGCTGCATTCGGCGGCCGTGGCGAAGGTGATCCTGGCGGACATGCCGCGCTCCCGACAGGAACACATTGCCGCGGGCCTTGACTACATCAAGATGACCGAGAACACGCTGACCACCCCGGAGGAACTGCTGGCCGAGCTGGCACTCGTCCACGAACAGGGCTGGGCGCATGACAAGTCGGAGCACGAATCCTTTGTGCACTGCATCGCCGCGCCCATCCGGGACGCGACCGGGCGGGTCGTCGGGGCGGCGTCGTTCTCCGTCCCCGTGGTGCTGCTCAGCTATGAAGACCTCCTGAAATTACTACCCGTACTAAAACAAGGGACACAGGCCATCTCCACCGATTTGGGCTGGGTTGCCACTGAAAGGAACACTCGATGAGTGAAAAAACTGTTGTATTGACCGAAAACGCCCCGGCTCCGGCCCACGTCTTCTCGCAGGGCGTGAAGAAGGGCAACATGTTCCAGGTCTCCGGCCAGGGCCCCATGGACCCCACCGTCAACGAGTACATCGGTGCCGGCGACGTCCGCGTCCAGACCCGTCGCACGCTCGAGAACGTCAAGGCCATCCTGGAAGCCGGCGGCTCCTCCGTGGAGGACGTCATCATGTTCCGCGTCTACCTGACCACGCGCGACGACTTCCCCGCCATGAACGAGGTTTACGGCGACTTCATCAAGGAGAACGTGCCCAGCGGCGCCCTCCCCTCCCGCACCACGGTCTTCGTCGACCTGCCGCACGAGGTCATGCTCGTGGAAATCGACGCCCTGGCCGTCACCGCGTAGCCCTCGAGCTCCACGCGCCCCCGCGACTGTGTTGCAGTTGTTGGACGATGAAAGCGGTTTCCCGCCGTTTTTGCTCCAATAACTGCAACACAGAACCCCGCGGGGGCGTTTTTGTGTTCGACGGCGGGTCAGTCGGCCGTGACGAGGGGGTCCGTGCTCGCGGCCGTGACGCCGTCGGAGGTTTCCACGGGCAGGCCGTTGCGGGCCCAGTATTCGATCCCGCCGATCATTTCCCGCACCGGGTAGCCGAGTTCGGCGAAGGCGAGGGCCGCGAACGTGCTGCCGTTGCAGCCGGGGCCCCACGAATACACCACCACGGGTGTCCCGGCGGGAATCAGCACGGCCGCCTGGTCCGGGATCTGCGCCGTGGGCAGGTGCAGTGCGCCGGGGACGTGGCCGTGCTCCCAGGAGGCGTGCCGCCGGGTGTCGACGAGCACGAATTCGCCGGCCGGCAGCCCCGTGTGGACGTCCATGACGTCGATTTCAAAGTTCAATTTGGCGCGGAAATACGCGGCGGCTTCGCTCATGGTCCCTACGCTACCGTGCCGGATCAGCCCAGCGCCCGCGGGTGGGCTGCGGCATACACCTCACGCAGCGTGTCGGCCGTGACCAGCGTGTACACCTGGGTCGTGGTGACCGAGGCGTGCCCCAGGAGTTCCTGGACCACACGGACGTCGGCACCGCCCTCCAGCAGGTGGGTGGCAAAGGAGTGGCGCAACGTGTGCGGGGAAACATCGGCCTCCACCTGGGCCCGCTCGGCGGCGGCCTTCAGGATGGTCCAGGCACTTTGCCGGCTGATGCGCCCGCCGCGGGTGTTCAGGAACAGCGCCGGGGTGCCCTTGCCCTTCGCGGCCAGGGATCCGCGCCCGCGCACCAGGTACGCCTCCAGAGCACGCAATGCGTAGGAGCCGATCGGCACGAGCCGTTCCTTGGAGCCCTTGCCGAACAGCCGCACCAGGGAGGGGCCGGCGTCGTCGGACGCGGCCAGGACAAGATCGTCCACATCGAGTCCCACGGCCTCGCTGATGCGGGCACCGGTGGAGTACAAGAACTCAAGCATGGCGGCGTCCCGCAGCCCGGCCGCGGTGTCGGAGCCTGCGGCCTCCAGGATCCGGGTGACGTCGCCAACACTGATGGCCTTGGGGAGGCGGCGCCCGGCCATGGGCGGGTGGACGTCGGCGGCGGGGTCTGCCTCGGTGAGCCCCTCCAGGGCCCAGAACTTGTGGAGTCCGCGCACGGCGACGATGGTGCGGGCTGCCGAGCGCAGGGCTAGGGCCGCTCCCCCGTCGGCGCCGTCGGAGAGCCCCTGGGCAAAGGTGCTCACGTGGTGGCGGGTGATGTCCGCCGGAGCACAAACCCGGGCGGCGGACAGGAAGTGCTCATAGCGCAGCAAATCGCGCCGGTAGGCGGCCAGGGTGTTGGCGGCCAGACCGCGTTCCACGCCCACGTGTTGGAGGTATTCCTCGATGCCCCGGCCCAACGCCGTGGTTGTGCCGGACGCCGTCATTGGCCGCGGTGGCCCGGGTGTGCCGGCCAGGGGGCGTCGGCGGCGCGCAGGGAGTCGAAGCCGTCGCGTGCGGCGGTGGCTGCGGCCAGGATGCCGACGACGGCTGACGGGTTGTGGATGCGTCCGGCCAAAACGGCGGCGGCGGCCTCGTCCAGGTCCACCCAGCGGAAGGCGATCTCGGCTTCCTCCTCGGTGCGCACGTGCCGCTCGTCCTCGGGAATATAACTGATCCCTCGGGCCAGGTAGATCCGGATTGCCTCGCTGGAGGATCCCGGGGAGTTGAAGAAGTCCGTCAGGACGTGCCAGGTGGCGGATGTCAGGTCCGCCTCCTCGGCCAGTTCGCGGGCAGCGCCGGTCAGGAAGTCCTCGCCTTCGACGTCCAGCAGCCCGGCGGGGATCTCCCACAGGTCCATCTGGACGGGGTGGCGGTACTGTCGCAGCAACAGCACCTGGTTGGCCTCGTTGAGCACTACGACGGCGACCGCGCCCGGGTGGGCGATGTAGTCGCGGGTCAGCGGGGCCGTGCCAGGGGCCAGGGTGAACGTGTCGGAAACGACGTCCCAAATGCGTCCCTGGTACACCGTCGACGACGACTGCAGCGTGCGGTGGCTGATGGAATCGGCCACCGGTTCCGCCTGCCCCGCGAAGGCTGCGGCGGAAGGTGCGTCAGCCGTCGTCGACGGTGTCCCGGGGGTGTTCACTCTAGGCGTCCAGCAACCGGGTGGCGTTCTGGCGGTCCAGGGCGGCGGCAACCAAGCCGGCAAAGAGCGGGTGCGGCCGGGTGGGGCGCGAGCTCAGTTCCGGGTGTGCCTGGGTGGAGACGTAGTACGGGTGCACCTCGCGGGGCAGTTCCACGAATTCCACGAGCTTGCCGTCGGGGGACGTTCCGGAGAACACGAGCCCGGCATCGGCGATCTGGGCGCGGTACTTGTTGTTGACCTCGTAGCGGTGACGGTGGCGTTCGGAGACGTCCGTGGTGCCGTACGTTTCGGCGATGACGGAGCCCTCGGTGAGCACGGCCGGGTACAGGCCCAGGCGCATGGTGCCGCCCAGGTCGCCCTTGCCGTCGACGATGTCCAGCTGCTCTTCCATCGTGGCGATGACCGGGTAGGTGGGGTTGTCGTCGAACTCGGAGGAGGATGCGCCTTCCAGGCCGACCACGTTGCGGGCGTACTCGATGACCATCGACTGCAGGCCCAGGCACAGCCCCAGGGTGGGGATCTGGTTTTCGCGGGCGAACTTCAGGGCGCCCAGCTTGCCTTCGAGCCCGCGGATGCCGAAGCCGCCGGGGACGCAGATCGCGTCGACATCGCCGATGGCCTTGCGGGCGCCGGCTTCGGTTTCGCAGTCGTCGGAGGGGACCCAGCGGATCTTGACCTTGGTGCTGTTGGCGAACCCGCCGGCACGCAGGGCTTCGGTGACCGAGAGGTACGCGTCCGGCAGGTCGATGTACTTGCCGACCAGGGCGATCTCGATGTGGTGCAGCGGGTTGTGGACGGCTTCGAGGAGCTTGTCCCACTTGGTCCAGTCGACGTCCTTGAACGCCAGGTCCAGGGCGCGGACGATGTAGGAGTCCAGGCCCTGGGAGTGCAGCGTCTTGGGGATGTCGTAGATGCTCGGGGCGTCCGGGCAGCCGATGACGGCTTCGACGTCGACGTCGCAGGCACGGCCGATCTTGGCATGCATGGCCTCGGGGAGCACACGGTCCGAGCGCAGGATCAGCGCGTCGGGCTGGATGCCGAGGGAGCGCAGCGCGGCAACGGAGTGCTGCGTCGGCTTGGTCTTCAGTTCCTGGGACGGGCCAATGTAGGGCACCAGGGAGACATGGGCGAAGAACACGTTGTTGCGGCCGATGTCCTGGCGCACCTGGCGTGCGGACTCCAGGAACGGCTGCGACTCGATGTCGCCAACGGTGCCGCCAATTTCGGTGATGATGACGTCGGGGGCGTTCGTGCCCTCGGCGGGCAGGCGCATGCGGCGCTTGATTTCATCGGTGATGTGCGGGATGACCTGCACGGTGTCGCCCAGGTATTCGCCGCGGCGTTCCTTGGCGATGACTGTCGAGTACACCTGGCCGGTGGTGACATTGGCGGAGCCTTCGAGGTTTTCGTCCAGGAAGCGCTCGTAGTGGCCAATGTCGAGGTCTGTTTCGGCACCGTCGTCGGTGACGAAGACTTCGCCATGTTGGAAGGGATTCATTGTGCCCGGATCCACGTTGAGGTAGGGATCGAGCTTTTGCATTGTGACCGAGAGGCCGCGCGCACGGAGCAGGTGGCCGAGGCTGGAAGCCGTCAGTCCCTTACCCAGCGAGGACGCTACGCCGCCGGTGACGAAGATGTGTTTGGTCGTCTTGGACTGACCACTGAACCGGGAATTTGATCGTTGCACCACGGAATTCGAGCCTATCATCTAATGAGCCAATAATGGTTCGCGGGCGCCTGTGAGATGCACCGCCGCCGCGTGAAATGCGTTGGTCCTACGGTGTTGCCCGCCGGGCGTCTGCCAACAATTCCTTGGCGTGTGCCTGCGCGGTTGCCGAATCCTCCTGCCCTGCCAACATGCGGGCCAGTTCGCGCACCCGCTCCTCATCGTTCAAAAGCCGCACATTGCTGGTGGTGATGCCGCCTCCTGAGGTCTTGCTCACAGAGCTTTTGGTTACAAGGATATGCTGGTCCGCAAATGCGGCAACCTGCGGCAGGTGGGTGACCACCAAAACCTGCACGTGCCGGGCCAGCATGGCCAGCCGGCGCCCGATTTCGACGGCGGCCTTGCCTCCCACGCCCGAGTCCACCTCGTCGAAGATGAACGTCGGGACGGGGTCGACGGCGGCCAGCACCACTTCCAGCGCCAACATCACGCGGGAGAGCTCACCGCCGGAGGCGCCCTTGCCCAGCGGCCGCGGCGAGGAGCCGGCGTGCGGCTGGAGCAGGAACGTGATGTCGTCGGCGCCGTGGATGCCGCGTTCGGCGGGGGTGATTTCGATGACGAGCTTGGCGTCGGGCATGGCCAGCGCCTTGAGTTCGGCACTGACCTGCTTGGAGAGCTTGTCCGCGGCGGTGCGGCGCAGCCGGGTGACGTCGGCTGCCAGCGCCTCAAGTTCGACGACGGCGGCGGCCACCTCGGCGTCGAGCTTTTCAATGCGGCCCGAATCGTCCGTCAGGTCATCCAGGCGCGTCCGGGCGGCGTCGGCCCACACGAGCACCTCGTCAATGCTGGGCGCGTATTTGCGCACCAGCACGCCAAGCTCGCCGCGGCGGTCCTCAACCTCGGCCAGCCGGCCGGGACCCTCGGAGTCAAGGGACGTTGCGTAGCCGGCAAGATCGCGGGCGATGTCGGCCAGCAGGAACCCCACCTCGGAAATCCGCTTGGCGGTCTCGGCCAGTTCCTCATCGGAGTCCGCAACGGTCTCCAGCAGGCGCTTGGCGGTGTCGACGAGCGTCACGGCGTCGGGCCCGTCGCCGTAGTCCTCGGCGATCAGGGCCTCGTGCGCGCCCAGGGACGCTCGGCGCAGTTCCTCCACGTTGCCCAGCTTCACGGCCTCGGCCTTGAGTTGCTCGTCCTCCGCCTCACGGGGATCGACGGCGTCGATCTCGGCCAGTGCGGCGGTCAGCGATTCGGCTTCCCGCAACCGCTCCCGGCTGGAGGTGCGCAGGAGTTCCAGTTCGGCGCGGGCGGCCCGCCACCGCTCAAAAACGGCCCGGTACTTTTCCATGGCGGCCGGGAACTGCTTTTGCGCCTCGGCGGCAAATTTGTCCAGCGCCTCGCGCTGGGCCGCGGGGTTCTTGAGCCTGATCTGGTCCGATTGCCCGTGCACGGCCACCAGGGTCTCCCCCAGTTCGGTCAGGACGCCAATGGGTGCGCTGCGGCCGCCCACGTGGGCCCGGCTGCGGCCGTCGGCACTGACGGTGCGGGCCAGGATCAGTTCGGCGCCGCCGTCGAACTCATCAATGTCGGCGCCGGCCTCCAGTGCCCGCGCCAGGGCGGCGTGCCCTTTGGGAAGGGTCAGCGTGGCCTCGGCCGAGGCCGACTTGGCGCCGTTGCGCACGGCGCCGGCGTCGGCCCGGTTGCCCAGCAGCAGCCCGACGGCGGTCACCACCATGGTCTTGCCCGCGCCGGTTTCACCGCTGACGACGCTCAGGCCGGGGCCCAGGGGCAGAGTGGACTCGGAGATGACCCCGAGGTCGCGGATCCGGATTTCCTCAATCATGAAGTGGTGCAACCCCTTCAAAGGTGCTGGGCAGGTGGGCCGGGGCGACTGTCAGGTCCGGCACGGGCGGGATGGGCCCTGTGTGATGACCCTCCGGCGAGGACTTGGGTTTGGGGCTTCTGATGATGGGCAGCTGCGAGGTGGGCGGCACGGCTTCCTCCGTGGAGGGTCCGCGCCAGCCCTGGACCGGCAGTTCAAACTTGCGCACCAGGCGTTCGGAGAACGGCGACTGCTGGGTCCTGGCCAGTTTGACCGGCTGGCTGGAGCGGGTCACCTCGATCCGGGCGCCCGGCAGCAGGTCCACGGTACGCCGACCGTCACACCAAATCACGCCGTGGGCGCCATTGCGGGTCAGTACCTCCACGGCGAGGGTGGAGGTGGGCGCCACGACGAGGGGCTTGGCGAAAAGGGCGTGGGCGCTGATGGGCACCATGAGCAGCGCCTCCACCTCGGGCCACACCACGGGTCCGCCGGCGGAAAATGCGTACGCGGTGGATCCCGTGGGCGTGGCCATGACCACGCCGTCGCAGCCGAAGGAGCTCAACGGACGGCCGTCCACTTCGGTGACGACTTCGATCATGCGTTCGCGGTTGCCTTTTTCCAGGGCAACCTCGTTCAGGGCCCAGGTGTGGGTGACCACCTTGCCCTTGACCCTGACCTTGACGTCGAGGGTCATGCGTTCCTCCACGGAGTATTCGCGGCGCACCACCCAGTCGACGGTTTGGATGAGGTCGGCCCGTTCGCTTTCGGCCAGGAACCCCACATGGCCCAGGTTGACGCCCAGCAGCGGGAGGTCGTGTTCGCGGACCAGTTCGGCGGCGCGCAGGATGGTTCCGTCGCCGCCCAGGACCATGACGAGTTCAATGTCGGCCAGGGTGACGTCACGGTCCAGGATTTCCATGCGGACGTCGGAGACACCCAGGTACCCGGTCATGTCGGCCAGTTCGTCGGCGTACATGACGGGCACGATGTTGTTGGCGTGGAGTTGTACGCAGGCCTCGAGGGCGGCAATCATCGATTCCTCGCGCCCCGTATGGGCAAGAATCAAGACGCGGCGTGTCATCTTACGGTGCTTCCTCAAGTGTTGTCGGTCAGGGCCAGAGCCGTGCCAGCAATTCCTCGACGGCACGGTCCCGTTCCTCGATCTTATGTGCCTGCGCCGACAGTTCCCGGGTGGCCCACAGAAAATACTCCACATTTCCGTCCTGGCCGGGCAGCGTGCTGGTTCCCAAACCGCGCAGCACCAGGCCGTTCTCGACGGCGGAGCTTGCCACCTGCCCCACGGCGCGGCGGCGCTCATTGTCGCTGCCGACGACGCCGGTGCGGGCCAGGCGCTCCTTGCCCACCTCGAACTGGGGCTTGACCATGAGCAACAGGTCCCCGCCCGGGCGTGTTGCCAGGGCCAGGGGTGCCATGACCATGGTCAGCGAGATGAAGGAGAGGTCGCAGACCGTCAGGTCCGCGGGTCCACCAATTTCCGTCGCTTCCATGTAGCGGATGTTGACGCCTTCATGGACGTCGACGCGGGGGTCGTTGCGCAGGGATTCGACGAGTTGGCCGTGGCCCACGTCGACGGCGGCCACGGAGGCTGCCCCGTTGCGCAACAGCACGTCGGTGAAGCCGCCGGTGGAGGCGCCCGCGTCAAAGCAGCGTTTTCCTGCCACCTGGACCTGCGGGAAGAAGGCCAGGGCGCCGGCCAGCTTGTGTCCGGCGCGGGAAACGTAGTCGGGTTCGCCGTCGTCGGACACAGCGATGGGTGACTCCGCCGTTACGGGCAGGGACGCCTTGGCGGCCGGCTTGCCGTCCACGCTGACGCGGCCGGCCTTGATGAGGGAGGCGGCGAGGGTGCGGGAGCGGGCAAGTTGGCGGTTCACCAGTTCCTGGTCGAGCCGGGTCACTGCACGGCTCCCGGGGCCGTGCCGCCCGTCATGACGGCGGCGGGATCGGCGTCGAGCTCGCGTTGGAGGTCCTCGAGCAATTCTGCGTAAAGTCCGTTGTGGGCCGAGGTGGGCAGGGTTGCGGCAGCACCCGCCCGCGCGACGACGGCGTCCACGGCGGGATCGCCCGTGGGGCCGGATCCGGCGGCGTGGCCGGCCGGTTCCTCACGCACGGGAGTCCGCCGCGAGCTGCCCGGCGCGCTGGAAGACAACGCGGGGGGCGGTCACGGTGTCCGAGTCCGGCACGGCCGCCCACCAGGCTGCGCACATGGCGCGCCCGGCGTTGAGGTCGCAGCTGCCGTCGTCGTTGCTGCCGGAAAGTGTCACGGTGATGGTGTTTCCGTCCACGCCGGCCTGCTCCCCGCCACACGTGAAGACGCCGCCGGCCCGGGTCGTTTCCGGGTAAGGCTGGTACAGGCCCTGCAGGTTTTCGATGATGAAGCGCGGGCGCTCCGCCGTGCGGGCCCGGAGTGCGGTGTCGACGGAGTCGACGCCGGTGAGCACCAGCGCCGTGGCCATGCCCGCGTTGTTTCCGCCCAGGATGTCGGTGTCCAGCCGGTCCCCCACCACCAGCGGCGCCGTGGCGCCGAGGCGCTTGGCGGCTGTGTGGAACAGGGGTGCCTCGGGCTTGCCGGCGACGAGCGGATCATGCCCGACGGCGGCGCGAACGGCCGCCACGAGCGTGCCGTTGCCCGGGGCGATCCCGCGGTCCCGCGGGATCGTCATGTCCGTGTTGGTGGCAATCCAGGTGGCCCCGGCGTTGATGGCGTAGGTGGCCTCCGCCAGGTTGGCCCAGCCCAGGTGCGGGTCAAAGCCCTGGATGACGACGTCGGGATCGTCGTGGGCACTGTCGACGGATTTCATGCCGACAAGTTCAATCTCGCGCACCAGGGCCTTGCTGCCAATGACCAGGACCTTGCTGCCAGCGGGAAACTTATCCGCCAGCAGCGCGGCCCCGGCCTGTGCCGAGCTGACCACCTGGTCGTCCTCGGCGGGGGCGCCGAGCTCACGCAGATGGGCGGCAACGTGCGCCGGGGTGCGTGACGCGTTGTTCGTCACGTACCCCAGTGCAACGCCATGGTCCGCCAGGCGTACCAAGGCGTCGATGGCCCCATCGATGGCGTGCGGCCCGGCATAAACCACGCCGTCCAAATCCGCCAGAATTGCATCGAATCCGGACAGCATAGTTTCCCCCGTCAAGGTGTTAGTTCTCCTGCTGACCGTGGTCGGCGTCGTCGTCGTCGCTGTCATCGGCGTCGTCGAAATCGGCCTCGGCGCTGTCCTCGTCGGACTCGGCGTCGTCGGACTCGAAGTAGTCCGAATCGGCGTCGTCCACGTTGGTGTCCTCGTGCTCGTTCACCGGGGCGTTTTCCTCGGCGACGGACGGCGCGGTGGCCGGTTCCATGACGTCGGCAACACGGGGGCGAGTGCGCGGGGCATCCAGCGGGATGTCCTCGTCGTCGCCCAGGTCCACGATGATCGAGTCGGTGCTGTCGTCCAGGCCCAAGGCTTCTTCGGCAACAAGCGCCTGGCGTTCCCAGGTCTTGGCCTCGTCCTTGCGTCCGGCGGCGCGAAGCACCATGCCGTAAGCGCGGAACAGGCGCGGGCTGAAGGAGAACGCCCGGTTGATGTCCAGCTGCGGGATTTCCAGCGCGGACAGGGCGGCGTCGAGCTCGCCCAGGTCGCCACGGGCACCGGACTCGACGATGGCAAGTTCAACCTTGCCGGCCGTGTCAAGGGTGGCGGCGTCCTCGGACTTGATCAGGTCAAGTGCCTTGTCGGGACGGCCCAGTCCGCGCTCACAGTCGGCCATGAGCGGCAGGTGGACGTTGGAGCCGCTGATGCGGCGGTAGGTACGCAGTTCGCGCAGCGCCTCGGCGTAGTTGCCGGCGGCGTAGGCCGTCATGGCCACGGCCTCACGGACACAGGCCAGGCGGCCACCGCGACGGCTTGCCGCCAAGGCGTGCTGGAAAGCAAGCTCGGGGTCGAAGTCGATCAACCGGCCGGCCATGACCAGGTGCTTGGAAACCCACTCGTTGTTGCGTGAATCCAGGATGCGCAGCTGGGCGCGGGTGACCTTGTCCAGTTCCTCGCCCGTGACGTCGCGGTCAATTTCCGGCGAACGGTCGCGGTCGGGGCGGTTTGCGCTGCGCAGGTCCGCAGCGTTCCGGACGGGTGCCTGACGGGGGCCGCGGTCTTCGCGGTCACCCTGCGGGCGGCTGTTGTAGGGGCGGTCTCCACCGGTGCGTGCCGGGCGGTCGTTGTAGCCACCGCGGTTGTCGCGGTCGCCGGCCGGACGTGCCGGACGGTCGCCATAGGGACGGTCTCCACCGGAACGTGCGGGACGGTCGCCATAGGGCTTGCGGTCTTCACGGCGGCCGTTGACCATGGGACGGTCCGCGCCACGCTTTTCGCGGTCGCCGAAGCCGCCACGGTTGTCGCGGTCGCCGGCGGGGCGGGCCGGACGGTCGCCGTAGGGGCGTCCACCCTGGCCGCCGCGGTCATCGCGGTTGCCGTACGGGCGATCGCCGCCGGTACGGGCGGGGCGGTCGTTGTAGCCACCGCGGTTGTCGCGGTCGCCGGCGGGACGTGCCGGACGGTCTCCGTACGGGCGGTCGCCGCCAGTGCGTGCGGGGCGGTCGTTGTAGCCACCGCGGTTGTCGCGGTCACCGGCCGGGCGTGCCGGACGGTCTCCGTACGGGCGATCTCCACCAGTGCGTGCGGGACGGTCGTTGTAGCCACCGCGGTTGTCGCGGTCACCAGCGGGACGTGCCGGACGGTCACCGTACGGGCGATCTCCACCAGTGCGTGCGGGACGGTCGTTGTAACCACCACGGTTGTCGCGGTCACCGGCCGGGCGTGCCGGACGGTCACCGTACGGGCGATCTCCACCAGTGCGTGCGGGACGGTCGTTGTAACCACCACGGTTGTCGCGGTCACCGGCCGGGCGTGCCGGACGGTCACCGTACGGGCGATCTCCACCAGTGCGTGCGGGACGGTCGTTGTAACCACCACGGTTGTCGCGGTCACCGGCCGGGCGTGCCGGACGGTCACCATAGGGGCGTCCACCCTGGCCGCCGCGGTCATCGCGGTTGCCATAGGGGCGGTCGCCACCGGTGCGGGCCGGACGGTCGTTGTAACCACCACGGTTGTCACGGTCGCCAGCGGGACGCGCCGGGCGGTCGCCGCGGTCATCGCGGTTGCCGTAGGGACGGTCGCCGGAGCCACCGCGGTTTTGGCCTCCGTTGAATCCACCGCCGCTGCGTCCGTGTGAATTTCCTTCGCGGTTGCCACCGTAATGCTCAGCCATGCCGACTCCTAAACCTTTGAGCGCACTAACTGGCACAGTAACAGCCGCTCTTCACTATTGATCTTCTACTGCAAAAATCTTGGACCCAATGGTCCACAGTACAGTCTAGTCGAGGCTGAGCGGCCCGCCCATGAATCTGGCGAATCTGGCCACGATAAGTGACCAATCACAATCAAAATCACCCTCACCATGACCGCCGTCACCCTGCTCGAACTCCACCGTCACCCGGCAGGAGTCGGCCGAAACGCCGTCGAAGCGAATTTCGACGTCATGGGCCGCCTGTGCCTCCATCCCCAGGGTCCACTCCAACTTGATCAGCTGGGGTGATTGCCAGTCCACCACATCCGCCCAAACGAGCTCTTCACCGTCCTCGGATTCCTCCACCACATGATCGCGCAGGAACGCCACGTGCGATCCGTCGCCGAAGACGCTCTGGGTGTCGACGGGCCACCACAGGTGTGCACCATCGGTGAAACCGTCGAAGGCGTGCTCCACTGGAACCCCGAGAACTACTGTCTCGGTCAGAGTGGACGTCTGCACAGGGGCAACATAGTCGGGCTCGGGCGCGTGAGAAAAGATATTCGACATTCAGCAAGCCTACGCTCCAGCCGGACGCCGTGTATCGGGAAGTTGCGATTCCTTTGCGGGGCCGGTTCATCGGACTGGCACGAGGGTGGATCTGCCCTACACGGCACCGAACCGGATCTCAGCACGGGCGTGGGCCTTGGCTGCCTCCTCCTCACGGTTGCGGGCCGGCGCATGGGTGACCAACGAGTCAAGCAGGTGCTGGGTGACCTGGGCGATCTGCTCCACGGCCTCCGCAAAGGCCTCCTGGTTGGCCTGCGACGGTTTGGTGCTGCCACTGATCTTGCGTACGTATTGCAGCGCGGCTGCGTCCACTTCGGCCGTAGTGGCGCGGGGTTCAAAGTTATAGAGGGTTCTGATATTCCTGCACATACGCCATGGTAGGCACAGCTCCGTTGTCTTCTCCATCAGCTGTGGCGGGTTCGACGGCGTTTCCGCCGGGTCATATGGATGGCCCCGGTCCCTTAAACAGCAGTGGCCCCGTGTGGGGGCCTGCGTGGTGTGGTGGGTGTGTGTGGGTTGTTAAAGGTGGGGAGGCCCCGCACGGTGTGTGTGCGGGGCCTCTACCCTTTTTGGTGTTGTCCGGCGGTGTCCTACTCTCCCACATCCTCACGAATGCAGTACCATCGGCGCTGTGGGTCTTAGCTTCCGGGTTCGGAATGGGACCGGGCGTTTCCCCCACGCTATGACCACCGTAACTCGTTCCCCAATCCCGGTTCCATTGCTGGTATCCGGGTGGGTGGCTTGTTGGGTGTTCTTGTTGGAACAACAATATTTAGTTTACAGGATCGTTGCTGGTGGTGCCGTGCCCACCGGGGTGGGTTTGGTCACTACCGGGTTTGATCCTGGTGGTGTTTGGTTTCCCGTGTGTACCGAACGTGCCGGCCCCCGTTAGGTTCGGGGGTGGGTTTGTTGGTTGGGAACCACATAGTGAACGTGAGCAGTGTGTTGTATCGGTACCTGGGGTGTGAATAGCTTTTGAAGGTTTATTCGCACTCCGTGGTGGTGATACTTGTGTGTAGTGTAAGTTATCGGCTTATTAGTACCGGTCAGCTTCACGAGTCTTTAGTCCTCGCTTCCACGTCCGGCCTATCAACCCAGTGGTCTAGCTGGGGGCCTCTCACACTTGCGTGTATGGAAATCTCATCTTGAAGCGAGCTTCCCGCTTAGATGCTTTCAGCGGTTATCCCATCCGAACGTAGCTAATCAGCGATGCACTTGGCAGTACAACTGACACACCAGAGGTTCGTCCGTCCCGGTCCTCTCGTACTAAGGACAGCCCTTCTCAAATTTCCTGCGCGCGCAGCGGATAGGGACCGAACTGTCTCACGACGTTCTAAACCCAGCTCGCGTACCGCTTTAATGGGCGAACAGCCCAACCCTTGGGACCTACTCCAGCCCCAGGATGCGACGAGCCGACATCGAGGTGCCAAACCATGCCGTCGATATGGACTCTTGGGCAAGATCAGCCTGTTATCCCCGAGGTACCTTTTATCCGTTGAGCGACGGCCATTCCACAATGTGCCGCCGGATCACTAGTCCCGACTTTCGTCCCTGCTCGAGGTGTCCCTCTCACAGTCAAGCTCCCTTGTGCACTTACACTCGAAACCTGATTGCCAACCAGGCTGAGGGAACCTTTGGGCGCCTCCGTTACTTTTTAGGAGGCAACCGCCCCAGTTAAACTACCCATCAGGCACTGTCCCTGACCCGGATTACGGGCCGAAGTTAGATGTCCAAAGTGACCAGAGTGGTATTTCAACGATGACTCCACCACAACTAGCGTTGCGGTTTCACAGTCTCCCACCTATCCTACACAAGCCACTCCGAACACCAATACCAAACTATAGTAAAGGTCTCGGGGTCTTTCCGTCCTGCTGCGCGTAACGAGCATCTTTACTCGTACTGCAATTTCGCCGAGTTTATGGTTGAGACAGCGGGGAAGTCGTTACTCCATTCGTGCAGGTCGGAACTTACCCGACAAGGAATTTCGCTACCTTAGGATGGTTATAGTTACCACCGCCGTTTACTGGGGCTTAAATTCTCAGCTTCGCTACCGAAGTAGCTAACCGGTCCTCTTAACCTTCCAGCACCGGGCAGGAGTCAGTCCGTATACATCGTCTTGCGACTTCGCACGGACCTGTGTTTTTAGTAAACAGTCGCTTCCCCCTGGTCTCTGCGGCCCACACCCGCTCACGGAACGCTAGGTTCCTTCACGGGGCAGGCCCCCTTCTCCCGAAGTTACGGGGGCATTTTGCCGAGTTCCTTAACCATAATTCTCTCGATCGCCTTAGTATTCTCTACCTGATCACCTGTGTCGGTTTGGGGTACGGGCAGTTGGAACCTCACGTCGATGCTTTTCTAGGCAGCATAGGATCACCGAATTCCCCCATACGGGGGTCCCATCAGATCTCAGAATCGTCATTGAAGACAACGCGACGGATTTGCCTATCGCGTTTCCTACGTCCTTAGACCGGGTCTACCATCGCCCGGCTCGGCTACCTTCCTGCGTCACACCTGTTAATACGTTTACCTCCCTGACTCAGGTCCCACGCTCCCCACACAGCCTGGCCCCGAAGGACACGCACTGGCGGTTTGGGTGGTTAGTATCATCAGTTCAATATGGGCGGTTCTTCACCGGTACGGGAATATCAACCCGTTGTCCATCGACTACGCCTGTCGGCCTCGCCTTAGGTCCCGACTTACCCAGGGCAGATTAGCTTGACCCTGGAACCCTTGATCATTCGGCGGACGGGTTTCTCACCCGTCTTTCGCTACTCATGCCTGCATTCTCACTCGTGTGGGCTCCACCGCTAGTTCACACTGCGGCTTCAATGCCCACACGACGCTCCCCTACCACTCCAAACCCCTGAACCAGGAACGAATCCTTAGCTTGGGTAATGTTTGAAATCCACAACTTCGGCGGTGTACTTGAGCCCCGCTACATTGTCGGCGCGGAATCACTTGACCAGTGAGCTATTACGCACTCTTTTAAGGATGGCTGCTTCTAAGCCAACCTCCTGGTTGTCTAAGCAATCCCACATCCTTTCCCACTTAGCACACGCTTAGGGGCCTTAGTTGGTGGTCTGGGCTGTTTCCCTCTCGACTATGAAGCTTATCCCCCACAGTCTCACTGCTACGCTCTCACTTACCGGCATTCGGAGTTTGGCTGACGTCAGTAACCTTGTAGGGCCCATTAGCCATCCAGTAGCTCTACCTCCGGTAAGAAACACGCAACGCTGCACCTAAATGCATTTCGGGGAGAACCAGCTATCACGAAGTTTGATTGGCCTTTCACCCCTACCCACAGCTCATCCCCTCCATTTTCAACTGAAGTGGGTTCGGTCCTCCACGCGCTCTTACACGCGCTTCAACCTGGCCATGGGTAGATCACTTCGCTTCGGGTCTAGATCACGCCACTGCATCGCCCTATTCAGACTCGCTTTCGCTACGGCTTCCCCACACGGGTTAACCTCGCGACGTAACACTAACTCGCAGGCTCATTCTTCAAAAGGCACGCCATCACCACAACTAGGGTGGCTCTGACGGATTGTAAGCACACGGTTTCAGGTACTATTTCACTCCCCTCCCGGGGTACTTTTCACCTTTCCCTCACGGTACTTGTCCGCTATCGGTCATTAGGTAGTATTTAGGCTTATCAGGTGGTCCTGACAGATTCACACGGGATTTCTCGGGCCCCGTGCTACTTGGGATACTCACCAGGGAGTGCACTGCATTTCGGTTACGGGACTCTCACCCTCTACGGCAGGCCATTCAAAGCCCTTCACCTATACATGCACCATTCCCCTCAACGAACCGGCAGATTCGTAACGGTAAGTCCCACAACCCCGACCATGCAACGCCCGCCGGCTATCACACATGGCACGGTTTAGCCTGTTCCGCGTTCGCTCGCCACTACTAACGGAATCACTATTGTTTTCTCTTCCTGTGGGTACTGAGATGTTTCACTTCCCCACGTTCCCTCCACACACCCTATATATTCAGGTGTGGGTCATCACCTCGCCTTGCGACGGGTAACGGGGTTCCCCCATTCGGACACCCTCGGATCAAAGTTCGGTTATCAACTCCCCGAGGCTTATCGCAGATTCCTACGTCCTTCTTCGGCTCCTAATGCCAAGGCATCCACCGTGTGCCCTTAAAAACTTGACTACACAAAATAGTCAAAAACACACTAAAACTTATATCGAGAGAACCATGAAAATCAACACCACCAACACCCCAAAAGGGTGTCAACAGCATCAGATCCAGGTTCATATATCTCAAAGAAATTGCTTCCTTCTATAAGATGCTCGCGTTCACTATGTAGTTCTCAAACAACAACCCCAACACACACTCCCCAACCACGTCGAACCCGCACCAAAGTGCCTGTCCTTCCCGTGACGGTCGGTTGTGTGTGGGAAACCAGAAACAAACAACTTTCGTTGTTGTTTCAGGACCCAACAGTGTGCCAAACGCTTAACAACCACACATCTTTCAACCCATCACGGTTCTTTCCGCACACCCCACAAGGAAGTGTTGTACTGGAACCAGGCTGCCAGATGCCGATCATCGGCTGTTTTATTGATATTCCACCCTTGAGCAACCCACCGAGAAACAAACGTTCTCGCAGCAGGTCTTTACTCCTCACACCACCAACACGAAACCATGCGGTCTCCGTCGTGGTGTTTGGTGCTCCTTAGAAAGGAGGTGATCCAGCCGCACCTTCCGGTACGGCTACCTTGTTACGACTTAGTCCCAATCGCCAGTCCCACCTTCGACCACTCCCTCCCTTGCGGGTTGGGCCATGGGCTTCGGGTGTTACCAACTTTCGTGACTTGACGGGCGGTGTGTACAAGGCCCGGGAACGTATTCACCGCAGCGTTGCTGATCTGCGATTACTAGCGACTCCGACTTCATGGGGTCGAGTTGCAGACCCCAATCCGAACTGAGACCGGCTTTTTGGGATTAGCTCCACCTCACAGTATCGCAACCCATTGTACCGGCCATTGTAGCATGCGTGAAGCCCAAGACATAAGGGGCATGATGATTTGACGTCGTCCTCACCTTCCTCCGAGTTGACCCCGGCAGTCTCCCATGAGTCCCCACCACTACGTGCTGGCAACATGGAACGAGGGTTGCGCTCGTTGCGGGACTTAACCCAACATCTCACGACACGAGCTGACGACAACCATGCACCACCTGTAAACCGACCACAAGTGGGGCACCTATTTCTAGGTGTTTCCGGTTTATGTCAAGCCTTGGTAAGGTTCTTCGCGTTGCATCGAATTAATCCGCATGCTCCGCCGCTTGTGCGGGCCCCCGTCAATTCCTTTGAGTTTTAGCCTTGCGGCCGTACTCCCCAGGCGGGGCACTTAATGCGTTAGCTACGGCGCGGAAAACGTGGAATGTCCCCCACACCTAGTGCCCAACGTTTACGGCATGGACTACCAGGGTATCTAATCCTGTTCGCTCCCCATGCTTTCGCTCCTCAGCGTCAGTTAATGCCCAGAGACCTGCCTTCGCCATCGGTGTTCCTCCTGATATCTGCGCATTTCACCGCTACACCAGGAATTCCAGTCTCCCCTACATCACTCTAGTCTGCCCGTACCCACCGCAGATCCGGAGTTGAGCCCCGGACTTTCACGGCAGACGCGACAAACCGCCTACGAGCTCTTTACGCCCAATAATTCCGGATAACGCTTGCGCCCTACGTATTACCGCGGCTGCTGGCACGTAGTTAGCCGGCGCTTCTTCTGCAGGTACCCTCAACCAACTAAACACTGGCCTTGTTCCCTACTGAAAGAGGTTTACAACCCGAAGGCCGTCATCCCTCACGCGGCGTCGCTGCATCAGGCTTTCGCCCATTGTGCAATATTCCCCACTGCTGCCTCCCGTAGGAGTCTGGGCCGTGTCTCAGTCCCAGTGTGGCCGGTCACCCTCTCAGGCCGGCTACCCGTCGTCGCCTTGGTGAGCCATTACCTCACCAACAAGCTGATAGGCCGCGAGTCCATCCAAAACCAATAAATCTTTCAACCAACCACCATGCGGTGAAAAGTCAATATCCAGTATTAGACCCAGTTTCCCAGGCTTATCCCAGAGTTAAGGGCAGGTTACTCACGTGTTACTCACCCGTTCGCCACTAATCCCCGACGCAAGCGTCGGTTCATCGTTCGACTTGCATGTGTTAAGCACGCCGCCAGCGTTCATCCTGAGCCAGGATCAAACTCTCCGTTAATAACTAAACAGACACACAACAACACACCGGAAAAAGATGATGAAGTCATGCACTAAATTCGAAACCAGCTAAACGGCCAGTCATCACCACAGGGGCGGCAACAACCAACCAAATAACCAATTCAATACAATAAATTGGTATCAATAAAACTTGGCACACTATTGAGTTCTCAAACAACAACTGCATCCGAGTAATTCCTAAATGTTTTTCTCACTTAGTTTTCGTCGCTGCGATATTCATACTTTATTTCATTGGAATTCACTTTGTCCAATCCGCACCGTGTGTGGCTGGTCACTTCATGAATTCCACAAACCCGTATTTTCAATCAAATTGAATTCAAATCGAAGAGTCGATTGTATTCATTTTAGTTTGTTTGGATTTGGCTTCTTGCGAGGTGGTGGGCGCTTCCCCGCAAGCGGAGTGGCCCAGCGTTGCGCAAGCAACAGATAGAACAATACACAGATGCCCGCCCCCAAGGCAAATCGGGGACGGGCATCTATGTCACGGTGCGGGCGTGGGCCCGGTGGTTTCGGCAAGCCCAACCACCACCAGGGGATCAGCCGGCCAGTTCCACCATGGACAAGGTACGCTTTCCGCGGCGCACCAGCAGGTACTTGCCGTGCAGCGCCTCGGTGCCGCCAAGGACGGCGTCGGGGTCGGTGACCTTGACGTTGTTGACGTAGGCCCCGCCCTCCCCCACCGTGCGGCGGGCGGCCGAATTGCTGGCGGACAGGCCCGAGGCGACCAACAGCTCCACAATGGTGATGCCGGCGGCCGGTGCGGCTGCGCGCGGCAATTCGCGGGTGGCCGATTCCAGCGTCTCAATATCCAGTTCAGCGAGGTCGCCCTGGCCAAACAGTGCCGCCGAAGCCGCGATGACCTTCAAGGTGGTGTCCACGCCGTGCACCAGGGAGGTGACCTGGAAGGCGAGAGTCCGCTGGCCTTCACGGGCCTGCGGCTTCTCGGCCACGGCCTGGGCAATCGCGGCGATTTCCTCGCTGCCAAGGAAGGTAAACACCTTGAGGCGGTCCACCACGTCGGCGTCGGCCGTGTTGAGCCAGAACTGGTACATGTCGAACGGGCTG
Organism: Arthrobacter sp. ERGS1:01; assembly: GCF_001281315.1. Taxonomy (NCBI): domain Bacteria; kingdom Bacillati; phylum Actinomycetota; class Actinomycetes; order Micrococcales; family Micrococcaceae; genus Arthrobacter; species Arthrobacter sp. ERGS1:01. Next base: position 864,607 of record NZ_CP012479.1, on the reverse strand, counting down.
CACATGGCGGCGTCGAGCCAGATCGCGTTGCCCTCGCTCTTGCCGAACTTGGTGCCGTCGGAGTTGGTGATCAGCGGGGTGCCCAGCGCGTGGACGGAGGCGCCCTCGACCTTGCGGATCAGCTCTGTGCCGCTGGTCAGGTTCCCCCACTGGTCGGAGCCGCCCTGCTGGAGCACGCAACCGTACTGGCGGTACAGCTCCAGGTAGTCCAGGCCCTGCAGGATCTGGTAGCTGAACTCGGCGTAGCTGATGCCCTCGTCCGAATTCAGGCGGGAGGCAACAATATCCTTCTTGATCATGGTGCCGACCCGGAAGTACTTGCCAATGTCGCGCAGGAAGTCGATGGCGCTCATGGGCGCGGTCCAGTCAAGGTTGTTGACCATGCGGGCGGCGTTGTCCCCTTCAAAGGACAGGAAGCGCTGCACCTGGCCCTGCAGGTAGCCAACCCACTCCGCAACCGTCTCCTTGGAGTTCATGGTGCGTTCCGCCGTCGGACGGGGGTCCCCCACCAGGCCGGTGGAGCCGCCCACCAGGCCCAGCGGCTTGTGGCCGGCCAGCTGCATGCGGCGCATGGTCAGCAGTTGGACCAGGTTGCCCAGGTGCAGGCTGGGGGCGGTGGGGTCAAAACCGCAGTAATACGTGATCGGCTCACCGGCGAGCAGCTCCTCGAGGGCTGCCTCGTCGGTGGAGACCTGGACCAGGCCCCGCCACTTGAGCTCCTGCCAAACATTGGCGAAGCTGGGATCGTTCTGGGGGGCGCTGAGTTCAGTTTGCAAAGACACGCTCCAAAATTACCAGCACGACGCCGATTCTTCCGCCTTGTGTCCGGCCCGGGGCCCGCCGTGGTGCTGCCGGCGTGCCCCGAGCCAGGTTCTTACACCTTTGCCTACGCTTCGATTCCCGCCGGCAGCGGCTCCGAGGCGATCAGGCGGAGGCGCTGCGTGGGCCGGGTCATGGCGACGTAGAGGTCGCCCACCCGCCCGCCGGCGCCGGCCAACAGGGCCGCGGGCTCCACGATGACAACGCCGTCGAACTCGAGCCCCTTGGACTCGTGCGGGTCGATCACCACGATGTTCTGCTCCACGGACCCGGCGCCGTGGCCCACCCTGGCGCCAAAGACGGCACGGAGGGCGGCCGCCGTTTCGGCCACGAGGGACGGCGGGGCAATTACCGCCACCAGGCCGCCAGACACCGCGGCGGACTCCTCCGCCATGACCTCCACCACCCGGGAGACCAGGCCGCCCGGGGCGACCCTGTCCACGATGGGCGCCCATTCGCCGTCGCGCACGGCCTTGGGGGCCGAAACCACCTGGCCGGCGGCGTTCGCCATGCGCACGGCGGCCTCGGCGATCTGTGTGGGCGTGCGGTAGTTGACGGTCAGTTCCTCCAACGCCCACCGCTCCCCCATGAACGGCGTCAGCGCCTGCCGCCAGGATGTGGCCCCTGCCGCGGAACTGGTCTGGGCGATGTCGCCCACGATCGTGAAGGACTTCACGGGGCAGCGGCGCACCAAGAGCCGCCACTGCATGGGCGAGAGTTCCTGCGCCTCATCGACCACCACGTGGCCGTATGCCCAGGTCCTGTCGGTCAGTGCCCGCTCCGCGTTGGTGAGGGATTCCTCCTCGATGACGTTGTAGTCGGCCAGCTGTTCGGCCGTGAGAATGCCGTCGACCCCGGAGTCCTCCAACTGCTGGTTCATGTTGGAGATGGCTTTTTCGGCATTGGCGAGGTCACGCTTGCGCTGGGCGTCCTCGGTGGCCTGGGCCCGGCCGCCGCTTGCGTCGAGCTCGCCGAGGAGTTCGGCGGCCTCGTCCAGCAGCGGGACATCGGATTCGGTCCAGGGCGAGTTGGCCGGGCGCAGCAGCAGGGCGCGTTCGGCGTCGCTGAGGTGGGGGGCCACCGCGGCAAGGATCTCGGGCTTGCTGAACAGGTCGCGCAGCAGTTTTTGCGGGCTCATGGGCATCCAGCACAGGTTGAGCATGACCCGCACGTCGCGGGAGCCGCGCACGTCCTCGGCCAGGTACGACCTGTCGGCGGTGTTGCCGGCGCCCGTCGATTCGATGTGCTCGCGCAGCTGGTCCGTCAGCTCCCGGAGCAGGGTCTTGACGAACGTCAGGCGGGCCTCGTTGTGGGGTTTGCCCGTGGCCCGGGCCTTGTCCCTGGCGCGGCGCACCTGGCGGGAGGTGAGCACCAGGCGGGTGCCCTCGACGTCGAGCCGGGCATCGCCGCGGGGCAGCCGCTGACGGTTGGCGACGGCGTTCGCGACGACCTGCGCCATATCCAGGCGGCCCTTGATCCGGGCGACCTCGGGAGCCTCGACGGCGGTGGCGGTGACGCCGGGCAGCAGGTGGCCCAGGCTGGCCATGACGACGCCGGTCTCGCCCAGAGAGGGCAGCACGCGCTCGATGTACTTCATGAACGCGCTGGAGGGGCCCACGAGCAGGACGCCGGCGGACTGCAGCCGTTCGCGGTGCGTGTAGAGCAGGTAGGCGGCGCGGTGCAGGGCCACGGCGGTCTTTCCCGTGCCGGGACCGCCCTGCACCACCAGGGCTCCGCTCAGGGGGGACCGGATGATCCTGTCCTGTTCGGCCTGGATGGTGCCCACGATGTCGCTCATGCGGCCGGTGCGCTTGGAATTCAGGGCCGCCAGCAACGCCCCTTCACCCTGCAGGTGTTCGCCTTCCACGAGCATGGTGTGGTCCAGGACGTCGTCCTCGATGGCCTTGACGGCGCGCCCCTGCAAAATCAGGTGCCGGCGGCGGCGCACGCCCAGCCGCTCGAAGGCGGTGGACTGGTAGAACGTGCCGGCTTCCGGGGCGCGCCAATCCACCATGAGCTGGCGCAGGTCCTCCGTAGACAGGCCGATGCGGCCAATGTAGCGCTCTTCCCCGGAGTCCAGGTCCAGCCGGCCAAAGACGAGCTTGTCGTCGACGGCGTTCAGCTGGGCCAGGCGGTTTTCATACAGCGAGGCAAAGGCGTCGCGTTCGGAGCGGTTTTGGTGCGTGCCCATGGACTTGGTGCGCCGCACCTCCCCCAGCTGCTCGATCTTCTCGGCACGGAGTTCATCCAGGCGGGCATACAAGCCATCAACATAGGAACGTTCGTGGGCCAATTCGGCGTCATACATGCAAGGCTCCTTGTACAAAAGGCGGACCGTCTATTCTATACCCGCGCATCCGACGGGCGGTTCCGGCCGCGACCGCCGCCGTCACTACACGTGCAACAGGGATACAACCTCGTGGCCGGGAAGATTGTTCCGTCCGGGCAGTGCATCGATTTCCAGGACCACGCCGATCCCGGCGACGACGGCGCCGGTGCGCTCCAACAGTGCCGCGGCGGCGCCGAGCGTGCCGCCGGTGGCCAGGACGTCGTCGAGGATCAGCACGCGGGTGCCGGCCGGGACGTCACCCTGGTGGAGCTCCAAGGTGGCTTCGCCGTACTCCAGCGCATAGCTCTCCGAGAACACGGCGCGGGGCAGTTTTCCGGCCTTGCGGACCGTGATGACGCCGGTGCCCGTGGCATAGGCCGCGGCGGCCGCCAGGAGGAAGCCGCGGGCTTCAACGCCGGCCACGGCGTCGAACTTTCCGGCGAACGGTGCCACCAGGGCATCGACCACCTGGCGCAGGGCCGCTCCGTCGGCAAAAACGGGGGTTAAATCTTTGAAAACAATTCCCTTCGACGGGTAGTCCTCAATGGTGGCGCACAACCGTTCAACAACCGCGGAAACATCAGGATTTTCGGGGCTTGCGGGCTGGGGCTGGGAGGGGCTGGCGGGGGCTTGAAATGTCTCGTTCACCCTACAACGCTACAGGCACCTTTGGACGGGGTTTTGCGATGGGTAAAAAGGTGCTTATATATTCTCCGTGCAACACAACATTTCACTTCCCGGGCATGGTGTCCGGCTTGTGCCGCTACGGCGTCGTCACGCGGCAGATTTGTTCACCTACATCGATGTAGACATGTGGGCCGGCATGGCCTCGGAACGCCCCACGTCCAAACGCGCCCTGGAGCGGTTGTTTGCCGCCCGGATCGTCGACCCGGCCGTCATTGCCTTTGCCGTGATCGACGAGGAGACCGGCACCGTCGCCGGGACCACGAGCCTGTACGACTATGTCCCGGACCAGTCACGGGTTGAGCTGGGGATGACCTTCTTTGGCCGGAACTACTGGGGCCGGAACGTCAACGCCGCGTCAAAGCTTGCCCTGCTGGGCTTCGCCTTCGAGGAGCTCATGGTGCACCGGGTGACGTTGCGCTGCGATGTGCGCAACACGCGCAGTGCCGCCGCGATCGTCAAGCTCGGCGCGAGTCTGGAGGGTGTGCTGCGCGGTTACCGGCGCGGCCACGACGGCTCCCGCGTGGACACCGGCGTGTACTCCATCCTGGAGCACGAATGGCCCTCGGCCCGTTCCGGACTGGTGCATCGGCTCACCCCGGCGGACCTGCTGCCGGAGGTGACCGAGCTCATTGAGCTTTCGGAGCAGCTGGTGCGGGCCGACGCGCAGAACGCAGCACTCCCGGCTTGAACCTGGAGACCGTGGGGTCCCCGGCAATCCAAAACCGCCACGGGTACTGCTCGGTGCCACCCGGTCCGCTGATGCCCACCCGCGGGCCCGTCATGACAGACGGTTCCAGCCGGTCCGGAAGCGTCACGGTGACCTCGCCGCGCAGCGCCGGAATGCCGTTGTGCTCCCGTCCCAGCCCCATGGCCTTGGCGAGCCTTGCCGGGCCCTGGGCAAGTTCGGCGTCGCGCCGGGCGGTGGGCCGGCGGGAGCGTGCCAGCTCCAGGCCTTCCACGATCTCGCCGGCGCGCATCAAGCACCCCGAGGGCGTCCCCTCCGGCCGGCAGACAAGGTTGGCGCAATAGTGCATGCCGTAGGTGAAATACACATACAGGTGCCCGGGCGGGCCAAACAGGACCGCGTTGCGGTTGGTCTTGCCGCGGTAGCTGTGGGCGCCGGGGTCCGGATCCGGCGAATCCGCCGGGCCCAGGTAGGCCTCCACCTCGCTCAGGCGGACGACGACGGCCCCCTCGTCGCCCTCATGGCGCACCAGCGCGCCCAACAGGTACGGCGCGACCTCGGTGGCCGGGCGCTGCAAGAGTTCCAGGATGTCCATCTGGCGGCCCATGACACCACGCTAGCAGGGCCGGGCAATACCCTTGCTGGGGGCATGGGAGGATGTTTTCATGGCGATCACCCTGGACTTCACGCCCCCTTTTGAACCCGGAATCTTTGATTTCCTGGCCGCCCGTGCCGTGGCGGGAGTGGAGGAGGCCGATTCCGCCGGCTATGCGCGGACGCTGGCGCTGCCCGGCGGGCACGGCTGGTTCCACCTGGTGTGGGACGGCGCAACGCTGCAACTCGACTTCGACGTCGAGGACCCCGCCGACGCCCCTGCACTGGTGGCCCGGGTTCGGCAGTTGTTCAACCTCGACCACGACCCGTCCATCATCGACGCAGCCCTGTCCGCCAACCCTGTCTTGGCCCGCCGGGTGGGCGAATTGCCGGGGATCCGACTGCCCGGTTGCGTGGACGCGCACGAGATCCTCATCCGGGCCATGATCGGCCAGCAAATCACCGTTGCCGCGGCCCGGACCGCGCTGAACCAGCTGACGGCGCTGAGCACCCCCAGCCGGCTGCCCCACGGCTCCCTCACCACACTGTTCCCGTCGCCCGCCCAGATCGCCGACGGCGGGCGCGGGATCCTGCGCGGACCGCAACGGCGCACCGATTCCATCCTGGCCGTAGCCGGGCTGCTCGCCGCCGGCACCCTGGAGGTGGGCCGGGCGGACACCCCGGAATCGTTGGCCGCGAAACTGCTGCCGCTGCCGGGGATCGGCCCGTGGACCGTGGGGTACGTGTGCATGCGCGTCCTGGGCAGCCCGGACGTGTTCCTGCCCACCGACGCCGCCGTCCGCAACGGCTATGGAAAGCTGCGCGGCGATTCACCGGCCGAGGCGCGCACCATCAAGGCCCCGGAGCTGGCCAGGATGGCCGAACCGCTGCGGCCCTGGCGTTCCTACGCCACCTTGCACTTTTGGCGTGTGGCCGGCGAGAAATAGTTCCGATGTGCCGCCCCGGGCGCCTTCCCTAGCGTGCCAGCTCGCCCAGCTCAAGCAGGGTTTCCGGGGCACGCGACCGGCGCCAACCCGTGGTCCGCGCCGTGAGCGGGCGGGCACAGTCCACGCACCAGTCGGCCTGCACCGATTCGTTGCCGCACACCAGGCAGTAAATGCGCAGGGTGGGCCCCTCCACAGGCGGCGCCGTGTGGTTGCGGCCCCACACTCCCAGGGCGTGGAGCACGGGCAGGGTGTCCAGCCCCTTCTCCGTCATCACATACTCCATGCGCGGGCGGGCCGTGCCGGCATAGGGCCTCTTGGTGAGCAGTCCGTGCTCCACCAGGGCAGCCAGGCGGGTGCTGAGCACCGTGTCGGCGATCCCCAGCTCCTGCTTCAACGGTTCAAAGCGCCGGTTGCCCGCGAACACCTCGCGCAGGATCAACACGACCCACGGGTCCCCCAGCACATCAAGGCTGCGCGCAATGGGGCAGGCCAGTCCCGTCCAGTCCGATCTCAGTGCCACGCTGGTCCCTTCGCGTCGATTCCTGCTGACCGTTCACCCACAATGTTACTATCTTCAAGATAGCTATTCGACGTTGAAGGAGTTCCCGTGGCAACAAACACCGGTTCCGCGGCACCCCTGCTCAGCGGATTGGCCGTCGTGGCACTCTGGGCCAGCGCCTTCCCGGCCATCCGGGTCGCCTCCCCCGAACTGGGCGTCATCGGCTTGTCCTTTGTGCGCCTGGTGGTTGCCGCGCTTGCCTTGCTGGCGCTGGCTCCCCTGATGAAGGTCCGGCTCCCGCAAGCCCGCGACCTCCCGCTCATCCTTGTCTGCGCGTTCTTTGGCATGACGGCCTACCAGCTGCTCCTGAACTGGGGTGAACTGTATGTGCCGGCCGGAACGTCGAGCATCATCGTGGCGTCGGCCCCGCTGGTCAGCGCCGGCATCGCCGCCTACTTCTTCAAGGAACGCCTCACGAGGGCCAAGGTGGCCGGCAGCGTCCTGGCCGTTGCCGGCGTCGCACTTGTCTGCCTGGCCAGGAGCGGGCTGAGCATGAGCGCCGCCGTCTGGATCGTCGTGGCGGCCATGGTGGTCCAGGGCATCTACCATCCGCTGACCAAGCCGCTGCTGCGCAAGTACACCGGCATGGAGGTGGCCACGTACGGCATGGTCTTCGGCACCGTCATGACGTTGCCGTTTGTCCCGTTTGGGGTGGACACGGTTTTTGCGGCCGACGCTCCGGCCTGGCTTGCGGCCATCTACCTTGGCTTGTTCCCGTCGGCTCTGGGGTTTGTGCTGTGGGGCTTTACCGTGGGCCGGCTGAGCGTCTCCGCGTCGACGTCCCTGCTCTACCTGGTTCCTCCCGTGGCCGTGTTGATCTCCTTTTTCTGGCTCGGCGAGATTCCCGTCATCAGCGAATTGGCCGGCGGTTGCGTGGTGGTTGCCGGCGTGGTCCTGATCAGCCAAGGCGACCGGTTCCGGGCCCGCCGGCGGGTAGCATCAATGGAGTGAATTCCGTTTGTGCACCCGAGCCCGGCCTGCGCCTTTTTGGCGGCGTGACGCTCGGACGCAATGCCCTCCCCGGGCCCCGCGCGAGGGCTTTGATCCTGGCACTGGCCCTGGCCCACGGGCGGCCCGTCAGCTCCGGCACCCTCATCGAGGAGGTGTGGGGCCTGGATGCGCCAGCCAGCGCCGCCACCGCCCTGCACACCATGATTTCGCGGATCCGCACGAGCCAGTGGCACGGCCTGATCATGTCCACGGATACTGGCTACGCCCTGGGCATTGAGCCGGCGGAGATCGATTTTTGGGCCGTTGACGCCCTCCTTGACGAGGCCCGCGCCGAATTGTCCACACCGGCCCGGGCCCTGGCGCTGCTGGCCACTGCCGGCGAGCTGAGCGCCGGCGATCCGGCCGCAGGGACGGCGGACTCGCCGGCCCTGGCGGACTTCCTGCAACGCGCCGGCCACCAACGCACCGCACTGAACCGCTTGCACGCCCAGGCCCTGGCCGGCACCGGCGACCATGCGGCGGCCGCCGAGCTGCTGGGGCGCCTGGCCGAGGCGACGCCGCTGGATGAACCGCTGCAGGTGGAGTATCTGGAGGCGTTGCGTGCAGGCGGCCAATCCAACGCAGCGTTGCTGGCATTCGACACCCTCCGCCGCAGGCTCCGGCGGGAGCTTGGCACCGATCCCTCCCCCGCCCTGGCCCAGCTCCACGCCCGCTTGTTGAAGGCCACCGACGACGCCGGATCCCCGGTCGCCGCCCACGCAACGGCGGCTTCCCCTCGCAACCCGTCGCCGTACTCCTTTGGCCTGCGCGCCGCACCCAACGAGCTCCTTGGCCGTGCGGGCGACATCGCCGGCGTCGAGGCGCTCATGGGCACCGGCCGGCTCACTACCATTCTGGGCGTTGGCGGTCTGGGCAAGACGCGCATGGCCCTTGAGCTGGCAAACCGGAAAGCCGGGGGTTCCCTGGCGTCCGTCATCGTGGTGGAGTTGGCGGGCATCCGCACCCCCGAGGACATGTGGCTGGCCCTGGCCGAGGGCGCAGGCATCCGGGAGGCCCGTACCATCCGGAACCTCCAGGGCACCCTGCAGATGCACGATCTGCGCGCCCGCACCCTGAACCGGCTCGCCGAATCGCCCGCATTGCTCGTCATGGACAATTGCGAGCACCTCGTGGAGCAGGCCGCGGCCGTCATCACCGAGATCCTCGGCGCCTGCGCCGTCGTTGACGTGCTGACCACCAGCCGGGCCCCGCTGAACATTGCCGGTGAACGCATTTTCCAGCTCCAGCCGCTGGCCACCGACGGCGAGGCATCGGCGGAACTGCCGGCCGCCGTCGCCCTTTTCCGGGAGAGGGCGCTCGCTGCTCGCGGCAGCGTCCATCTTGACGACGCCGTGGTGCGCCGGCTGTGCCGTCACCTGGACGGCTTGCCGCTGGCCCTGGAACTGGCCGCCGCAAAGGTGCGGCTCATGAGCGTTGAGGAGATTGAGCGCCGGCTCGCCAGCCGTTTTGACCTGCTGGTGAACACCGACAGGTCGGCGCCGGACAGGCACCGCACGCTGACGGCCGTGATCGAGTGGAGCTGGAACCTGCTGGCCGCCGACGAGCAGGCCGTCATGCGCCGGCTCTCCCGTTTCCCCAGCGGATTCTCCCTCGCCGCTGCACGGGACACGGCCGGGGCCATTCCCGGCGCCGATGGCGGCACGTTGTCCGCCGCGGCCGTCGAGGCGGCCGTGGAGGCGCTGATCAACCAGTCGCTGGTCCTGGCCGAGGACGATCCCGCCACGGGGTTTGTGCGTTTCCGGATGTTGGAGACGGTGCGTGAGTTCGCCGCGCTTCGGCTCGCGGCGGCGGACGAGGAAGCCGCCGTTGAACGGGCCATGACGGCCTGGGCGGTGGAATTTTCGCTGTGGGCGCTGGCGCACAATGCCGGGCCCACGCAGCTGGAGACGATCCGGATGATCACGGCCGAACAGGAAAACCTGCTCCACGTGCTGCGCCTCGCGATGGCCGTGGAGGGTGGTGGCCCGTCGAGCGCAGGAACGGTGTACGCGATCTTCGGTTCGCTCTCCAGCTACTGGTCCCAACGCGGCATGCATGGGGAGGTTTTCACCCTGGCCGAGCAGATCATTGCCGCCACCGCGGAGTACGAGCCCGAGCCGCGCACAATTGACGCCGCCGTGTTCTCGCTGGCCGTCATCGGTGTGACCACCATGATCTTCAACCTCCGCAAGGGCGCCGTCTCCCGCGCCCGCCTGCGCCGGATCCAACGCTCCGGGCTTGCGCTCTCCCCGCGGCTGGACGTCATGCTCCGGCTGATCCTCGTGGCCGGCAACGAACCGAAGGTCATGGCGCTGCTGGCGCAGCTGCGCCGGGATCCGGACGAGGAGGTGGCGGCCCTGGCCATGCTGTTCAGCGGGCTGTGGGCCGAGAACAGCGGCGAGCCGCTGCTGGCCATCGGCTTCGCCGAAAGCTCGTACGTGCTGTCCGAAAAATTGCAGGATACCTGGGCTGCGGGCTCGGCCGCCGACAACGCCGCGCAGCTGCACAGTCAGAGCGGGCATCCCGAAGCCGCCCTGCTCTGGGCGCAGCGGGCCATCGACCGCCTCGTGATGGTGGGCGCCGATCCCGACGTTCGCACCGCCACCCTGACGCTGGCACTGAACCACGCCACCCTGGGACAGGTGGCGCAGGCCCGGGCCGCCCTGGACGCCGTCAAGACCATGCCGCCCGTGGCCGAATTCCAGTCCGATCTGCTCATGATGGAAACCGCCGCCCTTGCCGAAACGGCCTTCGCCGCGGGCGACGCCGGCGAGGGGCTGCGGGTGTACCGTTCCCTCGGAAAGCCGACGCAAAGCCGCCTCAACGAAGGCCCCATGGGACTGATCGCCGCGGCCGCACAGATTTGTGCCGAGCTGTTGTTCAGCCCCGGGGCGCCCGCGGATGCCGGAGTGGCACGGGCCGCCAAACGGCTGCGCCACTCCGGCATCACCACCGTACGGATGGCGCCGACCATCGTGGACCGGCCCGTCCTGGGCACCTGCGCCCTGGCTGTCGGTGCGTGGCACACGCAGTTGGCCGGGCCCGGGACCCGGCGCGCCGTCGTCGGACTTGAACTTCTCGCGATGTCCGGAGTCCTGGCGAGCCGCCAGGACGAGGGCGTGCTGCTCCGACGCCGGCACGAGGACGCCGCCGCGGAACTCCACGGGGCAAACGCCCTGGCGGACGCAAAAAGTTCGGTGGCCGGCCTTGTCAGGGACAAGGCGCAAGCCACCGAACGATTGTTGATGCTCTTGAGCGACCCGGCGCTGCGGGGCCTTTAGGCCTTGCGCATGTAGGCGCGGACTGTCAGCGGGGCGAAGATGGCCACGATGACCACGGCGCCGACTACGGCCCAGACCGCCGCCATGCCGATCTGGCCGTTGTTGGCGAGGTCGCGCACGGCCGTCACCACGTGGGAGACGGGGTTGACGTTGGAGAAGGCGCGCAGCCAGGACGGCAGGCTGTCGGCCGGGACGAACGCGTTGGACAGGAACGTCAGCGGGAACAAGATGATCATGCTCATGCCCTGGACGCTGGAGGCGCTGCGGGCGATGACGCCGAAGAACGCCCAGATCCAGCTGACCGACCAGGCACAGAACATGACGAGCAGTCCGGCCAGGACCACGTTGCCGAAGCCGCCGGCAGGGTGGTAGCCCATGATCCAGCCGGTGGTGAAAGTCAGGGTGATCGCGATGGCGTAGCGGAGGGTGTCCGTTAGCAGGGCCCCGGCCAATGGGGCGATCCGGGCGATCGGCAGGGACTTGAACCTGTCGAAGACGCCCTTGTCCATGTCCTCGCGCAGCTGCACGCCGGTCACCATGGAGGTGGTGATGACGGTCTGGACCAGGATGCCCGGGATCATGAGCGGCAGGTATTGCGCGACGTTGCCGGAGATGGCGCCGCCGAAGATGTAGGCGAACATGAGCGTGAACAAGATGGGCTGGACGGTGACGTCGATGAGTTGTTCGGGGGTGCGCTTGATTTTCAGCAGGCCGCGCCACGCCATGGTGAGCGTGTTTTCGATGATCTGCCGGGGCCCCACGTAGTTGCGCAGGGAGCCGGTGTTGTTCAAGAGGGCTGGGGTTACTGTGCTCATCGCGCGGTCTCCAATTCGGGTGTGGCGGCATCGTTTTCGGCCGCACCGGTGTCGTGGCCGGTCAGGGTCAGGAACACCTCATCAAGGGTGGGTTGCTGGACGGAGATTTCCTGGACGGCAATCCCGTCGCGGCGCAGGGCCACGAGCAGGTCCGTGACGAGATCCGCGTGTTGCATGGGGGCGGTCAGCCGGGCGGCTTCGGGCGTGACTGCGGATTCCACGCCGAGCGTGGTCCGGATGAGTTCGCGGGCCGCCGGGATATCGGCGCCGTTGACGAGCCGCAGCTGCAGGGCGGCGGTGCCCACCGAGGACTTCAGCTCGTCGCTGGTGCCTTCGGCCACGACGCGGCCTTTGTCGATGACGGCCACGCGGTCCGCGAGCTGGTCCGCCTCGTCCAGGTACTGGGTGGTGAGCAGGACCGTTGAGCCGCCGGACACCAGGCGCCGGATGGTGTCCCACATCTGGCCGCGGGTGCGCGGATCCAGGCCCGTGGTGGGTTCGTCCAGGAAGATCAGCGGCGGCTGGGCGATCAGGCTCGCGGCCAGGTCCAGCCGCCGGCGCATGCCGCCGGAGAAGTTCTTCAATGGCCGCTTGGCAGCCTCCGTCAGGCCGAATTCCTCGAGGAGTTCGGCGGCCTTGCGCTTCGGTGCCGAGCCCTTCAAGCCCAACAGCTTCGAGAACAGCACAAGGTTTTCGGTGGCGCTCAGGTTTTCATCCACCGATGCGTACTGGCCGGTGACGCCGATGAGCTGGCGGACGATCTGCGCCTCGGAGCGGACGTCGAAGCCAAAGATCCTCGCGTCCCCGGCGTCCGGGCGCAGCAGGGTTGCCAGCATGGAGATTGTGGTGGTCTTGCCGGCGCCGTTGGGCCCCAGCACGCCGTAGACGGTGCCGGTCTTGACGGCGAGGTCAACGCCGTCGACGGCACGGTTGGTGCCAAAGAGTTTGACCAGACCGTGGGCCTCGATGGCCAGCTCGGTGGGTCGGGATGTCGATACCATGATCGGTTCCTTTGCTATACAAGGTTTCCGTGCTTCTTGGTATCAAGTCTTCCCGGCGCCGCTTACACCCGGCTTACACACGTCTTACGTGCGCTTACCTGTTGATCGAACGTACAGGAAGTGCGGTGGTCGAGCTTGTCGAGACCCCGCGCGGGTCTCGACAAGCTCGACCACCGGCGGACTATTTCGCCATGGCGGAGGGCCACGGCAGCAGGGTGGGCAGCGCCACCGAATCGGCGGCGGCCTCGGCCCGCAGGCTGCCCATGGTCGGTGTGCGACCGGCCAGCCAGGCGGCAATGTCGGTCAGCATGCCGGAGATCGACACGGCATTTTCGCCACCACCGACGGTCATGGGCGGCAGGGCCAGCGGCAGCAGCTTCAGCCGCGTGTTCGCCGGCACCCTGGCAGTCAGGAAGTCGATCAGGTAGAAGCAGAATTCCTTGGACCAGGTCTCCGGCCCGCGCCCCAGGTTCAAATCGGCCAGGTGGATGACCAGTTCACGCCACAGCGCCAGCGCACCGTCGCGCACCACGCCGTCGCGGTAGGAGATGGGCAGTTGCCACTGCTCCGCGGTCAGTCCGGAGAGGACCGTCAGCACGCGCGAAAGGGCGGCGTCGAGGTCTGCCCGGTGCTCGGCGGCGGAGTGGCCGGCGGCCATCTCGATCGCCTGGGTGCGCCCGCCCATGCCGCCGTCGTAGAACTCGACGGTTTCCCCGCGCAGGGTGTATTCAATCTGCCGGCCCATGGCATTGCAGACGTTGGTGACGTGCGCCAGCACGTGCCCGCGGGTCCAGCCCGGCAGTTCGGTGGCGGCGCGGACGTCGTCGTCGCTCAGGCCGGCAATCTTGTTGCTGAGCACGTCGGCGGCGGTGCCGAGGTTCTTCATCAGCGCCTCGTTGGTGATATCAGTCATGCACTCACAGTAGCCGCCCCGTAAACGCCGAGGGAACCAAAATGCCCACATCCGGGGAGGATGTGGGCATTTTGCCAGGCTCGACGGCGTCAGGGCCGGAAACCGCGAACCTGCTCGAGCTGCGTTTCAAGCGCTGCCAGCTGGGCCAGGACCGCGGACGGCGCGGTGCCGCCCTGGGCGTTGCGGCTGTTCAGCGAGCCGTTGGTGCTCAGCACGCTGCGGACCTCGGGGGTGAGGTGCGCGGAAATGCCCGCATACTCGGCATCCGTGAGGTCCCACAGCTCCACGCCGCGGGCCTCGGCCACCTTGACGGCGGCACCGGAGAGCTCGTGGGCGTCGCGGAACGGCACGCCCTGGCGGACCAGCCATTCGGCGATGTCCGTGGCCAGTGCGAAGCCCTGCGGGGCCAGCGCCTCCATGCGCTCGGTGTTGAAGACCAGCGTGGCCATCATGCCGGACACGGCCGGGAGCAGCAGTTCGAGGGTGTCGGCCGCGTCAAAGACGGGTTCCTTGTCCTCCTGCAGGTCACGGTTGTATGCCAGCGGCAGGCCCTTGAGCGTGGCCAGCAAACCGGTCAGGTCACCAATGAGGCGCCCGGCCTTGCCGCGGGCCAGCTCCGCCACGTCGGGGTTCTTCTTCTGCGGCATGATGGAGGAGCCCGTGGAGTAGGAATCGTGCAGGGTAACGAAGGAGAATTCCTTCGTGGCCCACAGGATGACCTCTTCGGAAATGCGGGACAGGTCCACGCCGATCATGGCCGAAACCCAGGCGAACTCGGCAAAGACATCGCGGGAGGCGGTGCCGTCGATCGAGTTCCACGCTGCCGAGTCGAAGCCGAGATCGGCGGCGACGGCGTTCGGGTCAAGGCCCAGCGAGGAACCCGCCAGGGCGCCGGAACCGTACGGCGAAACCGCCGCGCGCTTGTCCCAGTCGACCAGGCGCTGCACGTCGCGCAGCAACGCCCAGGCATGGGCCAGCAGGTGGTGGCTGAGCAGCACCGGCTGCGCATGCTGGAGGTGCGTGCGTCCCGGCATGGCCACGCCGTGGTGTGCCTTCGCCTGGGCCACGAGGGCGTCGACCACGGAGAGGACTCCGCCGGCGATGATCCGGGCGTGGTCGCGCAGATACATCCGGCCCAGGGTGGCGATCTGGTCGTTGCGGGACCGTCCGGCCCGCAGCTTGCCGCCCAGGGCGGTGCCGGCGCGCTCGATCAGGCCGCGCTCCAGCGAACCGTGCACGTCCTCGTCGGACTCGGCCGGGCCGTACGCGCCCGACTTCACGTCCGCCTCCAGCTCGTCCAGGGCCGCCAGCATGCCGGTGAGCTCGGCGGCGTCGAGCAGGCCGGCCGTGTTCAGCACGCGGGCGTGCGCCTTGGAACCGGCAATGTCGTACAGGGCCAGGCGCCAGTCAAAGTGCGTGGACTTGCTCAAGGCGGCCAGGGCGTCGGCGGGACCGCCCTGGAAACGGCCGCCCCAGAGCGCGCCCTCGTTGGTACCGTGCGTCATGGTTAGTTGCCTGCGGCGCGCTGGTCGCGGGTGGAGGCCACCTTGGAGGACATGCCCCACAGCTCGATGAAGCCCTTGGCCTGCGACTGGTCGAAGGTGTCGCCGGTGTCGTAGGTGGCGAGATCGAAGTCGTAGAGGGACGTCTCGGAGCGGCGGCCGTTGACGATGGCCGCACCACCGTGCAGGGTCATGCGGATGTCGCCGGAGACGTACTTCTGGGTGTCCTCGATGAACGCGTCGAGTGAACGCTTCAGCGGGGAGAACCACTGTCCGTCGTAGACCAGCTCGGCCCAGCGCTGGCTGACCGTGGCCTTGAAGCGGGCCTGCTCGCGCTCGACCGTGATGTCCTCGAGGTGCTTGTGGGCGGTAATCAGGGCCATGGCGCCCGGGGCTTCGTAGATTTCGCGGCTCTTGATGCCCACGAGGCGGTCCTCGACGACGTCGATCCGGCCCACGCCCTGCGCGCCGGCGCGGCGGTTCAGTTCCTGGATGGCCTGCAGCGGGGAAACCTTGACGCCGTCGATCGCGACGGGGACGCCCTGGTGGAAGGAGATGATGACCTCGTCCGGTGCCGGCGGGAATTCCGGGGTGGCCGTGTAGTCGTAGATGTCCTTGGTGGGGGCGTTCCAGATGTCTTCGAGGTAGCCGGTTTCCACGGCGCGGCCCCAGACGTTCTGGTCGATCGAGTACGGGTTCTTCTTGGTGGTCTCGATGGGCAGGCCCTTGGCCTCGGCGAAGGCGATGGCCTTGTCGCGGGTCAGTGCCAGGTCGCGGACCGGGGCGATGCACTTCAGGTCCGGGCCGAGGGTCTGGATGCCGACCTCGAAGCGGACCTGGTCGTTGCCCTTGCCGGTGCAGCCGTGGGCCACGGTGGTGGCGCCGAATTCGCGGGCGGCCTTCACCAGGTGCTTGACGATCACGGGGCGGGAGATGGCCGATACCAGCGGGTAGTGGCCCTGGTACAGCGCGTTGGCTTTCAGCGTGGGCATGGCGTATTCGTTGGCGAACTCGTCGCGGGCGTCGGCCACGTAGGCCTCGACGGCGCCGCAGGCGAGGGCGCGCTGGCGGATGTCCTCGAGGGACTCCCCGCCCTGTCCGACGTCGACGGCGACGGCGATCACTTCGGCACCGGTGGCTTCACCGATCCAGCCGATGGCGACGGAGGTGTCAAGGCCTCCGGAGTAGGCCAATACAATGCGTTCAGTCACGTTATTCTCCCTATTTTCACAGAACTCTTGTCGAGTGTCGTCCACGTTACTTCAAAGCATAATGCATGTTTATGCATTATTGCTAAATAATATTCACAACGCCCCGTGGGGGCGTTTTTACTCAGCCGGCCGAGCTCGACTCCGCTGCGAACTGCAGGAACCGTTCGGCCACCTCGGCACCGCCCAGGGGGTCCCGGGTGATGATCATGACGGTGTCGTCCCCGGCGATCGTACCCAGGATGCTGGGCATGACCGAGTGGTCAATTGCCAGGGCCAGGAAATTCGCCGCACCCGGCGGGGTCCGCAGCACCGCAATGTTCGCGGACGCCTCGGCCGTGACCAGCAGTTCCCCGCACAGGCGCACCAGCCGGGTGTCGAGCAATTCCTGCGACGACGGCGAGTGGACGCCGCGTTCGCCGCCCTCGCGCGGCACGGCGTAGATCAGGCCGCCGTCCTCGCCGCGCACCCGGAAGGCGCGCAGTTCCACCAGGTCGCGGGACAGCGTGGCCTGGCCCACCACGAGGCCGTCGTCGGCCAGCAGGGTGGCCAGCTCGGCCTGGGAACGGACGGCGCGGCTGGTCAGCAGCGCCGTCACGCGGGCCTGGCGGGCGGTCTTGGTGGTGGGCATGCCCGCCCCTGACCCGGTTGCCTTGCTCATGATCGGGCGCCGGCCGCTTCTGCGTTTTCCGAGAGCGACTTTTCCACGAGCCACACCATGAGCGCCTTCTGGGCGTGCAGGCGGTTCTCGGCCTCGTCCCAGACCACTGACTGCGGCCCGTCGATCACGGAGGCGGCAATCTCGTAGCCGCGGTAGGCCGGCAGGCAGTGCAGGACGATGGCGCCGTCGTCGGCCTTGGCCAGGGCGGCGTCGTCGAGGGCGTAGTCCTTGAACAGTTCCATGCGGGCGGCTTTCTCGTCCTCCTGGCCCATGGACACCCAGGTGTCGGTGACCAGCACGTCCGCGCCGGCAACCGCGGCGTCGGCGTCGGTGGTGACCAGCACGGATCCGCCCGTGAGCGCGGCACGTTCCTCGGCGGCGGCCACGACGGCGGCGGCCGGCAGGTAGCCCTCGGGGCCGGTGATGCGCACGTGCATGCCGGCCGTGACACCGGCCAGAAGGTAGGAGTTGGCCATATTGTTGGCCGAATCCCCCATGTAGGTCATGGTCAGCCCGGCCAGTTCACCCTTGTGCTCCTTGATGGTGAGCAGGTCCGCCAACAACTGGCACGGGTGGTAATCGTCGGAAAGCGCGTTGATGACGGGCACCGAAGAATTCGCGGCCATTTCCTCAAGCCCGGCCTGCCCGTAGGTGCGCCAGACAATCGTGG
Organism: Arthrobacter sp. ERGS1:01; assembly: GCF_001281315.1. Lineage (NCBI taxonomy): Bacteria > Bacillati > Actinomycetota > Actinomycetes > Micrococcales > Micrococcaceae > Arthrobacter > Arthrobacter sp. ERGS1:01. The sequence continues at coordinate 846,946 of NZ_CP012479.1, read as the reverse complement.
CGACCATGCGCTCCAGGACCTTGGCGGTGTCCGCCACGGATTCCTTGTGGCCGATCTGCGCCTCGCCGGGGTTGATGATCAGCGGGTTGCCGCCAAGATCGGCCACACCGGCGGCAAAGGAGACCCTGGTCCGGGTGGAGGTCTTGTCGAAGATGACGGCCACGGTTTTGCGGCCCGCACCGTCGCCGGCGAAGGTTGCCCTGGAGTAGGGCGCCTTTTTCAGTTCGGCGGCGAGGTCAAGCACCTCGGCCTGTTCGGCGGGGCTCAGGTCGGTGTCTACCAGGAAATGCCGGGTCATCAGGATGCTCCTTCTGCGGTGTGGGCGGCAACGGCCGTCGCGATGAGTGCCGGCAGGGCCGCCAGGAAGGTGGCGGCTTGTTCGGCCGTCAGGTTCAGCGGCGGGGCCAGGCGGATGGTGTTGGGGCGCGGGGCGTTGACGATGAATCCTGCTTCGAGGCCGGCGTTGACCACGCCGGCGGCCACGGGCTGGGCCAGGTCGAAGCCGATCAGCAGGCCGTGGGCGCGAACCTCGGTGACGCCCTCGGTCGCGGCAAGACCCTCGGCCAGGAAGGCACTGACGGCACGGACGTTGGCGAGCACGTCCTGGGCCTGAAGCACGTGCAGGGTGGCCAGTGCGGCGGCCGTGGCGACGGGGTTGCCGCCAAAGGTGGTGCCGTGCTGGCCCGCGGAGAGGAGCTGCGAGGGCCCCTCGCCAAAGGTGACCATGGCGCCGATGGGGAATCCGCCGCCCAGGCCCTTGGCCAGCGTCATGGCGTCCGGGGTGATGCCGGCAGCCGTACCGGCGAACCAGTCTCCCGTGCGGCCCACTCCCGTCTGGACCTCGTCCAGGATCAGCAGCGCCCCGGCCTGGGTGGCGAGCTCGCGGGCGGCCTTCAGGTATTCGGCGGAGAGCGGGCGGACGCCGGCCTCGCCCTGGATGGGTTCGATGACCAGGGCGGCAACGGTGTCGTCCATGGCGTCGCGGAGGGCATCGATGTCGTTGAACGGCAGGTGGCGCACGCCGGCGGGCATGGGCTCGAACGGTTCGCGGTAGGCCTGCTTGGCGGTCAGGGCCAGGGCTCCCATGGTGCGGCCATGGAAGGCGCCTTCGAGGGCCAGGATGGTGGTGCGGGCCCGGCCGCCGGTGCCGGGGTTGGCCTTGCCGTGGGCGCGGGCCAGCTTGAACGCGGCCTCGTTGGCTTCCGTGCCGGAGTTGGCGAAGAACACCTTGGAGCCGGCGGGTGCCTGGCTCAGTTCCAGCAGCTTTTCCGCCAAGGCAATCTGGGTGGGGCTCGTGAAGAAGTTGGAGACGTGGCCCAGGGTGGCCAGCTGGCTGGCGATCACTGAGGTGACGAACGGGTGGGCGTGGCCCAGTGCGTTGACGGCGATGCCGCCGAGCAGGTCAAGGTATTCCTTGCCGTCGGCGTCCCACACGAGTGCCCCGGCGCCGCGCACCAGGACGCGCTGCGGGTTGCCGAAGACGCCCATGAGGGAATCGCTGTAGCGTTCCAGCCACTGTGCGCCCGTGCCGGTGCCGGTGACGGCGGCCGCGTTGGCGTGTGCCAGGTCCGTGGAGTTGGCGGTTTCCGGGGTCTGCCCGGGAGTGTCAGTGCTCATGAGGCGTCCTCTTCGTCAGGGAAAATTTGGGTGCCGTTGCCGGCGGTGGTCATCAGTTCCAGCAATACCGAGTGTGCGCTGCGGCCGTCGACGACGGCGGCCCGGGCCACGCCGCCGTCGACCGCGGCCAGGCAGGCGCCCATCTTCGGGATCATGCCCGATTCCAGGGACGGGAGCATGGCGCGCAGCTGGCCGGCGCCCAGTTCGGTGAGCAGCGATGACTTGTCGGGCCAGTTGGCGTACAGGCCCTCGACGTCGGTCAGGATGACCAGGCGGGAGGCCTCCAGCGCGATGGCCAGCGCGGCGGCGGCGGTGTCGGCGTTGACGTTCAGGACCGTTGAGGCGTCCCCGACTTCGGGGGCCACGGTGGAGATGACGGGGATCCGGCCGGCCTCGAGCAGGTCGAGGATGGCGCCGGGGTTCACGCCGACAACCTCGCCCACCAGGCCGAGGTCCACGGGCAGGCCGTCCACGATGGTGCCGGTGCGTTCGGCCTGCAACAGGGCGCCGTCCTCGCCGGACAGGCCCACGGCGTAGGCTCCGTGGGAGTTGATCAGGCCCACGAGTTCACGCCCCACCTGGCCGGTCAGGACCATCCGGACCACGTCCATGGCCTCCGGCGTGGTGACGCGCAGCCCGCCCTTGAACTCGCTCTGGATGTCCAGGCGCTTGAGCATCGAGTTGATCTGCGGCCCGCCGCCGTGCACCACAACGGGCTTGATGCCCACATGGTGCATGAACACGATGTCCTCGGCGAAGGCGCGGCGCAGCTCGTCGTTGATCATGGCGTTGCCGCCGTATTTGACCACCACCACGGTGCCGGCAAATTGCTGGATCCACGGCAACGCCTCAATCAGCGACGCGGCCTTGTCCTGCGCGGTTTCCACCGAATTCATCATGTCTTCCTTCAGTTCGATTCTCGTTCGTGCTGGTGTCGCCTCCCGGCTGCGGACCGGGATTCCCTCGGCCGCTTTCCGGCCAATCGGCCGCGGGCGGCCTCGGCCTCCCTGACGCGGCCTACGGAAACCCCGGATCCTCCGCCGTCCGGCTCACCGAGGGAGGCGGCGGGGCCGGCATTTTTAGTAGTCGACGTAAAGGAGACGCCTAAGGCCGCCCGCGGCCGTGGCGTCGGATAGTCGACGGAAAAATGCCGGACCGGCGCCGGAGGTGAGCCGGCCACCTGGGTCTCGACAGGCTCGACCACCGGAGACAGGCTCGACCACCGCATTACGAGGAGTAGGCGCTGTTTTCTTCGACGTACGCGTGGGTGAGGTCGTTGGTCCAGATCGTCGCGGAGGCGTCGCCGGCGCGGAGGTCGATCTCGACGGTGACTTCGCGGCCCGTGAGGTCCACGAGGTCGCGGGAGTCGCCGATTCCGCCCTTGCGGCAGATCTGGACGCCGTTGATGCTGACGTTGATCTCGTTGGGGTCGAAAACGGCGTCGGTGGTGCCCACGGAGGAGAGCACCCGGCCCCAGTTGGGGTCGTTGCCGAAGATGGCGCACTTGAACAGGTTGGAGCGGGCCACGGAGCGGGAGACGATTTCGGCGTCGCGCTCACTGTCCGCGTTGACGGTGGTGATGGCGATGTCGTGGTTGGCACCTTCGGCGTCGGCGATCAGGCCGCGGGCCAGGGTTGCACAGACCTCGGTCAGTCCGGCAATGAACTCGTCCATGTCCGGGAACACGGAGGAGGCGCCGGAGGCGAGCAGCAGCACGGTGTCGTTGGTGGACATGCAACCGTCGGAGTCGGCCCGGTTGAAGGTGACCCGCACGGCGTCGCGCAGGGCGGCGTCGAGGCCTTCGGCTTCCACCTCGGCGTCGGTCGTGATGACCACCAGCATGGTGGCGAGCCCGGGGGCGAGCATGCCGGCACCCTTGGCCATGCCGCCGATCGTGTAAGTCGCGCCGTCGTTGTTGGGCGCCGACGTCCAGGACGCCTGCTTGGCGACGGTGTCGGTGGTCATGATGGCGGTAGCCGCACCAGCCCCGCCGTCGTGCGCCAAGGCTGCCGCGGCCGCCTCGATGCCGGGCAGGATCTTCTCCATGGGGAGCTGCTCACCGATCAGCCCGGTGGAGCAGACGGCGACGTCGGTGGCGGAGATCCCCAGGACGTCGGCCACCTTCTCGGCCGTGGTGTGCGTGTTTTGGAAGCCCTCGGGGCCCGTGCAGGCGTTGGCGCCGCCGGAGTTCAGGACGACGGCGTCGACCCGGCCGTCGCTGAGGACCTGGCGGGACCAGTGAACGGGGGCCGCGGCAACCCGGTTGCTGGTGAAAACGGCGGCGGCGCTGCGTTGCGGGCCGTCGTTGATGACCAGGGCCAGGTCCGGGTTGCCGGAGGCCTTCAACCCGGCGGTTACGCCGGAGGCCCGGAAGCCTTGTGCGGATGTCACGCTCATGGTGCTACTCCTTGGAAGGTCAGGCCTGCGGTTTCGGGCAGGCCCAGGGCGATGTTCATGGATTGGACGGCGCCGCCGGCGGTGCCTTTGGTGAGGTTGTCGATGGCCGCGCATACGATCACGCGGTTGACGTTGGGGTCGTACGCCAGTTGCAGGGCCGCATAGTTGGAGCCCACCACGGATTTGGTGGTCGGCCACTGACCCTCGGGGAGCACGTGGACAAACGGTTCATCCGCGTAGGCATCCACCCAGATCTGGCGCAGGGCCGCGCCGGGATCGGCCAGCGCGGCAATCTCCGCCGACACCTTGGCCGTGGCCGTGGCGAGGATGCCCCGGCTCATGGGGGCCAGCGTGGGCGTGAATGAGACACGCACGTCCAGGCCGGAGGCGTTGGAGAGCCCCTGCTGGATTTCGGGTGTGTGGCGGTGCCCGCCGCCCACCCCGTACGGGTTCATGGAGCCCATGACCTCGGAGCCGATCAGGTTGACCTTGGCGGCCTTGCCCGCCCCGGAGGTGCCGGACGCCGCGACGATGACGACGTCGTCGGGCAGCAGGGCACCGGCGCTGAAGCCGGGCTGCAGGGCCAGCAGCGAGCTGGTCGGGTAGCAGCCGGGCACGGCGATCCGCTTGGCGCCCTTCAACAGGGCACGCGCGCCGGGAAGTTCGGGCAGCCCGTAAGGCCAGGTGCCGGCGTGGGGTGAGCCGTAGAACTTTTCCCACGCGGCGGAGTCCTCCAGCCGGTGGTCGGCGCCGGCGTCGATCACGAGGGTGTCCGCCGGCAGCTGGGCGGCGATCTCGGCCGAGGCGCCGTGCGGCAGGGCCAGGAACACGACGTCGTGTCCGGCCAGGTTTTCCACCGTGGTCTCCTCGAGGATCCGGTCCGCCAACGCATGCAGGTGCGGCTGGAGGTCTCCCAGGCGGGAGCCGGCATTGCTGTGGGCCGTGATGGCCCCAATCGTCACATCCGGGTGGCTGGCCAGCAGGCGCAGCACCTCTCCCCCGGCATATCCACTGGCACCGGAGACGGCTACAGAAATTGTCATAGCACGACTATACAGCAGAAATATTCATTGTCACCGATATTTATTCAGACACCCTGTTTTCCCTATTATCCGGCCCTATGATGGAGGCAGACTCGGGCCGTTCCCAGCCCGGCGCCTGCGAACGTACGCATCGATCGAGAAGTGGAGAACACCATGAGCGAGCCAAGCCGAGCCATCGTCGCCGTTGCCCCCGGCGGGCCCGAGGTACTGGTGTTGCGCGAGGTTGAGCGGCCCGTTGCAGGGCGTGGTGAGCTGCTGGTCAAGGTGGCCGCCGTGGGCGTGAACTTCATTGAAACCTACCAGCGGGACGGCACGTACAAGGTCCCCTTCCCGTTCACGCCCGGCTCCGAGGCTGCGGGCACCGTGGTGGAGGTCGGCCCCGGAGTGCACGGCTTTGCCGTGGGAGACCAGGTTGCCACGGCCGAGGGTTCGGGTGCCTACGCCGAATACACGCTGATCCGGGCGGAGGTGGCGCTGCCGGTGCCGGCCGCCGTGCCGCTGGACATTGCCGCGGCGCTGCCGTTGCAGGGCATGACGGCCCATTACCTGATGAATTCGGCCTATCACGTGGAGCCCGGGCAAAACGTGCTGGTGCATGCGGGCGCCGGCGGCGTGGGCCTGCTGCTCACGCAAATGCTCAAGGATCGCGGCGCCCGGGTCATCACCACGGTGTCCACGGACGAGAAGGAAGAGCTGTCCCGCGTGGCCGGCGCGCATGACGTGCTGCGTTATGACGGCTTTGCCGACGCTGTCCGGGAGCTCACCGACGGCGACGGCGTGGATGTGGTGTTCGACGGCGTCGGGAAGGACACCTTTGACGGCTCCCTGGCGTCGCTGCGCATCCGGGGCACCCTGGTGCTCTTTGGCGGGGCGTCGGGACAGGTGCCGCCACTGGACCTGCAGCGCCTGAATTCCGGCGGTTCGCTGTTTGTCACCCGGCCCACCCTGGGCCACTACCTGCTCAACGCCAAGGAGCGCCGCTGGCGCTCGGCGGAGGTGTTCAACGCGGTGGCCGAGGGAAGGCTGGCCGCGCGCATCGGGGAGCGGTATTCGCTGGCCGACGCCGGGCAGGCCCACGCGGACCTGCAGGCTCGCAAAACCACCGGCAAGGTCATCCTGCTGCCGTAACGGCACGTAATTGTTTCACCACCGGACACCCATTGTTCATGTTGTACGGGAACAATCGTCCAGTGAGCCAACATTCAATGCACCACCCTGACTCAGTCGGCGCCGCACTGGCCACCTACTCCGCTCAATTGCCCGGCAGCGAGCTGGCTTCGCCACCGCGCACCCTGTGGGACATCGTCACGGCCACCGCGGAGCTCTTTCCGCAGGCCTCGGCCCTGGACGACGGCGTGCAATCCCTCAGCTATGAGGAGCTGTTGCGCGCAGTGAAGGGCAAGGCCCGCGAGCTGACCCTTGCCGGCCTGGGTGCCGGGGACAGGATCGGGGTGCGCATCCCGTCCGGCACCGCGGAACTCTACATTTCCATCCTGGCCATCCTCGCGATTGGCGCGGCATACGTGCCGGTCGACGCCGACGACCCAGCCGAACGGGCCGAGCTCGTCTTCGGTGAAGCGAAAGTTGCCGCGGTCCTCGGCGACCCCGCCGCCGGCAATGCCCTGCACCTCAGCGGCGACCGGCCGGTTCCGTTTCCGGCACCCCGCAATCCCGGACCGGGGGACGATGCCTGGGTCATCTTCACCTCCGGCTCCACCGGAACCCCCAAGGGCGTGGCCGTCAGCCACCGCTCGGCGGCGGCATTCGTGGACGCCGAGGCAAGGATCTTCCTGCAGGCAGAACCCATCGGAGCCGACGACAGGGTGCTGGCCGGACTGTCCGTGGCCTTCGACGCGTCGTGCGAGGAAATGTGGCTGGCATGGCGTCACGGCGCGGCCCTTGTTCCGGCGCCACGGTCCCTGGTCCGCTCCGGCATGGACCTGGGCCCCTGGCTGATCTCCCACGGCATCACGGTGGTCTCCACCGTGCCCACCCTGGCCGCCCTGTGGCCCGCGGACGCCCTCGCCTCGGTGCGGTTGCTGATCTTTGGCGGCGAGGCCTGCCCGCCGGAACTGGCAGCCCGGCTGGCGGTTCCGGGACGCGAAGTCTGGAACACTTATGGCCCCACCGAGGCGACCGTCGTGGCGTGTGCCGCACCCCTCGGCGGGCCCGGCCCCGTCCGGATCGGGCTGCCGCTGGATGGCTGGGATCTTGCCGTGGTCGATTCCGAGGGCGGTCCCGTTGCCGACGGCGAGGTTGGGGAGCTGATCATCGCCGGCGTTGGGCTGGCCCGCTACCTGGACCCGACCAAGGACGCGGAAAAGTATGCGCCCATGCCCGCATTTGGCTGGGAGCGGGCGTACCGCAGCGGTGACCTGGTGCGCCTGGAACGCGAGGGCCTGATCTTCATGGGCCGCGCCGACGACCAGGTGAAACTGGGCGGGCGTCGCATTGAGTTGGGCGAGGTCGACGCGGCGCTCCAGCTCCTGCCCGGAATCGTTGGTGCCGCGGCAGCCGTCCAGCCCACGGCCAACGGCGGCCAACTGTTGGTGGGGTACTTGGTTCCTGCGGCCGGGACGCAGCCGGATGCGGGCGCCTTGCGCACCCAGCTCGCCAAATCGCTGCCCGCCCCGCTGATTCCCATGCTGACCTTTACCGATTCGCTGCCCACCAAAACCAGCGGCAAGGTGGACCGCGCCGCCCTTCCCTGGCCACTGGACCAGGCAACTGCCGGCGCCGAGTCGTTTGCCGGCTCCCTGGACCCCGAGGCCGAATGGGTCCTCACGCAATGGAACGCGGTCCTGGGCGGCACGGCCTCTTCCCTTGACGCGGATTTCTTCGCCAGCGGCGGCGGCAGCCTGGCCGCCGCGCAACTCGTCTCGGCGCTGCGCCAGCGTTATCCGCGCATCACCGTGGCCGACGTCTACTCCCAGCCCCGGGTGGGCGCCCTGCTGGAACTGGCGTTGGGATCGGTCCCCAAGGGCGGCCCGACGGAGACCGTCCACCGCACGGTGGGCCGGACCCGGCAAAGCTCGCAGATCTTCCAGACCCTCATGGGCGTGCCGCTGCATGTGCTCGTGGGCATGCGCTGGCTGACCTACCTCATGGCCGTGAACAACGTTGCCGTCGGACTCGGGGCGCTCCCGGGCTCCCCCACCATTTCCTGGTGGTGGGTGCTGGCCTGCTGGGCGGTCTTCGTCTCGCCCTGGGGGCGGATGGCCATCTCGGTGGCGGCCGCCCGCCTGCTGCTCAACGGGGTCAGGCCGGGCAGCTACCCGCGCTCCGGCGGCGTCCACCTGCGGCTCTGGCTGGCCGAACAGATCGCCGACATGGCGGCGGCAGTCAGCCTGGCCAGCGCGCCCTGGGTCCCCTACTACGCACGGGCGCTCGGGGTGAAGATGGGCCGCAACGTGGACCTGCACTCGGTGCCGCCCGTCACCGGCTTCCTGCGGCTCGCCGAGGGCTGCTCGATCGAGCCCGAGGTGGACCTGTCCGGGTGGTGGATTGACGGCGACTGGATCCACATTGGCGAGATCTCCGTCGGCGCCGGGGCCGTCGTCGGCTCCCGCAGCACCCTGATGCCGGGCGCCCGCATCGGCGCCGGCGCCCACGTGGCGCCCGGCTCGGCGGTCCGCGGCAAGGTCAGGCCCGGCGTGACGGTCGCCGGCTCGCCCGCCGAGCGCATTGGCAAGGCCAAGCAGTCCTGGCCCGGGCAGCGTGCCGTCACCAGCTGGCGGCTGGAGTTGTTGTTCTCGGGCGCCTCCGCCGTCTTGTCGCTGCTGCCCTTCGCATCGGCCGCGGCGGCAGTCGCCGTGGTGCTCGCCACCCTCCGGGGGCAGGCGTCGCTGTCCGCGGCGGCGCCAACACTCCTGTGGGCCGTGCCCGTTGCCGCGCTGGTCTGGTTCGTGACCACTGTGCTGCTGGTTCTGGGCACCGTGCGCCTGCTGGGCCTGGGCCTGCGGGAGGGCCACTACCCGGTCCGCAGCCGGATCGGGTGGCAGGTGTGGGCCACCGAACGGGTCCTGGACCTTGCCCGGGACCTGCTGTTCCCGCTCTACGCCAGCCTGTTCACGCCCGTCTGGTTACGCCTGCTCGGCGCCAAGGTGGGTAAGAACGTTGAGGCGTCCACGGTGCTGCTGGTGCCCAAGATGACGACCATTGCCTCGGGAGCGTTCCTGGCCGATGACACCATGATCGCCTCCTACGAACTGGGCGGCGGCTACCTCCACATTGCCCCGGCCAAGGTGGGCAAGCGCTCCTTCCTGGGCAATTCGGGAATGACGGCGGCCGGCCGGACCATGCCGCGCAACTCCCTCGTCGCGGTGCTGTCGGCCACGCCGGCCAAGGCGAAGGCGGGCATGTCGTGGCTGGGCAGCCCCCCGGTCCGCCTGCGCCGCACCCACATGGACACCGACGAATCGCTCACGTTCGCCCCGTCGCGGCGCCTAAAGATTGCCCGCGGGCTCTGGGAAACCTGCCGGCTGGTGCCGATGGTCCTGACGGTGGCCGTGGCGGCCGGAGTCCTGGCCGTCCTGGACGCCGTAGCGCTCGCGTGGGGCTTCCTGCCGGCCGCCCTGCTCAGCGGAGTGGTCATGATGGCGGCCGGTGCGGTCGCCGCGGGCAGCGCGGTAGCTGCAAAGTGGCTGCTGGTGGGCCGCATCAAGCCCGGCGAGCACCCCCTGTGGAGCTCCTTCATCTGGCGCAACGAGGTGGTGGACTCGTTCATCGAACTCGTCAGCGCCCCCTGGTTTGCCCGGGCCGCGGTGGGCACACCCGCCATGGTGTGGTGGCTGCGCGCCCTGGGCGCAAAGATCGGCCACGGGACGTGGTGCGAAAGCTACTGGCTGCCAGAAGCCGACCTCGTCACGCTGGGCGAAAGTTCCACCGTCAACCGGGGCACCGTCATCCAGACCCACCTGTTCCATGACCGGGTCATGTCCATCGATACGGTTACGCTGGAGGCGGGGGCCACCATGGGTCCGCACGGGGTGATCCTGCCGGCGGCACGGATTGGCCGCAGCGGCACCGTGGGCCCGGCCTCCCTGGTGATGCGCGGGGAAACCGTGCCGGCCAGCAGCTACTGGATGGGCAACCCGGTGAGCCCGTGGAAGGGCCCCGAATTCTCCGACCGCGCCTGAGACCTACGAATCGGATGACACAAACCGCATGAAGTTCCTGCACCGCACCCGCCCCGAAGCCGCAGACACCCCATCCGTGGAGTCCGCGGAGTCCTGGGTACGTCCGGATCCCGCACCGTACATTCCGGGGCACGGCAGCCCGGACTACTCCGTGTCCCACTATGACCTGACGCTTGCCGTCCGGCTCGCCGGGAACCTGCTGGAGGGCCGGGCCGTCATCACCGCCCGGGCGCTGGTGCCGCTCACCGCCGTGGAACTTGACCTGACCGGGCTGGGCCTGGACAAGGCCGCCGTCGACGGCGTTCGGGCCGTCAAATACTCCCAACGTCCCGGGAAATTGACCCTGCAATTGCCCACCCCGCTCGACGCCGGCCGGGAGTTCACGCTCGATCTGCGGTACAGCGGGCTCCCGGAACCGGACGCGGGCGATTGGGGCGAGGTGGGGTGGGAGGAACTGGCCGACGGCGTGTTGGTGGCCGGGCAGCCCACGGGCGCCCCCACCTGGTTCCCCTGCAACGACCGCCCGGACGACAAGGCCTCGTATCGCTTCACGGTCACCACGGATGCCGGGTATACGGCCGTCTGCAACGGCCTGCCGGTCGCCCACAGCAGGAAGTCCAGCCGCGAAACCTGGGTGTATGAGCAGTTGGCCCCCATGGCCTCCTACCTGGCCACCCTGCAGATCGGCCGGTACAAGGTCCTGGCACTGCCATCTGGGCGCGGCGGCTCGCAGGTCCCCATCAACGTTGCCGTGCCCAAGGTCCTCCAACCCCAGGCGGCCGTGGCGCTGGCCCGGCAGCGGGAGATGATGGACGTCTTCACGGAGCGGTTTGGCCCCTACCCTTTCCCGGCTTACACCGTGGTGGTGACCGGCGACGAACTGGAAATTCCGCTGGAATCCCAATCCTTGTCCATCCTGGGCAGAAACCACCTCACCACGGCGTGGGAGGCCCAGCGGCTGATTGCCCATGAGCTGTCCCACCAGTGGTTCGGCAACTCGCTCACGCTTGCGGACTGGCACGACATTTGGCTGCACGAAGGATTCGCCTGCTACGCCGAGTGGCTGTGGTCCGAGGAGAGCGGCTCGCAGACCGTGGCCGAGAGGGCCGCGGCGGCGCACGCCATGCTCCGGACGGAAGCGGCCGACATCGTCATTGGCGACCCCGGTCCGCAGCGGATGTTCGACGACAGAGTCTACAAACGCGGCGCCTTGGCCCTGGAGGCCCTGCGGGCGGCCGTGGGCGATTCCGCCTTCTTTGGCCTGTTGCGCGAATGGGCGGCCCGGAACCGCCACGGCTCCGTCTCGACGGAGTGCTTCGTCCGGCTGGTCGATGAGCTCTGCGGAGGAGTTTCCGGTTTCTCCGCGATCGAGGTGCTCACCCCGTGGCTGTATCGGGAACCGCTCCCGCCACTCCCCCGGCGCTGACCGCCACGGCGGCCGCAAAGCCGCCCGGCAACGGCAGCTGCGAGGCCCGAACGTCCCACACCCCGACGCCGGATTCCGGCGCGGGGAAGGCCTCGATGTCCGCCGGTTCGGTTCGCAGCCCCCGGCCCGAGACCTTGGCCAGCGCCTCTTTCCGGGCCCACACGGACGCCCGCCAGGATGTCCGTTCCTGGGGCGGCACCCCCGCCAAGAGGACCTTTTCCGCCCGACTCAGCGCCACGTCGTCGAACCCGGCAAAGGCGACGTCGGCGGTGCGCTGCAGGTCTATGCCGAGCCGGACCCCGGCCGACGGCGTCATGGCGAGCAACACCCAGCCGCCGCTGCGCGAGAGGCTCATGGCCAGCGCCACGGGTTCGCCATCCGCGAGGTAGCCGGGGCGGCCGTGGGACGGCACGGGCGCCACACCGCAGTCGGGGCACCAATATTGCGCTTGCAGGGCTTCCGGCCGTCTTCCCAAAAGCTCCGCCGCCATCAAGCGCTGTGCCACGCGCCCGGCCACGAACTCGCGGCGGGCCGTCGCGCTGGCAAAAGCGTCGGCACGGGCACGTTCGGCCGGGTCCAGGAGGGAGTGCAGCGACTGGTCAACGGCGGCCAGCTCCACCAGGCGCAAGGTGGGCACGGGAACGCCGCGTGGAATCTGTTGGAGCGGTGCCGAGTTCACCTGGGCTTCACCCACCGTCCACCTCCGCTCTGCCGTGCACCAATAGTCTTTCGCTCATGACTGACTTGAACTCCGACTTTACCGGCTTCTCCGTGGTTGACACCGACGACGACGATCCGGTCCTGTTGGATGCCGACGGCACCCCGGTCGATACCTGGCGGGAAGGGTACCCCTACGATTCGCGGCTGGACCGGGAGATTTATGAACTCCAGAAACGGCTGCTGCAGATTGAGCTGCTGAAGCTCCAGCAATGGATCAAGGCCACGGGCCGCCGGGTGGTGATCCTCTTCGAGGGCCGGGACGCGGCGGGCAAGGGCGGCACCATCAAGCGGTTCACCGAGCACCTGAATCCGCGCGGCGCCCGGGTGGTGGCGTTGGAGAAGCCCAGCGAACGCGAATCCAGCCAATGGTACTTCCAGCGTTATGTGGCGCACCTGCCCAGTTCCGGTGAGATGGTCCTGTTCGACAGGTCCTGGTACAACCGGACCGGGGTGGAGCGCGTCATGGGTTTTTGCACGCAGGCACAGTACGAGGAGTTCGTGCGGCAGGCCCCCGTCTTTGAAAAGATGCTCGTCAACGACGGCATCACGGTCATCAAGTTCTGGTTTTCGGTTACCCAGGCCGAACAGCGGACCCGGTTCGTGATCCGGCAGGTGGATCCGGTCCGGCAGTGGAAGCTTTCGCCCATGGACCTGGCCTCCCTGGACAAGTGGGATGCGTACACCTCGGCGAAGGAGCGCATGTTCAAGCGCACCGACACCCGGCATGCGCCCTGGACCGTGGTGAAGTCCAATGACAAGAAGCGGGCCCGGCTGGCGGCAATGCGGCATGTATTGAGCTTGTTCGACTACACCGGCAAGGACCACGGGCTGGTGGGCGTGCCGGATTCCCTCGTGGTAGGCCCGGCCTCCGCCGTGGTGGGCGAAGGCGAGGAATTCTAAGCCGAGCCCGCGGCAGGGACGTAGGATGCGAGCATGCAGAAACTCTCGAACGGCGCATTCCAGCTCTCCAAGTCCCGCGGCGCGAACGGTTACGTGATCCCCCTCGGCGAGACGTACGCCGTGATCGATCCGGGCATGAAGTCCGGAGCGCAGGCGGTCATCGCCGAACTGACCGGGGCCGGCATGCTCGGCACGGTGAGCCACATCCTGCTGACGCACTACGACATCGACCATGCCGGCGCGGCCCTGGCGCTCGCCACTGAAACCGGCGCGCAGCTGTGGATCGGCCGGGCCGACGCCGACATCCTGACCGGCCGCAGGCCCGCCGGAACGTTTTCCCGGCGCATCACCTCATCCATCGGCCGGCCCAAGCTGCCCGAAACCGTTTACTACCTGGGTGAATCCCCCGGTTTTCCGGCGGACATCACGGCCCTGCCAACCCCGGGACACACGCCGGGGCACCATGCGTTTGTCTGGGGCAGCTCCGTTTTCTCCGGCGACGCCGTCATGGTGAACCCGGACGGGACACTCAAGCAGTTTCCGCGCCTGCTGATCACGGACAAGGCCCAGGCATTGGATTCCACAGCCGTCTTGGAGGCGCTGGACGTCCGCTGGGTCTGCCCGGGCCACGGAAAGGTCACCGCGCGCCGTTAACGCACAAGGGTCTCGTCCCCACGCCCTCCCAAATGGCGGCTCGCAAGCGAGCCGCCATTTGGGTCCCTCGGGCGCGTGGGCCCAGGCTCGACCACCGGTGGTCGAGCTTGCAGAGACCCTTGCTTTTGGGCGGGCGTGGGGATTAGCGCTGGGTGGCGCCGAACCGTTCCGCCGCAAGTGCCACGGCGTCGGCGCGGGCGGCCGATGCCTCGTCCGAGGTCAGCGTGCGGTCGGCTGCACGGAAGCGCAGGCCGAACGCGAGTGACTTGCTGCCCTCGGGGATGCCGGTGCCCTGGTACTCGTCGAACAGGGCGACGTCCTCGAGCAGCTCGCCGGCGCCTTCACGGAGGGTTTCCAGCACTGCCTGGGCGGGAATCTCCACCGGAACCACCAGGGCCACGTCCTGCGTGGCGACCGGGAACGTGGAGATCGGCTTGGCCACGATGACGTCGGCGGCGGCCTCAAACACCTTCTCGGCGTTGATTTCCATGGCGACGGTGCGGGCCGGCAGGTTGTGCTCGGCCAACAGCTTGGGGTGCAGTTCGCCGGCGTAGCCCACGATCTCCCCGGTGCGCAGCGAAAGCGCGGCGGCGCGGCCCGGGTGGAAGGCCTGGTGCGAGCCCTGCTCCACGACGAGTTCGACGCCGACCACGTCGGCCACGAGGCGGGCGGCGTCAATGGCGTCGGCCCAGTCCCAGTGGCGCGGCGTGTGCCCGGGGGCCGCCGGGCTGTCCTTGCCCGTGAAGATGGCGCCCAGGGTGAGCGGCTGGTACGGGATGCCGTCGTACAGGGCGTCCAGGACGTCGTCGGAGGGCTTGACGCCCAACGGCGGGATGGACGCGGTGCCCAGCGAATCCGACGGCAGGAACACGAGCCCGGATTCGAACAGCGCCAGGTCGTTGAAGCCGCGCGAGAGGTTGCGCTTGGCCGTGTCGATGAGCCCCGGCAGCATGGATGTACGCAGGTAGCCGAACTCCTCGCTCAACGGGTTGGCGAGCTTCACGGCGGGGCGTGCGGCACCGGCGTCGGCCACGCCAAAGGTGTCATTGGCCGCCTTGGAGACGAACGGGTAGGCCAGGATTTCGGTCAGGCCGGAGTCGGCCAGGGCCTGGACCGTGCGGCGGCGCTGCTGCTGGGCGCGCGAGTAGCCGCGTCCGGGAGGCGCCGTGGGGAGGGTCGACGGGATCAGGTCATAGCCCACCAGGCGGGCCACCTCCTCCGTCAGGTCCTCGGGGGTGAGAAGGTCATTGCGCCAACTCGGGGCCATGACGGAGTAGCCGGCGTCGACCGTCTCCACCGTGGCACCCAGGTCAACCAGCGAACCGGTGATCTGCCCGGGCGTGAAGTCGATGCCTATCCGGGCGGAGGCAAAGCCCGCGGGCAGGAACACGGTGACCGGGGCGGGGGCGTCCCCGACATCGGTGCCCGTGGTGTCCGCCGTGCCGCCGGCCAGTTCCACCAGCAGGTCCACGGCACGCTGGGCGGCCTTGTCTGCAACGTTCCAGTCGACGCCACGCTCGAAGCGCTTGGACGCCTCGGACGGCAGCTTGTGGCGGCGGCGGGAGCGGGCGATCGAGACTTCCTCGAAGTGCGCGGCCTCGATGAGGACGCTGACGGTGCCGTCGGTGACCTCGGTGGAGGCACCGCCCATGACACCGGCAACGCCGATGGGGCCGGAACCATCCGTGATCAGGAGGTCTTCGACGTCGAGCTTGCGCACCTTGCCGTCGAGGGTTTCCAGGGTCTCCCCCGCGGCGGCGCGGCGCACCACGATGTCGCCGCTGAGCTTGTCTGCGTCGTAGAAGTGCAGCGGCTGGCCCAGCTCGAGCATGACGTAGTTGGAGATGTCCACGGGCAGCGAAATGGAGCGGATGCCGGCCAGCCGGAGACGCGAGGACATCCACGTCGGTGTTGGCGCGGCCGGGTTAATTCCGCGCACGGTGCGGGCCACGAAGCGGTCGCAGCCGGGCAGGCCGTAGATCGGCGCGCCGTCCTCGAGGCGGACGGGGTATCCCGGGCCCGTTGCCGGGGCAACCGTGACCAGGGCGGCGGGGTCCGTGAAGGAGGTACCCGTGGCGTGGGCGTATTCGCGGGCCACACCACGGATGCTGAACGCGTAGCCGCGGTCCGGGGTGACGTTGATTTCGGCGGCTTCGTCGCGCAGGCCCAGGAGCTCCAGCGCGTCGGTGCCCAGCTCGGGGTCGAGCCCCAGGGTGGAGAGCACCAGGATGCCGTCGTGGTCGTCGCCAATGCCCAGTTCACGCACGGAGGCGATCATGCCGGCGGAGACGTGGCCGTAGGTTTTCCGCGGGGTGATGCGGAAGTCGCCGGGCAGCACGGCGCCGGGCAGGGTGACAACCACCTTGTCGCCCACCACGAAGTTGTGGGCGCCACAGACGATGCCCTGCACGCCGGAGGGGTCGATGCCGTCGATGTCCAGCGTCTGCGGCTGCCCCTCGGGGACCACGCGCACGGTGCACCAGTTGATGGTCTTGCCGTTGCTTTGCGGTTCCTTCTCCAGTGAGAGGACCTGGCCCACCACGATGGGGCCGCTGATTTGATCCAGCGGGCGGTGGACATCTTCTTCTTCAAAACCGACCTTGACAAGCTCGGTCATGACGTCTTCGGCAGTTGCTCCTGCCGGTACCTGCGCATACTCGCGCAGCCAAGTCAGTGGAATACGCACTTACTTAGATCTCCATCCCAAAGTGTTCGCTGAATCGTACGTCGCCCTCGATCATGTCGTGCATGTCGGCCACCTCATTGCGGAACATGAGGGTCCGCTCGATGCCCATGCCGAAGGCAAATCCCGAGTATTCGTCCGGGTCGATCCCGGCCGCGCGGAGCACGTTCGGGTTGACCATGCCGCAACCGCCCCACTCGATCCAGCCCGGGCCGCCCTTGGCACCGGGGTGCCAGATGTCCAGCTCGGCGGACGGTTCGGTGAACGGGAAGTAGTTCGGGCGCAGGCGGATGCTGGCTTCGTCGCCGAACATCTGCCGGGCAAAGTGCTCAAGGGTGCCGCGCAGGTCGGCCATGGACAGACCCTTGTCGATGGCCAGGCCCTCGAACTGGTGGAACACCGGAGTGTGCGTGGCGTCGAGCTCGTCGGTGCGGAACACCTTGCCGGGGCACAGCACGTAGACGGGCAGTTCGCGTTCCAGCAGAGACCGCACCTGGACGGGCGAGGTGTGGGTGCGCATGAGCAGGTGGGCCTCGGGCGGCTCCACGAAGAACGTGTCCTGCATTTCGCGGGCCGGGTGGTCCGGCTTGAAGTTCAGGGCATCGAAGTTGAACCACTCCGATTCCAGCTCCGGGCCCTCGGCAATTTCCCAGCCCATGCCCACGAAGATGTCACAGACGCGGTCCTGCAGGGTGGAGAGCGGGTGCCGGGCACCGGCACGACGGCGGCGCGGAGCGGCCGTGACGTCGACGGTTTCCTCGACCAGGATGCGGGCGGCGTCCTCGGCCTCGAGCACCTCGGTGCGGGCTGCGAGCGCCTTGGCAACGCGGCCGCGGGAGGCTCCCATGAGCTTGCCGGCGGCGGCCTTGAACTCCTTGGACAGCCCGCCGATTTCACGGTTGGCCAGGCTCAGCGGCGACTTTTCGCCGGTGTGTGCCAGGCGGGCGGTCTTCAGCTCATCGAGCGTGGACGCGGCGGCGATGGCTGCGAGCGCGGCCTCGACGGCGGAGCCAATGGCGGCCTCGTCCAAGGGGTCCGGGACTGCTGCGGGTTCGGTGGAAGATTGCGGCGCGACGGCCGTCTTCTGGGGAATGTCAGACATCTACAGTTTTTACCTAAGCTCGTGTGCGAGTAAGCGGCGGCGTAGCTCGGGCCGCCATAGACAGTCTAGTTGACGGTGCCGGGCAGTCTTGAACTGGCGGGACCCGGGTTTGGCGTCCCAATTGATGCCTCTTCTTTACCTGTTGGAGACCCAAACCGTTGTGCCCGTTGTTACGCTCGGGGCATGGTTGCTTCCCAACGCCCGAAATTGTCCGTTGGCCGCCTTCGAATGCGCACGACGCCGGCCGCCGGGATCGCCGCGCTGGCTGCCCTTGCGCTGGGGCTGGCGGGGTGCACGGCGTCCCCGTCTCCGGATCCCACCCCGACCGTCGGCGCCTCTTCGGATGCACTCACTCACTTCACGCCCGCACCGGCCGCCCTGCAGGATTCTGCCAATTGTCTGGCGAATGCGCCCTGGCTCTTGCATGGCGAGCAGCCCGCGGCCGCGGTGAAAGCCGGGATGGGTAGCGTGCCGAAGGGCTTTATCCCTGCCAGCGTGGTGCGCTGCACCTCGGGTGTGGTTGTGCCCCCGGCGAGCGCCGCCCCGGTGCAGCCTTCCATCCTGGAGGAACACCTCGCCGGTGATTACGGTCCCCTGCTGGCGGCCCTGGCCGAACCAAGCGACAGGCAGGACGGCGTGAATTGCACCTTGCAGCTGGAACTCACCCCGGATTTGTGGCTCGTCAACGCGGCCGGCAAGGCCATTCATGTGATGTGGCCCAAGGATGTTTGCGGTTTCTCCAAACCGGAGACCGCCAAGGCGTTGGAGGGGCTGACGGTTGCGTCCACGAAGCACGTGGCAGTTCCGGCGACACCATGAGGGGCGCGCGGGTGGCGTTCATGGCGTGTGCGGCGTTGTTCCTGTCCGGGTGTAACGGGGTGACACACTACTCCCCGGCCCCGGCCGCCCTGCAGGAGAAGGTGGACTGCCGTGCCGGCACCTTCGAACCCTCCCCCTTGGTCACACCTCCCCCGAGCGTCGTGGACGCAATGGGCAGCGTCCCGCAAGGCTTTGTCCCGGTGGACGTGGTCAAATGCGAACCCGGTGGCTCCGGAATCATCCCGCCCGGAACGAAGGTCGTTGAACGCCACCTCTCCGGGAGCTACGGACCCCTGTTGGCTGCGCTGGCCGAGACAAGCGACCACCAGGACGGCGGAGTCTGCCCGGCCATGGGGGTCTTGATTCCGGATTTGTGGCTGGTCAATGCTGACGGCAAGGCCATCCATGTCCGGTGGCCCACGGACTACTGCGGTTTCCCCAAGCCGGGAGTCGAAAAAGCCTTGGACGCATTGACGGTCTCCTCGACGAGGACCCTCACGGCGGTGGCACCGTGAAAATCCCAACTTTCAGAATAGGACCCTACCCAATGCGCCAAATCACAACATGGCTGGCCGTCGTGGCTTGCGTGGGCACGGCAGCGTTGAGCGGCTGCTCCAACGTTCCCCAAGCCGGTCCTGCGCAGGGACCCGTGTCCACTTACCTTCCCGCGCCGGCTGGCATCCTGACGGCGGTTGACTGCATGACGACGGCGCACTGGTACGACGTCAACGGCCTTGCGGACTCTTCCGCAGCCAGCATGGGCAGCATCCCGGCCGGCTTTGTTCCGGTTTCGGCCGTCGAGTGCATGGCCTTCGGCAACAACGTCACGGATTCCACGGGCGAGTGGCGGACCATCACCCAAAGGCAATTCTCCGGCGACCTCGGTCCCCTGGTAAAAGCGTTGAACGGTGCGAGCGACAAAGCCGACGGAGACTACATCTGCACGGCCGACCTGGAGATCATTCCGGATCTCTGGTTGGTGAATTCCGCGGGCAAGGCCGTCCATGTCCAGTGGCCGCAGACTGCCTGCCACAAGTCCAAGCCGGGCACCAAGGAAACCCTGGCATTGCTTACGCTCGAGAAGACAACCGTGCTCAAGGCGGTCCGGCAACAGCCGCCGGCGTCAAAATCCATCTCGACGACGGCGGCCCCATGAGGGCGGCCGCCCGCGTCCGTCAGGTGGCCAACGCGCTCAACGCCTCAACCGCCGTCGGGCTTCTGCTGGCGGCCCTGAGCCGCACGGCCGTTGAACCCGGACCCGAGGGTCTGCTCCTGGGCACCAATTACCGGCCCAAGCTGCCGCTGGCCGGCGCCTTCACGGTGGGCAACGTGATCTTCTACCGGGCGGAGCGGGACTTCATCGACTCCCGCCCGGACCTGCTCCGGCACGAGGCCGCCCACTCCACTCAATATGCCTGGTGCCTGGGCCTGCCGTTCCTGCCGCTCTACGCAGGGTGTGCAGTATTCTCACTGTGGCGCACGGGCGACCCCGGCAGCAGGAATTTCTTTGAACGCAACGCCGGGTTGGCCGACGGCGGCTACCGGGAACTTCCCACCATCGCCAGGCTGCCCGCGCTGCGGAACTTTTTGCGACACCTCACGTTATCCAAGGCAACAGGCACCACTCCCTTCGAAGGAAAGGTCCACCCATGAGTGAAATCACCGGCACCGCGAACACGATCACCGTCAGCGGCCACGGCACCGTCCAGGCCGCCCCTGACTTCTTCCACATCAACATCGGCATCGAAGCACAACGGGCCACCGTCAGGGAAGCCTATGCCGCCGCCGGCACGGCCATGAACGCCGTCCAGGCGCAGTTGCTGGCCCGCAACGTGGCCCGCGATGCCATCAGCTCGACAGCCCTGGATGTGCGGGTGGAATCCCGCTGGCAGGACGGCGTCGGGTCCATCGTCACCGGCTACACGGTCTCCAGCAACCTCAACGTGATGCTGCGCTATGACGAGGACGCCCAGGACACGATTGCCGCCGTCGTCGACACGGGCAACGACTCCGTGCGGTTGAACGGGCTCACACCCGCCATGTCCGATCCGGCCGCGGCCCAGGATGCGGCCCGGGCACTGGCCTGGGCCAACGCCCGCAGCGCCGCGGACCTCTATGCGCAGCTGGCCGGGAAAACGGTGGGTTCGGTTGTCAGCATCTCCGAGGGCCACGCCGCTACCCCCGGCCCGGCACCCATCATGGCCCGGGCCATGATGGCCACCGAGGCGTCGATGGCGATCGAGCCCGGACAAAGCGGTGTGAGCGCGGCCGTGACGGTGACCTGGACGCTGGTGTAACGCGACGCCGTCCGCGAGGGTACGGCTCGCGGACGGCAGCCCGGCTAGATGGTGATCTCGCGCTTGAGGATCTTGCCGGTGGGTCCCTTGGGCAGCGAATCCATGATGACCACGCGGCGCGGGAACTTGTAAGCTGCCACGCGTTCCTTGACGAACTCCACGATGCTGGCGGCGAGCGCCTCGGGATCGTCGGCGCCGTCGGCGCCGGGCTTGAGCGAAACCGCCGCGTACACCTCCTCGCCGTGGACGTCGTCGGGCCGGCCCACCACGGCGGCCTCGGCCACGGCCGGGTGCTCGTACAGGACCTCCTCCACCTCGCGCGGATAGACGTTGTAGCCGCCGCGCAGGATCATGTCCTTCTTGCGGTCCACGATGAAGAAGACGTCGTCCTCGTCCTTGCGGCCCAGGTCGCCCGTGCGAAACCAGCCGTCGGGGATCGCGGCGGCAGTGGCCTCAGGATTCTTCCAGTAGCCCTTCATGACGAAGGGGCCCGCCACGGCGATCTCCCCCACGGCGCCGGGTTCGACGTCGTTGCCTGCGTCATCGACCACCCGCAGTTGCGCCCCGGCCACCGCGGTGCCGACGGAGCCGGGCTTGCGGATTGCGTCCAACTGGTTGAAGGTGATCACCGGCGATGTCTCCGACAGTCCATAGCCTTCGAGCATGGTGGCGCCAAAGGTGTTCTCAAATTCGTGCAGGACCTCCAGGGGCAGCGGCGAGCCGCCGGATGCGGCAAGCCGCAGGCTGGACACGTCATAGTTTTCGCGC
Source organism: Arthrobacter sp. ERGS1:01 (assembly GCF_001281315.1). Lineage (NCBI taxonomy): Bacteria > Bacillati > Actinomycetota > Actinomycetes > Micrococcales > Micrococcaceae > Arthrobacter > Arthrobacter sp. ERGS1:01. The sequence continues at coordinate 825,382 of NZ_CP012479.1, read as the reverse complement.
CCCGGAGCCCGCAGCAGGGCAATGTACATGGTGGGCACGCCCTCAAAGATCGTCACCTTGTCCCGTTGGATGATCTCCAACGCCTTGACGGGATCGAACTTGGGCAGGATGGTCACGGTTGCCCCCGCCATGACGGCCGAGTTCAACGCACAGGTTTGCCCGAACACATGGAAGAACGGCAGTCCGCCAAAGATCACGTCCCCGTGCTGGCTGTCGAACAGGCTGACGGAGACTTCGGCGTTGCTGCGCAGGTTTTCGTGCGTCAGCTCCGCACCCTTGGGCTTGCCCGTGGTGCCGGAGGTGTAAAGGATGACGGCGGTGTCGTCCTTCGCCGCCGCGGCCACCTCGGCTTGCGGTTCAAGCGGGGCCAGCAGCGCCATGAAGCCGGCGTTGATGGGGATGATGGTGGTGCCGGTGTCCGCGGCGCCCGCCTCGACCTCAGCCATGACCCCCTCCCAGGCAAAGGCCAGCTCGGCACCGGAATCCCGCAGGTGGTACTCCACCTCGCGGGCCTTCAGGAGCGGGTTCAGCGGAACCACCACGGCCCCGAAGCGCAGGATGCCATAGTAGATGGCCGGCATCTGGGGCAGGTTGGGCGAGATCAGGGCCACCCGGTCCCCGGGTTTGGTGCCGCGGGCGGCCAGCAGCGCGGCCACCTTGGCGCTGAGTACGTCGAGGGCGCCAAATGAAATTTCAAGGTCATCCATCTTGATGGCGATTGCACCCGGGTTGCGCGCCGCCGATGCGGTGACGATCGTGGCCAAATTGGTCATTGCCAGCTCCTTTGCTTCGCAGATGGGACCCTGACGCCCATGGCACCAGCCTAACGTGCCAGAACGTGATCTGGGGCACATTTTTACCGGCGGGTAACCCACCCGGGCAATGCCCGCCCTTTGCTTATAAATAGAATATATGTTCGAATTGACGCATGCGGTGGACCACCCAACAACTTGACCAGCCCCTCTTCCCCGAGCAGGGCGCCGCCGGCCCCGCCGCCACGGTGCCGTTGCTGCCCCTGGCCGGACTCGTCAAAAGCGTGCAAACCCCGGATTTTGCCGGCATCACCTTCCACGAAGTCCTTTCAAAGAGCGCCCTGAACAAGGTTCCGGCCACCTCCACCATGCCGTTTGAGTGGACGGTGAATCCCTACCGGGGCTGCTCCCACGCTTGCGTGTACTGTTTTGCCCGCAAGAGCCACACCTACCTGGATTTTGATTCCGGCGTCGACTTTGATTCGCAGGTGGTCGTGAAGATCAACGTGGCGAACGTGCTACGCAAGGAGTTGTTCAAGCCGTCCTGGCATCGTCCGCATGTGGCATTGGGCACCAACACCGATCCGTACCAACGCGCCGAGGGCCGGTACAAGCTCATGCCCGGCATCATTTCCGCCCTGGCCGATTCCGGCACCCCGTTTTCAATCCTGACCAAGGGAACGCTGCTGGCCCGGGACATCCCGCTGTTGCGCGAAGCGGGACGCCAGGTCAGTGTTGGCATGGGCATTTCCTTGGCCCTGCTGGACGAGGATCTGGCCGCGGCCATTGAACCGGGCACCCCGGCGCCCAGGGCCCGGCTTGCGCTGATCGGAAAACTGCGCGACGCCGGGCTGCCGTGCGGCGTGATGGCCATGCCCATCCTGCCGTGGCTCACCGATTCCGAAGAGGCCCTGGACGCCTTGTTTGGCGCACTGGCCGGTGCCGGTGCCACGGGGGTCAGCGCCGGCGCACTGTACCTGCGCCCGGGCACCCGCGAATGGTTCATGCAGTGGCTGGCACGGGAGTATCCGGCGTTGGTGGAGCGCTATCAGGGGCTCTATGGCCAGGGCGCCTACGCGTCCAAGGAGTACCGCCAATGGCTGGCCGCCCGCGTGAATGCGGCCAAGCGCCGCCACGGTTTTGCCGGCACGGACGGGTTCATCCACGACGCCCGCAAGGAGGAGGCGAACTATCCCGCGGGCAGCCTGCCGCTTGGGGAGTCCGGACACCGGCCCGCCGCACGCGAAAGGGCAGGGGCCGCCTTGCATGCCCCTGCCCTTGCCGAATCGACCCCCACCCTTTTCTAGGCGGGGGGATACATCAGTTATCCGCTCTTGCGGCGGAATTCACGCTTGTGCGATGCTGCCCCGTGTTGCGCATTGATCTTGGCCCCATTGGCAGCTTCCACGGTTCCGTGGTGCTGGTTCTTCTTGTTTTCCAGTGCCTGGCGAAACTTTTCCTTGGTTTCATCACTTGCACCGCCGGCTGCCGCCGGGGTTCCTTCGTTGTGGTTCTCGGACGATGTCACTGCACAACCTCCTAGGCTCTTTGGTAACCCCAGTGTGGCACAGGGCAAGGCAAATTCAACACCCTGCCCCGGGCGAGTCCAGTGCGGCCAGCGCCTTGACGATCGGCAGGTCCGCCGGAATCCACGGCAAGGAGAACAACTCGGCCCCGGCCAGGTCCACCCAGCGCAACTCGTCGTGGTCCTCCAACGGTTCCGGGCTGCCCTGTGTCACCTGGGCCAGCCACACGCGCATGGCGGCCGTCCCGTTCAGGGGCCAGCCCTGCGGCGTCGGACCCGGAACTTCCGCACCCAGGCGAACCTGCACCCCCAGTTCCTCCGCCAGCTCGCGGCGCAGGGCCTCAGGGCAGCCCTCACCGGGCTCAACCTTGCCGCCGGGAAATTCCCACATGCCGGCAAATTCGGGCGGCGCGGTCCGCCGGGCCGCCAGCAGCCGGGTGGGGCTGGCCAGGGAATCCACGAGGGCGCCGCCAACTATCTGCTTAACGTTAGTCACGTGCCAAGTGTAGGGCGGCATAGACTTGATGGGGACAGCGCCGTCATGTCCACCCTTTTCCACGGCCTGAATTTGCGCCGCCGACCCGCCAGCAACCTCGGCCTTGCCGAAGCTGCAGCGCTGGCCGGAATAGACCAGTGAGAGCATCCGCCATGACCACGTCCCAAACACTGCCCGCCGTCAAGCGCTTATCCCCCAACACCGCCGCCTGGGCCATTTTCGCGCTGGCCGTGGGCGGCTTCGGCATCGGCACCACGGAATTTGCCATGATGGGGCTGTTGCCCAACGTTGCCGCCGGACTGGGCGTATCCATTCCGGACGCCGGGCACGTCATCTCCGCCTACGCGCTCGGGGTGGTGATCGGCGCCCCCTTGCTGGTGGCCATCAGCGCCAAGTGGCCGCGCAAGGCATTGGCCCTGGCCCTGATGGGCCTGTTCACGCTGGGAAACCTCTCCTCCTTTTTTGCCCAGGACTACAGCACTCTGCTGGTGACCCGGTTTGTCGCCGGCCTGCCGCATGGCGCCTACTTTGGCGTGGCGGCCGTCCTTGCCGCGTCGATGGTGGCCCCCACCAAGCGCGGGCGGGCCATTGCCATGGTCATGATGGGACTGTCGGTGGCCAACGTGCTGGGCGTGCCGCTGGCGACCCTGGTGGGGCAGCAATTTGGCTGGCGCCTGATGTTCATCATGGTGGCGATCATCGGCATGGTGACCATGGCCGCGATCGCCAAGTTCATCCCCGCACAAAAGGCGCACCCCGACGCCAGCCTGCGCCGTGAGCTCAGCGCCCTGCGCCGCGGCCAGGTCTGGCTGACCCTGCTGGTGGGCGTGGTGGGCTTTGGCGGATTCTTCGCCGTCTACACGTACGTGGCCAACACCATGACCGACGTTGCCGGCTTCGCGGCGGACTTCCTGCCGGTGATCGTGGGCCTCTACGGCCTGGGCATGGTGGCCGGCGGCTTCGTGGGCGGCAAGCTGGCCGACTGGTCAGTCATGGGCAGCATCTACGCCGTCATGTCGTTCATCGCGGTCACGCTGGTCATCTACGCCTTGGGCGTCCACATCCAGTGGCTCGCGCTGGTCATGATCTTCATCATCGGCGCCTCCGGCTCAATGCTGGTCCCATCGCTGCAAACCAGACTGCTCGACGTCTCCCCCGGTGCACCCACCCTGGCGTCTTCGCTGAACCACTCGGCCCTGAACATGGCCAACGCCCTTGGCGCCTTCGTGGGCGGGCTGGTCATCACCTGGGGATGGGGCTTCACGGCACCGGCCCTGGTGGGCGCCGTGCTGGCAGTACTGGGCCTGCTCATCGCCCTGGGCAGCGGCCTGCTGGACAAGCGGAAGGCCGCCGCCGGCATCCAGTAACCGGGCGCCGCCGGCATTCGGCAACGGGGCGCTGCCTGCCCAGGCAGCCCCCTGTCGGACAGTACTCACCCGGACTCCTTCTTCTGCAGGCTCGCAACGCTACGTGTTGGCAATCACACGGACTAGGTATAACATCTTACTTCTAGGTACAACATCAGTCGTTGTTGATATTCCGTAGCCGCCAAGTTTCACAGACAAAGGAGTCCACGTGTCCCATTCCCCAGCGCAGGTGCAAGCCCCAAGACCAGCGGAGGAAACTCCTCTTCTCTCGGGCAAGCGCGCCGCCTCACTGGTTGCCGTCCTGGTGGTGGCCGTGCTGTCCTACCAGCTCAACGCCACCATGATCTCACCGGCCCTGCCGGATATTGCCAAGTCGCTGGGGGTATCCTCGGCCGCCGCATCCCAGGTTTCCTCACTGTTCTTCCTGGCCGGCGCCATCCTCGGCATCGCACTGGGCCGGTGGAGCGACTTCATTGGGCGCCGCCGCGTGCTGCTCATCGTCCTCACGGTCCTGGCGGTGGGAACGCTGTTGTGCATGTTCGCCCCCAATCTGGGCTTCCTCCTGGTCGGGCGGGTCCTGCAGGGCTCATCCAGCGCCGCTTTCCAACTTGCCTACATTGTGTTGAGCGAAACGCTCCCGGCCAAGCTTTTCGGCACCACCTTAGGCATCATCACGGCCGTCAACGGCGGTGTTGGCGGCGTCGACGGGTACATCGGCGGGCTGCTGACCGAGCACTTCGGATTCCGTTCCATCTTTGTGGTGGTCTTCGCCGTGGGCTTGATCGGTTTGGCCGGAGTCGCCCTGGTGGTCCCCAAGGGGAAACCGGCGTCGACCACGGGAAAGATGGACTGGGCAGGTGCCGCGACCCTGTCGATCGCGTTGATCTGCCTCACCTATTTTGTCTCACAAGGCTCCGAATCCGGCTGGCTTGCCCCGGTCACGCTCCTCTTCGCGCTGGGCGCCGTCGTCGCCTTCCTGGTCTTCGTCTGGGTGGAGAAGCACAACGCCACCCCGCTGATCGCTCTCCACCACCTGCGTTCACGCCAGGTGTGGCCCGTCCTGGCCACCACGGTGTTGACCCTGACCGGCGTCTTCGCAGTCATCAACTTCACGGTGGTCCTGCTCAGCCAGGGTGACAAGCCAGGATTTGGCATGAGTGCCTCCACCTCGGCGCTGCTCTTCCTCATGCCGGCCGCCTTGATCGGTGTTGGCGCCGCACCGCTCGCCGGATGGCTTGCCGGCAAGCACGGCTGGCTGCGGATCCTGCGCACCGGGCTGGTCCTGAGCATTCTCGCCCTGGCCGCCGTCGTCGTCTTCGCCTTCAACATCTGGGCCGTCGCCGCACTCATCGCATTCCTGGGCTTCGCCTACAACGGCCTGGTCCTGACCACGGTCAACGGGCTCGGCGTACTCCTCTCGCCCCGGGATGCCCCTGCGGCGCTGCCCGGACTCAACGGGGCATCCTTCGGCATCGGCGCCAGCCTGGGAATCGGCATCGTCGCCCCATTTGTCAGCCTCGGCACCTCCGAAGGGTATGTGACCGCGTTGTGGATCTCCGGCGCCATCACCTTGCTGGCACTGATCACCAGCATGTTCATCGCTCCCCGCGAGGGCCAGAGCATCTAGCCGCAGTCACTTGCATCATCGGGGTGCGGCTGCCTCCTGGCCGCACCCCGCATCTCGAAAAAAGGAATCACATGTCACCCCATGCCACCCAACCGCTCTACTTCGACTGCGACACCGGAGTCGACGATTCCCTGGCCTTGGGCCACCTCCTGGCATCGACCGCCATCGAGCTGGTGGGCGTGGGAACCGTCAGCGGAAACGTCGCTGCGGCACAGGGCGCCCGAAACACCCTTGACCTGCTCGCACTGGCCGGGGCCGACAACGTCCCGGTCGCCATTGGCGCGAACGATCCCCTGGCCAGGGCCTACCACGGCGGGGTTCCGCACATCCACGGAGCCAACGGGGTCGGTAACATTGACCTGCCACGCTCCCCCAAAAATCCCGTGGCTTCCAGCGCCTCGGAACTGCTCATCTCGCTCTCCCTGGAATACCCCGGCGAGCTGTCCATCCTGGCGGTCGGCCCCCTGACCAACCTTGCGCTTGCGCTGCGCTTGGACCCAAGCCTGCCCTCGCGAATCCGGGACGTGACCATCATGGGCGGCGCCGCCCTGGTTCCCGGCAACGTCAGCGCCGTGGCCGAGGCGAACATCGGCAACGATCCCGAAGCCGCCGCGGAGGTGCTCGCCGCCGGCTGGAACATCACCCTGGTCCCGCTGGACGTGACGCATGAGAACATCCTGGAGGAGTCGCAGCGGCAGGCACTGGAGGATGCGCCCCACCCCCTGGTGCACAACCTGGGCCGGATCCTTGATTTCTACTTCGACTTCCAGGACGGCTTCTACGGGCGCCGCGCCTCCTCGCTCCACGATCCGCTGGCCGCCGCCATCGCCACCGGAAGCATCACCCCCACCCTGGCACCGCGGGTGAACATCACCGTCGACACCACCGGCGGGCCCGGCCGCGGCCAGACCATCTGCGATCTGCGCGGGCAACGGCTGGGCCCCGTGGACCAGCCCGGCGCCAATACCCGCGTGGTCCTGGCCACCGACACCCCGCTGGGACCGGTGCTCGTGCAGCAGCTCCTGGCATTTCCCTCAGCTGCCGTCGCCACCGGGCAGCGTCAGCACTAATTTGGCCACCGCCAAGCACTAGGCTGAAAAGGCGCCCACCCGGCGCCTCAGCCGTTCGTCCCAGGAAGGACAATCATGTCCAGCGCAGCAGGGGATTTCTTGTCCCAACCCATCGTGGCACCGGCCGGCCAGCCGCTCCGGGTCGCCGTGTACTCACGTTTGGCGGACGGAATCCGCTCAACGATCCTGCCCCTAGGCTCGCTCCTGCCCAAGGAAGTGGACCTCGGCGTCCAGATGGGCGTGAGCCGCACGGTGGTCAGGGAAGCCCTGATGCTCCTGGAGGAGGACGGCCTGATCGTCACCAAGAGGGGCGTGGGGCGTTCGGTCACGGACGCGCTGCCGAACGTGGGACTGGAAGGTTTGCGCCCCTTCGAGGACATCTTGTCCACGGCGGGCAAGGCGGTGCGCGTCGGCACCAACATCTTCGACCTGCAACCCACCACCGACTTCATCTCCAAAGGGATCGAGGTGGACAGCACGGCCAACACCTGGTTCCGCGAATCCATCGCCTACCGCGGCGATGAACCCGTGGCGATCATCCAGGAACACATCCCCGCGGGCAAGTACCTCAGCGACATCAACCCGGACATCGCCCGGCTGGTTGACGAGCTCAGGGACGGATTCAAAAACCACGGCAACAACCGCGACGGGACCCTGTTGTCGCTGATCTACGCAAAATTCGGCCCCATCCTGGGCTCGGGGGAATGCGAGATCGCCCCCGGCATCGCCGGACCGAGCAACCGCGCACGCCTGCTCGGCCTGCGCTCCGCTGACCCCGTCCTCATCCTGACCCAACGCGCAAAATACGCCGGCACCCCGCTGTACCTGGCCAAATGCGTCATCTCCCCCAGCGCCGGACACCTCACCGTCGTCCAGTCATCACCGTCCTAGCGGCGGCCAACAAAGGAAAACACACATGCCCACCACCGCACTGCCCGCCCTCGTTGTCCTTGGCAGCATCAACCACGACATCATCGCCACCACGGCGCGGCTTCCCGAGCCCGGCGAGACAATCGGCGACGGCACACTCAGTGACTACCCGGGCGGCAAGGGGGCCAACCAGGCGGCCGCTGCGGCGCGGTTGGGTGCCCGGGTGGGGTTGGTGGGCGCCGTGGGCGACGACGACGCCGGCCGCCGCATTTGCCGGGACCTCCGCCTGGCGGGCGTGTCCACCGACTTGGTGAGCGTGGCCGCGGCCCCCACCGGAACCGCACTCATCGTGGTCGACGCCCACGGTGAAAACCAGATCGCCGTCTGCCCTGGCGCCAATGCGCACATCGACGTCGAATCCGCAGCCGCCGAACTTGCCGCCGCCGACGTCGTCCTGGCCCAGCTCGAGATCCCGCTGGCCGCAGTGCTCACGGCCGCCCGGACGGCCAAGGGATACTTCGCCGTGAATGCGGCCCCGGCACAGCCGCTCCCGGCGGAGCTGATCGAGCGCTGCGATCTGATCATTGTCAACGAGACCGAGTATGCCGAAATGCCCGAGCTGGCCGAGGCGAAACTGGTGGCCGTGACCTACGGTGGCGACGGCGCGGCCCTGCGCGAACACGGCAGGGAGACCCATCGCGTCCCTGCTGTGAAGGCCACCGTGGTCAACAGCGTGGGCGCCGGGGACTCCTTCTGCGCCGCGCTGGTCCTTGGCTTGGCCGCAAACATCCCGCCCCTGACGGCGTTGCGCGTCGCCGCCGCGGTTGGCGCCGACGCGGTGTCCCATGCAGCCTCCCAGCCGCCGCTTCTGCCGTGGTCCGCGTACGAGACCGCAACGCAGGAAAGCGTCAGCTAAGAGGGACATCCTAGCCCGACTTTTCGGCTCCCTCGTTGACTTCATTGAGGTAGTTGTAAATGGTGAAGCGGGAGACCTGCAATGCCGCCGCAATCGTCTCGATCGCGTCCTTGATCAGGAAGTAGCCCTTGGCTTCAAGGTCCTCCACGACCTGGACCTTGTGCTCTTTGCGCATCAATTCGACCGGCACGCCGACGTCGGCGACGGCCCGGTGAATCAGGAACCCTGCCAGCTCCTCGACATTGTGCGGGAAGTACTCGGTGGACCGGGGATCCTCCGACTCGGCGTTGGCTGCTTCGGTTACGAGCACCGACGCCGGCGTTGTGCCGAGCATGAACCCGTCGATGAAGGATCGGGCCGTCATCCACGCCGACACGTCCGAATTCAGGCACAGTGCTGCCGCGGGCAGGCCCCGGGAGTCCCTGAAGACGATCGTTGAACAGCGCAGCTGGCGCCCGTCCGGCAGATGGGATGCGTAGCCGATGTCGTTGTCCAGCGTGCCGTCGGCCAGCCGCTCCAGGAGGAAGTCCGTGGGCGGGTGGCCCACCTGGCGGCCCGTGACGTTGCCGGCAATGGCCCTGACCGTGTTGGGAACCCTGCGAAGATCGTGCAGCACCACCTCGGTGGGTTGCGTCATTGCGGACTGCAACGGAGCCACCAACAGTTCCAGGATCGAGTTGATTGTTTCGGCGTCATGCCCACTCAAGGCACCGGGCAGTGCGGCGAGATTCTTCAGGTCTTTAGACGAGGATTTCATCGTCTCTCCTAAGGTTCGAGCTCGTGGATGGTGTAAATCGTCAGGACATGGCTGCGGCGAGGTCCCGGGCCCAAGCCTGTTGTGGAACAAATTCCGGAACATAGGCGACTCCCCTGGCCAGAACCGTTCGGAGTTCTCTAAGGCTACCCAAATCTGCCAGCGGATCACCGTTCACCACCAGGAGATCGACGTCTTTTCCCGCTTCAAGGGTGCCCGTGACGTCGCCGAGCCCCAACGATTCGGCGGCCAGTGCGGTTGCGGAGTTGATGACCTCGGCGTTGGACATTCCATAGGCGGCCAGCCCCTCGAGCCCTACGACGTATTCAACGTGTGGCACGTTGTCGATGCCGGAGTCGGTCCCGGCAACCACCCGCAGGCCGTGGTCGAGCATATTGCGGATCATGGATTCCGGGACCCCGCCGTCTGGATTGGCGATCAGTCCCGCCCAAGCCAGGGTCAGGGTCTTGCACACATAGATACCCTTTTCCGCAGCCGCCGCGAAGAGGTCTTGTTCCTCGCGCAATAGACCGTCGGAGCCGGAGAAGCTGAAGTGCTCCAGGCTGTCGACGCCGGCGATGATGGAGCGCCGGATTCCTTCCACGCCGTGGGCATGGGAGGCGACCTTCATGCCGTATTTGTGTGCCTCGATGACGATGGCATTGAGCTCTTCCTGGCTGAACTGCGGTTCGGAGGGGCGCGTGCCTGCCGTCATGTTCCCGCCGGTCGACATGACCTTAATGGAATCGGCTCCGTTCTTGCGGGCTTTGCGCACTTCCCTCCGCACGTCCTCAACGCCGTCGCATTCGGCGCCGAAGAACCAGCAGTGTCCTCCCGTCACCGTCAAGGGTGCGTTGACGGTCACCATGCGCGGGCCGCGGGCCAACCCGTCATTGATCGCCTCCTTGACCACGATGTCCAGCAGGGCGGGCGCCCCCAAGTCGCGGGCTGTGGTGACCCCTGCACTGAGTAGTTCCCGGGCACTGCGGAACATGATTGCCAGTTGCCGCGCAGTGCTGCTTGAGCGAACCACGTCCACCGGGTTCGGGCCACCGTCAAAGACCAGGTGGACGTGCGTATCGATCAGGCCGGGGAGGATGGTGGCGTCCGGGCCGAAGTCCTTCCGCGTAGCAAGCGTTGCGGCCTCATGACTCTCAAAGTCCGCCGCCGGCCCCACCCAGAGGATCGTGTTGCCTTCGAAAAGGACACCCGAGTCCCTCAACGTTGTTCCGTCCCCGATGACGACCTGGCCGGCCGTGTAGAAGTCGCTCACTGAATTGCCTTTCGAGTACGAGCCCGAGAAGTCGGGCAATGACGTGAGCTGGCTCACATCCAAGCTTTGTTGAAATGACAGTACTCGCGGAACAATCTCAAGGTCAACAGATCATTGAAGGTTGACAAATCATGTAGAGCGATCAAAATTCGCAAAAACCCCGCAATTACCTGAAAAAATCAGCAATCTTGGCCGCGACTATCGATCACATGCTCGCCAAACTATGACGTGCGCCACAAAATGTTTACAAAAAACGTTGACACCCTCACATTCCGCTGCCAGCATTTAGAAATCGTGTTAGCAACATCTACAAGGAGTTGAAATATGGAAGCGAATGGTTCACTTCTGGCACCTGAGCAGTCCGCTCTTGCCCCAGCCGCCACCAAGGGCACCCTTCCCGTCCGCCAGCTCGTTGCGGCCGGCTTTGGAAACCTCATCGAATGGTTTGATTGGAACGCCTACGCGTTCCTCTCGGTCTTCTTTGCCGTGCAGTTCTTTCCCAAGGAGGCCTCCCCCACGGTGGCCCTGTTGGGGACGTTCGGCATCCTCGCGATCGGTTTCCTCGTCAGGCCCTTGGCCAGTTTGTTCCTTGGCAAGATTTCCGACGTCGTCGGCCGGCGCTTCACGATGTTGCTCACGGTTTACGGCATGGGCGCCTCAAGCCTTCTGATAGCACTCTCGCCAACCTATGTGCAGGTGGGGGTCCTGGCGCCCATCCTGTTGCTGCTGGCACGGGTAATCCAAGGCATCTGCATCGGTGGAGAATACGGAGCGATGGCGGCGTTCGCCATGGAAGTGGCCCCCGAGGGCAAACGCGGCAAGATGGCGGGCCTTATCTACGCGGGCGCAGTGGTCGGCCAATTGGTGGTGGTACTGCTGGTCCTTGGCGCCACCTGGCTCCTGCCGGACGCTGACATGCGTGCCTGGGGCTGGCGGATCATCTTCGGCATCGGCGCCCTGCTCTCGATCGCCGGCATCTGGATCCGACGCGGCATGGTGGAAACCGCCAAGTCCAATGACGGCACGAAAACCTCACTCTTCGCCGCATTCAAGCTCTTCCCGCGACAGGCCGTTCAGGTCATTGGCCTGACCATCGGCTTCACCGTCATGGTGTACGTCTGGAGCAGCTACCTGCCCACCTACGCCTACACCTACGGCGGCATCAACCCCAAGTACAGCCTCATCGCCACGGCACTGAGCCTGGTGGCCTCGCTGCTCGGTGCTCTAATCGCCGGGCCGTTGTCCGACAAGTACGGACGCAAAAAGACCATGCTGTTTGCCGGCGTCGTGCTGGCCGTCGGAACCATTCCCTCCATGGCCCTGCTGACCCAGTCCCTACTGGCCCTTATCATCATCCAGTGCGCGGCAATGATGGTGATCGCGATGCTGCAGGCGAGCTCCATGCCCCTGTACTCCGAGATGTTTCCCCGCAAGGTCCGCGCCTCGGGGATCGGCTTCCCGTACTCACTGACGGTGGCCCTGGCCGGCGGTACGGCACCCTTGATCGGCACGCAGATGGCATCGGCAAACATCGGCCACCTTTTCCCCTGGTACGTGGCCGGGCTCATGGTCATCTCGGTGATCTTCTACGCCACCATGAAGGAAACGGCTTTCAAGCCGCTTCCGGAGTAGGACAGCCTGCCGGAAAGGGACAAATCCAGAGACCAGTTTGAGCTCAACAAGAAGAGGCAAATGCAGTGACTAACAACAACTTTGACAGCCTGGACGTGGCGACCCTGCGTGCACGCAACACCCTGAAATGGAACTGGTATGGCGAAGACGTGTTGGCCATGTGGGTGGCCGAGATGGACTTCCCCACGGCGCCCGCCGTCATGGAAGGCGTTCGCGACTCGGTGACCGCCGAATCATTTGGTTATCCCATCTTTGACCACCCGGCACTTGGTGTTGCAACGGCTGCCTGGAGTGCCGAACACTACGGCTGGACCGTCAATCCGATGGCCGTGCATGCCATTGCCGACGTCCTCAAGGGCATTGAACTCGGCATTGACGAGTTCACCGCACCGGGCAGCCCCGTCGTCCTGCCCACCCCCGCCTACCCGCCCTTCTTCGACGTCATCAAGCTCTCCGGACGCAAAGTCGTTGAGTCGCCCCTGGTCCTCCGGGACGGCAAGTATGTCCTGGACCTCCAGTCCATCGACACGGCGTTCGCCAAGGGAGCCGGCTCCCTGATCCTGTGCAACCCCTACAACCCGGTGGGCCGCGCCTTTGACCGGGAGGAACTGCTCGCCTTGTCGGAGGTCGTGTCCAAGCACGGCGGACGGGTCATCTCCGATGAAATCCACGCGCCCCTGGTGTTCGGCCGCTCCCACATCCCGTATGCGTCCCTGACGGAGGAAACGGCAGGCCACACGCTCACGATCACGGCCGCATCCAAGGCGTGGAACCTTGCCGGGCTCAAGTGCGCCCAGGTCATCACGAGCAACAACGCCGACGAGGCCACCTGGCGCTCACTGAACCTGCTGCAAACCCTGGGAGCCTCGACCGTCGGCATTGCCGCATCCATTGCTGCCTATGAGCACGGCGGGCAGTGGCTCGAGGACGTCATGGAGTATCTGGAAGGGAACAGGGAACTGCTGCGCAGCGAGCTGGAGCGCCAGATCCCGGGCGCTCGGCTGATCTTCCCGGAGGCCACCTACATGGCATGGATCGATTTCAGTGCCCTGGAGCTGCCCGCCGAGCCTTACGAATTCTTCCTTGAACACGCGAAGGTGGCGCTCAAGCCCGGTCTGGAGTTCGGACTCGAGGGCAAGGGCCACGCCCGCATCAATTTCGCCACGACCAGAAAAATCTTGACCGAATCCGTTTCGGCCATGTCCTCGGCACTGGTGCCGGCAACCACAACCCGCTAGAAAGGTCTCCACCCATGGGCTACCAAGATCCCTCAGACAAGTCATACCTGCGCAATATCCGACAGGGCGCACCCGATGCCTTTGCCGCATTTGCGGCCTTCGACGAAGCGGCGCTGCGCTCCCCCAACAAGGTCATTCCGCGCAAGTACACGGAACTTATGGCCATCGCCGTCGCGCTGACCACCCAGTGTTCGTACTGCATTGACGCGCACGTGGCCTCCGCAAAATCCGAAGGTGCCACCGAGGCCGAGCTGGCCGAGGTGGTCATGACGGCCGCAGCGTTGCGCGCCGGGGCCGGCCTGGCTCACGGTTTCCTTGCCATGAAGCTGTACGACGACGATGCAAAGGTCCCGGTCCACAGCCACTAGGAACCGTCACGGCGCGCCGGTGGCCTTAGCCGCCGTCGTGCTTTAAACATCAGGCCCGCACCAGTGGTTGGAGAATCCGGGATATTCCGGTTCTCCAGCCACCAGTGCGGGCCGGTTGTGCGTTGGGGAGGTCAGGCTTGGGGCGCCTTCGCGGCCGAGTAGATGTCCGGCTCCAGATAGATGACCTTGGCAATCGGCACCGCACTGCGCACCCGCTTCTCGGCGGCGTCGATGGCCGCGGCAATTTGTGCGCCGGTCTCGGCCTCCTCGACGGCGATCTTGGCCGCGACCAGCAACTCCTCCGGCCCCAGGTGCAAGGTCTTCAGGTGGATGATCCGGCTGACGCCGGGGCCCACCAGGGCGGCCTCGATGGCGCGGACATCCTCCAGGGTGGCCGCTTCACCCAGAAGCAGCGACTTCGTCTCCAGCGCGAGCACAATGGCCACACAGACCAACAGGATACCGATGAGTCCGGTACCCAAGGCATCCCAGAGCCCGTTGCCGGTAATGATGGTCATGGACACGCCGAACAGCGCAAAGATCAGGCCGAGCAGCGCCGCGGAATCCTCCAGCAGGATCACGGGAAGTTCGGGGGCCTTGGCGGTCTTCACGAACTGGCCCCAGCTCTTGGAGCCGCGGGTCACGTTGGATTCCTTGATGGCCACGAAGAATGAGCGCCCCTCCATGATGATGGCGCCGACCAGGACCACCAGCGGCACCCATGCCCATTCCGGTTCCAAGCCGTGCGGGTGCTGCCACTTGGAGTATGCCTCGTAGAGGGCAAAGACGCCGCCCACGCTGAACAGGATGATCGAGACCAGGAACGCATACACATAGCGTTCGCGCCCGTAGCCAAAGGGGTGCTCGGGGCTGGCCTGGCGCTTGGAACGCTTGCCACCCACCAGCAGCAACAGCTGGTTGCCCGAGTCCGCCAGCGAGTGAATGGACTCGGCAAGCATCGACGACGACATCGTCAACAGGTAGGCCAGGAACTTCATGACCGCAATGGACAGGTTTGCTACCAGCGCGGCGATGATCGCCCTGCTGCCGCCTTCGTGAGACACGGTGGTTTCCCCTCAAGAATTGCGCGCCCGAAGGCCCGCGACATGGACAACTTGTCCTTCGAGAAGATAGTACCGTTCCGCGACGCCGGGACCGCCCTAGTTCGCGCGGCGCTGCGCCCTGGCGCTGGCATACAGGCACACCGTGGCGGCCGTGCCGAGGTTCAGGGATTCCGCCGAGCCATAGACGGGGACGGCCACTCGGTAGTCGGCCAATGCCTTTTCCTCGTGGTCGAGCCCGGCCGCCTCGTTGCCGAACAGCCACACGGTGGGCTCCTCCAGGGCGTACTGGGAATCGGGGATCTCCTGCTCGAAGGCGCGCGCGGCGCTTTCGTCCTGGAGCAGGTCAAGGTTGAGCTGGCCGTAGCCGTCCGCGGCCAGGACACCCAGCCCCGCTGCTTTGGCGGCAGCGACGACGTCGGCCGGCTCCACCCCGCGCACCACGGGCAGGTGGAACAGCGAACCCGCCGTGGAACGGACAGCCTTGGGGTTGTAGATGTCCACGCTGGAATTGGAGAAGATCACGGCGTCCGCACCGGCGGCGTCGGCGGCACGCAGCACTGTGCCGGCATTGCCGGGGTCCCGGACCTGGCACAGCATCGCAATGAGCTTGGGCTTGGCGGCGAGGACCTCCTCCAGGGGGACGTCCACGAAGTTGCACACGGCCACGATGCCTTGCGGCGTCACGGTGTCCGTCATGGCCGAGAGCACCATGTCGCTGGCCACCCGAATCTGGAGCCGGGAGGCGCGGTGCGAGGCCAGTTCAAGCATCTCCGGGTACCGCTTGAGGCATTCGACGGTGGCGTAGACGGACTCCACCACGGCGGTTCCGCCGGCGTCCATGCACTCCTTGTGGGCGGTCAGCGCCTCCCGGACCGCCTGGGGGCCCTCAACGAAGAACTGCCGGCGCTTTAAACGGCCCGAGCGCCCGGCCAGCTTCGCAACATCCCTCACTCGATCGGCTCGAGGATTGGTCATTGCATCTGCTGGCGGGCGCCCGGGTTCATTCATGCTTAGGACTTTAGCAGTCCGCCACCATGAACAAGGAACCAGTGGTTCCTCTCAAACTGGTGCTACTTGGCTACCGGTGCGGAGGTGTCCGCGGGCAGTGCAGCCTTGGCGATCTTCACCAGTGCGGCGAAGGCACCGGCGTCGTTGACGGCCAGGTCGGCCAGCATGCGACGGTCAACCTCGATCTCAGCGGCCTTCAGGCCCTGGATCAGACGGTTGTAGGTCAGGCCGTTGGCGCGGGATGCAGCGTTGATGCGCTGGATCCAGAGGCGACGGAAGTCACCCTTGCGCTTGCGGCGGTCACCGTAGCTGTACACAAACGAGTGCAGCAGCTGCTCTTTGGCCTTGCGGTACAGGCGCGAACGCTGTCCGCGGTAACCCTTTGCGCGCTCAAGAACAACCCGACGCTTCTTGTGGGCGTTTACCGCCCGCTTCACACGTGCCACGTGCGTACTCCTTCAAGTTTAAAGATCCCAAGCCAATCATGCCTGAGAAGGCTTTGATGAAATGGTCTTAGTCCCGGAACGGGAACGAAAACCGATTGACTTGCGAAATTAGATGCCGAGCATCTTTTTGATGTTGCGGACATCTGCCTTGGCAACCGTGAGGTCACCCTTCAGGCGGCGCTTCAAGCTGGAAGGCTTGTGCTCCAGGTAGTGGCGGCGGTTGGCCTGCTGGCGACGCAGCTTACCGGAACCGGTCAGCTTGAATCGCTTCTTTGCACCACTGTGTGTCTTCATTTTAGGCATGAGGACCTGTCTCCTTACGTATCCACCGGCGCTGCCTGTGGTTCTCTTGCAGCGACTGGTTGGGTCACTGTGGGGGTGTATATTCACCGCTGAAGAAGGAAGAATTCCTTATTCAGCTGAGTCTGTGGAATCGGCTGCGGGCGCGCTCTTTGCAGAGGCTGCCTTCACGGCCGGCTTCGGTGCTGCCTTGGCTGCAGGCTTGGGCGCGGGCTTTGCAACCGGCTTGGCCATGGGCTTGGGCATCGGGATCGGCTTGGCGGCAACCGGCTTGGGAGCAGCAACCGGCTTCGCGGCCACCACGGGCTTGGCTGCAGCGACCGGAGCCGCCTTGACGACGGGCTTTGCCGCGGCCGGAGCCTTGGCGGCGGCTGCCTTGGCCGGAGCCTTGACAGCTGCTTCCTTCACTACGGGCGCTGCAACCGGGGCCGGCGTGGCCTCCACGGCGGCCGGGGCTTCTACTGCCTCAACCGCTGCGGCCGGGGCCTCAACGACCTCGACGGCGGGAGCGGCCGGGGCTTCAACAACCTCGGCCGGAGCGGCGTCGTCGCTGGTCAGCTGCAGGCCGGCCGGAAGCAGGTCCGCCAGGGACTGCGTCATGGGGGCCTTGTTGTCGCGGTCCACGTCGACGCGGGCGGTGCCATTGGCAACGGCCTCGTTGTGGGCCTTGGCGTCGGCGCGCTGCTGCTGGCGGCGGGCCTCCGCCTTGGCTTCGGCCTTGTTCTTCAACGGGCCGATCACCATGACCATGTTGCGACCGTCGATGCGCGGGCTGGACTCGATCAGGCCAACCTCCGCGACATCCTCGGCGAACTTCTGGAGCAGGCGGATGCCCATCTCGGGACGCTGCTGCTCACGGCCGCGGAACTGGATCATGGCCTTGACCTTGTCACCGGCACCGAGGAAGCGCAGGGCGTGGCCGCGCTTGGTCTCGTAGTCATGCTTGTCAATCTTCAGGCGGAAGCGGATTTCCTTCAGAACAGTGTTCGTCTGGTTCTTCCGGGCTTCACGCGCCTTGACGGCGGCCTCGTACTTGTACTTACCGAAGTCCATCAGTTTGCACACCGGCGGCTTGGCCGTCGGCGCTACCTCAACCAGATCCAAGTCCGACTCAGCGGCAAGACGAAGGGCATCCTCAATGCGGACGATCCCAACTTGTTCGCCTGCTGGCCCAACCAACCGCACCTCGGGGACGCGGATACGATCATTGATGCGTGGCTCGCTAATGTGTAACTCCTGTTGACATGAGAAATGTGAACACCATCAGCAAATGAAGAAGGCCTCCCATTGCTGATGCAATCGGAGGCCTCAAAGGATTGGCGCCATCATGTCCCGTCAACGGGACCGCGGCCAGCCTTCACATGAAAGGCTCCAACCTGGACCAGACAACGCCATTGCTGGGTCGAAAGGTGGGAGAGGACTCCACTTGCAAACTGAACGCGTGCCTTCTTCACGGGGTTTTGGCCCCGGATGAAATAACAGCATCCAGTCGGTCTGTGACAAGCTTAGCAGTATGAGTACCTCAGATAATAATCCGGACACCCGCCACAGTTTTAGCAACGCCCCCGAGGAGGCACTCGGAGACGCCGAGGCCGCGTCCGTAGTTCGCGACATTGCCGAAGTTCCCGCCATCGAGGTCATCACCACGGCCGCCGTCCACCTCATGAGCGCCGCCGCCGTCAAGTGCGGCCTGGCCGCCGGCCCCGACGCCGAAGAGCTCAAGGACCTGGATGAGGCCCGCAAGCTGATCACCGCACTGGCAGGATTCGTCACCGCGGCCGCCCCCGAGATCGGCAGCCAGCACGCCGGACCGTTGCGCGACGGACTCCGCTCCCTGCAGCTCGCCTTCCGCGAAGCCTCCACCATCCCGGACGCCCCGGGCAAGGGCCCGGGCGAGAAGTACACCGGCGCCGTCAACTGATCCCCGCTTGCCGGCTCCTCCCTAAAATCGGGAATTGAGCTTAGAAAACGTTGAGGGGCAGACCACCCATTGGGTGATCTGCCCCTCTTTGCATTTTCGGGACTAAACCGGGTCCGGATCGCCAAGCAGGTCATCGAAGTCCGCGGCCACACCGGACGCCTTCCTCCTGCGGATGGCCCGCTGGGCCAGCAACCCGGCAATGGCCAGCACGCCGGCGATGACGCCAATGATCACGAAGCCCGCCCAGGGGCCGATCCGGTCAATCATGGCGCCGGCAAACGGTGCACCCATGGCGCTACCGATCGTCATGGAGGAGCCGTACCAGCCCATGGCCTCGCCGCGCCGGCGTTCCTCCACAAGGTCGGCGATGTGTTCGGCGCTCGAGGTCAGCACCGGCGCACAGAGCAGGCCCGGCAGGATGGAGAGCAAACCCAGGGTCCAGGCGTTGGTGGCAAATCCCATGGGGATGGTCAGCACGGCCATCGCACCCAGGAGCCACAGCGGGTTGATGGAGCGCTTGAGCGAACCGTAGATCAGCCCGCCCAGCAGCGAGGCGCCGCACCAGAAGAAGAACACGATGCCCAGTTCGCCCACCTGGTCGTTGAAGCGAAGCACCGCCACCATGCCAACATCGGTGCCCGAAAGCACCAGCCCGGCACCCAGGGAAGCGCCAAGGACGGCAAGCACGGCCAGGTTCACCCAGGAGAGGTTGTTGCGGGTACGTCCCCAGAAGCGGCCCAGCCGTCCGGCCGACGCGTGGGTGGCCCCGGAGCTGATCTTCAGCGTCGAAGTCTCGGCGGTTAGGCTCTCCGCCGTGAGGACGTAGGCGCCCTTTTGCCCGGTCCGGGTGGGCGGGTTGGTCAACATCAGCAGCAGGCCCGCCAACGCGGAGGATACGCCGATGATGATCAGGCCCACATAGGTGTGGATGGTGGTGGCGAGCATGACGCCGGCCGCCGGGCCGATCATGAACGTGATCTCGGCGCCCATTGAATCCAGGGCGTAGGCGGTGCGGCGTTGTTCCGCGGGAACCATGACGCCAAGCGCCTGGCGCACCACCGAGAAGATCGGCACGGCGAACAGGCCGCCGATGACGGCTGCAACGACCAGCAGCTGGTAGTTCAGGAACGGGGCCACCGACCACACGGTCACCTCGGCAATAACCGAGGGGATCAGGGCACGGCGCAAGCCGTGGATGTCGACCTGCCGCCCACGCCAGGGCGCGCCGACGGCCATGCCGATGGTGATGGCCGCGGCGACGCCGCCGGCTGCCGTATAAGACAGCTTCAGGGTCTGCACCACGTGCAATGTCAGCAGCACTCCTGCCGCGGCGTGCGGAATCCGGGCAATCATGGCGATGATGAGGAGCCGGCGCACGGGTGCGAGCGAGAGCAGTTGCCGATAGCTGGCAAAGTTCACGAAAGGACTTCCTTCTTGTGATCCATCACAAAAAGGCGGCTCGGCGACTTTGGGATGGGTTAGGGCGAGGGGCTTGGGTGACGCAGACGTATCTGAACGGAATCAACGGACTCGGCGAAGTGTTCATTCCCGGCCCAGTAGTTTTGCAAGGCGTGAAGCACACCTTCCACCGTGGCTTGGTCAAGCCCGGGTCGCAAGGTGATGGTGACGGTCAATTCGGGTCCGGCACCGCCGCCGGGCACTAACCGTCCAGACGGTTCAGTTTTTTGGTCCCACAGGGATTCTATGCCCTGACCGGCGGTTGCGGAAATACCCAAAATCGCCGGGTTGGCCGTTTCCGCCACGGAATCCTCCAACACGCGGGCCACCGCAGGGTCGAGGTAGCTGGGCAACCACTCCCGTTGCTGCGCCAGCGCCCACATGGCGGGCCGGCGCACCACGAACGGCCGCTGCGAGCCGGGGTCCAGGACCAGCATCTGGGCCTCCTCGGCAACCGCCGACAGGGCCGCCCGGGCCGCATACACAGCCACCGGCCTGGCCTCCGGGTGCCAACTGCCCAATGCCTCCGAGCTGGTAAAGACAGGCAGGGCGCGCCGGCCGTCCGGGGCCTGGACCGTCACCAGCGCCATGTCCGACTCCTTGTCGGACACCAGGCCGTTCTCCCCCACGGTCTGTTCGGCCAGCTGGGCCACGATGGGAATGAACACCCGGGCCTGCGCCAGCGACGCGACGACTTCTGCCTCCGAGCCGCTGCCGTCAAGCAGCCGCCCAAGCGCCGCGGCATAGCGGGCGTCGGTGGCGCCGTCGTCGGTGTCGAAGTTGTGGTATTTCTCCTCGGCGGGCAGGCTGCGCCCCTCCCACGGCTGCCCGGCCGAGTCCGTGGGTCCGCCGGCGCCGGCCAGGGCCGCGGCGATGTGTCCGGGCAACTGCTTCCTGGGCATCTCAGTCATGGTCTTTAGCGGCGTCCAGCCACGTCGAGGGCCTCGGGCAGGGTGAACTTGCCGGCGTAGAGGGCCTTGCCGACAATGGCGCCTTCGACGCCGTCTCCCACCAGCTCGCGCAGCACGCGCAGGTCCTCGAGGCTGGAAATTCCGCCGGAGGCCACCACGGGCTTGGCCGTGCGGGAGCACATTTCACGCAGCAGTTCCACGTTCGGTCCGCGCAGGGTGCCGTCCTTGGTGACGTCGGTGACCACGTAGCGGGCGCAGCCGGCGTCCTCCAGGCGGGCCAGCACCTCCCAGAGGTCCCCGCCTTCCTTGGTCCAGCCGCGGCCGGCAAGCGTGGTGCCACGCACGTCGAGGCCGACGGCGATCCTCTCGCCGAAGCGGTCGATGACCTTCGCGGTCCATTCCGGGTTCTCGAGGGCGGCCGTGCCGAGGTTCACCCGGGCTGCACCGAGTTCCAGGGCTGCTTCGAGCGAGGCGTCGTCGCGGATGCCGCCAGAGAGCTCCACCTTGACGTCCAGCGTGGAAACAAGCTCGCGCAGGAGCGCCTTGTTGTCACCCCGATCAAAGGCTGCGTCGAGGTCCACCAGGTGAACCCATTCGGCGCCGTCGTTCTGCCATTTCATGGCGGCGTCAAGCGGGGTGCCGTAGCTTGTTTCGGAACCGGCCTCGCCTTGGACGAGACGCACGGCCTGGCCGTTGACGATGTCAACGGCGGGCAGCAGTTCCAGAATGGGGGCGGTGGTGGTCATCGGGTCCTCAACATCTTTGATTGGTACATGGGGGCTGGGTGGCGATTTAGCCGGACAGCGTGAACAAGTAGGCCGCCAGTAGGGACACGACGGCCAGGAACGCGAAACTGATCGGGATCCAGCGGGGCGCTTTTTGCTGGTAGAACGTGTAGCAGCCGCCGATCAACAGACCGGCCAGGGCCATCAGGAGCAGTGACCACATTTAGGCGGCACCCTTGCGCAGCGAGTTGACCCAGTTGCGCAGCAGCCGGGCACCGGCGTCGCCGGACTTTTCCGGGTGGAACTGGGTGGCGCACAGCGGCCCGTTTTCGACGGCGGCGATGAACGGGGCGCCGTGCTCGGACCAGGTCACCATGGGCGGCTTCATCTTGGGCTGGATCACGTCGAAGTCCCAGCTTTGGACGCCATAGGAGTGCACGAAGTAGAAGCGCTCGTCGGAAACACCTTCGAACAGGACGGAATCGGCCGGGGCCTTGACCGTGTTCCAGCCCATGTGCGGGACGACCTCGGCGGGCAGCAGCTCCACCGTGCCGGGCCACTCCCCCATGCCGTTGGCGCGGACGCCGTGTTCCACGCCGGCGTCGAACAAGACCTGCAGTCCAACGCAGATGCCGAGCACGGGCCGGCCACCTGCCACGCGGCGGCCGATCATCCGGATGGCGTCAACACTCTTCAGCTCCGCCATGACGGAACCGAACGCGCCGACACCGGGAACCACCAGGCCGTCGGCGCCCAGGACGTCGTCGGGCTTGGCACTGAGCGTGACGGTTGCTCCGGCGCGCTCCAGGGCGCGGACGGCAGAGCGGATGTTGCCCGAGCCGTAGTCAAGGACGGTGACCGTGGGCTGGGCTTCCCCGGCAGGTGCCGGAATTTCCGCACTCACAGCAGGCCCTTGGTGGAGGGGATGCCGGTGACGCGCGGGTCCGGTTCCACGGCGGAGCGCAGCGCCCGGGCGAAGGCCTTGAACTGGGCCTCGACGATGTGGTGGGGGTCGCGGCCGGCAATCACGGTCATGTGCAGGCAGATCTGGGCGTGCAAGGTGATGGCTTCAAAAACGTGCCGGGTCAGCGAACCGGTGAAGTGGCCGCCGATGAGGTGGTATTCCTGCCCGGCGGGCTCGCCGCCGTGCACCAGGTAGGGGCGTCCGGAGACGTCGACCACGGCATTGGCAAGCGCCTCGTCGAGGGGCACGGTGGCCTCGCCGAAGCGGCGGATGCCCGCCTTGTTCCCGAGCGCCACCTTGAGCACCTCGCCGAGGGAGATGGCCACGTCCTCCACCGTGTGGTGGGCGTCGATGTGGGTGTCGCCGGTGGCCTTGATCGTCATGTCGATCAGGGAGTGCTTGGACAGCGCCGTGAGCATGTGGTCGTAGAACGGGACGGAGGTGTCGATGTTGGACACTCCGGTGCCGTCGAGGTTGATTTCGACGAGCACGCTGGATTCGCTGGTGGCGCGTTCGAGGCGCGCGGTCCGTCCCGGGCCTGCGGCCTGGCTGTTCTCGGTCATCTCAATTGATCCTTCACTGCAGGGGTGGCGCGCCGGGGCACGTGGCCGCGCAGGCGTGTGCGCGGCGGAGTTTGCATTTGATACCAGTTTAGAAGACAGGACTCGCTTCTTGCCAAAGCGGTCCGCGGCCCCGTGGTGGCGCTGTGCTAGCCGTTGAGGAAACGCCGCAGCCCGTCGAGGAACGCGGTGGTCTCCGCTTCGGTGCCTGCGGTGACTCGCAGGTGGCCGGGGATGCCGACGTCGCGGATGAGCACGCCGTCGGCCAGCAGGGCTTCCCACAGTGCATGGGGGTCGGCCACCCCGCCGAAGAACACGTAGTTCGAATCCGACGGCGCCGGGGCAAGCCCCATGGCGGAAAGCTCCGTGACGATGCGGTCGCGCTGGACCTTGATGGCCTCAACGTTGGCGAGCAGGGAATCGGAATTCCGCAGGGCCGCAACGGCCGTGGCCTGGGTGATGGCCGACAGGTGGTAGGGCAGGCGGACCAGCCGGATGGCGTCGGCGACCTCGGGCGCGGATGCCAGGTATCCGAGCCGGGCACCGGCCAGTGCGAACGCCTTGCTCATGGTGCGGGACACCACCAGCCGCGGGCGGCCCGGGAGCAGGGTCAGCGCACTCGACGTGCCGGTGTGGGCGAACTCCACGTAGGCCTCGTCCACGATCACGATCGCCTGGGACGCCTCGCCTGCTTCATAGACGGCCTCGACGACGTCAAGGCCGAGTGCCGTGCCCGTGGGGTTGTTCGGGGAGCAGAGGAAGATCACGTTGGGCGCGGATTCGCGCACCTGGGCGGCCGCCGATTCCGCGGTAAGGCTGTAGTCGTCCCCGCGGACACCGGGCACGTAAGCGGTGCCGGTGCCGCTGGCGAGCAGCGGGTACATCGAGTATGTGGGCGGGAAGCCCATGGCGCGTCGTCCCGGTCCGCCAAAGGCCTGCAGCAATTGCTGGAGGACCTCATTGGAGCCGTTGGCGGCCCAGATGTTCTCCTCCGTGAGACCGTGTCCCAGGTAGGCGGCCAGTGCCCGGCGGAGTTCGGTGAACTCCCTGTCGGGGTAGCGGTTCAAGCCATCAAGCTCATCGGCCACGGCCTTGAGGATGGCCTCCTTGGCGTCCAGTGGAACACCAAAGGTATTTTCATTGACGTTTAGCAGGATGGGAACGTCCAGTTGCGGTGCCCCGTAGGGATGCTGTCCGCGCAGATCGTCGCGGAGCGGTAACTGGTTGAGACGTTCAAACTGATCCATGGAATCAGCTTAAGTGGTGTTCGTGCCGGAACAGAACTTGTGACCGGCAATGTCCCACCATGTGATCTCCGTGGGCCTACTTCGGCAGGGGTACGTACAACTGCTGGCCGGCCTGCAACACCGAGGTGCCCAGGTCATTGAGGGCCACGATCTCGGCCACGACGTCGCGGACGTCGCGGTTGGGATCGCTCTTCGCCGCGATCGACCACAGGCTTTGCCCCTGGAGCACCGTCACGGAGGCCGCATAGTCCGTCATGTTGACGGGGGTGTACTTAGTGGCGGCGTTGGCCGGGCTGGCGACGACGCCCAACAGCACGGCCACTACGGACAGCATCAACACGGCCGCGACGACAAGGGCCGGAATTCCCAGGAAAACCATGCGGCCCCGCCGCGTCAATCGCAGGGGTCCGGCCGGGGTGGCACGGACAGTGCCGAACTTGCTTCCGGAGTACTGGACCGCCGGGCCTGCTGTGGAAATCACCAATGCGCTCATGAATTCATTCCTTTCACTCCGTGGAGGCCTGACCGCATGGGCCGAACCGGGCGAAACCCGGGACATTCAGCAGGATCAAACTTCCATACACAATATGTTCGATAGAACGTATGTTCTAACGCTGGTACTACAGTTTTAGCATCTATAGACGACTCTTGCCAAGACTCGATAGAACAAATGTTTGAAATTCGCTCTTTTCTGGCTTAATCTTGGAGGTAAGGATTCGCCGCTAAAAGCAGTCCACCAGAAGGCACTGACACTCTTGATTAACACTCTTGACGGCCTCCACGAAAGGACCGAAGGACCATGGCGCTACCAGAACCTCCGCACCGCATCCCGCAGGCCCCCAGCAGGGCCGGCATGAAGGGGCTGACGGTCCGGCAGAAGAAGATTCTCGAATGCATCCAGCGCTCCATTGCCGACAAAGGCTACCCGCCGTCGATGCGTGAGATCGGGGACGTGGTGGGCCTGGCCAGTCTCTCCAGCGTCACGCACCAGCTGACCCAGCTTGAGCGCCACGGCTACCTGCGCCGCGATCCGAAGCGGCCCCGCGCCATGGAGGTCCTCATTCCGCTGGTCCTGGACAACGGCGTAGTGGAGATTGAGGGCGTCAGCTCGCCCGACCAGGTGCGCAGTTCGAACGGCTTGAACTTCGCCCAACTGAGCAGCGCCTCCGACACCGCATTCGTGCCGCTGGTGGGCCGGATCGCCGCCGGCGGTCCCATCCTGGCCGACCAGGTGGTGGATGACATCATGCCGCTGCCGCGCCAGATCGTGGGCAACGGTGAATTGTTCATGCTGAAGGTCGCCGGGGATTCCATGATCGACGCCGCGATCTGCGACGGCGACTGGGTGGTGGTGCGCCGGCAGAACACGGCCAACAATGGCGAGATCGTTGCGGCCCTGCTCGAGGACGAGGCCACCGTGAAGACGTTCCGCCAGCGCGACGGTCACACGTGGCTGCTGCCGCAGAACACCCGTTATGAGCCCATCCTCGGTGACAGCGCCACCGTCATGGGCAAGGTCGTCTCGGTCCTGCGCAGCCTGTAGGCAAAACGAATGGAAGCGCCCCCGGTCTCCCGACCGGGGGCGCTTCCATGTTTCCAGACCAGGGCCCCGGATCCCGACAGGCTCGATCACCGGGCGGCTGCGCACCTGGGCTATTTGCCGGAGAGCCTTTGCAATGCCGCGAGGGCCACGTTCCGGTCCTTGGTGGACCAGAACGGCGGAAGGGCTGCACGCAGGAAGCCGCCGTAGCCGGCATTCGCCAGCCGGGAGTCCAGGACGGCCACCACTCCCCTGTCACTGCTCGAGCGGATAAGCCGCCCCACACCCTGCGCCAGCCTGATGGCGGCGTGGGTTGCCGAGATCGCGATGAATCCGTCGCCGCCGCTCTGCGCAACGGCGCGGGCGCGCGCCGTCACGAGGGGGTCGTCCGGGCGTGGGAACGGAATCCTGTCAATGACCACGAGCCGGCACGATGCACCCTGGACGTCCACCCCCTGCCAGAGGGACATGGTGCCGAACAGGCAGGTGTCGGGTTCGTCGGAGAACTCTTTGATGAGGCCCGCCATGGAGGACTCCCCCTGGCACAGGATCTTCACCGACAGCTTCTTGCGGAGCTTTTCCGCGGCGTCCTCGGCAGCCCTGCGGGAGGAGAACAACGCCAGTGTTCCGCCCCCGGCAGCCGTGATGAGTGCCTCAAGCTCCGCCAATTGCTCCGGCGAGTTGCCGAAACCCGGCTTTTGCAGGTGCGCGGCCACATACAGCATGCCCTGCTTGGGGTAGTCGAACGGGGATCCGACGTCGGCCCCGGTCCACGCCGGCGCGTTGGCGCCCAGCAGGCCCAAGCCCCCGGCCGTGGCCTGGAACGACTCGCCGATGGCCAGCGTTGCGGAGGTCAGCACCACCGTGTGGTCGGCAAAGAGCCCCTCCCGCAGTTTTCCGGCAACGCTGAGCGGGGCGATGTTGATGACGGGTGGTTCGCTGTCGTCGGCCTTTTGGTAGCCCTGCCCGGGCGTGAACGTGCCGGTGCGGGACGCCCAGACCACTTCGCGGGCGTCGGCGGCGGTGAGCAACCGTTCGCAGAGGTCGAAGATCAGGTTCAGCCGGGACCGTGCGATCGAGCGTCCGCCGTCGGCCGAAGCATTGCCGTCGGGCTTTGAATCGGACAGGGCCACCCGGACGGCGTCACGCAGTTGTTCAATGGCCGCCGACTGTTCCTCGTTCAAGCCGTTGGGCAGCAGCCCGGACGGTGTTCCGGCGAACGCCAGGTCCAGGGCCGTCGCGGCCCCGTGCAGGGCGTCGACCGATACGCCCGTGTGCTTGCGGGTGCTGGAGGCGGCCGCCTGGACCATTTGGACCGAGAGCTGGCCCGTGACGGCGCCGGTGACCCTGTCCTGGAGCTCGTGCGCCTCATCGACCACGACGACGTCGTAGTCGGGAAGGACGGCGATGCCCTCGAAGGCGCTGATGGCGAGCATGGCGTGGTTGGTGACCACGATGTCGGCCTCGGCACCCTTGGCCCGGGCCAGCTCGGAGAAGCAGGTCTCGGCCAGCGGGCATTTTTGCGCGCCCAGGCACTCCATGGACGTGACGGACACTTGGCGCCAGGCCTTGTCGGTGACGCCGGGGACAAGTTCGTCACGGTCACCGGTTTCGGTGTCCTCGGCCCATTCGCGCAGGCGCACCACTTCACGCCCCAGCGGTGAGGTGGGGCCGGTCTTGGCGCCGGGCAGGTGGACCACGCTGGAATCTTCACCGAGGCTAAACAGCGCACCCTCGGCGGAGTCCTCCGAGGGAAAACCCCCACCGAGCTTGTGCCGGCAAACGTAGTTGCTGCGGCCCTTGACGAGTGCGACGTCGATGGGCCGGGGCAGCAGCGGTTCCAGGGCGGCCAGCAACCGCGGCACGTCCCGTCCCACGATCTGGGCCTGCAGCGCCAAGGTGGCCGTCGCCACCACGGACGGTTTGTCGCTGCTGAGCGCGTGGACGATCAACGGGATCAGGTAGGCCAACGACTTTCCAGTCCCGGTACCGGCCTGCACCAGCAGGTGGTCGCCGGTCTCGATGGCCTCCACGACACGGCGGACCATGTCGTGCTGGCCGTCGCGGCGCTGGCCGCCCATCGCCTCGACGGCCGCGTCGAGCAGCTCAATGGCCTGCTCGCTCAGTTCACTCGCGCCATCCTTGCGGGCCACGGATGCTGTTTCACTCATGCTGGACAAACGGCTCCACCTCGGCGGCAAGGTCCCCGCGTACGCGGACCTTGGCGATGGTGCCGTGTTCGCCGTGCTCAATGCTGATGATCTCGGCGTCGCTGCGGTGCAGCCTGTTCAGGACGTCGCCGCGGTCATAGGGAATCAACAGGTCCAGGGCGATGCTGGGCCGCGGGATGGCCTCGCTGATGGCGGCAAGGAGCTCATCGATGCCGGCGCCCGTGCGGGCCGAAACCACCACGGTGCGCGGCTCGCGCTGGCGCAGGCGTTCCACCACGAACGGGTCGGCAATGTCGGCCTTGTTCAAGATGATGATCTCGGGGATCTTCAGCGCATCGACCTCGGAGAGCACGGTGCGGACGGCCGCGATTTGGCCTTCGGGGTCCGGGTGTGAGGCGTCCACGATGTGCAGGATGAGGTCGGCGTCGGCCACTTCCTCCAGGGTGGAGCGGAAGGCCTCAACGAGCTGGGTGGGCAGGGAGCGGACGAATCCGACCGTGTCCACCAGGGTGTAGCCGAGGCCGTCGGCGGTTTCGGTCTTGCGGACCGTGGGATCCAGGGTGGCGAACAGGGCGTTCTCCACCAGCACGCCGGCATCCGTGAGCCGGTTCAGCAGCGAGGACTTGCCGGCGTTGGTGTAGCCGGCAATGGCCACCGAGGGCACCGAGTTGCGTTTGCGGTTGGCCCGTTTGGTTTCCCGGGCCGGCTTCATGGCCGCAATCTCGCGGCGCAGCTTCGCCATGCGGGTGCGGATCTTGCGCCGGTCCAGTTCCATCTTCGTTTCACCGGGACCACGGGAGCCGATGCCGCCACCGGCGGCGCCCACCCGGCCACCGGCCTGGCGGGACATGGACTCGCCCCAACCACGCAGGCGCGGCAGCAGGTATTCCATCTGGGCCAGTTCCACCTGGGCCCGGCCTTCGCGGGACTGGGCGTGCTGGGCAAAGATGTCCAGGATCAGAGCGGTCCTGTCGATGACCTTGACCTTGACCACTTCCTCCAAGGTGCGGCGCTGGGAGGGTGCAAGGTCGCCGTCGATGATGACGGTGTCGGCACCCGTGGCGTGCACGATGTCCTTCAGCTCCTGGGCCTTGCCCTGGCCCAGGTAAGTGGCGGGGTCCGGTTTGGCCCGGCGCTGCACCAGCCCGTCCAGCACCTCCGAGCCGGCCGTCTCGGCCAAGGCGGCCAATTCGCGCAGCGAGTTTTCGGCGTCGGCCATGGTGCCGTTGCTCCAGAGCCCGGCCAGGACCACCCGTTCCAGCCGGAGCTGGCGGTATTCGACCTCGGTGACGTCTTCAAGTTCGGTGGACAGCCCGGCGGTGCGGCGCAAGGCGTTGCGCTCGGCGAGTTCGCTTTGGTCGCCGTCGAAGCGGCTGTGTTCCTGGGCCAGGTTCGAGAGGGCCTGGGCGCGGCCGATGATGGGGTGGCTCGCGGCGCTCTTGGACTGGGGGTCGGCGGCGTCGAGCTTGGCATCCTCACGGACTGCACGGGTCGCCGCGGCGTCCTTGGCCAGAATACGGTCAATCACGGCCTCAATCTCGGCCACTGACAGGTCCTGGCCGGCGTCCCCGCCGGCGGGAACTTCTGCGGGGCCGTGCGAGTCGGCGGAACCGTGGGGTGCGGATGGGTTGGACATGTTCTCCTTATTGGCTGTTACCTCAATCGTAGTCCCGGGCACGGACACGCACACCTTTGTGTGATCACGCCTGTGGAGAACATGCGGACGAATCGCACCCGCAGGCGGGCCCAGATTCCGATTGCGCCCAATTCGCACTAATCTGGCAGGACTATGGATGCAGATCATTACTTCAGTTCACAACCGTCAACGCCGCTGAAACGGCGGCCACTGCAGGTGGTGTTGGCCGGGGAGCGGCGGACCCTGCAAACCGGCGGCGGCATTTTCAGCCCCGACGGCGTGGACAAGGGCACCGCGATCCTGCTGGCCGACGCCCCGGCGCCGTCCCCCACGGGAAATTTGCTGGACATCGGCTGTGGCTGGGGTCCGATCGCCCTGACGCTTGCCCTGCGCTCCCCCGAAGCCACCGTCTACGCCGTGGACGTCAACGAACGCTCGATCGAGCTGACCGGCGACAATGCCAAGGCCCTGGGCCTTGGCAACGTGCGGGTTTCAATGCCCGACGACGTCGACCCCGAGGTGCGCTTCACCACCATCTGGTCCAACCCGCCCATCCGGGTCGGCAAGGCCGAACTCCACGCGATCCTGCTGACCTGGCTCCCCCGCCTGGCCGAAGGCGGCAACGCCTACCTGGTGGTGCAGAAGAACCTGGGCTCGGATTCGCTCCAGCGGTGGCTGGGCGTGGAACTTGCCGAGCGCTTCCCGGAGGCCGGTTTCGAGGTGTCCCGCGACTCCACGTCCAAGGCGTTCCGGATCCTGCGCGTCACCCGCACCAAACCGTAAGAGTTCACCCTTCGCGAATAGTTGGGCCCACGCGCCCGAGGGCCCCTGATTTGGCTCGCTCGCGAGCCAAATCAGGGAGGGCGTGGGGTCAGGCGAGGACGCCGTCGGCCACGATGACGGCGGGGCCGCTGAGTTCAACGTGCTCGCGTCCGTCGGGGCCGGGGAAGAAGCGTACGCGGACGGTGCCGCCGGGTACGTCCACGGCCCACACATCGGGGGCGTCGTCGCCGGCCCAGAAGCGGGTGGCGACGGCTGCCGCGCAGGCTCCCGTGCCGCAGGAGAGGGTCTCCCCCACGCCGCGTTCGTGCACGCGCATCGTGATGTACCCCACCCCGTCGCTGACCAGGGGTTCGGCGGGCACCGCGAACTCGACGTTGGTGCCGTGCGGGGGCAGCGGCGCCACTTCGGGTGCCGTGGTCAGGTTGGCGGCGGCCAGCTCGTCGAGGGTGGGCAGCGCCACGACGGTGTGCGGGTTGCCCATGCTGACGGACAGGCCGGGCCGGGCCACGTCGACGCCGGAGGTTTCGACGATCGAATCCATGCCGCGTTCGGCCGCCTGCTCGGGGAAGATGAACTCCCAGGGGCCCATGTCCACCATGTAGCCGTTGTCGGTGCGGGCCACGACCTTGACGCCGCCGCGGGTGCCGATGGTCAGTGAGTGCCCCGGGTGCAGGACCACCAGGCCCTGCTCGATCAGGAAGTGGACAAAGACGCGCACTCCGTTGCCGCACATTTCGGACAGGGAACCGTCACCGTTGCGGTAGTCCATGAACCATTCGGCGTCCGGGTGGTCCGCGAGCAGGGCGAGGCCCTCGGGCACATGCTGGGAGCGGACGGCGCGGATGAGGCCGTCGCCGCCGATGCCGCGATGGCGGTCGCACAGTCCGGCCACCTGCTCCGGGGTGATGATGTGGGCGCCGTCGGGATCGGCCACCAACACGAAGTCGTTGCCCGTGCCGTGGCCCTTGGAAAAGCGCAGTCCGGTCAGGGGCGTGCCGGCGGCAGGCAGGTGTGCATCAGTCATGGTTCAAGACTAAGGCAATCCGGGCGCCCGGTTTGCAGCCTCCATGGCGTCATGAACCAAACCGCCGGCGGCGTCGTAAAGGTCCGGCTGCGCCCAGTCGAGCCAGTGCACGCGCGGGTCGGCACGGAACCAGGTGATCTGGCGGCGGGCGAACTGCCTGGTGGCGGTGATGGTTTCCTCCGACGCAGCCGCCACGGTCGATTCGCCGTCAAGGACGCGCAGGAACTGTTGGTAGCCCAACGCCTTTTGGGCCGTGCGCCCCTCGCGGAGCCCCTCCGGGATGAGGGCGGCAACCTCCTCCTGCAGGCCGGATTCGACCATCCGGTGCACGCGGCCGGCCAGCCGCTCATGCAATTGTGCCCGGTCGCCGTTGAGGCCAATCTGCACGGTGGGCTGGACGTAGTCGCGCTCCGGCATGAAGGAGCTGAACGGCCGGCCCGTCAGTTCGTGCACCTCAAGGGCACGGACCACGCGTTTGCCGTCGTTGATGCGGGCGGCGGAAACCGGGTCCACCCGGGCAAGCCGGGCGGCCAGCGGTGTCAGGCCGCCGGCGTCGAGCTCGGCCTCAAGGCGGGAGCGGATGGCCGGGTCGGTGCCGGGGAATTCCAGCACGTCCACGGCGGCGCGGACATAGAGGCCGGAGCCACCCACCAGGATGGGCAGCTTGCCGCGGGCCTGGATGTCGGCGATGGCGGACCGTGCCAGCGCCTGGAACTGCGCCACCGTGGTGTCCTCGCGGACGCTGAGGAAGTCCATCAGGTGGTGCGGAATCCCGCGGCGTTCGGCCATGCTGAGCTTTGCCGTGCCGATGTCCATGCCATGGTAGAACTGCATCGAGTCGGCGTTGACCGCCTCTCCGCCGAACCGTTCAGCCAGGTGTAGGGCCAGTTCCGATTTCCCGGACCCCGTGGGTCCGACGACGGCGACAACGGGAAGCACCGGAGCGCCTGGGCTCATGCCGTGCGAACCGGCAGGGCCGGCATGCCCAGGGAAACGGCTTTCTTTTCCCCGGAGGCGGTGCCCACGCCGGGTGCCGGTACGCCGCACGATGCGGCCTGTGCCAGGTCCCAGGCGTCGCCCGCGCGGGAGCGGCGCAACTGGTAGTCGGCCGCAGTGGCGGGGTCGGCCACGAGGTGGAACGCTGCGGCCTCGGTGATGGTGACCGTGACCAGGTCGCCGGGGCGCGGGGTTTCGGCACCCTCGGGGACGCTGAAGTGGACCAGGCGCTGGTCCCGCGACCGGCCGGACAACCGGTGCGTTTCGGCGGCCTTGCGCCCGGACTGGGCGGTGGCCATGACCTCCACCGTGCGGCCCAGCTGCTTGGCGTTTTCCTCGGCCGCGATCCTGTCCTGCAGCGCGGTCAGGCGCAGGAAGCGTTCCTGGACCACTTCCTTGGGCAGCTGGTCCGGCAGGTCGGCGGCCGGCGTGCCGGGCCGCTTGGAGTATTGGAAGGTGAAGGCGGTGGCAAAGCGCGACTTCTCCACGACGTCGAGCGTGGCCTGGAAGTCCTCCTCGGTCTCCCCCGGGAAGCCGACAATCAGGTCGGTGGAGATGGCCGCGTCCGGCATGGCCTCGCGGACCTTGTCCAGGATGCCCAGGAACTTGCTGGACCGGTAGGAACGGCGCATGTCCTTGAGGACCTTGTCGGAGCCGGACTGGAGCGGCATGTGCAGCTGCGGCATGACGTTAGGGGTTTCGGCCATGGCGGCGATGACATCGTCCGTGAACGCGGCCGGGTGCGGGCTGGTGAAGCGCACCCGCTCCAACCCCTTGATTTCGCCACAGGCGCGCAGCAGCTTGCCGAACGCGAGCCGGTCGCCGAACTCGACGCCGTAGGAGTTCACGTTTTGGCCCAGCAGGGTCACCTCGATGGCGCCGTCGTCGACGAGGGCCTGGATTTCGGCCAGGATTTCCCCGGGGCGCCGGTCGCGTTCCTTGCCGCGCAGGGACGGCACGATGCAGAAGGTGCAGGTGTTGTTGCAGCCCACGGAGATGCTGACCCAGCCCGAGTAGACGGCGTCGCGGCGGGTGGGCAGGGTGGACGGGAAGACGTCCAGGGATTCGAGGATTTCCATTTGGGCGTCGGCGTTGTGCCGAGCGCGTTCGAGCAGCACCGGCAGGGCGCCCACGTTGTGCGTGCCAAACACCACGTCGACCCAGGGGGCGCGCTTTTGGATCGTGTCCCGGTCCTTTTGGGCCAGGCAGCCGCCCACGGCAATTTGCATGCCCGGGTTGGTTTCCTTGATGTGGGCCAGCATGCCGAGGTTGCCGTAGAGCTTGTTGTCCGCGTTCTCGCGGACCGCGCAGGTGTTGAAGACGACGACGTCGGGCACGGGTTCGCCGTTGGCGTCCAGGACGGGTGCCGGGCCGGCTTCCTCGACGGCGACCATGCCGGCGGATTCCAGCAGTCCGGCCATGCGCTCGGAGTCGTGGACGTTCATTTGGCAGCCGTACGTGCGCACCTGGTAGGTGCGGGGGCGGCTGGAAAGTGCGGGGGCGGAATTTTCAACGCCGTCTAGGGTCAGGCTCACCCCTTCAGCTTAAGACCTGCGCCGAATTTCGACTAAACCGGGACGGCTGCCTGAATCCTCGTGTGGCGCGGGGGTCTTAGTGGTCATGAGAGGCCGCTTCGGACCGATTCGGCCGGCGCGGGGGCTGTTGTGGTGATCCGCCCACGGCCCGCCGCGGTCGGATCACCACAACAGCCCCCGCGAGGATCATGGCCATTTTCACCCGGAATTGGACTCACCCGGCCGAGGGGTCCGGCCGAGGAACGAGGTTGGGGAGGCCGCGGGGCCTAGTACCAGTTGTTGGAGACTTCGTGGCTCCAGGCGCCGCAAGGCGAGCCGTAGCGGTTGCTGATGTAGCCCAGGCCCCAGTCGATTTGGGTCCGGTAGTTGGTGAGCCAGTCGCCGCCGGTATCGGAATATTTGCCGGGCGGCAGGGCCTGGGCGATCCCGTAGGCTCCGCTGCTTTGGTTGGTGGCGTTGGTCTGCCAACCCGATTCCTGTGTCCACAGCTGGAGCAGGCACTGGAACTGGCTTTGTGCCCAACCGTAGGAGCCCAGCCGGCTTGATGCGTAGGCCTGTGCTCCGCCGGGGTCGTTGACGGCGTTGCCGGGAATGTTCGGCAGGAGCACCTCGACCGGGATGAATCCGTCACCGGGGCTGGGGTTCGCGGGCGGGGCCGGGATGGCGGCCACAGGTCCCGGTGCGTTTGCCG
This sequence comes from Arthrobacter sp. ERGS1:01, assembly GCF_001281315.1. NCBI lineage: Bacteria > Bacillati > Actinomycetota > Actinomycetes > Micrococcales > Micrococcaceae > Arthrobacter > Arthrobacter sp. ERGS1:01. The sequence continues at coordinate 790,514 of NZ_CP012479.1, read as the reverse complement.
CCGCCTGCGCTGCAGCTTGTGCGGCGGCTTGGGCCGCGGCCTCGGCTGCCGCTTGCTGGCGGGCGGCCTCGGCGGCCGCAGCTGCGCGTTTCGCAGCCTGTGCGGCCTCGTAGGCGGCCATCGCCTCCTGCCCCTGGCGGTACTTTGCCTCTACGGCAACCGTGGTGTTGTTCAGTGACGCGAGCTGAGCGGTGAGGGTGGCGCTTTGCTTCTTCTTGACGGCAAGCTGGTTGATCACGGCCTGTTGCGCAGCGACGGCGGCGTCAAGCTCGCTCTTGGCCTGGTCCGCAAGTTTGGCGCGCTCGGCCTCGGCGACTTGTTGTGCCTTGGCCAGTGATGCGGCAACACTTTGGGCGTCCTTGGCCTTGGTTTGTTGCATGGCCGCCTGCTCACCCACCAGGTGGAGCAGGTCGAGATTTTGGAGGCCGTCGGTGGAGTCAAGTGCGGAGAGGGTTCCGAAGATTCCCAGATTGGCCCCGCCGGACTTGTAGCTTTGGACGGCCGCGGCAGTGACGTCCTTTTGGTATTTGGCGGCGTCCTTGCCGGCACGGCTGGACTGGGCCTGGAGGACATTGACCTGCGCGGTGACGGTTTCCAGCTGGGATTGGGTGGTGGCATAGCTGATGCCCGCTTGCACGGCGGCGGTGCCCAGGGCATCGGATTCCGCGCTCAGCCCGTCCAGCAGGGAGTTGATCTTGCCAATTTCCGTTTGCGTGGCGGCCGCGTTTCCCTTGGCATTTTGCACGTCGGACCAGCTCGGATACCCGCTGGGCGGTGCGTCGTCGGCCACCACCGGACCGGCAGCGACCCCGGAAACCACCAAGCACCCGGCGGCGACTGTAGCGGCCAGGGTGCGAAGGGCACTTCGGGAAAAACTGCTCATAGTGAGGCCAGCCTAGCCGCTGGCCGGCTAGTCGCCGGGAGGCTCGCCCTCGAGCGATTCGTCGATGACCTGCCCCACAACGTGGAAAGCGGCCGAGGGGTTGTAGCCTTTCCGGGCCAGCATGGCGACCCAGCGCCGCGTGTATTTGTCGCGTTCGGCACGGTCGGCCAGGTTCATGGAACCGCGCAGCTTGCGCCGTACCAGGGTTTCGGCACTGCCGTGCTCGTCGTCGTCGGTGACCTGGGCCAGCGCCTCCTCGGCCAGTTCCGGCGCGATGCCCTTCTCGGCAAGTTCGCGTTTGAGTGCGCCGCGGGCCATCGACCTGTTGGCGGCCCGGCTGCGCACCCAAAGTTGGGCGAATTCGGCGTCGTCAATGAGTTTGACCTCTTCGAAGCGGTCCAACACGGCCTCGGCGACGTCCTCCGGGACGTTTCGCTCGGCAAGCTTCTGCGCCAGTTGGTGCCGGCTTTTGGGCGAGTTGGTCAGCTGCCGCAAGATGATGCCCCTGGCCACCGCTGCGGGATTGGCATCCGGGTCCAGCTCGGGTGCCGGTTTCCTGCCATTCATGAGTTCTCCTTCCCGCCACGGCATCCGTGGGCGCGGCGTCGCACGGGTGCGCCCAGGCGGTACCGGCCCGCCAAGGCAGGCCGGCACCGTGGGTGGCGACTAGAAGCCGTCGACTGCCTTGAGCTTGGGGGCCTTTTCTTCCTCGACCTCGGGCGCGGCGCCCACACCAAGCTTGATCTTGATGAGGCGTTCGAGTTCCTCGGCCAGCTCGGGGTTGTCCTTAAGGAAGCGGCGGGAGTTCTCCATGCCCTGTCCCAGCTGGTCACCGTCGTAGGTGTACCAGGAACCGGACTTCTTGATGATGCCGTGCTCCACGCCCATGTCGATGATTCCGCCTTCACGCGAAATGCCCTGGCCGTAGATGATGTCGAACTCGGCGATCTTGAACGGCGGCGCCATCTTGTTCTTGACGACCTTCGCCTTGGTGCGGTTTCCGACGGCGTCGGAGCCTTCCTTCAAGGTCTGGATCCGGCGGACATCGATGCGGATGGACGCATAGAACTTCAGCGCCTTACCACCGGTGGTGGTTTCGGGGCTGCCGAAGAAGACACCGATCTTTTCACGCAACTGGTTGATGAAGATGGCGGTGGTCTTGGTCTGGCTCAACCGGCCGGTGATCTTTCGCAGGGCCTGGCTCATGAGGCGGGCCTGCAGGCCGACGTGGCTGTCGCCCATGTCGCCCTCAATTTCGGCGCGCGGCACCAGGGCGGCGACGGAGTCGATGACGATGACGTCCAGCGAACCGGAGCCAATGAGCATGTCCATGATTTCCAGGGCCTGCTCACCGGTGTCCGGCTGGGAGACCAGCAGCGCATCCACGTCCACGCCCAGCTTGGCCGCGTAGTCCGGGTCGAGGGCGTGCTCGGCGTCGATGAACGCGGCAATGCCGCCACCCTTTTGGGCGTTGGCGACGGCGTGCAGGGCCACGGTGGTCTTACCGGAGGATTCCGGTCCGTAGATCTCCACGACGCGGCCGCGGGGCAGCCCGCCAATGCCCAGGGCAACGTCCAGGGCGATCGAACCGGTGGGGATCACTTCAATGGGCGCCCGGACGTCGTCGCCCAGGCGCATCACGGAGCCCTTGCCAAATTGCTTGTCAATCTGGGCAAGTGCTGCGGCTAGCGCCTTTTCACGGTCTGCGGGAGCGGCCATGGTTCACCTCGGTCTTTCATATGTGCCGTTATCCGGCCCCGTCCAGGAACACCGTTTTGCGTTGTGGACGGTTGGTGGTCTGTTGCATGTGCATACGTGGTGCGTTACTTCAATTTCTTTCCGGTGTGGCCCGGGGGCTTCTTCCGATACTTAAAACGCTAGTTCAAGGCTCCGACATTGTCTGTCCTGGTACGGCTCCGGGGCCAAAATTGTGGAGAACTTTTTGCACTCGCTTTAGGTGCCCTACGATTCAATGATAGATCGTTTCGAATAGGTATTCGAACCCGATTGCGGCGTGTCGTGCAAATCGCGGGCGCTACTGCTTCGGCGCAACGTCCCGGCCCAGGCGGCGCGACGGCGGAACGTCCTGGGCCTGGCACACCTCCAGCCAGATTTCGCGCGGGTCAAAGCCGGCGCGCAACGCAACGGCCGCCGTCGTCCCGCCTACACCGGCCAGGACCAGGTCCCGGGCCAGCACACGGGAATACGCCGGGCTGAATTCGTCATCCATCAATCGCCAAAACTCGCTCACTCGCACCTTCCCATTGTCGCATGGACGGATACGCGGGCCCGGCCGCTGCGCCATAGACTTATCCCATGAGCAGAGCAGCAACACCGGCGGGCGGCACTGCGCCGACCGCACCCCAGGACACGTCGGCGGCCATCGAGTCGCTGGAGATGCAGTTGAGCCTGCTGTGGCGCCGAACCCGGGCCATGAACCACTCGATGACGCGCAGTGTCCACCAGGATTTGGAACCCGCCGCGTATGGGCTGCTGTCCGTGCTCCTGCACCAGGGCGGAATGCGGTTGACCGAGCTGGCCAAATGCATTGGTGTGGGAAAGCCGTCGGTCAGCCGGCAAATCAGCTTCCTGGAAGGCGTGGGGCTGGTCCACAAAGAGGCCGATCCGAGCGACGGCCGCGCCCAGCTCATCGAATTGACGCCGGAGGGGCTGGCCAGGATGCGTACCGTGCACGCCGGCCGGCAGGAGGCGTTCCACAAATTGCTGGAGCACTGGGACACCGAGGAACTTATCACCCTGGCGACGCTGATTGCCAAGTTGAACAATGACGACCTCAGCAACTACGACGCCGGATAGGCGCACCAAAGTTCTCGTAACAAAAAGTGGATCCCCGCCATGAAGGCGGGGATCCACTGACCCGGTGCCACACACCGTGGCGGTCCGGGGAAGATCTTGGGCCGGAGCCGGCGTCGACCGGTCAGGCGAAAGGGAGCAACGGACTAGAAGGCGTTGGACATCAGGCCCTTGCTGAGTTCATCGGAGAGTTCCTCGTTCAAGTCACGGCCGTAACGCGCCGCAAATTCCTGGGGAACAGTGTCCGGGACAGCCACGCCTTCGGCAATGGCCAAACGATCGCTCACTTCGCGGAGCATGAGTGACAAGGGCACATCGAGAGCGGAACAAATCGAGGAAAGCAGCTCGGAAGAGGCTTCCTTTTGTCCACGCTCCACTTCACTCAAGTAGCCAAGCGAGACGCGTGCATTGTGTGAGACTTCGCGGAGTGTGCGGCCCTGACGTTGACGTACATCTCGCAGGACATCTCCAATTTCGTGGCGTAATACCACCATCTTGCGCTCCTTTGCCGGATGTTTAGCCTCGTCTGCCAAACCCACATCCCGCCAGCGAACTACGCCGTTTACGGATACGGGTTGTTTCACCATCGGTATCGCCTTACTCCTCATTCGATCGGTACTTCCTTTTCAGCGGCTCCGAAAAGGCTACGCCTGGTTGGTGTTCTCATACTAGGACGGATCACCGACCATTTGCGTTCACTATGACTAACTATCCGGTTACAACTTTTGTTCCCGGGTGGCCTTGACAACTTGTTGGAGCAGGGCCAGCGCCTCGTCGGCCGCTTGTTGGCGGATCATGGCACGGTCCCCGCCAAAGTGATATTCGTAGGCTTGGACCGCCCCGTCGAAGGCAACCCAATATACACCTGCCCCACGGGCTTTCCCTGATGGGGTTCCGGACCGGCAACGCCCGTTGTGGAAAGCCCCACCCGTGCCCCGGTGAGGCGGCAAGCGCCCAGGGCCATGGCGCAGGCGACGTCGGCGTCGACGGCTCCGCGCTCCTCTAGCAGTTCCGCGGAGACGCCCAGCGCCCGGACCTTGACCTCGTTCTGGTACGCGACGACGCCGCCGAACAGCATGCCCGACGCCCCCGGCACGTCCACGATGGTGGCCGCCAGCATGCCGCCGGTGAGCGATTCGGCCGTCGAGACGCTCAGGCCCGAGGCCACGGCGTCGGCCACGAGGGCCGCCAAGTCCATTCCGGGAACCGTCACTTGCTCCCCCGCCTACGCAGTTCCGGCGCGTCGGCCCGAGTTGCGCAGCGCTACGGCCTTGACCACATAGTCGACGCCGGTCACCACGGTGACGGCCAACGCGGCCAACATAACTATCAGTGCAACGACCGACAGCCACGGAGTAGCCGGGGTGACGGGCAGCAGGTAGACGAAGATCGCCACCGTCTGGAGCACGGTCTTGAGCTTTCCGCCCTTGGAGGCGGCCATGACGCCGTAGCGGATCACCACGAAGCGGAGCCCCGTAATGCCCAGTTCGCGCACCAGCATCACAATGGTGACCCACCACCACAGCTCATGCACGGCCGACAGCATGATCAGGGCCGAACCGATCAGCAGCTTGTCGGCGATGGGGTCCGCGATCTTGCCGAAGCTGGTGATCAGGCCCCGCGCCCGGGCGATGTCGCCGTCGAGCTTGTCGGTGTAGATGGCGACCACGAAGGCCAGGACGGCGGCCCAGCGCCACCAGCCGTAATGGCCGGAGTCGGCAAGGAAGAACCAGATGAAGAACGGCACCAGCACAATCCGCAGCATGGTCAGCGCGTTGGGCAGGTTCCAGTTGGAGGGCCCGGGCGTTGCGGGGCTTGTTGCTGCGGTATCAGTCACAGTGCAAGGCTATCGTCATTGGGCGCCGTCGGGTTAGCGGAGGCTACCGTCCCGTCAGTGACCATGCGTCCTCGCCGCCGTCCTCGTCGTCGTTGCCGTCGGCACCGTCGTAGTAGTTCACGGACTCGGTCCGGTTGGCCAGGTCCTCGGCCACGAGGTCCCCGCCCCAGCCGTGATTGGCGTTGGCGTTATCGGCCAGCGCCGCGGCCAGGGGGTCCTCCGCGGGAGCGGCGGCACCGTCCTCAACGGACACGGGACCGTCGCCGCGGATCGCGGCAAGGGTCGCGGCAAGGTCATCGGGCTTGACCAGGACGTCGCGCGCCTTGGAACCCTCGGAGGGGCCCACGACGCCGCGGGATTCGAGCAGGTCCATCAGGCGACCCGCCTTGGCGAAGCCCACGCGCAGCTTGCGCTGGAGCATGGAGGTGGAACCGAACTGCGTGGTGACCACCAGCTCGGTGGCCTGCAACAGCAGATCAAGGTCGTCTCCGATGTCGTCCTCGATCTGCTTCTTGGGCGCCTCGACGGCCACGTCTTCGCGGTAGGTGGCCTTCAGCTGGCCCTTGACGTGCTCCACGACACGCTTGATTTCCGCCTCGGTGACCCAGGCGCCCTGGACACGGATGGGCTTGGACTTGCCCATGGGCAGGAACAGTGCGTCACCCTGGCCCAGCAGCTTCTCGGCGCCGGGCTGATCGAGGACCACGCGGGAGTCGGTGACGGAGGAGGTGGCGAACGCCATGCGGGAGGGCACGTTGGCCTTGATCAGGCCCGTCACCACGTCCACGGACGGGCGCTGGGTGGCCAGCACCAGGTGGATGCCGGCGGCACGGGCCAGCTGGGTGATGCGCACGATGGAATCCTCCACATCGCGCGGGGCCACCATCATCAGGTCCGCGAGCTCGTCCACGATCACGAGCAGGTAGGGGTAGGCGCGCACGACCCGCTTGGAGCCCTCGGGCGGGTGCACCTTGCCGGCCTTGACGGCCTTGTTGAACTCGTCGATGTGCTTGAAGCCGTAGTTGGCGAGGTCGTCGTAGCGCTGATCCATCTCCCGCACCACCCACTGGAGTGCCTCGGCGGCCTTCTTCGGGTTGGTGATGATGGGGGTGATCAGGTGCGGCACGCCTTCGTACGCGGTCAGTTCCACGCGTTTGGGGTCCACCATGACCATGCGCACCTCATCGGGGGTGGAGCGCATCAGGATCGAGACGATCATGGAGTTCACGAACGAGGACTTGCCGGCACCCGTGGCACCGGCCACCAACAGGTGCGGCATCTTGGCCAGGTTCGCGACGACGAAGCCGCCCTCGACGTCCTTGCCGACGCCCATGACCATGGGGTGGTCGGTGCGGCGTGCGTTGGCGGAGCGCAGCACGTCGCCGAGCACCACGATTTCCTTGTCCGCGTTCGGGATTTCGATGCCGATGGCGCTCTTGCCCGGGATGGGGCTGAGGATGCGTACATCCGAGGAGGCCACGGCGTAGGAGATGTTCTTGCTCAATGCGGTGACGCGTTCGACCTTGGTGCCGGGCGCCAGTTCGATCTCGTACCGGGTCACGGTGGGGCCGCGGCTGAAGCCGGTCACCGCTGCGTCGACATTGAACTGGTTCAGGGTGTCGGTGAGGGCGGCGACGACGGCGTCGTTCGCCTCGGTGGCTTCCTTCGCGGGCGGGCCGGAGGGCAGGAAGTCGGATTCCGGCAGCGTGTAGGTGACGTCGCCGGACAGCTGCAGCTGCTCCGAGCGGGCCGGGATGGGGGCCGGCGCGGCCTGCGGCGGGGCGGGTATCGCGCGGGTGGCGGTGTCGTCACGGTTTCCCGTCGCGATCTGGTTGGCCGTGACGATCCCGATCGCCTCGGTGACGGGGGCGTCGTCGTCGGCGTCATAGAAGCTCTGTGAGGTGGGCAGCCCCTGGCGGGCCTTGATCTTGTCGGCGGCCAGCTCGTCACGGGTAGGGCGGCGCACGCCCGGCGGCAGCGACGGGGCGGCGGGTTCGACGTCGTCCTTGGGCTCCACGAGCGCGGTCTCGAAGGCGGTGTCGCCGTCATATTCAATATCGGCGGCGGCGTCCGCGGCTGCCTTCTTGCGCCCGCGCAGGCTGCGGGGCTTCTTTGGCTCGATGGCCACCCCGTCACGGTCGTACAGGTAGCTCTGGTCGTGGCCGTCGCCGGCGGGCTCCTGCGGCTGCGGGCCGGCCCCGACGAGCTGTTCGTACAGCCCCCGCAACCGGGCCGGGATGTGGCGGATGGGGGTGGCCGTGAGGATCAGGATGCTGAAGAAGGCCAGGATGGCGAAGACCGCCACGGCCAGCACGGGGCTGGCGGCGGCCACGAGGCCCCCGGCGATGAGGCCGACCATGCCGCCGGCCGCGCTGATCCCGGCAAAGCTGCCCGTGGCGCTGGGCATGCCGCCGGCCACGTGGGCCAGGGCGCAGCCGGAAAGGATCATGAGGCAAAAGCCGATTGCGACCCGGTTGTTGCTGCGGATGTTGGTGGGTTGGCGGAACACCAGGATCGAGAAGATCAGGAGCATGGGCGGGAGCATGGCGGCGAACCAGCCGAACGTGCCCTGGAAGACGCCGTGGACGGCGTTGGCCACCGGGCCGCTCAGGCCCCACCACTCGAAGGTGGCGATGACGGTGGCCAGGAGGATGAAGAACAGCCCGCTGCCGTCGCGGCGGTCCTCGGCCGGGAGGTCGCTGACGTCGGCGCCCATGCGCCGAATGGCGCCGCCCACCAGGTGCGCCAGGCCCTGCCAGAAGCCGACGGCCATGCGTACGGGCCAGATGAGCTGCTGGACGGGTTCGGGTTGTTTGCTGCGTGTGCTCGGCATTTTGGCGGTCTTCGCTGGGCGCGCCGAAGCGCCGCCTTGCTTGCCGGCGGACGCGCGAGCGGGGGAAGAACGAGTCGCCATACCCGTAACGGTACCCGCTTTGTCCCGGTTTTCCGCGAATTTGGGCTCGAGGGGACGGTTGGTGGCGCACGTCCGGCCCGCCGAAAAAACGAACGGGCAGTAGTGGTGGGTGTCGAACGCCGACACCCACCACTACTACCCGTTCGAACTGCTAAGGGAGCGGCTACGCCTCCAGGACCACCGGGATGATCATGGGGCGGCGGCGCAGCTTGCGGTTGACCCAGGTGCCGATCACCCGGCGCACCACCTGCTGGAGCTGGTGGGTGGTGTGGTCGGTGCTGGCCATGACCGCTTCCTCGAGCGCTGCGGCGATCTTGGGTTTGATCTCGTCAAAGACGGCGTCGTCCTCGGCCACGCCGCGGGCGTGGATGTCCGGTCCGGAGACGATCTTGCCCGTGGCCCGGTTGACCACCGTGATGATGGAGATGAAGCCCTCGTCGCCCAGCGTGCGGCGGTCCTTCAGATCGGCGTCGGTGATTTCGCCGACGCTCTGGCCGTCAACGTAGACAAAGCCGCACTCGACCTGGCCGACGATCCTGGCCACGCCGTTGGCGAGGTCGATGACGGAGCCGTCGTCGGTGAGCAGGATGTTCTCCGCCGCGATGCCCGAGGACTGGGCGATCTTGGCGTTCGCAATCAGGTGGCGGGTCTCCCCGTGCACCGGCATCACGTTCTTGGGCGTGAGGATGTTGTAGCAGTACAGCAGTTCGCCGGCGGCGGCGTGTCCGGAGACGTGGACCTTGGCGGTGCCCTTGTGGATGACGTCGGCGCCACGCTTCAAGAGCCCGTTGATGATGCGGAAGACGGCGTTTTCGTTGCCGGGGATCAGGGAGGACGCCAGGATCACGGTGTCGCCCTTGCCGACGGCGATCTTGTGGTCACCATTGGCCATCCGGGACAGGGCCGCCATGGGCTCACCCTGGGAACCGGTGGACATCAGGACCACCTTGTTGTCCGGCAGGGTTCCCACGTTCTTCAGATCGACCAGCACGTTGTCCGGGACGTTCAGGTAGCCCAGCTTGGCGGCAATGGCCATGTTGCGCACCATTGAGCGGCCCACGAACGCGACCTTGCGGTTGTGCAGCACGGCGGCGTTGAGCACCTGCTGGACGCGGTGGACGTGGGAGGAGAAGCTGGCCACGATGATGCGCTTGTCGGCCTTGCCGAACAAGGACTCCAGCGTGGGCCCGATCTCGGCCTCACTCGTGGTGAAGCCGGGGACGTCGGCGTTGGTGGAGTCCACCAGGAACAAATCCACGCCTTCCTCGCCCAGGCGGGCAAAGTGGCGCAGGTCGGTGGTGCGCCCGTCCAGCGGCAGCTGGTCCATCTTGAAGTCACCGGTGTGGAGCACGTTGCCGCCCGCGGTGCGGATGAAAACGGCCAGTGCGTCCGGGATGGAGTGGTTGACGGCGACGAATTCGCATTCGAACGGGCCGAACTTCTCGACCTGTTCCTCCTTGACCGTCAGCGTCCAGGGCTTGATGCGGTGTTCGGCCAGCTTGGCCTCGATGAACGCCAGCGTCAGCTGCGAGCCGATCAGCGGGATGTCGTTGCGCAACCGCAAAAGGTAGGGCACGGCGCCAATGTGGTCCTCGTGGCCGTGCGTGAGCACCACGCCCACCACGTCCTCGAGCCGGTCCTCGATGTAGGAGAAGTCGGGCAGGATCAAGTCAACGCCCGGCTGGTCCTCCTCGGGGAAGAGCACGCCGCAGTCCACAATGAGCAGCTTGCCGTCCATTTCAAAGACGGTCATGTTGCGCCCGATTTCACCAATGCCGCCCAGCGGCACGATCCGCAGCGTGTCCTTGGCCAGTTTCGGCGGGGTGCGCAGGCCGGGTTCAGTCATTTGGGTCATGGTTACACTTCCATTCCAGCTTCCGCAAGGTCAGCCTTGATCATGGCGATCTCGGCCTCGCCCGGTTCCACCAAGGGAAGCCGGACCACCGAGTTGGACAGGATTCCCTGCCACTTAAGAATTTGTTTGACGGCCACCGCGCCCTGCACGTGGCCCATGGCGGCCCGGATGACCGGATCCAGCTCGAAGTGGATGCGGCGGGCCGTGGCGAAGTCGCCGGCCGCGGCCGCGTCAATGAGTGCGCGGAACGCCTTGGTTGCCACATGCGCGGTGACGCTGACGAGTCCGACGGCGCCGGCGGCCATCAGCGGCAGCGTCAGTCCGTCGTCGCCCGAGTACACGTCGAGGTCGGTGTTGGCCAGCACGCGCGTTGTGGCGGAGAAGTCGGCCTTGGCGTCCTTGAGCGCAAGGATCCGCGGGTGGTCGGCCAGCTTGATGATGGTTTCGGTAGTGATGGGGACTCCGGCACGGCCGGGAATGTCGTACACCATGACGGGCAGCTCGGTGGAGTCGGCAATCGCCTCGAAGTGGGCCTGGATGCCGGCCTGGCTGGGCTTGTTGTAGTACGGGGTGACGATCAGCAGGCCGTGGACGCCCAGGGCGGCGGCACGCTTGGAGAGGCTGATGGAGTGGCGGGTGTCGTTGGTGCCGGTGCCGGCGATGACCCGGGCCCGGTCGCCCACGGCGTCCAGGACCGCGGCGAACATGCCAAGGTTTTCCTCGTCCGTCAGGGTGGAGGTTTCACCCGTGGTGCCGGTAACGACGAGGCCGTCGCAGCCATCGTCGACCAGCTTGTTGGCCAGTGCGGCCGCCTGCTTGTAGTCCACTTCGCCGTCGGCGGTGAAGGGGGTGACCATTGCAGGCACCAGAGTTCCGAAGGGGCGGTTGCTAGACACAGAGGCAGACATGGGTAAAACGTTACCTGCTCCGCCTTGATTTCGTTCAACGCCGGCCACGGGGCGGACAGGGCGGCGCAGCCTATACTTCCAGCATGGACCTCTCTTCGCTGCGCCGGGCCGGACTTGCCGGTGCCATCGTGGCCGGCAGCGTGGCGGCAACCGTGGGCGGAATCGCCCTGCTGTTCCGCACCGAGGGGCGCATGGCGGCGCAAACCGTGGGGCACCGCCTTGGTGATCGCGGCCCTGACGCGGACCGCGTGTACCGCCCCGCCTGGGGAAACCCGCTGCTGCTGGTGGTGGCCGGGGACTCCGTGGCGGACAGCCTGGGGGCGGCGACGGCGTCCGCGACCCTGGGCGCCAACCTGGCCGTGGCGCTCTCCGACCACGCACACCGGGCGGTGGAGTTGCGCACCGTGGCCGCGGTGGGGGCCCGCACCTCGACCCTTGACCACCAGATCGACACCCTGCCGGAGGGGAAAGTGCCGGACATTACCGTCATCGTGGTGGGCGGCAACGATCTGACGAACCACGTGCCGCTCGCCGATTCCGTCAAGGCGCTCGGCGCGGTGATCGGCAGGCTGCGGCTCGCGGGCGGCGAGGTGGTGGTGGGCACCTGCCCGGACTTTGACACGCTGCCGTCGCTGCCCTCCCCCCTGCGCGAATTTGGCGGCCAGATGTCCCGGCGGCTGGCCGCGGCCCAGTTCAAGGCGGCCCGGGCGGCCGGCGCGCACCCCGTGCTGCTGGGGCGGGCCGTGCGGCAGATCTTCCTGGAGGAGCCCCGCGACATGTTTTCCATTGACGGTTTCCACCCCTCGAGCCTGGGCTACCGGCGGGCCTCCGCCGCGATGATCCCCGCCGTGCTGGCCGCCTACGACGCCGGCCGGCCGGGTTCCGCCGGACCGGCCGCCGGCGGTCATGTTTCCGACGGGCCGGCGTCGGCGGTGCCGCCGCTGCGGCCCGGCAACGACTGAACGTTCAGGCGCCGCGTCTTAGCTGCTTGCGCCGACTCCGGCCAGGAACGGCAGCCATTCGTCGAGGATCGGCTGGGCGGGCACCAGTGTGCTGCCGTGGTTGCGGCCGGGGAGCTCAACGACGCGGGCGTTGGGCATGAGCTCGGCGGCGCGCCGCGAATCGACCAGTCGGTCCCGGTCGGCCGTGCCGGCCATCAACAGGGCCGGCAGCGCAATGGCGGCAATGGCGGATTCGGCGATGGCGGACTCGGCCTCGGTTTGCCGGAAGTAGGACCGCAGCGCCGTGGCGTCGTTGGCCAGGAACGCGGCCCTGGTCTGCGCGTCGAGGGGACCGCCGATCCGCCGTTCCCAGCCTTCCACAAAGCCGGGCATGCCGGCATTGCCGAGGGCGGCGTCGTAATCGGGGAAGAACAGCTTGCCCACGCTGCCGGGCTGGATTCGGAACGTCCCGCCAAGCGTGGTCAGCGAGAGAAGGCGCTCCGGCGCGGCAACCGCCAGGGAGAATCCGATCCGGGAGCCCACGGAGTAGCCGCCAAAGTGGGCCCGCGGGGCGCCGGCGGCGTCCAGCACGGCCAGCGCGTCGGAGACCAGCAGCTCCATGGCGTAGTCGGCCTGTCCGGTTGGCTTGCCGCTGCGCCCGTGGCCGCGCAGGTCCATGGTGATGACCTGGTGGTTTTCCCGCAGCGCCTTGGTGTAGCCGAATCCGCGCCAGATGGCACGGCTCAGCGCGCTGCCGTGGAGCAGCAGGATCGGTGCGCCCTCCCCCACCACGTCATAGGAAAGTTCGACGCCGTCAATCGGGTTGAGTGTGCTGCTTGCCATGGTCTTGCCTCTCGTGGATCTATGTTGCGGTTGTTTCACGCAATTCGACGGGATATCGCTTTCCACGTCCAACAAGTGCAACACAGACGGCAGTGTCAGCCGGCGCGGAACATCGTGATGGCGTCGCGCATGGACTTGCGGGCGCGCTTGCGGTCGCCGGCGGCGTCGTAGGCGCAGGAAAGCCGGAACCAGGACCGCCAGTCGTCGGGCGCAGATTCGGCCTCGGCCTTGTACTTTTCAAACTCGGCGTCGGCGGCGGCACGGACAATCCGGCCGGCCGGGGTGCGCGGCAGCGTGTCCTCGGGCAGGCCGCCCTCGGTCTCGAGGATCTTGGCCAGCTTTTCCGTGCGGGCGCCAAAGAGCACCTCGCTGATCAGCGCCCAGGCCGCGACGAACGGCACCAGGAAGTAGGCGGCGCCCAGGAGCTTGGCCTGCCATTCGGGCGAAACGAACATCAGCGTGAAGGATCGCTGCACCATGACCACCAGGTAGAACACCAGCAGCAGGCAAATGGCGCCAACCCATAGTTTTGTCTTTGACATGGCTCAGCCTTCCAGGTCCAGGTAGCCGTCGAGGCCCACCGTCAGCCCGGGGCGGGTTCCCACGGTGCGCACGCCGAGCAGCACGCCGGGCATGAACGAGGCGTGGTTGAAGGAGTCGTGGCGGATGGTCAGCTGCTCCCCGGCGCTGCCCAGCAGCACTTCCTGGTGGGCCACCAGGCCGGCCAGCCGGACGCTGTGCACGGGGATGCCCTCGATCGAGGCTCCGCGGGCGCCGTCGGGATCGGTTTCGGTGGCGTCGGGGGCGTCGGCGACGCCGGCTTCGGCGCGGGCGGCCGCGATGAGCTGCGCCGTACGCAGGGCCGTGCCGGAGGGCGCATCGACCTTGCGGGGGTGGTGGAGTTCGATGATCTCCACCGACTCAAAGTATTTGGCGGCCTGCGCGGCAAAGCGGGTGGCCAGCACGGAGCCCAGGGCGAAGTTCGGGGCGATCAGCACGCCGGTGTCCGGGTGCGCGGCGAGCAGTGCTTCCAGCGAGGCCAGCCGCTCGGCATTCCAGCCGGTGGTGCCGACCACGGCGTGGATGCCGTGTTCGACGGCGAAGCGGATGTTGGCTTCGGTGGAGTCAGGGACGGTCAAATCCACGATCACGTCGGCGCCGGCGTCGAGCAGGACGTCCAGGGAGTCGTTGCGGCCCAGGGCTGCCACCAGCTCCATGTCCGCGGCCCCGTCGATGGCCGCAACGGCGGCCGTTCCCATTCGTCCCTTGGCACCGAGCACGGCCACCTTCAGCAATTCACTCATGCGTTTAAGACTACTGGTTTTACGCAGCTCCTCCGGCGCCCACCCATTCGACCGTCCCGTCGGTGAAGAACTGTTCCTTCCAGATGGGCACCTCGGCCTTGATCCGCTCCACGAGGGCCGAGCACAGCTCAAAGGCCTCGGCCCGGTGCGAGGAGGCGACGGCGCACACGAGGGCCGGTTCGCCGATCTCCAGGGGTCCCACCCGGTGGGCCACCCAGACCCGCACGGGGTGGCCGTCGGGGTCCGCGGCGCCGGCCGCGACGGAGGTGACGACGTCGTCGAGGACCGTCTTGGCGAGCGGGTGGGCGCTGTAGCTCAGCCGGGCGACTTGTTTGCCGCCGTCGTGGTTGCGCACCACCCCGCTGAAGCTGACAACTGCCCCGGCGGCGTCGGATTCGACGGCGGCAATGGCGGCGTCGACGGAGATTGGCTGGTCGCTGAGCGAGGCGGCCACGACTTCGACGTTAGTGGCCATGGCCGCCGCCCACCTGCTCGCAGATGTGCCCGATGATGGGGTCCAGCACGGCCAAACCGTCCATGACGCCCGACGGCGAGCCGGGCAGGTTGACGATCAGCGTGCGCCCGGCCGTGCCCGCGTGTCCGCGGCTGAGCGCGGCCATGGGCGTCTTGGCCAGGCCGGCGGCCCGGATGGCCTCCATGATGCCCGGAATTTCGCGTTCCAGCACGGGCAGCGTCATTTCCGGGGTTTCGTCGGTGGGGCTCAGGCCCGTGCCGCCGCTGGTCAGGATCACGGCGGGTTGTTTTGTCAGCAGGGCCCGCAATGCCGCGCCCACGGCGGGGCCGTCCGGGACCACGATCACGGGGATGGTGTCGAAACCGTGCTCGGTGAGCCAGTCGGCGATGATGGGGCCGGTCTTGTCCTCGTAGACGCCGGTTGCGGCGCGGGTCGAGGCGATGACGACGCCGGCCGGGCCCAGGGAGGTGCCGGGTTCACAAGCGCTCATGGGGTTGCTTCCTTCTCCGCGGATTCGCTGCCGATTTTCCAGTCGCCGCTTTTGCCGCCGCTCTTGGCCAGGACCTGGATGCCGGAGATGACGGCATGCTTGTCCACGGCCTTGATCATGTCATAGACGCTCAGGGCGGCCACGGACACGGCGGTCAGCGCCTCCATCTCCACGCCCGTGACGCCGCGGGTTTTCACGAGGGCCTGGATGCGCACGCTTCCGGACCCGAGGTCAAAGTCGACCGTGACCTTGGAGATGGGCAGCGGGTGGCACAGCGGGATAAGTTCGGGGGTTTTCTTGGCGGCCATGATCCCGGCCACCCGGGCCACGGCCAGGGCGTCGCCCTTGGGCAGTTCGCCGGCGCCGAGCAAGGCCATGACCTCGGGGGTTGTGGTCACGGTGGCCGTGGCGGTGGCTTCGCGCACCGTGACGGCCTTGGCGGACACGTCGACCATCTGGGCGGTGCCGTCGTGGCGCAGGTGGGTTAATTCGGGGGCGGTGTTGGGATCAGTCACAACAGCCATACTTCCACTTTTGCCCCGGCCTGCAATTCCGTCACGCCGGCCGGGATGTGGATCAGGGCGTTGGCTTGTGCCAGCGCACCCAAAAGGTGCGACGACGGTCCGCCCACCTCCCGCACGGACGCGGCGGATTCGAAGGCGGGCCCCTCGTAGACGCCGCGTCGCACCTGGTGCTTTCCGGCCGGGGACGTCATGGGGTGGGCCAGGGTTGCCAAGGCCCGGTGGCGCGGCGCGGGTCCGCCCAGGAGTGCGGTCATGGCCGGGCGCAGGAACAGCTCAAAGGACACCACGCCGCTGACCGGGTTGCCCGGGAAGCCGATGAACGGCACACCCTTGTACGTGCCCAGCGCCTGCGGCCCGCCCGGCTGCAGCCCCACGGAGACAAAGTCCACGTCAAGTTCGGCCAGTGCCTGTTTGACCACTTCGAACGCGCCGGCGCTGATCCCGCCGGTGGACAGGATCAAATCGACCGCGGCGGCGCCGTCCGAGCCTGCACCGTCCACGAAGGAGTCAAGGGCCGCCAACAGCGCCCGCGGCTCATCCGAGACAACCGGCGCCAGCACCACCTCGGCACCGGCGTCGAGCAGGTTCGCGCGGAGCAACGCCATGTTGGCGTCGAAGATCTTCCCCTCGGGCAGGCCGTCGGCCGCACGAGGATCGCCGGGCAGCAACACCTCGTCCCCCGTGGTCACCAGCAGCACCCGCACGCGCCGGCGCACCACCAGGCCCGTGCAGCCAAGCGCGGAGGCCAACCCGACGTGGGCCGGGTTGAGCAGGGTGCCGGCGGCTATCGCAATACTGCCCCGCGGCAGGTCGCTGCCCCGGTCCCGGACAAAGATGCCGGGGGCCGTGCCCGGCAGGGTGACCGATTCACCCTCATCCGGAAAGTGTGCGGGCTGGGCGGCCTCGACGGGTACCACGGCGTTGGCCCCCTCGGGCAGCATGGCTCCCGTCATGATGGGGGCGGCCGTCCCGGCCACAAGAGGCGGGGCGAGGATTCCGGCCGGAATCGTGGCGCCGACCAGATAAGTGGTTGATTCGGCCAAATCAACCACTTTGGGCTGATTCTCCGGAACCTGGATGGCAAAGCCGTCCATTTGCGAGTTGGCAAACGGTGGCAGGTCGACGGGGGCCGCCAGATCGGCGGCCAGCACCCGTCCCGGGGCCTCGGTCAGCGGAATCCGCACTCCCGCGGTGTTGCGCACGGCGGCGCCGCCCGGGGCGTACCACGCCCTGGCCAGCACCTCGCGGACGGCAAGCTGGTGTTCCGCGACAGTTCTACGCATTTTGGTCCCTCCCGGCACGACGCCACGCGGCGTCCTGGCTGACCTCCATCCTAGGGCAGCCGCCGGGTGGGCCGGCGGCAGCCCGCCGGGCGGCAACCAAAACGCGAAGGGTCATCTCGTGGAGAAGTTCACGGTGTCGTAGCCGGTGGCGCCGTTGGGCTCCGGCGGTGCCGCGACTCCCGTCTGCACGGCACCCGTGCCGTCAATGGCCCGGACCTTCAGCTCGTGGTTTCCGCTGCTGAGGACCAGTGGCGCCTCCCACTGCACCCAGGTGTCCTTGTTCAACGCCACGGCGAGGGTGGCATTTTGCCAGCTGCCGCCGTCGAGCTGGACCTGCACCCCGGATATGCCGCGCTCGGGTGACCAGGCGAGGCCGGCCGCGGTGAACTTTCCGGCGGCGGTCTTTGCGCCGGCGCCGGGCACGTCGATGCGCGACGCCGTCTTGATGGGTCCCAGCGCGTCCCATCCCAGGGGCGTCCAATAGCCCTGGTCGGCCGCGAAGGTGGTGACCTTTAGTTCCTTGAGCCATTTGGTGCCGGAGACGTAGCCGTACAGGCCGGGCACGATCAGCCGCGCCGGGAAGCCGTGGACCAGGGGCAGCGGCTCGCCGTTCATGCCGACGGCGATGATGGCGTCCCGGGCGTCCGTCATGGCTTCCAGCGGGGTGCCCGCCGTGAAGCCGTCGGTGCTCGTGGACAGCACCATGTCCGCACCGGCCTTGACGCCTGCCTCGGCGAGCAGTTCCCGCACCGGCCAGCCCAGCCAGAGCGCGTTGCCCACCAGGTTTCCGCCCACCTCGTTGGAGACGCAGCCGATCGTCACGAACGTTTCGACCATGGGTTTGGCCAGCAGCTCGGCGAAATTCAAGCTCACTTCCCGCTCCACCATGCCCGTCACGCTCAGCGTCCAGGTGTCGGAGTTGACCGCCGGCACCACCAGGGCCGTGTCGATCCGGTAGAACGAGTCGGCGCTGGTGACCAGCGGCGTCAGCCCGTCGATGGGCAGTTCCGCGCCGGCCGGCACCGTGGGCGCGGCCTTGAGGGGCCGGGGCAGCTTGATCTTGGCGCGCAGGTCCGCCACCACCACTGCGGCCCGGCGCACCATGACCGCCGCGCCGCCTGCAATGACCGCCACGGCCGCGCCGGCGCCCATGTACGCCAGGAAGGTCCGCCGCGAGGTGTTCCCGGCGACCACGGCGGCCGGTTCCTCGCTGTGGGTGCCGTGGCCGGCGTCGAACTCGGCCTTAAGCTGGCGCCCCAGTGCCGGGCGCAGGAAGCGGTTCGCGACCCAGGCCAGCAGCGACATGCCCACCACGACGGCCGCGACGGGGGCGACGAAGGCGACGGCGGTGGTGTCGGCCAGGGAGGCGACGGCGAGGATTCCCACCACGCCGAAAGCCGCGATCAGGGCTTGGCCCAGCCCGCGGCGCCTGCGCTCAAGCACGCCCACCAGGCCCGCGAACACGGCCATGATGACGACCATCGAGTCGAGGAGGACGGTTTTGTCGTTGGTGCCAAAGAGGTGGATGGCCCATTCCTTCATGCCGCCCGGAAGCAGGCTGATGACGCTTTGGCCGACGGCGCTGACGGGCGACGCGGACGGGCTGATGAAGGCCGCGAGCAGTTCGCCGGCGGCAACTCCCACGCCAACACAGACCACTCCGGCCAGAATCCAATAGCGACGAGCTTCCATGGCGCCCTTCCGGCTCATTCGGCACGGCATCGATTTGCCTGGACCCAAGTCTAGTGACGAAGCCTGTGCAAAGACCCGGCCGATCCTCAAGCGGCCTGAATGGCGTAGCGTGGTGCCATGGACTTTGAACGGGTGGGACTTGGCATGCCGACGGTGGCCTCCGCCGCGCCCGGGGCCGGGCTGCGGGACCAGTTTGGCCGGGTTGCCACCGACATGCGCCTGTCCCTGACCGACAAGTGCAATCTTCGCTGCACCTATTGCATGCCGGAGGCCGGGCTTGACTGGTTGAAGAAGGACAAGCTGCTCACGGCCGCAGAAATCGTGCGCCTGGTGGGCCTGGGCGTCCGCAACCTAGGTGTCCGTGAATTGCGGCTGACCGGCGGCGAACCCCTGGTCCGGGCCGATCTGGTGGACATTGTGGCCGCGCTGCGCCGCAACCACCCCGAGCTGCCCATCTCCCTGACCACCAATGGCGTGGGACTCGCCAAGAAGGCGCGCGCCCTGGCCGACGCCGGCCTGACCCGCCTCAACGTCTCCATGGACACCCTGCACCATGATGCATTCCTGCAGCTGACCCGCAGGCCGTTCCTCGACCAGGTACTGGCCGGCATCGAGGCCGCCGACGCCGCCGGGCTCCGGCCCATCAAGATCAACGCGGTGCTGTTGCGCGGCGTCAACGAGGACCACGCCGCCGAGCTGTTGGCGTGGTGCCTGGACCGCGGCCACGAACTTCGTTTCATTGAGCAGATGCCGCTCGACGCCGACCATGGCTGGACGCGCGAGGGCATGGTGACGGCGGCGGAGATCCGTGCACTCCTGTCCACCGACTTTGCCCTGACCACGGATCCGCGCGCCCGCGACGGCGCCCCGGCCGAACGTTTTGAGGTGCGCCGGCACGGCTCCGAGCAGCTGCTGGGCACCGTGGGCATCATCGCCTCCGTCACCGAGCCGTTCTGCGCCGACTGCAGGCGCACCCGGATCACGGCCGAGGGCAAGGTCATGAGCTGCCTGTTCTCCCGCACCGAGGTGGATTTGTTGGAGCTATTGCGTGCCGGTGACTCCCCCGCCGATGACGACGCCGTGGCCGCGCGCTGGCAGGACGCCATGTGGGCCAAGCCCAAGGCGCACGGCATGGGGCATCCAGGGCTTGGCGACGCCGACTTCGTGCAGCCGGATCGCAGCATGAGCGCGATTGGTGGTTAAGGGATGAAGGTACGGTTCTTTGCAGCGGCCGCCGCCGCCACGGGCGTTGAGGAGCAGCAGCTGGATTTGGGTGCCACGGCGGTGTTCACCTTGGCGGAGCTGTCCGGTCTGCTGGCGGATTCGTTCCCGGCGTCCGCCTCATCGAGCACTCCCCCGCTGTCCGAGTTGCTCACGCGGTGCAGTTTCCTCATCAACGAGGTTGCCGCCCGTGATTTGGGTGCCGCGCTGGCGCCGGACGACGTCGTCGACGTCCTTCCGCCGTTCGCCGGCGGGTAGGAACCGCGACTTCTGCGCCGAGTTTGCCCTGAACTCGGCGCCACTTTCACAGTGGCGCCGAGTTCAGGGACAATTCCACGCAGGATTCACGGCGAATCGTGCGCATGAAAGGACCGGCGCAAAACCGAACCCGGGTTCTGCGCACAACGATGCAAGTCGCGCACGCGAAGCCCGGCACAAGGCGGCGGGCCGGCGTTTTTTGTAGGCGACGTAAAGGAGATGCCTAAGGCCGCCCGCGGCCGTGGCGTCGGATAGTCGCCGGAAAAATGCCGGCCCGTCGCCGACCACCGGGCGCCGAACCGCTACAGACCGAAGGTCTCGGTTTCCTCGAAGGGGCCGACGACGGTGATGGTGCGGGGCGCTGCGGCCAGTTCGCGGGCCAGTTCCTGTACCTGCTCCACCGTGACCGCGCGGATGCGGCTCAGGGTCTCGTCGATGTCCAGGAATTCGCCCGACACCAGTTCCGAGCGGCCCAGGCGGGACATCCGGGAGCCGGTGTCCTCCAGGGCCAGGACAATGCCGCCGGACATCTGTCCCAGGGATTTGGCCAGTTCGGCCTCGGTGATGCCGTGCTCGGCCAGTTTCTCCAGCTCGGCGGTCAGCAGGCCGATGACCTGGCCCACCTTTTGCGGGGAGCAGCCGGCGTACATGCCAAAGTAGCCCGCATCCGCATAGGAAGACGCGAAGGAGTACGTGGAGTAGACGAGGCCGCGTTTTTCGCGGATCTCCTGGAACAGGCGTGAGGACATGCCCCCGCCCAGGACGGAGTTCAGCACGCTCATCACGTAGCGGCGGCTGTCGGTGGCCGTCAGGGACGGGCAGCCCAGGATGATGTTGGCTTGTTCGACCTTGCGGTTGATCACGTGCAGCCCGGCGGTTCCGGTGATGGACACGGGGGCCGAGTCGCGGCGCGCCACCGGTGCGACACCGTCGTCCAGGGACCAGCCGGCGGTGCGCAACGCGTCAAGGACCTGCCCGCACACGGTGTCGTGGTCAAGTCCGCCCGCGGCCGTAATGACAAGGGTTTCGGGGCGGTAGTGCTTTTGGTAGTGCGCCCAGACGGATTCGCGCGGCACGGCCTTGATGGCCTCCGGCGTTCCGCCGATGGGACGCCCCAGGGGGTGGTCACCGAGGACGGCGGCCACAAAATGTTCGTGGGCGACGTCGGTGGGGTCGTCGCCGTCCATGGCGATTTCCTCCAGGATGACGTCGCGTTCCTGCTCCAGCTCGGCCGGATCAAGCACGGCGGAGGTGACCATGTCGGCGATGACGTCGATGGCCATGGGCAGGTCGGTATCCAGCACGCGTGCGTAGTAGCAGGTGCTTTCCTTCGCCGTCGCCGCGTTGGATTCGCCGCCCACCTCGTCAAAGGAGGATGCGATTTCCAGCGCGGTGCGGCGCCGGGTGCCCTTGAACAGCAGGTGTTCGAGGAAGTGGGTCGAGCCGTGTTGGCCCTCGGATTCATCCCGAGAGCCAACACCGACCCAAAAACCAATTGTCGCGCTTCGCTGCCCCGGCATGGACTCGGTCAGGACCCGCACTCCCCCGGGCAGGACCGAACGGCGCACTGCGGCGCCCCCGGCCTTGCCCGAGATGAGTGAGGAATCGGCGTCGGCCAGTCCGTCGGCAGCGGAGGTCAGCGGCAAAATGGTTATAGCCATGAATTACTCAGCAGCGCCTTCGGCAACCGCTTCTTCAGCGTTCTCTTCGTCGGCAACGACGGGCGAGAGAGACAGCTTGCCGCGGTCATCGATCTTGGTGATTTCCACCTGGATCTTCTGGCCGACGGATACGACGTCGTCAACGTTGTCAACACGCTTGCCACCGGAGAGCTTGCGCAGCTCCGAGATGTGCAGCAGGCCATCCTTGCCGGGCGTGAGCGAAATGAACGCGCCAAACGTGGTGGTCTTGACAACGGTTCCCAGGTAACGCTCACCGATTTCCGGAACCTGCGGGTTCGCGATGGCGTTGATCGCTGAACGAGCGGCGTCGGCAGACGGTCCGTTCGTTGCACCGATGTACACGGTTCCGTCATCTTCAATGGAGATGTCGGCGCCGGTGTCTTCCTGGATCTGGTTGATCATCTTGCCCTTCGGCCCAATGACCTCGCCGATCTTGTCAACGGGGATCTTGACCGCGATGACGCGGGGCGCGAACTCGGAGAGCTCGTCCGGCACGTCGATGGCGGCGTTCAGGACGCTCAGGATGTGCAGGCGGGCTTCGCGGGCCTGCTTCAGGGCGGCGGCCAGGACGGAGGCCGGGATGCCGTCGAGCTTCGTGTCCAGCTGGATGGCCGTGACGAACTCGGAGGTACCGGCAACCTTGAAGTCCATGTCGCCGAAGGCATCTTCGGCGCCGAGGATGTCGGTCAGCGCGGCGTAGCGGGTCTGGCCGTCAACCTGGTCGGAGACCAGGCCCATGGCGATACCGGCAACGGGTGCCTTCAACGGGACACCGGCGTTGAGCAGCGACAGGGTCGATGCGCAAACGGAACCCATGGACGTTGAGCCGTTGGAGCTCAGTGCCTCGGATACCTGGCGGATGGCGTAGGGGAATTCCTCGCGCGACGGCAGAACCGGCACCAGGGCGCGCTCTGCAAGGGCACCGTGGCCGATTTCGCGGCGCTTGGGCGAGCCCACGCGGCCGGTCTCACCGGTGGAGTACGGCGGGAAGTTGTAGTTGTGCATGTAGCGCTTGCGCGTTACCGGGCTCAACGAGTCGATCTGCTGTTCCATCTTGAGCATGTTCAGCGTGGTGACACCCATGATCTGGGTCTCGCCGCGTTCGAAGATGGCCGAACCGTGAACGCGCGGCAGGACCTCGACCTCGGCGGTGAGCTGGCGGATGTCCGTCAGGCCACGGCCGTCGATGCGGATCTGCTCGGTGAGGATGCGCTGGCGGATGACCTGCTTGGTGACCGAGCGGAATGCTGCGGACAGCTCCTTCTCGCGGCCCTCAAAGCCGGCTGCCAAGGCGGCGATCGTCTCGTCCTTCAAGGCATCCGAAGCGGCGTCGCGCTCCTGCTTGTCGGCGATCGAGAACACTGCGGCGAGCTTGGTGGCTGCTGCTGCGTTGACGGCCTCGAATGCGTCATCCTCGTAGTCCAGGAATACGGGGAATTCGACCGTGGGCTTGGCGGCGCGGGAGGCCAGGTCGGCCTGGGCCTCGCACAGGGCCTTGATGAACGGCTTGGCCGCTTCCAGACCCTCGGCGACAACCTCTTCGGTGGGGGCCTGGTGGCCCTGTTCCTTGATGAGGTTCCAGGAGTTGTCCGTGGCTTCAGCTTCGACCATCATGATGGCGACGTCGTCACCGGCAATGCGGCCGGCAACCACCATGTTGAACACGGCGTTTTCCAGTTCGGAGTGCTTCGGGAAGGCGATCCACTGAGGACCCTTGCCGTCGTCGACCAGGGCAACGCGAACGCCACCGATGGGGCCGGAGAACGGCAGGCCGGAGAGCTGCGTGGACATGGAGGAGGCGTTGATGGCCACCACGTCGTACAGGACGTCGGGGTTGATTGCCAGAACCGTGACAACGATCTGCACTTCGTTGCGCAGGCCCTTCACGAAGGCGGGGCGCAGCGGGCGGTCCATGAGGCGGCACGCCAGGATGGCTTCCGTCGACGGGCGGCCTTCGCGGCGGAAGAAGCTGCCCGGGATGCGGCCGGCGGCGTACATGCGCTCTTCCACATCAACGGTCAGCGGGAAGAAGTCGAAGCCTTCACGCGGGTGCTTGCCGGCCGTGGTGGCGGACAGCAGCGCGGTGTCTTCGTCGATGTAGACCATCGCGGCGCCGGCTGCCTGCTGGGCAAGGCGTCCGGTTTCAAAGCGGATGACGCGCTTGCCGTAGCGGCCGTTGTCAATGACGGCTTCTGCGTACTGAATCTCGGGACCCTCCATAGAGAGTCACCTCCATTTCTGTGTAGGTGTTGTTAACACTTTCGCCCAGAAACCTTCCGGCACCATCCCAGACACTCCACCGAGTCAAGCTGTGGAGGGCTGTACAACACCCGGTCTTCGATCGAGGCCCACGGGCGGGAAGCGTCAAAGCGCTTCTTCCCGGAGGCCACTACCGAGGACCGCGAATGCGCGGCGTCCGGTTGGTTTCCTTGCGTAAGTTTCGTGCGGACCGCGAATACGGCCAACACTGTGAAAGGCGGCCCTCCCCTCATACGGGAAAGGCCGCCTTACGCCAGTTGCTAGCGACGCAGGCCGAGGCGCTCGATGAGCGTACGGTAGCGTGCAATGTCGGTGTCCTTGAGGTAGCCAAGCAGGCGACGACGGCGACCAACCAGGCCCATGAGGCCGCGGCGGGTGTGGTGGTCGTGCTTGTGCATCTTCAGGTGCTCGGTCAGGTCCGAGATGCGTCGTGAGAGCATCGCGATCTGAACCTCAGGCGAACCAGTGTCACCTTCGCTGGTTGCAAATGCCTGCATGATTTCTTGCTTTACAGCGGCTTCAAGTGCCACAAGTAACTCCTTGTATGTGCCGTGAACGTGGTGTCACCATGGGCGGGGGTTACCCCAAACACGGCGGAATCCAGCCACCACGGACTGCAGCCGGACTCAATCCCCAAGTTTACGGCAGAAGGGAGCGTTAAGTCGAAGCGGGTGACGCAGGCCTCACCGGCGGTTGCTGCAAAATTTCGCGGCTTTCGTCCACGTCGCAGTGCATCTGCTCGATCAACGCCTCGGGCCCCGTGTAGGCCACCATGCCGCGAAGCCTCTTGACGAATTCCACCACCACATGCTGGCCGTAGAGGTCGAAGGCCTCAACGGGTTCCTCGGGACGATCGATCACGAAGGCCTCCACCTGCCGGCTCACGCCGACAAAGGTGGGGTTGGATCCGACGGAGATCGCCGAGGGCCAGCGGTGGCCGTGGTCGTCGGTGAGCCAGCCGGCGTAGATCCCGTCGGCCGGGATGATCCCGCACGCGTCGGGCGAGAGGTTCGCGGTGGGGAATCCGAGGTCGCGGCCGCGGGCGGCGCCGTGCACCACTTCCCCGCTCATGCTGTGCCAGCGGCCCAAGACCTGGGCGGCCGTGTCGACGTCGCCGCTGGTGAGGGCCTCACGCACCCAGGTGGAGGACCAGCGGCGGTCGTGGCCCTCGTCGTCAACCACGACGACGTCGAACCCTAGCGTGGTGCCGAGCTCCACCATGGTGGCCAGGTCCCCCGTGTTGCCCTTGCCAAACCTGACGTCGTGGCCCACCACGACGGTGCAGGCGTGCAGGGTGTCGACAAAGACGTTGCGGACAAACTCCTCCGGCGTCTGCTGTGCAAACTCCAGGGTGTAGGGCACCACCAGGACACCGTCCAGGCCAAGCTTTTCCATGACGGCCAGCTTGTCGGCCAGGCCCATGATCTGGCCGGGCGCCGACTCGGGACGGTGCACGAAGGCCGGGTGCGGGTCGAAGGTCAACGCCACGGCCAGGGCCCCGCGGCGGCCGGCCTCGACGCGGACCTGACCCAGGACCTCCTGGTGCCCGCGGTGCATCCCGTCGAAGTTTCCCAGGGTGACCACGCAGGGGCCAAACTCGGCGGGAACCTGGTCCAAGGAGCTCCAAATGTGCACTGCTTTACCTCACCAATCCGTACGTGCACGATGCCTGTGAAAGGACTTTTCCAAGGTTACCGCTTCAGCGGGGCGGGACCGGTCCAGGGTCCCTGCGGAGTACGTGCGTCACCGGCGGCCAGCGACAAGATCCACCGGTCGGCCGGCGTGCCGCGGTCGTTGTAGTCGCCGCGGATTTCGCCGTGGAAGGTGAAGCCAAGTTTCCATGCGAGCTTCCGGCTCCCCCAGTTCGGCGCCAGCGCGTGCCAGTGCAGGAAGCTGAGGTTCAGTTCGTTGAACGCGTAGTCGGCCACGAGCCGCACGGCCTTCTCCGCGGCTCCCGTGCCCCTGGCATGGGTGCCGAAGTTGATGCCGATGGAGGCAGCCCCCGGGTGCTTGCACTGCAAATCCACCGTGCCCAGCAGGGTGTCCGTGGAGGAATCCGCCACGGCAAAGGTCAGGACTTCGCGATTGCGCCAGCCGTCCACCGTGAGGGTGTTGATGAAGTAGTCGGCGTGCTCCCGTGTGTAGCCGAGCGGCACGGTGGTCCAGCGGACGGCGTCCTCGTTGACGCAGTTGAGCACCAGCTGTTCGGCGTCGGCATGGCACAGTGCGCGCAGCACCACGTCGCCGTCGCTGAGCCGCGGCACCACGGCTTCAATGTCGAGCGTTTCCGCCGCTGCCGGGGCCACGGCCGCGGCGTCCGCACTCACTGCCTCCGGATAGGCGGAGTCACCGCGGGCCTGCCACGATGCAACACCTTGGCTGAACATCCAGCCGTCGGTGATGCGCCCGTCCACCTGGCCGAAGCCGGGGATTTCGGCGGCCAGGGCGAAGCCACACCGTTCGGCCAGTGCACGGCTGGCGGTGTTTCCCACCGTGGTGCGCCAGTGCAGCACCTCAAGGCCCAGGACACCGTACGCGTAGCCGCAGGCCAGTTCGACGGCCCGGGTGGCGCTGCCGCGGCCGCGCCCGGACGCCAGCATCTTGATCCCGACGGCGGCCGCGCCGCCGTGGTCCGTGCGGCGCACGTCCTGCAGGCTCAGGGTACCCACGACGTTTTCCGCACCGTCGCGACGCTCCACGACCGCGAAGCGCAGCAGGTCGCCGT
Organism: Arthrobacter sp. ERGS1:01; assembly: GCF_001281315.1. Taxonomy (NCBI): domain Bacteria; kingdom Bacillati; phylum Actinomycetota; class Actinomycetes; order Micrococcales; family Micrococcaceae; genus Arthrobacter; species Arthrobacter sp. ERGS1:01. Next base: position 763,606 of record NZ_CP012479.1, on the reverse strand, counting down.
TGCGCCACCCGTCGGCGATGGGGCCGGCAATCAAGGCGGCGGCCCGTTCCGGGGTCATGGCGGCATCGGCGGCGGTCCATTTCACGTTCAGGGGATCGTGGTGGATCGCGGCGAACGCGGCGGCGTCGTGGTCGGTGAGCCGGCGCAGGAGGACGGGGCCGTCGTCGAGGACCGGGTACGGAGCAGTGGTTTCCTGCTCGAGCACCGGATTCACGCCTTGGCCGCCGCACGGTGCCGGTAGAGCCACCAGAGACCGACCAGCGGCAGGATGAGCGGCACGTAGCCGTAGCCCTTGCCGAAGCCGCTCCAGACGGTGGCGTGCGGGAAGGCTGCGGAATCGGCCACGCTGAGTATGCCCACCACCAGTACGCCGAGCAGCTCGACGCAGATGGCGGCGGTGGCGGTCAGGGCCCACTTGCGGCCCGGGCGCGCCAGGGAGATCGTGGCCACAATGTAGACCACGGCGGCAAAGGCGGAGAGCAGGTAGGCCACGGGGGCCTCGTTGAACTGGGTGGCGATCTGGAAGCCGGCCCGCGCGGTGGCGGAGATGGCGAAGACGCCGTAGACGGTGATCAGGAGCCGTCCGGCTCCCGTGGTGCGCCCGGGGGTCGGGGCGTCCGTGACGGGGGTGGTGGAGGAGTTCTTCATTGTCCAATTCCAGGTTGTAAGTGTTGCACGGCGGTGGTGGTGCCGTACCAAATTTGTGCCATGCGGGCCAGCATCACCACCACGGTCACCCCGACGGCGCTCATGACGTAGTTGGACCAGAAAGTCCGCTCCATCATGGCCCAGTAGAAGCCCGCGACCGGCAGCATGGCGGCCGTGAACATGTAGCCCCAGAACTCCCAGCCCGCGCCGACCAGGTGTTCCCCGCCGCCCGTCAGGCGGATCAGGGACGCAACGGCGTACACGAGGATGAAAAGTTCGACGGCGGCCAGGGCCAACAGGGTGATGTCGTTGGGTTTTTTCTTCATCACGGCGGCAACGACGCACACGATGGTCGATGCCAGTCCCAGGATCGTTCCCGCGATGAACCATCCGTCCACTGTCATTGGCCGGGCTCCCCGGGTTCGGTTTCGGCCGGTGTTGGCGTAGCGGTTGCAGGTGCGGGATCCGGCGGGAAGACCAGCACGGGCTTGGCGTACTTGCCGGCGTCGGCCAGCAGGGCCACGAGGGTTCCGTCGGGGCAAACGCGGCGGCCGGCCGTTCGGCGGTGAAGCTGCGTCCGTCGCTGGCCGGGATTCGCCGGCCAAAGGACAATTCCACGGCCTCCTCGGCGCTGAGTTCGCGTACGGGCATCAGGGCCCGGGCGGCGTCGGCGATGTCGAGGATTTCCAGCTTCTCCGCGAGCTGTTCAAGGGTGCGGGCCTGTGCCAGGGAGTAGGGTCCGACGCCGGTGCGGCGCAGCGCCGTCAGGTGGCCGCCCACGTCCAACCCGGCACCGAGGTCGCGGGCCAGTGCCCTGATGTAGGTGCCGGAGGAGCATTCAACCGTGACGTCCACGTCGATGAATTCCTCGCCCGACTCGTGCCGGCCGCGGCGGATTGCGTGGACGTCGAAGGAATGGATGGTGACCGGTCGGGCGGCAAGCTTGACGTCCTCGCCGGACCGGACCCGGGCGTAGGCGCGCTCCCCGTTGACCTTGATGGCGCTGACGCTGCTGGGCACCTGGCTGATGGGTCCGGTGAGTGCGGCGATGCCTGCGCGGATGGCGTCCTCGGCGACGCCTTCGGTGGTGGCCGTGTGGGTAACCTCACCCTCGGCGTCGTCCGTAACGGTGGTGGCACCCAGGCGGATGGTGGCCTCGTAGATTTTGGAGGTGCCCACAATGTAGGTCAGCAGGCGGGTGGCCTTGTTGATGCCTACCACCAAAACGCCTGTGGCCATGGGGTCCAACGTGCCCGCATGGCCTACTTTTCGGGTCCCCGCAAGCCTTCGCATCCGGCCAACCACATCGTGGCTGGTCCATCCCTGCGGTTTGTCAACAATTACCAGTCCAGAAAGCACGCTTTGAAGTATATCCGGCCCGGCTGGACGTGGTTCCCACCGCGAACGGCCCTGCGCAGCTGCACGGAGCGCAATTTCAGACGACGTTCCGGCAGCCCGGCATAGCCGCCGGCGGCCGTTGCGGGGAAAGTTTTTGTTGACCCCGTCGCCGGGCCCGTCTTAGGCTGCCCGCCCGTTCCCTCATGGTCCCGCACCTTGGGAACGGGATCGTTCGATCCACCAGCCCGTCATCACCGGGCCCTCCCATTCCGGCAAACAGTACGGCCAGCACACCCCACCCCGGTCACCGTGGTGGCGTCTCCTACCGGAACGGCGCCACCAATTACTTCAACAACGACCAAGGCGATGGGCACGAACACGAGGCGGCGTTGTTGCCGGCCCGCCTGATGAGCCTTCACCAGCACGGCAGGACCCGCCAGCTGGCCGACTTGAGCGTCTTTGAAGGCCCGCACAACCCGGACGGCAAGACCGTCTACAGTGTCCGTGACGCGGCCGTGGTGGCGCTCGGCGCCGACATGGACATGACGATTCACCTCTGTATGCTCGGGCACAGGTACTACGCCCAGGCCGTCCGGACCGTCATCACTGTCAGCGGGGAGTGGCTGTACTACACCGTGCTGCACTACACCGTGCTGCCCGCCGCGATGGCCTCTGGCGTCGCGGTGAGCGGCCACACCCTGGCGGCGTTGACGAACGTCCTTGCGGACCCGGGCGGCAGCCTGGTGACGATGCGTTTACGCCAACTCGGATTCGCCGGCGTCGGGCCGGTGCTTTCGTAGGCTGGATAAAGGAGGCCCCCAAGACCGCCCGCGGCCGAGGAAATGCCGGGCCAACGCCGCATGGTCCGAGAAACGGCGCGGGCCGGTCACCTTTCCTGTGAAAGGTGACCGGCCGGCGTCGAACGTGCGTGAGGGGTTGTGCCTACTCGGCGTCTTCCTCGTCCTTCTTGTACGGATCTGCCTCACCGGCGAACTCGGCACCGGCGGACAGCTCGGCCAGCTTGGCGTCGCGTTCCTTGGCAACCCGCAACAATGCCTCAAGGTTGGAGGCGTTCTCGGGGATGACGTCCGCGACGAATTCGAGCGTGGGGGTCAGGCGGACGGTGATGTTCTTGCCGACCTCGGCACGCAGCACGCCCTTGGCACGCTCCAGGCCGATCTTTGCCTCGGACTGGGCGGTCTCATCGCCGAAGACGGTGTAGTAGACCGTGGCGTGCTGGAGGTCGTTGGTGACGCGGGCGTCGGTGACGGTGATGCCGTCGACGCGCGGGTCCTTGACCGTGCGGCGCAGGGCTTCGGCGACCACGACTTTGATGCGCTGTGCCAGCTTGGCGGCGCGGGCTGAATCAGCCATGAATAACTCCTAAAGAATAAAAGGGACCGTCGACGGCGGCCGCAGAGCAGCCGTCAAGACAGTTCCGATCCGCAAGACTACTGCGAGTCTATGACGGCGCGACTGCGCCGGAAAGATTTTTTGGGGGCGCCTTGGGTGTGGCTTCGGGCGCCTGCAGCGACACACCGACGAAGTCGTGTGTGGCGCTAAGCGGGCGGAGGCGCCCCCAAAAAAATCTTGGAGGCGCCTCTCGTTCGCGGACACGTTAGACGCGCGGCTTTTCGCGCATCTCGAACGTCTGGATGATGTCCTCGGCCTGCAGGTCGTTGAACGATCCCAAACCGATACCACACTCGAAGTCGGTGCGGACTTCGGTTGCGTCATCCTTGAAGCGCTTGAGCGAGTCAACGGTGAGGTTCTCACCGATGACCTTGCCGCCACGGAGCACGCGGGCCTTCGAGTTACGACGGATCGTGCCGGAGCGGACGATCGAGCCGGCGATGTTACCGAACTTGGAAGAGCGGAATACTTCGCGGATTTCCGCGGTACCCAGTTCAACTTCCTCGTACTCGGGCTTGAGCATGCCCTTGAGTGCGAGTTCGATGTCATCGATGGCGCCGTAGATGACCGAGTAGAAGCGCATGTCGACGCCTTCACGGTCGGCCAGTTCGGCAACACGCTCTGCCGGCTTGACGTTGAAGCCGATGATGATCGCGTTGTCCACGGTGGCCAGGTTGACGTCGTTCTGCGTGATGGCACCCACACCGCGGTGGATGACGCGCAGCTGAACGCTGTCGCCAACATCGATCTTGAGCAACGAGTCTTCCAGCGCTTCAACAGCACCGGAAACGTCACCCTTGAGGATGAGGTTAAGGTTGGCAACCTTGCCTTCGATGATGGCCTGGTCGAAGTCTTCCAGGCTGACGCGCTTGCGGCGCTTGGCGAGGGCGGCGTTGCGGTCGGCTGCCTCACGCTTTTCAGCGATCTGGCGGGCCGTACGCTCGTCACCGGTCACGAAGAAGGTGTCACCTGCACGCGGAACGTTGGACAGACCCAGCACCTGGACCGGACGCGACGGACCGGCCTCGGAGATGACCTCACCGTTCTCATCGAACATGGCACGTACACGGCCGTGGGCGGTACCGGCAACGATCGTGTCACCGACGTGCAAGGTACCGGATTGAACCAGAACGGTGGCCACGGAACCGCGCCCCTTGTCCAGGTTGGCTTCAATCGCGATGCCTCGGGCGTCCTTGTTCGGGTTGGCACGCATGTCCAGGGCGGCGTCGGCGGTCAGCAACACAGCTTCGAGGAGTTCCTCGATGTTGATGTTGTTGCGTGCCGAAACATCCACGAACATGGTGTCTCCACCGTATTCCTCGGGAACCAAACCGTATTCGGTGAGCTGGCCACGGATCTTCTCCGGGTTGGCGCCGTCCTTGTCGATCTTGTTCACGGCAACCACGATCGGCACGTTGGCCGCCTGTGCGTGGTTGAGCGCTTCCACCGTCTGCGGCATGACGCCGTCGTCGGCTGCGACCACCAGGATGGCGATGTCGGTGACCTTGGCACCACGGGCACGCATGGCGGTGAACGCCTCGTGGCCGGGGGTGTCAATGAAGGTGATCTGACGTTCGATGCCTTCGTGCTCGTGTTCGATCTGGTAGGCACCGATGTGCTGGGTGATGCCACCGTGCTCGCCGGCAACAACGTCCGACTTGCGGATGGCGTCCAGCAGGCGGGTCTTACCGTGATCAACGTGACCCATGACCGTGACGACCGGAGGACGAACCTCGAGGTCCTCGTCGCCTTCGGCCTCAAGCTCGGCGTCGAAGTCGATGTCGAAGCTGCTGAGCAGTTCACGCTCTTCATCCTCGGGGGAAACGACCTGGACCTTGTAGCCAAGCTCCTCACCCAACAGGGCAAAGGTGTCCTCGTCCAGGGACTGCGTGGCCGTAGCCATTTCGCCCAGGTGGAAGAGCACGGTTACCAGTGCTGCGGGGTTTGCCTCGATCTTGTCGGCAAAGTCCGTGATGGAGGAACCGCGGCGCAACCGGACAACGGTGCTGCCGTCGCCGCGGGGTACGCTCACGCCGCCCAGTGAAGGAGCACTCATCTGCTCCAGCTCTTGGCGCTTGGCACGCTTCGACTTGCGCTGCTTGCCGCGGCCTGCGCCGCCCTTGCCGAAGGCACCCTGGGTGCCACCGCGTCCGCGGCCACCCTTGCCGAAGCCGCCACCGGCGGGAGCTCCACCGGGAGCGCCGCCGGGCGTGGCGCCGGGAGCACCCGGACGGCCGCGACCCGGAGCACCGGGACGGTCGTTACCGCGGCCGGGGGCTGCGGGACGCTCGGTGCGGTTGGGCATCATGCCCGGGGTGGGGCGGGGTCCGCCGGGACGCGGTGCGCCCGGACGGGGTCCACCGGCACCTGCGGCACCTGCCGGACGCGGTGCGCCCGGACGGGGTGCGCCGGGGCGCGGGCCGCCGGGACGGGGTCCGCCGGTGCCGGCTTCGGCACTGCGCGGAGCACCCGGGCGGGGCATGCCCTGGGACGTTGCAAACGGGTTGTTACCGGGGCGGGGGCCGCCGGCGCCGGCACCTGCACCAGCGCCTGCGGGGCGCGGGGTGCGGGGGGCGTCGCCGCGGGATTCGGGCGCACGGTTGTCGTTGCGGGCTTCCCCACGGTCAGACCGGCCGGAGCGCGGCATGCCCTGCGAGGACGCAAACGGGTTGTTGCCCGGGCGGGGTCCGCCGGCAGCCGGGGCTGCCTTCGGAGCTGCCGCGGCCGGAGCCGCAGGTGCCGCCGGGGCGGGGGTTGCCACTACAGGGGCAGCCGGAGCGGCCTCTGCGGGCTTGGCCGGGGCTGCCGGAGCGGCAGCCTTCGGACCGGGCACGGCCGCCGGAGCAGCCGGGGCTGCCGGTGCGGGCGCTGCCGGAGCGGATTCCGCCGGCTTTGCGGCAGGCTTCACCGCGGCGGGTGTTGCCGGTGCCGCGGGGGCAGGCTTGGATTCGGCAGCCTTGGGGGCTGTCGGGAATGCGTCGCGAAGCTTCTTCACGACGGGGGCCTCAATGGTGGAGGACGCGGAGCGAACGAATTCGCCGAGCTCCTGCAGTTTGGTCACTGCTTCTTTTGAGGTGATGCCGAGCTCTTTTGCAAGCTCGTGGACGCGGGCCTTGGCCACATTACTCCTGTCTCGGCCCGCACCGGACAGGTACGAACCGCTTAATTCTTACTGCGCCATTCCATGTCGGAATGGGCGGCGTGAGAGCACATGTTGATGCTCATTGTTGGGCACTCATCGCTGGGTACTCATCGGGTTTCCATCGGTTTCTGACCCGCTTTCACAAAGGGACAATGTCGGTTCGTATTTTAGGTGCCTGCTCCAACACGGTTGCAAGCTGGTCCTGGACGCCGGCGACATTGGAAATGCCCGGAAGGGCCCTGCCAATGGCGCGGCGCTTGATGGCCAGTTGCAAACAGTTGGGGTCGGGGTGCAGCCATGCTCCCCGACCGGGCATACGACGTCGCAAGTCAACCAGCGCTTCCGGCTCACCGGAATCGCTGGCGTTTCTTACAAGTCGCACCAAATGCTCCCGGGCGTCGGTTTGCTTGCAACCAATGCAGGTGCGCACAGATCCGGTAATGGCAGGAGCATGGCTCCCCGCTTTAACGGCATTCTTTACCAACTGTGCAAAGCCTTACGAAAATTAGTCACGCGCAGCCCGTGGGCCCGGTCCCTTACATTCTACCGCGCCCGAACGCTGCTTTCCTATTCTGCGGCGGCGTCGGAGATGATGTCGATGCGCCATCCCGTCAGCTTGGCAGCCAGGCGGGCGTTCTGCCCTTCCTTGCCAATGGCCAAAGACAGCTGATAATCAGGCACGACGACGCGGGCGGAGCGCGCATCCTCGTCGACGATCGTGACCGAAATCACCTTCGACGGCGAGAGGGAGCTGGCGATGAAAGTGGCTGCATCCTCGCTGAAGTCGACGATGTCGATCTTTTCGTCGTTGAGTTCGGTCATGACGGCGCGCACACGCGTGCCCATTTCACCGATGCAGGCACCCTTGGGGTTGACGCCGGCCTTGTTGGCCTTGACGGCGATCTTGGTGCGGTGGCCGGCTTCGCGGGCCAGGGCGACGATCTCGACGGTGCCGTCGGCGATTTCCGGAACTTCCATTTCGAAGAGCTTCCGAACCAGGCCGGGGTGCGACCGGGACAGGGTGATGGAGGGGCCCTTCAGGCCGCGGTGCACGTCGACGACGAAGGCGCGGATGCGATTGCCGTGGCGGTAGTTTTCACCGGGGACCTGCTCGTTGGGGGGCAGGACGCCCTCCACTGCGCCAAGGTTGACCTGGATCATGTTCGGGTTGTTGCCCTGCTGGATCTGGCCGGACACCAGCTCGCCTTCCTTGCCGCGGAATTCACCGAGCACGTTGTCGTCCTCGACGTCGCGCAGGCGCTGGAGGATGATCTGGCGTGCCGTGCTGGCGGCAATGCGGCCAAAGCCGGCGGGGGTGTCATCGAATTCACCGATCCGTTCGCCGTCCTCGTCAATCTCGGCGGCCCAGATGGTCACGTGGCCGCTCTTGCGGTCAAGCTCGGCCCTGGCCTGCTCGATCGCGCCGGGGCTCTTGTGGTAAGCCATCAGCAGTGCCTGCTCAATGGTGGGGATCAGCAGATCCAGCGGGATCTCTCGTTCACGCTCCAGTATTCGCAGCGCGCTCATATCGATATCCATGGTCAGCTTTCCTCTCCATCGACCGCGTCGCCGTCGGTCGGATCAAATTCCAAATCAAGCTCGGCCTCGTCGAGGCGAGCAAACTCTATTTCCACTACGCCGCGGCGAATGGTTGAGAACAACACTTTTTCGGGCACGCCCTGTTTGGCTTTCATGCCTTTTTTGACCGGCAGCTCGGGCAGCATGTGCACGCCGTCGTCGTCCACTGCCAGGATTCGGCCCATGAAGTTCTCCCGGTCGGTCGCGTTGACCTTCACCATCCGGCCCAGTGCACGGCGCCAGTGCCGCGGCTCGGTCAGCGGCCGGGTGGCTCCGGGGGAGGAAATTTCCAGGTCGTAGGCACGGCCGTCGTCGCGGGGATCCGCATCCATGGTTTCGGACAGGGCCTTGGAAACGATCGAGATGGCGTCGAGTCCCACACCGCCGGATTCGGTCTCCGGCAGGTCAACCACTACCGAAACGGTTCTGTGGGTGCCGGCCATTTGGACCTTCACATCTTCGAGGTACAGTCCGGCCGCCTCGACGGTGGGTGTGAGCAGGGCCTTGAGCCGCTGCGCTTCTGCCACGGGATCGACGGCCGAGTGCAGGTGTCCCGGGCTTCGGGCCGACTTAGGCTTCTCCGGCTTGGTCATTGAACGCCCGCCTCCCTTAAATGATGTTGTAGGTATAAGAGTACCGAGTTTGTGCCCATGCCGCTGAACGTTTCCGCTGTGAGTAAGAACGCATTATGGCGCGGGGACCACCGAAATGGAAGGGTCCGGCGTGCATCAAAGTTGGCCATCATGAGATGATCAACAGTTGTGACCAATTCCCGTTCCGCCGCCGAGCCGCACACCGACACGCCCAGCGAAGCACCGTCGCCGTCCGGGCCTCCCCCGGCCAAGCCCCGACGAATCGGCCACCGCCGCGCCTCCGCACCCGCGGGTGCCCCGCAACAAGCCGCAAAGTCCGCCCTTCTGGTGGTTGGTTCCGACGGCATGATCGCCTCCTCCCCCGCGATTGACGACGCCGGGTCCCCGGCCGACGCTCTGTCCGCCCCCGCCCCAGAGACGGCCGCACAGGACGCTGTCGCCGCGGAGCCCGAGACCGCCGTTCCGGACCTGTCCGACGCCGAATCCCCCGCTGGCGAGGATGCCGCGGCTGGCGTCGCGCCCGAGGAGGCCCCCGCTGCCGGGAACGAACCGGAAGGCATTGAAGTCGAAAGTGCCAACGTTGCCGTCAGCTCGCCTGTGGACGACGAAGTGCCGGCGGGCACCACGCCCGACGCGGCCGACGCCTCCGATTCCACTGTCAAGGAGAACACCTCCGAAACGGACTCCGGCGCCAAGCCCGTTGTCGATGAGCCTGCAGTTGCCGGTTCTTCCAACGACGAAAGCGCCGTTGACGAAAGCGCGGCGGATCTGCCCCGCGATGCAGCGAAGAGCCCCGCCGATGCCGTTGAGCCCGAGGCCGCGAACAGCGATCCCGACGGCGCGCAGGACCCCGAGGCCACCCTGGCCGCCGAACCCGACGAGGCTCCCGCCAAGACTGCCGAGCCCAGCGACGCTGCGGATACCGCGGACGCCGAAGCCATCGAGGGCTCTGGCGCCCCCGCGGCTGAGGCACCCGGGGACGCTCCGGAGCCCGTCACCGCCGACGCCATCGAGGACTCTGACTCCCCGGCAGACACTTTGGACACTGACAGCCCGGAAGCCGGCACCGCCGAACCTGGCACCGAGCCGAACGCTTCAGCGGACACCGAGCCGGCCGTAGATTCCAAACGCTCGGAATCCGGCACGTCCACCGAAGAGTCAACCCCAACCGACTCCCCCGCAGCCCCGGCGCCCCAGTCGCGACGGGAACGCCGCCTGGCCGAACAAGCCCACCCGGAAGGGTCAAGCCCCACCGACGGCGCGTCCCCGGCTACCCAGGACCCGGAGTCCGTTGCGGACTCCGCAACCGACGCCAAGGCCTCCGGGGAATCCGGCACAGCCGCCACGGGCCGGGGCAAACGCTCCAACCCGGGCAAGGCCACCCGCTCCGGCAAACCGGCAAAAACCGCCCCACCCGCCAAGCGGAACAAACGCCGCAAGGCGTGGTCGCTGACCCGTGGGACGTTGCTGTTCCTGGTCATTGCCGCCGTCGTGCTTGCCGTGGGCACAGTGGTGACCGGGCAGGACGCTCCAACGGCCGGCCCGTCCGCCACCGAACTCAGCCGACAGGAGGCCTGGTCGCAATCGGCGGCATTGCTGGCCCAGGCGGAGAAGGCGCGCGGCCAGTCCACCGACGCGGCCGGCAAGACGCTGCTCGCCTCGACGGCGACGGCTTTGGATGCCCAGCTCGCGGCCTTGACCGACGGGCTACCGGCAGGCAGTGCGGCGCCCAAGTCCGCAAAGGCCACAGCCGCCCCGACCATGGCGTCGTTCGCGACCGCCCTGGCTGACAACGCGAATACCCTGTTGGCCCGTGCCGTGACCGCCGACGGCGCCATGGGACGGGTCCTTGCCGCCGCCGGCACCAGCCAGTTGCTGCAGTCATCGGCCATCAACGAGTTCCTCGGCAAGCCGACGGCCTCCTCACCCCTGCCGGCTCCGGTCCTTGCCACGGCGGTCGCATGCTCGTCCTCGCTGTCTCCCCAGCCCGGCGTCAGCGAAGATGCGGCGCTTCTGGCCGCCGCACAGGCCGAGCAAAAGGCCGTCTACGCCTACCAGGTGGCCGGCACCAGGCTGCCGGAGCAGGAGTTCAAGAAGGCCATGGAGCTCCTGGCCGATCACCAGGCCCGGCTGGAACTCCTCAACGGCGAACTGGCGCTGAAGTGCCTGCCGACCGCCCCTGCGGTGCCCGCCTATGTCCTGGACGCCGCCTTCACGAACGTCCCGGAGAAGGCCCTGTCCCAATTGGAAGGCGAGCTGGCCAACGCCTACGGCGACCTTGCGGCGCTGAGCCGTCCGGCAGCGGCAGTTCAGAAGACTGCAACGGGCCTGCGCCAGCTTTCGGTGTCGCTGCTGCTGGAATCAACCCTCAACCAGCAGTCGTGGGGCGGCACGGTGGCATCGCTGCCGGGCCTCAGCGAACCGGCTGCCGCAACTTCGACGGCGTCCGCCACCCCCTGATCCGGACCGTAGGGTAGCCTCTGCGAGGACATCCTCACCTTGCTAGCGGCGGATTTCCGGCGGTGCTTTGCTGGAACCATGAAGCGTGTTGAAGACCTTGTCAGACCCCGGGAACTGCCGCGGACAGCGGAGATCGCCCAACGCCTGAATTGGCTGCGTGCCGGCGTGCTCGGCGCCAATGACGGCATCGTCTCCGTGGCCGCCGTCGTCGTCGGTGTTGCCGGGGCCACAGGTGCCAGCGGACCCATCCTCATGGCCGGCATGGCCGCGGCCGTAGGCGGGGCCGTGTCCATGGCCCTGGGCGAGTATGTGTCCGTCAGCAGCCAGCGGGACAGCCAGCAGTCCATGATCGAGGAGAAGCGCGCGGACCTGGCGCAGGAGCCGGACCTCAATCTTGCCGGGCTCGCCCGGATCTACCAGGACAAGGGCCTCTCCCGCGACACCGCCGTCCTGGTGGCGCGGGAACTGACCGACCACGATGCCCTGGGCGCCCACCTTTCCGCCGAGCTGAATCTTGACGAGGACGACGTCGTCAGCCCGTGGCACGCCGCCTTCGCGTCCGCGATCGCCTTCACCCTGGGTGCGATCCTGCCCTTGCTGGCCATCTTGCTCCCGCCGGCCGGAGCCCGCGTGCCCGTCACCTTCGTGGTGGTGCTGGCCGCCCTGGGCATCACGGGATGGATCGGCGCCAGGATCGGTGGCGGATCCCGGAGCCGCGCCGCGATCCGTGTTGTGATCGGCGGTGCGCTGGCCTTGGCGGCCACGTTCGCGATCGGCCACCTGCTGGGTGCCAGTGGCCTGGTGGGCTGACGATAAACTGGGAAGCATGCCGGCTTCCGTTGAAATTCCCGAGGATTTGCGCCTGCGCCACCACCGCACCCCGGCGGGCCGGGCCTGGCTCGAGAAGCTTCCCGGTCTCGTGGAAGATGCGCTGCACCGCTGGAACCTCACGGTGGAACTGCTCCCCGGCGAGCCTCCCTGGCACGGCCACACCGCAATAGTCCTCCCCGTCCGCACGCGCACCGGCGCCGCGGCGGCACTCAAGGTCGCCTACCCCTTTGACGAAGCCGTGCTGGAACCGATCGCGCTGACGTTGTGGGACGGCCATGGCGTGGTGCGGATCCTTGAACAGGATCCCGCCAGCTGTTCCATGGTGATCGAGCGGCTGGACTCGCAAAAGTCGCTCATGGACGTGCCCATCGAGGAGGCCGTGGAGGTGTGGGGCGGGCTGGTCCGCCAATTGGGCATTGTGGCCGACGGCAGGCCCGGCTGGGCCGAGGTGCCGCACATTGCCGCCACGGCCGAGCGCTACTCCGATGAGCTGCCGGCACGGTGGATGGACCTGAACAGGCCGTTTCCGCAGTGGCTGCTGGAGGCGGCGTTGGAGGTGTGCCAGACCCGCGGGGCGGTTTCGCGGCGTCGGGCCAACGACGTCCTGGTGCACACCGACCTGCACTTCCAAAACATCCTGGCCTCGCTGGACGGCACCGGCTACCTGGCCATCGACCCGCAGGCGCAGATCGGGGATGCCGAGTTCGCGGTGGCGCCGTGCCTGTGGAACCGGTTGCGGGACCTGCCGCGGCGCAACGCCGAAGCCGGCCTCCGGCGTCGTTGTTCCGCCCTGGCCGGGGCCGCCGGGCTTGACGCGGACATCGCCGCCGAATGGGCCGTGCTGCGTGAGGTGGAAAACGCCCTCTGGTACCTGGAATCCCCCGGGCACGACGGCGACGCCCTGCGGTCCCTGTGGGTGGCCAGCACCATGGCGGGCCGGTCCATGCCGGGCCTGCCGGCCGCGCACGACCTCAAGATGCTTGACTGAAAACCCTCTGCGGGGCCCGGGCTTGGTCCCGGTACGACGGCGTCAAGGGCCGGCGAAGTTCTCGTTCCAGACGTCGAAGCCCAATTTGATGATCAACACAGTCACGACGGCCAGGAACACGATGCGAATGAACTTGTTGCCTTGCTTAACGGCGGTTCGGGCGCCCAGGTAGCCGCCGGCCATATTGGCCCCACCGAGCACCAGGCCCACGCCCCAGAGGAGTGCGCCGTGGGGTGCGAAGATCATCAGCGCGCCGGCGTTGGTGGCCAGGTTCACGATCTTGGCCTTGGCGCTGGCCTCCAGGAACGCGTACCCCATGAGGCTGACCAGGGCGATCACCAGGAAGGAGCCGGTGCCCGGGCCGATCAGGCCGTCGTAGAAGCCGATGACCCCGCCGATCAGCCCAGCCAGGATGTAGTGGCGGTGGCCCGAATGGCGCAACACCGTCAACTCCCCGATGTTCGGCTTCAAGGCGGTAAACAGGGCCACGGCCACCAGCGCCGCCACGATGATCGGTTTGAATACGGAGCCGGGCAGGCTCGACGCCACCACGGCCCCGCCCAGGCTCCCGAGCAGTGCCACGCCGGCCATGGGCAGCGCCGTCCGCAGATCCGGCTTCACCCGCCGGTAGTACGTGACGGCGCTGGTCGTGGTGCCAAAGATCGACCCCATCTTGTTCGTAGCCAGCGCCTGAACGGGCGTGATCCCCGGAATCATGAGCATCACGGGCAACTGCAACAGCCCGCCGCCGCCCACCACCGCATCGATCCAGCCGGCCGCGAATCCGGCCACGATGACCAAAAGGATCGTGGCAATGGTGATGTGTTCAAACCCCGAAATCATGCGGTCCTAGCGGTGGTCGTGCCCGTGGGCTGGACCGGCATTTCCTCGGCCGCTTTCCGGCCAATCGGCCGCGGGCGGCCTCGGCCTCCCTGACGCGGCCTACGGAAACACCAGCCCAGCCCACGCGGTTCGGCTCGGGCGAGCGTGGCGGCAAACTTCCCTACTGGTTGGCCAGGACGTACTGGACTGCTTCGGCCACCGGGACGTTCTCGGCCTCGCCCGTGGCGCGGTTCTTGATTTCGACGACGCCGTCCGCCAGTCCGCGGCCCACGGCCAGGATGGTGGGGACGCCGAGGAGTTCGGCGTCGCCGAACTTCACGCCGGGGGAAACCTTGGGGCGGTCGTCGTAGATGACTTCCAGCCCGGCGGCTTCCAGTTCCGCGGTGAGCTTGGCGGCGGTGTCGAAGATTTCCTCGCCGCGGCCCACGGCCACGACATGAACGTCGGCCGGGGCCACGTTGGCGGGCCAGATCAGGCCCTTGTCGTCGTGGTTGGACTCGGCCAGGGCGGCGACCGCGCGGGTGACGCCGATGCCGTAGGAGCCCATGGTGACGACGGCCAGCTTGCCGTTTTGGTCCAGCACCTTCAAATCGAGGGCTTCGCTGTACTTGCGTCCCAGGGCAAAGATGTGACCCATTTCGATGCCGCGGGCAGCCTCGAGCGGACCCGAACCGTCGGGTGCGGGATCGCCCGCGCGGACCTCAACGGCCTCGATGGTGCCGTCCCAGCCGAAGTCGCGGCCGGCCACCAGGCCGAACACGTGCTTGCCTTCTTCGTTCGCGCCGGTGATCCAGCTGGTGCCGGAGACCACGCGGGGGTCCACCAGGAACAGCAGTTTCGTTGCCGCTTCGGCACCAAGTACCGCTGCGTCCAGGGCCAGGCCCGGGCCGATGTAGCCCTTGATGAGTCCCGGGTGCTTCTTCAGGTCCGCTTCGCCGGCCGCCTCGACGCCGATTTCGCCGCCGACGCTCAGGTGGGCGGCAATGTTGGCTTCGATGCGCTTCAAGTCGACGGCACGGTCGCCGGGGACGCCGATGACCACGATCTGGCGTTCGCCCGTGGGCAGGCTCAGGGCCAGCACCACGTTCTTGAGCGTGTCGGCGGCGGTCCAGGCGCCGTCGGCCCGAGGGGCAAGGCTGTTGGCGGCGTCGACCAGCGTGTCGATCGTTGGGGTGTCGGGGGTGTCGCGGACAACGGCGGCAGGGGCGTTGCTGAAGTCGATGTCGTCCGGAACCACCGTGGTGACGGCCTCAACGTTGGCCGCATAGCCGCCGGCGGAGCGCACGAACGTGTCCTCGCCGATGGCAACGGGGTGCAGGAATTCCTCGCTGCGGGAGCCGCCCATGGCGCCGGCAGTGGCGGCGACGGGGACGATTTCCAGGCCCAGGCGTTCGAAGATGCGCAGGTAGGCGCCGCGGTGGGCCATGTAGCTGGCGTCCAGGCCGGCGTCGTCGATGTCGAAGGAGTAGGAGTCCTTCATGATGAACTCGCGGCCGCGCAGCAGGCCTGCCCGGGGGCGCGCTTCATCGCGGTACTTGTTCTGGATCTGGTACAGGCTCAGGGGCAGGTCCTTGTACGAGGAGTACAGGTCCTTGACCAGGAGCGTGAACATTTCCTCGTGCGTGGGGGCCAGCAGGTAGTCGGCGCCCTTGCGGTCCTGGAGGCGGAACAGGCCCTCGCCGTACTCGGTCCACCGGTTGGTGACCTCGTAGGGTTCGCGGGGCAGCAGGGCCGGGAAGTGGACTTCCTGGGCGCCGATCGCTTCCATTTCCTCGCGCACAATCGCCTCGACCTTGCGCAGCACGCGCAGGCCCAGCGGCAGCCACGTGTAGATGCCCGGGGCGGCGCGGCGGATGTAGCCGGCCCGCAGCAACAGCTTGTGGCTGTCCACCTCGGCGTCGACGGGATCCTCGCGCAGAGTGCGAAGGAAAAGTGTGGAGAGGCGAAGAGCCACGCGTTTGTTCCATTTCTTGAGCAGTTGGACGCCCGCCACCAAAAGACGGGCAAGTACCAATCTACCGGTTCGGGCAAATGTGCCGCACACTGGCGGGCTGATTTGCTCCTACTGTTGGGCCCACGCCGGCGAGGGGCCCCAAATGCGGCTCGCCCCGCGAGCCGCATTTGGGGAGCCGGTGGGTGGGCCCACGCTCGCCAGGTTCCGAGGAAATCGCGCCAGCGATTTGCTCGGCCGGCGAGTGGGGACTAGCCTTCTTTGCCCTCCAGGGCGACGAGGACGCCGGCGATGGCGAAGAACTTGTTGCTGCCAAGGTCGCGAATGGTCTTCACACCGAGGAGATCGTGCAGCGCCTTGGCCTTGGCCTCGGTGATGCCGGCCAGTGCGTCGGGAGAAGCGTCAAGAATTTCCTTCAGGGACTTGTCCTCAAAGTCCTTGTCGAGTGCTTTGGCCAAATTCACTGAAACTGCCATCGGTGAGTCCTCTCGTAGCGTTCCTTTGCTCCACAAATGTGGATCGTGCACCGCGTGGATGCAACAACCTCAAAGCTATGCGGCGTTCGGGCCGTACTTCAAGGCTTTTTGGGCACGGGTTTTGGACATATTGGGTCGGGTCCGCCTCTGGACAAGGAATCGATGGCGGGCTTAGTTTTAATTCATCAAGTGATGAAATTTCAAGGGTGGGAGCATAGATGTCACACAGAGCAGCCATGCCGGGCTCCGGCAACCATCCGTTCGCCCCCGTCCCGGCCGATCCCTCGGGCAGGGCTGCCGGGGACGTCAGCGTGGAGGTCGGCGGGTTGACGGTGCACCGCGGCAAGAGCGATGTCCTTCGGGAGCTGTCGTTCACCATCCCGGCCGGGCGGATCACCGGGCTGCTCGGCCCCTCCGGCAGCGGCAAGACCACCCTGATCCGGGCCCTCGTGGGCGTCCAGAGGATCACCGGCGGCACCGTGACCGTGCTGGGACGGCCCGCGGGCAACCCTCTGCTGCGGCACGACGTCGGCTACGTCACCCAGGCGGCCAGCGTCTACCGGGATCTAAGCGTGCTGGACAACGTGCGCTACTTCGGGGCCATGCACGGGTGCAGCCGCGGCGACGCGCTCGACGCCGTGGCCGCCGTCGGACTTTCAGACTTCCTCAAGCGCAAGGCGGGCGACCTTTCGGGCGGGCAGTTCAACCGGGTCTCGCTGGCCTGCGCGCTGGTGTCCAAGCCGCGGCTGCTGATCCTGGACGAACCCACGGTGGGCCTTGACCCTGTGCTGAGGGCGGACCTCTGGGCACAGTTTGCGGACATGGCCGCCGGCGGCACCACGCTGGTGGTCTCCAGCCACGTCATGGAGGAGGCCGGGCATTGCGATTCGCTGTTGCTGCTGCGCGACGGCCGGCTGCTGGCGCAGCTCACCCCGGAGGAACTGCGGCGGCGGGGAGAGACCGCCGATCTTGAGCTGGCGTTCCTGCGGCTGATCAGGGCCGACGAACAGGCCCAGCAGGCAAGCGAATCGGCGCAAGGGAGTGCCGCATGAACGTGAAGATGATGTGGGCCACCACGGTCCGCGTGCTCCAACAGCTCAAGGGCGATCCGCGCAGCATCGGGCTGATCATGGTGGTGCCCGCCGTGTTGCTGGCGCTGGTCTACTGGCTTTACGAGAATGAGGCGCTGCCACCGGGCATGCCCCGCACCTTTGACCGGGTGGGCCTGATGATGCTGGGCATCTTCCCGTTTGTGGTGATGTTCCTCGTCACCTCCATCACGATGCTCCGGGAACGCACCTCCGGGACGCTGGAGCGGCTGCTGACGACGCCCATCAACAAGGGCGACCTCCTGTTTGGCTATGCGCTGGCCTTCTCCATCATGGCCGCGTTGCAGGCCCTCGTGGCGAGCGGTGTTGCGTACTGGGTGTTCAAGATGACCATCGTGGGCAACGCCGGCTGGGTGGTGTTGATCTCCGTGCTGACGGCCGTGCTGGGCGTCGCGCTGGGCCTGCTGTGCTCCGCCTTTGCCACGACCGAGTTCCAGGCCGTCCAGTTCATGCCGGTGGTGGTGATCCCGCAGATCCTGTTGTGCGGACTGTTCGTGGTCCGGGACCAGATGAACGGCGTGCTGCAGGCGCTCTCCAACATCCTCCCGCTCAGCTACGCCGTTGACGGCCTGCAGGAGGTGGCCAAGCATGCCAACCCCACCTCGGCGCTGGTCACGGACCTGGTGGTGGTGGCCGCGTTCGTGGTGGCCGGCCTGCTTCTTGCGTCCCTGACTTTACGACGCCGGACGGCCTAGCACCATGGCCGGCCAGGCGCCGCGCGGCCGCCGCCAGGGCCGCACGAATTCCCGCGAACTGATTGTGGCCAGTGCGCGGCGGTTGTTTGCCGAGCACGGCTACTCCGCCACGAGCCTGCGTGAAATTGCCCGGGACGCGGGGGTGGACCCGGGCATGGTGCACCACTACTTTGCCGGCAAGGAGGACCTTTTCAACGCGTGCGTGGAGTTGCCGATGGACCCCGCCCAGGTTCTTCGCGCCGTGGGGGCGACTCCCCCGCAGGAGCGCGGCGAGGCACTGCTGCGGGTCCTGCTGCCGCTGTGGGACTCCCCCGCCCAGCCGGCCCTGCTGGCATTGCTGCGCGGCGCCACCGGGTCCAAGACGCAGGGTGCCCTGCTGCGCCAGGTGTTGCTGAAACGGGTTCTCTCCCACGCCCTGGCGGGGCTGCCGGGCGAACCGGCGGAACTGGCCATGCGCGGCGCCCTGGTGGCCAGCCAGGTGATGGGCTTGTTACTGGCCCGCTACCTGTTGCGCATGGAGCCGCTGGCCGGAGCCGGCCACGACGAGTTGGTGGCCTGGTACGCACCGACGCTGCAAAACTATCTGACCGGCCCGCTGGCCCCCGTGGACGGCATGGGGAGCGCTGCCCATCGCGCGGAGCCTCCCGCGGAGCCTACTGTGGAGCTTTCGGAGCAGTAACGGGTTGGAGGCAAGAATGGCGGACGGCCTGCTGGGTGCGGACGCTGACGCCTTGCGCGCCCTGGCCCGGGACCTCGAGCATGCCCAATCGGAGTTGCTGGCGGTCAGGGGCGGGCTCAGCGCCCACATTGCGCTCAAGCTGCACTGGGAGGGCCCCGACGCCTTTGTCTTCAGGCACGCGTGGCAGTCCTCCTACGCGCCCGTGATCGGCAGGGCCGCGACCCTGTTGGGTGATACCGCCCGGGCCTTGGCCGCGGAGGCCGCCGCCCAGGAAACGGCCAGCCGCTAACCTCGCTCGGCGGGATCCTCTTCGTTTTGCAGCACCTCACCGCATTGCAGGGATTCCCCACGCTGCAAAGTCTCGCCGCACCAGGCCAGCCAGGCCTCCTCGAACGCGATCCCGGCCGCCAACACCGCGTATTGAAGATTCCCGGCCCGGTTTAGCTCCCTTCCCGGGGGAAAGTCGCGTGCCTCGATGACCCTATATCCGGCGAGGGCAGCTTCGTGAAGACCGCGGTGCCGCAGAATTTCGCCCCTGACGTCCACGGTGCCCAGCACGGCCGCCGCCCGCAACCGCACCAGCAGCTCATCCCGGATGGGCCGCGGATCCTCCGCCACGCTGGTCCAGCGTTCCAGTTCGGCCCGGCCGCCGGGCAGCACGTCAAAGTGCCGCTGGCTGCCCCGGGCCGTGGCAAGTCCGCGGGCCGCAATCCAGCCCGCCCCTTCCAGCTTGGCCAGGTCACGGTAGATCTGCTGGTGGGTGGCCTGCCAAAAGTGGCCGATCGACTTGTCGAAGCGGCGCGCAAGTTCGGCCCCCGTGCAGGGCTTTTCCAGCAGGGAGGTCAAGATGGCGTGCGGTAGCGACATCGCGCTAGATCCGTGCCGCGAGCCGCGTGCCTTGGTCGATGGCCCGCTTGGCGTCCAATTCCGCCGCCACGTCGGCCCCGCCAATGAGATGGACCACGGCGCCGCCGGCTTCGAGCCCCGCGAGCAGTTCGCGCCGGGGTTCCTGGCCCGTGCACAGGATGACGGTGTCGACGGCGACCACGGCGTCGATGCCGTCGCGCCTGAGGTGGAGGCCGGCGTCGTCGATCCTTTGGTAGTCGACGCCCGGGACCATGGCCACGCCCTTGGCCGCCAATTCGGTGCGGTGGATCCAGCCGGTGGTCTTGCCCAGCCCCGCGCCCACTTTTGTCTCTTTGCGCTGGAAGAGGCTGACGGTGCGGTCGGGGCGCGGCGGGACGGCGGTGGTGATGCCCCCGGCGCCGGTGTAGGCGGGGTCGATGCCCCACTCGGCGTAGAACTTTTCCGGCACCAGTGTGGCGCTGGGCTTCTGCGCGGTGATGTATTCGGCCACGTCGAAGCCGATGCCGCCGGCGCCCAGGATGGCAACGGTGGCGCCCACGGGCTTTTTGTCGCGCAGCACGTCCAGGTAGGTGCGGACGCTGGGGTGGTCGACGCCGTCGAGCTCCGGGATGCGCGCGGTGACGCCCGTGGACAGCACTATCTCGTCGAATCCGCCCACCAGCAGGCCCTCGACCGTGGCCGGGGTGTTCAGCCGCAGCTCGATGCCGCGCAGCTGGATCTGGCGGGCAAAGTAGCGGATGGTCTCGTGGAATTCCTCTTTCCCGGGGATTTGCTTGGCCAGGTTGAACTGGCCGCCAATCTCTCCGGCGGCCTCAAAAAGGGTCACCTCGTGGCCGCGTTCGGCGGCGGTGACGGCGAATGCGAGCCCGGCGGGCCCGGCACCCACCACGGCCAGCCGCTTGGGCGCGGCCGTTGCCTCGATGACGATCTCGGTCTCGTGGCAGGCCCGCGGGTTGACCAGGCAGGAGGAGGTCTTGCCGGCGAAGGTGTGGTCGAGGCAGGCCTGGTTGCAGCCGATGCAGCTGTTGATCTCGTCGCCGCGGTCCTCGATGGCCTTGCGCAGGAAGAACGGGTCCGCCAGGAAGGGCCGTGCCATTGAGACCATGTCGGCGCTGCCGGCCGCCAGCACGCTTTCGGCGACTTCTGGGGTGTTGATGCGGTTCGTGGCGATCAGCGGGATGCCCACCGAACCCATGAGCTTTTGGGTGACCCAGGCATAGCCGGCGCGCGGCACCGAGGTGGCGATGGTGGGGATGCGGGCCTCGTGCCAGCCGATTCCGGTGTTGATGATGGTGGCGCCGGCCTTTTCCACCGCCTGCGCCAGTTGGGTGACCTCCGCCAGGGTGGAACCGCCCTCGACGAGGTCCAGCATGGAGAGCCGGTAGATGATGATGAAGTTTTCGCCAACGCGTTCACGCGTCCGGCGCACCACCTCCACGGGCAGGCGCATCCGGTTTTCGTAGCTGCCGCCCCATTTGTCGGTGCGGCGGTTGGTGCGCAGGGCCACAAATTCGTTCAGCAGGTAGCCTTCGGAGCCCATGATTTCGACGCCGTCGTAGCCGGCGCTTTGGGCCAGCCGGGCCGCCACGGCGAAGTCCTCGATGGTCGACTCCACCTCGTCGGCCGTGAGCGGGTGCGGTGTGAACGGGCTGATGGGGGCCTGGACGGCGCTGGGAGCCACGAGATCCGGGTGCGAGGCGTATCGGCCAAAGTGGAGCAGTTGCAGGGCAATCTTGGCCCCTTCGGCATGCACCGCCGCGGTGATGACCTTGTGTTGATCGGCTTCCGCGGCCGTGGTGAGCTTGGCACCGCCGGGCATGGGCCGGCCGGCGTCGTTGGGAGAAATGCCGCCGGTGACCATCAGGCCCACCCCGCCGCGGGCCCGCTCGGCGTAGAAGGCCGCCATCCGCTCGAAGCCGCCCGGGCGTTCCTCCAGGCCAACGTGCATTGAGCCCATCAGGACCCGGTTGGGAAGCGTGGTGAAGCCGAGGTCCAGCGGGGTGAACAGGTGGGGGTACCGGTCGGTCGTCATAGTGCACTCCTTTGCGCAACAAGTTGCATAAGCGTAGCGCACGACGCTGCGGACGGGAGCCCCCGCGGGCCCACGGCGGCGAGGGTCCCTCTGCGAGCTTACGAGCAGTGGGAGCCGCCGGGGATCAGAAAAGCACTGTGGCGAAGGTGCCGACTTGTTCAAAACCGACCTTGGCGTAGACGGCGCGCGCCCGGGTGTTGAAGTCATTGACGTACAGGCTCGTCACCGGCGCCACGGCCTGGGACTGGTTGACCACGGCGGCCATGTAGCCGGCGCTGAGTCCGCGTCCGCGGTAGCGGGGGTTCATCCAGACGCCCTGGATCTGGGTGGCGTGGGCGGTGACGGCGCCAAGGTCGGCCTTGAAGATGACCTCGCCGTCGGGTTCGCAGTGACTGAAGGAGTAGCCGTTGTTGATGAGCCAGGCCACCCGGCGGCGGTAATTTTCCTCGCCGCCCAAAAACGGTGAATAGCCCACTTCCTCCTCGAACATGGCCGCCGCGGCAATGAGCACCTCGGAAAACTGACGGCTGTTGCTCGGCGCCAGGGACGGGTTCGGGGACAGGGAGGATGCGGTGTCCATGACCAATAACGGTTGATTGGCGCGCACTTCCTGGGCCGCGATGCCGGCGGCGGAAAGCTCGTCCATGATGCCAAGGACGGCGTCGGCGGGGCCGAAGATGGAGGCGTGCGGCTGCCAGTTCGCGGCAATCCACTGGCCGAAGAAGGCGGCCTGGGCGACTGTGGCCTCGATGGGCACCACGTTGGAGCCAACCCAGCAGGCGGCGGTGAGTTCGGCGCCGTCGTTCTCAAAGAACCCCAGGATGACCGCACCGGGGTGGCCGGGCACGGCACTGCCTCCCTGTGACAGCAACGAATCAACAAAGACGTTGGCCACGGGGTCGCGGGCTATCAGGGTCCGGAGCGCGCTCGTGTCCTCCTGGACAAGAACGCGCACCGGCCCCCGCTCGGCGCCTTTAAGAGACGCTAACCACGGGGCCACCCTTGAGCGAATCGTCGCCATCTGACTCCATCTCTTCGGCGATCTTCATGGCTTCTTCAATAAGGGTCTCAACAATTTGGTCTTCGGGGACAGTTTTGATGACCTTTCCCTTAACAAAGATCTGGCCCTTGCCGTTACCGGACGCGACACCAAGATCGGCCTCACGGGCTTCACCGGGGCCGTTGACGACGCAACCCATGACGGCAACGCGCAACGGCACTTCCATGCCTTCCAGGCCTGCGGTGACCTCTTCGGCCAGCGTGTACACGTCCACCTGGGCGCGGCCGCAGGACGGGCAGGAGACAATCTCCAGCTTGCGCGGGCGCAGGTTCAGGGACTGCAGGATCTGGTTGCCCACCTTGATTTCCTCCACCGGCGGTGCCGACAGGGAGACGCGGATGGTGTCGCCAATGCCCTTGGAGAGCAGGGCGCCGAAGGCGACGGCGGACTTGATGGTGCCCTGGAACGCCGGACCGGCCTCGGTGACGCCCAGGTGCAGGGGCCAGTCACCCTTTTCGGCGAGCATCTCGTAGGCCGCCACCATGACCACGGGGTCGTTGTGCTTGACGGAGATCTTGAAGTCGTGGAAGCCGTGCTCCTCGAACAGGGACGCCTCCCAGACCGCGGACTCCACGAGGGCTTCCGGGGTGGCCTTGCCGTACTTCTTCATGATGGACGGTTCCAGCGAGCCGGCGTTGACGCCGATCCGGATCGAGGTGCCGTGGTCCTTGGCCGCCTGTGCGATTTCCTTGACCTGGTCATCGAACTTGCGGATGTTGCCCGGGTTCACGCGGACGGCGGCACAGCCGGCCTCGATGGCCGCAAACACATACTTGGGCTGGAAGTGGATGTCGGCGATCACCGGGATCTGCGACTTCTTGGCAATGATCGGCAGGGCGTCGGCGTCGTCCTGCGACGGGCAGGCCACCCTGACAATGTCACAGCCGGAGGCGGTGAGCTCGGCGATCTGCTGGAGCGTGGCGTTGATGTCCGTGGTGGGCGTGGTGGTCATGGACTGCACGCTGACGGGCGAATCCGAGCCGACCCCCACCGAACCGACCTTGATCTGCCGGGTTTTGCGCCGGGGCGCGAGGACTGGCGGTGGCAATGGCGGCATCCCGAGACTGACCGAGGTCAAAATGTGCTCCTTGAAGATCTGTGGCGATGATGCGTCGGCGGCGCCGTTGTGTGGCGCCGCGACACGTGGGAACGCATCATCTTTATCTAAATTGTAGGCGTGTTCGACGCCGTGTGCTGTGTGGCCTGCGCTACGGCAGGTATTTGCTGAACTGGCCGATCACGGGCTTCCACTCGGAAATTTTCAGGCCCGTAACGCCCCCGCCAACGCTCATCGGATCCTGCTTGAGGATCCCGTGCAGAGTGGCTTCATCGGCCGCCTGGAAGATCAAAAGGGCCCCGGCGCCGTCACCGTAGGGTCCGGAGGCGAGCACCACCTCGGCCTCGGCTTGCGCCGCCAGCCATTCACGGTGCATGGGGCGGTGCTCGGTGCGGGCGTCCTCTGCTTCGGGACCATAGACATATTCAACGGCGAAAATACTCATGGCTTCACCCTATAGCAGGAGCACTTTCGCCAGTGCGGCGATGACGGCTGCCCACAGCAGGGAGGCCAGCGTGCCTATGATGAATCGCTCGCTCGCGGCGGGCGTGTCCTTCAGTTCCGGATACCGGCCCAGTCCCTTGATGGCCACCACGTAGGCGATGGCCACGGGTTCGTTGGTGAGCACGGCAACCACGACGGCGGCACGCTCCAGCAGCCCGATCACGAGTCCGCCGCGAAGAACTCCGGTGGCAGCGTGGTTGGCCGGCGTCGTGCTGGTTGCCGCTACAGGTCCGACGGTGGCCGGGTCCGCCGTATCCACCAGGTCTGACGTGGAATCGGCGGCGGGGTCGGTTGCGGAGTCGGCGCGGTCCAACCGTTCGGCCGCCTGTACTGTGCGCGACGCCGCGAACCGCAGGATGCCTGCCGTCACGGGCCAGCCGCCCACGGTCGCCACAAGGACCGTGAGGATGATCCACAGGACGCTCATCGGTCACCCGCCATCTGCAGCAGCAGCGCCGCCGCCGCCCGTCCGTTGCGTTCTTCCTGCCAGCCGGAGCGCAGGATGGCCTTGCTGACGGCCTGCGGACTGATGCCCAGGGCCCGGGCCACGTCTATTTGGCGCCGCCCGGTCGAGTTCAACGCATCCAAGACACGCCATTCGGAGGCCGATCTCCTTCGGACCAGGTCCCCCACCAGCACCAAAACGGCCTCGGCGGCGGCAGCCTCGGCGTCGTCCTTCGGCGATTTCACCGACAGGGGAACCCGCTCCCCCGTCTTTTTGGCCCGCTCCACGGCCTCGCGTGCGGCAACGAAAGCGCCGCCGGATGCCTCACGGCTGCTGTGCGGCAACGGAAGCCCCACCTCGCCCACGCCAATTCCCACGTACCAATGCCCTGCCCGAAGTGCGCGCATGGACACCTCGACCACCGCCTCGGCGGAATCGAGAAGGCCTTGGACTTCGTCTCCCACGGAGCGCTCGAAGGGAAGTACGGTGGGGATCTCGGCAAGATCGGCCAGGAACGCCGGCACCCTGTCCGAGCTGGTGCGGCTCCCCCGTTGGTCCATCGTCAAAACAAACATGGCTAAACCATAAACGTTTGATATGTAGAAATCAATCCTTTTTAGATGATTTTTCTTCGTCGGGATTCGTTCAATCCGGCCGCGACAACGCCCCTCGCCCGCGAAACAGACCCCGGGCCGCGAAACAGCGGTTGCCAAACACCTGTTTCGCGCCTCCGGGTCTGTTTCGGTGGAACGGTGTGGCAGCGTTTCCGGACGGTCGACGCCGGGTCCCGACTCACGCTGCGGCACGCCGTGCGTCAGATATTGCCCGGTAGATGCGCTGACGGAGCGCTTCGGGCCTCGCAAGGTCGTCCCACACAACCCGGATGAACCGCCAGCCCTGTTCCATGAGCAGGGTCTCGCGGCGCCGTTCGGCCAGGAGGGCTTCGGCCGTGGGGCGGAAATCGAAGTACTTGCCCTGGCCATCAAATTCCAGGATCAACTTCAATTCCGGCCAGGCAAAGTCCGCACGGTACTCGGTGCCGTTGGCCACGATCCGCAGCTGCAGCACCGGCTCGGGGATGTCCATGACCACCAGGACCAGTCTGGTGCGGGATTCACCCACCGACTCGGATGCGTCGTTCAGCGCCGCCAGGACGCGACGGGCCCGCTTTACTCCTCGCTGGCCGGTCAGCCGGGAGACCATGTCCGTCATCACCTCCAGGTTGGCGCCGCGACGCAATGCGTGGTCGCCAATAGCTACAGCCTGGGCGAACCCGCCATACCTGGCGCAGTCCACCACGGTGCGCTCGAGGGACGTGACCCGAACCCGGGGCCCGGCCGCCGATGTGATCCGGCCGCAGCTGCCTTGCGGGAGCGGGAGGTGGTGGTGAACGACGTCGGCGGCCACCCCCATCCCCGACGGGGTTGCCGCGGAGGTCACATGGACCTCATCGCCGCAGTTCCACACGTCCAAACCATGCAGCCTGGCAGCGCTGAAATGGGAGTACACGGGATTGCCGGAAGCGGTAAGGATATGAGCCATCAGCAGGAACGACGACTGTTCCCACGGTTTGAGCGCGTCCCACACCTCGGTCCGGACGTAGGCACCGCGGCGGATGCGGACAAGGACGCGCATATCCACCGCCGCTTTCAGGAGCCGATCGCCGCATCCGGCGTCGTCAAGTTGGGCAGTTGTCGCAATTACGACGCCGGAGGGCCACAATTGTGCAACCCGCACGCCAATCTTTTGAAGGTCCATGGTCGATTCTCGCCACTGCGCAGGACCGGGTTCAACGGGCCCAACCTGAGCTGTGGAAACCCTGGGCCGGCGACGGCGTTGTGGAGGACCGAACGCCGCGACGCCACAAAGACCCTCGCCCGCAAGACAGACCCTCGCCCGCGAAACAGCGGCTGCCCAACGCCTGTTTCGCGGGCCAGGGTCTGTCTCGCGACGAAGGGTCTGTTTCGGGACGCCGACGTCGAGCAGTCGCCGTCGCGCCTTGCGGGCGAGGCTAGCCGAAGATGTTGACGGGCTTGACGATGTCCGCGTAAATCAGCAGGGCCCCCATGACCAGCAGCAGCGTGGCCGCCACGTAGGTCACCGGGAGCATCTTGGCGATGTCGAACGGGCCCGGATCCTTGCGCTTGAACACCTTCGCGAAGAACCGGCGTACGCCCTCATACAGCGCGCCCAGGACGTGGCCGCCGTCGAGCGGCAGCAGCGGGATCAGGTTGAATACGAACAACGCCAGGTTCACCCCAGCCAACAGGCCGATCAGGGTGGCCACGCGCGAGCTGAGCGGAACCTGCTCCATGGAGGCCACCTCACCGGCAACGCGCCCCACACCCACCACGGAGATGGGCCCGTTGGGATCGCGCGGCGCTGAGCTGAAGGCGGCCTGCGCCACGCCGACTAGCTTTTGCGGGAGCTGGAAGACGACGCCGCCGATCTGGACGATGTTGTTGCCCACCGCCGGCAGCACGGCGCCCGGGGAGGACGGGGTCATGGCGGAGGTGGGGCCCATGCCGATGAAGCCCACCTTGGAGGTCAGCACGGTGCCGGCGGCGTCGACCTTGGGGTTGCCGTTGGCATCGACCACAGGGCGGGCCGTCAGGACCGGGGTGATGGAAGTCGTGACGGTGTTTGCGCCACGCTGATACGTGAGAGTTACCGTCTTGCCGGCCGATTCGCGAATCCATTCGGTGAGCGTGGTCCAGTCCGGGACCGCTTTGCCGTCGAAGGACTTGATGGTGTCGCCCGGCTGCAGCCCGGCCGCGGCGGCCGGCGTCTTGGTGCAGTTATTCAGGTCCTTGGGCGCCGGCGCCCCGTACGCGACCTGGCAGGCGTTGACCTCGGACACCGTGGTGGTGGCCTGCGGGGTGCCGAATCCCATGAGGAGCACGGCCATGAGCACGGTGCCGATCAGCAGGTTCATGGTGGGCCCGCCCAGCATGATGATGATCTTTTTCCAGACCGGGAGCTTGTAGAACACCCGGTTGGCGTCGTCGGGCCCCACTTCCTCATGGGCCGCGCTGCGGGCCTCGGTGGCGAGGGTCTGGAACATGCCGGTGCTGGAGGGCCGGACGCTGCCGTCGGCGGGGTTGGGCGGGTACATGCCGACCATGGCCACGTAGCCGCCGGCCGGGATCGCCTTGATGCCGTACTCGGTTTCGCCCTTTTTCCGGGACCACACGGTTGGGCCAAAGCCGATCATGTACCGGGTCACGCGGACGTTGAACAGCTTGGCGGGCAGCAGGTGGCCCACCTCGTGCAGGGCGATGGACAACGCCACGCCAATTGCGACGAAAAGGACGCCGCCAATGAAAAGCAATACAGTCACAGTGAACTTTCTAGCTATTTGTTTCCCGGCACTTCAAATTTACTCCCGCTGTTCAGCCCTTGGTGGCCAACAGTTGGTTGGTCCGTGCCCGTGCCCATTTTTCAGCATCCAACACCGACTCTAGCGTCAGCTCCGAAACGGGTGTGTGTTCGCTGAGAACTTCCGCAATGGTGTCCACAATGTCCAGGAAGGCGATCCGGCCGGCATGGAAGGCGTGGACGGCCTCCTCATTGGCGGCGTTGTAGACGGCCGGGCAGGTGCTGCCGCGCCGGGCGGCCTCCTTGGCCAGTTCGACGGCCGGGAAGGCCACGTTGTCCAGCGGCTCAAACGTCCAGGTGGCGGCCTTGGTCCAGTCGCACGGTACAGCGGCGCCGGGGACGCGCTCGGGCCAGCCCAGGCCAAGGGCAATCGGCAGGCGCATGTCCGGCGGCGAGCACTGGGCCAGCGTGGAGCCGTCGGTGAATTCCACCATGGAGTGAACCACCGATTGCGGGTGAACCACGGCCTCGATGCGCTCCAGCGGCACGTCGAAGAGCAGGTGGGCCTCGATGACCTCCAGGCCCTTGTTGACGAGGGTGGCGGAGTTGGTGGTGACCATGGGGCCCATGTCCCAGGTGGGGTGCTTGAGCGCCTGGGCGGGCGTGACGTCGGCGAGTTCGGCGCGGCTGCGGCCGCGGAAGGGCCCGCCGGAGGCTGTGACGATCAGCTTGTTGACCTCGTCTGCCGCGCCGGAGCGCAGGGCCTGGGCCAGGGCGGAGTGTTCAGAATCCACGGGCACCAGCTGTCCCGGGGAGGCTGCCTCCTTTACGAGCGCTCCGCCCACGATCAGCGATTCCTTGTTGGCCAGCGCCAAGATGGCCTCGGTGCCCAACGCCGCCAGCGTGGGCGCGAGCCCGATGGAACCGGTGATCGCATTCAGGACGACGTCGGCCGCATCGTCCGTGCCGGCGCCCCAGGCGGCAATCTTTGTCGAGGCATCGGGGCCGGACACGATCTCCGGCTCATAGTTCCCCATCCCGGCCGCGGCGGCGCGGGAGGCGATGAGCGCACGGAGGGATCCGGCGTCGCCCGCGGCAATGCCGACGGCCAGTGCACGGGTGCCAACGGCCTGCTCGGCGAGCAGTTCCAGGTTCCCGCCGCCGGCGCTCAGCGCCGTCACGGTAAAGCGCGGGGAACCGTCCGCCAGCGTGGCCCGTTCGACGACGTCAATGGCCTGGGTGCCCACGGAACCGGTGGAACCGAGAATGATCACTTTTCGATGCTGCATGCCCTCAAGTATTCCCCACCTGCTCCCCGGTGATCGAGCCTGTCGAGATCCTAGCACTTGTGGCCCGCGCCGTCGTGGGCCCGCGCCGGCGAACGAGACTGCGGAGCCGGCAGGGTCTACCAGAGGCCGCGGTCGATCGCGGCGGCCCGGATTTTGCGCAGGGTGTCGCGCATTTGCAGTTGCTCTTCCGGGGTGAGCGGGTCGAAGACGGTTTCCCGGACCATGGTGACGTGGCCGGGGGCGGTGGCACGGACGACGTCCCACCCCGCGGGGGTCAGCGAGATTTCCTGGCCGCGGCCGTCGCAGCTTGCGGCGCAACGTTCCAGCAGACCTTTGGCCTCCATGCGCCGCAGCAGGTGGGATACCCGCGATTTTTCCCAGTCGAGCATGCGGGCCAGGTCGCCGGACCGGACACCCTCGGGCGGGGCCTCGGACACGGCCGCCAGGACGCCGTACTCCCCCCCGGACATGCCGGCGTCCTGGTTGAGCTGGCGGTCGACGGCGCGCGGCAACCCGCTGACAAAGTCTCGCAACTCAAGCCAGATGGTCTGCTCGTCGGCGTCGAGCCAGCGGGGATCGTTCATGGCGTTCTTCACACTTCTTCATTCAGTAGTTGACATGTCAATCATCTCGCGTCAAGATGGAAACAACAAGTTTAGTTGACACGTCATCAACTTCGATGGCGGGTCGTGTACCCCAAGGAGACACAGCAATGACCAAGATCGCCATCGTCACCGGTTCCACCCGCCCCGGCCGCAACAACCACGGCGTGGCCGAGTGGGTTCTGGCCCAGGCCCAGCTCCGCGGCGACGCGGACTACGAACTCGTTGACATTGCCGACTTCAACCTGCCGGTTCTGGACGAAGCCTACCCGGCCGGTTACCAGAACTACCAGAACGACCACACGAAGGTCTGGGCCGCAAAGATGGCCGAGTTCGACGGCTACGTCTTCATCACCGGCGAGTACAACCACTCCGTCCAGCCGGCCCTGGCCAACGCGATCTCCTACTTGAACGTGGAGTTCAACAACAAGGCCGCCGGCATGGTGGGCTACGGTTCCGCATTCGGC
Organism: Arthrobacter sp. ERGS1:01; assembly: GCF_001281315.1. Taxonomy (NCBI): domain Bacteria; kingdom Bacillati; phylum Actinomycetota; class Actinomycetes; order Micrococcales; family Micrococcaceae; genus Arthrobacter; species Arthrobacter sp. ERGS1:01. The sequence continues at coordinate 733,221 of NZ_CP012479.1, read as the reverse complement.
GCCCGCGCCGTCGAGCACCTGCGCGGCATCCTCTCCGAGCTGCAGGTTGCCCACGTGCAGAAGACGGGCATGTTCTCCCTGTTCACCGACTTCGAGAACTTCTCCACCTTCAAGCCGACCGAACTGCAGGCCGCCTCCGTGACCCCCATGCTCGACCAGCTGGTCTCCTGGACCCGCGCCCTGAAGAGCGTGCGCGAAGAAGCCCTCGCCGCCGTCTAAGCGCCACCCCTCAACGCTGTATCACTTTTGGTGAGCTTTTCCCGGACGCGGTATCACTTTTGGTGCAGTTCAACGGAACGCGGTATCACCCGTGTCACCCGTGTCACCAATGACGGAACGCCCTCTCACTCAGTGAGAGGGCGTTCCGCTTTAACGTGCCAAAAGTGATACGGCGTCGGTCAGGGGGCGGCGCGGCGGAGGGTTTCCCTTGCGTGTTGCAGGATGGGGCCATCCACCATCTGGCCCTTGAACGCGAACACCCCGGTGCCGGCGTCGTCGGCCGCCGCCAGGAGCTCCGTGGCGTCGGCGATCTCGGTCTCGCTGGGCCGGTAGGCGCGCCGGACCACGGCCACCTGGTTCGGATGGATGCACGCCTTGACGGCAAAGCCGCTCGCCACGGCGTCCGCCGTCTCCGCTGCAAGGCCTTCGAGATCCGGGATGTCGGCATAGATGGAATCGATGGCGGTCTTGCCACAGGCCCCGGCGGCGAGCAGCACGGAGGAGCGAGCATGCATGGCCACGGCCCGGTAGCTGCCGTCGTCGTGCCGGCTGGACGTTCCGCCAAGGGACGCGACCAGGTCCTCGGCACCCCACATCAGCGCCACGACGTTGTCGAGCCGGGCCAGCGAAGGCGCCGCCAAAATGCCCGCAGCCGATTCGCACAGGGCCACGACATTGAAGTCTGCGAGCGCGGCAACGGCGGCGGGATCTTCGGCCTTGGCCACCATGATGGTCCGGTAGCTGGTGCGGGCCAATGCCGCGAGGTCGAGGCGGCTGTCCTCGGTGGACAGGGCGTTGATCCGCACGATGGTGCTTGCCGGGTCCAGCGGGTTGTTGGCCAGGTGCTCGCGGGCCGCGGCCTTTGCGTCCGGGGCCACGGCATCCTCGAGGTCGAGGATGACGGCGTCGGACCGTTCGGCCGCCTTGCCGTAGCGTTCGGGCCTGTCGGCCGGGGCGAAGAGCAGGGCCGGGCCCATGGCGAAACGGCGGTCAACGGGGCGGCCGGTTTCGGCTCCGGTCATGGAAAGCTCCTTGGGAAACCGGGCGCCCGCAGATGGCGCGCCCGTGGCAGTTGGGTTAGTCGTTGGCGGGGTCAAGCCACATCAGCACGGTCCGGCTCGCGGTTCCGACAATGACGCCGTCCTGGTTCCGGCCCGTGTGAACCATGGTCACAATACCCTGCCCCGGCCGCGACGAGGAGAGCCGCTTGCCGGTCACCACGGTTTCCGTATACAGCGTGTCCCCGTGGTACATGGGGTGCGGGAAGGAAATGTCCGTCATCCCAAGCTGGGCCACGATGGTCCCCTGCGTCAGCTGCGTGACCGACTGCCCCACCATGGTGGAGAGCGTGAGCATCGAATTCACGAGCCGTTGCCCAAACGGTTGTTCGGCACTCCACGCGGCATCGAGGTGCAGTGCCTGGGTGTTCATGGTCAAGGTGGTGAACAGGACGTTGTCCGCCTCCGTCAGGGTGCGCCCGGGCCGGTGTTGATAGACGACGCCGGCCTCCAGTTCCCCGAAATACAAGCCTCTCTGCGTGACCACCCTGGTTTCGAAAGGCGGGGTCTCGACAGACTCGGTCTCGGCAGGCTCGACCACCGGGGGGCGGGACCCCTGTTCCTTCTCACTCATACGTTGTCCACATCGTGCATCTCCAGGTTCAGGGGGGCGCCCGTGGCGGCCACGATTTCTTCGACGCTGACGCCGGGCGCCAGCTCCTTCAGGACCAGCCCGTCGGGGCTGACCTCGATGACGGCCAGATCGGTGACGATCAAGTCAACACATCCCTTGCCGGTCAGGGGCAGGGTGCAGTCCTTGAGAATCTTGGGGTTGCCGTCCCTGTCCGTGTGTTCCATCATGACGATGAGCTTCTTGGCACCGAACACCAGGTCCATGGCCCCGCCCATGCCCTTGACCATTTTGCCGGGGATCATCCAATTCGCGAGGTCGCCGTTCTCGGCCACCTGCATGGCGCCGAGCACGGCCACATCCACGTGGCCGCCGCGCACCATGCCAAAGGACAATGCCGAATCAAAGAACGCCGCCCCCTTGTTGACGGTCACCGTTTCCTTTCCGGCGTTGATCAGGTCGGGATCGACGTCGGCCTCCAGCGGGTAGGGGCCCGTGCCCAGGATCCCATTCTCCGAATGGAGCACCACCTCCACCCCGGCAGGGATGAAGTTCGGGATCAGCGTGGGCATGCCGATTCCCAGGTTCACGTACTGGCCGTTGTGCAGCTCCTGTGCCACCCGGGCAGCGAGTTCGTTGCGTGTCAGTGCCATGGTCAGGCCTCCTTCGTCTGGGCCGGGACAGGGGTCTCGACAGGCTCGACCACCGTGACGGTCCGCTTTTCGATGCGCTTCTCGCTGCCGGGGGAACCGGCCGGGACATGGACCACGCGCTGGACGAAGATCCCGGGGACGTGGACGTGTTCGGGGTCCAGCTCGCCCGGTTCGACGAGCTCCTCGATCTCGGCAATCGTGATCTTTCCGGCCATGGCGCACAGCGGGTTGAAGTTCATGGCGGTGGCATGGAAGACCAGGTTGCCGTGGCGGTCTCCCTTCCAGGCATGGACCAGGGCGAAGTCGGGGGTCAGGGACTCCTCGAGCACGTAGTCGGCACCGTTGAACGTGCGCACCTCTTTGGGCGGGGAGGCAATCGCGACGCCGCCGTCGCCGTCGTACTTGCGGGGCAGGCCGCCCTCGCTGACCTGGGTACCCACGCCGGCCGCGGTGTAGAAGGCCGGGATGCCGGCGCCTCCGGCACGCAGCTTCTCGGCCAGGGTGCCCTGCGGGGTCAGCTCGACCTCGAGCTCGCCGGCCAGGAATTGGCGGGCAAACTCCTTGTTCTCGCCCACGTAGGAGGAGACGGTGCGCCGGATGCGGCCGTCCCGCAGGAGGATGCCCAGCCCCCAGTCGTCCACGCCGCAGTTATTGGAGATGGTTTCCAACTCCGCGGTGCCGGCGTCGTGCAGGGCCTGGATCAGGGCGACGGGGATCCCGCACAGCCCGAACCCGCCCACGGCCAGGGACGCGCCCCGGTGAATGTCGTGGACTGCCTCCGCGGCCGAGCCCACTACCTTGTTGATCATCCTTGATCCTTTCCTGCGTAGTTGCGGCGGCTCAAAGTCCGACGGCGGGCTTCCGGCCTAGGTCTCGACAGGCTCGACCACCGGTGGCGTACTGGTATTTCCGTAGGCCGCGTAAAGGAGACTGTAAGGCCGCCCGCGGCCGTCGGTCGGATAGCGGCCGAGGGAATGCCGGTCCGCCACCGGTTCCTCACAAGCCGAGTTCGCGGGCGATGAGCATGAGCTGGACTTCCGTGGTGCCCTCCCCGATCTCCAGGATCTTCGAATCCCGGTAGTGCCGGGCCACCGGGAATTCGTTGATGAACCCGTAGCCGCCGAAGATCTGGGTGGCGTCCCGGGCGTTGTCCATGGCGGCCTCGCTTGCGACCATCTTAGCGATGGCGGCCTCGGTCTTGAATGGTTTGCCGGCCAGCATCCGGGCGGCGGCGTCGTAGTAGGCCAGCCGGGCCGTGTGGGCGCGCGTTTGCATGCGGGCGATCTTGAAGGAGATGCCCTGGTAATGGCCAATCGCGTGGCCAAAGGCGTGGCGCTCCTTGGCGTAGCGGACGGATTCGTCGACGCAACCCTGCGCCGTGCCCGTGGCGAGCGCTGCAATTGCGATGCGACCCTCGTCCAGGATGGAGAGGAAGTTCGCGTACCCGCGCCCGCGGACGCCGATCAGGTTTTCCTCAGGCACGTGCACGTCGATCAGGGTCAGCGGGTGGGTGTCGGAGGCGTTCCAGCCGACCTTGTTGTACGGTTTTTCCACCGTGAATCCGGGCGTGCCGTTGGGCACCAGGATCGTGGAGATTTCCTTTTTGATGGAGCCGTTGGCCCGTTCCGAGGTTCCGGTGACGGCCGTGACGGTCACGAACTTGGTGATGGACGTGCCGGAGTTGGTGATGAACTGCTTGTGCCCGTCCAGGATCCATTCCCCGCCTTCAAGCCGGGCCTTGGTGGTGGTGCCGCCGGCGTCGGATCCGGCGTCGGGCTCGGTCAGGCCAAAGCCTGCGAGCGCCTCACCCGCGGCGAGGGAGGGCAGCCATTGCTGCTTCTGCGCCTCCGTGCCGAAGCGGTAGACGGGCATGGCCCCCAGTGACACGCCCGCCTCGAGCGTGATCGCGACGGATTGGTCCACCCGGCCCAGCTGTTCCAGTGCGAGGGCCAGGGCGAAGTAGTCCCCGCCCATGCCGCCGTATTCCTCGGGGAAGGGCAGCCCAAACAGGCCCATCTCCCCCATCTGGGCCACTATTTCGTAGGGAAAGCTGTGGTCTTCGTCGTGCTTGGCCGACGCCGGCGCCACCACGTGGTCGGCAAAGTCGCGGACGGTGTCGCTGAGGTCCTGGTACTCGTCGCTGAGTTCAAAATTTGGCACGTTATTCCCCTTCAGGAGTTGCTGCTTCGATGGTCGCGACGATCTGGTCCGCCTTGACCACGCTGCCGACTGTGACGTTGATATGGACGGTGCCGGCCAGGGCGGCGGTGAGTTGGTGCTCCATCTTCATGGCTTCCACGGCCATCAGCACGGTGCCCGCCTCCACGTGGTCGCCGGTGGCCGCGTTGACGGCGGTGACGGTTCCCGGCATGGGGCTGCGCAACTGGGGGTCCGCGGCGTGCTCCTCCTGGTCGAGGCCGGCCAGCAAGCGCGCCGTGACGTCGTCACGGGACAGCAGTGGCACGCGGCCACTCCAACCGCCGCTGCCCAGCACCACGGCGCCATCCACCCGGGCCACCGCGTACTGCCGGGGTTCCCCGTCCCACACCAGCTCCACCCGGTTGCCCGCCCCGGTGAGCCATGCCTGGTGTTCGGCTCCGTTGACGCGCACGACGCCGGCGCCTTCAGTCCCGCCGACCGTCACCACCCCGGTGCGGTCAGTCCCGGCGCAGACCACCCGCCAGGGCGCGGAATCCCCGAGCCGCCACCCGTCGGTGCGGGCCCACGGGGTCTCGACAAGCTCGACCACCGGCTCCGGGCTGGTGTTTCCGTAGGTCGCGTCAAGGAGACCGTAAGGCCGCCCGCGGCCGTCGGTGCGGGCCCACGGGGTCTCGACAAGCTCGACCACCGACCGAGACCACAGCGCCGCGGCCGCATATTCGGCCGCGCCGAGTTGGCGGAAGGACAGCTCGGGAAGTTTGCGTTCGATCAGGTTGGTGTCGAGGCGCCCGGCCCGCACATCGGCATCCGCCAAGAGCAGGCGCAGGTATTCGACGTTGGTGGGCACGCCCAGCACCACGTAGTCGCGCAGTGCCGCGTCGAGCCGGTCCAGGGCCTGCGCCCGGTCCGGGCCCCAGGCGATGACCTTGGCCAGCATGGGGTCGTAGTTGGCGGAGATTTCCAGGCCCGGCAGCAGCGAGCTGTCCACCCGGACGCCGGGGCGGTTGGCCACGGATTCATCGAGCACCGCGACGGTGCCCGCCGACGGCAGGAACCCCTGGGCTGGGTTTTCCGCATACACGCGGGCCTCGACGGCGTGGCCGGTCAGTTCCACGTCGTCCTGCTCCACCGTCAGCGGCTCCCCCGCGGCAATGCGGAGCTGCCATTCCACGAGGTCCAGCACCTCCCCGCCGGCCCGAACCACCAGCTCGGTGACGGGGTGCTCCACCTGGAGGCGGGTGTTCATCTCCATGAAGAAGAACTCCTCCGGGTTGTCATTGGAGACGATGAACTCCACGGTGCCGGCCCCGGTGTAGTTGACGCTCGAGGCGGCCGCGCACGCGGCCGCTCCAATGCGGGCCCGGGTGGCGCCGTCGTCGGCCAGGGAGTCCAGCAGCGGCGACGGGGCCTCCTCGATGACTTTTTGGTGGCGGCGCTGGAGGGAGCATTCGCGTTCACCCAAATGGATCACGTGGCCAAAGTTGTCGCCCAGGATCTGCACCTCAATGTGGCGGGGCGTGGAGACCAGCCGTTCCAGGAACAGGGTGTCGTCGCCAAATGCGCCGGCGGCCACGCGGCGTGCCGTGGCCAGCGTGGCCGGGAGCTCGTCGGCGCCCCACACCACGTGCATGCCCTTGCCGCCGCCGCCGGCTGAGGGCTTGATCAGGACGGGGTAGCCGATGTTCCCGGCGGCAGCGATCAGGGCGGCGTCGCTGAGCCCGGGTTCGGAGATGCCGGGAACCACGGGGACGCCGGCGGCGGCCACATGGTTCTTGGAGCGGATCTTGTCCCCCATGACGTTCAGGGCCTCGACGTTGGGGCCGATGAACGTGATGCCTGCGTCCGCGAGCGCCCGGGCGAACGCCAGGTTTTCGGACAGGAAGCCGTACCCGGGATGCACGGCCTGTGCCCCGGTTTCCCGGCACGCGGCAAGGATGGCCGGGATGGAGAGATAGCTTTCGGCCGCGGCGGCGGGTCCGATGCACACGGCGGTGTCGGCCTCACGCACGTGGCGGGCCCCGGCGTCGGCCTCGGAATGCACGGCCACCGAGCGGATGCCCAGTGCGCGGAGGGTGCGGATCACGCGGCAGGCGATTTCGCCCCGGTTGGCCACCAGCACGGTGTCAAAAAGCGTAGTCATGGGTGGCTCACATTCTGAAGAGGCCGAAGGAGGTGTCCGGGAGGGGCGTCCGGGCGCAGATGTCCAGGGCCAGGCCCAGCACGGTCCGGGTGTCGGCGGGGTCGATCACGCCGTCGTCCCACAGCCGGGCGGTGGAGTAGTAGGGGCTGCCCTGGCCCTCATACTGGGCCTTGATGGGCGCCTTGAACGCGTCCTCGTCGGCGCCGGACCATTCCTCCCCGCGGCCCTCGAGCTGTTCGCGCTTGACCGTGGCCAGCACGGAGGACGCCTGGTTGCCGCCCATGACGGAGATGCGGGCGGCCGGCCACATCCACAGGAAGCGCGGGCCGTAGGCCCGCCCGCACATGGAGTAGTTGCCCGCCCCGAAGGAGCCGCCAATGACCACCGTCAGCTTTGGCACCCGGGCGGTGGCGACGGCCGTGACCATCTTGGCGCCATTTTTCGCGATGCCGCCGTGTTCGTAGTCCTTGCCCACCATGAAGCCGTTGAGGTTTTGCAGGAAAATCAGCGGGATGCCGCGTTGATCGCACAGTTCGATGAAGTGGGCGCCCTTGAGCGCGGATTCGCTGAACAGCACGCCGTTGTTGGCCACGATGCCCACGGGGTGTCCGTGCAGGGTGGCAAAGCCGGTGACGAGGGTGGTGCCGTAGTTCCTCTTGAACTCATGGAACCTGCTGCCGTCCACGAGCCGGGCGATCACCTCCCGCACGTCATACGGGGTGTTCAGGTCCGTGGGCACGGCACCATAGAGTTCCGCCGGGTCGGCAGCGGGTTCGACGCCGTTGCTTACGTCCCACGCCGGCGCCGGGTTGGGCGGCAGCGTGGCCACGATGTCGCGGACGATCTGCAGGGCGTGTTCGTCGTTTTCGGCCAGGTGGTCCGCCACCCCGGAGATGCGGGCGTGGACGTCGCCGCCGCCAAGTTCCTCGGCCGTCACGATCTCGCCAATGGCCGCCTTCACCAGCGGCGGCCCCCCCAGGAAGATGGTGCCCTGGTTGCGCACGATCACCGTCTCATCGCTCATGGCCGGCACATACGCGCCGCCCGCCGTGCAGGAGCCCATGACGGAGGCGATCTGCGGGATCTTCGCCGCGGACATCCTGGCCTGGTTGTAGAAGATCCGGCCAAAGTGCTCCTTGTCCGGGAACACCTCATCCTGCAGGGGCAGGAATGCGCCGCCGGAATCCACCAGGTAGATGCACGGCAGCCGGTTCTCCAGCGCGATCTCCTGGGCCCGCAGGTGCTTCTTGACGGTCATCGGGTAATAGGTGCCGCCCTTGACCGTGGCGTCGTTGGAGATCACCACCACGTGCCGGCCGTTCACCAGGCCAATGCCCGCGATGACCCCGGCCCCCGGGGACGCCCCGTCGTACATGCCGTTGGCGGCCAGCGGGGCAATCTCCAGGAACGGGCTGCCGACGTCGAGCAGGCGGTCCACCCGCTCACGCGGCAGCAGCTTCCCGCGCGCCACATGGCGTTCACGAGATTTTTCCGGCCCGCCCAGGGCTGCGGTACGCAACCGTCCGCGCAGTTCCGCCACCAGTTCCCGCTGCGCCGCGTCATTGCGGACAAACGCCTCGGATGATGGCTCCACGCGGCTTTGTAAGACCTCCATAGGCCGATCCGTCCATTCCCGGCCGCAAGGCCCCGCACCGGGGGCCTTATCTGCACCGAATTCGCATGCTAAGTTAATAGTCACTAACTGAGTTTCAGGTTAGACCGTGAACACTGTGATGTCTAGCACTAAGGGATGCCATGAGCGATCCGACCGCCACAACGCGAACCCGGGCCAAGGCCAACCGCCGCACGGTGCTGCTCGATGCCGCCGCGACCCTCTTTGCCCAACGCGGCTTCAACGGGGTCTCGATCGAGGAATTGGGCGCGGCCGCAGGAGTCAGCGGCCCGGCCGTCTACCGGCATTTCAGCGGCAAGCAGGCATTGCTGGGGGCCCTGCTGGTGGGTGTCAGCGAGGACCTGCTCACCGGTGGCCGCGCGGTTCTGGCCGCCGGGCACGACGACGCCGCCACCTTGCGGGAGCTGATCGCCTTCCACGTTGACTTTGCCCTGGCCGCACCGGACGTCATCCGGGTCCAGGACCGTGACCTGGATTCGCTCAACACTGAGGACCGCGGCAAGGTCCGTTCCCTGCAGCGCGGCTACGTGGAGCTGTGGGTTGAGGTTTTGGGCCGGCTGAACCCCGGCAAGGATGCGGCACTGCGCCGCTTCCAGGCCCACGCCGTCTTTGGCCTGATCAACTCCACCCCGCACAGCATGCACCTGCAGGGGCGCAGGCTGGGTACCGCCGTGGCCCGGCCGGCCCTGGAGTCCATGGCGTGGGCCGCAGTAGCGGGCGCCTGACCCCGGCCCGGGGCCCACGGGGCATTCCAGGGGCAGACAAGAAGCCGGAAAACAGTTGAGGCGGCTCCCACCGGGGAGCCGCCTCAACTGTGCAATCTTAACGGTGCAATCTCAACTGTGCACTGGATTCCGCGAGCGCACGGTGCCGGACTTTTTAGTGTGCGGGCACACCCTTGTCATGGCCAACCGTGTGCTGGTGCATGCTTGGCTGCACGGCCAGGACGGCCGCGATCACCGCCACGGCGCCTGCGATCCAGGACGTCCAGGCCGCGCCCATGTGTCCGGTGTATCCGGCCACCCAGGGCGAGATGAACAGCAGGGCCCCGAGGACCATCTGAACCCATTCCCCAACCGGTGTCCCGGGGCTCATGAGGTTCCACACGCCCGCCACAACCAGCAGCGCGCCGGCCCCAATCATCATGACCAAGGAACCCGTGGTGTGGGTCGTCCACATCGTTGATAGCGCGGCATAAAGACCGGCGATCACGGCGACATAATCCTGCCAGCGATTCCACTTCTTCATTGATACCAACCTCCTAAAAGGTTTCCCTTCAGTTGGCTCCCAAAGTGGGGGTCACTTCAAATATACGTCCGCTCCAACAGCGTTACCAGAGCACCCTACGTTGCAGTACGGACGCACTTTAGGACAGCGCCAGGGCCATGGCAGGATCGGCCATCACGGCGCCCACATCGGCCAAAAAGCGGGACCCTTGTTCGCCGTCGACCAGGCGGTGGTCAAAGGAAAGGCTCAGCGTCATGACCTGGCGCAGGGCAATCGTGCCCCGGTATTCCCAGGGGTGTTGCGCACCGCCCGAGGGCCAGGATGCCGGCCTCGCCCGGGTTCAGGATCGGCGTTCCGGCGTCAATTCCGAAGACGCCGATGTTGGTGATGGAGAACGTGCCCCCGGCCAGGTCGGCGGGCTGCGTCTTTCCGGACCGGGCCGTCGCGGACAGCTCCCCGAGCGCGGTGGCCAGCCCCTGCAGGCCAAGCCCCTGGGCGTCCTTGATATTGGGCACGATGAGCCCGCGCGGCGTGGCGGCGGCAATGCCAAGGTTGACGTAGTTCATCGTGACGATCTCGTTGTTGTCCCCGTCCCAGCGTGAATTCAGCGAAGGCTGGCGGCCAATCCCGATGCACACCGCCTTCGCCGCGAGGGTCAGCGGGGTCAGTTTCACGTCCGCGTATTCGCGCGACTGGCGCAGCCTGGCCAGGAATTCCATCCCCTCGGTGACATCCACGGTCAGGAATTCGGTGACGTGCGGGGCCGTGAAGGCGCTTTGCACCATGGCGGCGGCCGTGAACTTCCGGACCCCCTTGATGGGCGTGCGCACTTCCCGGGCACTGTCCGCCGGGACTGCCGCGGACGACGCCGCACCCGCCACCGCGCCAACGCCGGCCTGTGCACCGTTCCCGGCGGCACCCCCGGCAAAAGCAAGGACATCCTCGCGCACGATGAGCCCCCGCTCCCCCGACCCGCCAGATCCGTGAGGTCAACCCCAAATCCCGGGCGAGCTTCCGCACGGGAGGCGTGGACCGCGGCCGGTCCGCCTGCACCGTCGGAGCCTGCACCGGCACCGTGGTTGTGGTCGTGGAAGCGAACACCCGCTTCCGCCGCACCGGCCGTTTCCCAGTTTCAGGTTCCGCCCCATACCCGACAAGCGTGGGCACCCGCTTCGGCGCGGCGGAGCCAGCGGCCGTTGCCGGCTGATCGCCGGCGTAGGCCGCGATGGGGGGCTGGGAGTGGCTTCGGGCACCCGCGATGGGGCCCCGGCCACCGGGGTCCCCTGCCGAGCTTGCGAGGTTGGGGTGTGGCTGGGACGGGCGGGACCCCCATCGCGGCCGGAGCCGGCCTCAGCCGGCACCCCGCCTGAGGATGGCTCCTCCGCCAGGTCGAAGGCGATGATGACTTCGCCCACTTCGACGATGGTGCCGGGCTCGTGTGCGATTGCAGTGACGATGCCGGCGTAGGGCGAGGGGAGTTCGACGACGGCCTTGGCGGTCTCGACTTCGCCGAGAACCTGGTTGAGGGTGACGGTGTCGCCGACGGCCACATGCCAGCTGACGATCTCGGATTCGGTGAGGCCTTCGCCCAGGTCCGGCAGCTTGAATTCGGCGATCATGGTGGTCATCCTTCCAGCCCGGTGAGGGAGTTGGGGCGGCCGAGGGCGCGGTCCACGCCGTCGAGTATGCGGTCGAGGTCGGGCAGGTGGTGCTTTTCAAGCTTGGACGGCGGGTAGGGGATGTCGAATCCGGTGACCCGGACGGGGGCGGCTTCGAGGTAATTGAAGCAGCGTTCGGTCATGGCGGCGGCGATTTCCGCACCGAGCCCGAGGGTTTCGGAGGCTTCGTGGGTGATGATCAGCCGGCCGGTGCGGCGCACGGATTCTTCGAGGGTGCCGTAGTCGATGGGCGAGAGCGAACGAAGGTCGATCACTTCAAGGCTGATGCCGTCGTCGGCCGCGGCCCGTGCAGCGTCCAGGGCCGTGGCGACGAGGGGCCCGTAGCTGACCAGGGTGGCGTCGGTGCCGGCGGCGACCACGCGGGCGGCGCCCATGGCCGGCGCCAGGGACAGCTCGGCGTCGAGGTCCACCTCGCCCTTGCTGTGGTAGCGGCGCTTGGGTTCAAAGAACAGCACGGGGTCATCGCTCGCGATGGCCTGGCGCAGCATGGTGAAGGCGTCCTGCGGGTTGGAGGCACTGATGACGCGCAGGCCGGAGGTGTGCACAAAGTAGGCTTCGGGCGATTCGGAGTGGTGTTCGGGCGAGCCGATGCCGCCGCCGAAGGGCACGCGGATGGTCAGCGGCATGCGCACCTGGCCGTGCGTGCGCATGTGGAGTTTGGCGACCTGGGAGACGATTTGGTCGAAGCCCGGGTAGATGAAGCCGTCGAACTGGATCTCGCACACGGGCCGGTAGCCGCGGTAGGCAAGCCCGACGGCGGTGCCGATGATGGCGGATTCGGCCAGCGGGGTGTCGATGACCCGGTGCGCGCCGAAGTCCTTTTTCAGCCCGTCGGTGACCCGGAAGACGCCGCCGAGGGTGCCGATGTCCTCGCCCAGGAGCACCACCTTGGGGTCTGCCTCCATGGCCTTGCGGAGTCCGGCGTTGATGGCCTGTGTCAGTGTCAGCGTGCTCATGACCGGTTTCCTTCCAGGGTGGCGGTGTCGGAGGCTCCTGCGAAGCCGGCAAGGTAGCGGGCGTAGTGCTCGCGTTGCCGGTCGAGGATGGAGTGTTCGGAGGTGTAGACGTTGTCGAAGACCGTCATGGGGTCGGGATCGGGCATGTTGATGGTGCCCTCGCGCAGCTCGGCGGCCACGGCGTCGGCGCGGGCCGCAACGGCCGCTTCGCCGGCGTCGTCGAGCGCGCCGCGGCCAAGCAGGAATGCGCGCACCCGGGCGATGGGGTCTTTGGCTGCCCATTCCTCCAACTCGGTGACGCCGCGGTAGCGCGTGGGGTCATCGGCCGTGGTGTGCGGGCCCATGCGGTAGGTGACGGCCTCGATGAAGCTGGGGCCGGCGCCGCTGCGTGCACGGGCTGCGGCCCACCGGGTGGCGGCCAGCACGGCCAGGACGTCGTTGCCGTCGACGCGCAGGCCGGGGATGCCGTAGCCGGCGGCCCGGCCGGCGAGCGGCACGTGGGATTGCAGCCTCACGGGTTCGGAGATGGCCCAGTGGTTGTTTTGGCAAAAGAAGATCACGGGGGCCTGGAAACTGGCGGCGAAGACCATGGATTCGTGGACGTCGCCCTGGCTCGTGGCGCCGTCGCCGAGGTAGGCGATGGCCAGGGATTCCTTGCCGTCCATGGTCAGGCCCATGGCGTAGCCGGCGGCGTGCAGGGTTTGGGCGCCGATAATGATTTGCGGGGTGGCCATGTTGAATTCGTACGGGTCCCAGCCGGTGTTGGCGCTGCCGCGCCAGGTGCTCATGATCCCGGCCAGTTTGGCGCCGCGGCAGTACGCAACCCCGTTTTCGCGGTAGGTGGGGAAGATGAAGTCGTCCTTTTCGAGCGCCCGGACGGAGCCGATCTGCGCCGCCTCCTGGCCGAGCATGGGCGGCCAGAGGGCCAGCTGGCCCTGGCGTTGGAGGGCGGTGGCCTCGAAATCGATGCGCCGGATCACCACCATGTCCGAATAAAGGTCCAGGAGTTGTGCGTCGTCGACGTCGGCCACCAGGGGGGCCAGCAGTGCGTCGGTGACGGCCGTGCCGTCGGCGGCAATGAGTTGGTGGATGCCGGGTTGCGGTGAGTCCCCGGAGTTCGTTGCTGGATCCAGCACGATCTTTTCGCCTCCTTGCATAGTGCCGCGGGCGCCAGTCCCGCAGTTCCTTGGGCGGTGGCATGGTGTGGCCGCCGGCCCGCAAGCCGAGTGCGAAGATTGTTCGCGCGCGGCAGGGTGGCGTCGTTGCAACCCCTAACTGTGACCCTACTCACGGCATGCAGACGGTGCAATAACCCCGCCAAGAATTGAGCACCATGCCCTATTTTGCTCCCCGCCACCGTGCTATTCTGCGCATTATGCCTACTTTTGACGCCACCGACGCCCGCATCCTTCTAGCCATGGTGGAGGACCCCCGGCAAACTGTCGTGGCCATGGCCGCGGAGCTGGGTTTGTCCCGCAACACGGTGCAGGCCAGGATGGCATCGCTGGAAAAGCGGGCGGCGTTCTTGAACTTTGACCACAGGGTGAGCCCGGCGGCCCTGGGCTACCCCCTGACGGCCTTCATTTCCGTCCACGTGCAGCAACAAAAACTTGGCGCCCTGGCGTCGTCGCTGGCGGCGATCCCCGAGGTGGTGGAGGCCCACGGGCTCAGCGGCCGGGCGGACCTGCTGGTGCGGGTGGTCTCCACGGGTGCGGAGGATTTGTTCCGCATCAACGGCACCATCCTGGCGTGCGACGGCGTCGAGCGCACCGAGACGTCGCTGGCCATGAACGAACTGGTCCCGTTCCGGCTCACGCCCCTCCTGGAACGGGCCGTGAAGAAATAGTTCCGCGCTGTCCAATCCGCTTTCCTTTCGCCTCCGAATGCCTGGTATGGGTTCCTCTTGGACCCTTTTAGGACTGGGCGGAGGGGAATTTCCGCCCCAGGGAAAAGGAATGTTCATCATGCGCACATCACCGAATAAAATGCTCGCCACCATCTTCGGCGCCGTCTACCTGCTGGTCGGCCTCGTCGGCTTCTTCGTTACGAGCGGGGTGGGCTTCTTCGCCACCGAAGGCCGGAACCTGATCGTCTTCGAAGTGAACCCGCTCCACAACGTCATCCACCTGCTCATCGGTGCGGCACTGTTGGCCGCGGGCCTTCGCTCGGTTCCCGCCGCCAAGGCCACCAACTCCACCGTGGGTTCGGTCTACCTGCTGGTCGGCATCGTGGGACTGTTCCTGCCCGGAACGTCCCTGAACATCATCGCCCTCAACGGCGCCGACAACGTCCTGCACCTTGGCAGCGCGCTGGTGCTGCTGGCAGTGGGCATGTCCCAGGACCGCACGGCCGCCGCACGGGTAGTGGCTTAACCGTGACGGTCGCCCATCACCCAGGCGCCCCGCCCCTGACCGGGCGGGGCACTGCCCGTAAGGTTTCGACGGGAACACGAGCGAACGGCTCCCCCGTCGCACCGGGAAACGGTTACGTGCTTTCGTCGCTTTACGTCAGCCTGGCGTTGGTGGGCATTGCCGCCCTTGGCAGCGCCGCGGCGTCCAGCCTGATCCCGGGACTGGCGCAGGGGCCGCATCTGCATACGCCCCAACGTTGGAACTGGGAGGGCTGGCCCTGGGCGGGCGGCATTGCCGTGGCCCTTTTTGCAGTTGCCGCCCTGGCGTATGCCGTGGTTTCCTTCCGTGCCGGCCGCGTGCCGCGTCCCCGGATGGTGGTGCGGACCTTCGCGGTCGCCGTGGCGGTGCAGTTGGCGGCGCTGCTTGAGGGCGTATGGCGGTTCCCGGCGGATACCCGGACCTTTGATCTCACGCTTGCCTCATTGATTGTTCTTGAATTGTCAGTCATTGCGGTTCTTGGCTGGCAACGCACCAGTGCACAACGTTTACGTACACAGCGCGGCAGTTCACCCGCGGCTCCGCGGCGCGAACCGTCTGCGGCGGCCCTGATCGGCGTGCTTTTCGCCGCGTCGATCTTTGTTGCCGCGGTGGCGTCCGCGGGCATGGCCGCCTCCAGTGCCGGCGAGCTCGCGGTGCCCCACTCGGGTCATGGCGGCGGCGGTGGGGCTCCCGGGCTGCCGGGAAACCTGGTCCAACTGGAAAACTCGGGCCACCACCACTGACCGTTCGGCCCCGGCCCGCCTGCCCGCAAGCAACTCCGGGCAGGCGGGACGTTGTGTTCCAGCTCCCGGCCTGCCCGCTAGGGTTGATCCCATGTCCGCTCACGAAGCCGGTGATACCGCGCTGATTCTCCTGCTGGCCGCCGCCGTTGTTGTTGCCGTGGTGTTCGCGGTCATTGGGCTGCGGGTGGCCCGCCCGCACCGGGAATTGGGCACGGACGCCGAGCGCGCCACCTTCCGGGCCCTGCATTCGGCAACCGCGGCCGGGACGCATCTGCGCAGCGGCCTCAATGCCGCCGGGGCGGTAAAGGCCAGCAAGCAGTTCCGGTCACTGCTGAACTGTGCAGTTTTCGCCATGACCGATGAGGTGCAGCTGCTGGCTTGGGACGGCGCCGGGGCGGCCGCCAAGTCGCCGGATTCGGCCGCCGTCATGAGCCTGGCCGCACAAGCAATGGGCAACGGACGCACCCAGGTGGCCACCCTGGACGGTTCGCTGCGCCGGGCGTTGGGCCTCACGGAGGCTGACGCGGGCCTGAAGACGGCCGTCATTTGCCCCATCAAGGTTGACTCCCGCGCCGTCGGATCCGTCATCATCCTCAGCCGGCAGGCCAGCGCCGGGCTGGTGCGGGCCACCAATGAGGTTGCCGACTGGGTGTCCGCGCAACTGGAATTGACCGAGCTGGCGGCCTCGCGGACCATGCTGGCGGAGGCCGAGGTGCGTGCCCTGCGAGCCCAGATCAGCCCCCATTTCATTTACAACTCACTGAACGCGATAGCGTCCTTTATCAACACCGATCCACAACGTGCCAGGGACCTGGTAGTGGAATTTGCCGATTTCACCCGGTACTCCTTCCGCCGCCACGGGGATTTCACCACGGTGGCCGAGGAATTGCGCTGCATCGACAGATACCTCCTGCTGGAGAGCGCCCGCTTCGGCGACCGCCTGCGCATCAACCTCCAGATTGCCCCCGAGGTGCTGAACACCGTCATACCGTTCCTGAGCCTCCAACCACTCGTGGAGAACGCCGTGCGCCACGGCCTGGAAGCCAAGGAAGGGGTCGGCCGGCTCCAGATTGGCGCCCGTGACAGGGGCGCCTTCACGGAACTCACGATCGAGGACGACGGCGTGGGCATGGACCCGGAGCAGCTGCGACTGGTGCTGGCCGGGCAGCGGGACGGCCACCACGTGGGCCTGAGGAACGTCGATTCCCGGCTCCGGCAGGTTTACGGCGAGAACCACGGGCTCCTGATTGACACCGCCGTGGGCCACGGAATGCTCATCACCATGACGGTGCCGAAGAACCAGCCCGGCAACGACACCTGACCCCGCCGGGATCCGCTCCCCGTTTCTCCCAGCCGGCTCCCTCCGGGCGATAAGCTTACTCCCATGATTAACGTCCTGGTGGTCGACGACGAGGTGCCCGCCGTCGAAGAGATGGCATACCTGCTGGGCCGGGACCCGCGGATCGGGAGCATTCACCGTGCCACGTGCGGGGCGCAGGCGATCGAGATCCTTGCCGCCGAGGACGTCAGCGCCGTGTTCCTGGACATCCACATGCCCGGCATCTCCGGACTGGAGCTGGCAGGGGTCATCAACAAGCGGGCGAACCCGCCGCTGGTGGTGTTCGTGACGGCCGACGACGACCGCGCCCTCGAGGCGTTTGACGTCGCCGCGGTGGACTACCTCCTCAAGCCCGTGCGGGCCGAACGCCTGGCCACGACCGTTGGCCGGCTGACCGACCTTGTCACCCGGCCGGCCGGGGACGGCCAGGTGGAAATGATCACCGTTGGCCAGGGCGGGACCAGTCGCGTCATCAGCCTCGACGAGGTCCGGTTCGTCCAGGCCCAGGGCGACTACGCCCGGCTGCACACCGCCGAGTCCAGCTACCTGGTCCGCGTGCCGCTGGCCGATCTGGAGCAGCGGTGGGCGGCGTCCGGGTTCGTGCGCATCCACCGGTCCTTCCTGGTGTGCATGCCGTTCGTGACGGCCCTGAAACTGGGGGCCGCCAAGCCCACCATCCTCGTATCCAACGCCGAGCTGCCGGTCAGCCGCAGGCACCTGCCGCTGCTGCGTGAACGGTTGCAGGCCACCCGGGTTCGGCCGTCGGCATGACCCCGGATCCCGAGTCCCGGCCGCCCGCACCCGGCCGCGTCCGGGTCACGGCACCGCGCCGACAGGGCCGCCACATGCCATTCAGCACCAGCGTTTCCGAGGAGGTTGCCGAACAGTCGGCCGTCGGAGAGGTGATGGTCCGCTCACTGATCCGCTCCCAGCTGCGGCTGGCCCTGGCGTTTGCCGGCGGCTTCCTCCTGGTCATGGCCGCCATCTGGGTCGCGGTGGACACCGTGAGCGAACTGACGGAGTGGGAGATTCTGGGGGTGCCCGTCCCGTGGCTCCTGCTGGGCGTGGGCGTTTACCCGATCATCGGCCTTTGCGCGTGGCTGTATGTGCGTGCCGCCTCGAAGAACGAAAACCGTTACCGTGACCTGGTGGAGGGGAAGTGAATCCGGCGATCGGGTTTCTCGCCGTCCTTGCGGTTTCCGCAGCCACGGCGTTGATCAGCTTCTATGGCCTGCGCATCTCCCGGACCACCGACGACTTCTATGTGGCGTCACGGTCGGTGCCACCGTGGCTGAACGCGTCGGCCATGGGTGGGGAGTATCTTTCCGCCGCGAGTTTCCTGGGCATAGCCGGGCTCATCATGCTGACGGGGATCAACGGGTTGTGGTTCCCCATCGGTTACACAGCCGGGTACCTGATGTTGTTATTCTTCGTGGCCGCCCCCTTGCGGCGTTCGGGCGCCTACACGGTCCCCGACTTTGCACACGCCCGCCTTGCCTCTCCCCTGGCCAGGCATGTCACCAGTATCTTGATCGTGGTGATCGGCTGGTTCTACATCGTTCCTCAACTGCACGGGGCGTCCCTGACCATCCTCACCGCCACCGGACTGCCGTCCTGGGTGGGTGCCGTCGCGGTAATGCTGGTAGTCATTCTCACAGTGGTTGCCGGGGGCATGCGCTCCATCACCCTGGTCCAGTCGTTCCAATATTGGCTGAAGCTGACGGCCATGGCCGTGCCGGTGATGTTCATCCTGCTGATGGTCACCGGTGCCACGGGCACCCCAGCCGGTGGCGCACCGGCTGGAGCCGAGTTTTTTCCCGACACGGATCCGGCGTCCCGCCGGGACCTCTACGGCACCTTGTCCCTGTTGGTGGCCCTGATGTTTGGCACCCTGGGGCTGCCGCACGTCCTGGCCCGCTTCTACACGAACCCCGACGGCGCCTCCGCACGGCGCACCACGTTGCTCGTATTGGGCCTGTTGTCGGTCTTCTACTTGTTTCCCACCGTGTTTGGCGTAGTGGGCAGGGTCTTCCTTCCCGAGCTCGTTGCCGGCGGATCCACGGACACCGCCGTGCTGCTGTTGCCTGGCACCTTGATCGGCGGCCTGGGCGGCAGCCTGCTTTCGGCCCTGGTGGTGGCCGGCGCATTCGCGGCGTTCCTGTCCACCACCTCGGGATTGGTGGTCTCCCTGGCCGGCGTGGCGAGCCAGGAGCTGTTTGGCGGCGGGATTCGCGGTTTCCGGATCGCCGCGGTCGCTGCCGCCGTCGTGCCCTTGGGGCTGGCACTTGTGACGGGTTCGCCGGCACTGGCACAGTCCGTGGGGCTGGTCTTCGCCCTGACGGCCTCCACGGTGGGCCCGCTGCTGTTGTTGGGCATCTGGTGGCGCGGGCTCACGGACGCCGGAGCCGTGGCCGGAATGCTGGCCGGCGGCCTGCTCTGCCTCACGGCCATGGTGGCCGGGCCGCTGCTCGGCGGGGATTCACCCTTGCACCGGCTGCTGGCTGAGCCGGCGGCCTGGACCGTGCCCACGGCGTTCGCCACCATGGTGCTGGTGTCGTTGGCAACCCGGGGCCGCCGGAACCCCGGCACGGCCCGCTTCATGACAAAGCTGCATGTGCCGGAGCGCCCCCACGCCGTTGCCGGCCAGGGGCGCTAACCGCGCCGTGGACTGCGGCGCTGCGGGTTACGTTTCGGCGGGGGTGTCGATCGAGGCCATGAGCTCCACCACGCGGTCCAGGAACGCATCCACCTGGCTTTCCTCATAGCCGTCCACGCCCTTGGCGGGGGCAAATACGGCACGTCGGACGACGTCGACGCTTAGTTCGCCGTTGTCCTCGATGTAGGTGAGCAGTTCATGGCACAGCAGGTCGACGTCGGCAACGCTGTAGCTTTGCACGCTCTTGCGGGCAGGGCGGCGGAACCGTTCACCGTCGGGCCGGTGCAGCCTGGCGCGGAGCACCGAGGCGGTCTTGCCGATCTTGATCATCCAGGCCTTTTCGCCGTCGGCGCGAATCAGCAGCTCCTTTTCGCGGAGCACGAATTCGTCCTCGATCCGGTCCATGGCGGCGTCGACGGCCTGGGCGTTGTAGCCTCCGCGGGCCGGTTCGAACGACGCCGTGCGCACGTCGAGGCTCGTGATGGCGGCACCGGAGGTGTCCGTGTTCAGGAAGTAGGCGCGGGCGCGGTCAAGGAATACGTCGACCTGCTTGACGTTGTAGCCGATTTCCTTGGCACCAACCAGCTTGAACTTCGAGTTGGTGCGGGTCTTGTTTTCCACTGTCACAGTCATTCCTAGAGGGAGTTGCATTCTTGGACGAAAACCGGCACGGCGCTTGACGGGGACAACCCCATTAGAACCGGCCCAAAACGGTAAAGGTGGCGTAGGCGACGGGGGCCGCGAACAGGATTGAATCCAGCCTGTCCATGACGCCGCCGTGGCCGGGCAGCAGGTTGGACATGTCCTTGATACCCAGTTCACGCTTGATCATGGACTCGGCAAAGTCGCCGCCGGTGCCTGCAAAGACCATACCAATGGCCAGCGCGAATCCCACCCACCAGTGCTCGTTCAACACGAACACCGTGGCCGGGATGGCCACCAGGATGGCCCCTCCCATGGACCCGGCAAAACCCTCCCAGGACTTCTTGGGGCTGATTTTGGGCGCCATGGGGTGCTTGCCGAACAAGACACCCACCAGGTAGCCGAAGGTGTCGTTGGCAACCACCAGAAGCAGCATGATGATGACCTGCAGGACGCCGCGATTGATGTTCGCAAGGTCGAGGGTCAGCCCGAGCGTGGGCGACTCGTGGCCGCGCAGCATCAGGAACACGAAGCTGAGCAGGAACGGGACCCACATGAGGGAGAAGATGCCGGCGAGAATGCTCTTGACCGCACCCGGCTCCGAATCGAGGGAGCGCCACAGCAAGGTGGCGCCGGCGCTGGCGACCAAGGCAAAGAGCAGCCCCTCGGAGCCGGCAAAATAGGCCGACGCCGGCATGGCCAGTGCGCCGACCATGACCGGGGTCAGGGGTGCCTTGATGCCTTTGTCGCCAATGGCCCGGGTCACCTCCCAGACGCCAACGCACACGAATGCCGTGGCGACCACGACGAACGCGAGCGGGAAGAACAGCAGGCTGCCGATCACCAGGACCAGCAAGGCAACGCCGACGCCGACGGCGGCGGGCAGGTCGCGCCCGGCCTTGGGTGTGCGCGGGGGCTTGGCCGCACGTGCGGGTTTGGCGACGTCGTCCGGGATGGCGGCGATGGGGCCCGGCGGCACCGGGACGGCGGGAAGGCCCGTCACGGCCATGGCGGAAACGGGCGCGCGCACAGCGGCATTCGCCGGCGCGGTGTCGTCCTCGCCGGCGGTCGCATCCGCGTCTGCTGCCGCGCCGTTGCCGGCTATTTCTTCCCTGGGATTCGTGGAGGCATCGCTGTCATCAGCCGTATTGGCCGTGGCATCGTCAGCCTTGGCTTCCGTAGCGGCAGCACCGTTATTGGCTTTGTCAGCCGCGGCGCCGCCCGCCTTGCCGTCGTCAGACTTGGCGGCCTCGACGTCGGCTGCGGCCTCCTGAACGGCGTCGCCCGAGGTGGTAGCGTCGCCGGAGCCGGCGGGATCAGCCGATCCCTTGGCCTGCTTTTCCGGCACCACGCTTTCCGGCACCACGTTTTCCGGCACCACAATGGGGATCATGCCCGTCATTTCGGCAATGCGGCGGGCTTTCCGGGTGGGAAACTGGAATTCCGCTGTTTCAGGGGACGGGGTCGCCTCTGCGTTGGACGCGCCCGCCTCCTCCCCCAGGGAGCCGGAACGGGCAGGCTTGGGGTCCGTCATTAGACCTCGAGAAGCTCGACTTCCTTGCGCTTGAGCAGCTCATCGACGTTGTCCGTGTGGGCCTTGGTGAGCGCGTCGAGTTCCTTCTCGGCACGGGCGCCTTCGTCCTCGCCGGCTTCGCCGTCCTTGACCAGCTTGTCCAGGGCTTCCTTGGCCTTGCGGCGGATGTTGCGGACGGAAACCTTCGCGTCCTCACCCTTGGTACGGACCAGCTTGACGTACTCCTTGCGGCGTTCCTGCGTCAGCTCCGGCATGACCACGCGGATCACGTTGCCGTCGTTGGACGGGTTGGCGCCGACGTCGGAGGAGCTCAGGGCCCGCTCGATGTCGTGCAGGGCGGTGCGGTCGAAGGGGGTGATCAGCAGGGTGCGCGCTTCCGGCACGGCAAAGGATGCCAGCTGCTGGAGCGGGGTCGGTGCACCGTAGTAGTCGACCAGGACCTTGGAGAAGAGCGACGGGTTCGCGCGGCCCGTGCGGACGGCGGCGAAATCCTCTTTGGCTACCTCAATGGCCTTATCCATCTTTTCCTCGGCCTCGAGCAAAGTCTCTTCGATCACGTTTCTCTCCCTCAACTGTATTCACTACATGACTCATCCGCGGCATGCGCCAGCGGCAATCCTGACACCATCCTACCGTGGGCGGGCGCACCCGGGTGCGCCCGCCCACGCCCCGGATCACGGGGTGACGAGCGTGCCCAGTTCCTCACCCAAAATTGCGCGGGCAACGTTGCCTTCGCCCTCCATGCCGAAGACCAGCATGGTGACGTTGTTGTCCTTGCACAGGCTGAACGCGGTCTGGTCCATGACGCGGATATCACGGGCCATGGCTTCGTCGTAGCTGAGGTGGTCAAGCTTGACGGCGTCGGGGTCCTTCTTGGGGTCCGCCGTGTAGACGCCGTCGACGCCGTTCTTGGCCATCAGGACCACATCGGCATGGACTTCCAGCGCGCGCTGGGCTGCGACGGTGTCGGTGGAGAAGTACGGCAGGCCGGCACCGGCGCCGAAGATGACCACGCGGCTCTTTTCCAGGTGGCGGATGGCGCGCCGCGGAATGTAGGCCTCGGCGACCTGGCCCATGGTGATGGCGCTCTGGACGCGGGTGTCGACGCCGGCCTGCTCCAGGAAGTCCTGCAGGGCCAGGCAGTTCATGACGGTGCCGAGCATGCCCATGTAGTCCGCGCGGGAGCGGTCCATGCCGGAGGCGGAGAGTTCGGCGCCGCGGAAGAAGTTGCCGCCGCCCACCACAATGGCGACCTCGACCTGGCCCACGGTGCTGGCGATCTGCTTGGCGATGCCGCGGATCGTGTCCGGGTCGACGCCGAGCTTGCCGGCGCCAAACACTTCGCCGGAGAGCTTGAGCAGCACGCGGCGGCGCTTGGGGGTTCCGGATGAGTTGATGGAAAGTTCCTGCGCGGTTTCGGGAGTGTTCGTAGTCATTTCGCCTTCCATGGGTACCGGCAACGGTGCGTGGGCCGTTGGATCCCTCAGTGCTGTTTTGTCGATTCAGAGCTGTTTTGTCGATGCGGTGTAAACAAAAGCTTGTGGTGCCGCCCGTGCACGGAACGTCCCGCCCGCCGTCGGACGGAAACGAAGGGGCCGTCTCAAATCTTAGCCGAACCCGGGCGCAAAGAAGGGGCAGTCGCCGTCGGCGGCTGCCCCTTCTTCGTCACATCAGCGTGGTGGTGCTTTATGCCCCAACGCGGAAGCGGGCAAAGCCAACAGCCTTGACGCCGGCTTCGTCCAGGACGGTGCCAACGCTCTTCTTGGCGTCCTTGGCGAAGGACTGGTCCACGAGGACGATCTCCTTGAAGAAGCCGGTCAGGCGGCCTTCAACGATCTTCGTCATGGCAGCTTCGGGCTTGCCTTCGGCCTGTGCGGTTTCCGTGGCGATGCGGCGTTCGTTCTCGACCGTCTCGGCGGAAACTTCTTCGCGGGAGAGGTAGGTCGGGGACATGGCGGCAATGTGCACGGCAACGTCGTGGGCAACGGTCGCAGCGGCTTCGCTGTCACCGTCAACGGCGAACAGCACGCCAACCTGGGCCGGAAGGTCCTTGGAGGTCTTGTGCAGGTAAGCGTCAACCGAGGCACCCTCAACGCGGGCCAGGCGGCGGATTGCAACCTTTTCGCCCAGCAGTGCGCCGGCTTCGATGACGACCTCGGACATGGGCTTGCCGTCAACGTCAACAGCCAGCAGGGTCTCGACGTCGGCTGCACCGGAAGCGATGGCAGTCGCGAGGACCTTGTTGGAGAATTCGATGAACGGGGCAGCCTTGGCTACGAAGTCGGTCTCGCAGTTGACTTCAACCATGACGCCAACGCCGTTCTCGACAGCTGCGGCAACCAGGCCCTCAGCGGTGGAGCGGCCTTCGCGCTTGGTGGCGCCCTTGAGGCCCTTGATGCGGATGAGCTCCATGGCCTTCTCGGCGTCGCCGTTTGCCTCGTCGAGAGCCTTCTTGACATCCATCATGCCAGCGCCGGTGCGCTCGCGCAGAGCCTTAATATCAGCGGCGGTGTAGTTCGCCATATGAACCCCTAGGTATAGATTTTGCTTTTTTGGGACTTGCTTCACTGAACTCTGGCAGGACCGCGGCGCCTTGTGGGCGCTGCGATCCTGCCAGCGTCGATTACTTCAGTGCCGGCATCCGGTGATCACCGTGTGCCGTGGAGGCGAAAATTACGCTTCGGTTGCAGCTTCTTCAGCGGCAGCTTCGGCCGGAGCCTCGGCAACAACTTCAGCTTCAACGGCGGGGGCCTCGGCGGCCTTGTCGCCTTCGAGGAGCTCGCGCTCCCACTCAGCCAACGGCTCGGCCGGTGCTTCTTCGTTGCCGGTTGCCTTGTTGTTGCGGGCGATCAGGCCTTCGGCGATGGCGTCGGCGATCACGCGGGTCAACAGGGCGACGGAGCGGATGGCGTCGTCGTTGCCCGGGATCGGGAAGTCGACGTCGTCCGGGTTGCAGTTGGAGTCCAGGATGGCAACAACCGGGATCTTCAGCTTGTGGGCCTCGTCGATGGCGAGGTGTTCCTTCGGGGTGTCAACAACCCAGAGCACGGAAGGCGCCTTGGTCAGGTTGCGGATACCACCGAGGTTGGTCTGCAGCTTGGTCAGTTCACGCTTGAGGAGCAGGAGCTCCTTCTTGGTGTGGCCCGAGGAAGCAACGTCCTCGAAGTTGATCTCTTCGAGTTCCTTCATGCGCTGGATGCGCTTGGAAACCGTCTGGAAGTTGGTGAGCATGCCACCCAACCAGCGCTGGTTCACGTAGGGCATGCCGACGCGTGCGGCCTGCTCTGCGATGGCTTCCTGAGCCTGCTTCTTGGTACCGACGAACAGTACGGTTCCGCCGTGGGCAACGGTGGCCTTGACGAACTCGTAGGCGCGGTCAATGAAAGACAGTGACTGCTGCAGGTCGATGATGTAGATGCCGTTGCGCTCCGTGAGGATGAATCGCTTCATCTTCGGGTTCCAACGACGGGTCTGGTGTCCAAAGTGGACGCCGCTGTCAAGCAGCTGGCGCATAGTTACGACGGGCATGCCGGCGCTCCTTCTTAGTTATTACGGTTCTTTAGCTTGATAACCTGTACGAAAAACGCCGTACGGGCCCTGCTCCTGGCACTCATTGCGCGTCCATAAACCGCTTTTCAGCGGACCGAATGGGCGCAATCCATCTGCAGTTTTCGGATTGCTCCGGCTACTCGTCAGGGGTAAGCGCGCGTAGTCAGTGCGCAAAACAGCACACTGCTCTACCCATGTTACTACAGTGCCGATGCGGCGCCAGACCATGGTTGGGCCCTCCACAGCCGCCCCGGGCCCTTGATTCACGCACATTGCGGACTTTGTGGGCGACGCCGCTTCCTTAGCGGGCGCACGCTGGTTCCATGAGGCGTTTTCTTCACCCCGGACTGGGGCAGCTAACGGGAGCGTGCATTCTTGCGGCCGCACTGTTGGTGGTGCCCGGCGCCGCCGGCGCCGCGCTTGAAAGCCCGACGGCGGCCCTTCCGTTGCCGGCGTCCGTCGCGTGGGGCTGGCCGGTGGGTGGTGCCACAGGTGGCCGGCCGCATGTGTTGCACTTTTTCGACCCGCCGGACAAGCCCTGGTTGAGCGGACACCGCGGAGTGGATCTCGCCGCACCCCAGGGGACTCCCGTCCACTCCCCCACCGACGGCGTCGTCACATTTTCCGGCGTGGTCGTGGACCGTGGAGTACTGACGATTGCCACGGCCGACGGGTTGCGGCTTAGCTTCGAGCCGGTGGCCTCAAAGCTGAAGGCCGACGACGCCGTAGTACGTGGCGCCGTCCTCGGAACCGTGAAGGGTCCCACGCATTGCGACACCGGACCGCCGGGCGCGGACAGCTGCCTGCACTGGGGCGTGCGACGCGGGGACGTCTACCTCAATCCCCTCGCGTTCATCCTTGACCTGCGCCCGTCGGTGCTGCTCCCGCCCGAATGACTGCGGTGGTCGAGCTTGTCGAGACCCCGGCATGGCGAGACCCCGGTATGGCGAGACCGGAATGATTTCGACAGGCTCAATCACCGAAGTCAGCGTTTAGACGATGGCGGAGATGCCGGTGATGGCGCGCCCCGTGACGAGCGTGTTGATCTCGTAGGTGCCTTCGTAGGAGTAGATGGCCTCGGCGTCGGCGAAGATCTTGGCCATCTCGTAGTCGGTGACGATCCCGTTACCACCCATGATGGAGCGGCCCATGGCGACAGTTTCGCGCATGCGGGCGGTGGTGAAGGCCTTGGCCAGGGCCGACTGCTCGTCCTTGGCCAGTCCCTGGTCTTCGAGCTGGGCCAGCCGGACCATCATGCCCATGCAGGCCACCACGTTGCCGAGCATCTTCACGAGCTGGTCCTGGACGAGTTGGAAGGAGGCGATGGGGCGGCCGAACTGGTGGCGCTCCACGGCGTAGCGGCGGGCCACGTCGAAGGCGGCCAGCTGCTGCCCCACGGCCTGCCAGGCCACGGCGAGGCGGGTGACCTTCAGGACCTTGTTGGTATCGCGGAAGCTGTTGCCGCCGGCCAGTTTGAATGCGTGCGGCACCACGACGTTTTCCAGCAGGATGTCCGCGTTTTGCACGGTGCGCAGAGCGGTCTTGTTTTCAATCTTCGTGGCCGTGTAGCCGGGAAGCGTGGTGTCCACAAGGAACGCCTTGACCTGGTTGTCGGCAACATCGCGGGCGTAGATGACCACCCAGTCGGAGAACGTGGCGTTGCCGATCCAGCGCTTGGCGCCGTTGAGGATCCAGTTGTCGCCGTCGCGCACCGCCGTGGTGCGGGTGCCGCCGGCAACGTCGGAGCCACCCAGGGGTTCGGTCAGGCCGAAGGCGCCGATCTTCTTCATGGCGTAGATGTCCGGCAGCCATGCGGCCTTCTGCTCCTCGGAGGCCAGGACCTCGATGGATCCGGTGAACAGCCCGTCGTGGACGCCCATGAAGGTGGCAAGGGACGCGTCGGCACGGGTGAATTCGGCGTGCACGATCCCGGCAAAGAGGTTGGAGTAACCCTGGTGGCGGACGGGGCTCATGAGGTTTGCCTCGGCCAGTTTGGGAATCAGCTCCATGGGGAATTCGCCGCGGTTCCAGCAGTCGACGGCAATGGGCTTGATTTCCTTGGCCAGGAAGTCGCGGATCTCCTGCAGGCGTTCGCGTTCGGCGTCGGAGAGCATTTGCTCGAATCCGTAAAAGTCGCCGTCGGCGTAGGGCAGGTTGTTGAGGTCGGGGGCAGCCTTGGACATGGGCATTCCTTTGCTTGAGATCATCAGTGAGAGACAACCGTTTGGCCCAGCACCAAACTTGTTACTGATGAGTAACTTAGCTTAAAATCGTGATGCAGGCAACATTGCCACGGCCGGGAGCAGCCACCGCCGCCGGCAACCCTAGAATTGCGCCATGACACTAGAGCGCTGGCAAAAGCTGTCCGAGTGGCCGCTGATCTTCATTTCCGTGTTGTTCCTGGTCGCGTACTCCATCCAGGTGCTCACCCCGTCGGAGGCGATCGGCGCGGCAACGAACCGCTTCATTACGCTCAGCTGGGGCTTGTTCGTCATCGACTATGCCGTCTGCCTCTACCTTGCCCCGCGCCGGCTGCAATGGTTCCTGCGGCATCTGCACGAGCTGGCCATCGTGATGCTGCCCATGCTGCGTCCGTTGCGGCTGCTTCGCCTCGTCACCTTGCTCAGCGTCCTGCAGCGCGTGGCGGGCAATGCCTTGCGCGGGCGGGTTGTGACCTACATCCTTGGGTCTTCGACGTTGCTCGTCTACATTGGCGCGCTGGCCATGTTCGACGCCGAACACAACGCACCCGGTGCCTCGATCAGGACGTTCGGCGACGCGCTGTGGTGGGCGGTGGTCACCATCACCACCGTCGGCTACGGCGACTTCGCGCCGGTGACGGGCCTTGGCCGCGGAATTGCCGTGGGCCTGATGATCGGCGGCATTGCGCTGTTGGGTATCGTCACCGCTACCCTGGCCAGCTGGCTCCTGGACCGGGTTTCCGCCACCGAGTCCAAGGCGGAGGCGGCCACCGCGGATCATGTGGATCTGCTGCTGGCCGAGATCAGGGACCTCCGCCGCACCCTGGACCAGGTCCAGGCCGCCCAGTTGGCTGCGCAGCCGCGCCCGGCGCCCTAGGTACGAACAATCGGGAGCGGAAAACAAAAGGACCGGAACGCGTATTGCGTTCCGGTCCTTGCATTTTCTGTAGGGCCACTCGGACTTGAACCGAGGACCTTAGGATTATGAGTCCCGCGCTCTAACCAGCTGAGCTATGGCCCCGCACAGGCGCCCTCCCCCGCCGGCGCGGAGCCGGATGCGGGAAAAGCACTCCTGCAATAGTAAAGGGTTGAGCCCTAAACTGCGTGATCGTCGTAGCTGCCGCCACGGTAGATGTCTTCAAAGGTGTCCAGCGTCTTCTTCAGGCCGTGGCGGGCCACCATGCCGTGGCTGGCGGCACCCATGGCCGCACGGTCCTCCGGTGGGAGGCTCATGATCGTGGTGATCTTTTCGGCCAGGTCGTCGCTGTCGTTAGGGGTGAACAGGTACCCGTTCACACCGTCCTCCACCAGGTGCGGCAGGGCCATGGCGTTGGCCAGGACCACGGGGGTGGAAGCGCTCATGGCCTCAAGGGTCACCAGGGACTGCAGTTCGGCCGTGCCGGGCATGACGAACAGATCGGCCTTCAGGTACACGTCGCGAAGCTCTTCGTCGCTGATCAGCCCGGTGAACCGGACGCGCGAGGACAACCCGATCTTCTCGGCCTGCGCCTTCAACGCAGCCTTCACCTCGCCACCGCCCACCACCACCAGGTGCAGGTCAAGCTCGGCCGGCGTCTTGGCGATCGCGTCGATGAGCACGTCAATATGCTTTTCCTCCGCCAGGCGGCCAACGAACGCCACCGTCGGGTACGGGTTCTTCTGAATGACCTCGCCCTCGGCCAGCTCATAGTTGCCCACCTCGATGCCGTTGGAGAGCGGCAGCACCTTGCGCAGGAACGCGTGCTGGTGCATGGCCTTGGCCGCCAGCGGGGTGGGGGTGGTGACGACGTCGGCCCGGCTCATGACCTTGCCCATGTCGCGCCAGGAAACCCGGCCCACAATGTTTTTGAACCACTGCGGGAACGGCAGGAACGGGTTGAGGTTTTCGGGCATGAAGTGGTTGGTGGCCACGATGCGGATGCCGCGCTTCTGGGCCTCGTACACCACGTGCTCACCGATCATGTAGTGACTTTGCACGTGCACCACGTCGGGCTTGATGACGTCGAAGAGCGCCGTGATGTCCTTCTTGATTTCCCACGGCAGGCAGACCCGGAAGTATTCGTGCGTGGGAACCGGGCGGGAGCGCAGGCGGTGCACGGTGGCCTCCGGGCGCTTCTCCGTGTACATGGGCCCGCCGTCCGGGCGGAACGACATGACGTGGACATCGTGGCCGCGTGCCGTCATGCCGGTGGCCAGCCTGAAGCAGAATTGCGCCGCGCCGTTGATGTGCGGCGGGTAGGTGTCGGCCGCAATCAAGATGGTCAGCGGCTTGGACGAGCTCTCGCTCGGTGTGGATGTCACGGATCAAACTCCTGGTGGATTGGATGGCAGCCGGTCCGAAACCGGCTCCCAACGCAAGGCAACCGCAGGGGTTCCCAACGTCGTCGTACTTGGTGTTACGTGCAACCCCGCACCGGCAGGGCGAAACCTGGGTGAGGAGGCTACTTGCGTTGCTCCCTCTTGGCATCCGCCCGCCGTTTCACCACATCCGGGTGATGCCTCGACAGCGCAACCACCCCAACGATAGCAAGCAAAGCGGCCCCGGCCATGGATATCGCAACCACCGGCGGCACATCGGGACGAAGCTCACCCAGGATGGTGATGCCGATGCCGATGCCGATCATCGGATCGATCACCGTCAGCCCGGCAATGACAAGATCCGGCGGGCCGCTGGCGTAGGCGCTTTGCACGAACCAGCTGCCCAGCCCGCCCGCCGCCGCGATGGCAATAATCGAATACCACTGCACGTTGAGCAGGAACAAGCCGTTGGGGTCGAAGATCTGCCGGGAGATGATACGGGTCAACACGGCCACGAAACCAAAGAGCACCCCGGCGCCGAGGATGTAGAAGAACGCCTTGATCCGGTGCTTGAACATCACCAGCGAGCCGCCAAAAATGACGATGACGACGGCGAGCAACAGCACCACCGTCAGCTCTTCCGTGCTGGTGACGTGGGTTTTCTCGCGCACCACGTTCACGGCCAGCAGGACGAAGAGCGCGCTTCCGGTGACGCAGGCGGAAATGGCGACCACCGTGGCGCGGTTGAGCCGGATGCCCTGGTCGCGGGAGTTGACGATGGTGGTGATCACCAGGGCGATGGCGCCGATGGGCTGGATCACTGTCAGGGTGCCCAGGGTCAGTGCCACCACGTTCAACGCCATGCCGGCGCCAAGGAGCAGCAGGCCAAACACCCAGCGCGGGTTCCGCAGCAGCCGAAGGAAACCCGAGCTGCCCAGGGCCAGGCCACCGGTGTTGTTTTGCACGGCGCTGCCTTGGCGCTGTGCCCCAAAGGCCAGGAAGAACGCGCCGGCCACGGCACAGGCCACGGCAAGCCACATCATGGGCGGCCCCCACGGGATGCCGGGAGATGGATTTCGCGGTGCTTGGCGAAGACGGCGCGGAGGTATTGGAGGAACGCGATCACGTGCAGCACCATGCCCACGCCCAGGAACACCCAGGCCAGGACTTCGGTGAAGTTGGAGTCGAGCGCCTTCGCCAGCAGCAGCATGGGCGTGCCGATCATCAACAAAGCCGTGCGGGTCTTGCCCACCATGGACACTTTCAAATCGGCGTCGCCGCGGAAGAAGTACAGGGTCACGGCCAGCAGCACCACGTCCGGGACCAGCATCAGCACCAGCAGCCACAGCGGGAGGATGCCCGCCAGGACCATGGTGATGATGACGGCAACGAGCGCCACGCGATCCGCCAACGGGTCCATGATGCGGCCCAGTTGGGAGGTCTGGTTCAGTTTGCGGGCCACGAACCCGTCGATCCAGTCGGTGCAGCCCATCATCGCCAGCACAAAAACACCCCAGCCGTACTCATGGCGGGCCAGGACCAGCCAGACGAACAGTGGGGTACCGAGGAACCTGACGACGGTGATGATGTTGGGAATGGTGAGGACGGCGTTCGGATTGCCCAGGGGTGTGCTTGATCCGGCAGCCATGCGTGTCACCCCTCCCAGGGCACTAATTGGATCGGCGCCGTTGTCCGGGCCAGGGTCCAAGAATTTACTTCTTGAACAACTTTCGCAGCAACACCACGCAAGCCGTGGCCGACACGGCGAAGACGGCAAGTGGTTTCCATCGCTCTTTGACGGTTTTCACGCCGACTTCGGCGGTCCTGGACGTCACGGCACCCACGGTGTCCTTCGCCTTGGTCACGGCCTGGTCCAGGAAATAGCCGGCCTGCTTCTTGACGTCGGCCTGCTCCACCAATTCCTCGCGCAGGGAGAGCAGGTGTTCGCGGCGGGTGGCCGTGCGCTCGATCAGTTCGGTCTGGCTGGCCTGCGGGCCGTGTTCGGCGGCCTTGGCCTCGCGTTCGGCCTTGGCCTTGGCGGCGGCCTCCTCGGCTTCCTCCTTCTTGGCCTTCTTCTCCGCCTTGCTCAGCTTCTTCGGAGTCAGCGTGGACGGGTCAAAGTCGCGGCCCTCCTTGGCAATGCCGAGGTCGTGGCGGATCCCGCGCCAGGCGTGCTCGGGGAGCAGGGGCAGCAGCGACTTGAACTTCACGTAGGCGACAAGCGCGCAGATGCCGATGATGACAAGGAGTGCGGCACTGACCAGGAGCGCCGACAACCACAGCGGCATGATCACGGCCAGGCCTGCGATCGCCGCCACTACCAAGGCGATGACCAGCAGGGCCAGGAGGACAAGGGCCAGCACCCCGTAGACGGCCACACCCGTGACACGGTCCTTCTTATGGGCCAATTCCAGTTTGGCAAGCTCAAGTTCATCGGTGATCTGGCGCGGAACCAGCCGGGAGGCGGTCTTGACCGCGGCGACCAGCGTCGACTCCCCCGGCCCCGCCGGTTCGCTTGCCTCGACCTGCACGTCTTGTTGCGCAACTGCCACTGGGAACGCCTCCATCAATTGCTTTCATGGTTCCTTGCGTGAACCTGAAATCTTTGTGCACCCATTTGTTGCGGCGCTGCCATAGAAACAAAATTACCATCCGGTGCACCGAATGGAATCGCGGTTGCCCGGAATAGTAATGCGGGGCGGCGCGTTGTTGACCGTTGCGTGGAATGAAACAGATTCCTGCACACATTTTCATCGTGACCATAACCACATAACATATTCAGGCAGGCGGTCTCCAGCGGCACAAGCGCAGGCTCCCTCCCACTCCACCGACTCTTCCAGGTACCTAGGACTCCCTTCTTGACCCCCACCACCCACCCCGGCGACAGCCTGTCCCGCCGGCAAAAGCTCATCTACGTCCTGGTGCTGGGTCTGTTGACCGCACTGGGCCCCTTCACCATCGACCTGTACCTGCCCGCGTTCCCCATCATTGGCAAGGAACTGAACGTCACGGCTACTGCCGTCCAGCTGACCCTGACGGCCACAACCATCGGCTTTGCCGCCGGCCAGCTCGTGGTGGGCCCGTTCAGCGACAAGTTCGGCCGCCGCCTGCCGTTGATCCTGGCCACGGCGCTGCATGTGCTCGCCTCACTGGGCGCCGCCATGTCGACCGACATCACCATGCTCGGCGTGTTCCGCGTGCTCCAGGGCATTGGTGCGGCCGGCGGCGGCGTCGTCGCCATGGCCATGATCCGCGACCTCTTTGGCGGTTACCGCCTGGTCCGGATGCTCTCCTACATGTCGCTGATCAACGGCATGGCCCCCATCCTGGCCCCTGTCATCGGCTCACAGCTGCTCGGCATCATGGACTGGCCCGGCATCTTCTGGTTCCTGGCCGGCTACGGCGCGCTGGTGGTCGTGGCGACGTCGGTCTTCATCGTGGAGACCCTGCCAAAGGAAAAGCGCCATTCCGGCGGCATGAGCGTCGCCGACCGATACAAGGCCGTATTCAGCGACAGGATCTTTGTCGGCACCTTGTTCGTGGGCGGGTTGAACTTTGCCGCCTTGTTCACGTATTTGTCCGCCTCGACGTTCCTGTTCCAGGACACCTACGGCTTCACCCCGCAGCAGTACGGTTTCCTGTTCGCCGCCAACTCGCTGGGCGTGGTGGCCGGCGTGCAGGTGGCCGCGTACATCATGCGCCACATCGGCCCGCAGTGGGTGATTGCCTGGGCAACCGTGGCCCAGGTGGTGGCGGCCGGCTTCATGGTGCTCTTTGACCAGCTGGGCCTTGGTCTGTGGGGCGTGATCGTGCCGCTGTGGTTCTTCATTGCGGCCACCGGTTTCATGTTCCCGTCCGTCCAGGTCATGGGCCTGGCCCGCAACGGCAAGCAGGCGGGCACGGCGGCGTCGCTGCTGGGCGCGGCTACGTTCGGCTTTGCCGGCATCATCACCCCCGTGGTGGGCCTGGTGGGCGTGGCTACGGCGACGCCCATGGCGTTGATCATGGGTGCCTGCATCCTGCTGGCCATGGCGGCGCTGTGGTTCATTGTGCGGCCCCGCATGGTGCCAAAAATCTAAGTCCGAAAAACGCCCGGACAAAGAAAAATTCCCCGCACTCACAAGTGAGTGCGGGGAATTTTTGTTTGCAAGCTCCTCTGACTGGACTTGAACCAGTAACCCTTCGATTAACAGTCGAATGCTCTGCCAATTGAGCTACAGAGGAATGAAGCAGTCAATAGATTAGCAGGGCTTTTTTAGAAAAACAAAACGACCCTGCCGCCACCCATTTTTGCGGCCCGTGACGCGCCGCGGACCGCCCACAAACGCCTACATGTTCCGGAACTCGTCGACGTTGCGCAGCGCCTCGACAAAGTTCTCCGACAGGTCCGCAGGTGCGTCATCGGCGCACAGGGCCATGAGCCTGCGGGTCAGCGCGATCTCCGGAACTTCCACCTCCACCACTCCCTCGGGGCGCTCCACCATGGCCAGCTGGGGAACCATGGCCACCCCGTGCCCGGCCGCGATCAGGCGCAGCGTTGCGTTGAAGTCGTCACTGGAGGCGACCACGCGCGGGTGCAGCCCCGCATTGGCCAGCACGAAGTCAATGACGTTGGCGTCACTTGATCCGCGCAGGTGCAGGATCCACGGAACCTCATTGAGCGCCTCCAGGCTCATCCGGGAACCCTCCGTGAAGCCCCATGCGGCCGGCACCACCAGCTTGTAGGGGTCCTCCCCCAGCCAGTGCCGGCTCACCCCCTGGGGCAGCGCCAGGCCGGACTCCCCCACCTGGTAGACGATTCCGACGTCGAGCTCGCCTCCCACGCGCAGCCCGGGCACCACGGAGCTTGGCTCGCCGATGGAGATCTTGACCTGGACCGAGGGGGCCTGCCACCGGGGCATCTCCACGATCTGGGACAGCACGAACGTCGCGACCGAAGGGAACGCACCAACCCGCAGTTCCCGCACGGCGTTTCCGCCGGCGGCCGTGCCGGCCGCCAGCAGGTTCTCGGCATCGCGGAGCAGCTTCAGCGCCTGCTGCCCCATCGCGTGCGCCGCCTGGGTCGGGTGGACGCTGCGGGCGCTGCGGACAAAGAGGCGCACGTTGGTGTCCTTCTCCAGTGCCGCCATTTGCTGGGACACCGCCGACGCCGTATAGCCAAGCCGGTTTCCGGCCGCCGTGAAGGAGCCAAGCCTGACCACCTCAACGAGGGTGCGCAGGTGATTTAAGTTGAGCATAAGCATTCCTTGAAGTGAGCGTCGTGAACTATCAGCGTGCTTCACATCATATAAGGCTGATTTTCTCTTATGGTTGTCAATGTCGTGGGAAAATTTTCCACAGGAGCGCCCCCTGGGCGACACATTTTCACCACACCATTGCATCACAAAGGATTAGGAATGCTTGAGCAACGTCTTTTCGTCAACGCCCGCTTTCACACGCTGTGGGCTCCGCAGCCGCAGGTGACGGCCGTGCTGACACGCGGCGAGCGCATCGTGGCGATGGGCACCCGGGAAGAACTTGCCGCGCATTCCAGCGGTGTCACGGAAACCGTTGACCTGGACGGGGCCACCGTGATCCCCGGCCTGACGGATGCCCACATCCACACGGCAAACTTTGCCCGCGAGATCGCCGCCCTTGACCTGCGCGGCACCCGCGACCTCGCGGAAACCCTCGAGCGTGTGCGGGTCTACAGCGACTCCCGCCCCGCCACCGGCTGGGTGTTTGGCGGGCGCTGGGACTTCAACATCTGGACGGTGCCGGTCCAGCCAAACCGCTACGATCTCGACGCCGTCACCGGGGGCCGGCCGGCAGCCCTGCCCAGCATCGACGGCCACACCGTCTGGGCCAACTCGGCCGCCCTGGCCGCCGTCGGATTTGACGCCTCCACCCCCGATCCGGTGGGCGGGGAAATTGTCCGGGACGAGCACAGCGAGCCCACGGGCATCCTGCGCGAGGCCGCCTGCGACAGGCTTGAGGAGATTATGCACAGCGCCGAGGCCGGCGACCTTGGCACCCAGCTGCTCGAGGCGCAGCGCCGGTTGCTGGCCGTGGGGCTCACGGGCGTCCACGACTTCGACGGCGAGGACGCCCTGGCGGCCTACCGCGGCCTGCGGGACGCGGGCCGGCTGGGCATCCGGGTCCACAAGGCCATCCCCATGACGGCCCTTGAGCTGGCCATCGACGAGGGCCGGGCCACGGGCGACGGCGACGCCTGGCTGCGCACCGGTCCCGTGAAACTGTTCTCCGACGGTGCCCTGGGGTCCCACAGCTGCCACATGTCCGAGGCGTTCCCCGGCGAGGACGGCAACACCGGAATCGAGGTCATCCCGTACGGGGACCTGCGTGAACTGGTGCGCCGCGCCGCCGGTTCCGGCATCGGCGTGGCCACGCATGCGATCGGCGACCGGGCCAACGAGCTGGTGCTCGATGCCTATGCCGACCTTGCCATGAACCCGCTGGACGCCCCGACCGGGATCGCCCGCCCCGCCTCGAGGCTTCGCCACCGGATCGAACACGCCCAGCACCTGCGCCCCAGCGACATTGCGCGCATGGCCCAGCTCGGCGTCATCCCCTCCATGCAGCCCACCCACTGCACCACCGACATCCCGCTGGCGTCGACCCTGCTGGCCGGACGCGACCTGGCCTCCTATGCCTGGCGTTCGCTGCTGGACGCCGGCGCGATCCCGGCCTTCGGCTCCGACGCTCCCGTGGAACACCCGAACCCGATGTACGGCATCCATGCGGCCGTCACCCGGCAGAACGGCAGCCACGAGCCCGACGGCGGCTGGCAGCCCGGCGAATGCGTCACGGTGGGCGAGGCGATCGAGGGCTTCACCGCCGGCGCCGCCTACGCCTCCGGCGAGGAGTCCCACAAGGGGCGCCTGCGTCCGGGCATGCTGGCGGACTTCACGGCGCTTGCCGACGATCCGTTCACGGCCGCCACCTCGGAACTGCGGGACATGCCCGTGCAGTCCACCACGGTCGGCGGTGTGGTGCGCTTCCGCCGCAACCACTAGGCAAGGCCGGCCCCTCAACTTCCCCGACCCCTCCCAAGGAGAACCACTGTGAAGAACTTCCTGTCCCGATTGTCCCCGCCCCGCCTGCGCACCGGCGCGCTGGCCTCCACGGCCGTGCTGGCAGCGTTTACGTTATCCGCCTGCGGCGGCCACCTCCTCTCGGAAACCGACCCCGCATCGCGCGACGCCGCCTTCACCGCTGTACCGGCCCCGGCCGAGGACCTGGCCAAGAACGTGATCGACGCGATCAAGCCCAACCCCGCGCTGACCGCCAGCCTGCCGGCGGGAATCCAGCTTTCCGGGATCAAGATGACCACCTCCGAGGGCTACCCGCCCATGGAAATGTTCGCCACGGACGGCAAGACCCTCATCGGCGTGGATCCCTCGATCGGCCGGGCCGTCGCCAACAAGCTCGGCGTGCCGCTGACCATCAACAACGAGGACTTCAACTCCCAGATCCCCGGCGTCATCACGGGCCGCTACGACTGGATCATGTCGTCCATGACGGATAACGCCGAACGCCGCAAGACGGTCACGTTTGTCGACTACGTCCGTTCCGGCAACGGCTGGGTGGTCAAGGCCGGCAACCCCCAGGGCATGAGCGACGCCGCCAGCGCCTGCGGCAAGACGATCGCCGTCGTCGACAACGGCTCCTCCCTGACCCTGGCCGAATCCTTTGATGCCGCGTGCACGGCCGCCGGCAAGAAGGGCATCAACATCATCAAGTTCGCCGGGGACCAGGAGGCGATCCTGCAGGTCCGCAACGGCCGCGCCGCCGCGGGCATCAACGACTACCCCGTGGCCGCCTACCGGGCACAAACCTCCAACGGCGCACTGGAGGCCGTGGCCATCAAGGGCGACGAAAACCCGTGGGGCATTGCCATGAAGCCGGAGAACAAGGCACTCATCGTCGCCGTCCAAAAGGCCCTGCAGGAACTGGTCGACGACGGCAGCTACGCCAAGGTCCTGGACGCCTGGAACGTTGCCAAGATGAACGTCGGCTCCGCCACCATCAACGACGGCAAGTAGGGACCGGCATGAAAACCTCCTCACGCCCCAAGCAACTCAGCGGTCCGGACGGCACCATGGTGCCCGTCGTCGCCCTCAAGCACCGCGACCGCTGGATCATCGGGGTCCTGGCCCTGGCCGTCTTCGCTTGGCTGTTCTCCTCGCTCGCCACCAACCCCAACATCAAGTGGGACAAGGTGGCCGAGTACCTGTTCTTCCCGAAGATCATCGACGGCATCTGGGTCACCATCATGATCTCCATCGTGGCCACCGTGCTGGGCCTGGTACTGGGCATCCTGCTGGCCATCATGAAGCTCTCGCACAACCCCGTGCTGAACTGGCTCTCGACGCTGTACATCTGGTTCTTCCGGGGCACCCCGGTGCTGGTCCAGCTCATCTTTTGGTACAACCTGGCGTTCCTGTTTCCGCGCCTCGTCATCAAGATCCCCTTCACCAACATCGGCTACTGGTGGGACACCAACGACGTGATGACGGGCTTCAACGCCGCCCTGCTGGGCCTGGGCCTGAACCTTGCGGCATACTTTGCCGAAACCGTCCGCGCCGGCATCCAGGCCGTGGACAAGGGCCAGACCGAGGCCGCATACGCCCTGGGCATGACGCCCGTGAAGCGGATGCGCGTGATCGTCCTGCCGCAGGCGCTGCGCATCATCATTCCGCCCACCGGCAACGAATTCATCTCCATGCTCAAGACCACGTCCCTCGTGTACGTGGTGGCGGGCAACGACCTGATGACCAACGCCAGCCAGATCTACAAGCAAAACAACCTGATTATGGAACTGCTGATCGTGGCGTCCCTCTGGTACATGGTCATGACGGCCATCGCCACGTTCTTCCAGTCCAAGCTGGAGACCCGTTACGGCGCCGAGGCGGTGCGCCTGGTGCGCCGGCCCGGGTTCATCCAGCGGGCGCTCCTGAAGCGCACGCCGCTGCCCGCCGCGGGCACTGCGGGTATCACGTTGACGGCAGAAAACTCTGTCAAGGCCGGGAAGGACCTCACATGAGCGAGAAACTGCACGTAGAAGCCAGCGGGGTCACCAAGTCCTACGGCGCCCACCAGGTGCTGGCCGGGGTGGACTTCACCGTCAAGGCCGGCGAGGTCAGCTGCATCGTGGGACCGTCGGGTTCGGGCAAGTCCACGTTCCTGCGCTGCCTGAACGCCCTTGAGTCCTACGACGACGGCACGCTGCTGGTCGAGGACAGCCACGTCGGGTACGAGTACCGGGACGGGCGCTACTACGAATGGAACACGAAGCAGTTTGCCACGTTCCGCTCGCGGATCGGCATGGTGTTCCAGCGTTTCAACCTGTTCGGGCACCTCAGCGCCGAGGAGAACGTGGCGTGCGCACTGGTGCAGGTGCGCGGCGTGGGCAAGGCTGCCGCCAAGGCCCGGGCCCGCGAGGAACTGGCCAAGGTGGGCCTTGCCGAGCATGCACACAAACGCCCCCATCAGCTCTCCGGCGGCCAGCAGCAGCGCGTGGCGATTGCCCGGGCCCTGGCCATGGATCCGGAAATCATGCTCTTTGACGAGCCGACGAGCGCCCTGGACCCGGAATTGGTCGACGAGGTGCTGGAAGCCATGAAGGAGCTGGCCCGCCAGGGCATGACAATGGTGGTGGTCACGCATGAGATGGGCTTTGCCCGCGAGGTGGCCGACACCGTGCACTTCTTCGACGCCGGGGTGATCGTTGAATCCGGCACGCCGGCCGATGTGCTGGGCAACCCGCAGAAGGACCGCACCAAGGCGTTCCTGGCCAAGGTGCTCTAACGCCCGCTCCGTGTCCGCAGTATGGCAGGCAGTAAGGCAATGGCCCCGCACGCTCGGTGAGCGTGCGGGGCCATTGCCATGCTCTGATCAGTTGGTTTTCGTCACGGTCACAAGGCCGTGCCTCATCCGGTCCACACCATGCGTCCGTTTTGGAATTGCTGATCACAGTAGACGACCCCGCCTATACAATCCTCGTACCAATTGGGGTAGCCATAGACGCTTCCGGGCCCGCCAATCTTGAGCCAGTTGTTCAGTATGCCGCCCCAGATAAGGTATGCGTGCCCTACCTTGGGAGACCAGTAGAACCGGCCCTTCTGGAATTGCTGGTAGCAGCCGCCTTGCGGCAGGCCGCATACCTGTTCGCCGGTCGGATAGCCCTCCCTGACGTCCATGAAGCCGTAACTGGGCTTGTACGCTTGGCCGATTGCACCGCGAAGGGTGTGGGCTCCAGACTTGGCCGACCAGATGATGTCCCCGCCCTGGAAGGTCTGCACGCAGCCGCGGCCGGGCAAACTACACACCTCTTCGGTGACTGGATACCGCAGCGCGCCGTTTTGCGCTCCGGCCAGGCGGTACCTGCCTGCGATCCCGCCCTTGACTGCACGTGCGCCGGTCTTGGGCGACCACATGATCTGTCCGTTCTGGAAGTTCTGCATGCACCCGCCATCACGCAGCTTGCACCCCTCATCCTTCAGGGGAAGGCCCAAGGCACCATAACTGCCGTCGAGCCGCCGGTAGCGGTCGTAGATTCCGCCACGAACCATGACTGCCCCCGTCTTGGCCGACCAGTAGACGTATCCACCGGAAAATTCCTGGGCACAGGTGGTGACCTTCCCGGAGCACTGCTCGTCCCCGGTCGGGTAGCCCAGGACCCCGTTCTGGGCCGACAGGCTTTGCCACTTGGCCCTGATGGCCCCCTTCATGAGGCCGCCGTGGTACTGCCCATCCCAAATGATTAGCCCGCCATCAAAGTCCTGGCTGCAGCCACCACCACGCAAACTGCAAGTGACCTTGGCCTTCGGGTAGCCGATGCCGGAAGCACCACCGTAGGCGAGCCATGCATCACCGAAGCCAGATTTGTCGGTGATCGGAATGAAGCCGTACTTCGCCCGCCAGGTCAATATGGTGTTCCAATACTGGTTGGTGGCGTGAAACTCCTGGTAGGCGCCCCCGGCTAGCTGCCGCTCATCACCCGCGGGGTAGCCGAGGCTCGAATTTACCCCACCGGTGGCAAACCAGTGGGGACCGATGACTCCGGCCTTGCGGTACACGACGGCGAGTAGATTCCTGTCAGTGCGGAATATCATCCCGCCTTCAAACTCCTGCCGGCACGGTCCCGGTCCCCAGCGGCAGAAGTCGGCCGCAATGGGCTGGCCCAGGACTCCGGTGGCGCCAC
This sequence comes from Arthrobacter sp. ERGS1:01, assembly GCF_001281315.1. Taxonomy (NCBI): domain Bacteria; kingdom Bacillati; phylum Actinomycetota; class Actinomycetes; order Micrococcales; family Micrococcaceae; genus Arthrobacter; species Arthrobacter sp. ERGS1:01. Next base: position 692,367 of record NZ_CP012479.1, on the reverse strand, counting down.
CCAGCGACTTCCATTTGGGCGCGAGGATGGTGGAAACCGGGATCGGTTGCGTGGTGGGAGCCGGCGTGGCCGTCGGAGTTGGTGTTGGGCTTGGCATTGGGGCCACGGTGGGCACAGGATCGGCGGTTGACCCCGGCGACGACGTGACCGTTGGTTCCGCGGTTGGCTCCGCCGTGGTGGCGGGCGAGCTGGCAGTAGGTGTCGGCGTGGCGACGGCGACGGCGCCGTCGTCGGCCAAGGCAGGCGTCAGGCCCAAACCGGCCAGCGCCATCCCCAAGGCCACGGACGCCGCAAGCAGGCGTTTTTTCACGTATTCCCCCAAATTAAGTTTTCAGTGATGTCTGCCACAAATATAGGGGCGGCGGGGGCGAACCGGCAATCCAAATGCGGGAGAATACAAAGATCCCCGCACTCCATGGAGTGCGGGGATCTTGTGTTGGCTCCTCTGACTGGACTTGAACCAGTAACCCTTCGATTAACAGTCGAATGCTCTGCCAATTGAGCTACAGAGGATCGCGCAGGAATAACAATAACAAAGGCTGGCCCAGTTGCGAAATCGAGGCCGCGCGGATGCCCGTTTCAGTCCCCGCGGAGCGCCCGCCGGGCGGTTTCCAGCTCCATGAGCTCCCGCTGGAGCATCTGGTAGCCCTCCGGATCCACGGCCGGGTCCATGCGTTGCAGGGCTCCGAGGCGCTCCTGCTTGAGGCGGGTGATTTGCATCTCAAAGAGCCGGCGGAGGATATCGCGGCAGTACCTGTTGAGGGTTTCCTCCTTCGTGGCCGGCAACGGGCTCAACGCCAACTCGGCCACCAGGGAGCCCAGGACGGCCGGAACGTTCTCCCGGACGGCCTCCAGCCACTGCGAGGACGCCACCAGCGACTCCCCCGCCGCGGCAATGCCCGCCTGGACGGCCTTGTAGGCGGGAATCACGAACTCGGTGGCGCCAAAGTGCTGCCAGTTGCCCGCCGTCAGGAGACCGGGGTGCTGCAAGACCACCTCAAGCGCCTCCCGTTCCATGCGGCCCTGCGGATCCCGCGGGTCCGGCCGTGAAAAGTCGGGCTCCGCTGCTTGTGCGGTTCCGCCGGGTTCGACGCCGGCCGCGGCACCGTGGGTGCCGTCGTCGTAGCCCGGGGCGCGGGACGACGCGGCCGCGCCCGATACCGCGTTCTGCGGAGTCCCCTGCGGACCGCTGCTGCGATGGCCGTTGCTGTGCTGAGCGCTGCCATGCTGGCCGGCCTGCGGCGGGTGCTGCGCGCGCTTCTCGGCGCCCTTGACGGCCCGCAGCACCTCATTGGGATCGGCGATGCCCAGCCAGCCGGCCAGTTCCTGGCTGTAGCCCATCCGGGTGGAGCCGTCGCGGATGGCCGCCACCACGGGGGCCGAGGCGCGCAGGCCGCTGACCCGGCCCTCCACCGTGCTCAAATCAAACTTCGCGAGGGTCGAGCGGATGGCAAATTCAAAGAGGGGGCGGCGTGAGCGGATCAGCGAGTGCACGGCCTCGTCGCCGCGGCGCTGGCGCAGTTCGCAGGGATCGGCTCCGGAGGGTTCCACGGCCACGAACGTCTGCGCCACGAACCGCTGGTCCTCGTCGAACGCCTTCAGCGCGGCCTTCTGGCCGGCGGCGTCGCCGTCGAACGTGAACACCACCTCCCCGCCGGTGCCGTCGTCGGAGAGCAGCCGGCGGGCCACCTTGATGTGGTCGGCGCCAAAAGCCGTGCCGCAGGTGGCGACGGCGGTGTCCACCCCGGCCAGGTGGCAGGCCATGACGTCCGTGTAGCCCTCCACCACCACGAGCTGGCGCTTGGAGGCAATGTTCCGCTTGGCCAGGTCGATGCCGTAGAGGACCTGGGACTTCTTATAAAGCTGCGTCTCCGGGGTGTTGAGGTATTTGGGGCCCTGGTCGTCGTCGAACAGCTTGCGGGCACCAAAGCCCACCGTGTCACCGGCGATGTCCCGGATGGGCCACATGAGCCGGCCGCGGAAACGGTCGTAGATGCCGCGCTGGCCCTCGGAGAACATGCCCGTCAGCTTCAGTTCCTCCTGGGTGAAGCCCTTGCCGCTGAGGTGCTTGAGCAGTGCGTCCCAGCCCTGCGGGGCGAAGCCGACGCCGAAGTGGTCGGCCGCGCTGCGCTCGAAACCGCGTTCGGCCAGGAACTGGCGGGCGGTTGCGGCCGCCGGGGTCAGCAGCTGGGCGCGGTAGAACTCGCCGGCGATCTTGTGGGCGTCCAGCAGCCTCTGGCGACGCCCCACGTCCTCGCGGCGGGGGCCGGAGCCGCCGTCCTCGTAATGCAGTTCAAAGCCGATGCGGCCCGCCAACTTTTCCACGGCCTCGGAGAACGGGATGTGGTCCATCTTTTGGATGAAGGAGATGACGTCGCCGCTCTCCTGGCAGCCAAAGCAGTGGAAATAGCCCATCTGCGGGCGCACGTGGAATGACGGGCTGCGCTCGTCGTGGAACGGGCACAGGCCCTTGAATGAGCCGATCCCGGCGGACTTGAGCGTGACATAGGAATCGACGACCTCCTTGAGGTCTGTGCGCGAACGCACTTCATCGATGTCTTCCCGCTTGATCAACCCAGCCACCCGGCCAGTTTACGTGAGTTTCCTGCGCGTCCCGCCCGGTTGCCTCCCACCTGTGGAGAAGCCGCGGTGTCCGGAATCACCACGCCTGCAGCCGCTGTTGCGGGGCCCGCGGGGATAGTCTTAAAAGGCCCCCAATGGCGCGGACTTCGGGTCCTCTTACGACCCCATCAAGCCATCAAATCCCCAGGGAGCCCCATGTTGTTGAATCAAGCCGGCCACAAATGTGTTGGATCAGACATCCTGCTGGCCCGGCACGGCAGCGCCATCGACTCAATGCGCCTTGACCGCGGCCGCGGCAGGGTCGTGGCAGTGTTGGCCGACGGCACCACCGATTCGGCCCCCAATCTGATCGATCCGGCCCTTGAGATGCCCGGCCGGTTCAGCGACCGGCACATCCTTGGAGTCATTGGCGCCGCAACTCTGGGTGTCACGGCCGTCATGGTGGCCGCGGCGTGGATCTTCACCTCCCTGGCCAGCCCCGCCCAGTTGGCGGATCTTTCCAACCTGGCCACCGCGATGGGCAACTACTACCCGGCGATGTAGCGCTCCCCCGCTGTGTCCCTTTTGAACCGTGGCCACGGGATGCGCGCGGTGGTAGTCTCGGCGCCATGATCGGACGCCTGCACCACCTGGTGATCGACTGCCCGGACCCCGCGGCCCTGGCCATCTTTTACTCTGCGCTGTTGGGCCGGCCCGTCACTTACCGCTCCGCCGATTGGGTGGTCGTGGCGGAAAACGACCACACCTCCGGGATTGCCTTCCAGCTGGCGCCTGACCATCGGGCACCCCACTGGCCGGACCCCGATTTCCCGCAGCAGATGCATTTTGACGTGATGGTCGACGACGTCGGCACCGCCCGGGCCGACGTGCTGGCGCTGGGTGCCACAGCCTTGGGCGGGGCGGAGTCGACAGTGTTTGCCGACCCGGCCGGGCACCCTTTCTGCCTCATTCCCCGCCCCGCGTGGGCGCCGCCGATCAATCCGCCGGGCCTAGACCGCGGTTAGAGCAGTGTCCGTTCGGTCCCCACGAGCCGTTCGTGCAGGGCCAGCGCCGACACATCGGTCAGCGAGGCGATCTGGTCCACGACCACCCGGAGCCGGGCGTCGTCGTCGGCCGCGTCGCGCCAGTCCGCGGCAAACATGGTCTCCAAATGCGCATCACCGGTGGCGCTGAGCACCGCGACGAGCTCGCTGAGCACATCCTGCTGGCGCTGGTAGATGGGCTGGCGGTGGTCGGTGGTCATGACGAAGGTGGTGGCCAGGCCCTTCATGACGGCGATCTCGACGGCCGTTTCGTGCGGCACCACCACGTCCGCCGCGTACCGGGTGAGGCGGTTGGGACCGTAAATCTCACGAGTTGCCGCGACCGCGCTTTGGCAGAACCGGCCGATCAGCTGGCTCGTCATGTCCTTCAGTGCCGCCATGGAGGCACGGCTGCCGTCCGCGTGGCGCACCCAGACGTTGGCCGCCTCCAAACGGGCCAGGGCCTCATCGATTTCGGCGGTGTCCACGCCGGGCAGGTACCACTGCTGCGTGTAGCCCAGGACGCGGTTGCGCTGGTCGGAATTCGCCAGCCACTTGAGCTGGACGTGCCCGGCCACGATGGCGTCCTCCACGTCATGGACGGAGTAGGAGATGTCGTCGGCCAGGTCCATGACCTGCGCCTCGATGCAGGTCTTGCCGGCCGGGGCATCCTGGCGCAGCCAGGCAAAGACGGGGAGGTCGTCGGCGTAGGCGCCGAACTTGCTCGTGCGGCGCCCGTCGATCAGGGGCGCGTCGGCGGCCAGCCACGGGTACTTGGCGGAGGCATCGAGGGAGGCGCGGGTCAGGTTCAAGCCGGCCGAGCCGCCGTCGGCCGTGAACACTTTGGATTCCAGCCTTGTCAGCAGGCGCAGGGTTTGGGCGTTGGCCTCGAAGCCGCCGATGTCGTGGGAGAGATCGTTCAGGACCGATTCGCCGTTGTGGCCGAACGGCGGGTGACCGAGGTCGTGGGCCAGGCAGGCGGTGTCGACGACGTCGGGATCGCAGCCCAGCGTCCGGCCCAGCTCGCGGCCGATCTGCGCCACCTCGAGGCTGTGGGTGAGGCGGGTCCGGACAAAATCATCGGTGTCGGGGGCCACGACCTGCGTCTTCGCGCCCAGCCGGCGCAGCGCCGAGGAGTGCAGGACCCGCGCCCGGTCCCGTTCAAACACTGTCCGGAAGCTGGTCTTGGGAGCCTCCCGGACCCATCGTTGCGCATCGAACGGTGAGTACTCTGGCTGCGTTTCGGTGGACATATGCCCAGTTTAGGGCCAACGCACCGGCCTCCGGGGACGTTATGCACAGAGCGGAGCCGGCCGGCGCGGGAACTGATTGTGCGCCGCCATTCCTGCGCGGAGTTTCATGCGAACTCCGCGCCACTGTGAAAGTGGCGCAGAGTTCACAACCAAGTCGGCGCAGCAATGGCGGCCCGGGCGGCCGGGCTACCCGCCGGAGACGTCGAGCTCGGCGCCGACCAGCTCCACTTTTTGGTTTCCGCTCAGCGAGCGGCTCGCCAGCCAGTTTTCCGGGAGCGCGGTGCGCTTGGGGGTGCCGGCGCGGCCGCGGGGCCCTCGGCGTCGGCGCCGGGGTACGGGGAATCCATGTCGAGCTGGTCCAGCAGCCCGCGCAGCACCTCCAGGGTGGGCACGGCGGCAAGCTGGGCGCGCAGTTCCCCGCCCACCACGTAGCCCTTGAAGTACCAGGCCATGTGCTTGCGGATGTCGCGCAGGGCCTTGTTCTCGTCGTCGAACGTGTCAACCAGCAGCTCGGCGTGCCGGTACACGGCGGCGGACACCTCGGCCAGGCCGGGCGTGTGCCGGGCATCGCTGCCCTCGAAGGCGGCCATCAAGTCGCCAAAGAGCCACGGGCGTCCCTGGCAGCCGCGTCCCACCACGACGCCGTCCACACCGGTCTGGCGGACCATGGCGACGGCGTCCTCGGCGCTCCAAATGTCGCCGTTGCCGAGCACGGGAACGTCCGGCAGGGCTTCGCGCAGGCGGGCGATTGCGTCCCAGTCGGCCTTCCCGGAGTAGAACTGGCTGGCCGTGCGCCCGTGCAGGGCGACGGCGGCAACGCCGGAGTCCCGGGCGATCCGGCCGGCCTCCAGGTAGGTCAGGTGGTCATCGTCGATGCCCTTGCGCATCTTGATGGTCAGCGGGATGTTCCCCTTGGACGCCTCGCGGACCGCGGTCTGCACGATGGAGGTGAAGAGATCGATCTTCCACGGCAGCGCCGCTCCCCCGCCGCGGCGGGTCACCTTGGCCACGGGGCAGCCAAAGTTCAGGTCGATGTGGTCGGCGTGGTCCTCCTCGACCAGCATGCGCACGGCCTTGCCCACGGTCTCGGGGTCCACGCCGTACAGCTGCACCGAGCGGATTTTCTCGTCCTCGTCGTGACTGATCAGCCGCATCGACTCCGGGGTGCGCTCCACCAGGGCACGCGAGGTCACCATTTCGGAGACGAAGACGCCGCCGCCGTGCTCACGGCACAGCCGCCGGAACGCGGTGTTGGTGATCCCGGCCATGGGCGCCAACACCACCGGGGTGTCCACGGTGATGTTGCCAAGTTTCAGGGGCGGGAGGTCCAGCTTGGTGTCGCTGGTGGGGATATCTGTAACGGTCACGGTTCAATTCTCTCAAATCAGTCCAAATTAAGCTCCCCGCTCCCGCCGGCGCACCGTTCAAAGCCCGGTTCGACGGCGTTGCGCCGCCCCTTTGGTGCCCGCCCCAATCCGCGGCGCCGTTGCGCGGACTACGGGAGTTGAGGAGGGGTGGAATAGACTCCCGAGGGTGGATCCCGGCGGCTTTAGGTCCATCCACCCGCCGGCACAGCACGCTCATTGACGAAGGAAATCCATGCCACGCATCTCCGCGACCAAACAGGCCATCCTGGCCGCCGCCCTGGAGCTGGGCGCCTTGCATGGGATCTCCGGAACCACCATGGAGGAGGTGGCCGAGCGGGCGGGTGTGGCAAAAGGCAGCGTCTATTACAACTTCTCCTCCAAGGACAAGCTGTTCGAGGAGCTGCTCACCACCGGTGTGAGCTCGCTGGCCCGGACGCTCCGCGAGGCCAGGCTGTCGGCCGCCGGTTTTGCCGGGGTGGAAGCCATGGTCACCGACATGCTTGCCCTGATCGCGGACAACCGGCCCCTGGCCAAGTTGACGGCCGCTGAGATCTTCCGCACAGACAGGGTGTGGCAGCATTCCATGTCGGTGCTGCGCCGCGAGGCCCTGTCGGAGATCGGCGCCGCCCTGGCGCCCCTGCTTCCGGCGGAGACCACCGAGGCCACCCGCCTGCTGATGGCCGGCGGGATCTTTGGCGCCACGCTCATGGGCGGGCTGGAGTGGCTCCTGTTCAGTCCGGAGACGCCGGTGGACGAGGTGGCCGCCGCCATCTTGTTCACGTTTTCCGGCAAGCTGGCCGCGGGCGCGTAGCGGCCCCGTCCCGGCGGGAAACAGCACCCCGTATTCGGGGCTATGCTTGAAAAAGCGCCATCTGCGCATTTGGGAAGCCCGGCACGGCCGGACGGCATACGGAAGGGAGGCAGGTTGATGAATACCGAACCTCCGAGTAGTACCAGCCCGGCCTCCCGCACATCCTTTTAAGCGCCAGCAGCGCGCTTCACCCAGTCGGTGGAAAGTGATTCGGGCCGCCGTGCCCTGTGCCGCCCCCTTCCCCACCGTTTGACTGGATGTACCCATGAACGCACGCCGCGCTGCCTCGCGCCTGCAAGTACTCACCGCCCGCAACCGCCGCCCCGGCGCAACCGTTACAGCACCCTGGACCCCGGGCACCGACGTCGTCCGGCACGACGACGGCCCCAGCATGATCGACGCCGGCATCTACTTTGACGGCCGCCGCGTCTCCTCCCCCCGCACCCTGCCGGACACGTTCCGGGAACTGAACAACGTGCCCGGCTCCATGGCCTGGATCGGCCTGGTGCGTCCGGCCGAAAGCGATCTGCAGGAGCTGGCCGCCGAGTTCGACCTGCACGAACTGGCCGTGGAGGACGCCGTCCTGGCCCACCAGCGCTCGAAGTTGGAACGCTACGGCAAGACCCTGTTCGTGGTGCTGCGCGCCACCCGCTACCTGGAAACCCAGGAGGAGGTGGAGTTTGGCGAGCTGCACATCTTCGTGGGTCCGAACTTCATCATCACCGTCCGGCATGGCAGCTCCCCCGACCTGGCCTCCGTGCGCCGGCGCATGGAGCAGGACCAAACACTGCTGCGGCTGGGCCCGGAGGCGGTGCTGTACGCCATCCTCGACACCGTGGTGGACGGGTTCGCCCCCGTGGTGACGGGCCTGGAGAACGACATCGACGAGATTGAGACCGAAGTGTTCAGCGGCGACCCACAGGTCTCCCGGCGCATTTACGAGCTCTCCCGGGAGGTCATCGAGTTCCAGCGCTCCACCCAGCCGATGTCGGGGATCCTCAACGCCCTGGCCGGCGGCTTCGTCAAGTACGGCATCAACGATGAACTCCAGCAATACCTGCGCGACGTGGACGACCATGTCAAGCAGGTCAACGAACGCACCGACGGCTTCCGGTTCATGCTCCGGGACATCCTGACCGTGAACGCCACCCTCGTCGCCGAACGCCAAAACGAGGAAATGAAGCACCTGGCGGAGGCCAGCAACGCCCAGAACGAAGAGGTCAAGAAGATCTCCGCCTGGGCCGCCATCTTGTTTGCGCCGACACTCGTGGGCACCGTGTACGGCATGAACTTCGACATCATGCCGGAACTGCACTGGAAATACGGCTACCTGTTCGCCATCGCAGCCATGGCGGGCGTCAGCGTGGTCTTGTTCGGCATCTTCCGCAACCGCCGCTGGATCTAGGTCTCGACAAGCTCGACCACCGGGCGTTGCTCGACCGCCGGGTTTTGCTCGACCACCGGGGGTTAGAGCAGCCAGCCGTTCTCTTCGGCGATCCGCACGGCCTCGGCCCTTGTCTTGGCACCCGTCTTGCCCATGGCGCGGGAGAGGTAGTTGCGCACCGTGCCGTCCGAGAGGAACGTGGCGGCCCCGATGTCCGCCACGGTGCCGCCACCACCGGCCGCGCGCAGCACCTCCGTTTCCCGATCCGTCAGCGGGCTTTCCCCGCTCGTGAGGGTTTCGGCGGCAAGGGTGGGGTCCACCACGCGCAGCCCGGCGGCGACCTTGCGCACGGCGTCGGCGAGGGCCCTGGCCGGGGTGTCCTTGACCACGAACCCGCTGGCACCGGCCTGCATGGCCCGGCGCAGGTAGCCCGGCCGGCCAAAGGTGGTAACCATCAGAACCCGGCAGTTCGGGGCGGTGGTCCGCAGTTCGGCGGCGGCGGCGATCCCGTCCATGCCGGGCATTTCCACATCCAGCAGCGCCACGTCCGCGTTGTGCAGCACGACGGCGAGGCCCACCTCGTCCCCCCGGCCTACCTCGGCCACCACCTCGATGTCGGATTCCAGTCCCAGGAGGGCGGCGAGTGCGCCACGGACAAGGGCCTGGTCGTCGGCAATTACGAGGCGGATCATAGCTGTAGCCTAAGCCGGAAGCCGCCCAGCTCCGAACGGCCCAACTCCAGGGTGGCCCCCGCGGTTGCGGCGCGCTCGGCCAATCCCTTCAGACCGTTGCCCGAGGTGGCGGCGCCGCCCGGGCCCACGCCGTCGTCGTCGATCTGCAGGAAGCGGGCGCCCAGGCTGACCCGGCAACGGCCCGCGTCGCCGTGCCGGATGACGTTGGTGACGCCCTCGCGCAGGGCCCAGCCAAACAGCTCTCGGGATTTTGCGGGGACGGCGTCGGCCGCTCCGGGCAGTTCGGCGTCGATGCCGGCCGCGGCAAGGGCCGTGCGGGCACTGGCCAGCTCGGTCAGGATGTTGACGCCGCGGTAGCCGCCCACCGTGGCGCGGACGTCGTCGAGCGCGCCGCGGGCCAGGTCCTCGAGGTCGGCGATCTCCGCCGCCGCCTTCTCCGGCGCGACCTCCAGCAGCCGTCCGGCCAGCTCGGCCTTCACGGCGATGACGGTCAGGGAGTGACCCAGGATGTCGTGCATGTCCCGGGCCACGCGGCTGCGCTCTTCCCGGACGGCCAGCTCCGCCAGCTCGTGCTGGGTCTGGCGCAGTTCACGGATGGTGGCGAGCTGCCGGGAAAACGCCATCATCATGAGTCCCAGTGATGCGATGGTGGCGGCCTGGGAGAAGGCGTTGGTGCTGTCCACCCCCTGGGAGAGGTTGATGACCATGCCCGTGCCCGCCAATCCGGCGACGGCAATGCCCGTCACCAGTCGGGGCATGCCCTGGCTGGCAACAAAAACGGCAACGAAGGTCCAGAGCCAGGTGACGCCCAGGACGCTGTCCCGGTAGGCGAAGAACCCTGTGCTGAGGGCAAAGAACCCCAAGGCCAGCATTACTTTGAACGTCTGGCTGCGGTACCAGCTCAGCGGCGGACCCAGCATGAATGCGGCAACAAAGGCCAGCAGGTGCACCCACATCAGCGCCCTGAGCCAGGTTGGCTCCCCCTGGGCGGCAAAGTCGTGGCCATTGGTGGCCAGCAGGATCAGGCACGCGAAGCCGGCACCCGTGAACCAGCGGCGGGTGCCGCGCCCGGCCAGCAGTTCACGAAAGGTGGGAACGTGCCCCAGGGGCGGAAACCAGCCGACGGCCGGGGCGTTGGTGGGTGGTGCCATGCTGACCACTCTATTCGCCCCGACAATCGCGGCCGGCATCTAGACTCGCTTGGTGTCGCGGCGGAACGCGAGGGTGGCGCCCACCGTGAAGACGGCCAGCCAGATCACGACGTTGACCACCCAGCTCCAGTCGAAATCCCCCGTCAGCGGGCTGCGGGCCAGCTGGCCCAGCCCGTAGGTGGGAACGAACTTGGCGATCTCGGCGAACGTGGTGCCCATGACGGAGATCGGCACGAACAATCCGCCCAGCATGGCCAGCACGGCCAGGATCGGGCCGAGCAGCTGCATCACGTTTTGCGAGGGCACCAGGTAACCCATGAACAGGCCAAGGGCGGCGAAGGTCAGCGAGCCAAGCCAGGCGACCAGGCCGGCGATCAGCCAGATCTGCCAGTCCATCCGGACCCCGAACGCGAAGCCCACCACGAATTCGGTGGCGACGGACAGCAGCGCCAGGGACAGCGCCGACAACGCCTTGACGGCAATGTACGCGGCCGGTTGCAGCGGGGTCAGCCGCAGCTGCCGGCTCCAGCCCAGGGCCCGCTCGACGGCGACCATGCCGCCGGCCGACGTCGCCGCCGTCATGGCACCGTAGACGGCCAGGCTGATCAGGATGTAGGAGCCGTAGCTTTGCCCGTTGGGCAGGTGTTGGTCCTTGTTGGGCAGGCCGAAGAGCAGGAAGAACAACGCCGGCATGAGCAGCGTGAAGATCACGGTGCGGCGGTTGCGCATGAGCCGGCGGATTTCAATCTTGATGAACGTGGCGTTCAGTCCGCCGGCGGCCGGGACGCGGCGATCCAGTGAGACGCGTTCGGGGTGGGTGTTCGACGGGGTTGAGAGCGTGCTCATGTCAGTTTCCTTCCGCAAAGCCGGGTGCCTTGGCGTCGTCGCCGGTCAGGGCCACGAAGGCGTCTTCAAGGTTGTGTGAGGTGATTTCAAGGTCGACGGCGTCGGTGCGGGTCAGCAGGTAGCGCGCCACGACGTCGGAGTTCTTGGTGTGGATGCTGACTTTTCCGCCCTGGACGCTGACGGAGTCGACGCCGTCGAGCGCGGCGATCCCCGCGTGGTCGGGATCGGCCAGGCGGGCCGTGACGGTGCGCCCGGCGGCCAGGTTCTTGATCTCCGCGGCGCTGCCGTCGGCCACGATCTCGCCGCGGCGCAGCAGGATGATCCTGTCGGCGTAGGCGTCGGCCTCCTCCAGGTAGTGGGTGGCGAAAACCACCGTCCGCCCGCGGGCGGCGTCCTGGCGAATGGCGGCCCAAAAGTCCCGACGGCCTTCGACGTCCATGCCGGTGGTGGGCTCGTCAAGGATCAGCAGGCCCGGATCGGACAGCAGGGCCATGGCAAAACGCAGGCGCTGCTGCTGGCCGCCGGAACACTTCTCCACCATGCGGGAGGCGATCTCGGAGATGCCTGCCCGCTCCAGGACCTCCTCCACGGGGCGGGTCTCGGCGAACAAGGTGGCCGTCAGCTGCAGGGTTTCGCGCACCGTCAGGTCCTTGAGCAACCCGCCGGTCTGCATGACGGCGGAGACCTGGCCGCGGGCGATTGCGCCGCGCGGGGTGTTGCCGTAGATCTTCACCTCTCCGCTACTGGGAACGGAGAGGCCCAGCAGCATGTCGATCGTGGTGGTCTTGCCGGCGCCGTTCGGGCCGAGGAAGGCGACAATCTCGCCCGGCTTGATGGCCAGTGAGACGCCGTTGACGGCGTCCACGGTGCCGAAGGACTTGAAGAGCTCGCGGGCGTCGACGGCGAGCGCGCCGGCGGTGGCCGGGCTGTTGTGGGCCGTGCTTGTCTGCGTGGCGGGGTTGGTCATGACGATCCTTTGTGTTGGTTCGTGCGGGATGTGCGCTGAAGCTCAGACGGATGGCGGTTCAGAACCGCTGCCGGACGGGGGCGGAGCCTTCCAGGTCCTTGGCCCGGGCCAGGGTGGCAAAGCGTTGTGCGGCAAGGGCGACGGCCAGGTAAAGCATGATGCCGACGGTGCCCAGCGAGTTGACGGCGCCGTTGTTCGGGGACAGCAGCACTCCGGCATCGTCAAGGCCCAGGTGGATGGCGATGCCCACCACCCACAGCACGACGGTGAGCCAGTTGCCCTGGCGCGTGAGCACGCCGTCGACCCTCCACAGGTGGACGAAACGGCCGCGCAACCAGCCGAAGACGGCGCCCGAGACCAGGCCTATGACCAGGGCGGCGTAGGCTGCCCCCGTGATCTGGACCTTGCCCGCAAGCTGGGCGATCTGGACCAGGCCCAGCACGCCCAGCACGATCATCAGGGTGTACGGGCGCTGCTCCCTCAACGGTTTGGCCCGCAGCTGGCGGGACAGGATCCAGACGAGGACGACCACGGCAATCAGGATGTTGATCACGCTTTGCTGGTTCACGGCTTGCTTGCTCCTTGCGAATTGTCCGGGCCCGGTGGGGTCCGGTACTTCAATCTTTGCGCCACGGCGGGCTTTTGACCCCACACGTCCGTCACCGGCTCCCGATGACATTTGTCATCGAATCCATTGTGTTCGGCCAAGGTGTCCGTTAGGAATGGACTATGACGGTCACCTTGAGGTCCCTTGAAACCGCAGTCCCGCCCACCATCCTCATCCAGTCACAGGCACGCGACGTCTTTGCCGCGCAACCCGGGCTGACCCGGCTGGGCCAACGGCTGGTGCGCACCTGCTTTGATTCGGCCGCCATCGACACCCGCCATACGGCCGTTGCCGAAATGAGCGTGGACTTCCATGGCCCGGACCCCGTGTTTTACGACGGCGAAACCGGGCTGCTGCTCTCCCCCAGCACCAAGGTCCGCAACGACCTGTTCACGGCGGAGTCCACCAAGTTGTTCATCGAGGCGGCCGGCAAGGCGCTCGCCGCCTGCGAAGGGCTGGGACCGGCCGACGTCACGCACGTCATCACCGTCTCCTGCACGGGCTTTTTCAACCCGGGCCCCGACTACAAGGTGGTCCGCGCGCTGGGGCTTGACGCCTCCGTCCAGCGCTACCACCTGGGCTTCATGGGCTGTTATGCGGCGTTCCCGGCGCTGCGGGCCGCCAAGGCGTTCTGCGACGCCGATCCGAACGCCGTGGTGCTGGTGGTCAGCGCGGAGCTGTGTTCGCTGCACGTGCGCACCTCCAACAACCCCGACACCATCATGGGATCGTCCCTTTTTGCCGACGGCGCCGCCGCCGCGGTGGTCACGGCCAGGGAACTGCCGACGACGGCGCCCGTTGTGGTGCTGGACCATTTCGAGACGGTGCTGACACCCGTGGGCGAGGACTCCATGGCCTGGAACATCGGCGACGAGGGCTTCGAGATGGTCCTGGACAGCTACGTGCCGCACATCATCGACGAACACATCGTGGGAGCATTGGCGCCACTGCTTGCCCACGAGCCGGAGCTGGGCGCCTTCCCGTACCGGGATATTCGCCACTGGGCCATCCACCCCGGCGGACGCAGCATCCTGGACAAGGTCGAGGCAAAGCTGGAGCTCACGGAGGAACAGCTGGTCCCGGCCCGGGAAACCCTGCGCAACTACGGCAACATGAGCAGCGCCACCGTCTTGTTCGTGCTCAAGCACATCCTGGACCAGCCCGCCACGGACCCGCGTGAGAGCATTTGCGCCATGGCCTTTGGTCCGGGGCTGACGGTGGAAACGGGCTTGTTCACCAAGGTTTCGCCGGTCTCCACGGCACCGGCGGATACAGATGTTTCTGCGGATTCGCGGGCCTTGGGCGGTGAGTTGGCTGGCGCAATCCGGGGGTGAGCGCGGGCGCTTCAGCAGCTTCCTGGCCGTCCGGGATACGGAAGTCCGGGAGGAAATGGACGCGCCCGACTGTGACCCTGTCCGGCTGACCCGCACCTACGCCCAGTTTCCGCTCATCAACGCCGTGGTCTCCGGCTGGCGCGCCACCTACCGGCACCGGATCCGGCCGCTGCTGTCCGCTTCCTCCCCCACGAGCCTGCTCGACGTCGGCTGCGGCGGCGGCGATGTGGCGCGCAACCTGGCGCGGTGGGCTGCCCGGGACGGGTTGCTGCTCTCGGTGACGGGGATCGACCCCGACGAACGCGCGTTGGCCTTTGCCGAGGCCGGGCCCGCCGTGCCGGGGGTGACCTTCCGGAGGGCCCACAGTGGCGAGCTCGCGGCGGAAGGCGCCGCGTTCGACGTCGTCATTTCCAACCACATCCTGCACCACCTGGATGCGGCCCAACTTCAAGGCTTGCTGGCCGATTCCGGGCGGCTGGCCCGGCGCACAGCGATCCACAGCGACATTGCCCGCAGCAGGCTGGCCTTCGCCGCGTTTTCCGTGGGAACCCTGCCGTTCTTCCCGGGGTCGTTCATCCGCCGCGACGGGTTGACCTCGATCCGGCGCAGCTACACGCCGGCCGAGCTGGCCGCCGCGGCCCCGTCCCCGTGGCGGGTGGAAACGGAGCGGCCCTACCGCAACATGCTGGTGCTGGTGGTGCCGGAGCATGCATGAGGTGGTGATTGTGGGGGCCGGGCCGGTGGGCCTGTTCCTGGGCGCGCTGCTGCTCGGCGAGGGCGTGGACGTGCGGATCCTGGAGCAGCGGAGCGAGCGCAGCGACCACTCGCGCGCCATCGGCATCCATCCCCCGGCGTTGGCGGCGCTGGAGCTGGTGGGAGTGGCCGGCGCGCTGATGGCCGAGGGCGTGCAGATCGGCCGGGGCCTGGCCCGCAGCGGAGGTGTTCCGGTGGCGGAGCTGTCCTTTGCCCACGTGCTCCCCTACCCCTTTGTGCTCACCATCCCGCAGGCCCGCACGGAGGAGTTGCTGGAGGAACGGGTCCGCGCGCTGGATCCGGCTGCCCTGCTCCGGGGCGCCGCCGTGACCGGCCTGCACGACGCCGGCACCCACATTACCGTGACCGGCTCCGCGGGCGCTTTTCAGGCACGGCTGCTCATTGGGGCCGACGGCGCCCGCTCCACGGTGCGCCGGCTGCTCGGCATCCCCACCCGGGGCCGGGACTATCCGGACACGTACCTGATGGGCGACTTTCCCGACACCGGCTCCGACGGGTCCACGGCGGTGCTGTACCTGGAGCCGGGCGGCATCGTGGAGTCGTTCCCGCTGCCCGGTTCGCTGCGGCGCTGGGTGGTCCACACGGATTCGCTGCTCAGCGGCGCGTCCGCGGCGGAACTTGCCGGGCTCATCCTGGACCGCACGGGCGTATCGGTTCCGGCGGAGGAAAACAGGATGCTCAGCGCCTTTGGGGTCCGCTCCCGGATGGCGCTGCGCATGGTGGCCGGCCGGGCCGCGCTGCTCGGAGACGCCGCCCACGAGATCAGTCCCATCGGCGGGCAGGGCATGAACCTGGGTTGGCTGGACGCCGCCGCCCTGGCCCCGATCATCGTGGCGGCGCTGCGCGGCGAGCCAACGGGTGCCCGGCTGGAACGCTTTGGACAAAGCCGCATGCTGGCCAGCCGTGTAGCCACGGGCCAGGCGTGGCTGAACATGGCGCTGGGACGGCCGCAGCCGGCGTCGGCCCTGAACCTCCGGCACGCGATCCTGCGGCCCATATTCCGCCGCAAGTGGCCGGGGGACGTGGTGGCCGGCCGTTTCAGCATGCAGCCCTTCCGCTGACGCAGACCCTCCCCCGCAAGACAGACCCCGGGCCGCGAAACAGGTGGTGGCCGGCGCCTGTTTCGCGGGCCGGGGTCTGTTTCGCGTTCGGCAGCCGCGTGGGCTCACACCTGAGGGAGCCGCCGGGGATCAGTACCCGGCCGGCCAGGTGAACGCGGCCGGCGCCGTGGCGGTTTCGGTGCCCTTGGTGATGACGATGTCGACGTCCTCGTGGTCGGCCAACTGGATCGCCGCCGGATCGCCGGAGGTCTTCTTGCCGTTGACGAACGTCGTCAGGGTGTACCCGCCGCCGGTGGAGTAGGAGCCCACCCGGTCCGCGGCAAGCGCCACGTCCCATTCGGTGAACACCTCGCCAAGGGTGAACTTCTTCACGACGGGTGACTCGACGTGGACAATTCCGGTGGCGTCGTGCGTGTGCAGGGGTGAGATCAGCTGGGCGCTGAGGTCGATGCCGATGTCGCCGGGCACCGTGATCGCCTTGCCGTCGGCCGTGATGCTCAGGTGGGTGTGGATGTGTTCGGCCGAGCCCTCGGCGGTCAGCATGGTCAGCCCGGCAGCCTTGGCGCGGACCGAGGCGTCAACGGGCGCGGCCCATGGCGGAGCCTGCGTGGAACTGTGGGACGCCGCGGCACTGGCGTCGCCGGCGGCGTTGGCGGGTGTGGTGTGCGATGCATTCACGCCAATGACGACGCCGGCCACGACCCCCACTGCCACGACCCCCGCACCGGATATCAGCAGGATGCGGCGCCGCCGTTCCTTGGCCCGGTGTGCGGCAACGACGGCGGCCGCCTTGTTGCGTGCGGCGGTTACGTCAGGGTTTTTCTTGGCTTCCATGCATGTCTCCTCACGGCGCGGACGTCGCCGCACCAGGATTTGATCGTCCCACGCCATTTTCCGGTTTAAGCGCTTTTTCGGCCGGTTCACCGGAAACCCGGTGGAGATCCCCAGCTTCGGGGCGGTTTCCTGTGGCCTTCACCACGGCGACGGCCACCGCCGTCGTGACGGGAATGGCCAGCACCAGGCCGATCGAGCCGACGAGGATGCGCACCACTTCCTCGGCAAGTTCGGAGCTGGTGAGCGCATCCAGCAACGGGCGTTCGTAGAGGGAGACCAGGAGGAGCACCGGAAGGGCGCTGCCGGCATAGGCAAACGCGATGGTGTAGACGGTGGAGGCGATGTGGTCGCGGCCAATCCGCATGGCGGAGGTGAAGAGCCCCCGGGCGCTGGTCTCCGGGGCGAGCTCGTACAGTTCCCAGACGGCCGAGGACTGGGTGATGGTGACGTCGTTGAGCACGCCAAGGCCGGAGATGATCAGCCCGCACAGGATCATGCCGGACAGCGACATTCCGTGGGTCAGATTCATCAGCTGGTAGGCGCTGTCCCCCGCGGTTCCCGTCAGTGCGGCCGCGTCCACGGCCCAACCCGCCAACGCCGCCGTCGCGCCCAAGCCGAAGAGCGTGCCCAGCAGGGCCGTGGAGGTCCGGGCGGAAAAGCCGTGGGCAAAGTACAGGACACCGAACATGATGGCCGCCGACCCCACGAGGGCCACCAGCAGCGGCGGTTTCCCCTCCACGAGCGCGGGCAGCACGAACCAGGCCAGCACCGCGAACGCACCGCCGAGCCCCACCATGGCCCGCAACCCCCGCCATCTGGCGACCGCAATCACCACGACGGCGTAAAGGAACGCCAGCAGGCCCAGCGGCAGGGTCCTGACAAAGTCCATGAAAAGGTATTGCGGGCCGGTGGGCTCCGCACCGGGGGAAATGACGGGCAATTTGAGGTAGCGGATGTTGTCACCGGCCTTGACCCCGCGCGCCTGGACGATGTCGGGAGTCACCACCACCGGTACGTCCGCACCGCCCTTGACGGCCGTGTAGGCGATGAAGCAGTCCTGCGCCTGCTGGGCCGTGCCGGGGCAGGCCTGGGTGGCCGTGCGTTGCACTGTCCCGGTGACGAAGGATGCTCCGGGGGCGGCCGCATACGGATTGCCGTCGGCGGGCGCCCCGGTTCCGCCACCGGGCCACAGCAGCACCATGGCAGTCACCGTCAGCACGGCCAGCGGCACCAGGATCCAGCTCAGCAGCACCACGGCACGCCGCCGCACCGCCGTGCGGCGCCGCAGCTGGGCCCGGCTCAGGGAGGAGTCATCCGTGTGCGAATGGGAGTGGCCCATGGGCAGCAACTGTCCTTTGGTGGAGGTTTGGCCGCTGTCCGGCAACGGCAGGCGAGTCGGCGGGGCCGGCGTTTTTGGTGGGCGACGTAAAGAAGACCGTAAGGCCGCCCGCGGCCGTCGGCCGGATAGTACCCAAGCGCTCCCACTGCTCGCAGCGGGTCCCTCGCGCTCGTGGCCCAGCCGGAAAAATGCCGGACCGCCGGTGGTGAGCTTGCCGAGGAGTCTCGACAAGCTCGACCACCGGCGCCGGAACTACTCGCCGACGACCAGCGTTTCGGTGCCGCGCAGCTTGGCGGCACCCACTTCGATCATCGGGTTCACGACGGCGGCCAGGGCCTCCATGGAATCGTCGAGTTCCAGCAGCACCGGGTACTGGTGGGTGATCAATGCCAGGAGGTCGTACACGGCTTGGACGGCGTCGTCGTGGGCGAGCTTCGGCTCCACGCCGAGGAACACCTCCGACGCCGGTGAGGCCTCGGCAGGGGCATCGGGCGAAATGTGCCCCTGCGAGTAGCTGACCGCGAAGGCCTCGATGCGGCCCTTCTTGCTCGGCTGCACCGAGGCACCAAAGGCGCTGGCCGGCTCAGCCCGGAGCACCAGGGCGCCGTGGGCTCCGGTAAGGTCGTCCAGGAACATCCGCTGTACCAGGCCCGGCGTCAGCGGACCCGTGGGATCCCACTGGTTGACGCCTCGTAGTAGCGGCCCACGACGTCGGTCAGTTCCACGGAGCCGGTGGCCAGGTCCTGCACGCGTGCGGTGGCCTCGGCCTCCGTGCCCTCGCCGAAGACGGGCAGCTTCAACGCGCCCGGGCCCACTTCAATGACCCGGTTGCGTTGCAGGACTGCCAGGCCCATGGCCTCGGCAAATGCGGCGCCCGAGGTGCCCGGGGCAACCTTGGTGCGCAGCGCCGTCGTGCCCACCCGGCCGGCGGCCAGCGCGCCGTCGGCCTCGCGGCGGAGCATGGTCAGCAGGGTGGCCCCCACGCCCGCGCGGCGGTGGTCCTTGGCCACTTCCACGTAAGCCCAGAGCCGCTGCGGGTGCAGCGTGGTGGAGTAGACGACGCCGGCCGCAACGGGAATGCCCTGGTCCTCGGCAACGATGGTGCGCCGCCAAGGGTTGGCTTCGGATTCCGGCGCCAGCGCGGCACGGAACTGTCCGGCCGCGGCGGAGTCGGCGTCACCCCAGATTTCGCGCAGGGTCAGGTCGTCGCCGTCCCGCCACGGCCGGTAGCTAAGTTCTGCCACGGCCCTTAGGCACCCAGCAGACGGGTGGCCAGGTACGCCTGTACCTGGTCCAGGGGCACGCGCTCCTGGCTCATGGTGTCGCGTTCGCGGATGGTCACGGCGTTGTCCTCGAGCGTGTCGAAGTCCACCGTGATGCAGAACGGGGTGCCGATCTCGTCCTGGCGGCGGTAGCGGCGGCCGATGGCGCCGGCGTCGTCGAACTCGATGTTCCAGTGCTTGCGCAGCGTGTTTGCCAGCTCCTTGGCCTTCGGGGAGAGGTCCTCGTTGCGGGAGAGCGGCAGCACGGCGGCCTTGACGGGGGCCAGGCGCGGGTCAAGCTTGAGCACGGTGCGCTTGTCGACGCCGCCCTTGGCGTTGGGGGCCTCGTCCTCGGTGAACGCGTCCACCAGGAACGCCATCATGGAGCGGGTCAACCCGAAGGAGGGCTCGATGACGTACGGGGTGAACCGTTCGCCCGTGGCCTGGTTGAAGTAGCTCAGGTCGGTGCCGGAGCCCTTGGTGTGCGAGGAGAGGTCGTAGTCGGTGCGGTTGGCAACGCCCATGAGCTCGCCCCACTCGCTGCCCTGGAAGCCGAACTTGTACTCGAAGTCGATGGTGCCGGCGGAGTAGTGGGCGCGCTCGTCCTCGGGGACGTCGAACTGGCGGATGTTCTCCGGGTTGATACCCAGGTCAAGGAACCAGGCCCAGCAGATGTCGACCCATTCCTTGAACCACTGCTCGGCGTCCTCGGGGGCGGTGAAGAACTCAATCTCCATCTGCTCGAATTCGCGCGTGCGGAAGATGAAGTTTCCGGGGGTGATCTCGTTGCGGAACGCCTTGCCGATCTGGCCGATGCCGAACGGGGGCTTCTTGCGCGAGGTGGTGAGCACGTTGTTGAAGTTCACGAAGATGCCCTGCGCGGTTTCGGGGCGCATGTAGGCCATGCCGGACTCGCTGTCCACGGGGCCAAGGAACGTCTTCATCAGGCCGGAGAACATCTGCGGCTCGGTCCACTGGCCCTTGGTGCCACAGTCGGGGCAGACGATGTCGTCCATGCCGTTTTCCGGCTCGCGGTTCTTCTTGGCCACGAACGCCTCGATGAGGTGGTCCTGGCGGTGGCGCTTGTGGCACTGCGTGCACTCGACCAGCGGGTCGGTGAACGTGGCGACGTGGCCGGAGGCGGCCCAGACGGCCTTGGGCAGGATGATGGAGGAGTCAAGGCCCACCATGTCCTCGCGGCCGCGGACGAAGGACTGCCACCATTCGCGCTTGATGTTTTCCTTCAACTCCACGCCGAGGGGGCCGTAGTCCCAGGCCGATCGTGAACCGCCGTAGATTTCACCGGCCTGGAACACGAAGCCGCGACGTTTCGCGAGGGAGATGACCTGGTCAAGCTTGGATTGGGGCGCCACTTATAACTCCTATTAATTACGAGGCCGCTGGGTGCGGTCCGTCCGCGTCCTAGCCTACCGGGCGGCGGCCGACGGCGGGAATTGCCCCGCCCTGCGCCGGACCCGGATTGGGGTGGGCGCATAAGGCCGGGACGACGGCGCCCGCCGCACGTTGTGCGCCCAACCGGCCGCGGGTTTCGCGCACCCTCCCCACTGGCGCCAAACCCGGTACGGGTTTGGCGCATAATGCTGCTTGGTTCAGGCCACCAACACGACGCAGGTGGGACTGCCAATCTCCAGTGTCTGCACGGGGTCGACGCCGGGGTGCCCGTGCGCGTCCAGCTCAAAGACGGCAACGTTGTTCGAGAGCTGGTTGGCCACGTAAACCTTGTTGTTTCCCAGGGCGAAGTGGCGCGGCCAGTTTCCTCCGCTGTGCACCTGGACGGCGAGCCGGGGCATCTCCGGGACGCTCACGTCGAAGACTGCCAGCGTGTTGCTGCCCCGGATCGCGGCATACAGCTTGCCTCCGTCCGGACCCAACTCGATGTGCGAGGGATAGACGCCCGGTGCCGGATCGCTTGGCGGGGCGTCGGGACCAACCATGGGCACGCGCCGCTGCCAGATCCACAGGTCGTCCACCAGACGCAGCACGTGGAGTTGGGCGTCCAGTTCGCCGGCCACCAGCAGGAAGTCCCCCGAAATCACCACATGCCGCGGTCCCGTGCCGGGAGGCAGTTCCGCGCTTCGCAGCAGCTCATACCGGCCCGAGGACGCGAGCGCGTATTCATCCACCCGGTCCGCTCCCAAATCGCTCACCAGCACGGTGCCCCACGGTGTCGGCACTGTCTGGTGCGCGTGCGAGGATCCCTGCCGGACCGACACCGGGCCGCTGCCCTGGTGTTCCAGCACATAGACAGCACCGTCCCCGGCGTCGTCCCCGGCGGCTGTTCCGAGAACCGCTGCCGTGCCCGAGGAGTAGTTGGCGGCCAGCACGTGTCCGGCGTGCACCACCACGTGGCAGGGGTCGCTGCCCAGGGTTGGCATACGCCGTCGGACCTCGAGTGTCAGCGGGTCCAGCTCCGCTAGCTGGCCCTCGGCCAGTTCCTCCACCGCATACAAGGTATCCGCGTCCAAGGCCAGGAAGGACGGGTTTCGCACGCCCTTGCTGACGCCCTGCACCGTACCGAGCAGGCCGTCATAGCCAAGTTCCAGCCGGGACACGCCCCGTCCGTCCCCCATGCCGGGTTCGGTGTAGCTGCCAACCAGGGCGTGGGTCATGGGATTACCTTCCGATGGAGTTGCGGACAACCCTGGGCCAGGGCAGCGTGGCCACCACAATCGCGGCCAGGGTCAACAGTGTACCGAGCACGGTGGCCGGCTCCACGTGCGACCCGGCTGACGGCAGGACGATGTCCAGGGCCAGGGATCCCAGCAGCTGGCCGGCGATCATGCCCAGCCCCGTCAGCAGGATCCCGAGGCTGCGGACCAGGACGGCGCCGACACCGATGTAGATGCAGCCCAACGGCCCGCCCAGGTAGTACCACCACTCCCCCGGCAGCGGATTGCCAGCCCCGGCGACGGCGGCCTTGACCAGCCAGGCAGCCCACAGCACCACGGTGCCCGTCGCCAGGTTGACCAGGGTGGCCGCGATGGGCGTCCCGTAGTGCAGGGTTTGGGTGCCGTTCATGGCCTGCTGGAAACTCTGCAGGAATCCCGCCGCCAGCGGGAGCAGCAAAGGCAGGAGCAGGTACCCGCTGCCGGAACCGCCGCCAAACCGCGGCGAGACGGCCCAGACGACGGCGGCAATGGTCAGCAAGGCGCCGAGCACCCGCATGCCGTTGATCCGCTTCTTGCCCGCCGGCCCCATTCCCAGGCGGTCCACCAAGAGGCCGCTCGCCATCTGCCCGGTCACGGTGGACACGGTGAACAGTGCCACGCCGAGCAGCGAAATGGTGAGGCCCTGGCTCATGACGAAGAATGCCCCGATGACCCCGGCCAGCAGGTACCAGGGCGGAAACTTCCGCGCCCGGACGGCCGGGATCATGGCCGCCATCCCGGCACGCCCGCGAGGGAGCAGCAGGGACGTGGCAATCATGATCACCAGCCCCACGCTGAAGCTCACCACCGCGGCGGCAATTCCGTCGTCGAGGACGGCACCCAGGGCACCGTTGACCCGGCCCTGGAGCGGGATCGCGAGCCCGGCCGCGACCGCCAGGGGAATGCCCAGCAGCGGACTCAAATGGACGTGGGCTGAGAGTGCGTTCTTCGGGGTCACGGGCGGGCAGCCCCGGGGTGGGGCCGGCCGGCAACCCTGCGTTGGGCGGGGCTTGTACCGCCCCGGGTGCCGTGGACTCCGGCGTCCCCTGCGGTGCTGTGGTCGGCAGGCAAGCGGACCTCCTCGTGAACTGTCAATGCGTTCCCCACGGTATCGCGGCCATGCTCGCGGGCCTTCTTCGAATCACGCAGATGTCGGCGCCGCCCGCCGTCGAGGGCCGGCGCAACCCGTAGATGGGGTGCGGCGCGGGACAACGGCCCCGCGTGCGGCACAATTGAGCCATGAGTTCACACGAGATCATTGACATCCCCATCCGCGACGACATGATCCGCCTGGGCCAGCTGCTCAAGCTGGCCAGCCTGGTGGAGGACGGCGTGGAGGCTGCCGAGCTGATCAAGAACGGCATGGTGAAGGTCAACGGCGAGATCGACGAACGCCGCGGCCGCCAGCTTCACGACGGGGACACCGTCACCCTCAACGGCGAAACGGTGCGCATCCGCACCGGGCAGTAACGCTCGCACCAGCAGTTAAACGTTCGACGGCGGCACGTTAGGTGCCGCCGTCGAACGTCGTTTAAGGAACTTTGCGGCTGTTACTTCAGCACCTTGTACTGCAGGAACTCGCTGACGTGGGCCATCTCCTGGGCGTTGATGCCGTGCCAGATGCCCGTGTACAGCACCTTGGTCAACGACACGTGGGCGCGCATCCAGGTGTTGGTGAACTCCACGGAGGCCTCGGGGATGACGGGATCGGCCTGGTCCCGGCCCCAGAAGAGCTCGGGCTTGGCGGCTGCGACGGCGGCGTCGTCGAAGAACGGGTTGCCTTCGTCGTCCACCACGAAACCCGACAGGCCGACGACGGCGGCATAGTCCGCGGGCCGGTGCCGCAGCAAGGTGGTGGCCATGCACATGCCCTGCGAGAAGCCCAGCAGCGTCACCGAGCTGTAGTCGCCGCGGACGGTGTCCAGCCAGGCCTCGACGTCGGCGGCCGCCTCCGTCACGGAGTCCAGGGAGTAGGAAAGGTCGGTGCCCAGCGGGAACCAGGCACGGCCCGGGCCTGCCTGCAGGGGGCCCTGCACGGACGCCACGGTGAAGTCGGCGGGAAGCTGTGCGGCCAGGCCGAAGAGGTCGGCTTCGTCGGCGCCGTAGCCGTGGAACATGACCAGCAGGGGTGTGCCGGGGCGTTCAATTTCGGGACGGGACCACAAGACGGTGGGGGTTTGGCTCATGCCCCCATCTTTTCATGCCGCGCGGCGGTTGGCGGAAGCTGCGGTGGCGCAAGCGGCCCGTCAGCGGGCAGGATGGGAAGGTGAGTGAATCAACGGCACCCGAAAATGAACGTCCAACCGCAGCCGAGGCCGCACCCAGGCATCCCTGGAGCCGCTATGTCGCCATGGGCGACTCCTTCACGGAAGGCATCGGCGACCCCGAACCGAGCAGTCCCGGCGGTTTCCGCGGCTGGGCCGACCGCCTCGCGGAGGAGCTAAGCCGGGACCGGGACGACTTCAGGTACGCCAACCTGGCCATCCGCGGCCGGCTCCTGGGCCAAATCCTGGACGAACAGCTTGAGCCGGCGTTGGCGCTCAAACCGGACCTCATCAGCATTTCCGCCGGCGGCAACGACCTTATCCGCCCCGGCTCGGATCCCGATGCCCTGGCCGAACGGCTCGATGCCGCGGTCGGCAAGATGACGGCCGGCGGCTCAACGGTATTGCTGTTCAATGGCCCCGACATCCGCGACACCCCCGTCCTTGGCATGGTGCGCGGGCGCGTGGCGATCTACAACGAGAACCTGCGCACCATCGCCGCCCGGCACGACGCCGTCGTGGCGGACATGTGGTCGATGCGGGAGTTGACGGCCCCGCAGATGTGGGCCGAGGACCGGCTGCACTTTGCCCCGCTGGGCCACCACACGATCACCATCATGGCCCTGAACGCGCTGAACGTGCCCCATTCCCTGGTGCCGGCCGTGGTGCCGCCGCTGCCCCCGCAAAAGTGGCAGACGGCCCGGGCCGAGGACCTGGTGTGGGCCCGGGAGTTCCTGGTGCCGTGGGTGCTGCGCCGGCTCCGCCACCAGTCCTCCGGCCACGGCATCTCGCCGAAACGGCCCACCCCGGCCCCCGTCTTTGGCGACGGCCTTCCGCCGGTCGCGGGCGGCTAACAGGGGGCACCGTTCACTGGCGCATCCTGGGGTCCGCGGTGGGGTCGGCATACATGGGCGGGCAGCCCTTCCGTGCCGCTTCGGGGCGCAGTTCATAGTGCCAGGACTCATTGGCGTAGACCTGGCACAGCCCGTACCCGGCTCCGTGCCGTGCCAGCCACGAGGCCGCATCGGCGCCCCCGACGTCGACCGCGTCGCCCGCCACGTGGGCCGAGGTCTCGGCGGTGGCCACCCAGCGGGCGGCTTCGGCCTCGGAGCCGTAGTCGGAAACGGCCTCGTGCAGCAGCTTTTCCTGATACTTCGGCGAACGCCAGCCGCTGCTGACGTAGAACGTGACACCACTGCCGGCGGCGTCCGTTGCCGCGCTGCGGAGCGCACCGAGCAGGGCCGGGTTGAGCTTGGCCACGGCCGGAACACCGTCGTCGAAAACAGTTGTTCCGTCGGGGACGACGCCGTCCGCCGGCCCCGTGGCCCGGCCCAGGAACCCGGCTGCCGACGT
This sequence comes from Arthrobacter sp. ERGS1:01, assembly GCF_001281315.1. Taxonomy (NCBI): domain Bacteria; kingdom Bacillati; phylum Actinomycetota; class Actinomycetes; order Micrococcales; family Micrococcaceae; genus Arthrobacter; species Arthrobacter sp. ERGS1:01. The sequence continues at coordinate 666,794 of NZ_CP012479.1, read as the reverse complement.
CCCGGCAGCGATGAGCGCCCCGCCCAGGACGACGACGAGGATCCACAAACGGGTGCGACGGGCCGCTGGCCGTGCTGATTTGCCGTAGTTCATTTTTCCAGTGAAGGCCGCGCGGTGTTGCCGTTGCGTACACGTTTTTTAATATGCTTTCGATATGCCGCGCCCCGTAGCATCGAGGTATGCGTGTGTTGATCGTCGAGGACGAACCCTTCATGTCCGAAGCCATCCGCGACGGCCTGCGGCTGGAGGCGATCGCGGCCGACATTGCCGGGGACGGAAACGCAGCCATTGAACTGCTGGACCTCAACTCCTATGACCTGGCCATCCTGGACCGCGACATCCCGGGGCCGTCCGGAGACGAGATTGCCCGCCGGATCGTCGCCTCCGGCAGCGGCATCCCGATCCTGATGCTCACCGCCGCCGACAGGATTGATGACAAGGCCTCGGGGTTCGAGCTTGGCGCCGACGACTACCTCACCAAACCGTTCGAGCTGCGCGAGCTCGTGATGCGGCTGCGAGCGCTGGACCGCAGGCGCGCACACGCCAGGCCCCCGGTCAGCGAGATCGCAGGACTCCGCCTGGACCCGTTTCGCCGGGAGGTCTTTCGCGACGGTCGCTACGTCGCGTTGACCAGGAAGCAGTTCGCGGTCCTTGAGGTCCTTGTCGCGGCCGACGGCGGCGTCATCAGCGCCGAGGAACTGCTGGAGCGTGCCTGGGACGAGAACGCGGACCCGTTCACCAACGCCGTCCGGATCACGGTCTCCGCCTTGCGCAAGCGGCTTGGCGAACCGTGGCTCATCGCCACGGTCCCCGGGGTTGGCTACCGCATTGATGCGGCCCCGGACACCGCCCGGGAAGGACGGGGCCATGGATAGGGCACCCGGGTTGAGCGTCCGCGTCAAGCTCACCCTCAGCTACGCCGGATTCCTCATGCTGGCCGGTATCCTGCTGCTCGCCGTCGTCTGGGTATTCCTCCTGCGCTATGTGCCGCACGCGGCAAGCAGCAGCCAGGCAGGCTTCTCCCCCGGCCGCGACGACCTGGTGCGCGCATTCACTCCCGCGGCAAGCTGGGCGCTGGCGTTCCTGTTGGTGTTCGGCATCCTGGGCGGCTGGCTCCTCGCCGGCCGCATGCTGGCCCCGCTGGGCCGCATCACCTCCGCCGCACGCAAGGCCGCGGAAGGTTCACTCTCCCACCGCATCTGGCTGGAAGGGAGCCGGGACGAGTTCCGCGAACTCGCCGACGCCTTCGACACCATGCTCGCGCGCCTCGACGCGCACGTTGCCGAACAGCGCAGATTTGCCGCGAACGCCTCCCACGAGCTGCGCACCCCGCTGGCAATCACGCAGACGCTGCTGGAGGTGGCCCGCAACGATCCGGCGGCCGACCCCGGCAAACTCGTCGAGCGCCTGCACGCCGTCAACGCCCGGGCGATCGACCTCACCGAGGCGCTCCTGGTGCTCAGCCGCGCCGAGCAAAAGTCCTTCAGCCTCGACGCCGTCGATCTGTCCCTTCTGGTGGAGGAGGCCGCCGAAACCCTGCTCCCGCTCGCCGAGAAGCGCGGGGTCACGATCAACGCCTCGGGCGAACAGGCTCCCACGTCGGGATCCCGCTCACTGCTGCTCCAGCTGACGACGAATCTCCTGCACAACGCAATCGTGCACAATGTGCCCGACGGCGGCTCCGTGTGGGCGGCCACCGCGGTCCGCCCGGGGTCGGTGGTGCTCATGGTGGAAAACAGCGGCGAGCCGGTTTCCCACCAGTTGCTTGCGAGCCTCACCGAACCGTTCAAGCGCGGCTCTGACCGCATCCGCAGCGATCATGCAGGCGTCGGACTTGGCCTGGCCATCGTCAAAAGCATCACCGAGGCCCACAACGGGAGCCTCTCCATCACCCCGCGCCCGGCGGGCGGCTTATGCGTTACCGTCGAGCTGCCCACCAGCGGCGCGACGCCAGCGCCGCAAGCCCCGCACCCGCGGCGTTGAGCAGGACGTCGTCCACCGAGGAGACGCGGTCCAGACGCAGGACATACTGGGCGGTCTCGATGAGGATCGAGCAGCCCGCCCCCAGTGCCAGCATGCGCGGCAGCGATGCCAGCGCCCGGAATCTCAACGGGGCAAAGAATCCCAGCGCGGCAAGCACCAGCAGGTTCCCGCCGATCTGGAATGTCGCCGTCGCCGGCCCGGCCCCAAGGAGCGTGTGGATGTCTTGGAACGGCACCAGGCTGACCCGCCCGGATACCTCGCCGGCTCGGCTGCCCGGAAGCAGGGTGAGCCAAACCGTCGGCAGGGTCCCGTAGACCAAGCCCACCTCCGCCAGGGACATCCGCCATGGCTGTGCGGTTCCGGCGGAACGCCGACGGCGGGCCAGGACCCACGCTGCAAGGACTGCAAACGGCAGGGCAGCCACCGTTAACAGCGCGATGCCGTTGACCGTGCCGAACAAGCCGTGCCGGCCGCCGCGGACGGGCATGGTCAGCACCCTGTGCGCCAGGGTCCCCGGGACGATCGCGGCGGCAAGCAGCGCGGCGGTGAGGACCGCCAGCGCAGTCAGCGCGGTTAGCGCGATCCTGCGGCCACGGAGCTGCGGAAGTGACGGGGAATCGTTGTGGTCCATGCCTTCATTGAAGGCGGTCGGCGGTTGCCGGGAGGTATGCGCTTTTCCATACGCCGGCAATACACCCGCAGCCCGCCTCCTGTCGGGGTCGCGACCCCGGTAGGAGGCGGGTCTGGAACACCTAGGCCCGGTGGCGGCCCAAGTGATCGGGTTCGGACCCTTCATCGGCGGGACCGCCGGCACCGTCCACGGGGGCACTGGCGTCGGCGTGGACGCCCGCGCTCACCCGTTCGCCGTCGTCGTCGTTGTTATAGACGGTGTCCGTTTGGCTGCCGGACTCCACGTGCTCGTGGTGCAGCGACTGCCCCTGCCCGCGCCGCCGGAACAGCAGCGCGGCCATGACCGCGCCCAGGGCGAAGAAGCCGGCGCCCCACCAATACGCCACGGCATAGCTGTGGACGGCCGCCTGGGCCGCCACCTCCGCGGTGGGCGGCAGGTGCGAGGCCACGTAGTTCGTGGCGGCCGTGGCAGCCAGGGTGTTCAGCAGTGCCGTGCCGATGGAACCGCCCACCTGCTGGCTCGTGTTGACGAGGGCGGAGGCGACGCCGGCGAACTGGCGGTCGACCCCGTAGGTGGCGGTCTGGATGGACGCCGGCATGATGGAGCCCATGCCGAAGCCGAGGATCATCAGCGGCGGCAGGAGGTCCTTGGCATAGGTGCTGTCCAGGCCCAGCCGGGTCAGGTAGACCATGCCGATGGTGGCCAGGATCATGCCGAACGGGACCATGACCTTGGGGCCGAACCGTGGCAGGAAGATGTTCGTCGACAGCTGCGCGGCCAGGACCAGCATGAGGATCATGGGCAGGAAGCCCACGCCCGTCTGGATGGGTGAATAGTGCAGCGAGGACTGGACGTAGTAGGTGACGAACAAGAAGATGCCGAACATGCCGGCACCGGCGATCACCACCGAGGAATAGGCGGCGCCGCGGTTGCGGTCAAGGATGATGTGCAGCGGCAGGATCGGGTGGGCGGCGCGGCGCTGCCAGAGCACGAAGGCGACCAGCAGGACACCCGCAGCCACCAGCATGCCCCAGGTTTGCGGTGCGTGCCAGCCGTCGGTTTCGGCGTTGGAGAAGCCGTACACCAGGCCGAAGAGCGCACCGGAGACCAGGACGGTGCCGGGGATGTCGAGCTTCGGACGCGGACCCTCATGCGTTGTGTGGCTGACGAAGATGCTGGCGCCAATCACGGCAAAGATGGCGATGAAGACGTTGATGTACAGGTTCCAGCGCCAGTTGAAGTCCTCGGTCAGGAAGCCGCCGAGCAACAGGCCCACGGCGCCGCCGGCACCGGCGATGGCGCCAAACACACCGAAGGCGCGGGCGCGTTCCTTGGGGATGGTGAACGTGGTGGTCAGCACGGCCAGCGCCGTCGGGGCCAGCAATGCGCCGAAGGCACCCTGCAGGGCACGGGCGAACACCAGCATGCCGAAGCTGCCGGCGGCACCGCCCAGGGCCGAGGCTCCCGCGAAGCCGATCAGGCCGATGATGAAGGTGCGTTTGCGGCCCATCAGGTCGGAGAGCCGGCCGCCGAGCAGCAGCAGGCTGCCGAAGGCCAGCGAATACGCGGTGATGATCCATTGGCGGTCACCGTTGGTGAAGCCGAGATCGCGCTGCGCCGACGGCAGTGCGATGTTGACGACTGTCGAATCCAACACGACCATCAGCTGCGCCAGGGCAACCGTGGTCAGGGTCCACCAGCGGCGTGAGGACACGGCTGGAGCGTTGCCCGGACCCGGGGCAAGGGTTGAAATATGGGACATAAGCGACACTATATACGACACTGCATAGTTTCGGATATGCTTGGTTTCAGAATTAACACGATATTAACAGCCGGCTATTTTTCCGGTGCAAAGGAGTCCTCCGCGATGACGCAACCGCGCCTCAGCGACCAGCCCGGGCCGAGCCAGGACCGAGCTGCCGACCCGGCCACGTGCGAGCCCGTCAAGCTGGGCCGCAAGCGCGACCACACGCGTGATCCGGAAATCCTCGAGGCCGCCCTGGCGGTCCTTGCCGAGACGGGCTACGACGGCATGACCATTGACATGGTGGCGGCGCGGGCCAAGGCCGGCAAGGCCACGCTGTACCGCCGCTGGCCGTCAAAGGCGGAACTCGTGTTGGACGCCGTCGCCTGCCTGAAGATGGGCGACACCGACCCCGCACACCTGCCGGACACCGGGACGTTGCGCGGGGACCTGGTGGCCATGATCAAGCCGCACTCCATTGAGGCGAATGAGCGCAAGCTGCAGATCATGGCCGGGCTCATGTCGATGCTCAGCCGCTCCCCGGAGTTGATGGAGGCGGCCACCGCGACCATCGTCGAACCCAGGGTGGCCGTGAACCGGGTGTTCATGGGCCGCGCCGTGGCGCGCGGGGAGATCGCCGACACCCTCGACGTCGAAATGCTTTCGCTCGTCACGCCCGCCATGGCCGCCTTCCGCGTTCTAGTGCTCAAGAAGCCCGTGGACAGGGAGTTTTTGATCTCGATGATCGACGGCGTGCTGTTGCCGGCGGTGGACCTCGGCTCCGGGGAGCGGCAAGCGGACTAGGATGGGAAGAGGCGCTGGTATCGGCGCCTTGACGGCAAGAAGAGGTGCGTTGTGCTTAGTGTGCTCGACCCGGTGGCGGCCAATGATGTTGCCGCGTCATCCTTTAATACGGCGTCCCTCCAACCATGGATCGTGCTCGTTGTGGTGGGTGTGATCCTCGTGGTCAATTTCATGAAGGCCACGAACCGGCGGCGGCGGGCAAACCAGCCGCCCACCCCGGGCGTCTCCCAGCCCGTCAACCATCAACAGCCTGGCCGGCCCCAGCAAAACGGCTCCCGGCAAAACGGCACGGCCCGCCCGCAGCCCGGCGCCCCGTACGTGGGCACGCTGCTCAACGGAATTCCGATGAACACCCCGGGCACCCTGCACGGCCAGCAGGGCGCCGGATTCGCCAACGAGCGCATGCGCGCGGAGGCCGAGCTCAAACGCCAGCTGGACGCCCTCGACGCCGCCCGCCGCAGCGGCCAGGTCACGGCCGACCAGTACGCCGCCCACCGCGAGGCCATCTTCAAGAACTTCTAGGCAACCGCCGCGGAAATTTCCCGTAGCCGGACCACCGCAGGGCTCAATTTTTGGGGCCGGCGGTGTGGCGGGCGTCGCCGCGGACACACCGACGGAGTCGTGTGTGGCGCGGTGCGGGCACCGGCCCAAAAATTGAGCCCTGCTGCTACCGGGTGAAGAACGATTCCCGCAGCAGTTCGCCGACGGCGCCTACCTCGGTCAGGAACCCGTCGTGCCCGATCCCCGAGTCGATCCGGCGGACGGTGACGTCGCCGGGCAGGGCGGCGGCCAGTTCCTCGGATTGGGCCGGGAAGTAGAGGCGGTCGCTGTTGACGGCGGCCACCAGGAATTCCACGCCGGCGGTGCGCGCCAGGGCGTCCTGCAGGGTGCCGCGGTCGCGGGCGACGTCGTGGCTCATGAGCGCCTCGGTGATGGCGATGTAGCTGTTGGCGTCGAAGCGGCTGACGAGCTTGCGGGCCTGGTGGTCAAGGTAGCTTTCCACCTGGTACCGGTCCTGCACGGAGCCGCCCGCGGCGGGGCGCAGCCGGCCGTGGCTGAGCGGGTCCTCCCCGGGCTGGACTGAGCGTCCAAACCGTGCCCCCATCTCCGCCTCGGAGCGGTAGGTGATGTGGGCGATCCGCCGTGCCAGCCCCAAGCCCGCGGTGGGGGCGGCGCCGTCGTAGTAGTCGCCGCCGGCAAAGTGCGGGTCCTGGCGGATGGCCAGCACCTGCGCCTGGGCGAAGGCGATCTGCTCCGCCGTACTTGCGGCACAGGACGCCACGACGGCGCAGCGCCGCACGCGCTCCGGGAACGATACCGCCCACTCCAGTGCCCTGGCGCCGCCCATGGAACCGCCAACGACGGCATGCCACTTGCTGATGCCCAGCCGCTCGGCCAGCCGGGCCTCCGCCTGGACGGAGTCACGGATGGTCACGAACGGGAACCGGGAGCCGTAGGGGGCGCCGTCGTCGGCAATGCTGGACGGACCGGTGGTGCCGTAGCAGCCGCCAAGCATGTTGGCGGCCACCACGAAGTACTTTTCGGTGTCGATGACCGAGCCCGGGCCCACCAGGCCTTCCCACCAGCCGTCCTCCTCGGAGTCCCCGCGACTGACGTGGGTGCTTCCGGTGAGTGCGTGCTGGATGAGCACGGCGTTGTTGCCGGCCGCGTTCAGGGTGCCCCAGCATTCAAAGGCCATGGTGACCTGGGGCAGCACCCCCCCGGCTTCCAGTGGCAGCGCGCCGATGCCTACCGAGCGCAGCACGCCGCCACCCTGGCCCACGGCGGCCGAGAATTCCTCACCTACCGGTTCGGGGCCGCCTGTTTCAATGTCTGGGGAAAACACGTCCCGCTCCGCTGCTGTCAGGCCCACGGGGGTCACGCCGATTTTGCTGCGCGGAACCCGGCTTCGAGGTCGGCCAGGATGTCCTCGATGCCTTCGAGGCCCACGGACAGGCGCACCAGGCCCGGGCGGACACCTGCTGCGAGCTGCTCCTCCGGGGACAGCTGGGCGTGCGTGGTGGATGCCGGGTGGATCACCAGCGAGCGGACGTCGCCGATGTTGGCAACGTGCGAGTGCAGTTCCAGGCCGTCCACGAAGCGCTTGCCGGCCTCGGCACCGCCCTTGATGTCGAAGGCGATGACGGCGCCGGTGCCCTTGGGGCCGTACTTGCGGCCGCGCTCAAACCACGGGCTGGACGGGATCCCGGCGTAGGCCACGGCCTCGACGTTCTCGTTTTCCTCCAGCCAGGTGGCGACGGCGACGGCGTTGCTGACGTGGCGGTCCACGCGCAGGCTCAGCGTCTCGATGCCCTGGGCGATCAGGAACGCGTTGAAGGGGGCGACGGCGGAGCCGAGGTCACGCAGGAGCTGAACGCGGGCCTTGAGGATGTAGGCGAGGTTGGCGCCCAGCGCGCTGCCGACGCCAAGGTCACGGGCGTAGACCAGGCCGTTGTAAGTCACGTCGGGGGTGTTGAAGCCGGGGAACTTCTCCGGATCGGCCGCGAAGTCGAACTTGCCGCCGTCGACGATCACGCCGGCAATCGCGCTGCCGTGGCCGCCCAGGTACTTGGTGGCGGAGTGGATGACGATGTCCGCGCCCCATTCCAGCGGGCGGATCAGGTACGGGGTGGCCAGGGTGTTGTCCACGAGCAGCGGCACGCCGGCCTCGTGGGCGATCGCGCTGATGTTTTCCAGGTCCAGCACGTCCTGGCGCGGGTTGGAGACCACTTCGCCGAAGAATGCCTTGGTGTTGGGGCGGACGGCGGCGCGCCATTCGTCCAGGTTGTCGGGGTCGGCGACGAACGTGACCTCGATGCCCAGACGCTTGAGGCTGTGCGCCAGCAGGTTGTAGGTGCCGCCGTAGATGCTGGGGCTGGAGACGATGTGGTCCCCGGCCTGGGCCAGGTTCAGGATGGCGAACGTGGTGGCGGCCTGGCCGGAGGACAGCAGCAGGGCGGCCACACCGCCTTCGAGGCTGGCGATCCGCTGTTCCACGGCGTCCTGCGTGGGGTTGCCGATGCGGGTGTAGATGGGTTCCAGCTCGGCCAGGGCGAAGCGTGCGGCGGCGCTTTCGGCCGACGGGAACACGAAGGATGAGGTCTGGTAGATCGGCAGGGCCCGCGCACCGGTGGCGGCATCGGGCTCCTGGCCTACATGGATCTGGCGGGTTTCAAAGGACCAGGCATTGTTCATGGGAAGATTCCTTCACACTAGAGGCCGGCAATGACAAGGCCCACCATGCGTCGGTCATCGACGGGTGGGCCTGCTGTCGCTGCGGCCCGCGCTTGCACTGCGGCCGGACGGCCCAGTGCCAGGTCTTCACCCGGGGCACCCCACCGCGGTGGAGGGTTGCCGGTCAGCGAGCCGGGGCTTGTCGCTGACACTCATGACCTGTTTCCAGTGTGGGAGATACCCCGCCGCCCGTGCAAGATTGTGACGGCTTTATGACTTCTGCCGAAGAAGTGCTTGAAAATGCAGTCCAAGAGGGGAAAATGTCGAACTTCCAGCCGAAGATGCGCCATTTCCCCCTCGATAGACGCCTAGCCCTTCTTTCCCAGTCCCGCGCGGCGCAGCGCCTCGGCCATGGCCGTGTTGGCCGGTGCGGGTGCCGCCTGCGGAGTTCGCGACTGTCCGCCTGCCGGTCGGGCTTGTCGAGACCGGTCTTGTCGAGACCGGTCTTGTCCGGGTCGCCGGCCTTCGCGCGGCTCCTCCACGGGCTTCCCCGGCTTGCGTCCCGGGGCTCGGGAGCCGGCGTCGTTCCCGGGGCTTGCGGCCTCGTCATCCAGGCGCAGGGTGAGGGAGATGCGCTTGCGCTCGGGCTCCACCTCCAGGACCTTCACGCGCACCACCTGGCCGGACTTGACCACGGAGTGCGGGTCGGAGACGAAGTTGTTGCTCATGGCTGAGACGTGGACCAGACCGTCCTGGTGCACGCCGATGTCCACGAACGCGCCAAAGGCGGCCACGTTGGAGACGGTGCCCTCCAGGATCATGCCGGGGCGCAGGTCGGTGATTTTCTCGATGCCGTCGGTGAATGACGCCGTTTCGAAGCGGGGGCGCGGGTCCCGGCCGGGCTTTTGCAGCTCGGCCACGATGTCCTTGACGGTGGGCAGGCCGAATGAGCCGTCCACGAAGTCGGCCGGGTTCAGGCCGGCCACGGCGCCCACGCCGCCGGAGATTTCGGCCGGCGCGGCCCCCGCGGCGGCGAGGATCTTCCGGGCCACCCCGTACGCCTCGGGGTGGACACTGGAGGCATCCAGCGGCTCCGCTCCCCCGGTGATGCGCAGGAAGCCGGCGCATTGCTCGTACGCCTTGGGACCCAGTCGGGCCACCTTGAGCAGTTCGCGGCGCTTGCCGAACGGGCCGTGTTCGTTGCGGTGCGCCACGATGTTTTCGCTCAGCAACGGCCCGACGCCGGCCACCCTGGCCAGCAGCGCCGGCGACGCAGTGTTCAGGTCCACGCCCACGGCGTTCACGCAGTCCTCGACGACGGCGTCAAGGGAGCGTTCCAGCTTGGCCGGGGTGAGGTCGTGCTGGTACTGGCCCACGCCGATCGACTTCGGATCGATCTTGACGAGTTCTGCGAGCGGGTCCTGGAGGCGGCGGGCAATGGAGACGGCGCCGCGCAGCGAAACGTCCATGCCGGGCAGTTCGGCACCGGCAAGCGCCGACGCCGAGTAGACGGAGGCGCCCGCCTCGGAGACCACCAACTTGGCCACCGGCACGGACGGATCGAGGCGCTTGAGCTCGGCCAGGAGTTCGGCGGCCAGTTTGTCGGTCTCCCGGCTGGCCGTGCCGTTGCCGATGGCCACGAGCTCCACCTTGTGCCTGCGGGCCAGTTCCACGAGCGTGGCCAGGGATTCATTCCAGCGGCGGGCGGGGGCGTGCGGGTAGATGGTGTCGGTGGCGGTGACCTGTCCGGTACCGTCCACCACGGCCACCTTCACGCCCGTGCGCAGGCCCGGGTCAAGGCCCAGTGTGGCCCGGTTTCCGGCGGGTGCTGCCAGCAGCACGTCGCGCAGGTTGGCGGCAAAGACGCGCACGGATTCCTCCTCGGCGGCCTGGAACAGGCGCACGCGCAGGTCCACGGACAGCCGGGTCAGGATGCGGGTGCGCCAGGCCAGCCGGGCACCGGTCATGAGCCAGGTGTCGGCAGACCGGCCGGATTCGGCAATGCCGAGCGAGTGCGCCACGGCGTTTTCGTAGCCGGCGCGGGCCCGGGCCGCCGCGTCGGCGTCGCGGACGTCCGCCTCGGCGAGGTCCAGGGACAGCACGCCTTCCTTCTCGCCGCGCAGCAGTGCCAGGATCCGGTGGCTGGGCAGCGTGTGGGGAGGCTGGGCAAAGTCAAAGTAGTCCTTGAACTTTTCCCCGGCCGCGTCCTTTCCGGTTTTGACGGCGGAGCGCAGCCGGCCCGTTTTCCACAGCCGTTCGCGCAACTCCCCGACGAGGACGGCGTCCTGCCCGGCCCGCTCGATCAGGATGGCGCGGGCACCGGCCAGCGCGTCGTCGGCCGAGGCCACGGCGTGCTCCGGGTTCAGGTATCCGTCGGCGGCGACGGCCGGGGCCAGGGCGGGGTTGGCCAGCAACGAATCAAGGAGCGGTTCCAGCCCGGCTTCACGGGCGGCGTCGGCCTTGGTCTTGCGCGTGGATTTGTACGGCAGGTACAGGTCCTCAAGGTCGGATTTCGTGGCGGCGCCCTCGACGGCGGCCCGCAGCGAGGCGGTGAGTTTGCCGAGTCCGTGGATGGTTTCCAGCACGGTCCGGCGCCGGGCCTCGAGTTCGCGCAAGTAGCGCAACCGTTCCTCGAGGTCGCGCAACTGGGCGTCATCGAGCGTGCCGGTCATTTCCTTGCGGTACCGGGCGATGAACGGCACGCTGGCGCCGTCGTCGAGCAGGCCGATCGCGGCACGGACCTGAGCGGCACGCACGCCCAGCTCCCCGGCGATCGTGGCAATAATGCGATTTTCGACGTCGGCATTGCTGGGCAGGACGAGGGCGGCGGGTGTGGAGGCGGAATCAGTCACGGTTCAATTCTGCCCCACGATCCGCGACTGCCCCGCAGCCCTGAAATCCGACGTCCCATGAGACTTAGGACACGCTAAGTCGAGAGGCGCATCACAAAGTGCCAAGATGAACGCATGCGAATGGATCATGTTTCTTACGCCTGTGAATCAGATGGATTGGCTGCCACCACGGAGCGAATCGCAACCGCCCTCGGGGTCGATGCAGTACGCGGTGGAGTCCACCCGCGATTCGGCACCCGCAATATGATCATCCCGCTCACCGACCACCATTACCTGGAGGTCGTGGAGTGCCTTGACCACCCGGCCTCGGACAAGGCCCCGTTTGGCCAGGCCGTGCGGGCCCGCTCCGCAGCCGGCGGCGGCTGGATGGGCTGGTGCGTGGCTGTGGACGACCTTACCCCGTTCGAGGAACGCCTGGGCCGCAGCGCCGTCCCCGGCAACCGCAAGTTCCCCGACGGCCAGGAGCTCGTGTGGCAGCAGATCGGCATCAAGGGTCTCATCGCCGACCCGCAGGTGCCGTACATGCTCAAGTGGGAGGGCGACCCCTCACTGCACCCGTCCCTGGCCCGGCCCAGCACCGTGCGCATCTCCTCGCTGACCATCGCCGGCAGTGCCGAGCGCGTCACCGAATGGCTCGGCGAGCCCGTGGAGAAGCCGCTGGAGGACGTCTCCGTCGAGTGGATCGCCCCCCGCGGCACGCCCGGCATCATGTCCGTCACGTTTGAGACCGAAAACGGAACTGTCACCATCTAGCATTTTCGGCCCTGCCAAACGGCACCCTCCCTGCGGGGCGGGTGCCGTTTGCGTTTCCGGCTCGGGGTACGCGAAACGTTCTACGCACGACTCACGGTGAGTTTTGCGCACAACAGTGTCTGGCGCGAAACCCAGGCCGGGTTTTGCGCATAAGAGTGCAGGCGAACTCGCAGCTCAGATTTCGAGGCCGGATCTCGACAGGCTCGATCACCGGCCGCGTGGGTTACCCGAACCCGAGGGCCGGGCCCATGGTGAACGCGGCAATGTCCACCAGCGCATGCGCCACCACGAGCGGCGCGACCCGGCCAAATTTCTTGTACAGCCAGCAAAACAGCAGGCCCATGAGGAAGTTGCCCACGAACGGCCCGAACCCCTGGTACAGGTGGTAGCTGCCGCGAATCAGCGAGCTCAGGAACACGGCCGCAATGGGCGTGAACCCGATCTTTTCCAGCCTGCCCAGCAGATAGCCCACCATGACCACCTCCTCCAGCACGCCGTTGTGGATGGCCGACAGCACCAGCACCGGAATGGTCCACCAGTACTGGTTCAGGGCGCTGGGGATGATTTCAGTGGTGACGCCCAAGGCCCGGCCGGCGGCGTAAAGCCCCAGCGAGGGAACCCCGATGACCACCAGCAACCCCAGCGCACCCAGCCCGTCGCGCACCGGGTGCCGGAAATCGAGCCCCATGCGCCGGAACACCGATTTTCCGGGCTCCGCCAGCAGGAAGAACACCAGGAACACCGGAATGAGAGCAAAGAAGATGCCGAGCAGCTGGTACGTGAGGTCGAAGTACTCGCGGCTGCTTTGCACGGTGTTCAGGGTTGAGGTCCCCTGCGACAACGGCGCCTGGCTCAGCTTTTGGATCAGCTGCACCACCGAGTACACGGCCGACTGCCCCAGCGAGAGGCCCAGGACCAGCAGCACCTCAAAGACCAGCCGCCGCCGTGGGCGCACGCCCCAGTCATACAGGACGACGCCGGTCGGCCCACCCTGGGTGGGCCGGGCGCCGTCGGGCTGGGCATTGAGGGGCAGCGATTCACTCATGCACCCCATCATGCCCTCCCGCGGGCCATGGCCGGCGGCAGGCCGGGCCTAAACCAGCGAGTTGCCGGGTGGCGGGCCCGCGGGACTATAGGCTCTAGGGCTATGAGCGCCCCTCGCCAGATCATCATGGTCCGCCACGGACAGTCCGCGGCCAATCTCGACCAGACCCTGTACAACAGGATTCCCGACTACCGGATCCCGCTGACGGAGCAGGGCATTGCCCAGGCGAAGGCGGCGGGCGAGAAGATCCGCCGCCAGTTGGACGGCCAAAAGGTGTGCGTATACGTCTCCCCCTATCTGCGCGCCTACCAAACGCTGGAGGCGTTGGGTATCGAGGACCTGGTGGACCGGGTCATGGAGGAGCCCCGGCTGCGCGAACAGGACTGGGCAAATTTTCAAAACCCGGCCGAGATCGCGGACCAAAAGGAACTCCGCAACGCGTACGGACACTTCTTCTACCGCTTCCGCGAGGGCGAATCCGGCTCGGACGTGTACGACCGGGTGTCCTCGTTCATGGAAACCCTGTACCGGCACTGGTCCAAGCCGGACTACGCGCCCAACACACTGCTGGTGACGCACGGGCTGACCATGCGGCTGTTTTGCATGCGCTGGTTCCACTGGTCGGTGGAGTATTTTGAGTCGCTGAACAACCCCGGCAACGCCGAGGTCCGCGCGCTGGTGACCAGGGAGGGCCGCTATGCGCTGGACATTCCGTTCGAGCAGTGGACGGATGCCGACCCGGCCAAGACCGTCATGGACGCCCCCGACCACATCTGGTAGCCGCCCGGACTGGGTCCGGCGCCATACTTCGTCATTAGCTCACAACTTGTTGGCCTAATTCGCGAAATCGGCGCGGGCAAGGGTAGCCTTGGCTAAGGCAGGGGCAGACTCCTGCCGTCAACGCTACGGACGCCGGAGTATTTAGGTGCTAGCTACCTTGGTTATTGGCCTGCGAGAAGGCCTTGAGGCCGCACTCATCGTGGGCATGATTGCGGCTTTCCTGCGCCGCAACGGAGTTTCCCTCAAGCCCATGTGGTTTGGTGTCGGCGCGGCGGTGTTGCTGAGCGCGGCGGTGGGCATCACCTTGGAAATTGTCTCGGCCGCCCTGCCCCAGCAACAGCAAGAGGCCATGGAAACGGTCATTGGCGCTGCCGCCGTGGTTATCGTGACGTTCATGATCCTGTGGATGAGCAAGAACTCCCGGAACATGAAATCGGCGCTGGAAACCCACGCGGGCTCCGCGCTCAAGGGCGGTTCCGTGGTGGCCCTGGCCGGCATGGCGTTCCTGGCGGTGCTGCGCGAAGGCGTGGAGACGGCCGTGTTCATGGTGGCCGCGTTCCAGTCCTCGCTGAGCCCCGTAGCCGCCGGCAGCGGCGCGGTGATTGGCCTGGCCATCGCCTCCTGCATTGGTTTCCTGCTGTTCCGCGGGGCCATCAAGATCAACCTGGCCAAGTTCTTCACCGTCACCGGCGCGTTCCTGGTGTTCGTGGCGGCCGGACTGGTCATGAAGTCGCTGCGCACCGCCCACGAAGCCGGCTGGCTCAACATTGGCCAGGACGCCACGGTGAACCTGTCCTGGCTGGCACCCAACGGCAGCGCCCGCTCCGCCATCCTCACCGGCGTGTTCGGCATCCCCAACGACCCCCGGCTCGTTGAGGTCCTTGGCTGGGGCCTGTACCTGGTGCCCATGCTCGTGTTTGTGCTGTGGCCGCGGCGTTGGAAGCCGTCCGCCGCACGCCTCCCCCGCATCCAGTTTGCCGCCGCCGGAGCCCTTGGCGTTGCCGCCGTGGCCCTGGCCGTCGCCGCACCGCTGTCCGTTCCGGCAGCACCGTCCGCAGCCGGCAACACCACCGTGGTCACGGGCACCGAGCAGCCGTTCGGCACCATCCACGTCGTTACGGGCTCCGCCCCGACCCTTGTTGTCACGGCATCCGGCGGCGCCGAGACCCGCTACCCGCTGACCAGCCAGGGCACCGCGACCCACGGCGGCCAGCTCGCCGACGTCTATACCGCCGATCCGGCACCCGCCGCCCAGGCCGACCCCGCCAAGGTCTCCCTGGACGACCTCGCCGGCCTCAACGGCGGCCGCATGCCCGTGGGCATCAGCTCGATTCAAAACCCCGGCCCGTTTGCCGCCAACTGGAGCCACAAGGGCGACATCACGCTCTGGCTCGTCAACGGCGCCATCCTCGACGCCGAAAACACCTCCGGCGCCACGCTGACGCTCAGCGGCGGCGGGCTTTCCACATCCCGCACGATCGCGGTGGCCGGCGCCGGCGCGTGGCAGGTGCCCAATTCCCAGGTGGACCAGGCCTCCGCCGAGCTGGCCGCACATGATTCGGCCGCCGCCGAGGTGGTGCTGTGGAGCGTCTACCTGCCCATCGTCTGCCTCGTGACGGCGCTGCTGCTTGCCCTTGCGGGCCGGCGCAACCGCCGCCAACTTCTGGCCACGGCACCTTCCCCATAACGGCCGCGCAATCCTTTCGCCGCACCTTCCCGAACCACTTCCCTAAGGACCCCCATGCCCTCGCACGCCCCCACCCCGACGCGCCGTTTCCTTCCCCCCGCATTGCTGGCCGGCACCGCGATCCTGACACTGGCCCTGACGGCCTGCGGCGGCGCGGCCACCCCTGGTTCCCCGGCTGCGACCGGATCCGGCGGCGGCGCCGCCCCCGTCAGCAACGGTGCCGCCCAGGTGGCCATCAGCGTTGAAAGCGTCAACGGCGAGGACAGCTGCGTTGCGAGCCACAGCTCCGCCCCCGCCGGACCCACCACCTTCACCATCACCAACAAGGACGCCGCCGGTGTCAGCGAGGTGGAGCTGCTCAGCGACCAGCGCATCCTGGGCGAGCGCGAAAACGTGATCCCCGGGCTGAAGTCCGTCAGCTTCACCGTCACGCTCGACGGCGGCGACTACCAGATCTACTGCCCGGGCGCCGGCACCGAGAACCAGACGTTCACCGTCACCGGCGGGACCACCGCCGGTGCCACGAGCGGCATGGGTGACCTGCTCAAGCAGGGCACCGAGGGCTACGCCAAGTACGTTTCCGGCCAAGTGGACTCCCTCGTGACCGCCGTGGCCGTGCTGAAGAGCGCCGTCGACTCCGGCGACGTCACCGCCGCCCAGAAGGCCTACGCCGAGGCCCGCCCGTTCTACGAGCGGATCGAACCCGTGGCCGAAAGCTTCCCCGACCTCGACCCGGCGCTCGACCTGCGCGTGGCCGACGTCGTCCCCGGCACCCCCTGGACCGGCTTCCACCCGCTCGAGAAGGACCTCTTCACGAGCAAGGCCATCACGGCCCAGTCCAAGGAACTCGCGGCCGGGATCGTCACGAACGTGGCAAAGTTGAAGACGCTGACCACCGGCCTGGAGAAGGACGGCGGCTACAAGCCCGAGGAACTGGCCAACGGCGCCAGCGGCCTGCTCGAGGAGGTCCAGTCCTCCAAGATCACTGGTGAGGAGGAAGCCTACTCCAAGCTTGACCTGGTGGACTTCGTGGCCAATATTGAAGGTTCCCAGCAGGCGTTTGAGTACCTCAAGCCCGCCCTGGTGAAGATCGACCCGACCCTGACGGCGTCCATCGCCGCGCAATTCGACATCGTCAACAAGGCCATGGAAGCGTACGCCGACCCGTCCGCACTCGGCGGCTACAAGCCGTACACCGCCGCACTGAAGGCGGCCGATGCCCCCAAGCTCACCCAGCTGATCCAGGCCCTGCAGGCCCCGCTGGCCAAGATCGCCGAAAAGGTGGCTACAGTCTGATGACGAACTCCAGCCCCGACGAGCCGGAAACCTCCGGCAACTTCAGCCGACGCCGCTTCTTTGGCGGCGCCGGAACGGCCGCCGTTGCCGGTGCCGGCGGCCTCATCGTCGGGGCCGGGGGCGCCCTGGCCGCAACCGCGGCGGCAGGTGCCGGCCCGGCACCCGACCCAGCGGCCGACGTCGAACGCCTCGCAGCAGCCAGCGCGAACCTGAGCTACCCGTACTACGGCACGCACCAGGCCGGCGTGGACACCCCGCCCCAGGACCACCTGGTGTTCACCTCCTTCGACCTGAGCACCACGAGTCCCACCGACCTGCAGCTGGTGCTGGCCAAGTGGTCGGCGGCCATGGCCGAGATGACGTCCGGGCGCCCCGTGGGCAAGGTCCAGCCGGCCCGCGAAATGGCCGTGCCTGTCGACACCGGCGAGGCCTTCGAGATGGGAACCCAGGGGCTGACGCTGACGCTCGGCTTTGGACCCTCGCTTTTTGATGACAGGTTTGGGCTGGGCAAGTTCAAGCCCGCCAATTTTGCGACGCTGCCCGCCATGGCCGGCGAGGCACTCGACCCCGCCTACACGGGCGGGGACCTGTGCATCCAGGCCTGCGCCAACGATCCACAGGTGGCCTACCATGCCGTGCGCAACCTGGCCCGGATGGCCCGCAGCCAGGTCACCACCAAGTGGACCGTGCTCGGCTTTGGGCGCGCCTCCGCCGGCGCCAATCAAAAGACGCCGCGAAACCTCATGGGCTTCAAGGACGGCACCCGCAACATCACCACTCCGGACGACTTCGCCAAGCACGTGTGGGTGGGCGAGGAGGCCGGACAGAAGTGGATGAACGGCGGCACGTACATGGTGGCCCGCAAGATCCACATGCTCATCGAGACCTGGGACGAGGACGCGATCGGCGACCAGCAAACCGTCTTTGGCCGGTCCAAGCAGGAAGGCGCCCCGCTGTCCGGCAAGACTGAACACGATGTGCCCGACTTCCATGCCAAGATCGCCGGCGCGCCCGTCATCGCCCCGAATTCACACATTGCGCTGGCGGCCCATGAAAACAACGGCGGCACGAAGATCCTGCGCCGCGGCTACAACTTCACCGACGGCCTGGACTCCGTGGGCCGGCTGGATGCGGGCCTCATGTTCCTCAGCTTCCAGAACGACCCGGAATCGTTCATCACCCTCCAACGCAAGCTCGGCTCCTCCGACAGGCTCAACGAGTACATCCGCCATGTGGGCTCGGCCGTATTCGCCGTACCTGCGGGCCTGCCGGAGGCCGGCAGCTACTACGGCAAGGAATTCTTCGCCTAGGCTGACCGCTTAAACAGCTGACCCGCAGCCGTCGTTGAAAGCCACGTTCTTTCAACGACGACTGCGGGTTGGCTGCGTTTAGACCTCGGGTGCGACGATGACCTCGGTGCCGGCGTCGTTGAACGCCGCCAACTGATCGGCCGTGATGCCGGAGTCGGTGATGAGTTTGTGGAAGCGGTGGTCCTCCATGGTGGCGAAGGCGCGCTGGCCGATCTTCGAGGAATCCGCCAGCATGTAGGCCTCGGAGGCGCGGCGGGCCATGCGCGAGTTCACCGAGGCCTCGCCCTCGTCGTTGATGGTGGGGCCGGCGCCGGGCTCGATGCCGTTGACGCCAATGAACGCAATGTCCAGGGCCACCTTTTGCAGGATGGAATCCGCGTACGGTCCCACCAGCTCATAGGAGCGCGGGTTGACGATGCCGCCGGTGACCATGATCTTGAAGTTGGGCCGGATGGCCAGCTGCGCGGCGATGTTGATGGCGTTGGTGACCACCGTCAGCGTGGGCCGGTTGGACTGTTCCATCAGGTCCTCACGGGTGGAGAGCACCTGGGCCAGGGCCGTACTGGTGGTGCCGCCGCACAGGCCGATCACGGCGCCCTTGGGAATCAGTTCGCTTGCGGCCACGGCAATCTGGTGCTTCTGCTCGGCATGGTCGTCGCGGTTGTACCTGCCGGGGAGGTCATAGGAGACAAACCCGGAGGTGGCGCCGCCGCGGGTTCGGGTCAGCAGCCGCTCGTTGGCCAGCGAATCCAGGTCGCGCCGTGCCGTGGCCGGGGAGACGCCGAGCTTTTCGACAATCTCATCCACGTCGACCTGCCCGTCGCCGGCCAAGATGTCCAGGATTGCTGTCAACCGTTCGGTCCGGTTCATGAAACCTCTCCCATAGAGTTCGTCAATAAATAATTCTGCACTAAACAAAGGGAGACGCCGCGCACAGCTGCATTATCTGTGCGCGGCGTCCCCCTGAAGCCTTAGTTCCGCGCCGCTTCAACGCCTGCAAACAAAGCTAGCAGGCGGGAGACTTCCGGCACCAAGGCGGCGCGCCCTGCACCGAGGTACTTGCGCGAATCCACGACGGCCGGGTTGGCGTCCAGGAACTCACGCACGGCGCGGGTGAAGAAGCCGTTCAGGTGGGTGGAGACGTTGATCTTGGTCATGCCCGCGGCGATGGCGGCCACAATGTTCTCATCCGATACACCGGAGGAGCCGTGCAGCACCAGCGGCACGTCCAGGGCGGCCTTCAGCTCCGCGATCCGGCCCAGGTTCAGGGCGGCGGAGCGTTCGGTCATGGCGTGCGAGGAGCCCACGGCCACGGCCAGGGCGTCCACGCCGGTCGCGGCAACAAACGCAACCGCCTCGGCCGGGTCGGTTAATACGCCGGGTGCGTGGGCGCCGTCCTTGCCGCCGACCTTGCCCAATTCGGCCTCGACGTAGACGCCGCGCTCGTGCGCGTACGCGGCCACGCGGGCCGTCACCTCGACGTTTTTTGCATAGTCGAAGTGGGCGCCGTCGTACATGATCGAGCCAAAGCCCAGGTCCACTGCCTGGTAGGCCAGGGCCTCGTCCTCGGCGTGGTCAAGGTGCACGGCGACCGGTACCGAGGCCTTGCGGGCGGCGGCCAGCGTGGCCAGGGCCACGGGCTCCAGGCCGCCGTGGAACTTGGCGCAGTTCTCGGAAATCTGCAAGATCACGGGGCGGCCGGCGGCTTCGGCCCCGCCGATGAGCCCTTCAATGGTTTCCAGGTGGATGACGTTGAAGGCGCCCTGGCCCGTGCCGGTCTTCGCGGCCAGGTCCATGATGTCGCGGGTGTTGGTCAATGCCATGAAAGTGCGTCCTAAAGGTAGGTGGGGTCAGTGGTCTGTCAGGATCAGTTGCTCGGCCAGTTCGGCAAAGCGGGGTGAAATTTCCCCGGCTCCGGGCATGAGCACGGCGGCGGCGCTCCAGGCCGTGGCCCGGCGCAGGATCTCGCGCAACTCTGTTTCGCCGTGGGCGAGGGCGACGGCGGCCGCACTCACCGCGGCGTCGCCGGCACCAGTCGGGTTGCCGCGCAGCGGTGCCGGCAGCTTTGCCTGGATGTAGCTGGTGGGGGCGTCGGCGCTGAAGGCCAGCATGCCTTCCTCACCCACGCTGACCAGGACGCGACGGGCACCGAGCGCCATGAGCTTGCGGGCGGCGCTGACGAGGTCGCTCTCCCCCACCGCCTCCATGAGCTCGTGGTTGTTGGGTTTGAGCAGGTCGGCCCCGGCCCGGGCGGCGGCCAGGATCCCGCTGCCGGAGGTGTCGATGATCGCCGGAACACCGGCGTCGTGCGCCAACCCCACCAGCGACGGGTAGAAGTCGGCGGGGGCCTCCAGCGGCAGCGATCCCGAGCCGACCAGGACCCCTGCCGTGCCCAGCCCGGCGACGACGGCGGCGGTCAGGGCGCGCCATTCGGCGTCGGCCAGTGCGGGGCCGGTTTCGTTGAAGATGCTCGTGGTGTCGTTGCGGGTGTCCACCAGGGCGATCGTGCGGCGGGTGGCCGCGGCCACGTCCACCAGATGGTGGCTGATCCCGGACGTATCCAGGTCCTCGCGAAGCTGGACGCCGGATGCCCCGCCGGCCGTGGCGACGGCCAGCGTGGGGAAGCCAAGCTGGTGGGCCACACGGGAGACGTTCAGGCCCTTGCCGCCGGCCCGGTACAACGGGGTGGGGACGCGGTGCGAGGCGCCCGGCTCCACGCCATCCACTGTGTAGGTGACGTCAACGGCGGGGTTGGGCGTGACGGTCAGGACCACATTGTTCACAAGGATGCCTTTGCGGGGTCGGTTGCCGGTTCGATCAGGGTGCGTGCCTTCAGGGCGGAGCCGATGAGCCCGGCATTCTCGCCCAGCACCGCATGGACAAATTGCGGGCGGCGGTGGAAGGAGAGCAGCGCATCGACGCGGGCCGCGAGCGGTTCAAAGAGCGCCGGCCCGGCCATGGACAGCCCGCCGCCCAGGACCACGGTTTCGGTGCCGAGGATCGACACGCATTGGGCGACGCTGAAGGCCAGCGCGTTGACGGCGTCGTCCCACACCTGCCGGGCGGCGGCGTCGCCGGCCCCGGCCCGGGCCAGCACCGTGCGCGCGCCGTCCACCGGCTGGCCGGCGGCTTCGGCGTAGCGGCGGGCGATGGCACCGGCGGAGCCGATCGATTCGAGGATTGCCAGGCCGCCGTCGGGGGCGGGGACCATGGCGTGGCCAATTTCGCCGGCGTAGCCGTCGCCGGCCACCCGGCTGCCGTCGCACAGCACGGCGCCGGCGATTCCGGTGCCGATAACCAGGATCAGCACATCGCGTTTGCCGACGGCGGCTCCGATGCGGAACTCGGCCTCGCCGGCCATGGATACGTCGTGGCCGAAGGCGACGGGCAGGCCCAGTGCCTCCGTCAGGGTTGCCGTGAACGGGTAGTCGCGCCAGCCAAGGTTGGCGGAGAAGACGCCCACGCCGTTGACTTCATCGACGATTCCCGGGACGGTCACGCCCACGGCGGAGATGGCCAGCTCGGGGTGGCGGGCCTGGTAGTCGCGGGTCAGTTCCACGATCCGTGCGCAGACGGTGTCGCCGGAGCGTTCGCCGTCGAGCGGTGTGGGGTGGCGTTGGAGGTCGCTCAGCTGCGCACCGTCGGCGGTGGGTTCGCCGCAGATGATGCCCACCTTCATGTCGGTGCCTCCGACGTCGAACGCCAGGACGGCGCCGGCGGTCTCGGGGGCAGTGGACGTGGCGCCGGGGAGGACCTGGCCGGGCGTGGAAGAGTTCATGAAGATTGGGTACTTTCGCAGGAGGTTGCCGCCAACGCAGCGTGTACGGAAGAAAAGTCAGGCACCCCACCGGTTTCGTGGGGTGCCTAACATCTTAGCCAGTGGCCGCCCTACCGGATCGTCAGTCCGCGAGGATGACCGAGCGGGTCAGGTTGCGCGGCAGGTCCGGGTTCATTCCGCGGGCGCGGGCACGTTCCAGGGTGACGCGGTGCACGCGGGCCAGCTCGGCCAACGGGTGGACGGTGGTGTTGATGTAGAGCGCACCGGTCTTGGCGACGTCGGCGTCCAGGCCCTCGGGCTGCTCGCCGAACATCCACGTGACGCGGTTCGGGGCGGCGATGGAGATCGGGCCGTGGCGGTATTCCTTGGCCGGGTAGGACTCGGTCCAGCCCTGCACGGCTTCGCGCATCTTCAGCCCGGCTTCGTGGGCCAGGCCCACGGTCCAGCCGGTGCCCAGGAAGGTGAACTGTTCGGCGTCGATCAGTTCCTGCTCCACGGGGGCGGTGACGGCGCTCTTGGCGTCCTCGACGGCGGCGGTAAGGTCCACGCCGACGCTCGTGAGCAGGTAGGCCAGGGCGGTGGTGGCGAAGCGGGTCTGGACCACTGACTGCTCGTCGGCGTAGGGAAGTTCGACGACGGCGTCGGCCAGCACCATGATCGGCGAGGTGACGTCGCCGACGAGGGCCACGGTGGGGACGGTGCCCTTGATGGCGGTGAGGACTTCGAGCACCTCGGTGGTGGTGCCGGAGCGGGTGATGGCGACGACCGCGTCGTAGCCGCGCTCGGCGCCCAGGAAGGATTCGGAGGCGGCGAAAGCGTCGGTGACGCCCTTGCCGGCGCCTTCACGGGCGGTGGCGTAGCTCTGCGCCATGAACCAGGACGTGCCGCAACCGATGACGGCGACGCGCAGGCCGTCGGCCGGGAGCAGGTTTTCGCTCTTGGCCTGGGCGATGGCCTGGGCCCACACCTCGGGCTGGCTGGTCAGTTCGGCATCCATGAAGGGGCCAAGTTCGCTGGGCGCAAATTCAGTCATGCTGGGGATTCTCCTTGTTTCATGCCCGCCGCGTGGCTCACATCGAGGACCGGAGGGGTTGTGCATCGTTGACCCAACTATATCACCAATTGATTGATTGCACCCCCAAAACGTCAGAATCAATCACTAATTGATTTTTGTCACGGCCGCTCGTCGAATGGACGCCCGGGACTTGTAATCCGAATCACGAAAAGGCAATAATAAAACGATGTTATCGATAACAGTGTGATGTACCTCAAAGTCACCTGTTGTCACTGCATTCAGCTGGACCTTTTCGAGCGGGCAGGAACGCGGCCCGCACCCTAAAACAAAGTTGTTCAAGGAGCTCTTGATGTCACTCGCACGACACCAACGCAGATGGCTGGGGATGGGGATCGCCGGAGCCGTCATGGCCGGCGCCATAGTACCCATCGCCGCGGCTGCACCCGCCCTCGCGGCCGACCCAACGGCGGCGGTGATCGACTCCGGCACCATGTCCGTGCAGGTCTCCACCGCCTTCCCCCAGGCCTTGCGCTACACGCTGGGCACCAAGACCATGACCGGCGCCACCGCCGTCGCCACCAAGCTGCGCATTAACGGCACCGACCAGAACGTCACCGTCACCTCCGTCGTGAACCCCGACGGCAAGTCCATCGACTACAACATCGCGGTGCCCGGCCTGGACGGCGTGAGCCTGAAGGCCCGGCTGTCCGTGGAGAAGAACGTGCTCTCGTTCAATGTCACGGAGATCAAGGAAGCCGGCACCGCCCGGGTCTCCACGCTCCAGATCATGGACCAGGACCTGGTCACGGTCTCCTCCTCCGAGCCGGGCGCCTCCGTGGCCTCGGCCGTGGTCTCCGTTGACCGTGCCGTCACGGGCGACACCTTCACCCCCATCACGGCGGCCACCGCCGTCGACGCCGCAGCCAAGACGTCCATGGTGGCCATCGCCTCCACCGACCAGCTCGCGGCCGGCTTTGAGAGCAACTCCCTGTACGACGGCGCCATCTCGGCCGCCGACAACACCCTCGCCTCCAGCGACCGGGGCCGCTTCTGGCGCCAGGTCAAGACCGACGGCGCCGGGAAGAAGACGGGCATCTCCTCCGGCGCCTGGCTGTACCGCGCCAAGGGTGCCGCCGACAAGCAGACCGAAGCCCTGCCCATGGCCAAGGTGGTCATCACCGGCGACGCCAACGCCGACGGCACCGTCGACTGGCAGGACGGCGCCGTCGCCTCCCGCGACATCGAGATCAAGCCGGCCGGCTGGCAGGACGTGAAGAACCGGGTTGTCCAGCACATCCCGTTCAACTTCGCCAGCCAGGCCACCAACCCGTTCCTGCGCACGCTCGACGACGTCAAGCACATCTCGCTGGCCACCGACGGACTGGGCCAGATGGCCCTCCTGAAGGGCTTCACGAGCGAGGGCCACGACTCGGCCAACACCGACTTCGGCGACAACTTCAACCAGCGCGCCGGCGGCGTGGACGACATGAACACGCTGCTCAAGCAGGCCAAGGCGTACGGCGCCACGTTCAGCGTCCATATGAACAACACCGAGGCGTACCCTGAGGCGAAGGCGTTCAACGACTCGTTCGTGAAGACCCCGCTGAGCGCCGGCTGGAACTGGCTCGAACAGTCCTACGGCATCGACCAGCGCACCGATGTCCTCTCCGGCACCCAGGCCGCCCGCATCAAGGCCCTTGCCGACAAGACGGACGACAACCTGACCAACAACTACATCGACGTGTACTACGAGTCCGGCTGGGTGGGCCAGAAGCTGCAGGACTCCATCATCGCCAACGGCTTCTCGGTTGCCTCGGAGTTTGCCGCGGCCATGCCCCGCAACAACACCTGGTCCCACTGGGCCGTGGATGAGAACTACGGCGGCTCAAACACCAAAGGCTGGAACTCGCAGATCCTGCGCTTTGCCCAAAACACCCAGCGCGACACCTGGAACCCGGACCCCCGCCTGGGCACCCCGCACATCGTTGAGTGGGAAGGCTGGACCGGGCAGAACAACTACAACGCGTTCCTGAAGAACGTGTGGGACAACAACGTCCCGGCCAAGTTCGTCCAGCAGCAGGAAATCAAGACGTGGACGCCGGCGGCGATCACGCTGGAGAACAACCTGAAGATCACCGGCACCTCGCTGGATAACCGCGTGATCACCCAGGACGGCGTGGACGTACTGCGCGGCCACGACTACCTGCTGCCGTGGTCGAGCTCCCCCGTCGAGTTCGGCAAGGACGCCAAGAACGACACCACGCAGACCAAGCTGTACAACTACAGCGCGGCCGGCGGCACCCAGACCTGGACGCTGACGCCAGCGTTTGCGAACCAGACCACCCTGAAGCTCTACAAGCTCACGGACCAGGGCCGCACCTTCGTCAAGGACGTCGCCGTCGCCAACAAGGCGGTCACGCTGTCCCCGGAGGCCAACACGGCTTACGTGCTGGTTCCCACCACTCCCCTGGCCACCGTGCCGGCGGTATCGGCAGTGACCACCGTTCCGGCGTCGACCGTCTGGGGCGAGGGCAGCCCCGTCACGGACCCCGGCTTCAACTCCGGCACCCTGGCCGCCTGGAACCCGCAGGGCGGGGCCACCCTGGCCACCTCCGCCAAGGGCCTGACCTCGGCGCAGCTCGGCACGTCCGCCTCCGGCATCTCGCAGCAGCTCGGGGCCCTGAAGAAGGGCACCTACTCCGTGAGCGCCTGGATCGGCATCGACCCGGACCGCGCCAAGACGGCGGCATTGAAGAAGCGCGCCACCACCCTGAGCGCCACGGTCTCCGGCTCCCCGGCGGTCAGCAACACCATCTCCTCCTCGCCCCTGCTGAACACCGTGGGTGCGGACCAGAAGAACAACACCTTCACCCAGCGCGTGAGCGTGCTGGTGGATGTCAAGAACGACGGCGACAAGCCGACCCTGACCATCTCCGCCCCCGCAGGCGACACCGTGGTCAAGATCGACGACGTCCGCGTGGTCAAGACCGCGCACGTCACGGCCGCCGATGTCACCCCAACCAACCCGTCCGGCGTCGTGCTGGCCGAGGACTTCGAGAATGTCGACCAGGGCTGGGGCCCGTTCGTGAAGGGCGACGCCGGCGGCGTCACCGACCCGCGCACGCACCTCGCGCCGCGGCACGATCCCTACACGCAAAAGGGCAGCAAGTACGGCCCCTCCGTGGGCGGCACCATCACGCCCAAGACCGTCGACGACGTCCTGGCCGGCCAGTTCTCGCTGAAGTCCCACGAGGAGAACACCGGCCTCGTCTACCGCACCACCATGTCCACCATGCCGTTCAAGGCCGGGCACGACTACGAGGTCTCCTTCGACTACCAAAGCTCCAAGGCCAACGAGTACTCCTGGGTGGGCGGCTACGACAGCGCCACCGGTGCCGTACAGACCGAAGCCAAGGCGCTCCCGGTGGCAACCTCCAACACCCGCTGGGTGCAGAACTTCACGGCCAGCGCCTGCGGCGACAGCTATGTGGGCCTGCTGCGCAACGGTTCGGCAGCCGCCGACGTCTCCGTCGACAACGTCCTGATCCGCGACCTCGGCACGTCCACCAAGACCCCGGCCTGCGCCCAGCTTTCGCTGGCACAGACCGGCGCGATCATCGAGCAGAACACCGACAACACGTTCACCACGACGCTGACCTCCAACGAGCCGGCAGCCGTGAAGGACGTCGCAGTGAAGCTGACGGTGCCCGCCGGCTGGACGGCAACGGCCACCACCCCCGCCACGGCGGCAACGCTGGCCGCGGGCGCCAAGCTGGTCACCACCTGGACCGTACGCCCCCCGGCAGCCGCCGACGGCAACTACGACATCACCGCAAACCTGGCCTACACCACCACGGTTGACCCGATCGGCGCACGCAGCGCCGTGACGACGCTGGGCGTCTACACGCTGCCGCACCCGCCCACCGCGGACACCTTCGCGTCCGACATGCAGTGGATCGGCACCCCCGCCAACGGTTGGGGCCCGGCCGAAAAGGACGTCGCCAACGGCGAACAGGGCGCCAACGACGGCCCTCCCCTTACCGTTGACGGCAAGGTCTACGCCAAGGGCCTGGGCGTCCACGCGCTCTCCACCGTCAAGTACTTCGTGGGGGCGCAGTGCAAGGCGTTCACGGCCGTCATCGGCATTGACGACTTCCAGGGCACCAAGGGCTCGGTCATCTTCACGGTCCTCGGCGACAACGGCGCGGAACTCTACAACTCCGGCGTCCTGACCGGCGCCAGCGCCGCGGTTCCGATCAACGTGCCGCTCAACGGCGCCAAGTACGTGACCTTGAACGTCGACCCCAACGGCTCCAACGGCAACGACTGGTCCGACTGGGCCGACGCGAAGTTCATCTGCTCCAACGACGCCCCCGCACTCGTGCTGGCCCCCGTGGTCAACCCGGGCGGGCCGCTGGAACAGGGCAAGAGCTACACGGTCACCGTGGGTGAGCTGAAGGCCGGCACCGACGCCACGTTCTCGCTGGGCGCCAAGGTCCTCGGCACGGCCACGGCCAACGCTTCCGGCGTTGCGACGTACAGCTACAAGGTTGCCGCCGACGCCGCCGTGGGCGCCGGGACCATCACGGTCGCCGGCACCGACTCCAACGGCAAGGCAGCCACGGGCTCCGTCGCCATCACGACCGTCGGCACCCCGCCGCCGGCACCAACCAAGGACAGCTTCGCCAGTGACCTGCCGTTCGTCGGCACCCCCGTCAACGAGTGGGGCCCGGTGGAGAAGGACATGAACAACGGCGAGGATGCCGCCGGCGACGGCAGCGCCCTGACGCTCAAGGGCAAGGCTTACGCCAAGGGCCTGGGCGTGCACGCCGACTCCGCCATCAGCTACTACCTGGGCGGGGCATGCACCACGTTCACGGCCGCCGTCGGCATCGACGACGCAAAGCTGTCCAAGGCGCACCGCGGCAACGTGGTGTTCACCGTGGTGGGCGACGGCAAGGTGCTCGCCACCTCGCCGCAGCTGACCGTGGACAGCCCGCTGTACCTGTTCACCGTGGACGTCAAGGGCGTCAACTACATCGACCTGAACGCGGCAAAGATCCTCGTTGACGGCAAGAACGGTGACGAGTGGGCCGACTGGGCCGACGCCAAGTTCAGCTGCGGCACCGAGGTGCCGGCCCTGACGCTGGCACCCGTGGTCGAGGGCGGCAACGCGCTCGAGCAGGGTTCCACGCACAAGGTGACGGTGGCCGAATTGCAGGCCGGCTCCTCCGCTTCGCTGAAGTTGGCTGACGGCACGGCCGTCACGGCCGTTGCCGATGCCGCCGGCGTGGCCACCTTCTCGCTGGCGGTTCCGGCCGACGCCAAGGCCGGCGCCGCCGCCCTGGTTGTCGCGGGAACCGACAAGAACGGCAAGGCGGCCACCGGCACCATCACGGTGACGGTGACCCAGAAGCCCGTTCCGGTTGACCTCACGGTTGCCGTTGCCGGCGGCGAGCTGCAGATCGGCACCGAGTCCACCGTCACGGTGGGCAAGCTCAAGGCCGGCGCGCAGGCCACCCTGGCCCTGGCCGGCAAGGAGCTGGGCAAGGCCACCGCCGATGCGAACGGCGTTGCCACCTTCAAGGTGACCCCGGCCGCCGGCACGGCCACCGGAAACGCGGCACTGTCCGCCTCCGGAACCGGTTCCAACGGCCTGGCCGCCACGGGCTCGACCAACGTCGTCGTCAAGGCGGCAGCGGTTGACCCGGGCGAGCCCAACCCGGTGCCGCTGGTGCCGTCGCTGAACGTGCCGTCGGATTCCCTGACGGCCGGCGGCAAGCTCACCATCACGGTGCCGAACCTGGCACCCGGCTCCACGCTCCGCGTCGAGCTGCACTCCACCCCGGTGGTTCTGGGCACGGCCAAGGCCAACGCCGCCGGCGTTGCGACGCTGGCGGTCACCATCCCGGCCAACACGCCCGCCGGCGACCACCGGATCGCTGTGTACGGTACGGATGCCAACGGCACGGACTCCACCGGTTCGCTGGCCGTGACGGTCGCAAAGGCAACCGTTGAACCCACGGATCCGCCCACGGACCCGACGCCCACCGCCACGCCGAGCGCCACGCCGAGCGCCACCACCACGCCCGGCACGACGCCGTCGGCCTCGCCGTCCGCCTCCGCCACGGCCACGGGTTCGTCGGCTCCGGCCACGAGCGCACCGGCGGACAACGGCACGGGTACGGACGAGCTGCCCAACACGGGCGCCAACGCGGTCCTGCCGATCCTCGGCCTCGCACTGCTGGCACTGTTTGGCGGTGCGGCCACCATGCTGGTCCGCCGCCGGCGCAGCCACGGCTAGGCCTTAGCGGCAACGAGCAACAAAAAGGGCGCTGCGTCCGGGAATTTCCCGGGCGCAGCGCCCTTTCCGCGTTGCGAGAAGAATTATTGGGGGCGTTGCCTAGACCGCCCTGACGCCCGCCCGCCACACGGCGTGGGTCAGCGGGATGCCGGGGCGGTAGGCCAGGTGCGTGGCGGACGGGGCCTTGAGCATGTGCAGATCGGCCCGGTGCCCGACGGCGATGGACCCCACGGCGCGCTTTCCGTCCTCGTCAACGCCGCGTTCCCGGTGCAGGGCCAGCGCCCCGCCCCAGGTGGCCGCGCGCACCGCCTCATGCACCGAAAGGCCCATCTGCAGCACGGCCGTCGTGACGCAATATGCCACCGACGACGTGTACGACGTCCCCGGGTTGCAGTTGGAGGCGATGGCCAGCTGCACTCCGGCGTCGAGCAGCCTGCGCGCGGGAGCCAGCGGCTGGCGGGTGGACAGATCACAGGCCGGCAGCACCGTGGCGACGGTGCCCCGCTCCCCCGTCCCGGCCGCCGGATCCCAGCCGGACCAGGACTGCGCGAGGAGCTCCACATCGGTGTCCGCAAGGAAATTCACGTGGTCAACGCTGGCGGCGGCGAACTCCACCGCGAGGGCAACCCCGGCGCCCGGGCCCAGCTGGTTGCCGTGCACGCGCAACCCCAGGCCGGCGTCGCGGCAGGCGGCCAACACGCGGCGGGACTGCTCTGGCGTGAACGCGCCGGTCTCGCAGAAGACGTCGGCCCACGTGGCGTAGGGCCGCACGGCGTCGAGCATGGG
This sequence comes from Arthrobacter sp. ERGS1:01, assembly GCF_001281315.1. Lineage (NCBI taxonomy): Bacteria > Bacillati > Actinomycetota > Actinomycetes > Micrococcales > Micrococcaceae > Arthrobacter > Arthrobacter sp. ERGS1:01. The sequence goes on along the minus strand of NZ_CP012479.1, from coordinate 636,852 downwards.
GCCGCACACCAGTTCCGTGTAGGCATCCGGGTCCGAACCGGCGGGGACCAGGTGGGCGCCCAGGAACGTGACCTCGTCGGCGATGGTGGAGGCGATCCGGGCGCTGCGGGCCTCCTGCGCCACGTCCAGCCCGTAGCCGGTTTTGGTCTCCAGGTACGTGGTGCCCTGTGAGACGGCCTCGGCCACCCGGCCCAGGGCCAGGCGGGTCAGCTCAAAGTCGTCCGCGGCCCGGGTGGCGTCCACGGATACCGCGATGCCGCCGGCCGAGTAGCTCTCCCCCGCCATGCGGGCCTCGAATTCGGCCGTCCTGTCACCGGCAAAGATCAGGTGTGTGTGGGAATCGACCCAGCCCGGCAGCATGGCCCGGCCCTGCGCGTCGGTGACGGTGTCCGCGGCCGGCGCGTGGACGGCGTCGCCAATCCAGGCGATCCGCTCGCCCTCCAGCACCACGGCCGCGTTGCGCCGTGTGCCCTGTTCGCTGTCCTGGGTCATCAATTCGCCGATGTTGGTGATCAGTTCGCTCATACCCCCAGCGTACGACGCCGGCCGGCCCGGTCCGCGGCCCGCGCTCGGAACGCGTCTGGCATGGCAGACCCCGGAACCCGCCTCAGCTTGCCGCCAGTGACCGTCAGGCCGGAGAATGGTAGGCATGACTGTTGTTTCCCTGGTGGGCTTTGCCGGCCTGTGCCTCATGCTTGCCCTGATTCCCGGCCCCGACACCTTCCTGGTGCTGCGCATTTCACTGAACCGCGCCCGTGCCGGCGTTGCCGCGGCGACGGGCTCGGGCGTGGGCGCACTCGTGTGGGGTGCGCTGGTGGGCTTTGGCCTGGCCGCCATCCTGGAACAGTCCGCCGAGGTGTTCCGCTGGTTGAAGATTGCCGGCGGGCTCTACCTGCTGTACCTGGGCATCTCCTCGTTCGTGAAGGCCCGCAAGGCCGCGAAGGCGGGCCTGGGCGCCGGTCCGGCCGGCCCGGCACCGCTGCGCTACAGCATGCGCGCCGCATTTGGTTCGGGCCTGCTGTCCACGCTGCTCAACCCCAAGGTTGGCTTGTTCTACCTGGCCGTGGTGCCGCAGTTCATTCCGCACGGCGGCAACACCCTGGGCACGGCCATGATCCTGGGCCTGACCCTGGCCGTGATCGGCACGCTGTACCTGACCATCATTGCGTTCGTTGCGTACAAGGCCATGAAGTGGCTGCGCAAGCCCAAGGTCAACACCATGATCGAACGCATCAGCAGCGGCTTCCTGGCCGTCCTCGGCGCCGGTGTCATGGCCTCGGGCGCCACCAGCTAGCCATCCACATCAGGCCTGCGCGGAGTTTGTCGGCAACCTTGCGCCACTGTGAAAGTGGCACAAAATTGGCGTGGAACCCAGCGCAGGACTCGTGCTACAAACCCGGCCGCTGGGGGCTCAGCGCGGCGGCCAGCCCGGCATCGCCCTCGGGAAGCGTGTCCGTGAGCAGGCCCGCCGCCAGCGCGGACAGCGCCGCAGAAGTTTGGATGCCGTAGCCGCCCTGGCCCGCCAGCCAGAAGAAGTTCGGCAGCTCCGTGTCAAAGCCCACCACGGGCAGGCCGTCCGCCGGCTGGGTGCGCAGCCCGGTCCAGGCGCGTTCGACGCCGGTGATCCCCAGGGTGGTGACGGCGTCAATGCGGTGGATCAGTTCGGCGATGTCGGCGTCGACCACCTGCGCGTTGCCCGGCTCGGCGGGGACGGACTCGCACGGGGAGATCAGCAGCCGGGCGCCGTCGGGCCGGTAATAAAAGGATTCATCGGCGGGCTCCACCATGGGCCCGCGCGGGTTGACCGGCTCCCGAGTGGAAACAATGGCCACGCTGCGCCGGTGCGGCACCAGCCCGCGCGGCCGGACGCCAAACAGCCCGGCCACTTTGTCCGCCCAGGCACCCGCGGCGTTGACCACTGTCCCCGCGGTGATCGTGTGCCCGCCGGCGGTGACGGTTTCCGCGCCCGGGCCTGACTCCACGATATTCACGGGAGCACCGCTCAGGATCACGGCGCCGGCCGCCACCGCCTCGCTGCGGTAGAACTCCAGGAGTGCGGGGACGTCCACCTCCATGGCCGTGGCATCCAGTGCCGCGGCCGCAAAGCCGTCCGGGCGCAGATCTGGAGCCAGCCTCATGGTTTCGGTGCGGTCAAGGAACGCCAGGTTGGCGTTGCCGGCCACCAGCGAGCGGACCTCGGCGGCGGACCCCAGGGTGAGCAGCGGGCGTGGCATCAAAATGGGGGCCGGAAGGCCGGCGGAGATCTCCTCCACCATGGAAATGCTGCGCCGCGTCAGTTCCTGGATGGGCGCCGGGCCATAGCTGGGCTGCATCTGCCGGGCGGAGCGCGAGGAACTGTGGAACGCCAGGGTGGGTTCGGCCTCGACCAGCACCACGTCCAGGGCCGGGGCAAGCCGCCAGGCCAGGGACAGCCCGGCGATGCCGCCGCCAATGATCAGTACGTCTGCGTCCATGCGGCAATCGTGGCACAGCCCCGGCCGGGCGTAAAACTCCCCACCCCGGTCTGTGTTGCAGTTGTTGGACGAAAAACCCGCGAAATCGACGTTTTCGGTCCAACAACTGCAACACAGACGGGAGGGGTTAGGCGGAGGCACCCCGGGCGGCGACGAACGCGGCTACGCAGGCTTCGACGTCGGCGGCGCTGTGTGCGGCGGAGAGCTGCACCCGGATGCGGGCGGCGCCGCGCGGCACCACGGGGAAGCTGAACGCGGTGACGTATACGCCGTGGGCCAGCATGGCGTCGGCCACGCGGGCGGCCTCGACGGCGTCACCGAACATGACGGGCACAATCGCGTGCTCGCCGGGCAGCAGCTCGAAGCCCTCTTCGGTCATGCGGCGGCGGAACAGGCTCGCGTTCTCGAAGAGCGTGGTGCGCAGTTCGGCGGAGCCGGCCACGAGTTCCAGGGCCTTCAGGGTCGCAGCCACGATGGCCGGGGCCAGCGAGTTGGAGAACAGGTACGGGCGGGCCTTCTGGCGCAGCATGGCAACGATCTCGCCGCGGCCGGAGACGTAGCCGCCGGACGCGCCGCCGAGGGCCTTGCCGAAGGTGCCGGTGTAGATGTCCACGCGGTCGCTGACGCCCGCGTGCTCGGGGGTGCCGGCTCCCGTGGCGCCCATGAAGCCCACGGCGTGGGAGTCGTCCACCATGACGAGCGCGCCGTACTTCTCTGCCAGGTCGCAGATGGCCTCCAATGGGGCCAGGAAGCCGTCCATGGAGAACACGCCGTCGGTGACGATGATGGTGCGGCGGGCGCCGTCGCCGTCGTTCATGGCAGCGGCGGCCTGCAGCTGGGTTTCAAGGTCGGCCATGTCCTGGTTGGCGTAGCGGAAACGGGCCGCCTTGCACAGGCGGATGCCGTCGATGATGGAGGCGTGGTTGAGCGAGTCGGAGATGATGGCGTCGGCTGGGCCGAATAGGGATTCGAACACGCCGCCGTTGGCGTCGAAGCAGGAGGAGAACAAGATGGTGTCCTCGGTGCCCAGGAACTTCGAGACCGCGGCCTCGAGCTCCAGGTGCAGGTCCTGGGTGCCGCAGATGAAGCGCACGCTGGCCATGCCGAAGCCGTGGCTGTCCATGGCGGACTTGGCGGCGCCGATGATGTCCGGGTGGTCGGCCAAGCCCAGGTAGTTGTTGGCGCAGAAGTTCAGCACCGGTGCGGTGGCGCCGTCCAGCGGGCCGGCCTGCACGTGGCTGGACTGGGCCGTGGTGATCTGGCGTTCGGTCTTGAACAGCCCGGCAGTGCGGATTTCGTCCAGTTCGACGGCGAGCTGGTCTTTCATGGAGGTATACATGGGACTCCTTCTCAAAGGCGGAGGTAAGTGCGGGAAGTACGACGACGGCGGAACGATCGGTTCCGCCGTCGTGCCGGGGATTGCTAGGAGAACACGGACCAGTCAAGGACCACTTTGCCACCACGGCCCGAGCGGGCGATCTCGAAGGCCTGCTCCCATTCGGTGGCGGGCAGCTTGTCCGTCACCACGGAGGCCACGGCGGAGCGCAGCACCGGGTTGGAGGAGAGCATGGCGCTCATGGCGTACCAGGTCTCGAACATTTCGCGGCCGTAGATGCCCTTGAGCGTAAGCATGTGGGTGACGACCTTGCCCCAGTTGATGTCGATCGACTGGCTCGGCAGGCCCAGCATGGCGATGCGGCCGCCGTGGTTCATGTTGTCGATCATCTCCGGCAGGGCCGTGGGGTGGCCGGACATTTCAAGTCCGACGTCGAAGCCTTCGCGCATGCCCAGCGTCAGCTGTGCTTCCTTCAGGCGGGTGGTGGCGACGTTGACGGCGACGTCGGCGCCCATGGCTGCGGCCATGGCCAGGCGGGGCTCGGAGACGTCGGTGATGGCGATCTTGCGGGCGCCGGCGTGGCGGGCCACGGCGACGGCCATCAGGCCGATGGGGCCGGCGCCGGTGATCAGCACGTCCTCGCCCACCAGGCCGAAGCTCAGGGCAGTGTGGACCGCGTTGCCCAGCGGGTCGAAGATGGCGCCCAGTTCGGGGGTGATGGAGGGGTCGTGGTGGACCCAGACGTTGGATTCGGGGATCACGACGTATTCGGCAAACGCGCCGTCGCGCTGCACGCCCACGGAGATCGTGTTGATGCACATGTGGCGGCGGCCGGCACGGCAGTTGCGGCACATGCCGCACACCACGTGGCCCTCGCCGGAGACCTTGTCGCCCACCTTGACGTCGTGGACGTCGGCGCCGACCTCCACCACCTCGCCGTAGAATTCGTGGCCGGCAATCAGGGGTGCGTTGATGTTCGCGGCGGCCCAGGCGTCCCAGGACTGGATGTGCAGGTCGGTGCCGCACAGGCCGGTGGCCGCGACCTTGATCTTGACGTCGCGCACGCCGGCAACGGGCTCGGGACGGTCGACGAGTTCGAATCCTGCGTGTGCGCCGGACTTGTAAAGTGCTTTCATGGCTTCCATTAGAGCCTGCCAAACCGTTTAGCACAATCGAATTTTGCTCCATCAACGATTAAGCAAAAGCTAAATGGTAGGGTGGCGGCGTGGAACTTCATCAACTGCAAATGCTGCGCGAACTCGGCGAACTGGGCAGCGTCAAGGCCGTGGCCGAGACCCTGTCCGTCACGCCGTCGGCCGTCTCCCAGCAAATCTCGCTGCTCCAACGCCAGGTGGACACCCCCTTGACGCGCAAGGACGGGCGGAACCTGGTGCTGACGGAGGCCGGCCGTGTGCTGGCCGACGCCGGCGCGGACGTCATCAACGCGATGGCGACGGCCAAGGCCGCGATTGGCACCTACCAGCAGGAACGCAACGGCAGCGTCTCGGTGAGCGGCTTCCACAGCGCCGGGCAGGCCCTGTTCGCACCCCTGGTACGCCAGCTGGCGGCGATGCGCGAGTCCGGCGCGGCCGGCGACGGAGCGTCCAGCGGCGGCGGCGCACCGGCCGTGCGGCTCTCCGACGAGGACGTGGCCCAGCACGACTTTCCGGCGCTGACCGCCCGGTACGACCTGGTGCTGGCGCACAGGATGGACCACAGCCCGGCCTGGCCCGATTCAAAGATCCGGGTGATTCCGCTGGCGCACGAGCCCCTCGACATTGCCCTGTCCGTGGACCATCCGCTCGCGGCCAAGGCGGAGCTGTCCCCCGAGGACGTGGTGGCATACCCGTGGGTGGCCAGCCGCAGCGGCTACTCCCCCGCGGACGTGCTGACCGCCGTCGGCGCCGTGGCGAGCCGACCCGTGAACGTGGTGCACCGGATCAACGACTATTCAACGGTGGCCGCCCTGGTCTCCACGGGCGACGTCATTGGCCTGCTCCCCCGCTACACCTCCAGCCCGGCGCTGAATCCCGGCGTGACGCTGCGCCCCCTGACCGGCATCAGCACCCGGCGGCGGATCGACCTGTTGGTGCGCCCGGAAAACCTCAAGCGCTCCTCCGTGATGCTCGTTGCCGAGGCCCTGCAGCAGGTCATGGCGGACATGGTGCACTGATCCCCGAGACATTCCGAGGCTGCGTTTGCGGCCGGCGGCGAATCGCGATAGAACGGAATATATGACCGCCATCACCCATGTGACCGCCGCCGCCCTGACCCCGGGGCAGCTTGCGGAGCTGCACAAGTCCTTCGCCGCCGATTCCGTCCTCAAGCGCACGCAAAACGCGATCGCCCGGGTCAGCGTGGATGACATCGCCATCGACCACCAGCTCGCCACCGCCCTGTCCACGACCGTCTCGAACCGGATTGACGACTGGAAGGTCACCAACCAGAAGAAGTCCGGCCGGTGCTGGCTGTTCGCCGCGCTGAACCTGCTGCGCGCGGGCGCCAAGGAGGTGCTGGACGTCAAGGAGTTCGAGTTCTCGCAGAACTACGCCATGTACTTCGACAAGTTGGAGCGGGCCAACTACTTCCTCGAGTCCGTCCTGGAAACCACGGACCGCCCCGAGGACGACCGGCTGGTGTCGTACCTGCTGCAGTCCGTGATGGGCGACGGCGGGCAGTGGGACATGGCCGTGAACATCTTCAGCAAGTACGGGGCCGTGCCCAAGGCGGCCATGCCCGAGACCGAATCGTCGTCCAACACCGGGCGGATGAATGCCGTGCTGTGCCTGCTGCTGCGCCGCGGGGCCCGGGAACTGCGCGAGCTTCGCATCAACGGCGACGGGGCCGGGGAGGAACAAGCCCGCGACCGCATCATCACGGAGGTGCACCGGGTCCTCACGCTGCACCTGGGCACGCCGCCGACGCAATTCGAGTGGGAGTACACCGATGACAAGAAGGTCTTCCACCGCGAAGGCGTCCTCACACCGCAGGAGTTCCTGGCCAAATACACCACCATCAAGCTCGAGGACTACGTCTGCCTCGTCGACGACCCCCGGGCGGAGCACCCGAAGGGCGGCACACTGACGGTGGAGCACCTGGGCAACGTGGTCGGCGCCCCGCCGGTGCTCTACCTCAACGTGGACATCGAGTTGGCCAAGCGGCTGGCAAAAGAGGCCATCCTGGACGGCGAGCCGGTCTGGTTCGGCTGTGACGTTGGGCCGCAGATGGTCCGCAAGGACGGCATCTGGGACGCCCGCCTCTACGATTACGCGGGCCTTTACGGCGCCGAGCTGGCCATGGACAAGGAGGCCCGGGTCCGGTTCGGTGAATCGGCCATGACGCACGCCATGCTGCTGACCGGCGTCGACGTGCTCGACGGCGAAACGCGGCGCTGGCGGGTGGAGAACAGCTGGGGCGACGAGAACGGCGACCAGGGCTTCTACACGATGGCAGACAACTGGTTCGACGAGTACGTCTTCGAAGTTGTGGTCAACAAGGCGCGCCTCACCGCGGAACTGCGCCAGGCGCTGGCGGCCGATCCGATCATGCTGCCGGCCTGGGATCCCATGGGCGCCCTGGCGTAATTGGGTGCCGCCCCGCTGAACCCCGCCGCATCATCGCGGGATTCAGCGGGGTTCAGCAGGGTAGCCGAACCGCCTAGGGGCGTTCCAGGGTTGCCGTCACCGCCTCGCCGCGGCGCAGTGCCACGTGGAAGTCCCCGCCAACCTTCCGGACGCCGGCAACGGAGAATTGCGGTTTCCGGCCGCCAAAGTTGTCCCGGATCCGCACCGTGCCGTCCTTGCCCGCAACGACCATGAACCAGGTGGTGGCTCCGTCCGTCCGCACGGCCGAAACCCGGTGCCCGCCCTCGGCGCGAAGGTCGACGAAGCCGGCGTCGGCCCATTTCGCGGGGACCGCCGGGAAGATGCGCAGCACCTCCGAATCCACCACGCCCGGCGTGGGGCTCCAACTTTGCAGCAGCATCTCCTGCACCACCTGCATGGCGGCGAAGTTGCCCTCCAGGGTGAACGGCCGGTAGCTGAAGGACGAGTATCCCAGCCCCGATTGGTCGCCATTGACGTGGAAGCCGTTGCGGGAGATGAACGCCTTGGCGTAGACCTCCAGGTGCCGGGCCGCTTCCTCGCCGTCGCCCACGCGCGCCCGCAAGCATCCCATCCAGGCCCACGTATAGCCCGTCCATTGCTCGGTGCCGAGGCGCTCCCACGCCTCCAAAGAGGTCCGGATGCGCCGGCGGTCCGCCTCTCCGCCTTCCATGCTGATCAGGTTGAACGGATGGATGCCGATGAGGTTGGACAAATGCCGGTGGCTTTCGGCCAAGGGGGTCTCGGCGTCCAGGAGCAGCTCGCCGTCGTCGGCCGCGTGGAAGTCGCCAAGTGCAGCGGCCAGGGACAGCCACTTGAGGTGGTCGGCGCCCAGGGTTTGTGCCTTGGCCATTTCGGCGAGGGCCAGGAACAGCATCTTCAGGCACATGAGGTCATAGTTGCTGTTGGGTTTCAGCCAGGCTTGCGCCGCGTTGTCGAAGATTTCCGGCGAGGACGATCGTGGCAGGACCAGCGTGCCGTCGTCGTCCACCGTCAGCAGCTCCTCCAGGCACTGCCCCACGTCGGCGCACCAGGGGTAGGCGCGCGTGGCGAGGAACTCCGCGTCCTCGGTGTAGCGCCAGTGCAGGTAGAAAAGGTGCGCGTTCCAGGCGCTCATGGTGGGCGACATCGCGTAGTGGCTCCACCCGCCCAGCGGCTGGCCCCGCCGGGACATGACGCCCGGGGAGGCCAGGCCGGAGGTGCCGTAAAAGTCCCGGGCAAAGTCACGGAACACCGGGGTGAGTTCCCAGAGGAAGTCGAGGTAGGACTCCCCCGACTCAAAGTTCCCGGCCGCCGGGTAGGCGCCGTAACTCAGCTGGGTGTTCAGGTCGTTGTGGTAGTCGCCCTTCCACGGGGGCAGCCCGCCGTTGTCCGCGGTCCAGACGCCCTGCAGCGGCATGGGCGGGGCGCCTTTTCGGGACCCGGCGCCGTAAAGGTAGCGGTTGAACAGGTAGTTGCGCTGGATCGCCGGGTCGGGGATCTCCACCGACGACTGGGCCCAGAAGCGTTCCCACCAGGCAGTGTGGGGTTCCGCCATCGCGTCATAGCCGGCGTCCAGCGCCTCCCTGCAGCGTTCCTGTGCCAGGGCCAGGAGGTCCCGGCCGCCGGCGTCGTGGGAGGTGGTGATGGTGACTGCCGCGATGCTCTCAGAAGCCCCGCCCCGCACGGCAACGCACGCGCAATAGCGCAGGCCGTCGGCAGCCTCCTGCACATACCAACTCATAGAGTCGGCGCTGCCGCGCTCGGCGGGCGGGTAGCCCAGGGCGGCAACGGCGCCGCCGCTGTGCGTGTTGGCGAACTCCCGGGCCCCGGCACCGGCCGGCACCAGTTCGACTGCGCCGAGGGCGCTGCCGGCGACCCGGAGCATCATGACGTCTCCCGTGGCGGAGGCGAAGGCCTGGACGGTGGCGCCGGCGGTCGTGGTGGCCTTGCCCTGGGCGGTTGCAAGGTCCAGCTCGAAACCGGCCAGCCGCTGCCCGGCGTCAAGGCGGAATTCCACCCGTCCGGCCGGAAGCTTGGTGGGAGTCAGCCCGTCGTAGTACGTGCCCCAGGGATCGGGATCGTCCCCGGCCGTGGACCAGGGATGCTTTCGCCACCAGCCGGCTTCCCCGTGGGTGCGCTCATCCCACAGGTCCCCGCGGTCAAGGGAAAGCTTCAGGATGTTGCCTTCCCCCCACAGGAGGCCGCCCATCAGGCCGTTGCCCAGCGGAATGGCGTCCTCCCAGGAGGTGATGGGGGCATCGACGCACAGATTCTCCCGTGGCCCCGGCGGAGGGTTTGCCGCTTCCGGACGTGGATCTGCCGGTTGGGTGGCGGTCAGCGTTGCTTCCATGACGGACTCCTTGGGTGTGGGCCACACTTTAGTACTTCGCCGTGATTCCGGCGCGAGGTTAAACGCGAACTCTGCGCCACTGTGAAAGTGGCGCAGAGTTCGCGGCGAAGTCCTCGCAGGTCCCGCGGATCCCGCGCGGGTCTAGACGGCGGCGCGGGAGGGCTGGCCGGCGTTGAAGTACTCCACGAGGTCGGCCGGCAGTTCCGGGACTTCCAGGGATCCGCCGTCGGACCGCAGCGACTGCGTGGCCAGCACGCCGGCCGCGACCGAGGCGCGCGCGGCGATCGGGGACGTCTCCGTGGAGCCGCCGTCCCGGGCGAAGCGCAGGAACTCGGCGATCAGCAGCGGATCGGCGCCGCCGTGGCCGCCTTCGCCGTCGCGGATCTCGACTTCCTGGTCGGGCTCAACGAAGCCCTCCTGGGAACGGGTGGTCCAGACCTTGATCTTGTCGCCCGGGTTGTCGCCAAAGTTCTCGATCCGGCCCTTGGTACCGATGACCGTGTAGTTGCGCCAGTAGTCGGGGGTGAAGTGGCACTGCTGGTAGGAGGCCAGGGCCCCGTTGTCCAACACCATCTGCATCATCGAGATGTCCTCGACGTCGATGACGGGGTTCAGGTCGGTCTGCTCGGTGGGCGGCCAGTTGTCCAGCGAGAACCAGTCCCACATGCGGCGGTCGGTGTTGTCGCGGCGCGAGGTGACGTCGCCGTACACGGCCAGGTCGCCAACGGCGGAGACGCGCTTGGTGTAGCCGCCGGCCAGCCAGTGGATCACGTCGATGTCGTGGGCGCCCTTCTGCAACAACAGTGACGTGGTGTTGGCGCGCTCGGCGTGCCAGTCCTTGAAGTAGTAGTCGCCGCCGTTGCCCACGAAGTGGCGGCACCAAACTGCCTTGACCTCACCAATGGTGCCGGCCTGGATCAGTTCGCGCATCTGCACCACGACCGGCATGTGCCGCATGTTGTGGCCCACGTAAAGGCGCGTGCCCGTCTCGAAGGCCGTGGTCAGGATGGCGTCGGCCGCCTCCAGGGTCACGTCGAGGGGCTTCTCGCAGAAGGTGGGGATCCCGGCCTTGAGCGTCTCCACGGCAACCAGCGCGTGGCGGTTGTCCGGGGTGAGCACCAGTACGGCGTCGAGCCCGGCCGTCAGCAGGTCATCCAGCGAACCGGTGACAACCGCCGTCGGAATCTTCTCGGCGGCGTCGGCCCGGCCGCGTTCGGAGGTGTCACACACCATGACCACTTCGGAGCCCTGGCCGGGCTTGTGCACGTGCTTCCACAAGGAAGCCCGCAACCCAAAACCAACCAATCCAACACGCATGTCCGGCACGGTCTGAAGCAAATCAGTCACAACACAACTTCTCTCTTGTTCAAGAAAATACGAAAATTAGGGGGCGGCCGGCGCGGTATCGCGCACAAAAAGCCGCCAGGGAAATTCCAGGACCCGGTGTGGGGTGGAAGGATCTTGCGCCCGGGCCACCAGGAAATCGGCCAGGGTGGAGTAAAAGTCGACGGGCCCGATGGTGCTCAGCGACGGGGTCATCGCCTCGCCGGCCATGGTGTTGCCGACGCCGATCACCGCCACGTCGTCCGGGACTCCCATGCGAAGGCGCTCCGCGGCGTGAACGGCCGCGATGGCCACAAAGTCGGAGGTGGCGAAGATGGCCGTGGGCGGGTCCGGCTGTTGCAAAAGCGCGACGGCGGCCTGGTACGCGCTGACCTCGTCGCCGTCGAAGGTGGCCACATAGTCCTGCCGGAAGTCCAGTCCGGCCCGTTGCAGCCCCCGCAGGTAGGCGCCATACCTTGAGGTGTGCCCGCCCGCACCAAGGCTGCTCTGCGTGGTCAGGCAGGCAACCTTGGTATGTGTGCCTGTCAGGTGGTCCATGGCGGTATCCATGGAATGTCCGGCCACGGAGCGGATCACGTCGAAACCATTGGGTTCCAGGACGTCGCTGAAGACCACCAGGTTGTTGGTGCGCGCCATTTCGGCCAGCAGCTCGGCATCGCCCTCGCGTTCGGCGGCGTCGATGAAGATGACGTCGGCGCCCTGGCGCTTGATGGCGGTGCGCCAGTCAGTGTCGGCGAGGATCATGGGCGTGATCCCGGCGGGGGCCACGGCGGCCCCGACCGCCTTGCTGACGGACAACGACCACGGGTCCGAAAGCATGGTCAGCGAAAGCATCATCAGGTTTGACTTGCCGGTCCTGATGGTCCGGGCTGCCTGGTTGGGCCGGTACCCGAGCTTCAACGCCGCCGCGTGGACCCGTTGGGCCGTGGCGTCGGAGATTCCCGACCCCTTGCCCTTGGTGCGCCCGGCCAGGACGTAGGAGACGGTTGCCGTGGAGACGCCCGCCTGGGCTGCCACTGTCTTGATGGTGGGTCTGATCATGGTCCGACTCCCCTCGCTTCCGATTTCCGACGTCGGCCCTCCCCTTGTGGGACTGCCGGTGATACTGCTCATAGTGCCAAGCCCGGGACTCCCGCCGGGGATGGCGGCGCGTTTCGGCGTGCCGCCATCCCCGGTGGTGAACCGGCTACTTTGAAACGGGCTGCAACGTGAACACGGGTGCGTCCGGGTTCAGGTCTGCGTGGTATTCGTCCCGGATCTTGTTGCCGCCCTCGTTCTGCCAGCGCTTGAGCACGCCGGCGAAGTCGGAGATCGGGGCGCGGCCCGTGATGATGTCGATGGTCTTGTCGCGGATGATCTTTTGGATCTTCGGGCCCACCTTGGCGTTCGTGTCCGAGTAGGTGCCGTTCGTGGGGTTGCGCCACGCAAATTCGAGCAGCTTCTTCTCGGTTTCGTGGACGTACTTCGTGTCGTCGGGGAAACCGGGGTTGAAGTTGACCGATTCGGGGCTCGTCATAATGTTGAGGGCACTGACGACGCCGGGCAGGTTCTTCAGGCCGTCGGCGTTCAGGATCGGGTTGCCGTCCTTGTCGAAGTCGAAGTCCTTGCCTTCGGTGCCGTAGTTCTTCTGCAGGTACTCGGTGGTGCCGAACGGTGCCGAAAGCCAGTTGACGAGGGCGAGCTGTTCCTTGATGCGCTTCTCGTCGGTCTTCTTGAAGGCCGTGTAGCCCACCGTGCCGTACCCCATGTCGTAGGTGGGCTTGATCTTGCCGTCGAAGCTGAACGGCACCAGGATCTCGATCTGCTGGTTCGGGTCCATGGCGCGGTACCCGCCAATGTCGCGCGGTCCGGCGGTGACGACGGCGCCAAGGGTGCCGTTGAGGATCAGCGACTTGGTGTTGGTGACGTTGACATCGGGGTAGAAGGCACCGGCGGTAAACAGTTTGGCGGCGTACTCGATGCCGGCCAGGTACTGGTCGGTCTCGTAGAGGTGGGTCAGCGTGCGGTCCTTGTTGACGGCCCACGAGTTCGGCGCGCCGAGCCATTCGGTGATCATGTGCAGGATGTTGATGTAGGCCGGTTCCAGGGCGTACTGCTTCTTGGCCGGGTTGCTCAGTTCCTTGACCTTGTCCATGAACTCATTGGCATCCTTGGCATTCAGGCCGCCCACCTTGTCCCAGGTGTTCTTGCTGCCCACCATGACCTGGCCGAACGGGGTGCTGGGAATGGGTGCGCCCCAGATCTTGCCGTTGACCACGGCGGTGCGCCAGGAATCGGGCTTCAGCGCGGCGAGGTTGGGGTAGTCCAGGACGGCGTCGCCGGAGAGGTAGGGGGTCAGGTCCTGGAATTTGGCTTCGAGCATGGGGCCCACGTTCGGGATGCCCTGGTTCGGCGGGATCCACATGAGGTCCGGCAGGGTGTCGGAGGCCAGGATGGTGGCGAACTTGGCCGGGTAGCCGTCTCCGATGTCCTCGGTGATCTGCATGTTGAAGGTGCCGCCGAGCGCGGTGTTCAGGCGCTGCCAGAAGGGGTTGTCGGGCATGGCCGGGGCCATGACTTCAAAGGTTTCGGAGAGCACGCTGACGGGGCCGGTGAGGGGCTTGGCCGTCGTGGAGGCAATGGGCTTGGGCATCTTCAGGAAGCCAGCTTCCAGGCCCTGGGCGTTGCCGGGCAGGTCGGCGGTGACGCCCGCGAATTCCTTGTAGGTGGGGAGTTTGACGTGGGCGGAGGCGGCTGCCCCGCCGTCCTTGGCGGCGCCGGTGCCGCAGCTGGAGAGGGTGCCGGTGAGGGCGATTGCGGCAACGGACATGCCGGCAAGGCCAAGGAAGTTCCGTCGTGAGACTCCAACGGCGCTGGTAGAGCGGTTCATGCTAAACCTCTTTCATTTACGTTTTGACAGATCTTGTTCAGGACGGGTGCGGGTTCTTAGCCCTTGATGGCGCCGGTGATGACGCCCTTGTTGAAGTGCTTTTGCAGGAACGGGTAGACGAGCAGGATCGGCAGCAGCGCCACGACCACGATCGCCATCTGCAGCGACTGCGGGGGCGGTGTGGTGGCCACGCCGAGCGCATCGGCCATGGGGCTGCCCTGGACCACGAAGTTGCGCAGGATCAGCTGCACGGGATACAGGGTTTGGTCGTTGATGTAGAGCATGGCGTTGAAGAATGAATTCCAGAACCCCACGGCGTAGAACAGGCCGACGACGGCGATCACGGCCTTGGACAGCGGCAAGACGATCTTGCGCAGGATCATGAAGTCGCTGGCCCCGTCGATCCGCGCCGCCTCGATCAGTTCGGTGGGGATGTTCATGAAGAACGAACGCATGACCACGAAGTTGAAGGCGGCAAAAGTGCCGGGCAGGATCAGTGACCACACCGTGTTGAGCAGGCCCAACTGCTTGATCATCAGGAACATCGGGATCAGGCCGGGGGCGAACAGCAGGGTGAACAGCACCAGCAGCAGCACAGGCCGGCCGAACATGACGGGCCGGGACGTGGCGTACGCCATGGTGATCGTGATGAACAACGCCAGGAAGGTGCCCACGGCGGTGATGAAGGCGCTGACGCCCAGGGCCCGGAACATGAACGGGCTGCTGAAGATGGTCTGGTAGGCGTCAAAGGTGGGGTGGGTGGGCCACAGGACGTAGCCGCCGGCGGCGACCAGCTGCTTGTCATCGGCCAGGGAGGTCGAGATTACCAGCAGGATCGGCAGCACGATCGACAGTGAGATGCCGCCGATGATGAGGGCCTTGATGGAGTTGTAGAACGGCGATGCCGGTTCTTTCCAGACGGGCCGGTTCGGGTTGTAGGTCAGCCCTTTGCTCCGGCGCTTGGCCGAGCGCCGCTCGTGAAGTGTTGTAGCCATGGTTGTCTCCTTATTCGGCTAGTCCTGGCCGGGGCCGGGTCTAGCCGACCTTCTTCTGAAAGATTCCGGGTTCGCCCATCTTGTGGGCCACCTTGTTCGCGGCGAAGATCAGCAGTGCGCCGACCACGCCCTTGGCCAGTCCGGCCGCGGCACCCATGCTCCAGCCGCCGCCCACGACGCCGGCAAAGTAGGTGAACGTGTCCAGGACCTCCGCGGCGCCCGGACCAACGGCGTCGTGCTGGAGCAGGAACTGCTCGAACCCGACACTGAGGATGTCGCCGATGCGCAGGATCAGCAGCAACACGATGATCGAGCGCAGGCCCGGCAGCGTGACGTGCCACATGCGCCGCCAGCGCCCGGCGCCGTCGGCCGCGGCGGCCTCGTACAGTGAGCCGTCGATGGCGGCAAGCGAAGCCAGGAAGATGATCATGGCCCAGCCGGCGTCCTTCCAGACAAGCTGGACGGTGGCCAGCAGCGGGAACGTGTCCGGGTTGGTCATGAACGGAATGGCGCCCATGCCCATGTCGCGCAGCGTGTTGTTGACGAGGCCGGCACCGCCGAGGACCTGCTGGAACAATGCGATGACCAGGACCCAGGACAGGAAGTGCGGCAGGTACACCAGCGATTGGAACCAGCGGCGGACCTTGGTGCTGATCAGGGAGTCCACGATCAAGGCCAGGCCCAGGGGCACCGGGAAGAACAGCACCAGCTGCCAGACGGCGAGGACAATCGTGTTCTTGAAAGCCCCCCAGAAATCCGGGTCGAAGTAGAGGTCCACGAAGTTTTGCAGGCCCACCCAGTCGCTGCCCGTGATGCCCAGGAACGGCTGGTAGTCCTGGAATGCGATCACATTGCCCAGGATCGGGATGTAGAAGAACAACGCCAGGAACAGGACTCCCGGAATCATCATCAGGAGCATCTGCCGGTCGCGGCGGAGCCGGGTCTTCCAGGACAGCTTGCGCACCTGGTGGCCGTCGGCGGTGACGGCGGCCTTGGCCGGCTTCTTCCGGCGTGGCCCCTTCGATGCGGCGCCCGCCATGGGACGGTCAGCGGCGGCAACCAGCTGCCCTGCCGACTCCTGTTGGGTCTGGCTCATTGATACTCCTCGTTCGTCTAAGACGGTTAGCTCCGGCCTGAAGGCCGTTTCGTGGTGAACTGCACCCCAGGCGGTTAACCGTTTAACAAAGATAAGTGACAGGTGTCACTTATGCAACATAGTGTTGGGTAATTTCTTAAATACGTCAGTTTCAATCATTGATGCGTCACGTTTCCGATCATCACAAAACCCCGGAATTTCGCGGCTTTTGCGGCTTTTTGGTGGCGATGGCGCACACTTGGAACTGGCAAAAGATTTTTTGATCATCTTTTCCGGCACCGCCAGCGCGGCGGCCGGAACACCTCGAAGGAGAGCCCGTGTCAACGTGCTGCAGCCCCGGCGCCCGGCCCGAATCGGAGGCGCCCGGATCGGACCAAGGCCCCCACGGCATCGCCGCCCCGGCGTCGTTCGGCTTGTCCGTCCCGCCCCGGCGCGCCGCTTCCCTGCACGATGACGTCGCCATCCCCGCGGGATCCTTTGCCATGGGCGACCCCTTCGATGAGGGATATCAGGCCGACGGCGAAACCCCCGTGCACGAGGTGGCCCTGGCGGGCTTCCGGATCGACACCACGGCCGTGACCACCACACAATTTGCCGCGTTCGTGGACGCCACCGGCTACCGCACCGAGTCCGAGGTCTACGGCACCTCGGCCGTCTTCCATCTGGCCGTCCAGGCGTCACCGGCCGACGTCCTGGGCACGGCCGCCGGCACGCCCTGGTGGTTGAACGTGCGCGGCGCGGACTGGGCGCATCCGGCGGGGCCGCTCTCGGCCTGGCAGGACATCCCCGACCACCCGGCCACGCAGCTCTCGCACGCCGATGCCCTGGCCTACTGCGCCTGGGCCGGGCGGGCACTGCCCACCGAGGCGCAATGGGAGTACGCGGCCCGCGGCGGCCTGGCGCAGGCCCGGTACCCGTGGGGCAACGAGCTCCACGGCGTTTCCGGGGACGGCGGCACCGAACACCATTGCAACATTTGGCAGGGCACCTTCCCCACCGTCAACACGTGCGAGGACGGCTTCCTCACGACGGCGCCGGTGCGCAGCTTCGAGCCCAACGGCTACGGGCTGTACCAAACCAGCGGAAACGTGTGGGAATGGTGCGCGGACTGGTTCCTGCCCAAGTACTACAAATCATGCCTGGCGCAGGGCACCGTGACGGATCCGGCCGGCCCCACGATCGGGCGCGGACGGGTCATGCGCGGCGGGTCCTACCTGTGCCACGATTCGTATTGCAACCGCTACCGGCTGGCCGCGCGAAGCTCCAACACGCCGGATTCGGCCAGCGGAAACCTCGGCTTCCGGACGGTCACCCTCCCCGAACGCTGAGGGGCCAGATCACCCGCGGGGCGCCAGGGTGAGCACCGTGGCGTCGTCGGCGACTTCGCCAATCTCACCCTGCCTGCGGCGCAGCTCGGTCATCAGTTCCAGGGCGCCAAGCGTCGAGGAGGTGCGTTCCAGGAATTCCTCCGGGCCGCCGACCAGGCCAAGGTCGACGGCGCGCCAGGCGCCGTCGCTTGCCATCACCATGAGTGCGGGCCGGCCCAGTTGCACCACGCGGGCGTGGTCGGCGGCCTCGGGTTCGCGCCGCGCCACCCACAGATTTCCCTCGGTGTTGCGCAATTCGCGGTCCCGGACCAGGAGGCGCAGCCGTTCCGCCGGGTCCACCGTGCGCCGGGACGCCTCAAGGTCCACCCGGGAATCGGCCAATTCTGCCCGCACCACATGGGTGGCGCCGTCGCCGGTGCGCACCACGACGGTGCAATCGGCCAGCGACGCGACCTCGACGCCGTCGTCGTTCAGGTGGGCCACGGAAATGGCGGCACTGGGAAAACGGACCGTTTCGGCACCCACGAGCTTCGCCGCTTCGGCATTCACGGCGGCCAGTGCGGCGGCGAGCCGGGAGCGCACATCGTCCCCGCCGCCACGTGCCAGCTCGACGCTCAATACCTGGGCCAGCCACTGGGGGTCGCTGGCGGCCGGCAGGCCCAGCGGTTCGAGCAGGCTGGTGGCTCCGTCGATGATCCAGGCGTGCGGGCCGATGAATCCGCAGCTGTCCTCGATGACATGGGCGTCACCCTCAAATTGAACACGGGCCAGGGTTTCCCAACTAAAGGTCATGGCTTCATCCTGCCAGAGACCGGGTAGCTGCCGCCGACTACGCGCTAGACTGGACAAAGCGATCATTTCTGATCATAAACCGCACAAAGTTTGCATGAGCCGTCACCCGTGGAGACCACTATGGACACAATCACCGCCTCCAAATCCATCACTTCCCCGTGGACCAGCCACGAGCGCCTGTCCGCCGGCGAGCTGGGCCCGGATACCGTGGGCTATCACGCCGCGACCAGGACCGCGCAGGACCCCGCCCCGCTGCCCGTGCACGCCACGGACCGTACGGTGGTGCGCGTCACTGACTTTGGCGCGGATCCGTCCGGCGCCGCGGATTCCGCTTACGCCGTTTACGACGCGATCGTCCATGCCCGGGGGCTGGGAACACCGGCCACCATCGAGTTCCCGCACGGGCGTTACACGCTGTACCCGGAGGACGCTCCCAAACGGGAACTGTACGTCTCCAACACCGTGGGCCGGTTCGAGGAATTCAAGGTCAAGAACATCGGGATCCTGCTTGAGGACATGCACGACGTCATTGTCGAAGGCAACGGTTCGGAGCTGACCTTCCACGGCCGGGCCACCCAGTTCGCGGCCATCCGTTCCAGCGACGTCACCATCCGGAACTTCAGCACGGACTGGCACGCGCCGCTGGTGCTGGACCTGACCGTGCTGGCCAGCGGGGTGGAGGACGGTTTCGGCTTCCGCGACATCAAGCTGCTCGCCGGAGTGGGGCACGTGATCGACGGCGCCACCGCCACGTTCACCGGTGAGCCCAGCCCGGCCACGGGCGTCCCCTCTTGGTCCCACGGGCCCGAGGTGGCCACCGAATGGCAGAACCAGATCCGCGAGCTCGCCAGCGGCCTGACGCTGCGTTCACCCCTGCCCCTGTGGATCGGCTCCCGCTCCGTGACGGACCTCGGGAACAACGTGCTGCGCGTGCGCTACGACTCCGCCGGGGATCCGGGCGATGCCGGCAAGGTCTACGAGTTGCGCCAGCGCCCGCGCGACACCCCGGGCGGGTTTGTCTGGGAGTCCGAACGCGTGGAACTGAAGAACCTTGCGTTGGGCTACCTGCACGGCTTCGGGATCGTGGGCCAGCTCAGCCGGGACCTGTCCCTGGACGGGATCACGCTGCGCGCCAAGCCCGGCACATGGCGCCAGACGGCCGGCCTGGCCGACTTCATCCAGCTCTCGGGCGTTGCCGGCAAGGCGCAGATCACCAACTGCCTCTTCGACAACCCGCACGATGACCCGATCAACATCCACGGCACCTACGTGCAGGTCGAGGCGATCGACCGCGACACCCGCACCGTCACGCTGAAATACATGGAACGGGACACCGCCGGATTCCCGCAGTTCTACCCGGGCGACGAACTGCGCTTCGTCAGGCGCGCCACGATGCTTTCCGACGGCGCGGAGGACTACCGGGTGGTGGCCGTGACCGGGCCCAACGGCAGGGACACCGCCCACGACCTGGAACGGATGACCGCCACGGTGGACAAGGAACTGCCGGCCGATCTGGCGGTGGGCAGCTACGTCGCCGAGAACATGACGTACACGCCCGAGGTCTACATTGCCGGCAACACGTTCAAATCCACGCCAACCCGCGGCATCCTCGTCACGACGCCCAAGCCCGTGCTCATTGAACGGAACCACTTCGATCAAATGGGCATGGCCAGCATCTACATTTCCGCGGATGCCGACTATTGGTACGAATCAAGCGGCGTCACGAACGCGACCATCCGCAACAACGTCTTCGACCGCCCCGCGAGCGGCTGGGCCGCCATCTGGTTCGACCCCACGAACGCCGAATCGGAGCCGGCCCGGACCGTCCACGGCAACATCCGCATCGATGCCAACCGCTTCATGCTGCCGGCGGGCGGATCCCTGGTCAGGGGCAAGTCCGTGGCCGGGCTGTCCTTCACCAACAACCACGTGGGGCACTACGCCCCGACCGTCGAAACGCCCGCCCACCCGACCCCGGAGTTGTTCGACTTCGCCGCCAGCCGCGGT
Organism: Arthrobacter sp. ERGS1:01; assembly: GCF_001281315.1. Lineage (NCBI taxonomy): Bacteria > Bacillati > Actinomycetota > Actinomycetes > Micrococcales > Micrococcaceae > Arthrobacter > Arthrobacter sp. ERGS1:01. The sequence continues at coordinate 616,677 of NZ_CP012479.1, read as the reverse complement.
CTGGTCTTCTCGGGAAATCGCTATGCCCCGGGCTTCAACGTTGCCGTGGCCATCTCCGAGATGGCCGCCGGCGAGGTCGACGGTGCGGCGGACGGTGTCGAAACCCGGACGGTCAGCGTCGCCGCCGATGCGGACCAGTCCGTGGTCGGAACCCCTGACGGGCACCGCCGCGGCACCCTGCTGGCACCGCTGGGTGACCCCGTGTGGACCGGCGTCGACTTTGGCGAGCCCGCCTCTCCCTTGGCGTGGCTCACGCACGCGCCCACGGGAACCACGCAGGTGTCCGTTGCACTGGCCGCGGCGGAGCCGGGCACGTCGCTGCACCTCAACTACAACGACAGGAAGGTCGCCACCACGGCGGACGGGAACTACGTCCTGGACCTGTTGGCCGGGCCCAACATCCTGGAAGTCCGGACGCTGGGTGCCGACCGGAGTGCCGGCCAGTGCTATCGCTGGGTGATGATCGCCGACTAACCACCGGCCCACCAGGCAACACAGCCAGGAAATACACAGGAGGGCCGACACGGATACTCGTGCCGGCCCTCCTTCGCGTTATGCCTTCCGCAACGCTATGCCCCGTCGATGACCAGCACGATCCCGCGGCGCGGCTCCACCGCAATGGTGTCCCCGGGCGCGAAGGCCGCGGCGTCCTGGAAGCCGTCAATGCAGGGCGCCACCCGGGACGCCTGGGCAAGGCGCGCGAACTCGGGCGCGAACTCCAGCGTCACGGAGACCGTTTCCGGCGCCCAGCTGGCCAGCGCCGTCACGAGTCCGGACGGCGTAATCCAGGACGTGGCCAGCACCTCGGGGTGGCTGCTGCGCACGGGCACGTTCAGGGCCCAGTGCCCCAGCATGGGCGCCTCGGCCAAACCATGCGCGGCCCACAGTTCCCACAGGGCCCGGTTGTCCACGCGCGGCGCCCGGCCGGTCATGCCGAAGACCAGCCCGCGCCACGGGTTGCCGCCACCCTCCAGCATCTCCCCCATCAACCCAAAGGGAATGCCGGAAACTTCCACGAGCCAGTACGCGGGGTCCGTGTTGTCGTAGTCGAAGTATTCGCCCAGCCACAGCCTGTCCGTGTACGGCAGCTGTTCCATGTACATGTTCGCGGAGGACGCGAACCCGTCCTTGTCGTTGAACTGGTTGGCCGAGTGGATGTCGATTTCCGGGTCGGCGCAGCGGGCCGCCAGGACCTTGCGGACACGCTTCATGGCCTGGCGGTCGTAGGCGATGTCGTCGAGGTAGATCCCGTCCAGGCCGGTCTTGCGCACCAGCTCGTCGAGGCCGCGGATGTACCAGTTTTGCAGGCGCGACTCCCCCGCCGTCACCACGGCAATGTCGTCCACATTGGGCGCATGCCAGGCCGAAACGTAGTTGGCGCCCGCGTGCTCCTGCGGCCAAATGTGCCCCTTGCCGGGTCCGTCGCTGAAGATTTCGTGCCCCAGGGACAGCATGGGCAGCAGGTCCGGGCTGTGCCCCGTCAGCTCCCGCACGGTGTCGTAGACCTTGACCTTGAGCCCCGCCGCATGGGCCTCCGTGGTGTACTCCGCCAGCGCATCGGCGTGCAGCAGGGGGTCGTTGATGAACGGGGCCAGGGCTGTGGCGTGGTGGATGTTGATGACGCTGGCGCCGGTCGCGGCAATGTCCGCAACGCTGCCCTGGTCGTGGAAGTAGCGGTTGCGCAGCTGCCGGGCCGGGTCGATGGGCTTGAACGGGGTCAGGAGCAGCCGGAAGCCGTAGTTCAGGCTCTCCCCCGGCTCCATGGTGCGGCCGCCGCTGAACGCCTGGAGCACGACGGCGCCGCTTCCGTTGGCGCTGCCGGCCTCCCTGAGCGTGATGCCGGGAACCCGGGCCGTGTCCGCCCCGGGGTTGGCCCAGGAGTCGGGTGCGATGAGCGGCTTTTCGCGGTAGAAGTTGGTGTTCAGCGGACGTTCGTAGTTGTCGTCGCGAAGCGCCAGCTGGACGCCGATGTTGCTGTCGCCAAGCCACAGCGAGTCCTGGTTCCTGGTGGCGACCTCCCACGTCCAGTCGATGCCGGCCGGGCGGGTGCCGCCGGGCACGCCGAGCCCCATGGCATACGGGACCGCGGCGGGGTCGAGGGCAAGGTTGAGGGATACATCGTTCAACTCCACGGCCCCGGCACCGTGCGGGACGGTGAGGCGGACGGCGAAGTCGGCGGCGCCGTCGGCCTCCAACCGGCCCTCCACGGTGACCTGCAAGGCGGTGTCCGGGCTGGTCCACGTGCACGTCCAGCCCACGCGGGCCGGGCCGTAGGTGGTGATGGCCAGCGGCGAGTACGCCCATGCCACGGCGCCCTGCGCCAGCTCCGGCACCAGGTTCAGCGGTTCCAGGAGCAGCGCACGGGCGGGGCCGTCAACGGCCGTCACGGCCGAGGTGAACGTCGATTCCAGCTGCGCCGGCAGGCCGTTGGGGGCCAGCTGAACCGTGCGGCCCAGGATGGCCAGCGTGCGGGCGGCCTCGTCGATCTCCACGGCAGTGTAGGGTGCCACGAGCTCGTCATCCTGGGCGAGGGTGGAGTCCAGCCACGCCAGGCGACGCAGTTCGCGGGGGTCGCCAAAGCCGCCGGCGGCAATGTCGGGCTCGGCTTCGTCGGCCACCTCAAGGCGGACCGGCAGCTCGGCGCTCCCGGCGGACGTGGACACCGTGATGACGGCCTCCACGGTTGATCCGGCGGACGCGGCGGGAACCGGGACCACCACGTACAGCGCCTGCACGGCGCCGTCGGCCACGGCCAGGGTCTTGCTGAACGGTCGGCCCAGGCGGTCGACGCCGGCCGTGTTGATGCAGCGGGCCGCGACCTCGCCGCCGTCGGCCCGGGCGGCCACGTCTACGGACACTCCCGTCAGTTCCGCCTGCGCGTAAAGGCCCAGCTGGATGACGTAGTCCTCCCCCGGCTGGGCCGACAGGCACAACAGCCCGGCAGCGGTGCCCGGCACGGCGGCCGGCCCCGCGATGGCCCAGTGCGCCGGGATGGCGTCCTTCATCGAGATCGCGTGGCGGCGGTCCTGGGCAAAGAGCAGGAACGCCGCGCCGGCGTGGGCCTCGTGCAGGGCGGCCAGTTCGGGCTCCGTTGCGGTGAAGTTCATGGGGGCAAAGTTGTCCCACTTGCTCGCGGCCTCATAGCGGACGGCGGTGGCGGCGGGGTGGGCGGTGTGGAAGCCCAACTCGAACGACCACACACTGGCGGCAACGGAGTTCACCCAGGCAGGGTCCGCCGTGGGACGGGCGGGCAGGTACTCGGCCTGGGGGTAGTAGGAGTGGCCCATCATGGCATAGGGCAGGTAGTGGAAGAAGTAGTCGCCCGCGCCGTCGACCGGCTCGAACGTGAACATTCCGGCGGCCCGGTCCCGTTCCCCGGCCACGACGTTGCGCACGCGGGTTCCGGTGGCCGCGGAGACCACGACGACGTCGACGTCGGCCGGTGCGGCGTCGTGGCGGCGCCACGGCAGGGTAACCGTGGCGGCACGGCCGCCCTGCGGGAGCTCGGGTACGGACACCACGATCCTGTGGTTGCCGTACAGCAGTTTGTCCCACTGGCCGATGCCGCAGTCAAGTTCGGGGTGCAGGCGTTCGGGTGCGCTCAGGCGGGACGGGACGGACGTGGCAAGTGCCGGGGTGGGCATGGGAAAGACTCCAAGAGGTATCGACGGTGATACCCAATCATTTCCTGAATGTTCATGATTGCAAAGTGCTATTACGATTCACAATTACTCATATTGGCGCCCGGCGCGGCACGTGGACTCGCGGCCCACGTAAAAATGCGCCCGTTTCCGCATTCGGCGCCCGTCGGAACGGGTGCGGAACGCGGAAACGGGCGCAGTTGTGGAAACTAGCCCTCGACGCCGAGCGTCTTGAGGATCAGTTCCCGGACGCGGGCCGCGTCGGCCTGGCCCTTGGTGGCCTTCATGACGCCGCCAACGATGGCACCCACGGCCTGGACCTTGCCGGCACGGATCTTGTCCGCAACGCCGGGCTGGGCGGCCAGGGCCTCGTCGATGGCGGCCTGCAGGGCGCCGTCGTCGGAGACCACGGCCAGGCCGCGCTTGGCGACGACCTCGGCGGGCGTTCCTTCGCCCTCGAGGACGCCGTCGAGCACCTGGCGGGCCAGCTTGTCGTTGATGCTGCCTGCGGCGATGAGCTTCTCGATCTCCACCACGACGGCGGGGCTGACGCCCAGCGCGGCGGGGTCGACATCGGCCAGCTTGGCGCGGCGGGCGATCTCGCCCATCCACCACTTGCGGGCGGACGCGGCGGAGGCGCCGGCGGCGACGGTCTCCTCGATCTCGTCCATGAGGCCGGCATTGACCACGTCACGGAACTCGAGGTCCGTGTAGCCCCACTCGGCCTGCAGGCGCTTGCGGCGCACGGCCGGCGGCTCGGGCAGGCGGGAGCGCAGCTCCTCGACCCACTCGGCCGTGGTGACGATGGGCACCAGGTCCGGTTCCGGGAAGTAGCGGTAATCGTCGGCGTCGGACTTGGGGCGTCCGGACGTCGTGGACTTGGTGTCCTCGTGCCAGTGGCGGGTTTCCTGGATGATCTTCACCCCGGAGTCGAGCACGGCGGCGTGGCGCTGGATCTCGAACTTCACGGCGTTCTCGACGGCGCGCAGCGAGTTCACGTTCTTGGTTTCCGTACGGGTGCCGAACTTCTCCTGGCCGTAGGGGCGCAGGGAGACGTTGGCGTCGCAACGGACGTTGCCGCGTTCCATCTTGGCGTCGGAAACGCCCAGGTTCTTCACGATTTCCCGGATGGCCGCAACATACGCCTTGGCCAGTTCGGGGGCGCGGGAGCCGGCACCCTCGATGGGCTTGGTGACGATTTCCACCAGCGGCACGCCGGAACGGTTGTAGTCGACCAGGGAGAAGTCGGCGCCCTGGATGCGGCCGGTGGCCCCGCCCATGTGGGTCAGCTTGCCGGCGTCCTCCTCCATGTGGGCGCGCTCGATCTCGACGCGGAAGACGGTGCCGTCCTCCAGCTCGATGTCGATCCAGCCGTCGTAGCAGATCGGGTCCTCGTACTGGGAGGTCTGGAAGTTCTTGGGTGTGTCCGGGTAGAAGTACTGCTTGCGTGCGAACGTGCAGTGCTCGGCGATCTTGCAGTTCAGCGCCAGGCCGATCAGGATCGAGGACTCAACGGCCTTCTTGTTCACCACGGGCAGCACGCCGGGCAGGCCCAGGCACACCTCGTTGACGTTCGTGTTGGGCTCGTCGCCAAACTCGTTCGGGGCGGAGGAGAACATCTTGGTCTTGGTGTTCAGCTCCACGTGGACCTCGAAGCCCAGGACGGGATCGTACTTTTCCATGGCTTCTTCGAAGCTCAAGATGGTGTCAACGCTCATTAGTTAGCCTCCTTGGCTGCAAGGGTCTCGACAAGCTCGACCAACGACGGCGCCTGGTCCAGGATGGGGCCGCCCCACTGTGCCTCGAGCAGGGATTCCAGCACGGCGCCCACGCGGTACAGGCGGGCGTCCTCGCGGGCCGGGGCCAGCAGCTGGATGCCGACGGGCAGGCCGTCTTCATCGGCCAGGCCGCCGGGCAGGGTCAGGCCGGGGACGCCGGCCATGTTGGCCGGGATCGTGGCGATGTCGTTCAGGTACATGGCCAGCGGGTCATCGAGCTTTTCGCCCAGCTTGAACGCCGTGACGGGCGACGTCGGGGAGATCAGCACGTCGACCTGTTCGAACGCGGCGGCGAAGTCGCGCTGGATCAGGGTGCGCACCTTCTGGGCCGAGCCGTAGTAGGCGTCGTAGTAGCCGGCGGACAGCGCATAGGTGCCCAGGATGATGCGGCGCTTGACCTCGTCGCCGAAACCGGCGGCGCGGGTGGCGCCCATGACGCGCTCAATCGTGAGCGGGCCTTCGGTGGGCAGCGTGCGCAGGCCGAAGCGGACGCCGTCGAACTTGGCCAGGTTGGAGGAGGCCTCGCTGGGCATGATCAGGTAGTAGGCGCCCAGTGCGTAGCCGAAGTTGGGGCAGGAGACCTCGACGATTTCGGCGCCGGCGCCGCGCAGCAGCTCCAGGGATTCGTTGAAGCGGTTCTCGACGCCGGGCTGGAAGCCTTCGCCGTGCAGCTCCTTGATGATGCCGATCTTCATGCCGGCAACGTTGCCCAGGCGGGCGGCCTCGACGAGGCCCGTGGAGGCGTCCGTCAGCGAGGTGGAGTCCTGGGGGTCGTGCCCGCCGATGACTTCCTGCAGCAGTGCGGAGTCCAGCACGGTCCGCGAAACAGGGCCGATCTGGTCCAGCGAGGAGGCCATGGCGATGGCGCCGTAGCGGGACACCGCACCGTAGGTGGGCTTCACGCCGACGGTGCCGGTGAGGGCGCCGGGCTGGCGGATGGAGCCACCCGTGTCGGTGCCCAAGGCCAGGGGGGCCTCGAAGGCGGCGACGGCGGCCGCGGAGCCACCGCCGGAGCCTCCGGGGATCCGGTCCAGGTCCCACGGGTTGCGGGTGGGGCCGTAGGCGGAGTGCTCGGTGGAGGAGCCCATGGCGAATTCGTCAAGGTTGGTCTTGCCCAGCATGGGCATGCGCGCGGCCCGGATCTTCTTGATCACGGTGGCGTCGTAGGGGCTCATCCAGCCCTCGAGGATCTTGGAGCCGGCCGTGGTGGGCTGGCCCTTCGTGACGATCAGGTCCTTGATGGCGATCGGCACGCCGGCGAGCTCGTGGAGCTCCTCACCGGCGGCGCGGCGGGCATCGACGTCGGCGGCGACGGCGAGCGCCTCCTCGGCGTTGACGTGCAGGAACGCGTTGACGCCGCGTTCCCCGCCGTCGACGGCGGCAATGCGGTCAAGGTGCGCCTGGACCAGTTCCACGGAGGTGATCTCGCCCGCGACAAGCTTGGCGGCCATGGCGGACGCGCTGGAACGAATGAGTTCGTTGGCAGTCATGGCTTAGCTCTCTTCCAAAATTGCGGGGACCTTGAAGCGGCCGTCGGCGGAATCCGGGGCGCCGGAGAGCGCCTCCTCGGCGGACAGTACGTGGCCCACCACGTCCTCGCGCATGACGTTGGTCAGCGGAATCGGGTGCGAGGTGGCGGGAACGTCGGCTCCCGCAGCCTCGCTGACGCTCTTGACCGAATCCACAATCACTGCCAGTTCATTGGCCATGCGGTCCAGTTCGTCGTCGCTCATCTCGATGTGAGCGAGTTGCGCCAGGTGCGCCACGTCCTCACGGTTGATCGCAGCCATGGATCTCCCCTGCAAAAAGAATAGAAGTTGTCCCCACTAGCTTATCCGCCATGGCAGGCGTGAAATCACGAAATGCTGTGAGTTTCCCGTTTCCGCGCCCAGAGCCGGGAGTGCCGCGCGGACAGGGCCAGCAGGACCAGGATGTCCAGGGGCAGGCCGAAGACGTCGTTGTGCAGGGTGAACCGTTCGCCGTTGACGAAGTCGATGGCCGCGAGCACTATCAGCAGGCCGCTGAAGGTCATGGCGGCAATCCTGGCCCAGTTGCTGCCCCGGAAGACGAGGACGGCCAGGAGCAGGTATGCCAGGATGCCCACGGCGGCCAGCACGATGATGACGTTGACCGAGAGGTCCAGGTCCGCGGCCTGTGCCGTGGTGAGGGTGGAGGCGGCATCGGCGATGATGGTGCGCCGCTCCCCCACGATCCGGGCCACGGTCACGGCGCCGACCACGACGCGGATGGCCATCAGGAGGACGCCGAGCAGGGTGGAGACGGGCCGGCGCCGTGCCCGGGCGGCCCGTCGGGCGGCCAGGTCTGCGCCGAGAGGTATGCCGTCGGGCGGCACGGGCACCTTGCTGACGTCGACGACCGGCAGGTTCCCGTCCGTTTCGATCGTGTCGCCGCCGCCGTTGCGGGAGTGGTAGCCGGTGGAGAAGTCGGCCAGGACCCGCACCTCGACGTCGGTGTTGTCCTCCGTGAGCGTTGCCACGATGTGGTCCCGCTCAATGTCGGTATCGGCGTCGATCTTGTGCGTGATCTGCAGGGTGAACAGCGAAAACCCGACGGCGCGGTCGAAGGTGCCGGCGGCCAGCCAGTCCGTCTTGTGCCCGCCCGGGAGCAGCCAGTCCTCCGGGCAGCGCCAAAACCGCACGTGGTGGCGCTTGGCGGGGTTGCCCGCCACCTCCTGCTGGTAGGCGAGGTCCTGTTGCCGGCCGAACAGCATCAGCGGGCTCACGGGCGCCTCGTCGTAGCTGCGCCGGAAGATCGTGGAGGTGACGATCCGGCGGCTGGAGGCGAGGGTGACGTCGTCGGCGCGGATCCAGCCGGCCCGGGTCATGGCCTCGTTCAGCTGGTCCTCGGCGCCCACCACGGCGACGTTGATCGGGTCCCCGAGCAGCCCGTCGCTGGTGCGGGCCCGGCCGATGAAGTAGTCGGGGACATAGATGCTGGTCAGGATCCGGTGCAGGCGCGGCAGCACAAGGTAGGCCAACACCAGCCAGAACAACACGAAGTACGGCACCAGGTACCAGCCCCAGGACTGGCTGTCCGAGAGCACCAGCCACGCCAGCCACAGCGCCGCGACCCCGCTGAAGACAAAGACCACGTTGTCCAGGAGCGCGTTGACGGAACGCCGCCGGGTGCCGCGGCGCAGGCTCCGCGGCGAGCCCGGGAGCTTGCTCATTGGCTTCGGCCCGGACGCTGGGCTTGGACACATGGCCTCATCCTAACCTTGCGCCCCGGTTTTTGGCCCGGGTCCCCGCAATCCCCTGCGCCCGGGGCGTGTCCGTCAGCGCTGGGCGACGAGTTCGATCTCGACCTTCATGGCGGGGTCGAGGAACGGCAGCACATGGACGAGGGCCAGGGTGGGGCGGATCTCGCCAAAGACCTCACCGTGGGCCCGGCCGGCCTCTTCCCAAGCGGCAATGTCGGTCAGGTAGATCTTGGACTGTACGACGTCGGCAAAGGAGAAGCCGGCTTCGGCCAGCACGGCGTCGAGCTTCGTCAGGATGTAGGCGCTCTGCTCGTAGAAGCCGTCGCCGACAACCGTGCCGTCCGGACCCGCTGCCGAGGTCGCGGAAATGTACAGGGTGTCGTTGACCTGTACGGCCCGGGAATAACCGAGGGTCTTTTCCCAGCTGGAGCCGGAACCGAAGATTTTGCGCACGCGGATGTCCTTTGCGTCGTGGGGCTTCGCGCCCCGTCAGTGGAGCCACCACTCTAAGGGCGGACCCTCCGGCGGGCGGACTTCATTGCGTTTTTCTACGACGCCCGTCCAGGTCCGTGGCCCCGCGCTCTTGCATTTCCGTGAATTCCCCCGTTGGGTAATAAGGGGGAGATGGATCCGTCCCCGGCCCGCGTCGCAGTCAAGCCAGCCCCGAGTGAGGACAGTCCATGGAACAGCAATCCGAGTTCGCCACCCTGACCGGCCCGGTGGTCAGGACGGCCTCGGGTCCCGTCCGCGGTGTCTGGCGCGAGTGCAGCGGCACCGGGCAGTATCGGCGTTCCGCTGCGTTCAAGGGGATCCCCTTCGCCCAGGCGCCCGTGGGAGCGCTCCGTTTCGCTGCGCCCGTTCCGCCCGGGCCGTGGGAGGACGTGCTGGACGCCGTGGCCGACGCCCCCACCCCGCAACGCGAAACGTTGAGTGAAGTCACGCTGATCCCCGCGCCGTCCATCCCGGGCGATTCCACCTTGAATGTTAACGTTTTCACCCCGGATCCGTCCGGCGCCGCCGCCCTGCCCGTCCTGGTGTACATCCACGGCGGCGGGTTCACGGCGGGCTCCCCCGCCAGCCCCTGGTTCGACGGCACCGCGTTCAACCGCGACGGCGTCGTGACGGTCTCGGTGTCGTACCGGCTTGGTTTTGACGGATTTGGCTGGATCGACGGGGCGCCGCACAACCGCGGCGTGCTGGACTGGCTGGCCGCGCTTGAGTGGGTGCAGGAGAACATTGCGGCGTTCGGCGGCGATCCCCGGCAGGTCACCATTATGGGGCAGTCGGCCGGCGGCGGCGCCGTGCTGACACTATTGGGCATGCCGAGGGCGCAGCACCTCTTCAACCGGGTCCACTGCGTTTCCGGTGCCTTGGCCGACATTGCCCCGGAACGGGCAAAAACCATCGCCGGCCGGCTGGCCGCACTGGCCGGCGTCGCAAGCACCTGGGACGGTTTTGCCGGCATCGACGAACTGACCATCCTGGAACTGCAGATAAAGGCCCAACACCCGGAGGGCGGGCCGCGCAAGTCCGCCGCCATGCTCAAGGCGCTGTTGGCGGGCGGGCTGTCGTACGGCCCCCTGGTGGACGGCGAGCTGATTGCGCGGCCCACCCTTGATTCGCTGCGTGCGGGTGTGGGCGCGGACAAGGGCCTGGTGATGGGCACGGCCGACGACGAATTCTCCATGGCGCTCGACACCGCCCCCAAGGCCATGCGGCTTGTCCCGGCGCGGTTCCTGCTGGGCGCGGCTGGGCTGAAGGGGGCCCCGAGATCGGCCTACCTGGCGGCGAACAAGGAGGTGGCCGGGAAGGGATCGGTGGCCGTGCTGGGCCGTTACATCACGGATGTGGCGTTCCGAAAGACCGTGTTGGAGGTTTGTGCCGCGCGCCTGGCGGGAGGCACGGCCGTGGCGCGGCCCACCCAGACCTGGCTGTACAGGTTCTCCTGGCCCAGCGGCGTGTTTGGCCGGGCCGTGCACTGCCTGGATGTGCCGTTCATCTTTGATTGCCTGGACTCCGTCAAGGTCGACGCCCTGGCCGGCCCAAACCCGCCCCAGGGCCTCGCCAACGCGGTCCATGCCTCCGCGGTGGGGTTCGCGGTCCGTGGCGAACCGGGCTGGCCGGCCTGCGAGCCGGGCAGCGAAGTGACCATGGTCTACGACGTACCGTCCTCGACCATCCGGGACGGCTACGCCTCGACCCGCCCGCTCCTTGCAATTTAGGCCCGCGACGTAAGCCCGGCCCTACAACTCCATGCGGTAGACGCGGAGCATCTTGCCGTTTTCGGGGATGGGCCAGTCGCGTTCCGGGACCCTGGTGAAGCCAAGCTTGCGGTACAGGGCGTGCGCACCGTGCCAGTCGTCGCCCGTGGTGAGGCTGACGGCGCGGATCCCGGGGGTTTCCCGGGCCTGGGCCAGGATGGCGTTGACCATGGCCCTGCCGGCGCCGCTGCGCTGCACGGCCGGGTCCACCACCAGGAGCCGGAATTCCAGCTCGTCCGGCAGGGCGATGTCGGCCCATTCGTCACCGTTCACCGCCAAGGTGGCCGAGCCGATCACCACGCCGTTGCGTTCGACGACGATGATGGGCGCCACCGCGGCCCGCTCCCCCACGCGCATGATCTTTTGCATGTACGGGTATTCGGCGCTGTCAAAGTACCCCGCGCCCAGGTAGGCGTCGGCGGTGATGCGGGCGACGGCGTCGTAGTCGGCGGGGGTGATGGGGCGGACGGTCAAGCTCATGGGTGGGGGCATTCCTTGCGGCGTGGGTGGCGGGGCTCAACAATTCTATGCGGCGGCCGGTTCCGTTCCTGCTGCCGGTCCTAGCTGCCGGCCGGCCAGGCTGCAGGGGCCGAACCATAGCCCCGCGCCTCGACGCCGGTGTGTGCCGGCACGCCGTCGATCTGGATGGCCGGGGGCAGCCGGAGCCCCTGGCCCCAGGCGGTGTGTTCGGGGAGCATGGCCGAATCGGCCACGTGGGGCAGGGTGCCCGACGTCGGGGAGGTGCGCATCAGCTCCACGGCCGTGCGCGCCAGCGACAGCCTCGCGTTCCGGGCCGTGCCGTCGAGGCGTTCGCGCCAGGCATCGACGGCGGCGGCCGCAACCAGGTAGCCGGTGGCATGGTCGAGCGCCTGGACGGGCAGCGGGACGGGTTTGTCGGCGGCAAAGTGGGCCATGCCCGCCTGCGCGATGCCGCAGCTCATCTGCACGAGTGAGTCAAAGCCGCGCCGGTTGGCCCAGGGCCCGCTCCAGCCATATGCGTCGAGGGCGATGTTGACCAGGCCGGGGTGGCGCTCGGCCAGGGCATCGTCGGAGAGGCCCAGCCGGGCCAGGGCGTCGGGGCGGTAGCCGTGGATGAAGATGTCGGCGCCGGCCAGCAGCTCATGCAGCGCCGCCAGGCCGCCGGGCGTTTTCGCGTCCAGCCGGGCGCAGTGCTTGCCGCTCGTCATCTCGGGTTCCAGCGCGGGTTCCTGCCAGTCGGGCGGATCGATGCGCAGCACTTGTGCCCCGTAGTGTGCCAGGAAGCGGGTGGCCACCGGCCCGGCGATGACCCGGGTCAAATCCAGCACGCGCACCCCGTCCAGCGGTCGGCGCCCGGTGGCGGGCCGACCGCGGCCGTGGGCACCGGCGTCGGGCGTCCCCACCGCGCGGGCCCTACCCCAGGCGGTCAAGGGTTCGGCGGCCACCGCGGCACCCTGCGGATGAGCCGTCCACTGGGCAGGCGAGCGCATGAGGGCCGCACAGCCGTTCGCGGCCACCACGGCGTCCTCGAGTTCCTGCCCGGCCCAGGCGGGGACGACGGCGGCAACCCGCGCCCGGTCCGCATCCGCGGGCAGGCCGAGCACCGCGAGGGCGGCGGCCCGGTGGTGCGGGGCGTTGGTGTGGAGGCGGATCCAGCCGTCCGCACAGGCGTAGTCGCCGGCGATCGGATCCCAGGGTGAGGGCAGCTCCCAGCCGGAGGGCTTGAAGGACATGCCGAACCACAGCGCCGCCAGGTCCCGGTCGAGGTGCAGCTGCGGGTCCGCGGCCCCCAGTCGGCGGGCCAGCCGGGCCATGGCGGTGCCGGCCTCCGCGATGGATGCCACGGCGAGGCCGGACACATCGAAGGCCGAGTCCAGGGTGCCGGTGCCCGTGAGTTGCAGGTTGCGCGGGGGAAGGAAGATTCCGTCTCGTAGCTCCATGCCAATACGGTACTCCGGAACCTGCGCGGGAGTTCGGGCCAGGGGCCGGGGTTACTCGGCGTCTGCCGTGCCGGGGCCCGCGGCGGCGCTGCCGCGCCGGGACCGCCGGCCGCGCAGGCCCTGCGTGAGGCCGGCCAGCCTGCCCTGGCTGATGGCGATGCCGGCCACCACGACGAGTGCCCCGAGGGGCTGATTCCAGGTCACCGGCTCGGACAGGACCAGTACGCCGAGGCTGACCCCGACCACGGGCGTCAGGTAGGTCACGGTCGACGCGTTGGCGGCGCCCCAGGCGGCCACCAGGTTGGTGTTCCACACGTAGGCCAGGCCCGTGCCGGCCACGCCCAGGACCAGGATTGCGGCGACGATCCGCGGCGTGAGGTGGACGGGGGTGGTGGCGATCCATGGCGCCATGGCAAGCATGATCACCGCGCCCAACCCCACCTGCACCGTGGCGACGGCGAGCGAGGACAAGCCCCGCGGGGAAACGAAGCGGCGAAGGTACACGAATCCCATGCCGTAGCAGGCCGTGGCGAGCAGGCAGGCAAGCTGGCCGGCAACGGATCCCCCGCCCACCAGGCGCCACGGGCCCAGGACCAGCAGCACGCCCGCGAAACCGGCGATCAGACCCAGCAGGCGGGCCCTGGTGGGCCTTTCCTGGGGCAAGGCCACAAGGGCCACGAGCGTCGTCATGAGCGGCGTCGTGGCGTTGTAGATGCTGGCCAGTCCCGAGGCGATGCTTTGCTCCGCCCAGGAAAACAGCAGGAACGGGGCCACGCACAGTAGCACGGAGACGACTGCCAAATGCGCCCAGACAACCGGTTCGGAGGGCAGCTTCCTGCGGGTCACGAGGCAGACGACGGCGAGGGCCGCGGCGCCGGCACACAGCCGGCCCAGCACCACCTGTGCCGGCGACATTCCCTCCAGCCCGATCGCGATGAACAGGAAGCTGGCACCCCAGACGAAGGCCAGGATCACGAACTGCAGCAACGGCCAGTTGCCGGCCATTTTGGGGGTGGGCATGCGCAAAGTCCGTTTCCGTCGGTCAAATCCCGTTGCGGTGTTCCGCAGGGGCCAATCTTATAGACGAAAGAACCGGCCAAAACGTGAGGTCGAAGGTGCCGCGGTGATCGAGCCGGCCGAAATCAAACGGTCTCCATCGCACCGGTCACTCGGCCGGGGCGAAGCCGCCTTCCAGGCCGGGCACGCAGGCGCCGGTCCAGACGGAGAGGACCTCCTCACGGGTGGGCAGGCCGTTCATGGCCGAGCTCAAAACGGGCCGGTGGACCCAGGCTCCGGCCTCCTCGGCGATGAGCCCGCCGGCGGCAAAGTCATGTTCAAAGAGCCCGTACTCCAGGTACGCGTCCACGCCGCCCTCGGCCACGGCGCACAGTTCAAGGGCTGCCGAACCGAGCCGGCGGAAGTCGCCAAAGTGGTCCATGCGGGCATCCAGCTCCGACACCAGCCGGCGCCGCACGGCAGGCTCGTACGTCAATGCCGTCGACAGCAGGGTGCCGCCGCGGGCGTCCCTGGGGCCGGTGAGCTGCCGCACGGACTGCACGCCGTCGGCGCGGGTCTCGTCCAGCCAGGCGCCGCCGCCGCGGGAGGCAAAATAGGTGCGCCGCAGGGCCGGTGCGTCGACGACGCCGGCCAGCCAGTCGCCGTCGGGCCCCATCACGGCCACGGAGGTGCCGTAGTAGGCGATGTTGCGGATGAAGTTCATGGTGCCGTCCAGCGGGTCAAGGCTCCACCGGTACCCGGAGGGTTCGGCCGGGAGCGCCGGCGCCAGTTCCTCGCCCGTGATGACGTCGTGCGGGCGGGCGTCCTCGATCACGGCCCGGACGGCGCGCTCGGCGGCCACGTCGAACGCGGTGACCCAGTCGGCGTCGGAGGACTTCTCCGTGGCACCAAAGGCTGATGCGTCGCGGGCTGCCAGCACGGAGGCCCCGGCAGCGGCCGCGCGCAGCGCCACCTCCAACAATTCGTCCACGGTCACGTTCTGGCTCATGCGGGCTCCCCTTCGTCGATCGTTTCAATATCCGTTTCCGCGGCCGGGCCGTCCGCCAGCAGGCGCACGAACCCTTCCTCGTCCAGGACCTTCAAGCCCAGCGATTCGGCCTTGTCCAGCTTGGTGCCGGCGTTCTCCCCCGCCACCACGTAGGAGGTGTTCTTGGAGACCGAGCCCGAGGCCTTGCCGCCGCGGGTGATGATGGCCTCCTTGGCCTCGTCGCGGCTGAAGTTCGGCAGCGTGCCGGTCACCACGATCGTCAGGCCCTCCAGGGTGCGCGGGGTGGATTCGTCCACCTCGTCGGCCATGCGCACGCCGGCGGCCGCCCAGGCGTCCACGATGTCCCGGTGCCAGTCGACGCCGAACCATTCAATCAGGGCCTCGGCGATGATGGGGCCGACGCCGTCCACGCCGGCCAGCGCTTCTTCCGAGGCGGCCCGGATACCGTCCATGGACCCGAACGCCGTGGCCAGGGCCCGCGACGCCGTGGGGCCCACGTGCCGGATACTCAGTGCGACGAGGACGCGCCAGAGCGGCTGCGCCTTGGCTTTTTCGAGCTCCTCGTAAAGCTTTTCGGTGGTCTTGGTGGGCACCGAGGGTTTCTTGGCCGTGGCCTTCGTGTAAAAGTACGGCACCTGTTGGAAGCGGCCAGTGCCTTCACCCTTGCTGCGGATCTCGCGCCAGACCACCACCTCGGACAGGTCCAGTTCGGCGATGGTGAAGACGTCAGCCTCGCTGGTGAGCGGTCCGGGTCCGGCCGGGGCGATGACGCCGCCGTTCTCGGTAGGGTCGGGTCCAGGACCGGAGGTCAGGGCCGCCGCGGCCTCGTAGCCGAGCGCCTCGATGTCGAAGCCGCCGCGGCCGGCCAGGTGCGCCACGCGCTCGGTCAGCTGGATGGGGCAGGACTTGGCGTTGGGGCAGCGGATGTCAATGTCGCCCTCCTTGGCGGGCGCCAGTGTGGTGCCGCAGGACGGGCATTCGGCGGGCATGACGAATTCGCGCAGCTCAGCCTCCCGGCCCTCGCGCAGGGCCATGACGGGGCCCACGATTTCCGGGATGACGTCGCCGGCCTTGCGCAGCACCACGATGTCGCCGATCAGCACGCCCTTGGCCTTGACGACGTCCTGGTTGTGGAGGGTGGCCCGTTCCACGGTGGAGCCGGCCACCTTGACCGGTTCCATGATGCCGAATGGGGTCACCCGGCCCGTGCGTCCCACCTGGACCTTGATGTCCAGCAGTTTCGTGTGGACTTCCTCGGGCGGGTACTTGTAGGCGACCGCCCAGCGGGGCACGCGGGAGGTGTTGCCCAGGGCCCGCTGCGTGGCGAAGTCGTCCACCTTGACCACGATGCCGTCGATCTCGTGGATGAGGTCGTGGCGGTGCTCGCCGTAGTGGGCGATGAAGTCGAGCACCTCTTCGAGTGTGTCCAGGACCTTGTAGTACGGGCTGGTGGGCATGCCCCATTCGTGCAGCAGGGCGTAGGTCTCGGACTGGCTGGTGGTTTCAAGCCCCTCGCGGGCGCCGATGCCGTGCACGTACATACTCAGGGGGCGCTTGGCGGTCTCGGCCGGGTCCTTTTGGCGCAGCGAGCCGGCCGCCGAGTTGCGGGGGTTGGCGAACGGGGCCTTGCCGGCGGCCACCATTTTCTCGTTCAGGGCCGCGAAGTCCGCCGAGGCGATGAACACCTCTCCGCGGATCTCCACCTCGGCCGGGAAGTTGCTGCCATGCAGGCGCTGCGGGATGTCCTTGATGGTGGCCACGTTGTGCGTGATGTCCTCGCCCGTGGTGCCGTCGCCGCGCGTGGCCGCCCGCACCAGCACGCCGTCGCGGTAGAGCAGGTTCACGGCCAGGCCGTCGATCTTCAGCTCGGTGAGCCACTTCGGGGCCAGGCCGTGCTGCTTCTCCACCGACCCTTCGGCCTTGCGCAGCCAGGCCTCGAGTTCCTCGAGGGAGAACACGTCCTCCAGCGAGTACATGCGGCTCAAGTGGTCGACGGCGGCAAACGCCACCGACACGTCCCCGCCCACCACCTGGGTGGGTGAATCGTTCGTGACGAGCTCCGGGTGCAGCGCCTCGAGCTTCTCCAGATCGCTGTAGAGCGCGTCGAATTCGGCGTCGGAGGCCAGCGGGGCGTCGTCGTTGTAATAGGCGGCCCGGTATTTTTGGACCAGCTCCACCACTTCGGCGTACCGTTCGCGGTCGGCGTCCGCCGGGACGGGGCCCTCCGGAATGATGGTGTCGGGGTCGGGCTCGTTGGCATCTTGCTGGCTAGTCACGGTTCCATCTTGCCTTAAATGTCCCCGCGGCGCTCCCAAAAAGAAGGCGCGCCGCGGGTCTCGACAAGCTCGACCAGCGTGGTCAGCGTTCGTGGTCCATCGTGGTGGCGACCTGGAGCTTGAACGCCTTGCCGCGGCCCACGACGTAGCCGCGCCCGGGGATGAACTTGTTGTGGTGGATCCGGCCCAGCGGGGTGTTCATGAGGGTGTCGCCCTCGAGGTCGCCGGGGTTCATGAGGACGCCGCGGCGGCCGGCCTTGAACAGCCCCGAAAGGTTCCAGGCCCCGGCCCAGGTGGAGGATTCGGCCTCGCCCACCACGAAGTGCCCGCCCTTGACGGCGGACTTGATCAGCGTGACCAGGTCCATTTCCACCTCGGTGTCGGAGAATTCGGTGACGCCTTCGATGAAGATCGCGAGTTGGCCGCCGTCGGCCTCGGCCTCGCCGATGAGCCGGCGCAGTTCCGGCTCCACCTGCTGGTTGGTGGCGAACGATTCGTCCCAGACGGGCATGCCGGCCACGGCGGATTTCCGTGAGCCAAGGTAGATGCGCCGGGTGGCCGGCGTCGACCGTTTCAGCGCCTCGGCGAGGGTGACCAGGGCGGTGGTGCGGCCGGATCCCGGCGGGCCCGTGAGCATGAGCGCCCCGTGCGCGGCCAGGCCGGCGGGTTCGAGGTTGAAGTCGTCCACGCCGATCATGACGTGGCCGGGGGCTGCGGCGGGCAGCACGTTCAAGTCCAGCGACTCGGGCAGTGCGTCGATGCCGGGCGCGGTGGGCACGCCCTGGCGGAGCATGGCGTCGGCCAGTTTTTCCACGGCGCGCGCCTGCAGGGCCAGGTTCGCGTTGCCGCCGAAGATGGCCAGCTGGACCTCGCCGCCGTCGATCATGCCGCGGCCGGGCGGGGACGCGGCGTCAAGCACGTCGCGGGGCAGGCCGAGGTTGGAGTAGTCGTCCGTCACCGCCATGCGCAGCACCAGGGTCCGCTGCACGGAGGCGGCCAACGACGCCGGCAGCGACTTGGGGCTGTCCCCGGCAAGGACAAGGTGCACGCCCATGGGACGGCCGTCGGTGGCGATTTGCTGCAGCGTTTCGAACTGCGTCACGCCCACCCGGAACTCGTACAGCTCCCGGAAGGCGGACAGCCCGTCCACCATGAGCAGGATGCGCGGCTCGTCGGGCTTGTTGGCCAGGCGCCGGTATTCGGCGAGGGTGCCGGCCTTGACGGCGGCGAAGGCCTCGGCGCGTGCGTCTATGGTGGCGCGCAGGTGGCGCAGCAGCCGGCCCACGCGTTCGTTGTCCTCGGCGTTGATGATGGCGCCCACGTGAGGCAGGGCGGCCAGCATGGCCAGGCCGTTGGAGGCGGCGTCGATCCCGTACACCTGCACGGGCCCGCCGCGCGGGGTGATGGCCGCGGCGATGGCCAGGGTGCGCAGGGCTGCGGACTTGCCGGAACCGCCGGCGCCCAGGATGGCCATGTTGCCGTCCCGGTCCGGTTCGAAGAACACCGTGGGCTGGGCCTGGCGTTCCGGATCGTCCAGGACGCCGAGCAGCAGTTTCTCGTCCGTGCGCGGATTGGGCAGCTTGGAGAAATCGTAGGTGTCCGCGAGCTCGCCCAGCCACGGTTTGCGGGGCGCCCTCACGCCCAGTTCCGCCGCGGTGCGGGAAATGGTCGCCACCACGCGGGCAATGTCGTTGGGGCCGGCGGACTCCTCCACGGGCGCCTCCTCCAGCTCCCGTTCCCAGGCGGCACCCGCGCCGAAGTCCATCTCCACGATGTCGATCCGTGGGCGTTGCGGGGTCCTGGTGGTCCAGCCCCCGGCGTAGCCGGTCTGGAAGCCCTGGATGCGGCCGGGGCCGGTCTTGGCGGCGCCCCGGCCGGGAATCGTGGGACTGAAGTAGGCGGCCGTGGGCTCGCCCAGGATGTCCCGGGAGTCGTCCTCGTCGGCCATGCGCAGGGCGATGCGCATATTCGTGTTGGCGCGCAGGTTGTCCTTGATGACCCCGGACGGGCGCTGCGTGGCCAGGATCAGGTGCAGCCCCAGGGAGCGGCCGCGGGCGGCAATGTCGACCACGCCGTCCACGAACTCGGGGACCTCCTTGGCCAGGGCGGCGAACTCATCGACCACGATGACCAGCGACGGCGGCGCCTCCGGGTCGGCTTCGCGCTCCAGGGCCAGCAGGTCCTTGGCCTTCTTGCGGTTGAGCAGGTGTTCGCGGTGGTGCAGTTCGGCGCGGAGGCTGGTCAGGGCCCGGCGCACCAGGTGCGGGGACAAGTCCGTGACAAGCCCCACGGTGTGCGGCAGCTTTACGGCGTCGGCAAAGGCCGCCCCGCCCTTGTAGTCCACGAACAGGAAGGATAGCCGGTCGGGGCTGTAGGCGGCCGCCATGCCCAGCACCCAGGCCTGCAGGAACTCGGACTTTCCGGCTCCCGTGGTGCCGCCCACCAGGGCGTGCGGTCCCTCGGTCTTCAGGTCCAGGTACATGGGCTCCACGCCCTTGGACCCCACCAGGGCACGCAGCGAGCCCTGGTATTTGCGGTTCTTCACGGCCCGGGACGCCACGGAGTTGTTCTCCAGCCAGCGGTCGGCAACGCCCGCGGTTTCCTCGACCAGGTCATGGCCGGCCAGCGCCACATAGGAGACGCTGCGCGGCAGGTCGGAGTCGTCGTCGACCGGTTTGCCGGTATCCACCACGGGGGCCAGCATGCGTGCCAGCGTCGAGGCCAGGCCCGCGTCAACGCTTTCGCAGCTCACGGGGTAGGTCAATTCGCCGAGCCGCACCTGGCCCGTGGTGGCGGTTTCGGCGACGTGGATGAAGTCGCGGCACGACGCCGGCAGCGACTCCACCGCCCCGGCCACCCACACCACGTGGACGCCGACGTCGGCCCCGGATTCGCTGAGCCGGGTCAGCCGGCCACGGTCCACCTTGACGTCGTCCTCGACGACCACGAGCAGTGCGGGCAGCACGGGCGCCGGAATCTCGCGCTTGGCCGGATCCACCCGGCCGCGGTGCGGTGCCGAGTGCGCGGCCAGCGTGGCGCCGCGGGTGAGGATGAGTTCCTCCAGGGACGCCAGCAGCACGCCGGCGGCGCCCGTGCCCGCGGCAAGGTGGTCGGCGGCGAGGGGCGAATGTACCGAGCCGACGTGCGGGAGCCATTGCAGCCATTCCCAGCGGTCCTTGGATTCCATGGACGTCATGGCGGCCACGGCCAGTTCGGCCGGCGAGTGCAGGCCCACGGCCTGGAGCACCAGGGCCCGGGCGACGTCGTCGACCACGCCGCGGGGACCGGCCACCCCCACTGCTCCGGAGTGCCGCAGCTGCGCCACGACGGGCACGGCGTCGATGGCGGAAAACTCGGTGGTCAGGTCCAAGATCTCGGCCATGAACTCGGGCAGCGTGTTGCTGTCGGTGGGCGCCTTGACGGGGGTGCGGGACGGTTGCCGGCCCACACCGAGCCGCAGCGAGAGGAACGCGGCGTGTTCGGGGCGGTGGGTCCACAGCAGCGGGCCCAGCTTGTAGATGGCGTCGGCGGTTTCCGCGGCGGACGGGCATTCGGCGAGCCGCACGGCCCGTTCCACCTGCTGGCGTTCGGTCATTTGGCGGCGGAATTCCGCCGCGGCGCCACGGAAATGCGCAATGTTTTCGCGGGTGTCCCGTTTCACCTGGAACTTTTGGTCATAGTAGCTGCCCATCAGCATGAGCGGCATCATGGCGATGAAGATCAGGCTGTACGGGCTCCTCGTCACGGCGAACATGATGGCACCCATGATGACGGGGGCCACCAGCATCACGAGCGGAAAGCGTTCCCTTTTGGGCCGTTGCGGGCCGCTGGGCACGGTTTGTTCCTCCGCCGTGAAGGAGGGTACCACGCGGGGCGAGCGGTTGAATTCCACGAGCGGGCTGGCGGGTCCGGACTGCGTGCCCCGGCCCAGTCCGACGACGGAGATCCGACTCTCCCCCAGCGTCACCTCGTCGGAGGAGCCCAGGACGGCCCGGGAGATGGCGACGCCGTCCATGAGGATGCCGTTGGCGGAGCCGGTGTCCACGATTTCCACGCTCTCGCCCACCGTGATGCGGGCGTGCCGTTTGGACGTCATGGGGTCGCTGAGGCGTACGTCGGCACCAAAGTCGCGGCCCACGTAGCTGGTGCCCTGCGGCAGGGCGAATTCCTTGCCCGTGTCCGGGCCGGCCAGCACGCGCAGGGTGGCCGCGGCCGGGCCGCGTTCGTGGGAGGGCAGGTGGAACTGTTCGCTGACCTGGGTCAGGGATACCGTGGCGCCGGGCCGGAGTCCGGATTCCTGGAGGTTGGCGTCTGGGGCCAAGGTGCGCCCGCGCAGGGCGCCCACCATGGATTCCTCCACCAGCAGGGACAAGTTCTTTGGCGGTGCGGCACCCCTGCGGGCGGGGTCGGCCAGGTACAGTTCGGTGGCGATGTCGCCCACCGTGGCGAGGCCGTCCACCGTGACGGCAAGGTTCGCGTCCTCGGCGGGCGATCGCCGCAGGGTCAGCCTGATCCTCATGCGTCATCCGCATCGCGCTGCGCGTCGAGCAGGGGCAGGTCGTCGGGGGTCACCAAGTGCGAGGTGACGGCGTGCTCCACGAGCCGGGCGCGCCGGTTGGTGGCTAGCCTGCCGCTGCCGCCGCGCAGCCCGACGACGCCCACCCGGTCCAGCTTGTCGCATACATTGTCGAGTTTGCGGTTGAAGCGGGTCAGCGCCCAGCCCAGGCGGGCCGCGGCCTGCGCCGAGGACGGGATGGAGCTGAATCCGGTGCCGCCGCGCCGGAGCATGGGTTCGGCCAGGGCCACGATCAGGGCCTTCTGCGACTCCGTGAAGATGACCGGACCAATGGTGGTGGACCCGGCGGAGTCATCTTCGCGGCTGTGCGCGGTGAACGACGGCGTCTTCAGGTGGACGGAGAATTCGTAGGTGGTGGGCCCGGCCGTGAAGATCACGTTGGTGTGCGCGAAGACCAGCGGAATCCGGGCCCCGGGCGCCATCCAGGCCTGCATGCCGCCGGCCGCGTCGGCCACGGTGGCTGAAAGCATGGTGCCGGCGTTGCTCAGCCACCAGATGCCGTCGTAGCGGCTGATTTCCAGGAATTTGCGGTGCAGATAGGGGTTGTCGTCGACCTCCAGATCGCCCTCCCGGCCGATGCTGAAAACCGTATCGGGTGCGGGTTCGTACCATTCACCACAAAAATCGATGGCGAGTTCCCCCATGACGGACCCTGCTTTCCCTTGCTGACTTATGGTTCTGTTCACTGCTGCTTCGTGCTGCATGGCCGCGCTGTGCGTGCCGCACTTCGCCCTAGGGGAAGCACTTCTTGGTCTCGGCGGAGGTGGTGCCGTCCTTGCGGACAAGCTTCACCGAGATGCACGACTGGTCGTTCGGGTTGTTGATGACGAACACCGTGGCCGCCTTGACGGGCTTGAAGTCGCCGGCGTCGACGGCGCTGACGGCCGCCCACAGGTACATGTCCCCCGGCTTGGGGTCGGGGTTGACCCAGCTCCACACGGCTCCGCCATTGCCGGCCTTGGCGGCCAGCTTGGTCACGGCCGGCACCTCGGCGCCAACTATCAACGCCGGCGGCGGCGTGGCCACCACGGTGTCCTTGGCCTCGGGCGACGGCGTCCCCCCGTTGCTCGTGGCAAGGACAATGCCAACGACGACGGCGGCCGCCAGCACTGCGCCGGCGCCCAGGCCCAGCCACTTGCGTTTCGTGGACGGCGGGGTGGCCGGACCGCCGTGGGCGGGACTGGCGGGTGCGGAACTGTCGGGGCCCGGGCATCCCGGCAGGGCGGGCGCGTTGGGAGGCGGCGCGACCTGGCTGCGGTGCACCGTGGAGGCCAGGAGTTCATCGGCCGGGTTCGGGAGGCTGCCCGGCTGGGACCCGGCCGGTTGGGGCACGGTCGGTTGCGACACTGTCGGCTGGGACACGGCTTTTGCATCCGATGGCACCGTCACCCCGTTTTGGGTCAGGCCCGAGGTGGACCCGTGGGTGGCACCCGTTACGCCGGGAACGCTGTTGATCCGGGGGCTTTGGGTGAAGGAACCGGTGGCGCCCTGTTTGCCGGCAGCCGTGCGGCCGTCGTCGGGCTCGGTGGTGCGGAAGATGGACGGGAAGGTTCGCCCGGACGGTGTCGCGTCGGGATCGATCGAGACGACGCGGCGGACCCGGGTGGCCTCAAAGGCGGCGTCCGGATCGGGTGCCTCCGCCACGGCGTCGTCCTGGACCTCGAACGGCGTCACGGATAGGTTCAGGTCCGCCTGGATGCGCATGAGTGCGCGGGCCAGGGCCTTCGCGGAGCTGTAGCGGGACGCCGGCGATTTGGACATGCAGGTGGCCAGCACCAGGTCCAGGGCCTCGGGGACGTCGGCGCGGCCCAGTCGCGGCAGCGGCGTTGTGTTGATGCGGGAGATCAGCTCACGCTGCGAGTTCTCTGCTCCCGGGATCACGAACGGCGAATGGCCGGCCAGCAAGGTGTAGAGCGTGGCGCCCAGAGCCCAGATGTCCACCTTGACGCCGTCGGCGGCCCCCGAGGTGAAGGATTCCGGCGGCGACCACGGAATGGACATGCCGGCGTCGTCGTCGGCCACGGCGTCCATGGTGCCGGAGATGCCGAAGTCGGTCAGGGCGGGCCGGTTGTAGTCGGTGACGAGGATGTTGGCGGGCTTGATGTCGCGGTGGGCGATTCCGGCGCGGTGGGCGGTTTCCACGGCGGAGGCCACCTGGATGCCGATCCCCAGGACCTCGTCGACGCTGAACCGGGCGCGCCGGTACCGCACGTCCAGGCTGGGCCGGGAGCAGTACTCCATGGCCAGGTAGGAGTGTCCGGCCGCGGTGACGTTGGCCTCGTAGATCGTCACGATGTACGGGTGGGAGGACAGCTGCGCCATCAGGTTGGCCTCGGACTCAAAGCGACGGCGGGCGCCGTCGGTCTTCAGGTCCGCGACCAGCACCTTGACGGCCACGTTCCGGCGGGGCCTGTCCTGTTCGTACAGGTACACGTCGGAGAACCCCCCGGAACCCAGCACGGAGCGATAGGCGAAGCCGGGAAGATCCGGGGGTGTTGCAGGGGGGCGCCTGCTGCTCACAGAAGTCCTTCAAAAAGCAGCGAGACGCCGTCGCCCAGTTCGGCAACGTCACCGTCCAGCAGCATGGCCTCCTCGCCCTGGCCCAGGCGGCGCGGAGCCTGGCCCGCACGGACCAGGACCGTGCCGTTGGTGGCCTTCAGGTCAACGAGCAGCACGTCCCAGCCATCCAGCCTGACCTCCACGTGCGAGCGGGAGATATCGCCGCTGGCGCTGTGCACCTGCACGAGGCGCGGCATCACGGCACCCAGGACGCGGGACACAGACGGTTGGCGGCCAATGATCAGGGAGTGGTCGAGGTCCACCACCTCGCCCGTGGAAATGTGCATGCGGCCCAGCCGCGGCCGGCCCACCTCCAGGGGCTCGGAGCTGATGGCCGCACCGCAATCGGCGCATTGCGAACGGCTCGGCGGGTTGGCGTGGCCGTTGGGGCACAACCGTGCCAAAACCATGGGACCGGTGGCCGGACGGCCCTCCACGCCGGCCGGCTGCCCGGCATCGGGGTTTGCGATTGCAGGTCCCCTCGCAGGATCGTCTGGCCGTCGTGGTCGGAGTCCGTCCCGGCAGGGGCCTGCCACTGGGGCTGATCCGGGAGCTGCGCATCCTCGAGGCCGGCACTTTCGGGTGTTTCGGCGGCTGCGGTCTCCCCGTCGGGGGTTTCGCCCGTGTGCCACGGCACGGACTCGATCAGGACGCCTGCCGGCGGTTCCCACGCCGGCTCCGCCTCGGCGTCCGCGAGCGGCACCGGGTTGGCTGGCTCGGCCGGCTCGTCGATGAAGACCGGCGCGTCGGGGGTATCGGTGTTCGACGGGTAGCCGGGGCTATCCGCAGCGTCCGTGTCCTGATCCGCGTCGCCGCGATAGCCCGCTGCGGGGGGCCTGGCCGGCAGCGGCGGCACGTGGACGGGGAGCGGCGCCGGGCCATCGCCGCCGGACTCATGGCCTTCCTCGTCAAAGCGGACGGCCGCACCTTCCACGCTGCGCATCTCGGTGGCACCAAAGAGGTGGTCGTAGCTGCCGGTCAGCTCGGCGTCCTCATCGGTTTCGGTGTCCTCGGCTTCGGTGTCGTCAGTGTCGGTGCCGTCAGTGGCGGCGTCGTCAATGGCCGCGACATGGGTTAGTGCGTCGTGGGTTTCCGCCTCGTCGAGGGGTGCGTTCTCCTCCGTGGTTGCGGGCTCTTCTGCGGCGTCAGCAACGGTTCCGTAGTCCCCCGGCTCCGCGTCATCGAGGCCCTCGTGGGCGAAGATGGTCCGGCCCAGGTCAGGGTCGCCAAGGTACGCATCGGGGAGCATGGTGGCCGGATCGGCCAGCTGCGCGCTCCATTCGGCGTCGGCGGCCCGGGCAAAGCCCTCGTAGTCGTCTTCCTCAAGGGCGCCGTCGTCGAGCGAACCGTTTTCCGGAGTGCCGTCGTCGAGCGTGACCTCTTCCAGTGGGCCGTATTCCGGGATGCCGCCGTCCCCAGAACCGTCGACGACGGCGTCCTGCGGGGAATCGTCTCGACCGGCAAGGCCATCGGTGCCGCCGTCTTCCGGGAAACCGGATCCGTGAAGACCGGCTTCGTGGAGACTATCGACGTCGGGGCTTTCGGCCAATTCATGGGCATCGGCCGCTTCGTAGTCCGCGCCGTCCGCCGGGAGGATAACCGTCTCCGCGTCGACCTCCGGGCCTGTGCCGTCGTCGTCGTTGATTTCGCCGGTTTCCACTAAACCAGCGTCCGCAATATCCGGGCTCTCAAAGGCTTGGCTCTCAAAGGCAGTGTCCGCCGACTCCGCCGCCTCGATCCCGGAGTCGTCTTCTCCGGTGTCCACACGGGGAAAAGCGGTTTCGACGTCAAAAGGTGCGTCGGCGTCGTAACCGGTGTCGAAGGCTGCAACGGAATCCGGCTCGGCGTCGCCCGTTTGGACGTTGCCGGCCTGGCTGCCGTCATCCTCGGCGTCATCAGGATGGTTGCCGTCCGATGCCGCATGGCCGTTGTTGCGCCCCGAGGGCCACAATCCGCGCACCCAGCGCGGTGCCCCGATCAGCGGCGCCGAAGAGTGCTGCTCGGAACTGTGCGGCTCGGGACTGTGCGGTGCCGAACTATCGCTTGCGTCCTCGTCCGGTGCCGCGCCAAGCGCCTCCACGATGGCCGGCGCCGGCGTTTCGGCGGGAGCCGCCGCGTGTTCGTCGGCCACGACGGCGGGCACGGTGTCCTGTTCCACCGAAGCCGCCGGCGTCGAATCGCTTTGGCGCAGCTGTGACAGCCGCACCACGGCCTCACCCAAGGGCAATACCGCTCCCTCGAGGACGCCCGAGCCGGCGGCGGGGCCGGCGTCGGCGGGACCGTCAAGGGTGAGCAGCAGGGTTTCGGGCAACGGCAGGGACCGCTCGCTCCAGGTGGTGACGTCGCGCCCGGACACCACTTCGCCCTGGCCGCCGCTGGTCACGGCAAGGGTCATGCCGCCGCGCAGGATCGCATGCAGCCGGTCGGCCTTCACGAGGATGGCGAACTGCGGCATGCCCGTCAGTTCCGTGCCGAACTTGCCGGTGACGGCGTTGAGCACGCCGTGGATGGAGGGGGGCTGCGCCAGGTAGTCCCACAACTCGGCCACCGTGGCCGGGTCCGTTGTCTCCTCCACCACGATGACGGCGCCGGATCGCACAATGGCGAGCCAGGATCCGGGGCGGTAGGCGGTGCTAACCATGGTTCTCCTCATGCGGGAATGATGCGGGGCCGTCGGCCTCCGTGTTTGCGGCAACAGTCGTGGCCGTGTCTACAGCCGGATTTGTGGCTGCGCCAGTCTCGGTTTCGGGCACGCGCGGCAGCGTGACCTCGTCCACGGGGGCTTCCCGGGGGTGGTCTGTGTTTCGGCATTGGCGGCGGCGTGCACATTGCCGGCATCCACCACCACCACCGTGATGTTGTCCCGGCCGCCGGAGCGCAGGGCCGATTGGATCAGCGAGTCCACGGCGTCCTGCGGCTCGGTGAGGGTGCTCATGGCATGGTGGATTTGTTCGTCGGCCAGCTCTGCCGTGAGCCCGTCGGAGCAGACAAGGATCCGGTCGCCGTCCTCCACGGGAACAAGCCAGAAGTCCGCCTCGGAGTCCGAACCCGTGCCCAGGGCGCGCGTCACCACGTGGCGTCGCGGGTGGACGAGTGCCTCGGCCGGGGTGATGTAGCCGCCGTCGACCAGTTCCTGGACTTCGGAGTGGTCCACCGTGACCTGGCCGAACGCGCCCTGGCTGAGCCGGTAGGTCCGCGAATCGCCCACGTTGAACACCAGCCAGTACGGCACGCCGCGTTCCTCCACGAGCACCACGCCCGTCACGGTGGTTCCGGCGCGGGCATTGGCCACCTCGCGGATCCGCTGGTCCGCCTGGCGCAGGGCCAGCTGGAGGTCGGCGGCCGTGGCGTTGCGGGAGCCGGAGGCGAGGATGGCCTGCCGGCTCAACACGCTGATGCACTCCCGGCTGGCCACCTCGCCGGCCTCGTGTCCGCCCATGCCGTCGGCCACGGCAAAGATGGGGTCGGAGGCCAGGAACGAGTCCTCGTTCAGTTCACGGCGCAGGCCGCGGTCGGTACCGAAGCCGAAGCTCAGCCGGATCCCGCCCGCCGGGTTCGACGCCGTGTCCCCGCCGTCGTGGGCTGCTTGCGTGCCGTCGGCCGCGGCTGCGGAACTCATGCGCCGCCCACCAGGAACGAGCGGTCGCCAAAGTGGACCCGCGAGCCCGGGGCTGCGAGCGCCGCGGTGCCGCCCGCCAGTGGCATTCTCCGTCCGGCGGCGTCGGTGATGGCGCTGCCGTTGGTGGAATTCCTGTCCGTCACCCACAATCCCTCGGCGGAGGCCCGCACATGCAGGTGGGTCTTGGAGACGGATCTGCCGGAATCCTGGACAGAGACGAGTCGAGCAATCATCTCCCCATCGTATCCGGCCGGGTTGCGGCCAACGAGGGCCACTGTGTCGATGTCTTCCGTGCGGCCGTCGTCAAAGACAATCCGGAGGCCCGCAGCGGCCGCGACGGGCCGGACCCGCGTTGGCCCAAAATCGTCGTCCGCAAAGGGTTGCGGCGCAATAGCCTCGGCAACGGGAGGGGCGAAGGACGAAACCAGCGGCGCGGCATTTTCCGACGACTCCCCTTGCGGCATCCCAGCAGGTGGTACGGCCGCGGCCCGCGCAAACGGCACTGCGGTGATGATGCCGGCCGGAGCGGAACTCGAATCCGGAGCGGGAACCGCAAGCGGAGCAGGAGCGGCCGGAAGCGGTGAGCCGACGGGCGAGATGGCCGGCATGGGAGCCGGTACATAGGATTCCCGGCCGGCAATGCCGCCGGTCTCCAGCGGGTTGCGGCCGGCGCCGACGTTGAACACGAGGGTGTGCGCCACTTTGTCGTGCCAGCCTTGGCGCTTGCCATGGGGATCCCAGGCATTGGAAACGGTGACCACGAGGGGGCCCACGACGGGCACCACGGAGCCCAGCCCAATCATCAGTTTGCGCAGGAACACGGCCAGCAACCCTGCCGGGTGCCCGTCCATGCCCGTGGTCCGCAGCCCGAGCAGGGCATTTCCGGGAGTCTTGCCGGCCCTGGCCTCCCACAACCACAGCCAGATCCAGTAACCGAGGGACGCGAGGGAGGCGATCGAGGTCAGGATTGCCAGCCAGCTGAAGTCGATGGTCCGGTAGCCGGCGTCGTCCCTGACGCTCATCAGGGACAGGCCGCCAACCATGGCCGCGGCAAGCACCACTGCCGGGATGACGCCGTCCAGCAATTGCGCGGCAAGCCTGCGCCCGGCGCCTCCCGGCACGAGTGCCGCGGCGGCCGCCAGCCGGGGGTCAACGCCCACGGTGCGTGGTTCCACGAGGGGGGCCGGCAGTTGGGTGCCCACGGCGATGATGCCGGGCACCGCCGTGACGGAGCCGACGGCGTTCCCCCGCCCGTCCAGCGGCGCTCCGGCAGACGGCGCTCCGCCTACAGGGACTCCACTCAAGGGAACCGTGGCGGGGGCGGGCGCGGCGGCACGATTGGCCACTGCAGCCCCGCACAGCACGCAAAAGGCCGCGCCGGGTGCCAGTTCCACCCCGCAGTTCCGGCACGGATCCCCCGTGTGTCGTGCCATCTACCGTGCCCTCTTCCTCAACGTGTCCAAAAACTTTCCCTTCCGGGCTGCCCCGGTGGTGGGGCGTCCCGCTCCGGTCCGGAGGTCCTGCAGGAGCGACCGCGGCGAGAACCGTGCCCGCTGCCGCTTCCAGAACCCTACCGAGCCTCTCATGCCGTCGACGGACTTTTCCACGTGCCGCCAATATGTTGCAACGTCGTCCTCGCTGGGCTGGCCGGGACCAAAGATGGCGGCGTCGGCGCGTTCGGCGAGCACCGCCGTCGTTCCGTGGCTGGCGGGGAACGCGCCGGCGAGGGCTGCGGCCGACTCCCGGCGGGTGCCGTTGGCGTCCAGACCGGCACCGAGGTCCGTGGCCACGCTCATCACCTCGGACCAGCCGCCGCCCACGCGGTCGGTGGGCAGTCCGGAGGTGAGGCGGCGCTTTCGGCGCCGGGACTTCAGCGCCACGATCAGCCCCAGCGGGATCGCAATGACCAGGACCGGAATGGCCGCGACGCCCACCACGGTCAAAATGGCGGCGAGCACGCTAGCGGCGTGGTCCTTCTTCCCGTCGGTGTCCAGGGCATCGGGGGCGCTGTCGGCGGGAAGGTCGGCGGGCTCCTGCGGCGGGGGCGGGGGCTGGAGCACCTGCGGCTTGGGCTTGGACGCGTTTTGCGGCTCCGGCGGGTTGGGAATGTGATCCTTGTCGGGGGTGGGGTTGAACGGCACCCAGCCGGCACCGGCAAAGTTCACCTCCACCCAGGCGTGGACGTCCGAGCCCTTGATCTTCGCCTCACGCGCCCCGTTGGCGGGGTCCTTCTCGTCGAGGTAAAAGCCCATGACCACGCGGGCCGGGATGCCCAGCGACCGGGCCATCAGGGTCATGGCGGCGGCGTATTGTTCGTCGTCGCCCACCATCTGCTTGCCGGTGAGAAGCTTGGTGATCCGGGCTGCGCTGTGCCCCGAAGTGCTGGGGGTTTGGCCGTCGAGGCCGTTGCTGAACTTGCCCTCGCGCTGCAAGGCCCCTTCCAGCGCCTGGACCTTCTTCAACGGGGTGTCCGCCTCGCCCACCATGTCGTTGGCCTTGGCGATGACGATCTGCGGGACGTTTTCGAGCTTGGGCAGCTGGACCTGGCCAAAGTTGGAACCGGCCAGCGTGTTAACGTCCACGGCGGGGACGTCGACATCCATGGTGTAGTCGTCGCCCTTGTTCACGCCGGCCAAATCAAGGGCGGTGCCGGAATCCTTGTTCAGGTACAGGGTCGGGGCGGGGCCGGCCGCGCTGTGGTAGCTGAGGCTGTGGGCCACGGCGACGCTGGGAATCCAGTCCCCCGTGTACCCCCCAATAACGACGCCGACTCCGGTGCCGCCGCCTGCCTGGTTCAGTGCCTTGGGGTCGCCGATCGGGGCAAAGGAGGCGGAGCTGTTGGGGTCGACGTTGAAGACGACGCCGTCATAGTTGTCCAGGGCGGCGAGGCGGACCCGGCCGTTCTTGGGCAAGCCGTCCACCGTGAACAGGACGGTGTCCTTTTCATTCTTGACGTAGTCGCGGAAGCTGGCCAGCGGTGACGGCAGCTGGTGCAGGTCCGGCGGGGGGACCACGGAATCGCGGAGCACGTTGCGGGTGGCGCTGGTGGTCAGGGCCGGGGCGGCGGCGAAGGTCAGCGCACCGGCCACGGCGATCACGCCGGCGGCCAGGCCCAGGCGGCGCAGCAGGGCGGTCTTTGCGGCCGAGCGATCCTGCACGGGCTGCTGGGCCGAGACGGCGCCGGCCGATTCGCGGCGGCTGCGTTCGTGCCGCCAGGCCAGCCAGGCGACGGCGATCGCGGCCAGGAGCGTTCCGCGCAGCGCGGGCAGCTGGGCCTGGCCCGTGCCAAAGAGGATGGCCGTGATGAACAGGGCCAGCACGGGCAGCATCGACCAGCCGGCGCGGCGCACGCGCCAGGCCAGGCTGCCGGCCACCACGGCGGCGACGAAGGCGGAAAGGTACGGGACCACCATGACCTCGACGCCGGTGCCCACGGGCGGGGCAAGCGTCAACAGCTGCTTCCAGGACAGCATGATCCCCAACAGCAGTCCGCGCAGGGAGGCCGCCGTGGGCAGGAAGCCCAGCAGCGCCTCGTCACGGGCCGCGAGGGCACTGCCAAACAGCAGGTAGGCGACGAACGCGATGCCCGCCACCGTCAGCGAACCAAGGCGCCAGCGCGCACCGGCGGCGGCAACGCCCAGGCCCAAGATTGTGGCGCCCAAACCTGCCAGCAGGTAGCGGGGGTCCTGGCCAAAAGTGGGCCCAAAACCAAGGACGCCCACGGCCAGCAGCAGGAACAGTGCACCCGCATCGAGGCCGGGTTGCCACCACGGGCGGGAGCCCGGGAAGGTGTTCGGCCCGGCGTTCATCCGGGCGCTCATGCGGGTACTCATGCGATGGCCTTGCGCAGCAGCACGGGCAGGTCGGCAAGGTCGCCGAGGGTCAGGACGGTGAGGTCGGCAATGCCGGCCCGGGCCGGCTCCGCGCCGGCATGGCAGCGGATGGCGAAGGCCCGCACGCCCGGCGGCACCGCGGCGGCCGCGCTGCGCAGCTGTGCCGGGGTGACCTTGGAGCCCACCACGAGGAACACCACGGAGGCGTTGGGCACCGAGTCGGACAGCGAACGGGCCAGGTCGACGGCCGTGCCGCGCCGGGCGTGGCCGGCCAGCCGCGTCATGTCGTCGAGCAGGTTCTTGCCGGTTTCGCAGCGGATGGGGCCGCGCTGGGTGACGACGCTGAGCTCACGGTATTCCTTGATGGCGGCCCGTCCCAGGGATGCGGCGGCGGAGATCGCCAGTTCAAGATCGTCGTCGTGGACGTATTCCTCGGTGTTGACGGACAAGGCCACGGCCAGGTGGGCGCGGCGGGTCTCCTCAAATTGGCGCACCATCAGCTTGCCGGTGCGGGCGGTGGTTTTCCAGTGGATGTGGCGGCGGTCATCGCCCGGCACGTAGTCCCGCAGAGCATGGAAGGAGACGTCGGCGCTGGAAAGTTCGGTGGTGGGAAGCCCCTCAAGGTCCTTCAGGAAGCCGGCGGCGGGACCGTCCAGCGCCGTCGTCCGCGGGTGGACGTACAGCAGGGTGGGGTCGGTCCATACCAGTTGGCGGCGCAGCAGGCGCAAGGGGTCGGCCCGCACCGAACGGACCGGGCCCACGGTGATGACGGCGCGGCGGGCGGTGGGAATCGTGAAGAGGTCCTCGTGGACGTCGGCCGGTTTCATCCGGGGCAGGTGGAAGAGTGCCGTGGCCTGGCCCACCGGCAGTTCCAGCGCTGCAGGCAGGATGGCGCGCGGGGACGCATTTGCCACGGAGATGCTGCCCACGGCGTTGTCCCCCACCGCCACCCGGGTCCGGGCCAGGTCGAGCGTGACGGCGTACCGGGTGGTGCCCAGGATGAACGCGACAGCCAGGACAAGGAGCAGCGTGGCCATCAGCGCGGCCACCTTGGCCTCCTGCCACCCGTAGGCCGCCCCCACGATCCAGAGCAGCACCGCAGCACCCAGCACCGTGGCGCCCAGTGCGCTGAACGTACCCACCACGGGCAGGGCGAGGCGCCCAAGCCGGCCGCGGACCGCGGCCCAGACGGGTGCTGCGTAGAGCCCCGCCACCTTGTCAACCTCGGCCCACAGCGAGGTGGGGTGCAGACGGGTGGGGGTTCCGTCGCGATGGAACGGGCGCGCCAGGGCGGCCCGGGCCTTCCCCATGCCGGATGTGATGGTCATGCTCTCCCTCAAGATGCCCCGCTCAGGCCGTAGCGCGCTGCTGCGGCGCGGCCACCTCGGCCAGGACCCGGCCGAGCACCATCTCGGGGTGGCGCCGGCAAATTCGGCCTCCGGGTCCATGACGAAACGGTGCGTCCACACGTAGGGGGCCAGCTCCTTCACGTCGTCGGGCAGGACGTAGTTGCGGCCCTTGGCGGCGGCCCACACCTTGGCCATGCGGACCATGGCGATGGCGCCGCGCACCGAGACGCCAAGGCGGGTCTCGGGCGCATTGCGGGTTTCCTCGCACAGGCGCGAAATGTATTCAAGCACCGAGCCGTCGGTGTGCGTGGTCGCGGCAAGGTCCGCCATTTCCGCCACGGCCGACGGCGTGATGATGGCTTGCAGGGAGGAGGTGCGGTCCCGCTGGCCGGCGCCGGAGAGCAGCTGCACCGTGGACGCGTGGTCCGGGTAGCCGATCGAGGTCTTGATCAGGAAGCGGTCCAGCTGGGCCTCGGGCAGCCGGTAGGTGCCGGCCTGCTCAATGGGGTTCTGCGTGGCCAGGACCATGAACGGCCGGCCCGTCTCGTAGCTGGTGCCGTCCACCGTGACGCGGGATTCCTCCATGACCTCCAAAAGCGCCGACTGCGTCTTCGGGGAGGCCCTGTTGATCTCATCGGCCAGCACGATCGTGGCGAAGATGGGTCCCTTGTGGAATTCGAAGACCTGCGTTTTTTGGTCATAGATGGTGACACCCGTGACGTCGGAGGGCAGCAAATCAGGGGTGAACTGGATCCGCGAATGGGAGCCCTTGACCGTGGCCGACAGCGCCCTCGCCAGCATGGTCTTGCCCGTGCCGGGGGCGTCCTCGAACAGGACGTGGCCCTCGGCCAGCATGGCGGACAGCGTCAGGCTGACCACGTGCGTCTTGCCCAGCACAGCCTGGCCCACATTGGCCACCAGCTTCTCGAAGGTTCCGGCGAACCAGGTGGCCTGTTCCGGAGTCATGGACATGGAGGTGGCTCCTCTTTCATTGGTGCTCATGTTGGTCTTGTGTTGCGTTCGGCCTGCCCGGGCAATGGCAGGCCTGGTTTGTTCACCTTTTGGCGTTGCCCGTGAGGCGGTACGTCCCTACCAGCCATGCGGCTGCGGACATTCGGGGATCGGCTGGCTGCGCTGGCCGGCACTGAAGGAGTCGTACCGGGCAAACAATCCGTTATTTCCGGCATTGGGACCGCTTTGCTGGCGGTACCATTTTCCCGGTGTCGAGCCGCTGCGGTTGACGTAACAGTTGGTTTGGATGGTGTCGCCCGGGTCCAGCCAGTAACTGGAGCTGCTGCACGTGTTGTTAACCCAGTGGGTGCTGCCCAGCGCATCCATGCACGTTCGGTTGCCCACATTGTGGGTCATGGACCATTCCGTGACGGGCGGCGGGGGCGCCGAGCCGGCGCGGGACGTGACGGCCGGCGAAC
Organism: Arthrobacter sp. ERGS1:01; assembly: GCF_001281315.1. NCBI lineage: Bacteria > Bacillati > Actinomycetota > Actinomycetes > Micrococcales > Micrococcaceae > Arthrobacter > Arthrobacter sp. ERGS1:01. The sequence continues at coordinate 582,211 of NZ_CP012479.1, read as the reverse complement.
CGGCACCGCAACCGCCCGCGTTGCAGGCCCGCACGCTCAGCGTGGCCGCGTCCCCGTAGCCGGAGGTGCCATGGGAGTAGCTGCGCGCCTTGTCCACGGAAGACCATCCGCCGCCATTGAGGCTGACGTCGTAGCGGGTCACCGCGCTGCCGTTGGCGTTGGCCGCACCCCAGCTCCAGCTCACGGTTTTTTGCTGTGCCGGCGCCGTGGAGCCGTCCACGGAAGGTTGCAGCGGAACGCCGTACGGCGTTACCTGCGCCGAGGCCGCCGAAGCGTCGCCGCGCTGGGCCGCGCCGCTGTTGGGTGCCGCATAGACATTCGCATAGACGGCCGCGCCGTTGGGCGTGGACAGTACGGCTCCGGACGCCACCCCGCAGGTCTCGCCGGTCGTGGAGAGCCGCACGCAATAGCTGACCTCGCTGCCTGCGTAGCCGTTGAGCTGGTTGCCGGACAGCGCCGCATAGGTGACCCTGACCTGGCCGCCGGAGCCGCCGGTCCCCACCAGGGCCAGGGACGGTGGCTGCATTTGGGCGATCTTGCCCAGGGCACGCTGCGGCGCGGACTTGGCGCCGTACGCCGTGGTGCCGGCCTTGTTGGCGGCCTTGACCCGGTATTGGTAGCCCTCGGTGGAGGTGTTGACCGAGAAAGTGGCCTCCGGCGAGGTGACCTTCTGCGTCACGGCCGCCTGCCCGCCGCCCGAGCGTTCCACCTCGTACGAGGTGATGGGGGCGCCGTTGAGGAACGGTTCGGGCCAGGACACGCTGACCTGGCTGTTGGAGCCCACGGCCGGCTGTGTCGCCACGGTGGGCGCCACGGGCACGTCGGGCAGTCCCGCCGGGACCACCGATTCCGAGTACGGGCTCCATTCGGAGGGCTTGGGCGCACGGTTGATGGCCTGGACCCGGAACTGGTACTCGGTGCCGTTCTCCAGCCCCGTCCACGGCAGCGAATTGCCGGTCACCGCGGTCTTTTGACCGTTCTGGCCGGCCGGGACGGGGGAAATTTGCACGTTGAACTTGGTGACCGGCGAGAACTCGCCCACCGGCGTCACCCAGTGCACGTCCACCTGTCCGTCGCCAAACGTGGTGGTCGGGGCCGCGGGAGTGTCCGGAATCGTGTCCGGCGTGGCACTGGCCGAAGCCGGCGACGCCGGGGAGGTGCCGACGTCGTTCGTGGCCGTGACGGTGAACTTGTACGGCCGGGCGTTCTTCAGGCCCGTGATGGTGCAGGTGTTGGTGGCGCAGTCCTGGCTGCCGCCGCTCCAGGCCACCGTGTATTTGGTGATGGCCTCGCCGTTGTCCGCCGGCGGATCCCAGGTCAGCAGCACCGCCTTGTCCTTTTCCTCCAGCACCACGGGCTTGACGGGCGCGTCCGGGCGGCCCTTGACGGTGATGCGGATTCGCCCGTTGGCGTACCTGTCCGGGTCGGCGGTCTTGTCCGCGACGATGTAGCGGACCACCACCGTGCCCTTGTAGCTGTCGGAGGTGTTCACGGACACGGAATCGCCGGTATTGGTGACGGTGATGCCGGCACTGCCGGTCTCGACGGACGTCCCCACCACCTTCAACGGGGTATCCGGGAACGGGTTTACATCGTTCTTCAGGACCTGGACCACCTCCGGGCGGCCGGCATGGGCGTTGGGGACCACGTCGTCGTTGGCGACGGCCAGCGGCCGGGACGACGACGTCGCCCGCAGCAGGATGTCCGCGCCAACGGGGGCGTTGCTGCCATCGCTGACCTGCACGTGCGCGGTGCCCGTGACGCCAACCCGGGTGCCGTCGGCCTGCGAGACGGTCAGGACGCTGCCCTTCAGGGACACCTTGAACCCCGCGGGGGCGGCCCCGGCCAGCGAGAATGCGAACTTGTCCTTGTCCCCCGGGTCGACGTCAAAGGCCAGCGGGCCGACGTCGAGGGTTGCGGTCTCCTGCTGCGGCACCTCAAGCGTCGAACCGGTAAAGGTGGGCGGCGTGTTCTTCTTCTCGGACTTCTTGGGATCCTTCTTCGCCGACGGGGCCGGATCCACCAGGGTCATGACCGTCAGCGTCGCCTTCAGCCCGTTGGGATCGTCCGGGCCGGTGCCGTCGGTGACCTCGAAGGTGATGGATCCGGGGCCGTAGAACGACGGGCTCGCGGCATAGTTGATGCCCGCACCGTCGCCGACGATCGCGTTGGTGTTCGCGGCGCCCAGCAGCGAAATCTTGGACGCCTCGGTCAGGCGCGGCTTGCGGCCCTCACGGACCTTGACGTAGTCGGCAAGTTTCAAGACGGCGCTCTGGCCGGCCGTCACCCGGATGACGTCGGTCTTGCCCAGCACGGGGTACTGCTTGGCCAGGCCCGGCACCCAGATCACGGCCGTGGCCTTGAGTCCGTCCTGGTCGGTGATCGTGTACGGGATCATCTGATCGGCCGGTCCCAGCACCACGCGGACGGCGCCTTCGGAGGTGACGGTGGCTTGTGCCGGGGGCTTGCCGGGCACGGACGTCAGGGAGACCTTCAGCGCCTCCGTCACTCCGTCGGGATCGGAGTCGTTTTCCAACACGGGTACGTCCACCGTGTTCCGGCCCAGCATCGCCTTGACGGTGACCCTGTCGTCGCGGGCAATGGGTGCCTTCAGCGGGGCGTCGGGCGTGACGGTCATGCGGATGTTGCCGGTGGCTTTTGCGCCAAATTTGTCGGCCACGGTGTACATCATGGTTGCGGTGCCGGGTTCGCGCGGGCTTGTCACCACCACGAGGCCCTTGGCGTTGACGGTGGGCGCCATTTCCTGCGGTCCCTTGAAGCCGTTCTTGACCACGCCGAGCCGGCCGCCGTCGGGATCGGAGTCATTGAGCGCCACATCGAGGGCCACCTTGCGCCCGGGGCGGATCGTGATGAAGTCGTCCTCCGTGACGGGCGGGTGGTTGATGTCCAGGGGCGGGGCCACGCCCACCTCGACGCGGCCCGTGGCCTCGGCGCCGAGCCTGTCCCGCACCCGGTAGGTGAAGGAGTCGGTGCCCGTGGAGCTGCCGCCGGCCGTGTAGAAGATGTAGCCGTTGCCGGTCTCTGCCGTGCCAAGGGTGGGCGCCTTGTCGATCCCCACGAGTTCCACGGAATCGCCCTCGGGGTCGATCCCGTTCAGCGGCACCGGAATCTTGACCTGGTCGCCGGCGATGACCCGGCCGGTCAGGCTCTTCGGTGCGGGCGGCAGGTTGTGTTCGGGGTCGGCCGCGACGATGGTGACGGTGACCTGCGCGGAGGCAAACTGGCCCGAACTGTTGGCCACCTTGTAGACGCCCTCGACGGTCTTGGGCGTGGTCCCGGCGATGAAGCGCAGCTGGTTCTGGTCGGTGAACAACTTCCCGAACGCCGGGTTTCCGGCCTCCGCCACGACGGGTGACTTAAGCACCTCACCGTTGGGGTCGACGTCGTTCTCCAGCACGGGGATGCTGACGATGTCGCCCACCCGCACCGTGGCGGTGTCGGGCTCCACCCGCGGGGGCAGCAGCTTGTCCGCTGCGGGGATGCGGATGACGGCGATCTCCCCCACCGCACTGCCCGTGCCGTTGGAGATGGTGTACTTCACGCTGAGGGTGCCGCTGAGGCCGCGGACATCGCTGAGCTTGATGATGTCCCGGTCGATGATGGTGGCCGAGACGGGCGCACCGTCCGGGACATCCACCGACTGGACCACCAGCACGCCGCCGGCGGGGTCGGTGTCATTGCCCAGCACGTCCACCAGGACCGAGCCGCCCGACGGCAGCATGGCCAAGTCCTTCACGGCCACGGGCAGGCCGGCGTTGCTGGCACTCACGACGTCGACCCGGATCAGTCCGGTGGCGCTCATGGGCCCGTTGGTGACCTGGTAGTCGAGATAATATTGGCCGGCCGACGGCGCCGTGAATGTGACGGTGCCGTTGTCGGCGATCTTGGACACCGTGGCATTGGAGGGTTTTGAGACGCTGGCCAGGCGCAGGGTGCCGCCGGCCGGGTCCAGATCGTTCTTGAGCGGGGCCAGCACGATGGGCTGGCCGGCCACGGCGCGGAAGAAGTCGGCGTTGGCCACGGGCGGGACGGTGCCGCCGGGCAGCACCCGGACCTTGACCTTGCGTTCGGTGATGGCCTGGCCGTCGGAGACGGAGATAGTCATGGTTTTCTGGCCGGTTTTTTCACCGTCGTCGGTGTATTTCAGCACGCCGTCGGGGCTGGTCTTGATGCTCGCGGAGCCGTCGTCGGAGACGGCGCCGGTCAGGAAGATGTCGTCCCCGTCGGGGTCGATCCAGTCCGAGAGCACGTTCAGGCTGGCGGTTTGGCCCTGCTCCACCACGAGGGTCGAGTCCCGCATGCTGCGCGGGGCGGAGTTTTCCCCCGGAGGCACCACACGCACGGTGACGTCGGCGCGGTCCCTGCCGCCGCGGCCGTCGTTGGCCAGGTAGCCGAACGTGCCGGATCCGCGCTTGCCGTCGGGGACGGAAATTTGCAGGCCTGTGCCGCCATAGATGGACTGCACCGCGCCCACGGACGGATTGACGGCCGGCGCCTCGACGGTCAGGACGTCGCCGTCGGGATCGGAGTCGTTGAAGAGTACCGGCAGGATGGTGGTCTTGCCGGCCCTGACGCCGAATTCATCCGGTGTGGCGATGGGCGGGCGGTTGGGTTTGGTCCTGTCCGGCAGGGTGTTGACAACGGTGGGGTCGGCGGAGTCCTTGTCGGCGTTGTCGGCCTTTTTCAAATCCGCCTTGAGGTCATCCCAGTTATTGACGAGCATCAGGTTTTGATTGACGAGCCACACATTGCCGCTGTTCACGTCGTTGAGCACGACGACGTCGCGGTTCTTGCGGAATACGAACGCGGACTGGCCGCCGGCCTTGGGAATGTCCGTCAGCTGCCCTGCTCCGTCGCAGGAACGGACGTATTTGTTGGCCCCGGACCAGGCGGCGTGGACGCAGGCGCCCTGCACCACAGGGGCCACGGCCTTGCCCGTGGTGCCGAGCTTGAGGAGCTTGCCGGCCGATCCGTCGAGCGGCTGGGTCAGCAGTCCGGTGGCGGTTTCCAACGCCACGAAGCTTGCGTCGGCCGACGGTTGCTGGAGCAGGGCGCCGTCGGCGTCGGGCACCGGGACCTCCTTCTCCCCCGGCAGGAAGAGCTTTCCGGCCTCGGCGGAGAACGCTACGGGCTTGCCGCCGGCGACGGTGAGCTGAACGTCCTTCAAGCCGGCCAGCCCGTTGACCTTGGCCCGGTCCTGCGAGGCGATCTTGCCGGCGTCGTTCAATACGGTGCTGATCAGCTCACCGGTCCCGGCATCGAGCGTGTAGATGGTGTCGTCGGGGGCCGTGACGGAGACGGCGTTTTCCAGGCCCTTGAGGATCGGGGCGCTCGTCTTGTCGCTGAAGCCGGGGACGTCGGCGTTGGACATGGCCCACACCTTGCCCTGCCCGGCGTCGGTGAGCGCGACGATCCCGGTGCCCTGGGACGTCGCCTTGCCGCCGCCGAGGTTGGTCTCCGAGGACATGGCCATCATGGGGACGTTGACGGGGTTGAGCAGGTTGCCGCCGTCGCCGCCCATGAAGACGTTGTCGGCGTTCTGGATGACGTCAAAAGTGGACGTGGTTGCGGTGAATCCGCCGTCAAGGACCTTCGACTGGTCGTTGAGGTGCCCCACGAGACCGGCGGAACGGTTGGTCACCCACACACTGCCGTCATTGAGGTCGACGTCGGCGGTGGTGAAACCCGGGTAAATGATGGCTCCCGTCACCACTGCGGCCGTCACCACCGCGGCCAGGGACGCCGAAAAGACCTGCTTCCTGCCGGCGGACTTGGTGAATAACGCGTTCAATGCCATGAAAAACCCTTGCTAATCCGACCCCCAGGACCGGCCGTGAACCTGCTGTGTACCGCCGCGCGGTGCCGCTGCGGTGGCGCTGCGGGGCCAGCACTGCAACTGCGCTGCGACTGCGGCGAGGCCCGCGCCCCCATCGTTTAGTCTGTCCGGGTCATCCGGCCGGCGGCAATGGGGACTTCTCCCCCTACGATCTCGGCGGGGTGCGCCCCCATCCTAGCCGATTGATCCACTTGATGGGTTAATTCTTAGAGGCCGTTCGGGGCCCGACGGATTCGGCGGTGCAGCTATTGCGGGCCGGCGTGACCCCGGCCCGCAATAGCTGCACCGCGGATCGTACGCGGGAGCCCCGGCCATGCCGGCTAACTGCGGGGCAGCAGGTCCAGCGCGTTCTTCTCCACGTAATCAAGGGCAAGCCGCACGGCGCCCAGCGTCACGATCGCGTCGCCGAGGGTGGAGACCGCCACCCTGGGCGGGGTGGTCATGAACGCGGCCAACTCCTGGCGCAGGGGTTCCAGGAGCACGGCCGACGACGCCGATACGGCTCCCCCGATCACCACCAGCTCCGGGTCGAGGAAGGTTCCCATGAGCGCGATGACGCGGCCCATCCGGCGGGCAATCCGGTCAAGGACCCGCCGGGCCACGGCATCCCCGGCCTGCGCGGCCGCAAAGACGTCCTCGGCACCGATGGCGTCCGCCGGCAGGGCCGCCAGCAGCGACGGCTTTGCGGGATGCGGTGCTAAATGCGGTGCTGATTCCCGGACGGGCGCCGAAGACGACGCCGCGCCGGGCGCCGCCACGGTAAATTCAGCCGAGGCAAGCCCATCCGCGGCGACCTTCGCGGCGGCAAGTTCCTCCACGGCAAGCTCGCGGGCAAGCGCCGCGATGCCGTCCGGCGTCCCCACGCCCTTGACCAGGCCCAGCAGGCCCACCTCTCCCGAGCGGCCGGAGGCGCCGTGCAGCAGCCGCCCGGATTCCATCAGGCCAAAGCCGATGCGTTCCCCGGCGAGCATGACGGCCAGGTCGTCCACCCCGGTGCCGGCGCCCTGCCAGCGTTCGGCCATGGCGGCCAGGTTGGCGTCATTGCCCAGCAGTACGGGCCAGCCGTAGTGGTCGCGCAGTTTTTCCTGGATGCCAATGTCGAAGTTTTCCCAAAAGGCCTGGCCGTGGGAGATTTCCCCCGAACGGGCCACGGGCGCCGCGATTCCCACGCCGGCCACCAGCACTGCCTCGGGCGCCACGCCGGCAGCTGCGAGCGCCGCCCTCAGCGCCCTGTCGATCGTGGCCAGCCGGCCCTCCACGGATTCGGCGGTGTCGCCGAAGATTTCCGTTGACTTGGCGAGCGTCCGGCCCTTGAGGTCGGCCACGAGCGCCGTGGTCTTGGTGACGCCAAAGTCGATGCCAAGCACCACCCCGGCTCCGGCGTCGAACTCAAACACCCTGGCGGGGCGCCCCTTTTGCACGCCGGATACCGGTCGTTGGGCGGGAAGTTCGCGGACCCAGCCGGCGTGGATCAGGTCGTCACACACGGCGATGACCGTGGCGCGGGCCAGTCCCGTGGCCTCGATGAGGTCGGTGCCGGTGACGGCGGCGGAGCGGCGCATGACGGCCAGCACCGCGCTCATGTTGGTGTGGCGCAGCTGTTGGGGGGTGTTTGCGGTCAGTTCCAAAAGGTCCCCTTGACTAGCGCTCGTGTGATGTCCATAATACTAACAGCGCATAAATTTATAGTCTAAATAAAAGACTAAAATTATCTTCGCAGCCGGCGCATGCAAGGCCGCTGCACCCGGAAGAACAAGGGAGTTTTTTTGATGAAGGCAGTACCATCCACAGCAGCGGTCCGTTCCGCCGTGCCCGCACCCGCCCTGTGGCCGGCGTCGTGAGCGTCCCGGGCCTGAGCCGCCGCAACGTGCTCGCACTGGCCGGGGCGGCGGCTGCCGGACTGGCCCTGCAAGGCTGCTCCCCCGCAAAAGCCGGCGCCGTCACCACCATCCGCCTCCAGCAGGGCAAGCCCGAGGTGGTGGAGTACTTCAACGGCCTGATCAAGGCGTTCGAGGCGAAGAACCCCGACATCCGCGTGGTCCAGGACTTCAACGGCGGCAACTGGGTGCCGGGGCTGATCCGTGACAACCCGGCCGACGTCGTGACCAACGCCTACTCGGTGACCACCGCGGACTTCACGGACAAGGGCATTTTTGCCGACCTTTCCGACCTCCCCGCGGCCGCCAACGCCGATCCCAAGGCCCTTGAGCTGATCAACTCCTTTGGCCGGTACAGGGAGGGTGAGCTCAGCGCCCTGCCGTTCTCGCTGGCCGCGGCCGGCGTCATCTACAACAAGGAGCTGTTTGCCAAGCACGGGGTGGCCGTCCCGACCACGTGGAGCGCATTCGTGGCGGCCTGCAAGACGTTCAAGGCGGCCGGGGTGACCCCCATCTACGGCACGTTCAAGGACTCCTGGACGCTGGGACAGCCTTTTGGCTACGCGGCCGGCAGCAGCGTGAACCTCGCCGACTTCTTTGCCAGGATGCCCAAGACCTCTGCGGACTTGAAGGCCGGCCCCACGGTGTCCTTCAGCAAGGACTTCGGGGACGCGACGGCCAAGACCCTCACCCTGTTCTCCTTCATGCAAAAGGACGCCGGCAGCCGCGGTTACACGGACGGCAACGCGGCATTCGCCAAGGGTGCGGCCGCCATGTACCTGCAGGGGCCGTGGGCGTTGTCCGAGCTGATGACCAGCAACCCCAAAATGCAGTTGGGCACCTTCGCCCTGCCCGGCACGGAAAGCCCGGCGGACACGCAGGCCCAGGTCACGCTGGACATGACCTTCTCCATTGCCCGCTCCACCCCGCGGATGGCGGAGGCCAAGCGGTTCGTCAGCTTCCTCATGGAACCCGCCGTGGTCAACGCCTACAACAGCAAGTTCTCCGCGTTCTCGCCGCTGAAGGATTCCAAAGTGGCGGTGAACCCGCAGATCGCGGGCCTGCAGCCGCTCATCGCCGACGGCCGGTACTACCTCAACGCCACCAACTACTTCCCGCCAGCCATCACGTACAACAACTACTTCCAGACGCTGGCCCTGAACCGTGACGCCGGCGCATTCCTGACCACCCTCGACGACGCCTGGCACCGCGTTGCCGCGCGCAACGCCTAGATCCCAAGGAGTCCGCCATGACTGCACCCGCCGACGTCGAATCCCCGGCCCCCACCCGGCCCGCCGGAACAACGCCAACCCCCGCCGCGCCCGTTCGCAAGCGCCCCAAGGTTGATCCCACCTACTACTGGATGATCATCCCGGTCCTCGTCCTCTTTGCCCTGTTCAGCACCATTCCGGCCCTGATTGGCGGCTTCTTCAGCTTCACCAACTACGCCGGTTACGGTGACTGGAAGCTCATCGGGCTGCGCAACTACCTGAACATCTTCACGGATCCGGAAATCCTGCAGTCCTACCTGTTCACGTTCTTCTTCGCCATCGTGGCAACCCTGGTGGTGAACGTGGTGGCCCTGCTGCTGGCCCTGGGTCTGAACTCGAAGATCAAGTGGAAGACCGGCATCCGCGGCGTGTACTTCATCCCCATGGTGCTGTCCGGGCTGATCATCGCCTACGTCTTCAACTACCTGTTCTCCAACACGCTGCCCACGATTGCCGGCAACCTCGGCATCGCACCCCTGGCCACGAGCATCCTGGCCAACGAACACTGGGCGTGGCTGGCCATCGTCTTCGTCACGGTGTGGCAGGCTGCCCCGGGCGCCACCATCATCTACCTTGCCGGGCTGCAAAGCATCTCCGCCGACGTCTACGAGGCCGCATCCCTGGACGGGGCCGGTGCCTGGCGATCGCTGCGCAGCATTTCGCTGCCGCTGATCGCCGGCTACGTGGTCATCAACATCATCCTCGGCTTCAAGGGCTACCTGGGCACCTACGAGGTCATCGTGGCCTTGACCGGCGGCGGACCCGGCACGGCCACGCAGTCCGTGGCCATGCGCATCTTCTCCGGCTTTGCCGGCGGCGACTACTCCTACCAGATGGCCAACGCCATCATCTTCTTCATCATCACGCTCATCATTTCGCTGCTGCAGCTGCAGATTCTGCGCCGCCGGGAGGTTTCACTCTAATGACCACAGCAATGACCGGCACACGCCCGGAAACCCAGGGCCCCGCACCCCTCGACACGCCCCGCCCCTCCCCCGCGGTGCGCACCCGCCGCGCCAACCGCGAGGGCTACAAGATCAACTGGTGGATGACGGCGTTGATGCTGACGGCGTCGCTGACCATCCTTGTCCCGCTGTACTTCACCATCAGCATGGCCCTGAAATCCCCCGAACAAGCCGTCTCCGGCACCGGATTCGCGTGGCCGGCCAACCCGCAGTGGGGGAACTTCGCCCAGGCGTTCGTGCTGACCAACTACCCTGCGGCATTCCTGTCCACGGCCGTCATCACGGTCATCACGGTCCTGGGATCGCTGGCGGCCAGTTCCATGGTGGCCTACGCGATTGTGCGCAACTGGGAGCGGAGGTTCTTCCGGCTTTCCTACATCTACCTGCTCTCGGCAATGTTCGTGCCGTTCCCGGTGGTGATCCTGCCGCTGATCAAGCAAACCGCCATCCTGGGCCTGGACAACCCGATGGGCGTGGCCCTGATCCACATCGTGGGCGGCATCTCCTTCAACTCGCTGCTGTTCATCGCGTTCCTGCGCTCCATCCCGATCGAACTTGAAGAGGCCGCCCGGCTCGACGGCGCCAGCACGTGGCAGACGTTCCGGAAGGTCATCTTCCCGCTGCTGGCACCCATGAGCGCCACCGTGGGCATCTTCGCCTTCCTGGGTTCGTGGAACGACTTCCTGCTGCCGCAGATGCTCATCGCCGACCCCGCCCTGCAAACCCTGCCCGTGGTACAGCAACTGTTCCAGGGCCAGTTCAACACCAACTACCCGCTCGCCTTTGCCTCCTACCTCATGGCCCTGGCGCCCACGCTGGTGGTCTACCTGTTCGCGCAGCGCTGGATCATGTCCGGCGTGATGCGCGGCGCCGTCAAGTAACCCCACTCTTCAAAACAACCAAGAAACCAGCCTTTCAACAGCTAAGGAATGACACCATGACCGAATCCCCCACCGCAGTCCTGACCCTGGACGGCGCCGGCACCGACGCAAACTGGTGGCGCCAGGCGGCCGTCTACCAGATCTACCCGCGCAGCTTCAACGACGCCAACAACGACGGCCTCGGCGACATCAAGGGCATCACGGCCAAGGTGCCGTACCTGAGGGAACTGGGCCTGGACGCCGTCTGGCTGAGCCCGTTCTACCCGTCCGAACTGGCCGACGGCGGCTACGACGTCGCCGACTACCGCAACGTGGACCCCAAGCTGGGCACCCTGGCCGACTTCGATGAAATGGCCGCCGCCCTGCACGCTGCCGGCCTGAAGATCATCGTCGACATCGTCCCGAACCACTCCTCGGATCAGCACGCCTGGTTCCAGGAGGCACTGGCCGCCGAAAAGGGTTCGGCCGCCCGCGCCCGCTACATCTTCCGCGACGGCACGGGCGAGAACGGCGAGCTCCCGCCGTCGGACTGGGGCTCCATCTTTGGCGGCCCGGCCTGGACCCAGGTCGCCGATGGCCAGTGGTACCTGCACCTGTTCGCCTCCGAGCAGCCCGACTTCAACTGGGACAACCGCGAAATCCGCGACGATTTCCTGAAGACCCTGCGCTTCTGGTCCGACCGCGGCGTGGACGGCTTCCGCATCGACGTGGCCCACGCACTGTCCAAGGACCTCTCCGAGCCGCTGCCAAACAAGGCTGGACTTCAGCGCCTGGAGAAGCTGCACAACGGCTCCAACCCGCTGTGGGACCGCGATCAGGTCCACGAGATCTACGCCGAATGGCGCGCCCTGTTCAACGAGTACACGCCGCCGCGCACCGCCGTCGCCGAGGCCTGGGTGGACCAGTCCCGCCGCGCCCGCTATGCCTCCCCGACCAGCCTGGGCCAGGCGTTCAACTTCGACCTGCTCATGGCCGACTTCGAGGCCGCCTCCTTCGCCTCCATCGTCACCAAGAACCTGGCCGAGGCCAACGCCACCGGCGCATCCTCAACCTGGGTGTTCTCCAACCACGACGTCGTCCGGCACGCCACCCGCTACGGCCTGCCCGCGCTGGCCGCCGCCGACAACGCTGAGGATGGGAAGACCCAGGACGGCAAGGCCTGGCTGTTGGCCGGCGGCGACGAATCCGCACTGGACCGCGAGCTTGGCCTGCGCCGCGCCCGCGCCGCCACCTTGTTCATGCTGGGCCTGCCGGGCTCCGCCTACCTGTACCAGGGCGAGGAGCTGGGCCTGCACGAGGTGGCCCAGATTGCCGACGCCGACCGCCAGGACCCGGCCTTCTTCCGCAACAAGGGCATCGAAGTGGGCCGCGACGGCTGCCGCGTGCCCCTGCCCTGGACCGCCACGGACACGTCCTTCGGTTTCGGCGAGGCCACCGCGCACCTTCCCCAGCCGGCCTGGTTCGCCGACGCCGCCGTCTCCGTCCAGGACACCGCGGCGGATTCCACGCTGAACCTTTATCGCAAGGCCCTCGAGCTGCGCCGCCACCTGCAGGGTGCCGAGCAGCTGGACTGGGTGGAGAACGCCAACCCGGACGTACTCCACTTTGCCCGCCCCGACGGCTGGAACGTGGTGACCAACTTCGGCGCAACCGCCGTGGAACTGCCCGCCGGCACCGTTGCCCTCAGCAGCGTGCCGCTCGTTGACGGCAAGCTCCCCGCAGCCGCAACCGCCTGGCTCGTCTAATCCGGTGATGTGTCTTCCCAACCCGCCCCGACGTTGAGGAGACACATCACCCCGGCGGTGGTGCCGGCATTTCCTCGGCCGCTATCCGACTGACGGCCGCGGGCGGCCTCACAGTCTCCTTTACGCGGCCTACGGAAACACCAGCCCCGCCGCCTCTTGAGGGGATGCATCCTTCTGGGGTGTGTCCCCTTTGGGGTGCGTCCCCTCAAAACTATTTGCCACTCAACAGAAGAGGACTCCACCAGTGACCATCACCGCCATGCGCACCCGGCCGCTCGCCAGCCCCACCACGTCGTTGCGGCTCGGGATCGATGTGGGCGGCACCGCCATCAAGTACGGCGTGGTGGACACGGCCGACGGCACGGTGCTGGGCCCGGTCCGGCAGGTCCCCACCCCGCAGCCGGCCACACCTGTAGCCGTGGCGGATGCCCTGTCCGACGTGGTGGCGCAGGTGCTGCTAGAACGGCCCGAGCTTGACCCGGCGGATTCGGGATTGCCCGTGGGCGTGGCGTTTCCGTCGGTGATCCGCAATGGCGTCGCCTTGTCCGCCGCCAACATCAGTGCCGACTGGATGGGGCTCGACGTCAACGCGTTCCTGAGCGACCGCCTCGGCTGCCCGGTGCGGGTGAGCAACGACGCCGACGCCGCCGGCCTGGCCGAGGCCGCCCACGGCGCCGGACACGGAACCGGCGGGGTGATCATGGTGCTGACCCTGGGCACGGGCATCGGATCCGCCCTCGTGGCGGACGGCAAGCTGGTGCCCAACTTTGAGCTGGGGCACTTGGAGCTGGGCGGGACAAAGGCGGAAAGGAAGGCATCCGCCGTCGCCCGTGAACGGGACGGGCTGGACTGGGCCGCCTACGCCGAAAGGCTCCAGGAGTACCTGGCCCATGTGGAGTTCCTGTTTTCGCCGGACTTGATGATCCTGGGCGGCGGCATTTCCGTCCGGCACGGCGAGTTCCTGCCGCACCTATCGCTGCGCACGCCCGTGGTGCCCGCACTTTTGGCAAACACGGCAGGGGTGGTCGGGGCGGCCCTCACCGTCAGCTGATGGCGGTGGTTGGCGGGTTGCCCTCCAGCGAGCACAGTGCGAGGGCTGCCAGAGCCGCCAGGGATTCGTTGTCGTGGGCCTTGCCGAAGCGTCCCGTGGCGACGGCGTCATGGGAAAGTCCGCGCGCACACAGCCGCGTGAAGTCGTAGTAGCTCTTGTAGGGAGCCGCCATGAGTTGGCGGACGTGCTGGTCAAACACGTTGTCGTGCTCCTGACGGGCCCCTCTTTGGGTGCGCTGGAACTTTTCCTTGGATTTCAGCGTCTCAAACCCCGCCTCGGAATCCCCCAAGGGAAAGATCCGCACCGTGGCCTGCTTGCCGTTAGCGAGCGTAATGGCCCAGGAGCCGGGCAGGGTTTCGGCCATGGCCGCGTCCACGACCGGCCGCAATTGCGCACCGCGGGCCGCCCTTTCGGCAAGTTCTGGATCGGCGTTGTCCTCCCGGGCAGCGGCGGCAAGCCGTTCCTGGCCCTCCGCGAACAATGCCGCCATCTTATTGGCCATCCCGTTGGCCAGTCCGGCAGCCGGGCCGGTGGCCGGACCCGCAGCAAAACGGTGCAGGGGTTCCACCTTCGCCACTTCCAAGCCGGTGTAGTCACTGATGACCTGCAGCGGGATGGTGTCGAATGGGCGGCCGGCGGCCTCGAACGGCACCGTGCCCAAGCCCGGCAGGGTGGCGTGCGCGGCGTTTTCCACGAGGTCGCCAACGATCCTCCTCAGGTTCTCAAACACGGCAAGTGCCCCCTCAAGTTTTGGCCCAATGGGCTGATCCTAATCCGGGAGTGCGGGATTATGAAGCGACCGGGATCGGTGAGGCAGCGCCGCAGTTCAGGGGCGCAGTACGGGGAAGAACTCCGCCACGGCGTCCGCGGCGCTGATGTCCCGGGTGTTCCTGCCCAACACCGTCAAAGGGCGGGTGGCGGGGTGCGGCACCACGTGTCCGCCGCCGTGCACGGTGTACAGCAGGACCGGCGGATGCCCGTCCTGGTCGTAACGGGTGCGCTCCACCCGGGTCCACCTGCCGCCCCGGCGGTGCGGCAGCGCATCGTGCACGGGCGCCACCGTGATGCCGTTGCGCTCCGCGAAGTACTGCGCGGTTTCCGGCGCAGACGGGCCGCGCGGACCACCCAGCAGGCCCCACCACTGGGTTTCGCCGCGATACGGCACCACCGTGTCACGGGTGCCGTGCATGAGCAGCACGGGAAACGGCTGGTGCCGGTCCGCAAAATCGAGGCCCCCGGGAAGGGGCAGCGTGGCACTGAGGATCGCTGCGCCGTCGAACATCTCGGGAACCTCGTGGATCAGCCGGATCACCAGCTGGCCGCCGTTGGAGTACCCGGCGATGACAATGGGAATGGGCCCGTGCAGCGCCCGGAAATGGTCCGAGAGCGCCACCATGAAGGCGACGTCGTCCACCACGCGCACGCCCGAGCCGGCATGGTTCCAGCGTCGCCGCAGGCCGTCCGGATAGACGACGGCGACGTGCCCGCCGGACGCCATGGCGTCAAAACTGCCGCCCGTGAACGTGCGCAGCGACCGGCCGGATTGGTGTGAACCATGCAAAAAGATCAACACCGCCGACGGCGCCGGAGCCGCCGGGCCGCCGTCGACCACGAAAAACGTCCGCACATGGCCGGCCACGGCAATATTGTGCCGTGAAGGGACCGGCTCGGCTCCGGCGTCGGTTCGTTGGGTGGCCATGGATTATTTCACCACGGCGGGGGCCGTTGCGGGAGCCGTGGGAGCCTTCGTGACGGCGGGCAGCACGGCCGGCTGGCTGAGGGCCTCCTTGATGAGTTTCTCCATCTGCGCCTTGATGTAGTGCTGGCCGGCCACGGAGGGATGGTCGCCGTCGGGACCGATCAGGTCATCGACGTGCCCCATGATCCAGCCCTGCGCAATGGGATCCACAAACATGGCACCCACGGCCACGGCCGCGTCCTGCACTTCGTCACGGACGGCCAGGCGGTCCGATTCCGGCTGGTCCGTGTACGACGGCGGCCCCACCACCAGCATGACGGCCTGCGGGGATTTGGCCTTGGCCTCGGCAAAGGCGGCGGACGCGGCCGCGCCAATCGCGGCGGGCGCCTGGCCCATGTCGTTTTCCGAACCGAAGAACAACACCAGCTGGGTGTCGGAAGTGACGGCGTCCTTCACCTGCGATCCAAAGGTGGAATTGCCGGTGCCGATTGAGACGTAGCCGCTGCCGTTGGTGGAGGCGTTGAAGAGTTGCAACTGGTCGTCGATGTCGACGGGGTCCGTGTTGATCAGGTTGGGCCAGGCGTCCTGGGCCGTGGTGCCGAATCCGGTGCTGAGGGAATCGCCGATCACCACCACCTTGTGCGGGGCCGCGGGCGCCTTCGCCAAAGCGGGGGGCTGTGCCGCGGCTACTCCCTGGCAGCCGGACAGCGCCAGCAGCAGCGCGGCGGCCATGGCCAGCAGGCCCGCCGCCAACGCCGCCGTTCGACGCCGCGATCCCCGGCGGTCCCGCGTTGTCGATCCGAGCTGTCCTTGGCGGTTATCCGCCATCCATGCCACCTGCCTTGAATACCATTGTGCGCACCGGTCCGGCAGGCCGGGCACTATTAGACATCCACAGTACGCCGCCCACCTTGGCGTTTCCTATGGACCACCGGCCACCCCCGTCCGCTACGCTGGCAGCATGCGACGGATTCCGGATGAGGTGGGTGGGCATTTGCGTGCCCTGCCCTCTCCGGGGATACCCCGGGGGACGAAGAACGACCTCCTGCAAGCACCGCAGCCGCCTCGCAGCGCTCCGCGCAGCAGGGCGGCCGCACAGACTGACGGGTCATCCGGAAGCCGCCGCACCCCATGAAACACACTCCCGACTCCACACGGCCTGGCCCCCTGGCTGACTCCACACCTGGCCCCACTCCGGCGTCGGCCGTGCTGGGCCGCACCCCGCGCCCCTCCCCCAAAACCGTTGCAACGGCCCTGGCCCATGCCTTCCTCGCCGCCGAAAGCTGGTCCAAGCCGGACCTTGTCGAGGCCGGCGCCACCGTCCTGGGTGCTCGACGCCGGTGGCTGGGTCCGCTGGCCGGCCACGTCCTGGCCAGCTACCGCCGTCCCCCGGCGGACGCCCCGCGTGAGCTGACCGCCGTCGTGCTTGGCAGCGCTCCATTCGCCGAGGCGGTGGCGAAGGCCGATCTGCAGTGCAAGCCGATCAGGATCGCCCGGTATGCCGTGCCTCCGGCCGGAATGGGCGAGGCTGCCGGGGTGCCTGCCGGGGTCCCGCGGCTGGACACCCTGGCGGAATTGGCCGCGATCCTGGGCGTGGACGCCGGCCGGCTGGAATGGTTTGCCGATCCCAAACATTGGAACCGGACCACCGGAAATCCCCGGCTGCAGCACTACCGCTACCAGTGGCGGACCCGGCAGGGACGGGTGCCGCGGCTGCTGGAGATCCCGCACCCCCGGCTGCGGGCCGTCCAGCGCACCGTGCTGCGTGAGTTGCTGGCGGGAATACCCCTGCACGCTTCAGCCCACGGATTTGTGCCCGGCCGCAGCGCCGTGAGCGGTGCGGCCCGGCACACGGGACGGGACGTGGTCATCAACCTTGACCTGGCGGCATTCTTTGCGCACGTCACCCCGGGCAAGGTGTACGGGGTGTTGCGGGCGGCCGGCTACCCGGAAAGTGTGGCGCACCGGCTGACGGGCTTGTGCACGCACGCCGTTCCCGTGGGCGTCATCGCCGAGATGCCGCCCGGCGGCAGCGCGGAGGATCGTTTTGCCTTGCGCCAGGCGCTGCGCAAGGCCCATCTTCCACAGGGTGCACCCACCTCCCCTGCGCTGGCCAACCTGACGCTGCGACGGCTTGATTCGAGGTTGCAGGGCTGGGCCGGCGGGTTCGATGCCGTCTACACCCGTTACGCCGACGACCTCGCCTTCAGCGGTGGTCCTGTCCTGGCCCGCCGCGCCGATGCGTTCCTCAAGGGCGCGGCGCGGATTGTTGCCGACGAGGGCCACACCTTGAACGCGACAAAGACGCGGGTCCACAAGGCCGGCGTACGCCAGTCCGTGACGGGCGTCGTGGTGAACCGGCACACGAATGTTTCGCGGCGGGACTTCGACCGGCTCAAGGCGGTGCTGCACAACTGCGTGGTCCACGGACCCGACGGTCAAAACCGGGATGGGCACCCGGACTTCCGCGCGCAGCTCCGGGGCCGGATTGCCTGGGTTGCCAGCGTCAATCCGGGGCGTGGGGCCAGGCTCCTGGCCGATTTCACGTTGATCGACTGGTGATTTTGGCTGGTGAAGATGGCTCGTGATGCAGACTGATTATGCCGGGGTTTCCGGGCATTCGTAACACGCTATACATATTGCGCAGCCATTGGCGCGAATCCACCCGTCCTATCTACGTCTTGCCGTTTCACCTGGTCGGTTCAGAAGGCCAGATACAACCGCCGAGATTCGAGGATAGTCTTGTGTATGCGTTTTCAATGGGCTGCGACGTTCCATGCCTTGCGATGATCTCGGAGCTGGGGGGCTTCCCTTTAGCTTGCGATTTGGATCGAGGCGATCTCATTGGTCTAGTCCATCGTTTCCGGGAGCCATTCCAGTGGGGTATCTGCAACAAGCGAGTTCGTCCAACCCTGGGATCTTGAACTAGGGTAGCCCGCCGGAGGGACTTCCATACTGTAGACCCACTGACTTGGGCCGGCGCCGTTCGCGCCGATACCAAAGTAGTATCCGGATGGTGTTTCTCGATATCCGAACCAAGCTTGTCCGTCCTTTCGAACGCGCACACAAATCCCATGCGGATCTGGGAGCCCCTGGGTTTGGAAGCTACCCATCACTTCAAGAATGTCCGCTTGAAATCTGCCGGTGTTGTGATGACGACTCGTCAAGCAGATTTGCAACCACTCGAGGGCCCGCTTCGTTTCTTCGAACTCTCGGCGGTCCAACTGCCTTCCGGATTCATCTGTGCCTTGAACGTCAGCCAACTCTTCCAGTCTTCTTTTCGCTGCGGCACGTCGATCTTCGCGAGCGCGCTCGTCATTACGGTATTGCGCCACCAGCGACCGCGCGTCAGCAAAGGTCCCCAATCGCGCAGCAGCGTATCCGCATTGCCCTGGGAATCGATCAATAGCGAATAGATCCCAGTTCAAGGATGCGACCAGGCCCAGTACCACCTTTGGTGGTAGGGAATGTCCAGTTGGATACCGACTTAGCCTTGTGGCGAAGAGTTCGTAGGCCCCAATGACGGCGGCAATAAATGCCGCTGGTATCGCGGCAAGGCCCAAGAGAATGGGAAGAAAGAATGCCCTTACGTCGTCGAATACATCGTTGGCCGGATGGAGTATCAGGTCCCTAACGCTTAACACGATAAGAGTTAGGCCCACCATGGCCGCGATTACTACCCAAAACTTCGATCCGCCGGACGCATTATCAGCAGTCGTTGACACCGCCCAGAAGACTGTGAGCACGGCCAATGCTGGAACCAGCCAAAGTTCAGTGCCAATAGCGAATGGTCGAGCTGCGACGGCGAATTCAACGACGGCTACGACTCTGAGCGAGTCGAGGACGGCCCCCTTGAAAAAGTGGTGTTGCTTCGGAGCCTCGGTAACGGCGTTCCCAAGCAAGATGAACCCACTGCCTAGTAGCCAAATGACAGTCCCTCCAAGCAGCTCTTGATCCCAAAGGTGAAGAGACCACATAAGCCACACCGCGCTGGCCAGATACGTCGTGTAGAGGGCGAACGAGAGAGAGACTTTCCAATGCAACATGGACCGAACTGCGTCCTTGATGGATGCCCTCGTTGCGGGCCACAGAAGCAAGACGAGGAGAAGGATCAACGTCCAGATGGACATGGACAATTCCCGGGTAGACATGTAGTCAAGCATTTCGGGCAGCATGCGTTCAGGCTACGACAAGATCTCATTTGCGACTCAGCATATGGGAGGCGACCCGTTCCAATGAGAGGCAACCGTCTAGGTGTACCTGATTGCGTGGGACAACCAGCTTTGGCGAAAGGGCACGGTCAGGCTGCGCGGATTGCCCTGCGCAGGACGTCGAGCTCCGGCAAACCGGCAAGGCCGGTTTCGGTGGCGTAGACCCGGCAGGACACTGCCGGTTCGCCGGTTGCCGGAAAGAGGTCCTGCCCGTCCATCACGAAGCTGGGCGAGCCGTGGAAGTCGGCGGCGGCAGCGTCGTCGTCGTTCTCGATGACCTTGACGGCCAGGCTCCGGGGGTCCAAACCTTCCAGGGCCAGGGCGCGGAGGAACAAGTCCTTTGCGGGCGCCGAGTTGGGACAGTCGTTGATGATCAGCAGCTCAATCATGGCGCTCCGTTCGGGGATGGACGGCTGGTGGACGGCCAAACCGTGCCGTGGTGACGGTATCAAGGGTATCGCCGGGTGCATGTTCATTGATTCCTCCACATCTTCGAGATTAGTTCTAATAGTTATCCACAGTTTCGATTCTTACTCGAAAATTCGGTCGAATCGGAGTAAAATTGAGTACATGGAAGCAACGGCAAGGACGCCGGGACATCCCGGCTCCACGGACGGCAAAAGGGACCTTGGTGGCCATGTTCACCAGGTGTTGGCCCTCGCCGCCGCGCTGTCCCGGGCCGCTGTTCCAACGCCCGCTCATACGCCCGGCTCCGACGAGGCCGATTGCCAGTATTCGACACTGGGTACCCCTTTTGGGCTTGATCTCGGCTCCCTCAGCGATGCGTCGGTGGTCGACTGGGCCCAAAACCTCGAACATTTGGGCCGTTTCCTTGTGGGGATGCAAGTCCAGGCAGCCGGCGAACTCGCGGACCGCGCCCTAGCCGGGCGGTTTGAGCAGGCCGGCGTCAAGAATCCGGCGGAATTGCTGACTGTGTCGCTCAACCTCAGCAAGGCCGAGGCCAATCGCCGGCTT
Source organism: Arthrobacter sp. ERGS1:01 (assembly GCF_001281315.1). NCBI lineage: Bacteria > Bacillati > Actinomycetota > Actinomycetes > Micrococcales > Micrococcaceae > Arthrobacter > Arthrobacter sp. ERGS1:01. The sequence goes on along the minus strand of NZ_CP012479.1, from coordinate 561,679 downwards.
CGCCTGGCCGAACATTTCCTGCCCTCGACCAACTTTCTCACCGCCGTCACCACGCCGCCCGCCCAGCCGGCATTGGGGGCGGCGTTCTTTGCCGGGGACGTGTCCAGCGAACAGGCACTGATCATTTCCGCCTTTACGGACGAAGCCTCCCACCTTGCGGATGCCGGGCGCATCCCCGAGGACAAGGTCCGGGAATTGGAGGAAACCCTCACCGTCTACGCCACAAACGAGCCGCCGGACTTCCTGCGGCGAGTTGGACTGCGGGCCGTGAACCTGCTGGACCCCGACGGTCAGCGGCCCACCGAAGGTGAACTCCTGGCCAAGCAGGGAATCTTCTTCCATCACGCGCGCCGCGGAATGGTTCACTTTGACGGCCACATGACCGTTGCACAATACGAAACCACCATGGCATTCATCGGCTCGTCCACCAATCCGGCCAACCACACCGACTTCAAGGACATCACCCCCGACGCCGATCCCGACTGCGCTACAGACTGTGATTCCGGCGGTACGGGTGTGCCAGAGGACGCCCTCCTGCCCGGCGACGCCAGGAACCACCGCACTGCCATGCCCGGTGACGCAGCGATGCCCGGACAAATGGATATCACCGACTTCGTCCGCCTTGCAGGCGCCGGGATCTTCTCGGCGGGGCCGGAAGCGGCGGGCCGGGCGGCAGCGGAGTCGCAGTGGCCACCGCCCCAAGGCCCGATTCCCGAATGGGCGCGAAGAATCCCGGAGGAGCCAAGGGGTGAATGCGAACCGGAGGACCCGGGAAGCGATTCCGGACCCCACGAACCGGCAGTCGACTCCACACCCGATCAGCCGCCGCCCTGGCCGCACCTGGTCAACGGCATCCCGGTGCCCGAACCCGGAAGTGGCGAAGACCTGCCCGGACTGGACCCCATCGATCCACGCTCCACTGACCCTGCAGTGCAGGACCGCCGAACCCACGGCCAAAAGTTGTTGGACGGGCTCATCGACTGCCTTGGGCTGGCTGCGCGCACCGGCAAGCTCCCCATGAATGGCGGAGCCAAGGCCCAGCTGTTCATCAGCACCACGCAGGCCGAGCTCGATCGGAAGAACGCCGCCGGCGAGAGTTTGGGCATCGCCCTGGCCCCCTACTGCGGGCCCCAACAGTTGGCCGCATTCGAGGAGGCGCTGTGCGACGCCGACGTGACCCGGATTATTTTGGGCGACGGCAGCGACATCCTCAACGTCGGGCGCACCCAACGGCTCTTCACCGCGGCGCAACGGAAGATCCTCATCGCCCGCGACATGGGCTGCACCTTCCCCGACTGCACGGCGCCCGCCTATTGGACCGAGGCGCACCACATCATCCCGTGGAAGGACGGCGGGGAAACCAATATCAGCAACGGCGCACTACTTTGCTGCCTGCACCACCACCTCGTCCACCAAGGTGCATGGACGGTGAGGCTGGACCAGGGCGTCCCACTATTCACCCCGCAGTTCAGCCTCGACCCGTTGCGCCGGGAACGCCGCAACACCTACCACCACGGCCTGGCCAAGGCCTGACGTCGGGTGATCGACCCTGTCGGGATCCGAGACTGCCGCTCTGGTCTCGACAGGCTCGACCATCGGTGATCGAGCTTGTCGAGATCCGGGAGGTAGCTGTCAGTCGACGACGAGGCCCTTGCCGCGACCGCGCTGGAGCAGCACAGGGGAAATTTCGCCAAAGCCGCGCACATGCTCCATCGGCAGTTCCGTGAGGATGAACCGGTCGTCGTCGGCCAGGGCGGCCGCGGTGACGGAGTCGATCAACACGGTGCCGGGTTCGGCCAGCGACGTCAGGCGTGCCGCGAGGTTCACGGTGGGCCCGTAGATATCGCCGAGGCGGGACAGCACACGACCCCACACCATGGCCACGCGGGCCTCGGGCAGGAAGTCGTCGGCCTCCATGGCCTCGGCCAGGGCCAGCGAAATCTGGGCGCCGGCAACGGGCGTTTCACAGTTGAACAGCACTTCGTCGCCAATGGTCTTGACGAGGCGGCCGCCGCCAACGCTGATGATCTCGGCGCAGATGTTTTCAAAGCGCTGCACCAGCTTGGCCAACGTTTTTTCGTTCATGCGCCGCGACAGGGAGGTGTAGCTGACCAGATCGGCAAAGCCCACGGCGCGTGCCAGCGGCAACGGGGTGTCGTCCTCGTCGCCGTCACGGCCCAGTTCGCTGGAGGCGAGCCCTTCCTGGGCGCGAACAGCCAGTCGCTGGATGCCGGCGTTGAGTTGGCGCCGGTAAGAGTAGACCAGCAATTCCTCCAGTGGGGCAATGAGGTTGGGCAGCTCGGACACCACGGCCCGGCGCGCCTCGGCATCGCTGACGCCGTGTTCGGCCACAAGGTCCTCAACGAGCGCCTCGATCTGCCAGACGGCCATGCGGTCGGTCATTTGCCCGATCGAGCGGGTGACGGAGATGGCGGTCTCCTCCGTCAGCAGCCCTTCCCGGACCATGGTGACCACAATGTTGAGGGCCTCCTGGTCGCGCTGGGTGAAGGCGACGTCGTCGTCCCCCAGGTTGGGGAACCCCATGGCGCGCCAAATTTTGCGTGCAGACAGCAGGGAAACACCGGCTCCGGCGGCTACATCACGGCGTTTGAGCGTGCGTTCGCCGCCCAACAGCTGTGTTTCCAATGCTTTTGTCTGGCTCCGCGAGGCGGGTTGGAGCAGCGGCTCGGGTGAATCAATGGTCTCTTCCAAGCTTCCGCAGTTCCTTTCCAATCAATTCATCCTCATCAGCGCCAACGTCCTCAGCGTAGTACCCGGAGCCGGGTGCTTGCTGGAAAGACGCTCGAAACAATTTCATCCATGCCGCGTGGGTCTCGTTGCGAAACGCCTGGATATGCGGCACATCGTGCACGGTCCGCACCCCGCCGCTGGTCATGTGGAAGTCCAGTTCGCCGGCACCGACCATGCGTTGCCGCAGTTTTTGGTGCATGTCAACGCTTTGCACCCGTGCCAGGACGCAGTCCTCCTGGCGGCGGCGCAGGTTGCCCCGGCGGATCACCACCCGCTCGCTGGTGAGGATATACCGCGTGTTGGCCCAACGGACCACCCGCCGCAGCGGGTACGCAATCTCCACCAACAGCACCGCCGTCAGCAGCAGCACGATTGCGGGTTCGCGAAGCTCCAGGGCGTCCGGTGCCCACTGGGAGTACTCAGCGGGCTGCAATTTTGCCAGCGCCGCCGACGTCCCCATGACCAGCAGGAGTCCCACAGCCACCGGAACCACCAGGATTCGCGCGTGCGGACGGACCTGCACCAGCACCTGTTCGCCGTCGGCCAGCCACTTACGCATAACCCACACCGTCGGAACCCGTCCGGCGCAAATGCACCACGTCGCCGGCACTGACCGTGTGCATGGCACCGTCACCGTCCCGGATTTCCAGCTCTCCGCCCGGGCCCAGCCGCACGGCGGTACCATGGAGCATTTGGCCGCCGGGAAGTTCGGCGCGCACCTGCGTTCCCAGGGTGAGCATGAGCCCGGAAGCCAGGGCGTGGACGGACTCGCCGCCGCTGAGCGGGCGCAGGGCATCACCACCCACCGCCACAAAGTCCCGGTACAGGCCGGCAAAGCGGTTCAGGTAGGCCGGCAGCAGCTCGTTCCTGTCCACTGCCGAATCAATCTCCAGCTCCAGCGAGGTGGCCCGGTCCACGGGCAGTTGCTCACGTTGCTGGCTGATGTTCACCCCGGCCCCGACGACGACGGCGGGACCCGGCCCCGCGCCGTCGGCCGCACCTCGGACACCGCCCGCAGACACGCCGGAAGTGACGCCGGCCGGCGGCGGAGCAACCAGCTGGGCCAGGATGCCGGCCAGCTTGCGGCCGTTCAGGAGCACGTCGTTGGGCCATTTCAGCAGCGCGGGGGCGCCTGTTTCGGCGCGGACAGCCTGGCACAGGGCAATGCCGGCCAGCACGGACAGCCAGCCGTAGCCGGTGGGCGCAAAGGCGGGGGCGCCCGGGTGCACGGAAGGGTCGGTGGGGCGCAACAACACGGACGAAATCATCGAGGTGCCGGCGGGAACCTCCCACACCCGGTCAAGCCTGCCCTTGCCGGCGATCTGGGAATTGGCCACCAAAACACTCAGATCGGGCCAGCCGGCCGAATCGGCGGCGGCACTCGTGGCCAGGTCGGTATTGGTGGAGCCGGTTTCGTCCACCACGGACACGCGCCGGAACTGCCCGCGAGGGTGCGTCAGGGCCCCTTCGAGGGCCCGCGTATCCAGTGCGGGAAGTGTGCGGCTCATGCCATCAATCCTATCGGGCGCCACCGACATGGCGGCACGGTGGCAGCCAAATAGCCGGACGGGCCGCACCGCGGTGGAGGAACTGCGATTGTGACTCGCCGACTTTGTAGGGTTTCTACACAGTCATGGGCCAAATCGGTTATTAGACTGTCAGTAGTGTTTGCCCTTTTGTGCAGTTCCTACTTAAGGCAATGCAAGCTGCCACCTACCGAGCCGGAGTACTGATGAGCCACGACCTTTCGACAACTGCAGGCAAAATTGCCGATTTCCGTGACCGTTTGACCCAGGCGGCAGTTCCCTCGGGTGAGGCCGCCGTCGAGAAGCAGCACGCAAAGGGCAAGAACACGGCTCGCGAACGCATTGAAATGCTGGTTGACCCGGATTCCTTCGTGGAGTTCGACGCCCTGGCCGTGCACCGCTCGCACGCCTTCGGCATGGAGAAGAAGAAGCCGCTCGGTGACGGCGTCGTCTCCGGTTACGGCACCGTGGACGGCCGCCTCGTGGCCCTCTACAGCCAGGACTTCAGCGTCTACGGCGGTTCGCTGAGCCAGGTCAACGGCGAGAAGATCGTCAAGGTCCAGGAATTCGCGCTGCGCAACGGCTGCCCCGTGGTGGGCATCAACGACGGCGGCGGCGCCCGCATCCAGGAAGGCGTGGCCTCGCTGGCCATGTTCGCGGACATCTTCCGCAACAACGTCCATGCCTCCGGCGTGGTCCCGCAGATCTCCCTCATCATGGGCCCGTGCGCCGGCGGCGCCGCCTACTCCCCCGCCCTGACCGACTATGTGGTCATGGTGGACAAGACCTCCCACATGTTCATCACCGGCCCCGACGTCATCAAGACCGTCACGGGCGAGGACGTGGACATGGAAACCCTGGGCGGCGCCCGCCAGCACAACACCACCACCGGGACGTCCACGTACTTGGCCACGGATGAGGCCGACGCGATCGAGTTCGTGCGCGAACTCCTGGACTTCCTGCCGTCGAACAACCTGGCCGAGGCCCCCGTCACCGAGCTCGACCAGGAGCTGGAGCTCGACGACGCCGACCTCGCCCTGGACGCGCTCATCCCGGATTCCGCCAACCACCCCTACGACATGCGCCGCGTCATCGAGCAGATCATCGACGACGGCCACTTCCTGGAGATGCAGGCCCTCTACGCGCCCAACGTGATGATCGGCTACGGCCGCATCGAGGGCCACACCGTGGGCATCGTGGCCAACCAGCCCATGCAGTTCGCCGGCACCCTTGACATTGCCGCGTCCGAGAAGGCCGCCCGGTTCGTGCGCCACTGCGACGCATTCAACGTCCCCATCATCACCCTCGTGGACGTCCCCGGCTTCCTGCCCGGCAAGGACCAGGAATTCCAGGGCATCATCCGCCGCGGCGCCAAGCTGCTCTACGCCTACGCCGAGGCCACCGTGCCGAAGCTGACCGTCATCACCCGCAAGGCGTATGGCGGAGCGTACATCGTCATGGGCTCCAAGAAGCTCGGCGCCGACCTGAACCTGGCCTGGCCCACCGCCCAGATCGGCGTCATGGGCGCCCAGGGCGCCGTCAACATCCTCTACCGCCGCGACCTTGCCGCAGTGGAGGCCGACGGCGGCGACGTCGAGGCCCGCCGCGCCGAGATCGTCCGCGACTACGAGGAAGAGCTGCTCAACCCGTACCAGGCCGCCGAGCTTGGCTACGTTGACGCCGTGATTGCCCCCTCCGACACCCGGATCCAGCTCATCAAGGGCCTGCGTGCGCTGCGCGACAAGCGTGCCAGCCTGCCCGCCAAGAAGCATGGGAACATCCCGCTGTGACGGCCGAAAAAAAGCCGCAGGCTGACTCCCCGGTCTCGGCAAGCTCGATCACCGAGCCCTTGCTGACCGTGACCAAGGGCAATCCGAGCGCCGAGGAACTGGCGGCCGTGACCGCCGTCGTGCTTTCGCTCGGAGGCGTGCCGGAGGAGGAACCGCAACGGCCCACCTCCCGACACTGGGCCCGCCGTGCGCAACTGAACCTTGCCCCGAAGCCCGGGCCCGGCGCCTGGCGGCGTTCCGGACGCTAACCGCACGGGCCTGATCCGGAAGGCTCAGGCCCGCGTGGCGGCCGCCTTGGTCTGTTCGCGCAGCAGGTGCACCATGGTGTCGAGCGCGTTGGCGATCCTGTCGGCGGCTTCCAACACTGCCGGCCGCACCGTCCCGGGACCGGGCTGCGCCGCATCCAGGGCTTCCTTGAGGCGCGCATATGAATCGCGCATGTTGACGGCGCCGCGCGGCGCGGCCCCGGCGAGCACGGCGGCCTCGCAGGCCGTGAGGGTGGCCGAGTAGTCATCCACGAAGGGTGCCAGCTTCGCTAACAAGCCCTCCACGGGCTGGCCGTCAACGTGCATGGACAGCCGTGCTGCATCCACCACCATGGCGGCCTGGACCAGCAGGTGGCTCTGTACCAGGACGCCCTCGCCCACATCGAGGGTTTGCTCCCCTGCCACCGGTTCGGCCTGCGTGCGTTGCAAGGACGCCTGCGCGTTGGAACGCGCCAGCCGTGCGGCGCTGCGGGCGCGGTCGAAGTCGGCTGTGCCGGACTCGGGATCCGCCACGGTGACCAGGTACGCGCGGTAAGAGGCCAGGAGTCCGGCGATCCGGGCCGGCAGGTAACTGCGCTCCCACGCGGGCCACACCACCGTCGCGGCCACCGCCAGCACCCCGGCCAGCAGGGTGTCCAGGAGTCGTGGAAGGGCGACGGCGGTGGCCGGGTATCCCGCCAGGTCCAGCAACGCGACCAGGTAGGCCGCCGTCCAGATGCCCATGAAGAATGCGTTGGGCGCGCCGGAGAGCCGCACGCCGAAGACGAAGAGCACCACCAGGGCCACCAGGGCGTAGTGCCCGCCGGAGGCCGCAAGGAAGGTGGCCCCCGTGCCGATGGCCAGGCCCACTATGGTCCCGGCCAGGCGGGCGCTGGTGCGGTGCAGGGTGGCGGCAAAGTCCGGGCGCAGCAGCAACAGCACCATGAGCGAGATCCAATAGCCCCGGTCGCTGCCCGGCAGCAGCCGCGCCAGAGCGTCCGTCACCGTGACCAGGATCGTGAGCCGGACGGCGTGCCGGGCGATCGCCGAATCCCAGTGCAGATTGGCCCGGATGGTTTGCAGCGGTGCCTGGAGGGCAAGCCGCACCCGGCCGACCCGGACGTCGTCCTCCACCACCCGGCCCTCCACGGCCCCGGGGTTCACCATGCGGCCGCAGGCGCGCAGCTGCCCGGCCAGCGCCCGGGCGTGCATGGCGGCAAACCGACCCGTGGGCGAATCCGGGTACCCGGCCATGACCTCCTCCAGCCGGGCCAGCGCCTCCCGCCCCGGGCGCAGCACGTCCGGGTCGAACACCGCGCCCTTGCGCAGGCACCCCGCCAGGGCATCGAGAATGTCCCCCGTGTCGGCCAGCAGACTCTTGACGGCGTCGCGGGGTTCCGGCCACTCCACCCGGTCAAAGCGCTCCACGCAATAGCCCAGGGCGATGATTTCCAGCCGGATCCGCTCGGCCTCGTCCAGCAGGCCCCGGTACGACTGCATGCTGGGCCCGTGCCCGTGGCCAAATCCGGTGATGGTGGCGTGTGCGGTGTCCAGCAGCACGCCCGCGCCGGGGGCCGTCAGGACCGGCTGGGCCGATCGGGTCCGCCGTGCCATGGCCTCAAAAAGCTCGGCCAGCACCTTCCTTTCCGGGGCGTGCCGGTGCAGCGGCCATCCCGCAATGGCGAGGAGGCTTTGCAGCAGGCCGGCGGATATGACAACCACCGCGATGCCAAGGGCCCCGGACGGCGGCTGCGGGAAACGGTTCAGCACAATGGCCACCGCCGTGCCCGCGATCCCGATCTGCGCCACGTTGATCCCGAGCGAAAGCACCATGCCGGTGGTGAAGGAGAAGATCGCGATCAGCAGCAGGGACAGCGGCACCGAGTGGGCGCACAGCACCGACAGGCCACCGCCCAAGCCGGCGACCAGGGACGTCACGCTCATCCGGGCCAGGCGCAACCGGTAGCTGCCGGGCCTGTCGGCAAAGGAGGCGAACATCGCCCCGACGGCGCCAAACACGGAAATTGCAGGGTCGCCCACGGCCAGGCCCACGACCAGCGGCACGCCGACCCCGATCGCGTTGCGCGCCGCAACCACGGGGTCCGACTGGGAAAAATCCAGCCGCAGGGACCGTTTGAAGGTTCCCGAGACCGACTGCATGGCGGACACGATCCTAAGTATTGCAGGCCCCGGCGTTTGGCAACACGGCACCGGCCCGCCGCGTACTAGGCTCGTCCCATGACACTTGATTCCGCCCCACGCACGCGCGCCACGAGCGCCATTGATGCCGCAGCCAACACCTACACCGAACGGCTGCTGGAACTGGATCCGGGCTTCGCCACCGAGCTGGGCCGCCCGGGCCACGAAACCGAATACAAGGACCACTCCCCCGCAGGATTGACCGCCGAGGCTGATGCCGCCCGGGCCGCCCTGGCCGAGCTGGACGGCCTGGACCCGGTGGACGACGTCGACGTTGTCACCCTGCACGCCATGCGCGAACGCCTGGGCCTGGCCCTGGAAAACCATGACAGCGGCTGGCCGCTGGCTGACCTGAACAACATCGCCTCCCCGGCGCAGGGCATCCGGGCCATCTTTGACCTGATGCCCACCGCCACCGTGGCCGATTGGGAGCACATTTCCGGCCGCCTGGCCAACGTCCCGGGCGCCGTTGCCGGCTACATTGAAGCACTGCGTGCCGGTGCCGCCCGCGGCCTGGTGGCGGCCCGCCGGCAGGTTTCCATCGTGATCGACCAGTGCGAACGCCATGCCGCCGCGGACGGTTTCTTCGCCACGCTGGCCTCCGGTGCCGCCCTGGATTCCTCCGCCGCAACGAACGACACCGGCACCGCCCTTCCCGCCGACCTCACCAAGGCGCTGGCCGCCAATGCGGAACTGGCCCGCGCCGGCTACGCATCACTGGTTGACTTCCTGCGCACGGAACTGCTGCCGGCCGCCCCGGCGAAGGACGCCGTCGGGCGGGAACGCTACGCCCTGGCGTCCCGGGAATTCCTGGGCTCCGCCGTCGACCTTGAGGAGACTTACGCCTGGGGCGTGGCGGAACTGGAACGGATCATTGCCGAACAGGAGGCCGTGGCCCAGCAAATCAAGCCGGGTGCGTCCATCGCCGAAGCCAAGGCCGTGCTCAATGCCGACCCCGCACGCACGCTGCACGGCACCGATGCCCTGACGGCGTGGATGCAGGAGCTGTCCAATTCGGCCGTGGCGGACCTTGCCGGCACGCACTTCGACATCCCGGACATCATGCGTACGCTCGAATGCAAGATCGCCCCCACCCAGGATGGCGGGATCTACTACACCGGGCCGTCGGAGGACTTCTCCCGCCCGGGACGCATGTGGTGGTCGGTACCGGAGGGCGAGGACACGTTCACTACCTGGGCCGAAACCACCACGGTCTACCACGAGGGCGTCCCGGGCCACCACCTGCAGGTTGCCACCGCCACCTACAAGAGCGGCCTGCTCAACGACTGGCGCCGCAACGCCTGCTGGGTGTCCGGGCACGGCGAAGGTTGGGCACTGTACGCGGAGCGGCTCATGGACCAGCTGGGCTACCTGGCCGATCCGGGCGACAAGATGGGCATGCTCGACGGCCAGCGCATGCGCGCCGCCCGCGTGGTGTTCGACATCGGTGTGCACCTGGAACTCCAAATCGCGGGCCAGTGGGGCACCGGGACCTGGACGCCGGAGGCCGGCTACGACTTCCTGGCCAAGAACCTGGACATCTCCGCCGGACAGCTCGACTTCGAATTCCACCGTTATCTGGGCTGGCCGGGCCAGGCGCCGTCGTACAAGATCGGCCAGCGCCTGTGGGAGGACATCCGCGACGCCCGCGCAGCACGTGACGGCGACGCCTTCTCGCTGCGCGACTTCCACACCCAGGCGCTGAACCTGGGCTCCGTGGGCCTGGACACGCTCAAGGCGGCGCTCCTGGGCTGAGCCGGCGGTCGAGCTTGTCGGGACCCCTCGGCGATTTGCTGTGCAGTGTTCTGCGCAAAACCCGTGGCGGGTTTTGCGCAGAACACTCTCTGGCGCCAAACTCAGTTCGGGTCCGGCGCCCCTTGGTTCGGCTTGATGTTGAAAGCGGGGACGCCGGCAAGGCGGCCGCCGTCGACCGGCATTACCGTGCCGGTCACGAAGCCGGATTCCTCCGAGCACAGCCACACGGCGGCCGCCGCCACGTCCTGCACCTGGCCGAGCCGGCCCAACGGGACAGCGGCGGCGGCCATCTTTTGGGCACCGAGGCCGGCGGCCGCGAGGCGGTCGGTGAGGATTGGCCCGGGCGCGATCGCGTTGACGCGGATTCCGGCACCTGCGTAATCAAGCGCGGCAACGCGGGTCAGCCCGCCCACGCCATATTTGCCGGCTACATAGCCGCTCAGCCCGCTCACACCCTGCTCGCCGGCGGTCGAGGACATATTAACGATCGCCCCGCCGCTACCGCCTCCCCCGTCTTCCCCGTCAGAGAGCATCAGTTCCAGCTCATATTTCAGGCACAGGAACACTCCGCGCAGGTCCACGGCGACGGCGCTGTCGAACTCGGCGCTGGACCAATCGGCCAGCAGGGCCGGGGGCCGTCCGCCACCGGCGGCGTTGTTGACGGCGGCGTCAAGGCGGCCAAAACGGCGTCGAACCTCGGCCAGAAGACCCTTCACGGAGTCCTCGTCCAGCACGTCGACGGGAAATGCCACGGCCTGCCCACCGCGCCGGGTAATCTCCTCAACGCGCAGGGCCAATGCAGCTTGGTCGCGGGCGGCGAGCACCACCTGGGCACCGGCGTCGGCCATGGCCAAAGCGATTCCGGCACCGATGCCGCGGCTGGCACCAACCACCAGCGCCACCTTCCCGACCAGCAATCCGGCTCCCCGGGCGGTCATGACAGCACTCCGTGGTCACGCCGGGCCGGTTCCCTGCCGGGCACCCTATTGGCCGCCGCCCGGGTGGTCGGCAGCAGGAAGCCCACGGCCACGAGCCACAGCATCCCGCCGAAGCGCCCAATGGGGAGCAGGAATTGGAACGGTTCTACGGCCAGGGACAGGAAGCTCAGCTCGGACAGGGCGGCAATCACCAGCCCGGTCCAGGCAAGCCAACGGGGCACGAACCGCAGGATCAGGGCCGGCACCGCGAGCCCCGCCACCAGCAAGCCGAGTCCGACGACGAAGCCGACGCCGCCCGCCGCGAACCCCAGCAGCGCCAGGGCCTGCGTCACCGGCAGGTTGGCGCTGACCGACGGCTGGCCCAGGACCCAGGTCACCAGGCCGGACACCATAAGGAACACGGCAGCCGCAATGCCGCCAAAGTAGCCGATGGCCGGCCCCGGAACGCGCACGCCGAGCCGGAGCTGGCGGGCGTAGACGGTGGCCGCGAAGATTCCCAACGGCACCGCGGAACCGAACAACAGCATGCCCGACAGCCGTGCTGCACCGGCATTTTGCTGGTAGAACCGGGCCACGTCGGCGGCCGGGGCAAACGGGGAAACAAACACCTGCCCTCCCGTCAACACGGCGCCAAGTGCCAGCGACACCAAAAAGATCCCCAGGCTGACCGCGGCCAGGACTCCCGGGTGCGGTCCGCCGGAGCGGGACCTTCCGACTGCGGGGTTGTTCACATCACCGGACATATCAAGATCATCCTCCCTCAATTGCTTCATGCATTGAATGATTCACCTCTTGAACTATTCTGTCAAGCATGTAATCTTGAAGGCATGGCATCCATTTCCCCCGGCAGGCCCAGACGGACGGCATTCCTGCTGTCCCAATTAGGCGCGCTTGCCTCCGCCCGCTTCGCCGAGCGGACCAAGCCCCTGGGGCTGACCCCCAGCGACGCCGGGACGTTGCGCCTCTTGGGGCGCAATCCGGGGCTGAGCCAGCGGGCCCTCGCGGACAGGCTCGGCGCGGTGCCCAGCCGAATTGTGCCGTTGATCGATTCGCTGGAAACCCGCGGCCTGGTGGAGCGGACGCGCAGCCAGACGGACAGGCGCAACTATGAACTGCAGCTCACGGCGGAGGGCACCGCCATGCTGGGCCGGCTCCGCGACGTGGCCCAGGACCATGAGGCCGAACTGCTGAGGCCGCTCAGCGCCGAGCAGGCCGAACAGTTGGAGGGGCTGTTGGCCCTGCTGGCCGAAGGCAACGCCCTGGATGGGGAGGTCCACCGGGAACTCGGGCACTGACCGGCGCTCCGAATCGCACTCCGGACCGCACACCAAAACGCCGTGGATCCCCCGCGACGCGGTGCGTAATACAGGCCAATTCACAGCCGTAACACGGCGAAACACAAATTCTTTGGTGTTATCGTGCGACATTTACGGTTGAGCAATGACTTCCACAGCAACCACACCCAAGGTGTCGCGGCTCCCCAAGTGGGCCGGCAACTTTGGCGTTCAAATCATCCTCGGCCTGATCGCCGGCCTCGTCCTGGGCCTGATTGCCCGCAATCTGGGCGGGGACCCCAAGACCAACCCCAACGCCCTGACGGCCACCCTGACCACCATCGGCACCAGCTATGTGTCGCTGCTCAAGGCCGCAGTCGTTCCCCTGGTGTTCACCGCCGTCGTCTCCTCGATCGCCAACCTGCGCCAGGTCACCAACGCGGCCCGGCTCGCCTGGAACACCCTGCTGTGGTTCGCCATCACCGCCCTGATCGCCGTGACCATCGGCATCTTCCTGGGCGTCGTCTTCCAGCCCGGCGCCGGCACCGGCCAGGCAACCCCGGCCGACTACACCGGCACCTCCGGCAACTGGTGGGCGTTCCTGACCGGCCTGATCCCGTCGAACTTCATGGGCCTGGGCGCCATCACCACCCCGGGTGACGGCGGCGCCATCACCACCGCGGTCAGCTTCAACGTGCTGCAGGTGCTGGTCATCGCGATCGCCGTCGGCATCGCCGCCCTGAAGGTTGGCAAGGCCGCCGATCCCTTCCTGAAGCTGAACAGCTCCGCCCTCGCCGTCATCCAGAAAGTGCTCTGGTGGATCATCCGCCTCGCCCCGATCGGCACCGTCGGCCTGATCGGCAAGGCCGTGTCCACCTACGGCTGGACCACCATCGGTTCGCTCGGCAAGTTCTCGCTGGCCATCTACGTGGGCCTGGCCATCGTGTTGTTCGTGGTCTACCCGATCCTCGTCAAGTCCCACGGACTGTCCATCAAGCAGTACTTCTCCGGTGTGTGGCCGGCCGTCCAGCTGGGCTTCGTCTCCCGCTCCTCGATCGGCACCCTGCCGCTGACCCAGCGCGTGACCGAACGCAACCTCGGCGTCCCCCGCGCCTACGCCTCCTTCGCCGTACCGCTGGGCGCCACCACCAAGATGGACGGCTGCGCCGCGATCTACCCGGCCGTCGCCGCGATCTTCGTCGCACAGTTCTTCGGCATCCACCTGGACCTGGGCCAGTACCTGCTGATCGTCCTGGTTTCCGTCTTGGGTTCGGCCGCAACGGCCGGCACCACGGGCGCCGTCGTGATGCTCACGCTGACGCTCTCCACGCTGGGACTGCCGCTGGCCGGGGTCGGGCTCCTGCTCGCCGTGGACCCCATCCTGGACATGGGCCGCACCGCGGTCAACGTCGCCGGGCAGGCACTGGTTCCGGCCATCGTCGCCAAGCGCCAGGGCATCCTCGACGAGACGCTCTACAACGCACCGCGCAACGGCAACCCGTTCGCCGATGACAGCACCGAGTCGCTGGCCGCGCTGAACAAGGACGACGCCGGCGACCACGACCCCCAGCGCGAGTTCGCCAACGCCTAAGTCACCGCGGGCAACCACCCCGCAACCCTGCTGTAGGAAATGTTCATAACAGGCTCCCGCCACGAATCCCCCTCGGGGAATCGTGGCGGGAGTTTGCGTTGGGGGCATCGTAGGATGCGATCAGGAATCCTCCCCGGCCACGGCCGGCCAGTGAAAGGTGCACCCATGATCATCGTGACAACCAACGACCTCCCCGGCTACAAGATCGACGCCGTCTTCGGCGAGGTCATGGGCCTGACCGTGCGCTCGCGCCACATCGGCGCCCAGCTGACCGCCGGCTTCCGCGCCCTCGGAGGCGGCGAGCTCCCCGAGATGACCAAGGCCCTGTACGAAAGCCGCCAGGAAGTGGTGGCCCGCATGGTGACGGAGGCCGAATCCAAGGGCGCCAACGCGATTGTCGCCACCCGTTTTGACACCTCGGAAATGGGCCAGAACTGGACCGAGGTGTGCGCCTACGGCACCGCAGTGTTCGCCATTCCGCTGGCCGAGGGGCAGCCCGGCGCCACGGGCCAATCAATCTACCTCTCCCAGAACCCGCAGGCCCAGTAGCCGCAGGCCCAGTAGCCGCGCGAAAATGGCACCTTTTGGGGTGGGTGTGATCTTATAGCACACCCACCTTTTAACTTGCATGGAGTGCAAACTTGCACTTAGTGTAGTTATGTGACCGATTCCCCCGTAACACTCTCCCCCGCGCCCCCGTCCCGCCGTGAGCTGAACAAAGTCGCCACCCGGGACGCCATCGCCGGTGCCGCACTTGAATTCCTGCGCACCAAGGCCCTGAACGAATTCACCGTCGACGAGGTCGCCGCCGCCGCGGGAGTTTCCCGGCGCACCTTTTTCAACTACTTTTCCTCCGTGGAAGCGGCCGTGGCCAGTTTCACCCAGCGCTATCTTGACTCGGTGATCGTCGATCTTGATGCCCGCCCGGCCGATGAGCCGCTCCTGGAATCCGCCCAGCACGCCCTGTCCACCGGTGGAAACCCCCGGGACCTGGCCCTCCTGGCCGAAATCTTCGCCCTCACCCAGGATCCGGCGCTGGGCAGGTTCCAGTTGCAGGCCTGGGAGGAATGCACCGTAAAGATCACCGAGGTGGCCCGGCACCGGCTCCCCGCCGAGACCGACGAACTGTACCTCAACACCCTGGTGGGCGCCGTGACCGGAAGCTGCAAGGCGGCGTTCTCCGTCTGGCTGAGCGAACGCGGCCCGGACACCTCCGAGGAATCGCTGGCCCACCTGCGTTCGTTGCTCGACACCACCATTTCGCTGATCCGCACCGGTTTCAGCTCCTAGGTTTCCACCCTCCGGCGCCTTGCCCGCGCCAACGTTTCAACTCTCTAAGGACGCAACATGGCTCTTTGGCTTTATCGGCTCGGCCGCTTCTCCGCCCGCCGGGCATGGTTGGTGATCGCCTCCTGGGTGGTCATCCTGGGACTCGTGGGCGGCGCTGTGGCGGCGTTCATGGGACCGATGTCCAACAACTTCCAAATTCCCGGCACCGAGACCCAGCAAATGGCGGACAAGCTCCAGGCCGACCTGCCCGAGGCTGCCGGCGGCTCGGGGTCCGTGGTGTTCACGACGGCCAACGGCAAGCCGTTTACGCCGGCGCAGGAAAAGGCCATCTCGGCCGCGCTTGCCACGGTCACCACGGTCCCGACCGTCAAGGGCGCGATTGACCCGTTCGTCACCGAAGCCTCCATCAAGGCCGGCAACGCGAAGCTGGCCGACGGCCAGAAGCAGCTTGCCGCCGGTGAAGCGAAGCTCGCCGAGAGCAAGAAGACCCTTGACGCCTCGAGTGCCCAGCTCAAGGACGGCCAGTCCAAGCTCGACGCCGGCCAAGCCGCGCTGAACGCGCAAAAGAGCCAGATTGCCGCCCTGCCCGCCGGATCCGCGCAGGCCGCCGCGGCGTCCGCCCAACTCGCCGCCGGACAGGCTGCGCTGGACGCCCAGGCGGCACAGCTTGCCGCCGGACAAGCCCAGTTGGCCGCCGGCCAGGCCAAATACGACGAAGGTGCCAAGACCCTCGCCACCAACAAGGCCGAGCTCACCGCGGGCCAGCGCAAGGCCGACGCCGCCGCGGGCGTGAAGTTTGTCTCCGACAACGGCAAGGCCGCGATCGCGCAGATCCAGTTCTCCGAGTCGATGAACGCCGTCACCCCCGCGAATCGCAAGCTGGTCCAGGAAAAGCTGAACACGGTTGCCTCAAGCGGCGTGAGCGTGAACTACAGCCAGGAAATCGTCCAGGACGTCTCCTCCCTCTTCGGCATCGCCGAAGTTCTCGGCATCGTTGTTGCCGCCGCGGTCCTCTTCATCATGTTGGGCACGTTCATCGCCATGGGCCTGCCCCTGGTCATGGCGCTCATCGGCGTGGGCATCGGTGTGGGCGGCACCATGGCGCTGACCAGCGTCATCGAGATGTCCTCCATTTCCCCCATGCTGGCCCTGATGCTGGGACTCGCAGTGGGCATTGACTACTCGCTGTTCATTGTGAACCGGCACCGCCAACAACTGCTGGCCGGAATGGAAATGCGCGAATCCATCGCCAAGGCCACCGGCACCTCGGGCAACGCCGTGTTGTTTGCCGGGCTGACGGTGGTCATCGCCCTGTCCGCACTCTCGGTCACCGGACTGCCCTTCCTGACGGTGCTGGGCCTTGCCGCGGCAGCCACAGTGGCGGTGGCCGTGCTGATCGCCCTGAGCCTGACCCCGGCCATCCTTTCCTTGATCGGCCGCCGGGTCATCGCCAAGCGCACCTGGGCGAAGAATGCGGCCGAACGCGCAGCCCACGACGCCGAAACCACCGCCGGCGGTGCACCTCTGAGCACGTCCGAACGCCAGGCCGCCGACACCGCCAAGGACATTGCCCGCAGCTCGCGCGGATGGGGCGGCCTTGTCACCAAGCACCCCGTCATCTCCCTTGTGACCGCGGTGCTGGCGCTGGCCGTGGTGGCCATCCCGGCCGCCGGCCTGCGGCTGGCCCTGCCCGACGGCGGTTCCGAACCCGTCGGCTCCAGCGCCTATAAGGCGTACACGCTGACCGGAGAAAACTTCGGCGAAGGCATGAACGGCCCCATCATCGTGGTCGGCTCGCTTCCGGCCGGCCTGAACGAGGCCAGCGCCACGGCGCTGAACCTTGACGTGGCCGATCAGTTGAGGTCGGTTCCCAACGTCAAGGCCGCAGTTCCGGTGGCAGTCAGCAAGAACTTCCGCACGGCCGTCTACCAGGTGATCCCGGCGGAGGGTCCGGCGAGCGCCAGCACCGTCCAGGTGGTCCATGACCTGCGCACCGAGGGCGCCACCATCAAGGCCGACCACGATGTGAGCATTGGCCTGACCGGGCAGACCGCCGCGAACGTCGACGTCTCAGCCAAGCTGGGAGCGGCGCTGCCGCCCTACCTGGCAATCGTCGTCGGACTGTCCCTGATCCTGCTCATCCTGGTGTTCCGTTCCATCCTGGTTCCGATCCTGGCGACCGCCGGATTCCTGCTGTCCCTGGTTGCCGCGTTTGGCGGCGTGGTGGCCGTGTACCAGTGGGGCTGGCTTGGCGGCGTCTTCGATGTGGCCAACCCGGGCGCGGTGCTCAGCTTCCTGCCCATCATCCTGATCGGCGTGCTGTTTGGCCTGGCCATGGACTACCAGGTGTTCATCGCCTCGGGCATGCGTGAGGCGTTCGTGCACGGCCAGAATGCCAAGCAGGCGGTGCGGACCGGGTTCAAGCATGCGGCCCCCGTGGTCACCGCTGCGGCGATCATCATGACAAGTGTGTTCTCCGGCTTCATCTTCTCCCATCTGACCATGGTGCGGCCGCTTGGTTTCGCCCTGGCGTTCGGCGTCCTGATCGACGCGTTCGTGGTGCGTATGACCATCATCCCTGCCGCGATGCACCTTTTGGGCAAGTCCGCCTGGTGGATCCCGAAATGGTTGAACAAAGTACTCCCGGATGTGGATGTGGAGGGCGCAAAGCTCGTTTCCCTGGGCGAATCGAGCCACCAGGGCGCCAAGGAAGCCGAGCCGGAACCCGCCACGGCACGCTGACAAGCTGCGGTCGATAATCAGCGGCTGACGGCCGGCAACCACCAATCGGCAGTTTAGAGCGCGGTGTGGGGAATCGAAAGATCCCCCACACCGTGCCTCCGGTCTTTAAGTGACACTCTCCCCGCCGCTCTCCGGGCTCCGTTCCCAGACGCTCCCGGCGCCGTCGTCCGCCGCACAAGCCCATGCACACACCTCGGACCGGATTCCATGTACAGGCGGCTGGCGGACTGCCACAATTGGAGGCACATGCCCCACCCGAGGCGCCGGGAGGAATACCGTGAGTGAGGATCCGCAGGCACGCCAGGAGCTCTCCGTGCGAATTGAGCAGCGCAGATCGGCCGTCAAGGCCTTCCTCAGCACCGCCCGGCCGCGGCGGAGACGGCTCGTTTACATCAGCATCGTGGGCAGCGCCCTGGCGGCCCTCGCCACGGTTGGGCCGGCCGCCGGCGGCTCGCGGTTCACAGTGGCCGTCCAGGGCATCTTTTCACTGGGCGACGATTCGATCGTCTGGCGCATCCTGTGCCTGGCCGCGGTGCTGCTGTCCCTCGCCGCCGCGCTGGCAACAAACCTTGCCAACTCACAGAACGTGGCCTCCCAGGTTTCGGCGGCGGAGGCCTGCAATGCCGAGTTGGACGGCCTCGAAGCCGCTTTGACGTTTGGGCACATGTCCACCGACAACGCCGTTGCCCTGTACCGGCAGTATGTGGCAAAGGTGTCCTTCATCGACGACTCGAGGCGGCACTAGGGCACCCCTTATCAACTATGCTGTGAGTCACACCATGCGGCCTTCGCAGGTCCCCGACTGCCCAGCCCGCCCACCCGTCGATGTCAATGGCCCGGACTTACTGGCCCAGGAGATTTCATGTCCCCGATGCATCCCGTGCTGACCGGGCCGGGCCATGCCCCCGTGCGGGAGCTGGTCCGTGAATCCTGGCAGCGTTCCCTGGACACGTTGGCCTCGCCGGAGGCGGCCGCCCCGCCGCTCGTGTGGGAAAATCGCGAACTGGCGGAGTTCCGGCGCAACCATCCCCTGGCCGCGATCATGCCCGTCATCCAACAATTGCTGGTCCAACCGAGCCACGACACGGGGCTCTTGGTCGCCGTGGGAGACGAGCACGGCAGGCTGTTGTGGGTGGAGGGGGACGCCTCCGCACGTCGGCACGGCGAGGCCATTAATTTCGCCACGGGCGCCGACTGGTCGGAGACAACCGTGGGAACCAGCGCGCCCGGCACCGCATTGGTGCTTGGACGAAGCGTGCAAATCATGGGCGAGGAACATTTCAGCCCCGCCGTGCACTCGTGGAGCTGCACGGCCGTCCCGGTCCACGACCCGGACTCCGGCAGCCTGTTGGGCGTCGTGGACATCACCGGCGACGCCAGGGCGGTGGGCACCAACACTTTGTCCCTGGTCCAGGCCACGGTGGCGGCCGCGGAAGCCCAATTGCGCATCCAGCGCCTGGAACGCCTGGCCTCCGCCGGGCGCGGCACGCCCCGGCCCGCGAGAACGGCAAGCAGGTCAGCCGCCGGAACCGCCGGATCGTCCGGCGTCAAACCCCTCTACCGGGACAGCCTGCAGGTCCTGGGCCGCGAACAGGGCCTGCTGCACCTTGCCGGCGAGGCCATCACGCTCAGTGAACGGCACACCGAAATCCTCACCATGCTGGCCCTGCACCCCAACGGCCTGA
The DNA here is from genome assembly GCF_001281315.1 of Arthrobacter sp. ERGS1:01. NCBI lineage: Bacteria > Bacillati > Actinomycetota > Actinomycetes > Micrococcales > Micrococcaceae > Arthrobacter > Arthrobacter sp. ERGS1:01. The sequence goes on along the minus strand of NZ_CP012479.1, from coordinate 541,893 downwards.
GCGCGGAGGAACTGACCGCCATGGTGTACCCGGACGGGACCTCCCTGACGAGCATCCGGGCCGAGATGGTCCGGCTGCGCCGTCTGCTGCACCGGCACACCCCCAGCCTGGTGCCCGAATCCCGCCCCTACCGGCTGCCGCGTTCCCTCGTGGTGGACGCGGACCAGGTGCTCAGCTACCTTGATCGCGGCGCCCACCGGCTGGCCCTGAACATTTACCGCGGCGAGGTCCTGCCCAGGTCCCAGGCCCCGGCCATCGGAACCCTGCGCACCCGGGTGGGGCTGCTCCTGCGCGAGGCCATCCTCAACGATGCGAGCCCCGAGGTGGTGCTGGCCTACCTGCAGCTTCCCGAGGCCGCGGACGACGCCGAGGCCTGGCACTGTGCCCTGCGCCTGCTGCCGCCGCGCTCACCCCGGCGGGCCGCCGTCGTCGCCCATCTGGAGGCGCGGGAGGCCTGACGCCGGGCGGATCCGGGCATGCAACGTAGCTGCAACGTTGCAGCACGTACGCTTCTGGGCAAGGACACCGACGTCCCCCACGCAGAGGAGTAACAGCCATGACTGTTTATGCACAGCCCGGCCAGCCAGGAGCCAAGGTCACCTTCAAGGACCGCTACGAAAACTGGATCGGCGGCGAATGGGTTGCCCCCATCAAGGGCGAGTACTTCGAGAACGTCTCCCCGGTCAACGGCAAGGTCTTTTGCGAGGTGGCCCGCGGCACCGCCGAGGACATCGAGCTGGCCCTGGACGCCGCCCACAAGGTGGCCCCGAGCTGGGGCAAGACCTCCCCCACCGAGCGCGCCGCCGTGCTGAACAAGATCGCCGACAGGATCGATGAAAACGTCGAACTGCTCGCCGTCGCCGAGACCTGGGACAACGGCAAGGCCGTCCGCGAAACCCTCAACGCCGACATCCCGCTCGCCGCGGACCACTTCCGCTACTTCGCCTCCGTGGTCCGTGCCCAGGAAGGCCGGCTGACCCAGCTCGACGACAACACCACCGCCTACCACTACCACGAGCCGCTCGGCGTCGTGGGCCAGATCATCCCCTGGAACTTCCCGATCCTGATGGCCGTGTGGAAGTTGGCGCCGGCACTCGCGGCGGGCAACGCCGTGGTCCTCAAGCCCGCGGAGCAGACCCCGGCATCGATCCTGGTGCTCATGGAACTGATCGCAGACATCCTGCCCGCCGGCGTGGTCAACGTGGTCAACGGCTTCGGCGTGGAGGCCGGCAAGCCGCTCGCCTCATCCAAGCGCATCCGCAAAATCGCCTTCACGGGCGAGACCACCACGGGCCGGCTGATCAGCCAGTACGCGTCCCAGAACCTGATCCCCGTCACGCTGGAGCTGGGCGGCAAGAGCCCGAACATTTTCTTCAACGACGTCATGGATGCCGACGACGCGTTCTACGACAAGGCACTGGAGGGCTTCACCCTCTACGCCTTCAACCAGGGCGAGGTCTGCACCTGCCCGTCGCGCGCCGTCATCCAGGGCGGGATCTACGATTCCTTCATGGCCGACGCGATTGCCCGCACCGAGGCCATCATCCAGGGCAACCCGCTGGACACCGACACCCAGATCGGCGCGCAGGCCTCCAACGACCAGATGGAGAAGATCCTCTCCTACATCGACATCGGCAAGCAGGAGGGCGCCAAGCTGCTCACCGGCGGCGAGCGCAACATCCTCGAAGGGGACCTGGCCGGCGGCTACTACGTCAAGCCCACCATCTTCGAGGGCACCAACGACATGCGCATCTTCCAGGAGGAGATCTTCGGCCCCGTGCTGGCCGTGACGAAGTTCGACGACTACGCCGATGCCCTGCACATTGCCAACGACACCCTCTACGGCCTCGGTGCCGGCGTCTGGTCCCGCAACGGCAACGTCGCCTACCGCGCCGGCCGCGAAATCCAGGCGGGCCGCGTGTGGGTCAACAACTACCACGCCTACCCGGCCGGCGCGGCGTTTGGCGGCTACAAGTCCTCCGGCATCGGCCGCGAGAACCACGCCATGATGCTCGACCACTACCAGCAGACCAAGAACCTGCTGGTCAGCTACGACGAGAACAAGCTCGGCTTCTTCTAAACCCCGGGCGCGGTGGTTGGGCCTGTTTCGGCAGGCTCAACCACCGTTCGACGCCGTATCACCTTTGGCGCACTTTCCCCCGACGCCGTATCACCTTTGGCGCACTTTCCCCCGACGCCGTATCACTTTTGGCGCACTTTCCGTCCAATCCACAAGGAGCAGTCCAATGGCCAGTGCGAGTGATGTCCTGGATGCCGCCATCACCATCCTGGGCGAGACCGAGCCACGGGTCGCGCTGACGGGGACCGCCGTCGAACTTTTGCAAAAGATGTGGGGCATCCACGGCCCGCTCATGTTCCACCAGTCGGGAGGCTGCTGCGACGGCTCCTCCCCCATGTGCTACCCAGCCGGAGAGTTCATCACGGCCGAGGCCGACGTCCTACTGGGGCTCTTTGAACTGCCCGAATGCGGGCCGTTGGAATTTTGGATGTCGAAAGAGCAGTTCAACTACTGGTCGCACACCCACTTGACGGTCGACGTCGTGGCGGGGCGCGGCAGTGGCTTCTCGGTCGAGGCCCCGGAGGGCAAGCGCTTCCTGATCCGCTCCAGGCTGGTGAATGGGTTCACCCCCGCGACCTAGGGCTTGCGGGCCTCGATGAGGAACCGGGTGGTGGTGGCGGAGAACTTGCCGTCACGCTCGATGATCGCATGCAGTTCGCGCAGCTTCCCCTCGTGCTCCTCCACGGTAAATCCGGGCACCATCCAGATGACCTTGCGCAGGAAGTAGATCACGGCGCCAATGTCGTAAAACTCGGTCCGCAGGGACGCCGTTTGGAGGTCCACCACTTCCAGGCCCGCGGCGGTGGCGTCAGCGACGGCGTCGTCCCAGTGCCGGCCCCGGCGCACCGATTCCGGTTGGGTACCCAGGAAGAACTCCACGAGTTCAAACACGCTGGCCGGACCCACCTGCTGGGACAAATACGTCCCGCCGGATTCCAGCACCCGGTGGATCTCCGTCCACCAGGCCTTGACCGGGTGGCGGCTGGTAACAAGGTCAAAGGAATCGCCCGCAAAGGGCAGCGGAGGTTCGTCGTTGTCGGCAACCACCACAATGCCGCGCGGGTGCAGGAGCCTGGCGGCGACGGCCACGTTGGGCGGCCAGCCTTCCGTGGCGACGGCCAGGGGTGGCACAACGGCGGCGCCGGCCAGCACCTCTCCGCCGCCGGTCTGCAGGTCAAGGGATGCCCGCGCCGCCGCCATCCGTTGCGCCATCAGCTGTTGGTAGCCCCACGGCGGCCGTTCCTCGAGTGCCCGTCCGTCCAGCCAGGAAAAATCCCAGCCGTCCACTGACACGGCGGTCGCCTCGGCCACGAGCTCGTCAAAACTTTTGCGCATGGAACCAAGCCTAGTGCGCGGGCCCCGGCAAGCCCGCGCCGCGCCGGGCACCACCTGACCTTTAGGCTTGAGGCATGACCTCCGACGCACAGCTGATCCTCGCCTCCGCCTCCCCGTCCCGCGCCAAGTTGCTGACGGACGCCGGCATCACACACCGCGTCCTGGTCTCCGACGTTGACGAGGACGCCGTGACGGCAGCCGCCGGCCCCGTCAGCCCGGCCCAGACGGCCCTGCTGCTGGCCCGTGCCAAGGCGGAGGCCGTTGCCGCCACGGTCACGGACGGCTTGGTGCTTGGCTGCGACTCCGTCTTTGAATTTGCCGGCGAGCCCTACGGCAAGCCCTGGGAGCCCGAGGTGGCGCGCGACCGCTGGCGCATGATGCGCGGCTCCTCCGGCACGCTGCACACGGGCCACTGGCTCATTGCCAAGTCCGACGCCGGCCCTGACTTTGGGCACGGAGAGCTCACCAGCGCCGTGGTCAGCTTCGAGGAGGTATCCGATGCGGAGATTGACGCCTACGTGGCGACGGGCGAACCGCTCCAGGTAGCCGGCGCGTTCACGATTGACGGCCTGGCCGGGGCGTTCATCACCGGCGTGGACGGAGATCCGCACACCGTGGTGGGGCTGTCCCTTTCCACGCTGCGCCGCCTGCTGGCCAAAACAGGGGTGTCCATCACGGACTTGTGGGCCTAGGACTTCCCCCATGAGCAGGACTCGCCGCGGGTTCGGCGCATGGCCCACGGGGCTTTTCTTATGCGCAGGACTCGCCCGCATGCCTTGCGCACACACGGGGGCTGCGCAACGCCGCGCCGGGAACACTGCGCATTAGAAAACCGGATCACGAAAGTACTTGACGCAATAGAAAGTACTTTCATATGCTGATGACACCACCTCAAGTACACCAGCGAAAGGCCCATCATGAGCGAAGCAAACGGCACCCCATCGGCCGCAGAGGCGCAGGAACTCCTGGCGAAAGCCCAAAGTATCGGCACCTCTGCCACCAGCGCAGCCAGCTGGCCCACTGCCATGACCTTCACGAGCCTGGCCATCATTGGCTCCATGCTCATGATCGGCCTGCACATTGTGGCCCACACGGGCTACGGCGCCCCGCTGCTCACCATTTCGGTGGCGGTCTGGGCATGCCTCACCGCCTTCATCTGGCCCATGTTCCAGTTGTCCACCAAGGCCGGCTACACCAAGAGGTTCCTCACCTCGCTTTTTGTCTACTTTGCGCTGTACGCTGCGGCACTAACCATCGGCGTTCTGGCCTTCCGCAACGGCAGCATCGCCTACTACGCATCGGCCGCCGCCGTTTTGGCCGCCGTCGGACTCGCCGCAGCATTCCGTGAGCTGCGCGCATGAGCCAGGACCAGGACAACAGCACAGAGCCGCATCCGCGCCTGGAACTGAGCGAAATTCTGCACCAACCCGTACGGTTCTCCATCATGGCAGCCCTGGACCACGCCGAATCCATGGATTTCAAGGACATCCGCGCCACGGTGCAGGTCAGCGATTCCGTGTTGAGCAAGCAACTGGCCGTGCTGGAAAAAGCCGGTTTTGTGGCGATCAAGAAAGCGTTCGTGGGCAAGTTCCCGCGCACCTCGGCCAAACTGACGGTCGACGGCAAAACTGCATGGGCGCGGCATCTGGACACGCTGCGACGGATCGCCGGCGCTTAATAAGGCCGGCCTCGTCACAATTTGTAGATACCCCACAAAAGATCATGGCCGCACACGCCGAAACAGCATGATGTATGGGCTAAAACCTCACAATCACGCTAGGCTCTTGCGAAGAATAGAAGGAGTCTCGTGTGACCAACTCACAGCCAAGCGGTGCAACCACGCTCACCAAAGTCCTGATTGCCAACCGCGGCGAAATTGCCGTCCGCATCATCCGGGCGGCCCGCGATGAGGGAATCGCATCCGTGGCAGTCTACGCAGACCCGGATCGCGAGGCATTGCACGTCCGCCTGGCCGACGAGGCCTTCGCCCTCGGCGGTGCCACGGCCGCAGACTCCTACCTGGACATGGACAAGGTGCTCGCCGCAGCGGCCGCTGCCGGCGCCGACGCCGTCCACCCCGGCTACGGCTTCCTGGCCGAAAACGCCGACTTCGCCCAGAAGGTTATCGACGCCGGCCTGATCTGGATCGGCCCGTCCCCCGCCGCCATCGCGGCACTGGGCGACAAGGTCCAGGCCCGCCACATCGCCGAAAAGGTGGGCGCCCCGCTGGTTCCCGGCACCAAGAACCCGGTGGAATCCACCCAGGAAGTTCTCGACTTCGCCGACGAATTCGGCCTGCCCCTGGCCATCAAGGCGGCCTACGGTGGTGGCGGACGCGGCATCAAGGTGGTCCGCAACCGCGAGGAAATCCCCGAACTGTACGAATCCGCCGTCCGCGAGGCCGTGGCCGCGTTTGGTCGCGGCGAGTGCTTCGTCGAACGCTTCCTCGACTCCCCCCGGCACGTCGAAACCCAGTGCCTGGCGGACGCGGCGGGCAACGTCGTGGTCATTTCGACCCGCGACTGCTCGCTGCAGCGCCGCAATCAGAAGCTCGTCGAGGAGGCCCCCGCGCCGTTCCTGAGCGCCGAGCAGAACGCCCGCCTGTACGAGGCCTCCAAGGCGATCATGAAGGAAGCCAAGTACCAGGGCGCCGGCACCTGCGAGTTCCTGGTGGGCACCGATGGCACCATCTCCTTCCTCGAGGTCAACACCCGCCTCCAGGTGGAACACACCATCTCCGAGGAAATCTCCGGCATCGATCTGGTCCGCGAGCAGTTCCGGCTGGCCCGCGGCGAGGAACTCGGCTATGGCGACCCCGAAATCCGCGGCCACTCCTTCGAGTTCCGCATCAACGGCGAAGACCCGGGCCGCGGCTTCATGCCCGCCCCCGGCGTCGTCACCTCGCTGAAACTGCCCACCGGCCCGGGCGTGCGCGTCGACTCCGGCGTCGAGGTCGGCGAAGTGATCGGCGGCAACTTCGACTCCATGCTGGCAAAGCTGATCGTCACCGGCGCCACCCGCCGCCAGGCCCTGGAGCGCGCCAGCCGTGCACTGGCGGAAATGGAAATCGGCGGCATCCCCACGGTCCTGCCGTTCGACCGCGTCGTGGTGGTGGACCCCGCGTTCGCCCCCGCCGGCGACGCCCCGTTCAGCATCCACACCCGCTGGATCGAAACCGAGTTCAACAACACCCTCCCCGCCTTCGACCTCGCAGGCACCGGCACCGCGGACGACGACGGCACCCGCCAAAGCGTCACCGTCGAGGTTGGCGGCAAGCGCCTTGAGGTGACGCTGCCGGCGTCGTTGGCTGTTGGCACGGCACGCGCCGCCGGCGCCAAGAAGGCCAAGAAGGCCGGCCGCGGACGCACCTCCGGTCCGGCCGCAGCGAACGGCAACGCGCTGACTTCCCCCATGCAGGGCACCATCGTGAAGGTGGCCGTGGCCGACGGCGACGTCGTGGCCGAGGGCGACCTCATCGTGGTCCTGGAGGCCATGAAGATGGAGCAGCCGCTCACCGCGCACCGCTCCGGCACCGTGACGGGCCTGAGCGCCGCCGCGGGCGACACCGTCTCCGCCGGCGCAGTCCTCGCCACGATCGAGGACTAAACCGCACACGCAAAAAGGTCCCGGTGGGATCGGCCATGACTGGTCGAGCCCGCCGGGACCTTTTGCTATTGGGTCCTGGTCGGGGAGGAGTAGGCGTCAGCTGACGTTGGCGTTGTAGTCCAGGTCGCGGGTTTCCTTCATCAGGAACAGGGCGATGAGCGTCAGCACGGCCATGGAGGACAGGTACACGCCCACCAGGACGGGGCTGCCGCCGGCGGCCTGCCACAGGGCCACAGCGATGAACGGCGCCACGGCCGCACCGAGGATGCTGGACATGTTGTAGCTGATGGCCGATCCCGTGTAGCGGACGTTGGTGGGGAACATTTCGGGCAGCAGCGCACCCATGGGTCCAAAGGTCAGGCCCATCAGGGTGAAGCCGATGATCAGCAGCGCCATGACGCCCACGATGCCGCCGCCAAAGAGCGGCACGAACGCCAGGCCGAAGGCGGTGATGGCACCGGTGACCCAGAGCAGCATCTTGCGGCGACCGTACTTTTCGGCCAGCGGCCCGGAGACCAGAGTGAAGATGCCGAAGAACACGACGCCGACGATGAGCATGATCAGGAACTCGTTGCGCGTGTAGCCCAGCCCGGCCACCCAGGAGTCGATGGCCGCCTCCGTCATGGGCTTGCCGGCCGCAACAGCCTTGGCCTTGGCGGCCGCAAGCGTGGCGGGGGCCGTGCCGTAGGACAGCGTGAACGTGGTCATGAGGTAGAACAGCACATAGGTGGCCAGCATGACGAAGGTGCCAAGGATCAGCGGGCGCCAGCTGGTCTTGAAGACCCGGCCCACGGGGAGCTTGGACACCTCGCCCTGGTCGATGACCTTTTGGAAGGCGGGGGTTTCAACGAGCTTCAGCCGGACGTACAGGCCGATGATGACCATGACGGAGCTGAGCAGGAACGGGATGCGCCAGCCCCAGGCGGAGAACTGCGCGGTGGTCAGCCCGAAGCTGAGGGCCAGGAAGAGGGCGTTGGCCAGGATGAAGCCGATGGGAGCCCCCAGCTGGGGGAAGGTGCCGTAGATGGCGCGCTTGCCGGCAGGGGCGTTTTCGGTGGCCAGCAGGGCCGCACCGCTCCACTCCCCGCCCAGGGCCAGGCCCTGCGCGAAACGGAATACCACCAGCAGCGCCGGCGCCCAGAACGTCCAACCCGGGACCAGGGCCGTGGGCAGGCAGCCGATCAGGAACGTCGCGATGCCCATGGTCAGCAGGGAGGCCACGAGCGTTCCCTTGCGGCCGATCTTGTCGCCAAAGTGGCCAAACACGATCGAGCCCAGCGGGCGGGCCACGAACGCCACGCCAAAGATGGCGAAGGAGCTCAGCAGCTGCGTGGCGGCGTCGGCGTTGGGGAAGAACAAGGCGGGGAAGACCAGGACGGCGGCCGTGGCGTAGACGTAGAAGTCGTAGAACTCGATCGTGGTGCCGATGAGGCTGGCCACTATCACCCGGCCCCGGCTGTTGGCTGGTGGAATGACCACTGACTCGGCTTGTTGGGGTGAAGACATAAGGGTGGGCGGCTTTCTGTTGTGCCGTCCCCAAGATGTGCTGGTAAACCAATCCGGACGACGGCGGTTCACGGTATTCGTGTCAACTTTAGTCAATCTGTCCGCCTGTCGGACAACCGGCTCCACCATATGGACAAAAGGGTTGGGTGGAATCCGCGCCCTAACGGCGGCCCCACAAGGCTGATAGGGAAACGTCACAGGGATTTCACACCCGGAGACCGCCGCCGAAATGGCCTCTCCCTAGCGTTGGAAATACGACAACGCGACAGGAAGGCAAGCCATGACTGTGGACAATGTGAACGGCGCAGACCTTGAAGGCGTGCGCACCCAGGCACCGGCACCCGCCGGTGCAACGGTTCCCACCCGGGCGCCGGGACGGTGGCTGCACTACTGGGATGCCGAGGACACGCTGCAATGGGAGACGGCCGGCCGGGCCATCGCCAAGCGCAACCTGGCCTGGTCCATCGCCTGCGAATTCCTCGGCTTCGTGGTGTGGCAGCTGTGGTCGATCGTGGTGGTGTTCCTGCCCGCGGCCGGATTCTCCTTCAGCTCCGCCGAATTGTTTTGGCTCATCTCCATCCCGTCCCTGGTGGGCGCCACGCTGCGGATCCCGTACACGTTCATGGTGGCGCGGTTCGGCGGCCGGAACTGGACCATCTTCTCCGCCCTGCTGCTGTTGATCCCCACGCTCGGCATGGCGTGGTGCGTGGGCCGGCCGGACACGCCGTTCGGCGTCATGCTGGCGGTGGCCGCGCTGGCCGGATTGGGCGGGGGCAACTTCGCCTCCTCGATGGCCAACATCACCTACTTCTTCCCGGCCCGCGAGAAGGGCTGGGCACTGGGACTGAACGCGGCCGGCGGAAACCTGGGTGCCGCCGTCGCGCAATTCGCCGTCCCGCTGGCCGTGGCGCTCCTGGCCGCCGGCACGGTGGGCCTGCCGCTGGCCGGGCTCATGTGGGTCCCGCTGATCCTGGTGGCCGCATGGGGCGCCTGGAAATACATGGACAACCTGGCCAGCGCGAAGTCGGACATCGCCGGCTCGCTGGCGTCGCTGCGGGAACCGCACCTGTGGATCCTGGCGCTGCTCTACATTGGCACGTTTGGCTCGTTCATCGGGTTCTCGGCCGTGTTCCCCAAGCTGATCATGGACTCCTTTGGACCCGGCGTGGGCATCGACATTGGCCCGGCCGTGATCTCGCTGGCGTTCCTGGGCGCCCTGGTCGGTTCCCTCTCGCGTCCCCTGGGCGGCCGGCTCGCCGACCGGTGGGGCGGGGCCCGCGTCACCGTGGCCTGCTTTGGCGTCCTGGCCCTGGCCGCCCTGGCCCAACTGGCCACCCTGGCGCTGGGCAGCTTCCCGCTGTTCCTGGTCCTGTTCCTTGTACTTTTCGCGGCGGCGGGCGCGGGCAACGGCTCCACGTACCGCATGATTCCCATGGTCTTTGCGCTCCGATCCACGGCCGACGACGGCGGCCGCGTCAGTGCCGCCCGCAAGGCGTCGGCGGCGCTGGGGATCATCTCCGCGATCGGCGCGTACGGCGGCTTCCTGGTCCCGCAGGTCCTCAACGCCTCGCGCCAGGCCACGGGCGGTTACGCCGGCGCGTTCATCGGCTTCGTGGCCGGCTACCTGGTCCTCATGGCGATCACCTGGGCCGTGTACCTGCGCCCAAGCTCGGCCGCAGCATTGGGGAAGGTGTGATGCCGGGCCTGGCCGGCCCTGCCGCGGTTTCGGCGGCGGGGCCGGCAGTTCCGATTCCGGCGGCGGTTCCGGCGGCGGGCACGGACACGCACTGCCCCTACTGTGCCCTGCAATGCGCCATGACGGTGACGCCCACCAACGCCGAACCCGCGATTGCCGGCCGGGAGTTCCCCACCAACCGGGGCGGGCTGTGCCGCAAAGGCTGGACGTCCGCGGCCCTGCTGGGGCACCCCGAACGGCTCACCACTCCCCTGCTGCGCGGCCCCGACGGCGTGCACCGGCCCATCTCCTGGGACGCTGCCCTGCAGCTGGCCGCGGACCGGGTCCTCGAAACCCGGGCCTTGCACGGGGCGGACGCCGTGGGCGTGTTTGGCGGCGGCGGGCTGACGAATGAGAAGGCGTACCAGTTGGGCAAGTTCGCCCGGCTGGCCCTGGGCACCTCGCGGATCGATTACAACGGCCGGTTCTGCATGTCCTCGGCCGCGGCCGCCGGAAACCGCGCCTTTGGCCTGGACAGGGGCCTGCCGTTTCCCGTGACGGACCTCGACTCCGCCCACACCATCTTGCTCCTGGGCTCCAACGTGGCCGAGACCATGCCGCCGTTTGTCCAGCACCTGGCCGGCGCCCGGGCAGCCGGCGGGCTCGTGGTGGTGGATCCGCGGCGCACGGCCACCGCCGAGTTCACGGCCGACGGCCCCGGCCTGCACCTGCAGCCCGTCCCGGCCACGGACCTGGCCCTGCTGCTGGGCCTGGCCCACATCGTGATCCAGGAGGGCCTGGCCGACGCCGGCTACCTCGCCGAACGCACCACGGGCTATGCGGAACTGGCCCGCAGCGTGGCGCCGTGGTGGCCCGAACGGGTGCAATCCGTCACGGGTGTCCCCACCCACCTGCTGCGCGAAACGGCCCGGCTCCTTGCCGACGGTGCCCGCCGGGGCGGCAGCTACATCATCACGGGGCGCGGCGTGGAACAGCACGTGGACGGCACCGACACCGCCACGGCGGCCATCAACCTGGCCCTGCTGCTGGGCCTGCCGGGGTCCGCCGCCAGCGGCTACGGCACGCTGACCGGGCAGGGGAATGGCCAGGGCGGGCGTGAGCACGGGCAAAAGGCGGACCAGCTGCCCGGCTACCGCAAGATCACCGATCCGGCCGCCCGGGCGCACGTTGCCAAAGTGTGGGGCGTGGTTCCGGAAACGATCCCCGGACCCGGGCTGCCCGCCGTCGAACTTTTGGCATCCCTGGGAAAGCCCGGAGGCGTGCGCACCTTCTTCATCCACGGCGCCAACGTGGCCGTCTCGGCACCCAACGCCCGCGAGGTGGTGGCGGGCCTGCGCGGCCTGGACTTTTTGGTGGTGGCCGACTTCTTCATGTCGGAGACCGCGCGGGAGGCGGACCTGGTACTGCCCGTGCAGCAATGGGCCGAGGAGGAGGGCACCGTCACCAATCTGGAGGGGCGGGTGCTGCGGCGCCGGGCCGCCGTCACCGCGCCCGCGGGCGTGCGCTCGGAGCTGTGGATCATGGCCGAGCTGGCCCGGCTGCTGCAGGCGCCGTCGACGTTCAGTGCGGACCCGCAAACGGTGTTCACCGAGCTGCGCGCCGCCTCGGCCGGCGGGCTGGCCGACTATTCGGGCATCGACTACGCACTGCTGGATTCCGGTGCGGAGGCCTACTGGCCATACCCGGCGGGCAGTGCGGGCACGCCCCGGCTGTTCCGGGACTCCTTTGCGCACGCCGACGGCCGGGCCAGGCTGGTTCCCGTGGCCCCCTCGGCAATCACGGACCGGGACCCGCTCTTTGGCGGTGCATCGCTGGCCCTGGTCACGGGACGGCTGCTGGAACACTACCAATCCGGTGCGCAGACCCGGCGCGTGGCCGAACTGGCCGGGACCGTGCCGCACGCACAGCTGCTCATCCACCCCCTGGCCGCGGCCGCGCGCGGAATTGCCGACGGCGGCTTCGTCACCGTGGCGAATGGGCGCGGCACGGTGCATTGCACGGCCCGGATCAGCACCACGGTCCGGACGGACACCGTGTTCCTGCCGTTCCACTTCGCGGGCACCGAGTGCGCCAACCTGCTCACGAGCCAGGCCGCCGACCCCATCTCCGGTATGCCCGAGTTCAAGGCCAGCGCCGTCACCGTGACGGCGCTGGTCGTTGGGATGGCAGGGCCCGACGCCGTGACGGATCTTGGCGCGGCCGTACGGGCCGGCCTGGCCGACGCGGGCATGTCCGACGCCGGCCTGTCGGGGCGGGAGGCGTCGTGAGCGGCGCCGGCGGGCCCGTGGTGGTCATTGGCTACGGGCCCGTGGCTGCCCGGCTCGTGGACGAGCTCCTCCCCGCGGTGCGCCGGGGCGATCTGCTGGTCACTGTCATTGGCGAGGAGTCGGCCGCGGCCTACAACCGCGTACTCGTGGCTGATCTGGGCGTGGGCCGCACCACGGCGTCCGCCATCAGCGTGTCCGATCCGGCCGGGCTGGAGGCTGCCGGGGTCCGCGTGCTGATGGATGCCCGCGTGCTGCGGGTGGACCGGGCCCGCCGGCGCGTGCTCCTGGCCGACGGCACCTGGGTCCCCTACGACACCTTGGTGTTTGCCACGGGTTCGCGCCCGCTGGTGCCCAAGCTGCACGGGCTCAATCCGGACCCCGCGGCGTCCGTTCCGCTGCCGCCCGGTGTCACGGCGTTGCGCGACCTCGCGGACGCGGCGGTGCTGCGGCAGGCGGTGGAGCAGCAGCGCAAAGTGGTGGTGCTGGGCGGCGGGATCCTGGGACTGGAGGCTGCATTGGCCGCCGCGGACGAGGGCGCGTCGGTCACGGTGGTCCACCACGGGGCGCACACGCTGGGCCGCAGCATCGACGCCGGCGCCGGGTACACCCTGGCGGCCGCACTGCGCGCCCGGGACATTCGGGTGGTGGCTAATGCCCGGAGCATCGGGATACGGCTGGATGCCGAGTCCGACGCCGGCCCCGCGTTCTCGGCGCTGCTGCAGGAAAGCGGTGCGCCCGTTGAGGGGGATCTGTTGCTGCTCTCCTGCGGCGTGCGCCCCCGCACGGAGGTGGCCGCCGGAGCCGGCCTGGTCACCGCCCGCGGCATCGTGGTGGACCACGGGCTGGCGGCCCTGCACGATCCCAACATATTCGCCATCGGCGACTGTGCCGAGATCAAGTGCCTGGATCCGGACTGCGCCGACTGCGCAAAGTCCGCGGGCCCGTCCGGCCTGATCGGGCCCGGCTGGCGGCAGGCCGAATGGCTCGCCGCATTCCTGTCGGGGCGCGACGGCGCCCCCGCTCCCCTGCCGGCAGAGCGGGCACCGGTCATCATGCTCAAGGCCCGGGGCGTGGATGTTGCGGCCGCCGGGGACATCACGGCCGGCCCGTTCGACGCAGCGCCGGACGGTGCGGAGGGTTCGCCGTATGCCCCGTCCGTGAGTGTGTGGGCCGATCCCGAACACGGCAAATACGTGAAGATGAGCACCCGCGGCGGCGTCCTGGCCGGGTTCATCAGCGTCGGCATGCCGCGTACGGCGGCCGAGCTGACCCTCTTGTTTGAACGGGGCGCGGAACTGCCCGCGGACAGGTCTGCCCTCTTGCGGCTGGACGGCCCGGACCGGCCAACCACCACGGCACCCGACCCCGCACGGACCGTGTGCCGCTGTGCCGGCGTCGACCAGCAAACCATCTCCGCCGCGGCCGCCGCGGGCTGTGCCACGGTGGAGGAGATCTCGGCCGAAACACGGGCCGGCACCGGTTGCGGCGGCTGCCACGGCGACCTGCGGGAGTTGATCGAGGCGCACTTCGCCGCCGCTTAGTTTCCCGTCAACTATGTTGCAGTTGTTGGACGCGGAAAGCGCTTTCGGGCGTTTTTTGATCGAACAACTGCAACACAGTCGGTCAGTCCGGGAGGAGCTGGGGACTACATGTGGACGTGCAGGCGGCGGGCGGCCTCGGCGATGGATCCGGACAGGGACGGGTACACGGTGAAGGTGTTGGCGACGTCGTCCACATGGAGTTTCTGGGTGACGGCCAGGGCGATCGGGAAGATCAGCTCGCAGGCGCCGGCGCCCACCACGACGCCGCCAATGACGGTTCCGGAGCCCTTGCGCGCAATGATCTTCACGAAGCCTTCGTTGACGTTGCGCATCTTGGCCCGGGGGTTGGTGGCCAGCGACAGCTTCACCACGTCGCCCTGGTATTTGCCGGAGGCGAGGTCGGCCTCGGAGACGCCCACCGAGGCGATTTCCGGGGACGTGAAGATGTTGGAGGACACCTGTGTGAGCTTCAGGGGGCGCACGCCGTCGCCGCCCATGTGGGCCACGGCGATCCGGCCCTGCATGGCGGCCACGGAGGCGAGCGCAAAGACGCCGGTGCAGTCACCGGCGGCGTAGACGTTGGGGGCGCTGGTGCGGGAGACGCCGTCGACCTTGATGTGGCCGCTGGAGGTCAGTTCGACGCCGGCCGCCTCGAGCCCGATGTCCTTGGTGTTGGGGATGGAGCCAACGCACACCAGGCAGTGCGTGCCGGTGACGGTGCTGCCGTCGCCGAGCGTGACGATGACACCGTTTTCGGTGCGCTCCACGGCTTCGGCGCGGGACCGCGAGAGCACGCGCAGGCCGCGGCGTTCAAAGGCGTGCTCCAGCACGGCGGCGGCGTCGGAGTCTTCGCCGGGGAGCACCTGCTCGCGGCTGGAAATCAGGGTGACCCTGGAGCCCAGGCCGTTGAAGGCGGAGGCGAATTCGGCGCCCGTGACGCCTGAGCCGACCACGATCAGTTCCTCGGGCATCTCGTCGAGGTCGTAGAGCTGGGTCCAGTTCAGGATGCGTTCGCCGTCGGGCTGGGCCGTGGCGAGCTCGCGCGGGTGGGCGCCAACGGAGATCAGGACGGCGTCGGCCTTGACGATTTCCTTCGTTTCGCCGCGGTCCACCTCGATGGTGCGCCCGTCCAGCAGCCGGCCGGTGCCGATCACGATCCGCACGCCCAGTGCCTCCAGGGCGTTGCGGATATCGGTGGACTGCTCCTTGGCCAGGCGCAGCACGCGCTCGTTGATGAGCTTCAGGTCCGCGCGCATGATGGTCTTGGGGTCGCCGTCCTGGCCCGAGAAGCTCACGCCCAGCTCGGCGGAGTCGACGCTGCGGTTCATGGACTCGGCCGTCGCGATGAGGGTCTTGGAAGGCACGACGTCGGTCAGCACGGCGGAGCCGCCCAATCCGGCGCGCTCCACGATGGTCACCTCGGCGCCCATGGAGGCAGCCACCATCGCGGCTTCATAGCCGCCGGGTCCACCACCAAGGATCGCCAGGCTGGGAACGGCAAAGGGGCTGAGTGGATCTTGTTGGCTCGTCACAATTGATCATTCTCGCCTATCCGCCCGCTCACTCCAAGTTCCAGGCCGGGTTTTCCCTGCCGGACCATGCCGTGTCCAACACGCAGCAAAGCCGGTATGTTGGTTCGGTGACTACACCTGATAACAATTCATCGATCGATCCCACCGAACTAGCGCACGCCGCTGCCGCCTACATCGCCGCAGCCACCGGCGTCGAAAAGCATGACCTTGCCCTTGTCCTGGGCTCCGGCTGGGGTGAGGCGGCCGGGCTCATTGGCGAGACGACCGCCGTCGTCAACGCCGCGGACGTCCCCGGTTTCTCCGCCCCCGCCGTCGTGGGCCATGTGGGAACGCTGACCTCCATCCGCACGCCCGACGGCAAGAACGTCCTCGTCCTGGGCTCCCGCACGCACTTCTACGAGGGCAAGGGCGTCCGCGCCGTGGTCCACGGAGTACGCACCGCGGCTGCCGCGGGAGCAAAGACCATCGTGCTGACCAACGGCTGCGGCGGGCTCAACGAGGCCTGGACCCCCGGCACCCCCGTGCTGATCAGCGACCACATCAACCTGACGGCGGCCTCCCCGCTGGAAGGCGCCACGTTCGTGGACCTGACGGACCTGTACTCCTCGCGCCTGCGCGCCGTGGCCCGCGAAGTGGACCCGTCCCTGGATGAGGGCGTCTACGCCCAGTTCACGGGCCCGCACTACGAGACCCCCGCCGAGGTGCAGTACGCCAAGCGGATCGGCGCCGACCTGGTGGGCATGTCCACGGCACTGGAAGCCATTGCCGCCCGCGCCGCCGGCATGGAGGTCTTCGGGATCTCGCTGGTCACCAACCTGGCCGCCGGCATCAGCCCCGTCCCGCTCAGCCATGGCGAGGTCCTCGAGGCCGGCCAGGCTGCCGGTCCGCGGATCTCCCGTCTGCTGGCGGACATCATCGCCAAGCTGTAACGCGTTTCGCGTTCGACGGGCGTTTCCTTATGCGCACAACCCATGCTGGGTTCCGCGCATAAGGAAACGTCCGTTTTGTTATACGCAAAACCCGCGGCGGGTTTTGCGCAGGACACTGCCAGGCGCAAAACTCGGCTCCGGTTTGGCGCACAACGCTCCGCCCCGCCTACCCTGCGGACCGGTCTGCGACTACATTTATCTGGTGACACATTCCTATGACACCCCTTCCGAGTCCATCGACGCACTCGTGACCCCTGTCCCTGTGACCACCGAGCTGGAGGTTGCCGCGTCCCAGTGGGCCTCCCACGACCCCGATCCGGTCACGGCCGCACAGTTGCGGGCCCTCATCGCGGCGGCACCCACCGATTCAGAGGCAGCGGCCGAGTTGGCCGACAGTTTTGCCGGCAACCTGCAGTTTGGCACCGCCGGGCTGCGCGCCGTCATGGGGCCGGGCCCGAACCGCATGAACCGGGCCGTGGTGCGCCGCGCCGCCGCCGGCCTGGCCGCGCACGTGCTGGATCTGGCGTCCGACGCCGGTGCCTCCGCCCAGCCCGAGCGCGCCACCGGCTACCGCCCGCGCGCCGTGGTGGGATTCGATGCCCGCCACAACTCCGCCATCTTTGCCCGGGAGTCGGCCGCCATCCTTGCCGCCGCGGGCATTGAGACGTTCCTGCTCCCGTCGGCCCTCCCCACCCCCGTGCTGGCCTACGCCGTCCGGGCGCTGAACTGTGAGGCCGGCGTGATGGTCACCGCCAGCCACAACCCGCCCAAGGACAATGGCTACAAGGTGTACCTGGGCGGCCGCGCCGTCGAGGCCGCCGCCCGCGGCGTGCAGATCGTCGCCCCGCACGATTCCGGCATCGCCGCCCACATCGCACGGGTCTCCGCCACGGTCGAGGCCGGCGACACCTCCACCATCGCCCTGGCCGCCGACGGCTGGACCGTACTTGGCGATGACCTGGTGGCCGGCTACCGGGCGGCCGTAGGCGGGCTGGCCGACCCGCAGGCCTTCCCCGCACGGGACCTGCGCATCGTGCACACGTCCATGCACGGCGTCGGCAACGACACCGCGCTCCAGTTGCTTCGCGACGCCGGCTTCGACGACGTCCACGCCGTGGCCGAACAGTCCGCCCCGGACCCGGAGTTCCCCACCGTCTCCTTCCCCAACCCGGAGGAGCCCGGCGCCATGGACCTGGCGTTCGCGTTGGCACGCACGGTGGGCGCCGACGTCATTTTGGCCAACGACCCCGACGCCGACCGCGCCGCCGTGGGAGTCCTTGACCCGGCCACCGGTGACTGGCACAAGCTCCACGGCGACCAGGTGGGAGCCCTGCTGGGTGCGCATTTGGCAGCCCGCGGCGGCAGCTCCACGCATTCCGCCGACGCCCCGGTGTTTGCCAATTCGATTGTTTCCTCGCGGCTGCTCTCGCGGATTTCCGCAGCGGCCGGCTTTGCCCACAGCCAGACGCTGACGGGGTTCAAGTGGATTTCCCGCGTGCCCGGGCTGACGTTCGGCTATGAGGAGGCCCTGGGCTATTGCGTGGCGCCCGAGGTGGTCCGGGACAAGGACGGCATGTCGGCAGGGTTGCTCGTGGCCGAGATGGCCGCGAACCTCAAGGCACAGGGCCGGACCCTGCTGGACGTGCTCGATGACCTTGCACTGGAGCACGGCCTGCACGCAAGTGACCAGATCAGCATCCGGGTGGAGGACCTGAGCGACATCACCGCCATGATGGCCCGGCTTCGCGCCCAGCCGCCGGTATCGTTCGACGGCTCCGCAGTGGCCGAATCCACGGACCTGTCGGTGGGGACGCCCGAGCTGCCCGCAACGGACGGCCTGCTGTACCTCACCGAGAATGACACCCGCGTGATTGTGCGCCCCAGCGGCACGGAGCCAAAGCTCAAGTGCTACCTGGAGGTCATCGTGCCGGTGGCTGGCCGCGAGCAGCTGTCCGCCGCCCGTGACGAGGCTGCCCGTGCATTGGCCGCCGTGTCCGCAGACATCAAGGCCGCCCTGGGAAAGTAGACCTGGGAAAGTAGCCGGGCTAGAGGGGCCGGGCCGCTAGAGGGCCACCTCCACCATGCCTTCGACCAGGCGCACCGGGTAGGTGCCCAGGCGCAGGTCCGGGCGCCCGAAGCACTCACCCGTCGCCAGGCTGTAGACCTCCTTGTGGAGCGGTGACGCGATGGTGTGGGTGCGCCCCCGCGTGCCCACCAGGCCCCGGGCCATGACGTGTGCGCGAGTGGCCGGGTCGGCCTGGGCGACGGCGAAAACGGCGTCCGCACCCACCCGGAACAGGGCCACCTGGCGCCCGTTGATGAGCGCCGCCTCACCCCAGGAGTCGTCCAACTCGGCGAGCCGGCAGACTCGGAACCACTGCGCCGCAGGGTGGCCGGCGGCGGTTCCACGCTCGCGGCGTCCGCTGCCCGGCGTCTCCGCGACTGTGCCAGTGGCTGAGCCAGTGAGCTTGTCCATGAGGGTTCCTTCCGTTGCCTGAGTTCCCCGCAGCCGTGGCACAACTGCGTGGCACCCACGCTAGGGGCGGCGTGTTTCCCCGGCCCGCCCCGAATGTGTCGGGCCGGTAAATCCCGTATCACCGGTGGTTCCGGGCAGCCGCGAGGCAGATGTTAAACGCCCGTTACACGAGCGAAACGGCGGGGCAATCCCGGATTCATAGCATGGAAGCACACGTTGGCGCCCGGATGGGCCAACCAAGCGGAAGGCCACGGCATGAACCAGGCACCCAGCAAGGACGGAATTTTCCAGGACGATACCACGGCGGTGCGCCGGATCGTGGTGGCCGGCGGCGGGCCCGCGGCGCACCGCTTCGTCGAGGCCATGCACGCCCGCGGGCTCGCCGGCTGGCAGCTGACGGTGCTCACCGAGGAGGCCCACGCCCCCTACGATCGCGTGGCGCTGAGCCGGGCCCTGGCGGACGCAGGCACTGACCTCACGCTGGGCGATCCGGCGCTGTGGGAGCACCCCTCCATCTCCCTGGTCCGCGGCACCGCCGTCACGGGCATCGACCCGGCCAACCGCACCGTCCTGGCCACGGCGGACGGCGGCCCCATCCGCTTCCCATATGACGAGCTGGTGCTGGCCACCGGATCAGACGCCGCCAGGCTGCCCATCCCGGGCGCCGAACACACCCATGTCTACCGCACCCTGGACGACGTGTGGGCCCTGAACGCTCAAGTGGCAAGACTGGGCGAAAAACTGGGCCGCCCCGTGAACGCCGCCGTCATTGGCGGCGGCTTGCTTGGGCTCGAGGCCGCGGCCGGCCTGATCACGCTCGGCGCGGCAGCCGTGGTCATCAACGGCGGCAACTGGCTCATGAACGCCCAACTCGACGAGGGCGCCGGCCAGGCCCTGGGCCGGCTGGTCGCCGCCAAGGGCATGGCCGCCGCAACCGGCGTGTACCCGGCCGGTATCCGCACGGATGACGCCGGCCAGGTCACCGGGGTGATCATGGCCGACGGCGCCGTACTGGACGCCGACCTGGTGGTGGCCGCCATCGGGATCCGCCCGCGCGACGAACTGGCCCGCGGGGACGACGGCGCCGCCCTGCACGGCTTCGAACTGGGCCCCCGCGGCGGCGTGGCCATCACGGACGGCTGCGCCACCACGGTCCCACACGTCTGGGCCATCGGCGAAGTTGCCAACTTCGACGGCATGTGCCTGGGCCTGGTGGCCCCCGCCAACACGATGGCGGAGATTGTGGCGGACCGGTTGCACGGCGGCACGGCCACGTTCCCGGGCTTTGACACGGCCACCAAGCTCAAGCTCTCCGGCGTCGACGTGGCCAGCTTCGGCGACGCCTTTGCCCGCACGGAAGACAGCCTTGAGGTGGTGTACGCCGACCCCGCCCGCGGCGTCTACCAAAAGATCGTGACGAGCCCGGACGCGAAAACCCTGCTGGGCGGCATCTTCGTCGGCGACGCCACCCCGTACACGAGCCTGCGCCCGCTCCTGGGCCGGGAGCTGCCGGGCGAGCCGGGCGCGTTCCTGACGGCCGCCGGCGGAGGGGACGCGCCCGCCGTCGAACTTCCCGACGACGCCATCCTGTGCTCATGCAACAACGTCACCGCCGGCAGCATCCGCGACGCCGTCAACGGCTGCGGCAGCTGCGAC
Source organism: Arthrobacter sp. ERGS1:01 (assembly GCF_001281315.1). Classification (NCBI taxonomy): domain Bacteria; kingdom Bacillati; phylum Actinomycetota; class Actinomycetes; order Micrococcales; family Micrococcaceae; genus Arthrobacter; species Arthrobacter sp. ERGS1:01. The sequence goes on along the minus strand of NZ_CP012479.1, from coordinate 521,269 downwards.
GGCGCCGCACCGGTCCAGGACCTGCCCGGGTTGAAGGCGTGCACCCGCGCCGGCACCCAATGCGGCTCCTGCGTGCCCCTGCTGAAGAAGGTCATGGAGGGTGAGCTGGCCAAGTCCGGGATCGCCGTCTCCAAGGCCCTGTGCGAGCACTTCGCGATGTCCCGCCCGGAGCTCTTCGAGGCGGTGCGCGCCCTGGAACTGGGCAGCTTCCCCGAGATCCTGGCCCGCTTCGGCGTCGATGAAACGGCCAGGGAGGGCCGCGGCTGCGACATTTGCAAGCCCACGGTGGCCAACATCCTGGCCAGCCAGAACAGTGCCTACGTGCTGGACGACGGCCGCGGCACGTTGCAGGACACCAACGACCGCGCCCTGGCCAATATGCAAAAGGACGGCAGCTACTCCGTGGTCCCGCGCATCCCCGGCGGAGAGATCACCCCGGACAAACTGGCCGTGATCGCCGCGGTCGCCCAGGAATTCGGCCTGTACACGAAGATCACCGGCGGCCAGCGGATCGATCTGTTCGGCGCCCGGTTGGAGCAGCTGCCACAGATCTGGAAGATCCTCATCGACGCCGGCATGGAGTCCGGCCAGGCCTACGGGAAGTCGCTGCGCACCGTGAAATCCTGCGTCGGCTCCACCTGGTGCCGCTTTGGCGTCCAGGATTCGGTGGCCATGGCGATCCAGCTGGAGCTGAGGTACCGGGGCCTGCGCAGCCCGCACAAGATCAAGCTCGGCGTCTCCGGTTGCGCCCGCGAATGTGCCGAGGCGCGCGGCAAGGACGTGGGCGTCATCGCCACCGCGGACGGCTGGAACCTCTACGTTGGCGGCAACGGCGGGGCTACTCCGGCGCACGCGCAGCTGCTGGCCCAGGACCTCGACGACGCCACACTGATCAGCTACATCGACCGCTACCTGATGTACTACATCCGCACGGCCGACCGGCTGCAGCGCACGGCCCGCTGGCAGGAGGAGCTCGACCCTTCGACAGGCTCAGGAGGGGCCGGCGGGCTGGAGCACCTGCGCGACGTGGTGGTCCGTGATTCCCTGGGCATCGCGGCGGATCTGGAGGCCGCCATGGCGGCCCATGTGGACAACTATGAGGACGAATGGGCCGCCACCTTGGCCGATCCGGAACGTCTGCGCCGCTTCCGCTCCTTCGTCAACGCCCCGGAGGTGGCCGACGACTCGATCACCTTCGTCCCCGAACGCGGCCAGATCCGGCCCGCCACGGACGCCGAGAAGACCGGCCTCGGCCAATCCTCCGAAGGCCAGGCGCCCGGACCGGTCCTGATCGCCACCCACATTCCCGTCCGCGGCGCGGACGCCGGCAACAATTGAAGGCGGGCACCATGGCACGCGAACGACGCACGGGACACATCACCCTGGTGGGCGGCGGCCCCGGCCCCGCCGACCTGCTCACGGTCCGGGCTGCCCGGGCACTGGCCGCGGCCGACGTGGTCTATTTCGACCGGCTCGGGCCCACCGAGGACCTCGCGCAGCTGGCTCCGCGGGCCACGTTCGTGGATGTGGGCAAGACGCCGGGGCATCACAAGGTGGCCCAGGAGGACATCACGGCCCGGATGATCGACGGCGCCCGGGCCGGGCTGCACGTGGTGCGGCTGAAGGGCGGGGACCCGTTCGTGTTTGGCCGGGGCGGTGAGGAGATGGCCGCCGCCGTGGCCGCGGGCATCGCCGTCACGGTGGTCCCCGGAATCTCCAGCGCCATCGCCGTCCCGGGCGCGGCCGGCATCCCCGTGACGCACCGCAACGTCAGCCACCTGTTCACGGTGGTTTCCGGCCACGCCCCGCTGACTACCAGTGAATTCACGCACCTGGCCGGACTGGGCGGGACCATCGTGGTGCTCATGGGCATCGGCACCCTGCCGTCCCTCGTGGCCGGCCTGCGCCTTGCCGGGCTGACGAATGTTACGCCGGTGGCCGTTGTTGAACGTGGATTCAGCCACTCACAGCGCACCACCACGGCCACCCTCGGTAGCATTGTCAACGCATCCGCGTCGTGCCGCAACCCCGCGGTCATCGTCATCGGGGACGTGGTGTCCGTGGCCGGAGCGAACGGCTTGGCGGCCGCCGACTTCCTGACGGATGCACGGTTGCAGTCAGCTTGAAGGAGCCCATGAACGATCCCACCGGGACCACCCCCGCCCAGCCGTTGCACGGATTCCGGATCGGCGTCACGGCCCACCGCCGCGCCGGGGACCTGATCGAGGCGCTGGAACGCCGCGGCGCCCAGGTGCTCCATGCCCCGGCACTGAAGATCGCCCCCGTCGCGGATGACACCGTGCTGCGCGACGAGACGGCCGCCGTCATTGCGGCCGCCCCTGACATCGTCATGGTGACCACCGCTTATGGGATGCGGCGCTGGTGCGAGGCCGCCGACGCAGCGGGCCAGGGCGAGGAGTTGCTGTCGGTGCTGGCGGGAGCGGAGATCTTCGTGCGCGGGCCCAAGGCGCGCGGCGCCGTCCGGGCCGCCGGGCTGGACGACGTCGGCATTAGCTCCGACGAGACCACCGCGACGCTCACCGGCCTGGTCATCGCCGCCGGGGTGGCCGGCAAAACCGTGGCCGTGCAGGTCCACGGCTACACCGACGTCGCGTCCCTGCAACGCCTGCGCGACGCCGGAGCCACGGTGTTGACGGTGACCCCGTACCGTTGGGTCAACGCCGAGGACGGGGACAAGCTGCCGCAGCTCATCGATGCCGTTGCCCGCCGGGAACTGGACGTCCTGACGTTCACCAGCGCCCCCGCCGTCGACGCCGTGCTGAGCGCGGCCGCCCAACTGGGGCGCGGCGAGGAATTCCTGGCCGCCCTGCGCGGCGACGGGCCGGGCACGGTGCTTTGCGCCGCCGTCGGGCCCGTCACGGCCGCCCCGCTGATCCACGCCGGGATCACGCCGCTGGTGCCGGAGCGGTTCCGCATGGGAGCCCTGATCCGCCTGGTCTGCGAGCACCTGGAGCAGACCGGCGTGCTCCGGGCCGAGAGCGCGGGAGGCCTGTTGGAGGTGCGCGGGCAGTCGTTGCGGATCGACGGCGTCGACATTCCGCTGGCTCCGGCACCGTTGCAGCTGCTGCGGGCCCTGATGGGTGCCGGCGGCGCCGTCCGCTCGCACGCGGAACTGGCAGCGGACATGGGCCTGGCCGAGTCCGACCATGCCCTCCACATGACCATCAGCCGGCTCCGGGCGGCCCTGCCCGAACCCTCCATCGTGGAAACCGTGGTCAAGCGCGGCTACCGCCTCCGCGCAGCGAGCAGCTGACGGCGGGCATGTGACACCATTGGGGGAACGATTCACCCCACTAGGAAGGCCACACCAATGACGACGAACGCCTCAACCACATCCCCGGATGCGACTTCCGAGCTCGCCGCCTACATCGACCACACGCTCCTGAAGCCCGAAGCGTCCGAGGCCGACATCCTGCGCGTCTGCCAGGAAGCCGCCCAGTACCACTTCAAGTCCGTCTGCGTGAACCCCGTCTGGGTCAAGACCGTCAACCGCGCGCTGCAGGGCACCGGCGTGCTGACCTGCGCCGTGGTCGGTTTCCCGCTGGGCGCCAGCAACACCGACGTCAAGGTCTTCGAGGCCCGCGGCGCCACGATGGACGGCGCCGACGAAGTCGACATGGTCATCAACATCGCCGCGGCCCGCGCCCTGGACAAGGAGTCCCTCATCGCGGACATTTCGGCCGTGGCCGAGGTGGTCCACGCCGAGGACTCGATCCTGAAGGTCATCATCGAGACGTCCCTGCTCAGCGACGCCGAGAAGGTCCTGGCCTGCCAGGCAGCCGTCGAGGCCGGCGCCGACTTCGTCAAGACCTCCACAGGCTTCAACGGCGGCGGCGCCACGGCTGCCGACGTCGCCCTGATGCGCCAGACCGTGGGCCCTGACCTGGGTGTCAAGGCCTCCGGCGGCGTGCGTTCCCTGGAGACCGCCAAGGAGATGATCGCCGCCGGCGCCACCCGCATCGGCACGAGCTCCGGCATCGCCATTGTCTCCGGAACCACGGGCACCTCGAGCTACTAATCCGTACTAAGATCGTGGGTAGATAAGAGCGCCGATTCCCGGTGCACCCACCCAAATCCCCGCTTGTGGGGTAAGGAGGACCCGTGTCCAACGGCAGCTACCAGCGTGAGAACAGCCTTACGCAGACCATCATCTTGTTCGTGATCTTCTTCGCCTTGTTCCTGGGCGGCATCTTCTCGATGTCGTTCTGGGACATTGGCAGCGCCAACGCGGCATTCATGCCCGGCATCATCGGCATCGGACTGTGCTTCCTTTCCCTGGTCATCCCGTTGACCTGGATCGGCCGCTCCAACTCCGCCGGCGAGTAAATCCTTAAGGCAAAAGGCCCGTCCCGGCGTCGAACTTCCAGGTTCGACGCCGGGACGGGCCTTTTGTGTTTGTGCCGCCTTGCGTGCCGGCCGGCTCAGGCGGGGGTGGCCACGGCGGCCGGGGCGACGTCGAAGATGGCCTCCAACACGCCCTCGGCCCAGCTGAGCACCTCGGCGTCGGCCAGGTCGCGGCCGCCGATCCGGGCCGTCTTGGGCTTGGGGATCAGGATTGCGTCCAGGGCGGGCTTCACCATGGCGCCGGGGTACATGCGGTTCAGCCTCATGACCTTCGATTCCGGCAGGTCCGCCGGGGCGAACTTGATGAAGTTGCCCTGCAGCGCCACGTCCGAGAGCCCGGCGGTACGGGCATGGACCTTGAAGCGGGCCACGGCGATCAGGTTCACGGCGGCGGCCGGCAGCTCGCCGTACCGGTCCACCAGCTCGGCCACGACGTCGTCGATCTCGGCGATCGTGACGGCGGCGGCGAGCTTGCGGTAGGCCTCCAGGCGCAGCCGCTCCCCCGGCACGTAGTCATGCGGCAGGTGGGCGTTGACGGGCAGCTCGATCTTCATCTCGGCGGCGCGCTCCTCGCCACCGCCACGGAACTCGGCCACGGCCTCGCCCACCAGGCGGATGTACAGGTCGAAGCCCACTCCCTGGATGTGGCCGGACTGCTCGCCGCCCAGCAGGTTGCCGGCGCCGCGAATTTCCAGGTCCTTCATGGCCAGCGCCATGCCGGCACCGAGCTCGTTGTGCGCGGCCACGGCCTTCAGGCGTTCAAGTGCCACCTCGCCGAGCGGCTTGTCGGCCGGGTACAGGAAGTACGCATAGGCGCGTTCACGGCCGCGGCCCACACGCCCGCGCAGCTGGTGCAGCTGGGAGAGGCCGTAGTTGTTGGCCTGTTCCACGATGAGCGTGTTGGCGTTGGAGATGTCCAGGCCGGTTTCGATGATGGTGGTGCACACCAACACGTCGAAACGCTTTTCCCAGAAGTCCACGATGATCTGTTCCAGCCGGGACTCGCTCATCTGCCCGTGGGCCACGGCCACGCGGGCGTCCGGGACCAGCTGCTGGATGTGCGCGGCCGTGCGCTCAATGGACTTGACCCGGTTGTGGACGTAGAACACCTGGCCCTCGCGCATGAGTTCGCGCCGGATGGCGGCGCCCACCTGCTTGTCCGTGTAGCCGCCCACATAGGTCAGCACGGGGTGGCGTTCCTCCGGCGGGGTGGCCAGGGTTGAGGTTTCGCGGATGCCCGTCATGGACATCTCCAGGGTGCGCGGGATGGGCGTGGCGCTCATGGCCAGTACGTCCACGTTGGTGCGCATCTTCTTCAGCGCCTCCTTGTGTTCCACACCGAAGCGCTGCTCCTCATCGACAATAACCAGGCCCAGGTCTTTGAAGCCGAAGTCCTTGGAGAGGAGCCGGTGCGTGCCGATCACCACGTCCACGGAGCCGGTGCGCACGCCCTCCATGATCTCCTTGGATTCCTTGGCGGTCTGGAAGCGCGACAGCGGCGCCACCCGGACCGGGAAGCCGGAGAAGCGTTCGTTGAACGTCTCGTAGTGCTGTTGGGCGAGCAGCGTGGTGGGCACCAGCACGGCCACCTGCTTGCCGTCCTGGACGGCCTTGAACGCGGCGCGCACGGCGATCTCGGTCTTGCCGTAGCCCACGTCGCCGGAGATCAGCCGGTCCATGGGGACCTCCTTCTCCATGTCCGCCTTGACCTCGTTGATCGCCACGAGCTGGTCGGGCGTCTCCACATAGGGGAATGCCTCCTCGAGCTCGGCCTGCCAGGGCGTGTCGGGTCCAAACGCGTGCCCCTTGGAGGCCATGCGCGCGGAGTACAGCCGGATCAGTTCCCCGGCGATTTCCTTGACAGCCTTGCGGGCCTTGCTCTTGGTGGCGGCCCAGTCGGAGCCGCCCATCTTGGAGAGCACGGGCGCGTCGCCGCCCACATACGCCGTCACCTGGTCCAGCTGGTCCGTGGGCACGAACAGCTTGTCGCCGGGCGCGCCGCGCTTGGACGGCGCATATTCGAGCACCAGGTATTCGCGCAGCCCGACGGCCCCGCCAACACCGGCGCCGGCCACCTTGCGCTGGATCAGCTCCACGAACTTGCCCACGCCGTGCTGTTCGTGGACCACGAAATCGCCGGCGCGCAGTTGCAGCGGGTCCACCACGTTACGCCGTTTGGAGGGCAGCTTGCGCATGTCCTTGGTGGAGACCGCCGACGCCCGGCCCAGCAGGTCCGCCTCGGTCAGCAGCCCCAGCTTGAGGGAGTCGAGCACGAAGCCGCGACCGACGTCGGCCGTGGTCACCTCGATGATGCCCGGCTGCGGCTCCGCATCCAGGGAGTCCACGCGCGACGCCGGGATGTTGGCTTCGTGGAACAGCTCGGCCAGGCGCTGGGCCGGGCCGGGACCCTCGGTGGCGACCACCACGCGCCACTGGTCCTTCACGCGGGAGCCGATGAATTCCATCATCTCGGCCACGTCGCCGCGGTAGCCGCGCGGTTCGCGGGCGTGCAGGTTCACCACGTCCGTCTCGGGGAGCAGTTCCTCGTCCTGGGTCAGCGAGGTGATGGACCACCAGGCCACCTCGTCTCCCAGGGCGGCCTCCCGGGTCTCGGCCAGCGACTTGAAGCTTGCGGCGGCCAGGTCCACGCCGTGCCCGGCCAGGTCAAGGGGTGCGTCGCCGCCGTCGGACGCCGTGGACCAGGCGGCCTCGAGGAACTCCTCGTTGGTGGACTCCAGGTCGTGCGCGCGGGCCCGGACCTTTTCCGGTTCCAGCACCACGGCCACGGAGCCCGCGGGGAACAGCGAGGTCAGGGCCACCATGCCGTCCACGAGCGCCGGAGCCAGGGATTCCATTCCCTCCACGGCAATGCCGCCGGCGATCTTTTCCAGCATGGCGGCTGCTGCCGGCATGCTGTTCTTCAGCTTGGCGGCGCGGCCCATGACGGTGGGCGTGATCAGGATTTCCCGGCATGGCGGCGCGTACAGCTCGGTGGGGTGGGCGATCCCGCCGGTGGTCGAGCTTGTCGAGACCTTGGAGGACAGCGAGCGCTGGTCGGCCACGGAGAACCAGCGCATCGCATCCACCTCGTCGCCAAAGAACTCGATGCGGATGGGGTGGTTTTCGGTGGGCGGGAAGACGTCCAGGATGCCGCCGCGGACGGCGAATTCGCCGCGATGCGTCACCATGTCCACGCGGGCGTAGGCGGCGTCGGCCAGCTGCTTGACGAGCTCGGTGAAGCCGATCTCCTCCCCCACCTTTACATGCACGGGCGCCAGCTCGCCGAGCCCGGCGACGATCGGCTGCACCACGGCGCGGATGGGTGCCACCACCACGCGCAGCTGCCCACCGGCGTCGAGCTCCGGGTGTGCCAGTCTGCGGAGCACGGCCAGGCGGCGGCCCACGGTGTCCGATCGCGGCGACAGCCGTTCATGCGGCAGGGTCTCCCAGCTGGGGAATTCGGCCACGGCGTCGGCCGGCAGGAAGGAGCGCAGCGCGGCCACGGTGTCCTCGGCCTCGCGCCCCGTGGCGGTGACGGCCAGGACCACCCCGGCGCCGCCGTCGGCCGCCACGGCCAGGCCGTCGGCCATCTCGGCCAGGAGCACCGGGCGCATGCCGGCCGGGGCGCTGAAGGCGAGGTCGGTGCTGCGTTCGGCGGTTGAGGTGGCCGCATAGCTGCGCACGCGGGCAAACAGCGGATCGGCGGCAAGGGCTGTGCGCAGACCTTCAAGACTCATGGGTGGCTAATCTCCTTGGCGCGGGGGCCGCTGGGGCACATTCTTTTTTCGCGCCGCTGAACAGCACGAAAGCCCGGAATTCGTGTGAACGCCGGGGACCGTTCCAGCTTACTCCCGGGCGGGCCGCCGCGCTCGGCGCAGCCGTGCCTTGGTATCCTGATACCTGCCCTAGCGGGCCACCATTTGAGCTATATACGGAGGAACCATGGCACTTGCTGCCTCGACCACCCTGTCCGCCACCGCCCAGCGTGTCACGGACGTGTTCACCGATGAGGAATTCATCAAGTACGTCAGCTTCACCGTGGGCGGGGAGCTGAAGTCGTTTGAGATCAGCGGCCCCACCACCGGCGCGTTCACCACCAAGACCGTGCGCACCCTGCCCACCGACCGGATGCCCGACATTGCCCGCAAGGTGGTTGGCGCCACGCTGACCGTCACCCAGGTGGAGACGTGGGAGGCCCCGGCGGCCGACGGTTCCCGCAACAGCACCATCAAGCTGACCGTGGGCGGCGCGCCGCTCGATGTCACCGCGGTGCAGAAGCTCAGCGCTTCCGGCGAGAACACTGTTGTCGACCTCACGGGCGAAGTGAAGTCCTCGATCCCGTTCCTGGGCGCCAAGATCGCCTCCGCGGCAGAGCCCGTCGTGGGCCGCGCCCTGAACCTGCAGGCCACCCTGGCGCAGGAGTGGCTCACCTCCCACCCGGCGTAGGCCCCGGCCCATCCCGCGAAAACGGGGCCAACTCGCGAGAACGGTGCCAAGCCGCGAAAACGGTGGCAAGAACCACCGTTCTCGCGGCTTGGCACGGTTTTCGGAGTATTGCCAATTCGGCGGTGCAGCTCCTGCGACGTTCCGCTTCCGGAACCCGCATCTGCTGCACCGCCGAAACCGACGATGCGGTGCCGAGTCCGACGATTCGCTCCGTCAGACTCGACACCGCATCATCGACCTCTACATCTCGGTGGCTCGATAGGTCAGCAAGTCAACATCTTCCCGCCGAACAATGCACCCTTGTTGGCCGCCACAAGAGTGTCATATGTTGCAGGCGCCGACTCCCAGCCGTTCGGGTAGATGGCTACGACACTCACCGTAACCGGGTAGCTGTACGGAATTAGGATCGACAGAATGTCGACGAGGAGACTGAGCACGGCGCCCAGCAGTCCATTGGCATTTTGCATGGACAATCGCTCTGTTAGTACATCGCTGGCCAGCGTTTCGCTGTTACTCTTGCCACCCACCAGCACGGAAAGCCGGTATCCGATCGGCGGCACCGGGCTGTTGACCGGTGCTTTCCAGTTGAAATCGACCGATTCCTTGTCGGCGGTTTGGCTGCAAGACAAGGTTGTCGGCGCCGGCATCGTCGCGGCCGTCACGGACGCCTTGGCCGCGGCGCTGCCCGTGAACGACGCCTGGGTCGGTTCCGCCCGCGCGGCAAACCCGGCCGGTACGACTATCGCGAGCGCGGCCAGCACCGCCACAGTACCCTGCAGCGTCCGACGCCGGGCAAGCCGCCGGATAATCCCGAACCCGCCGGCGGGAGTTTCCGCGGGGACGCTCAAGGAACTGTAGCGCCCCCAATCGGCGCGGCGCTGGACCGGGCCGGAGCCGGGCACCGAACCCGCAAGCGGAGAATCCGGCCCTTGCTCACGAGGCAGGCGAGCGCCCGGGCCCGCGCTCGAACCCTTGCCGGCGCCGTTACCGCTGCCCGCGCCGCCTTCCGTGCCCGCATCCTTGCGGACGAATGCCAGATACACGAGCATTGCGCACAGCAGCCCGCCCAGGAAATACACCCACGGCTGGCCAAGCGCACTCGCCACAAAGCCTAGTACCGGCACGCTAAAGAAGAGCCTGTCCACCGTCTGCGCCATATAGGGCTGCAGATCGGCCACCGCGTTGGCGTCACCCTTGAGGATCAGTCCCCCGTCCGGGGTGCGGGACACCAGGCGGTGGGTGATGCGGGTCCCGTCGGAGGTCACCACGGACACCACCTGGCCGGGCACCGCATCAGCGGCCGGCGTGGAAATGGCCAGCCCCAGCGAGCCGGTCGGAATGCCAGGTCCCATGGATCCGGAGGCAAAAATCAGCGGCTTGATGCCAAGCACCAGGGTCAGCGCGGCAAGGACCAGGCACAGCGAACCCAGTACTGCGCCAATGTTCAGCGCCCACCGTTGCCAGCCTGGGCCGGCCGCGCCCAGCCTCCGGCCCAGCCCGACACCAGGCACAACGCCCGGCCCCCGGCCCCCGTGAAAAGTGCGGTTCACATGGCGCATGTCAGGACCCGATGGTGGCGGTAAACGTCAGGGTCAGGGCCGTCGCGGCGGATTGCAGGGTATTGGGGGCCGTGGTCGGCAGCGTGTATTGCACGCACAGGGCTTCCGACGCGCCGGCGTTCAGGCTGGGGCGAGTCACCGCCGTCGGGAATGCGGCTCCCGCCGCCTTCGTCATCAACACCGTGCCACCGGTGCACGTGGTCGCCGGCGGGGTTCCCGTCAAGGTGCCCGTGCTCACCACCACGTTCAGGCCGTTACCCAGGGCACCAGCCCCGGTTTCCGCCACACTGCCGGCGATCGAGTACGGGGCGGCGATGCTTCCGGTGTTCTTCACCACCACCGCCGCAGCCTCAACCATGCCCGGGTACCAGTTCGTGCTGGTGAGCATCGGGTAACTGGCCGAAACCGAACCTGCCGTTGCCCCGGCCCCCAGTGAGACGGTTCCCGCCGAAATGCTCGAGGTCGCGGTCGCCGATCCCGTCCAGGCGGCCAGGGTGGACACGGCGCCCAATCCCACCAGCACGCCCATGGACAGCAGCGCCTTGACCTGCATGGCCCGCCGCGGTGTGAGCCCCTTGTTCTTGATCATTGCTGTCCTTCCGTGCAAGTGTTGTCGCCGGCTTTCCCAGCCCGCGAAGTTCGACGCCGCGACGCCAGTGCCGCCGCCCCGCCCACCAGGGCGGCTACCGCCAGTGGCCACATTCCGAGTGCGGCGCCGGTGTCGCCAAGTTCGCCCGGCCGGACGGGCCATCCCGGCAGGCCCGGGCCGCCCGGCCCAACGGGTTTGCCCGGGTTTCCAGGGCTGCCGGGGCGTGCCTCCGCGACGACGACCCGCAAGGTCACGGCATCCTGCCGGGACTGGGAACCGTTGCCGGCATCCTCCGGCAGCCTGGCGCCAATCCGGACGCTGGCGCTGCCGCCGGGTTCCAGTGCCACCACCTTCGAGCTGCCGGCATTGACGTCCACCTGCACGCCGCTGGACGGCACTGGTGGGACGATCGAGACCTCCACCGCCATGGCGTTGGCGTTGCGCAGCCAAATCGTTCGTTCCAGCGATTCACCCGGCACCAGCTTCGGGGCACCGGCAAAAAGGTCGGGGACGTCGGTCCCATAGTGGACGCCGTCACCGCTGTAGAGCATCCCGGTCCCCCCGATGTTGTTGCCCGAGCCCTGATTCCCCGGCTCCCCGCCGTCCATGGCCAGAGAACCGGGGTAGGTGAAAGGTGCCGGTCCGGCCAGGGCGGGAGCCGCACCCAGACCCAGCGCCGCCACCACCATTAGGCCGGCAGCCACGGAACGAACGCCGTTGCACAAAGTCATGAGCGCGCCTTCCTGCTCGTGTCCCCGGCCGTATCCCCAGCCTTGCCACGGGTTTTGTCCCGAACAGCACTGACGGCCATGAAGGCGGAGTAGCCCAGGAGTGCCGCGACGGCCAGCCACAGCAGCACGCCGCGCTGCTGGTTGGTCAAAGCGGTGTTGATGTATCCGAGGTAAGGCACCGAGTACCAGAGGCGCCCACGGATCTGTTCCGGAAGCACCTCGGGGTCGGCCGAGTTGTTGGCATCGCCCTGGGTGATGAACGTTGCCTGGCCGCCCAGTGTGGAACCGACGGCAATGATCCTGTGCGTGACCACGTCGGGTTCGCCGGGCTTCATTTGGTAGGTGACCACGTCGCCGGTGCGCAGTGTGGCCGGGTCCACGGGGCGCACCACGGCCAGTGTGCCGGGCGGCATGCCGGGCTCCATGGAACCGGTCAGCACTGTGTAGGCGGTACCACCGGCGGCGCGCGGCAACACCACCATGATCACCGCCAGGGCCAGGACCGTGAACAACGCCAACCAGGACGCCGTCTGTCCAATCCACCACAGCGCACCGCCGCGCGCGGAGTCCGGCCGGGAGCTTGGCGAACCGTGCCGCATTGCCACGGCCGTCACTTTTGGTCTCCCCGGAAGGACAGTACAAGGTTCATGATGCCGCCGGCCGCGCTTTGCGGGGCCGTTGCCGGCAGGCCCACGCGCACGCACAACAGCTGGGCGCCTGTCTTGGCCGGCAGTACCTGGGCGGCAGAAAAGACCGCCCCGGCACTTGGCGGACCGGAGTAGAGCGCCTGTGCGGGGTCGAGTGCCTGGCCGGCGTTGCAGGCGGTCGGGTCCGTGACGGCGTGGATGGTCAGGACGGCGGCCGCGGCCAGCGCGTTATCCGCCGGTTTCGGAACGGCGGGAGCCGTGGCAGCGCCGTTGAGGGTGTAGCCGAGACTGGTGGTGCCGCCGTTGCTGATGGTCAACGGGGCCTGGACAAATCCGCCGGGCAGCAGGGCCGCAGTGTTGAGCTGGCTGAACGCATAGCTTGCCGACGCCGTGCCGCCGTTTCCGGCAAAAAGGACAAGGTTTCCCGTGGTCACGGTTCCCGGCTCAACAGCTCCCTGGGCACGCCAAAGCGCGGCCGTGCCTTGGGCGCCCACTAAGAGCACCACCAGCACGACCGCGGCAAGGGCGGCCTTGAGCCTTGCGGGCATATCGGCAAACGTCTCGTCCGCGGTCTCGCTACGGGCGGGTCTGATTCAGGGTCAGCGCCAGCGCGTCAAGGGCTATCGGCTGATTCATGGTGGCCGCCAAGGTGCTGCCGGTGGTGCCCTTGGCAAAGGCCACGGTGATGGTGACGGGTACCGAATACGTACCCGGCTCCGTGAACGTAATGACGTTCCCCGCTGCACTGATGCCCGTTCCGCTGGCGGTGGCCGCAACGGTCACCGTGACGTCGGGCTGGAGGGCGGCCGGGATGGCGGCAAGCGTGCCCACGGTCAGCGCCCCCTTGAGGTTTTTGCCATCGGCGGAAATCTTCACGGTCTGACTGAATTCGACGGTGTCGCCGGGAACAATGTGCTGCGTTGCCGGATCGAACGCGGCGTTCGCGGGGAGGACGTCGGCGCTTACGTCGGCCCACGTCCCCGGGGTGGTCGTGGTGTCCAGGGTCAGGTGGCCCGTGCTCACGGTGCCGGCGTCGATGTTGCCGGAGCCCTGCCACAGTGCAAATGTGCCGGCCCCGCCCAGGAGCAGTGCGGCAGCCGCGCCGGCAGCGAGACCGGACTTCAGAACCTTCTTCATGGGTTTCCTCACGTTAGTTGCGTGCCCCAACAGGCATCAACCACCACTCAAACCCAAAAACTCACAAGATACAGCCCTGCAGGTGGCCCATTACCTTGGCCAATCGGCCAAAGTTTGCCGCCAATTGGCTAGATTGCCAGCTGATAGCCCACGCCGCGCACCGTCTTGATCCAACGCGGGGAGCGCGGATTGTCGCCAAGCTTGCGCCGCAGATTGGCCATGTGGACCTCGATGGTCCGTTCGTCGGCGTCGTTGATGTAGCCGCCCACGTCGTAGTCCTCCCCCCGCAGCCGGCGCACCAGCTCGGCCTTGGTGCGCACCAGCTTGCCGCTTTCCATCAGGGCCAGCATCAGGTCGAATTCCGTGCGGGTCAGCTCAAGATCGGTACCGTCGACGGCGGCCGATCGGGTGGCCCCGTTGAGTCGCAGGCCCCCGTGTTCCAAGGTGCCCGGTTCCAGGGTGCCGTAGTCCAAGGCGCCGGGTGCGACTGCGGGCTGCGTCGCCGCTGCCGCTGCTTCCGGGACCAACGACGGCGTCGCTCCGGTTTCCGGGGCGGGCACGTCGCCGCCGGGACCACCGTCGAGCGGGGCGGCGAGCGGGGCGGCGGACGGGGCGGCGGACGCAGCGGCAGGCGCGGGAACGGCGCCGGAATTCTGGCGGGGACGGCGGAGCATGGCACCGACCCGGGCACGGAGTTCGCGGGGCCGGAAGGGTTTGGTCAGGTAGTCGTCCGCGCCTGTTTCCAGGCCCAGCAGGGTGTCCAGTTCGTCGGCCCGGGCCGTGAGCATGATGATGTACGCGTCGCTGAAGAGCCGGATCCGCCGGGCCACTTCAAAGCCGTCGATGTCCGGCAGGCCAAGGTCGAGGGTGACGATGTCGGGCTTGGCGCGGCGGACGGCTTCAACGCCGTCCAGGCCTGTACCGGCCGATTCGACCACGAACCCGGACTGGTTCAAGACCATGGTGATCAGTTCGCGAATGTCCTGATCGTCCTCAATGACAACAGCGCTTCGAAGACCGTCCATATTAACTCCACCACCTGGCTAAAGACCTGCCGACCCCCAGGCCGGCCTTGCGACGCCTTTTTGGGCGCATTTGAACAGTATGACAGCAATTGCTGACTCGCTACGGCGAGACTTGCTGGCGTGCCGGCGGGGCTGCTACGGCGTATTTGGGTGAGAGACTGTTTGTAACATCGCCGCTGCCCGGCTCATCCCCCACGACGGAAGACCTTTGACGAAATCCACCGCCGAGAACCTGTTGTCCCGCCACTTCTACCAACGGTCCCTGCGGGTGAAGGTCATCCTCACGCAGTTGCCGCTCAGCCTGACCGTGGCGCTGACGGTGGCCATTGCCGCCGCCTACTACCCGCTGACCCTGGCGGACCCGATCTTCGGAGCCGGTTTGTGGATGCACGCCGGCATTTTGGCGATCTGCCTGGCGGTTCCGTGGGACAGGCTGCCTCGCGCATCGTTCCTCGTTATTCCTTACCTGGATTTTGTGGCTGTGGCGTTCACCCGCCACGGCAGCACTGCGTTCATCTCCGCGGTGGGGTTGTTGGTGTTGTTCCCGGTCTTTTGGCTGTCGGCGTCCGGCATGGCCCGCAAAACGGCAATCTTCTCAAGTACCGCCGCGACCTTCCTGACGGTCTTGGTGCCCCTGCAACTGGGCGGCGCCCGTTTGACGCCCGAGCTGATCGCCAAGTACGCCATCTTTCCCTTCATGATGATGGCGTTTTCAATCACGGTGGTCATCATGACCGCCAGCATGGACAGCCAACGCCTGGCCATCCAGGCCAAGGACGCCGAGTTGCGCCGTGCCCTGGCTGTGAGCCGGCAGCGCGAACAGCTGCTGGCAACGGTGCTGGACACGGTCGCCGTCGGACTCGTGGTGGTGGACGGGGACGGACACGACCAGCTCATGAATTCCACCCAGGAGGGCATCCATGCCCTGGCCAAGCCGGCCGGGATCGCCGATCCCGAGGAGAAGGACCTCCTGCTGTTCAGCCAGGCCAAGGTGCCGTTGGAGCCCGATGCCCGCCCGGTCCGCCGCGCGATCCTGGGCGAATCGTTCACCAACTACCAGCTGTGGATTGGTACCGGGGACGATGCCAGGGCCATTTCCGCAACGGCCCGCACCATGCGCAACGACGACGGCAGCTCGGCCGGCGCCGTGGTGGCGTTCCAGGATGTTACGGAAATGGTCGCGGCGCTGGCAGCCAAGGACGACTTCGTTGCCAACGTCTCGCACGAGTTCCGCACCCCGCTGACATCGATCCTGGGTTACCTGGCCATGGCGCAGGATGAGCACGAACGGCTGCCGGCGGAAGTCGTGAAGTTCCTGGGCATCGCCGAACGCAACGCGCAGCGCCTGAACCGGCTTGTGGCGGATCTGCTGACCAGCAAGTCCATGGTGGTCACCACGGCGCTGACGGACGTGGCGGCCTTGATAGCCGACACCGTCGCCTCCGCAGCGCCGGCCGCGGCCCGGAACGGGGTTGAACTGGTCACGGAGGTGCCGGCACAGCTGCGGGCCATGGTCGACGCCGGCCGGATCGGGCAGGCGCTGGACAACCTGGTCTCCAACGCCATCAAGTACTCCCCCGGCGGCGGCACCGTGACGGTGCGTGCCTGGCATGACGGCGCGGACGTGTTGTGCGAGGTGGCGGACACCGGCATGGGCATGAACGACGCCGAACAGGCCCAGGCGTTCACGAAGTTCTTCCGCGCCGATCCCGCCGTGGAGCTGTCCATTCCCGGGTTGGGGCTGGGCCTGCTCATCACCAAGACGATCGTCGCCAAGCATGGCGGCACCATCTCCATTGAGAGCGAGCGCGGCGTCGGGACCACCTTGCGGATGGTGCTGCCCGGCTGCGTCCCGGTCCCGGTCCCGGCCTGAACCCTAAGCTCTCCGTGGCGGCTTGGCCCCGACTAGTTGTCTCCGACCGAGGAGTTCCAGAAGTAGTACCTGATGGTCTTGTACACCGGGTCGCCGGCCGTGGTGCCGTTCATGGGTTGCAGGCGCAGCAGGTAGTCGCTGTAGTACGGGGCCTTGTCGCCATCCTTGGCGGCGGGGTTGCCGAACTGGTCGGCGGCGGCCTGCGGGAACGTCAGCGTCGCGGACAGCCCGCCTTGCGTGAATTCCGTGCCGTAGGACGACGTCGTCGACTTCACCGTGATCACGTAACTGGTGGCGCCGGGTGCCGCCGTCCAGCTCAGCGGCAGCGTGGACGTGGTGGTTCCGCGCACCACCGGTTGCGCCGTGATGGCCGGCGTGCCCAGGGGTGAGCGGCCCGCGGGGTTGGCGTAGTAGCAGTTGGTGGAATCGTTCTGCGCGTACTTGAAGGTGCGGTAGACCGGGTCCCCTCCGGTGCCGCCGTTCATGGGCTGGACCCGCAGGATGTAGATGCCAAAGGACGCCTGGGTTCGTTGCAGGGTGAAGACGGCGGAGGGCGCGCTCACGGTCTGCGTGCGCTGGTAGGAGTAGCCGTTGCCTTCAAAAGTCAGCGTGGTGACGTAGGCGCTCGTGGTGGTGGCTGCGGGCCAGGTGAACTTGATGTCGGCGCTTGCGGCGTTGTCCAGCTGGGCCTGCGGGAGGACCGAGGCGCACCGGACGGATGTGCTGTCCAGGAGTGAGGGCCGCACGGCGAGGACGGGTGAGACGACGATGGTGCCGTTTCCCGCGGGCGCGATGGGCGCTGCTCCGGCGGTGATGGCGATCGTGGCGGTGGCGCTTTGCTGCCAGTTGGCGACGGCGGCGCTGCCGCTGCCCAGGATCACCACCAGCACAAACGCCACAAGGGCCGTCTTGAGGCCGGGAACCCGCCGCAGCGCGGAAACCGGGGCCGTGCCGGCCTTCATGCTCGGCTGCCCAACCGCAGAGCGTGGCGGGGTGACTTCCTTGACTTGCGGGCGGACAGCCCGCCCTGGACCAGGTTCAGCGCGCCAAAGCCGATCAGGACCACGGCGATCACCGGCACCAGCGCTGCCCGGTTGCTGTGGCCCACGGTGTTGGCCACGAATCCCACGTAGGGAACGGCGTACAGCAGCTTGCCCTTGACCTGGACCTCGCGGACGGGGTTGGGGTCAGCCACGGAGTTGTTGTCGCCCTTGGTGGTGAGCACCCGCTCCCCGGCCTGGGTCGCTCCAATGGCAATGATCCGGTGGCTGATCACGGCGGGCTTGCCGGATTCGAGCTGGTAGGTGACGATGTCCCCCAGCTTGAGCGCGGCGAACGGTTCGGGCTTGACCACCAGGAACGTGCCGGGCGCATATTTGGGCGCCATGGAATTCGTCAGCACCGTGTAGGACTGGGAGCCGGTGGCCATGGGAATCAACACCAGCACCAGTGCGGCCAGTGCGGCGGCCGCGAGCAGCACCAGTGCCGTGCCGCGCCCGGCCAGGCGCAACCAGGCTGGTACGCCTCGCCGGGACGCTGCGAGTGTTGCGGTGGCGGCGGTGCTGGTGGTGGTCACTGGCTTTCCTTTTCTACAGTTGCTTGACGACGATCGGGATGGTGATCCCGGCCGTTGTTCCGGCCAGGCCGGCCGGTGTGCCGGCGTCGAGGGTGACCTGGAAGCAGAACACGCCCGTGCCGTTCTTGGGAATGGTCAGCGTGGGCAGGTCCGTGGCCTGCGTCGATGTGAAGAGCGCAGGATTGGCGCACTGGGCCAGCGATGTGGCCGCGACGGACTTGATGGCCAGGTAGGCTGCCAGCCCGCTGCCGCCGTCGGACTTGCCAGGCACCGAGGCCACGGAAGCCGAGATGGTGAAGTCTCCCCGGCGTTGGTGACGTTGCCCAGCATGACGCCGGCGTAGGCGGGCTGTCCGGGAACGACGACGCCGGCCGGGCTGGTGCTCAGCGCAATCGACGCTGCTGTCCCGTTGGGCAACGTCATGTCGGTGACGTTGCCGGTTTGGGTGTCGGTGAGGCTGACGCGGAAATCGGCAGCCTGGATGGTTCCGGCGTTGCTGCCCACGGCCACATTCCAGAGTGCGTAGCTGCCGTGCACGGTCAGCAGTCCCAGCAACACTGCGGCGCACACCAGCGCGGTTGTCTTCAGGATCCTCGAACTTCGCACGGAATCTCCACATCGGGTTGGCGGGGTGCGGGCCGGTGACCGGCACCCCGCCGGGATCTTACGGGTTTGCGGTAAGGCTAGGAGGCGTTGGCGGAGGCCGGGGCCTGCTGCACCAGAAGGTAGCCGATGCCGCTGAAGTCGTACGTGGAGCCGGCCGCGCCCCGACCCGTCGTGGACGTCTTGAAGGTGAAGGTGGTGCTGGCGGTGACCACGCCGGAATCGGCGGGCAGCAGCACAGTGGTGGGCAGGATGTCGGTTCCCTTGGTGAGCTTTGTGGCGCCGATGACCACGTTGCTGCCAAAGCCGTTGTCCACACCCGCACCGGTAACCATCAGCTTGGCGCTCATGAGGTCGCCGGTCAGGGTCACGTTCAAGCCCTGCGTGTAGGTCAGCACGTCACCGGGAACCACCTTGTACGTGGCGACGTCGATCTTGGTGCCGGCGGCGTTGGTCCATTGGCCCTTGCCGGCGGTGGTGGTCACGGGCGTCAGGTTCAAGTCACCCGATACCACTGAGCCCATGGTCGCGTTTTGTGCCTGGTTCCAGGTGGCCAGCGTTCCGCCGCCACCCACCAGCAGGATCACGCCAATGCCCGTTACCACTGCGCCCTTGACCATCTTGTTCATCGTGAGACCCCTTGTTCATGTTCTTCCCGTACGGATGTTCCCGCCGTTGGAAACAACCATCCGGGACCTTGCTCAAGAAAGTGCACTGGAAATCTGGAAGATTGCGGGAAGAAAAACTCAAGATTTCCGCGCGGCGAACGGCAGTTGCCCAAGATCAGCAAAAGCTCAAGATTCGGGCAAGATCCGGCGTAATCGGGTGGTTAAACAACTTTTGTCTAAGGGGCGTGACTAATGTTGGTATCTACACAATGATCGGACCACGGTGAGAGGAGACGACGATGCCACGCCAGCCCCTGCCTTTGGTGAGCTTGGCAACTTTGCGTGACCTTGAGGCGTCCCTCGACGGGGAAGCCACCCTGTGCCGCGGCTTTGTCAGGTCCTATGTGAACATGTGGTCGCCCCGGTACGAACGCCTGTGCGGCGCAGTGGCGGAGCAAAACCCAGAGGCTGCCATGGATGCGGCACTGAGCCTGTGTTCGTCCAGCTACATGGTGGGCGCCCAGCGCTTGGCGGGCCTGGCCGAGGACTTCATCACCATCCTCAAGAGCGGCAAGGCATCCACCGCAGTGCGGGCACTACAGCCGCTGGGCCGTTGCGGGGAGCAGACCGTGTGCGAGCTGGTGAGCCAGTACATCTGCCCTGATCACGGCAGCTGAAAACCCGCACCCTGTACACTTGGGTATAGGTGCGCCGGGAAGTCTGGTCGGCAATGTCAAAGCCGTACCCACTTGTTCCCGGGAATTTGTTCCAGGAACCTCTGCACCGAGAGAGGGCCCCACGCCCATGAACCTCCCCTCCCCCCGCCGCATCCTTGGCCGCGGAAGCTATGGCGAGACAGTCCGCATCGGCCACATCCTGCGCTCCGAAACCGTGGGCGGCGCCTTATTGCTGGCAGCCACCATCATCGCCCTGATCTGGGCCAACTCCCCCTTGGCGGACGGCTATTTTGCCTTGCGCGACTTCAGGATCGGCCCCGAGGCGTGGCACCTGAACCTCAGCCTGGGCGGTTGGGCGTCGGACGGTCTCCTGGCCATTTTCTTCTTCGTGGCCGGCCTTGAACTCAAGCGGGAATTCGTGGCGGGCGATCTTCGCAACCCGGCCCGCGCCGTCGTACCCATTGCCGCGGCCGTGGGCGGGGTGATCGTTCCCGCCGTCCTGTTCGCCCTGGTGAACCTCACGCAGGGGCCGGCGATCCTGAAGGGTTGGGCCATTCCCACCGCGACGGACATTGCGTTTGCGCTGGCCGTGCTGGCGGTCATCAGCACCCACCTGCCCACGGCCCTGCGCACGTTCCTGCTGACCCTTGCCGTGGTGGACGACCTCATCGCCATCGCCATCATTGCCGTGTTCTACCCGGGCGAGCTGCACCTTTCCTTCCTGGCGATCGCCGCCCTGCCGCTGCTGGCATTCACGTGGCTGGTGCAAAAGCGCATCCATGCCTGGTACCTGCTGCTCCCCCTGGCGTTTACCACCTGGGCGCTGGTCCATGCCTCCGGCATCCATGCCACGGTGGCCGGCGTGCTGCTGGGCTTCGCCGTGCCCGTGCTCCGGTCGGCCAAGCGCGGCGGTCCGGAGGCGGGGCCCGGCCTGGCCGAGCACTTTGAACACCTGGTCCGACCCATTTCCGCCGGGGTGGCCGTGCCATTGTTCGCCTTCTTCTCCGCGGGGGTGGCGCTGGGCGGGCTTTCCGGCTTGAAGTCGGCGTTCACTGACTCGGTGGCCCTTGGCATTGTGCTGGCCCTCGTGGCGGGCAAGTTCATTGGCGTCTTTGGCGCCACCTGGCTAGTCACGAGCACCACCAAGGCCAAGCTCGACGACGGCCTGGCCTGGATCGACGTCGCCGGCCTTGCGCTGCTGGCCGGGGTCGGGTTCACGGTGTCGCTGTTGATCAGCGAGCTCAGCTTTGGCGACGAGAGCCCGCACTACAGCCACGCGAAGGTGGCCATCCTGGCCGGTTCGGTGTTGGCGGCCTTACTGGCCGCAGTCGTCTTGCGGAGCAGGAACCGGCACTACCGTAAACTGGCGGAGCTGGAAACCGTCGACAATGACGGTGACGGCATTCCCGACGTATACCGACAAGACTGAGACTGATGGCCAAGACCCTCCACCGCATTTCCCTGGTGCTGGCCGGCGCCTATTTGGTGGCATTGGTCTTGATCGTTTTCTGGCCCACTCCCGTTGACAAGCCGGCCGCGGGCACGCTGCACCATTTCATTACGTGGATGCACCTGCACGGCGTACCCGGGTTCATCGGCTACAACCAGATCGAGTTCTCCGCGAACATTGTGCTGTTTGTGCCCATGGGGTTCATTGCCTCGGTCTGGTCCAAGAATGGTTGGGTGGGTTTACTGACGGGTGCGCTGACGTCGTGCCTGATCGAACTCAGCCAGGCGTGGTTCCTGCCGGCCAGGTTCGCCTCGGGCATGGATGTCCTGTCCAACACGATGGGCGCCGGCATTGGTGCGGCGATCTATTGGGCGATTCACGTGTGGCATGCCCGGCACAACGCCACGACCCCGGCAGTGGAGATCTCGGCAACGGTGGTCGAGCCTCCGGTGGTCGAGCCTGTCGAGACCCCGGGGACGCCGGCTGCACCCGCGGGACGGTAGCGTAGAACGCATGAGCTCCACTGCGCCCTTCAGGATTTTGACCGTCTGCACCGGCAACATTTGCCGCTCCCCCATGGCCGAGCGGCTCCTCCAGCAAGGGTTTGACCAGGCGTCACCGGGCGCCTTTACCGTGGCGAGTGCCGGAACGGGCGCTTTGGCGGGCCACGCCATCGAGCCACACATTGAGGGTTTTGTCCGGGTCATGGGCGGTACCACGGACGGCTTTGCTGCGCGCCAGCTCACCCCGGGAATCCTGGCGGAACAGGATCTTGTCCTCGCGCTGACCCGCCGGCATCGAAGTAAAATCGTGGAGATGCGGCCCGCACTCTTGAAGCGGACTTTCACGTTGCGGGAACTGGCCCGGATCCTGCCCACGCTTGAGGTGCCTGCCGGCCTGACCCCCGCGGAGCGGTGGGCGGCCATGATTCCGCTGGCGATCCGTGCCCGCGGCATGCAGGTCACCCTTCCGGAGGACGACGACGTCGTTGACCCCTACCGCCGCTCCGACGACGTCTACGAGCAGATGCGCCGCGAGATCACGCCCGCAATCCAGGGCATCGTCGCGTGGGAACGGGCAAACGCGTAAGGCCTTGGTTGAACACGGTGAGGGAATGTGCAGGCGTCGATGAATCTGATCCGAACTTCGGATTTCTACGAGCGACCCATGCTGATTTCAACAATCCACCCAACAGCCGGGGAACATCTTTGACGACATTCATCAGCCCCACCATGTCGGCGACGCCAATATCAACACGTACGCTGCGTCGAGTCACGGTGGATGCAATTCGGACAAAGGCATCCCCATGATGGCTTGGCAATAGTCCAAGCCCCCACCTCCGTTGCTCTCTGGCCGTGAACTTCACAAAATCCTGCACCACGGGCCGGACACCCCGGCCCGCTACCCGCCAGTGAACAACGCATGCCATTCTGGTCCAAGCATTCAACTTCATTGGCCCCGACAACTGGATCCTAGAACTTTCATCGTGTTCCTTAGGACTCCTGGTGAGCACCCTGACACAGCTGATCTCTCACGGCCGATGACAACTACAAGTCCCATCGGAGATGTTTTGAGCAGAAGCGGTTGCACATGTCGACGTCACCAACGTGGTAATAGCCACCTTCAGTCCAACGGCCAACCCCGCCTACTTCGCACAAGCAGAACCCGCGCCCTCCTAGTAGGGATTTGAATCTCAACGGGACCGTGGCTTACATGGGATCACATCTCCCAAGCGCTCTCCTGCAGCCAATACTAAGAACTGATACATAAACGGTGCCCACCCATGAACCTAATGTGAACGTATGCCCCACGGACACGGGTCGGCCCAGACCTGTCCCGGGCCCACTCTCACTCCCACTCCTGAGACAAGCGCCGCCCAAGGCAGCGAATCCACAACAGCCAGACCCAGACAGCAAAAAACTCCCCCCGGAATGACCCACCATCGTGCAAACCATTCCGAAGATCGAAACGTACAGCCCAGAGTGGTTCAGCCTGCCCAGTGAAAAACCAGAAAGCGCAAGCACCTATCCGCCTGCGAAACAGCAGAATCCAACAGGCCAGAGATACCTGACACCTGACACCTGACA
Source organism: Arthrobacter sp. ERGS1:01 (assembly GCF_001281315.1). Lineage (NCBI taxonomy): Bacteria > Bacillati > Actinomycetota > Actinomycetes > Micrococcales > Micrococcaceae > Arthrobacter > Arthrobacter sp. ERGS1:01. Next base: position 497,896 of record NZ_CP012479.1, on the reverse strand, counting down.
CCGCATTAATTCAAGGGCACACCTATTGATCCAAAGGCCACTCTGGAAGAATGAACTCCAAAACAAAGGCGGATTGATATCCGACAAAATATGACCCGCTGCAATCGCCTTCGACACGAGACTCGAGCTACCAACCCAAATCGCCCGCGCTGAACAAATCAGCGCCTTAGCTAATGCGATTTCAATCGTTCGCCATTAGAAACCTCAGCAAAAGACCAACTAACCCTTACGAAATACCACTGCACAACAAAACCGCCAATTCTCGCCAAAACCAAAGAGCAAGCCACTCCCCCCAAACCCCAGATTGGTACAATTAGACATCCAATCAAAAGCATTACCATTAGCTGGACGATCGTAGACTTCAAAAGATCAAAACTTCTCTTCTGGTGCATCAAATACGTGCCGGTGATTTGCATCAGTGCACCTAATCCATAGGCGAAGCCAATAAGACCTCCAATCCAGACTTGAGGCACTGTTTCTCGCGGCATAATTAGTGGAAGAAATAAGACACAAACGACACCAATTATTGGCCACATAACCAGCGCAGGCGAAAAAACAAGCAGCAATCTACGAATCACAGCCCTACCGCCAACAGCAACTCTATTCATTGAAAATTGACCAATTGCAACGTTGAAAGTTGCAAGGCCTAGTAGGGGGCGTTGGACAGCTTGATATCGTGCAATATCAGCAGATCCGCCAAACCCGGAAACAATACTGTCAATTGATCCGGACAAAGCATTTGCAGCCTGGTAACCCGTTAGGAAGACAAGCTGCTTTTTGCCATCCGAAGACCCATAGAGGACTTCACTAACACCTTTGGACAGAAACTTTCGATCGCCCCTCCAAAGAAGTAAATCATAAACAACAAAAGGAATTGAGGAAACTATCAAGACTGTTGCGTTTATAAGGATCATAGACTTCGAGTCAATTTGAGTCCTACCCAAGAATATCAACAAGGAGGCAACTATGAAAGCCACCGAATTACCTAGTTGCGCGAACAATAATGGAACGCTCTTGACCTCCAATATTCGCGTGCCAATAATGCTTGCATAAAACCCTTGGCCAATTAGCAGCATCCCAGACCAATCCAAGGAATCACCTGGCAGTAGACGGACAAAAACTTCGACCAGACCACCGACTATCAAATAGGCCACAATTCTGTGTCCATTCACAGCGCCCAATCGACCCAATTTCGCAAACGCGTCAATTTCTTGGAATAGGCGTTGCCCACTCACGCCGTCCATAAAACGAACAATAATTGCAACGATTGCAGTGGCCAATCCATAGAGACCCAATCCGCTCACCGTGGAATTTGTTGCGAACAACAAGAACAATAGATAAGTAGTCCCCGTGGACGCGAATACGCCGATTGCGACAGAGGAAAAACGGCGAATTGACTTTCTCTTAGTGAGTTCCACGAGCAGCAGGCTTCGTACTAGATGTCTTGATTGAAGAATTGTGGTTTCCAACAATGAGTGCAGTGATCAATACCAGATAAAGCAAACGGCCACTTGGATAGTCAAGAAATAGCGGAATCTCAGTCAGGGCCTGAACAACCAACACTAACCAAAGCATAATCCCAAATTTATTATGTTTACGATTTAAGTCAAAGGCCATTGAGGTAATAAATAATACGCCAGTCGCAGCCAATAGAAATCCGCCGGATACGAGGTCCATGATGACTTGGTTGTGGGCGTGAGACCAGGGAATTGCTCCCTGCTCCTGAAGCAATCGGAAGAACCCCAATCCTCTTTGCTCAAGCGGCACAGACAACTGAGCCATCGCCCACTCCCAGATCCCTGTGCGGCCCGTAAACTGATCAGGATTCAGAAATCCACTTCGCCGCTCAACAAGGAGCGCTGGCGTAAGCAACACAACAAGGCCTGCCAATAGGTACCATTGAAACATCTTTTGGTACCGAGTTCGACTGACGACCAGTGCTATTAAAAGGGCCACGATTGAGGTGAATGAAAATGACCCGAGAACTACAATAGAACCAATTATTGCCCCAAAGATTCTGACTTTTTGCGAACTCACGGAAATAAGGATTAGCACCGCGCCGGCCATCCCGGTGATATTTGGATGTCCTAGTACCCCCCGCAAACGTCCCTGGGTAAATAAGCCAGTTCTATCATCGATCGAGAAAGCCCCCGCTCCGGCAAGCACGGTTAGAATGGAGAACAAAGAGACAAAGATAAATATTCGATAGATATCTTCAAATGTAATGTAAGGGGAAAAGAGTATCAGTACCGCAAATATAACGTGTGACTGAAACCATACAATGGTGTTTCCCTCGTAGAGAGCAGGTCCCGAAAGAAAAGGAATGATTCCCGTAACGAGGACAATACTCGACAAAACTACGTGTATTTTCCCCGGTTTGTCGCCACCAGCTATTTTGTGGAAAATGAAGCCCACTGCAAGAACGATCGACCCGTAGAGCGAAAAGACGGAGGCACTGTGAAGGGTTTCAAGAAATGGGAATGCAGTCTCCGCGAGTGGAATCGTAACGCCAACGCTCAATAGAAATAGCACGACGAAGCCTGCTGTGGGCGGCCCAATCTTCAGTGTAGTCGAGGGCTGAACTCTAAGACTCATCCTTTTAACCATGGTGCAACTACTCGGCACGCTTCTTGAGTTCGGTCCCTAATTTCCTGAACAAGACGGCCTACGGGGGGTTTGGCAATTGGAATATGATCCGGTTTTTCATGTAAACCTACTACTTGAACGCCCGTTTCTTCAACACATTCAAATTTGTGATGGTAAGCGACCGCCACCGTGGGTATGTCAAGGTTAACAGCGAGAAGTGCCGCATGGAGCCGGCCAGCATATACTTCTGAGGCTGTCAAATAGTGAGCAGCTGCTTCGTCGATGGTATTTGGGGAAACAAACTCTACATTTAGATGCGACCAATATTCATTGTCGCCCCGTCCATTCTGACCTTTGTCAAATTGGACATGCATTACTGTTCCTTTTACTAATTGTCTCCTGACAATACTCTCAACATAGTTGCGATACCAGTCCTCGGTTAGCCACGGTCGTTGCACTATCCAATGCTTACCATACCTGGGGAAGGAAATGATGGTCGTGTGGCTGTCAGACTGTGCCCGGTGGAAACCGTCGGCAGACCTGAACTCCTGGTCGAGGAATGAAAGATCACCTCCGAGAATAGTTGGGACAATCCCTTCAGCGTTAGCTACATCGGACTGTGTGCGAACCACAATCGGTTTTGAGAAGCGAGCCAAGACCCGCCGTGCCATCGTAGTGCCGTTGCCTGATTCAAAGGGACCCAGCCCCAAACCGAGACCAAGCGTCTCTCCTCGCCGCACACTAAGGTGCTTTTCCCATCTGACCAACGTCTCAACATTTCGCTGGTCAGCGGCCAACCACCCACCGCCCCAGAGGCACAGGGTTGCGCTGCGATCTCGTGCGCCCGCACCTTTAAGGACGTGCGAACCCAATGGCCAACTCATCAAGGAACGCCTCTCGGAAACCCTTACAGGGTCACCGACATACTGATTCGATATGGAGGCGAGCCAATCATCACCTAGATTCCCATGACTGTCCCAGCTGTAGAACTGGACTTTCTGCTTTGTCAACTAATCTGACCTCCTGCATTCAAAAGACTCCTGTACTGCTCCGTCCACTGCAGTGCAACTTCCGCTGGTTGACGACCCAACAACGCTTTCGCCGCAGTCCTGGGCGACACAATTCCTTGCTCGAATGTATGGAGCTTCTTGAAGTCCTCGAGTATCCCAGACAGTTCGCTTACCGATCCGAAGTAGCCCGAGTGATTCCCTAGCAAGTTTTCGTGCGCCGTAATTCGAGAAACCAACAACGGTAATCTATGTTGCAGTGCTTCCAGGATCGTGAGTGGTTCTCCTTCGAAGCTACTAGCGGAAATGATGCAGTCTTCGGCTCCGAGCATGCTCCAAGGGTTTCGCATGAATCCCGCAAAAGTTACGGTCAGCCCAAGATCATGGGCCAATCCTTCTAGGGAAGATCGTTCCGGTCCATCTCCAACAATCACAATTGGCAGACCCAAGCCGGCACTATGTGCAGCCCGAAGAATCCAATCCACCCGTTTTGACTTTGTTAGCCTGCCAACTACGTAAAGTCTGCGGCCCTGACTCTCCAACAACCCCCAGAATCGACAGATATGGGGTTTGGAATAGTTATGGACTCGCGTACAAGGCTATTCGAGTCGTAGCAATACACCGTGCGACAGCCAACCAATCGAAGGAGCCTGGGCATTATGCCACCAATAAACGGACGGCCGTCCCATGGATTCATTGTGTGTTCCGTTCGAATCATCCTCGGTCGGTTCCGACTACTTAAGGAACTCCACGCTAACAAACCAATCAAATCCGGTGCCTCGCAATTTAGGTGCAACACATCAAGTCGTTCTCGGATTACTAGACGACGAAGACGCACTACGCTCAAAAATACCCGGAGAACCTGATTCCGTGAGACGCTACGCAAAAGTGTCAAATCGGGGTTGCCCTCTTCGCCAGGCAACGCCGGATCAATAGCTATCCTCTGGAAGATTACCTGTTCCGAGTCAAACTCCGAGGAGAGTATCGCTGCAACCCTCTCAGCACCGCCACCGTCATAACGTATTAGAAGGCTGCCGACCTTGACCATCTGTTATCTCTTCTCCTAGGTAGTCCAAAACATATGAAACTTTGTTATCCCAGGTTTGGCTCCTCGCCCAAGCAATTGCCTCATTAGAGGCATGCACATAACCCTGCGGATCATCACGATGTGCCAGAACGTCATCAACAAGGCTCATCGCCAGATTCTGTGCTCCCCGCCACACGCGTGGGCCGCGAGCCACAATCTCAGGAACCATTGAACCAACGCCTTGGTGTCTCAAGACCAGCGAGGGGAGACCCCTTCCAGCGGCTTCAAGAACGCTAGGGCTCGAGGAATCTCGCATGCTTGTAAAAACCAGGTAATCGCTGGAGTCATATAGGTCTATGACTTGAGACCACGGAACCTTTCCCAAAAACTCAACATTTTCGTCGATTTGTAGACGTTTGGAAAGCTGTTTGAGCCTGACCAGTTCAGGCCCATCACCAGCAAATACCAATGACGCCTGGACACCACGGTCCAAAAGGTTCTTCAACACAAGTAGTGAAATATCTGGTCGTTTTGAGTGAACCATACGTCCAAGCCAAAGAAGCCTTACTACATCATGAGCGCCCGTTCTGCCCTTATCTACGATCTCTGCCGGATCAATTCCATCGGCGAACATCATTTCGACCTGATCAAGGCCCGATGCATCAGCAAACTTCCTAGTTTGATCATTTGTAACCAATGTCAGCGACGGTTCAGTCTTCCCACTGAATCGAGCTCTCTGTCTGGCGATTGCAATTGGAAACGCTATAGCCCTCAAAAGTTCCTGTGGCCAGGCACGAAATGGCAATCCACGAAAGAGCGCCAATTGTCCCCCACCCAATGGACCCCAGACAGTCTTAGCCTCAGGATGGACCGTTGTCATCGCTGGAGCCAATCGAATCGACCCCCATGAGACATGGTGGATAATATGCCAATTGCTGTTGGCTTTTAGGAAGGAACGAACCTGAGAAGTCCAGTTCCTATAGTGAATCGCATTCTTGATAAGCTCATGGGGCTTTTGCGCAGCCTTAGCATGTTGATTCTTGCCGATGCGAATAACTTTCGATATACATGGATCCCACATATTTAACTGGTCGGGCGAGTCTGTTGGACCCGAAGAGAGAATTGTGACTTTATATCCTTGGCCCGAATAGATTCTGGCCCATTTTTCGGCAAGTCCCGCCTCAGTTCCTGACCCGGGCATCGCTTCATAGGCCAGTATCAAAATATTACCGGTCAAAGTACTGTTATCCTGTCAATGAGTGGAGCCACTTGATCTGACCAATTAGAAAATGCCACTTTTGGAGGCGCGTCTTTATCAAACTGACGAATCCAAGATCCGTATTCGTCCGCTGTCGGTCCTGTAATTTCCGTGATTAGACACATACCGTCGACTAAGGGTACCGACGAGAATGCTGCTTGCGTACCGATTACAGGAATACCGTTCGCAAGAGATTCTATGACCTTATTCTTAACGCCCGCGCCCTCCGAAATGAGTGAAAGCGAACAGGAAGCGCCTTGATAGGCATCCTGTATGTTTTCGACCCAACCTCTCAAATCAACATAATCGGGAAGAACAAAATCTTTCGGGAAATTTGGACCTACGATCCGAAGGGTGATGTCCTTACCGTCAGATACAACATTCCCGGCCCAGTTCAGATTATGTCGAAGCATCGATCGGTTAGGACCATAGCCCCAATCAGCAACACAAACTATGGTATTGCCTTTTGCCCACAACAAGTCCGTTGAGTGGGAATCTGCAGAGTTGCCTACAATCATTTTGGCGGTACCAGGATCTATCCACTTAATATCGGACGAAAGATCGGTCGTCGAAATATAGCTCAAGGAATGAATCAACCGCGATACTGTGATTAACGAGACCGCTGCAATCGTCTTCTTTATGCCCCGAATAGCCAGGCCCTTAATTCCAGCATGAGCGCCAGATCCCAAATATGCTGACCGGATCCAACTATCACATATATCGACATGATATTGGCTCTTGTTTTTGAGTCTAATAAGTTGTGGGATGATTCCTACTGCTACAGGAAGACCCTCAAAGAATATAAGATCTCGACTTTCGTTGGATCCACTGTCGAATAAATGCAGATCAGTTTCCCCAATCTTACAACTCGAAAGCAGTTCGGGCCATCGACCCTTTTTCCTTTTAACTTCAACAACGACGACTTCAATTCCATGTGAATGCAGGCCAGCGACTATGCCCTTACGACGAACAATTGCACCCATTGCCGCCCTTTCTTCACGTTTTTGACAAACATAAAAGATCCTCACGACGAGCTACCAAGGATTTGCATTGCGCATGCGTGAGGGCCCCGAGCAGCAAGCTCACGTGCCGCGTGACGTGAATAGTCTGCAACGGTCACTTGGTAGGCGGAGATAGCTGTCCTAATTTGTTTAACTAATTCAGCTGGATCTGAATCCTTAAGGATACCGATCTGCAATGGTCCGCTCATAAATTCCGGGGGTCCGTGGAGTGCGGTTGTTAGCACTGGTTTTCCAAATTGCAATGCTTCCAGGTGTGAAAGGCCCAGAGACTCGGATATTGACGTGCTTAGAAAAATATCGAATTTGGCGATCTGATTTGAGGCATTTGCAGTATGAATTACTTCAATATTCTCAGACTCGGTGAGACTTTGGAGTACGGCCATCTCTGCGCTAGTTTGAGGTTCTGGGCACACGACTATCCCATTCCATTTGCCCATTGTCACGACGTCGCGGAAAAGTTCGAGCCTTTTAATTGGGTCGAGACGCGCGATTGTCCCAATCGTTATATTCTCCGAGTTAGGAATCGATTTAAACGATGCGATCTCAGATTTTTTAGGTCGTGGCCCTAGGGGAAGTATGCACTGAGGCCAATCGACTCCAACAGACCGACCATAGTCGGCCACGAATCGACTCACAGGATGTACTGCAATTTTCATCCTTTTGGATATTCGAGCTCTGAGTGGACTCCATTGCCATTCGCCATGCACAACAAAGGCTCGGTGCCGAGAGCGATCCACAAAGTTGCTTTGCCACACAGAGCGGAAATCATTCAATATTACGAGATCTGACTTGCACGACCGCATCCGGGATATTCTTGGAATGTGGGGGTTGTGTCTCGCGAGTTGACTGTTCTTTTCAACTCTAAGAATTACGTTGTGACCCATTTCTATTAGCTCTCTGGCGAGATCTGACAGAAACACTTCACCTCCACCCCATATAATTTCACGCGATGATAGTACTATTTTCATCCCGCACCCCCTAATATCTTTCCTATTTTTTTAGTCTAATTGCAGATAACCGGTCGATTGACAGAGTACCCTTGCGACTGTAATTGTTTCGCGGGGACTCGAATGATTTGCGCCAAGTTGGCAATTTTCAGAATAGCGGTCCGCCTTTGAGCGGCCAAGGTTACCCTAAGTCGCATGCCAGCCTGTGGTTGCACATCTACAGACTATTTCAGCCTTTCCTCGGAGTTGTGACGAGCATCACAAGTCTCAATTTCATGGGCCACTGCTTCCAAGTTGAATATGAGAAAGCGGCGTGTGGTTGGCAAGGCTGACTTTAAAGACTAACATCGCTCATTGTCACATTGCCCAAGTGGATTTGGTTGAATCTTTGTGGTATGAAGCGCGGCACTCTTTTGGTCGGCAATGAAGCGGTAGTATGGGACGTAACACTCAATGTCCTGATCGAGGTCTCAGCTCGCTATCAATGGGCGTCTGGCATCTGCATGGGGGAACCTTCACTTGGAATTACGCGATTATTTGCTCATTTTACGTCGGAATTGGATACTTATCGTTTCCGCGACGATCGTCGGATTGATGATTGGGGGTCTCTCGTCCGTTCTCACGAAGCCCGTCTATACCGCTGAAACACAGCTCTTCGTGGCTACACAGAGTTCCGGATCGGTCCAGGATCTTCAGACAGGAAATTCGTTCATTCAAGCTCGAGTGTCTTCGTACGTGAAGACAGTGACAACTCCAACCGTCCTCCAGCCTGTGATCAACTCGTTGGGTCTCGACAAGACGCCGCAACAACTAGCGTCGATGGTCCAAGCCTCTTCCGATCTAAAAACTGTGTTCATCACGATTTCAGTCAATGATGGATCCCCGGTTCAAGCAGCTGCAATTGCACAGGCAGTTGGTGACAGTCTCATAGCGGCCGTCGACAAGCTGGAAATGCCCAAGGGCGGCGGCGTCTCTCCTGTTCGAGTCTCCGTAGTGACACCGGCAACGGCACCAGTGGCTCCGTCAGCGCCCAACACAAAGATCAACCTAGCTTTGGGATTGCTAATCGGATTGGCTGTTGGCGGGGTGGCTGCTGTATTGCGCACTACCCTGGACACGCGGATTCGAAATGCGCGTGATTTGAAATTGGTTACTCAAGTTCCTGTCCTCGGGGGAATCGCTTTCGACCAAGACGCCACGAAGACCCCTCTGTTGACGCAGTTGTCCGGTCATAGCCAGCGGGCTGAGTCATTTAGACAGCTACGTACGAACCTGCAATTCGCTCACGTAAGTCATAAGAGTAAGACGGTCCTTGTCACTTCCTCACTGCCTGGCGAGGGCAAGAGCACCACCGCTACGAATCTCGCCCTTGCCATGGCTGAGGCTGGCCAACGTGTTGTGCTTGTGGACGCCGATCTCCGGCGACCCATGGTGGCGAACTACTTCGGCTTGGAAGGTCAAGCTGGGCTAACAACTGCGCTTGTGGGAGAGGCCCCTGTCCTCGATCTCCTTCAGCCTTGGGGCATGACCGATCTTCATGTTCTTTCGTCGGGCCGGATACCTCCGAATCCCAGTGAACTATTGGGATCAGAATCCATGAAACAAATCATCACCACCCTGGAAGCCACTTTCGATGCGGTCGTCATCGATGCGCCCCCTCTACTTCCAGTGACTGATGCAGCCGTACTTGCACAGCAGGTTGGTGGCGTGGTCTTGGTTGTAGGCTGCCATACGGTACGTCAACAGGAGGTGGAGAAGTCTTTGGCATCGTTGGCGCTTGTCAACGCGGACATTCTCGGCGTCGTGTTGAACCGGGTGCCGGTCAAGGGCCCGGACGCCTATTCGTATAGCTACTACGGCTACTCTTCGAATGCACCCACTGCGGTAGCACCCCACCCACAAACCAAAGTCGCCGATAAGCAAGGAGACTTCGGACCTACAGAGGATGATTTCGACAATATTCTCCGTGGTCATCCCACCCGGGCCTCACGACGCTCGTGACTGATTGACGGACTCTACGTAGCACAGTCAAGTCGGAATCTTTCAGATCCGGCCTCGTTAAACATGTGGGTTCCCCCGGGGGTGGGAACAAATGAATCAGAATAATTGGCGGAGTCGCTATGCCAAGCGAATCTGGATTGTCGATGCCATCGTCGTAATTTGGGCCGCCGTAGGCGCCCATCTCATTCGGTTTGGGCTGGACGGCGACGAGACAATTGCAGGGGCGCGGGCCACGCCCTACTTCGTCATGACGCTAATCTTGCCAGTGGTCTGGTGGATCATGTTGGAGATGTGGGACAGCCGTGCTTCCCGAATTCTCGGCAGCGGTCCAGATGAATATAAGCGCGTATTTGCTGCAAGCCTTTGGCTCTTTGGCGCCTTGGCGATCTTTTCATACGCATTTCAAGTTGACGTGGCACGTGGGTACGTTGGCATCGCATTTCCGCTGGGGGTTTTCGGCCTCGCTGCCGGCAGATGGGTCCTCCGTCAGCACCTAACCTTGGACCGTTCGGGTGGCCGAAGCGTATCCCGACTACTGCTGGTCGGAGGTGATACAGCCGTCACCCACCTCATTGACGCGCTGAAGCGCCACCCGATGTCCGGTTACAAACCAGTAGGTACCTATCTCCCCGGCGCAGACGCCACCACGATCAACGCTGCCCAGGAAATACGCGTGCTCGGCACTGAACCGTCAGTAGCCGGCATCATGACTGCCGTCCGGAACTGCGATGCGGATATGGTTGCGCTCTCCGGAGGTACCGCCCTCCATCCAACGACCATGAGGCACCTCGGATGGGCTTTGGCGGAACAGAATATTGGTCTGATTGTTGCCCCGGCGCTGACTGACATTGCAGGGCCCAGGATTCATACTCAGCCCATTGCAGGCCTGCCATTGATCCACGTTACGACTCCCAAGTTGGAGGGCGGCAAGCGCGTGGCAAAGCGGACCTTTGACTTGGTCGGAGCCTCCCTGCTGGTTGCCTTCCTGTCCCCTGTCCTGGCCACGTTGGCCGTGCTGACTAAGCTGTCAAGCCCCGGTCCTGTCTTTTACATGCAGGACCGCATTGGTGTCCACGGAACTACCTTTAGAATGATCAAATTCCGGTCAATGATGGTGGATGCCGACCTTCAGCTTGCCGGACTTCTCCAAGCACAAGGAACTGACGATAAGCCCCTTTTCAAGGTTGAGAATGATCCGCGCATCACCCGCGTCGGACGGGTTCTGCGCAAGTTTTCGCTCGATGAGCTTCCGCAACTGTTCAACGTCCTAATGGGGAGCATGAGCCTGGTTGGTCCGCGCCCGCAACGAGACGGCGAAGTCGCCCTCTATGATGATGCGGCCAGGCGCCGGCTCTACGTCCAGCCCGGAATGAGCGGCCTGTGGCAGGTTAGCGGTAGATCCAATCTCAGCTGGGATGAGAGCATCAGACTCGACTTGTACTACGTGGAGAATTGGTCGCTGACTACGGACCTGGTGATCCTCTTCCGCACGGCCAAGGCCGTGGTTGGCAGTAACGGTGCCGTCTAGTTCTGGCACCATTCTCGCCCCCGCAATTTTAGCTCTCCCGGTCTTTGACTTTGAAAGGTCAAGCAATGAACTTATCTGCCACTGTGGCGAAGTCGCTCGGAATGGGCGCACCGGTACGACGCACGCGTTTGGCCGTCAGGTCATCACTGACACAACGAGACGCCGGCTGGACCTACCGCGGAATGGGAAGGTCCTAGCACCATGACCGATCACCTCGGCTTCACAGAAAACCCAGAACTAGAAAACCGCTCCGAGCGCGTTCGCCGTTCGGGCAGCGGCAAGAAAACCGCCGCCCGCAAACGCCGGCGGCGCGTCCTAAAGGTAAGTATCGCTGTGGTAGTTGTTGCCGTCGCCCTTGGCGGGGCCGGTGCCTGGGTTGGTTACCAGGCCCTGCACCTCAAGGACGACATGCAGGCAACCACCGAGTTGTTGCCCAAGTTGAAACAGCAGCTCCTTGAGAACAACAGCACCGGAGCAGCCGCAACGGTTTCCAGTTTGGCCGCGCACACTGCAGCCGCCAAGGACGCGGCCACCGACCCCGTGTGGAAACTGGCAAGCTCACTGCCCTGGATTGGACCCAACCTTGCCGCCGCCACGGACATGGCAGTGACCGCCGACGACGTCGTTCGACTGGCAGCCAAACCCCTGGTGGGCACTCTTGGCTCGCTCGATTGGAAGACTCTGACGCCAAGCAACGGTGCGGTGCCCCTGGATGCGCTCTCCGCCGCGGCCCCGAACGTGGTATCGGCTGCAAACACTGTTGAGCTCTCGCATGCGCGGTTGGCAGACATTGACGCTTCAAAGCTGCTGCCGCAAATTGCCGAACCACTCCAGACAGCCCGGAAGCAGCTCGATGAGCTGCGCGGAACGCTCACCATTGCCGCCAATGCGGCCCGCCTGGTACCGCCCATGATGGGCGAAAAGGATTCACGCAACTACCTATTGCTGATCCAAAACAGTGCCGAAGTTCGGGCCACCGGCGGCATTCCCGGTGCCCTGGCGATCCTGCACGTGGAAAAGGGCAAGATCGAACTCACCAACCAGGATTCCGCCGGCGGCATCGGCGTCTTTGACCCCGCACTCAAGGTTGACCCCGCACAGGAAACCATTTACTCCCCCCGGCTGGGAAGCTATATGCAGGACGTCAACCTGACACCGGATTTCCCCACCGCGGCCGCCACCGCCCGCACCATGTGGCAGGCGCGCCATCCCGGGCAAACGGTTGACGGCGTCATCACCTTGGACCCCGTGGCGCTGTCCATGGTTCTGGGCGCAACCGGACCGGTCGACGTGAGCTCCGCCGTGCCGGCCGGCGCGGACATTGGAAGTCTTCCCACCAAGCTCACCAGCGGGAACCTGGTCAAGGCGCTGCTGTCCGATGTATATGCCAACATCGAGGAGCCCAAACTGCAGGACGCCTATTTCGCGGAAGTGGCAAAGAAGATTTTTGGCGAAATATCCTCCGGAAAAACATCCGGGGAAAAGCTAATTGCCGCCCTCGGTAATGGCGTGCAGGAAAACCGCATTAAAGTGTGGTCCTCCCGCAACGAGGAACAAAATGTATTGGCCAAGCAGCGGATCGGCGGGGCAATCGCCGGCTCCGCCGTGGCGCCTTCCGCATTTGGCGTCTACTTCAATGACGGCACCGGTGCCAAGATGGACTACTACGTGAAACGGAAAGTCCAGCTCGTCCAGCAATGCACGGCCGGCGGCTATGGCAAGTACACGGCCCACATCACGCTCACCAACACGGCACCCGCCGATGCAGCCACGTCCTTGCCGAAATACGTCACCGGCGGTGGCGACTATGGCGTAACGCCGGGCCATGTGGCCACCAACGTCGTAGCCTACGGCCCGGTCCAGGCCCGCGCGCAGGAGGCCCGCGTCAACGGCAAGACCGCCGGATTCGGCTCCTTTGTGCACGCCGATCGTCCTGTTGGCGTGGTCCGGGTGGACCTGGCACCGGGGCAAAGCACCACGGTGGACATCGACTTCGCAAAGGTGGTCCAAACCAGTCCCGCCGTGCTGGATGTGACGCCCACGGTCCAAAAGAGCGCCGACGTCATTGTGCCGACGGATTTGGCAAAAGGCTGCGCGGCCACCAAGCCATAAAGGTTTGACAAAGTTTGAATAACAGGCATTGACAAGGCATCACTCGTCATGCATGTGTTCATTAGAAAAAATGCAATCCGGGTTGGGCGCGCCCAATGCCGACTGATAGTCTCAAAAAGGCTTCTGGTCTCATCGGGGGCGCTTTACTTTATTTATTTGAATTAGAAGTGGGGAATACTGTATGAAGAAAACACTCGCCAGCCTGGCACTTGCCGGGCTCCTAACCTTGTCCGTGGGGACGGTTGCAGCCCAGGCTGCTCCCGACTACCCGGCCGGACCCTCTGCCGTAGTCTCAGTCGGCACCGTGGTTCCCGGCCAGGCACTCTCCTTCGGTGGCTCCGGCTTCACTGCCGGTGAAACCATTGACATCACGGTCACCCAGACCAGCGCCGTTGCAGGCGGTGCAATTGGTTCCATGGGCGGTGGCGCATCGATGTCGGTGCCCGTCATCATCAAGCCCGCTGCATCGCAGTCCTTCACGACTGTTGCTGCTGCTGACGGTTCCTTCAGCACGTCAGTCACGCTGAACGAAACCGGCACGCACACGCTGACGGCCACCGGACGTACGTCCGGCGTTACCGTCAGCCAGGTTGTCAAGGTTGTCACCAGCCTCGACTCCGAAGCCGGCCTGTCCGGCGGCAACAACGGAGCCGGCAGCGTTGTTGCCGGCACCGAAAACGGCGGTCTCGCCAGCACCGGTATTGACACCGGCGTTTTGGTTTGGTCGATCGTTGGCGCCGGCGCACTTGCCGCGGGCGTTGGCACCGTGGTGGTTTCACGCCGTCGCAGCCGCAACGCTGCAAACGTCTAAGACACCAAAGAAGTTCTCGGGTTCGCCCGTAAACTCAGGAAAGCCCGGAGCCACTGGCTCCGGGCTTTCTTGGTTCGTGACAGCGCGGTTCTAGCGTGTCTGCGCCAGCGCGTCCTCGGCGGCGACCCAGGCCAGCATGGCGCACTTGACGCGGGCCGGGAATTTGGAAACACCCGAAAGTGCTGCGGCGTCCCCCAGGATTTCCTCGTCCGCTTCCAGTTTTCCGCGGGATCGCATCACCTCGCGGAAGTTGTCAATCAACCCGTGTACCTCCGCCACGCCCAGCCCCTCGGCCAGCTCGGCGAAGATGGAGGCGGACGCCATGGAAATGGCGCACCCGTCCCCCGCCCAGTGGATGCCCTGCACGGTGCCGTCGGCAGTCTCCACGCGCAGGGTGATCTCATCGCCACACACGGGGTTGAGCTGGTGGCATTGGCCCACGCCGTCCGGCAGGTGGAGCCCCTGCAATTGGTCGTCCGCCAGGTCGGCGCCCGTGCGGGCCTTGGACTGCTCCAGGATGATTTGTTGGTACAGCGAATCCAGTGAACTCATGGTTTAGGCTCCCGTAATGCCGAAGTAGGGGCGCACTCCCGCCACGGCGGCCAGGAACGCATCCACCTCCTCGGTGGTGTTGTACAAGTAGGTGCTGGCGCGGGTGGAGGCGTTCAATCCCAGCCGGCGGTGCAGCGGCTGGGCGCAATGGTGGCCCACGCGGACGGCGATGCCGGCGGCGTCAAGGAACTGGCCGACGTCGTGCGCATGGACCCCGTCCACCTCGAACGCGGCAAGCCCGGCCCTGGCTGTGCCGGACGCCGGCCCCAGCACGCGGATGCCGTCGATCGCCTCAAGACCGGCAACGAGGCGCTGCCCCAGCGCGGCCTCCCACTCGTGGATCCGCTGCATGCCCGTTTCACTGAGGTAGTTCACGGCCGCGGCAAGTGCTGCGGCCTGCGAGATGGCCTGCGTGCCGGCCTCGAAACGCTGCGGCGAGGGCAGGTAGCCTGCCTTTTCCATCGTGACGGTGGTGATCATGGAGCCGCCGGTCAGGAACGGCGGCATGGCATCGAGCAACTCGGCCCGGCCGTAGACGGCGCCAATGCCCGTGGGCGCCAGCATCTTGTGCCCGGAGAATACGGCAAAGTCGACGTCAAGCGCCTTGACGTCGAGTGCCAGGTGCGGCGCGGATTGGCAGGCGTCCAGCACCACCAGGGCGCCAACGTCGTGCGCCATGCGGGTCAGCTCCACCACGGGGTTGATGACGCCGGTGACGTTGGAAACGTGGGTGAACGCGAAGACCCTGGTGCGGGCCGTGAACAGCGCGGCGGCGGCCTCCATGTCCAGCGTGCCGTCGTCCATGATCGGCACGAACTTCAAGGTGGCACCCGTGCGCCGGCACAGTTCCTGCCAGGGAATCAGGTTGGCGTGGTGCTCCATCTCGGTCACCAGCACCTCGTCCCCGGGCCCGACGGCGAACTGCCGGGCCTCGGCGGGGACCTCACCAATGCTGGCATTGCCGAAGGAGTACGCGATCAGGTTAAGCCCGGCCGTGGCGTTCGCCGTCCAGACAAGCTCGTTGTCGTCGGCGCCGATGAAGGCGGCCACCGTGGCCCGGGCATCTTCAAAGACATCGGTGGCGGCAACGGCCAGCGTGTGGGCGCCGCGGTGCACGGCGGAGTTGCGTTGTTCGTAGAACTCCTGCTCCGCCTCCATGACGCTGGTGGGCTTTTGCGAGGTGGCTCCGGAATCCAGGTACACCAGCTCACGGCCGTTGACCTGCTGGTCAAGGATGGGGAAGTCGTTGCGGATGCGGCGCACTTCTGCGTCGGTCAACGGCCCCTGGTGGTCGTGGTCAGTGGATTTCAACACCAAAGCGCGCGCTCCTTCTAAATAAGTCACATCCAATGCACTTAATTATCGCACTGATTCCGCGCAGCCCGGCCAAAGCCTGCCCTTAGTCAAGCAACCCCAGCAAGTAGGCGCCGTAGCCGCTCTTGAGCAGTTTCCCGGCACGTTCACGCAAATCGTCATCGCTGAGGAAGCCCTGCCGCCAGGCCACCTCCTCCGGGGCGCCAATCTTCAGCCCCTGCCGGCTCTCCACCGTCCGTACAAAGGTGGAGGCGTCGTTGAGATCACTAAAGGTTCCGGTATCCAGCCAGGCCGTGCCGCGGGGAAGGAGTTCCACGTGGAGCTCGCCGCGCGCCAGATAGCTGCTGTTGATGTCGGTGATCTCCAGTTCACCGCGGGCGGACGGCTTCAAATCCTTCGCAATGTCGATGACCGAGTTGTCGTAGAAGTACAGTCCCGGGACGGCGTAGTTGCTGGCGGGAACGGCCGGCTTTTCCGCCAGGGAAATGACATTGCAGTCGGCGTCGAATTCCACCACGCCGTAGGCGCTGGGATCCTTGACCCAATAGCCAAAGATTGAACCGCCGCTGATGTCCTGATGCTGCTGGAGCTGGGTGCCCAATCCCGGACCGTAAAAGATATTGTCGCCCAGCACCAGGGCCACGGTGTCGGAACCGATATGGTCCTTCCCCAGGATGAATGCCTGGGCCAGGCCGTCGGGTGACGGCTGTTGGACGTAGCTGAGGTTGACGCCAAACTGGGAGCCGTCGCCCAACAGCCGCTGGAATTGCTCGGCGTCCTGCGGAGTGGTGATGATGAGGATGTCCCGGATGCCGGCCAGGATCAGGGTGGAGAGCGGGTAATAGATCATCGGCTTGTCATAGACGGGCACCAGCTGCTTGCTGATGCCCAGAGTGATGGGGTGCAGGCGTGAGCCCGTCCCGCCGGCGAGGATTATTCCGCGCATCGTTACCCTCCTGTGCCGCCCCGGCGTGACTCCCGGCGCTACGCTGGGGTCATGCCGAGAATTCTGGTCACCGGCGGCGCCGGCTTTATTGGGTCCAACTTTGTTCACTATGCCATGAGTCACACCGATTTTGCGGTGACCGTGCTGGATAAGTTGACGTACGCCGGGAACCTGGCCTCCCTGTCTGGCCTGCCCGCCAGCCGTTTCACGTTTGTGCAGGGTGACATCTGCGACGCCGCCCTGGTCGACTCGCTGGTGGCCGGCTCCGACGCCGTGGTCCACTACGCCGCGGAGTCCCACAACGACAATTCCCTGGCCGACCCCTCCCCCTTTGTGCAGACCAACATCATGGGCACCTTCACGTTGCTCGAGGCCGTGCGCCGCCACGGCACCCGCTTCCACCACATTTCCACCGACGAGGTCTACGGCGACCTGGAGCTTGCCGACCCGCAGCGGTTTACTGAGGCCACCGCGTACAACCCGTCGAGCCCGTACTCGGCCACGAAGGCCGGCTCGGACCTGCTGGTCCGCGCCTGGGTCAGGTCCTTTGGCATCAACGCGACCCTCAGCAACTGCTCCAACAACTACGGACCCTTCCAACACGTGGAAAAGTTCATTCCGCGCCAAATCACCAACGTCCTCGACGGCGTCCGGCCCCGCCTCTACGGCGCGGGGCACAACGTGCGCGACTGGATCCACGCGGACGACCACTCCTCCGCCGTCCTCACCATCCTGGAAAAGGGCGTCGCCGGGGAAACGTACCTCATTGGCGCGGACGGGGAGAAGGACAACAAAAGCGTCATTGAAATGATCCTGGCCGCCACGGGACAACCGGCTGACGCCTACGACCACGTCACGGACCGCTCGGGGCATGACCTCCGGTACGCCATCGACTCGTCCAAGCTGCGCACCGAACTCGGCTGGGCGCCCGCGTACGGCGACTTTGCCGCCGGCCTTGAAGCCACCGTGCGCTGGTACCGGGACAACGAATCCTGGTGGCGGCCGCAAAAGGCCGCCACCGAGGCCAAATACGCCGGCCAGGGCGAGCAGCTCAGGGCCGTCGCAACGGACGGCGCACAGCCGTGACGGGTCTGCAGTTCGGCAAGGCCCTGGCCGCCCGCCCAACCCCCATTCCCGGCGTCGTCCTTTTTGACCTGCCCGTCCATGGCGACAACCGCGGCTGGTTCAAGGAAAACTGGCAGCGGGAGAAGATGGCCGCCGCCGGCCTGCCGGACTTTGGCCCCGTGCAAAACAACATCTCCTTCAACGAATCCGCCGGCACCACCCGCGGCATCCACGCGGAGCCGTGGGAGAAATTCATCTCGGTGGCCACCGGGCGGGTCTTCGGGGCGTGGGTGGATCTGCGTGAGGGGCCCTCGTTCGGCACCGTCTTCACGGCCGTGCTGGACCCCTCCACCGCCATTTTCATCCCCCGCGGGGTGGGCAATGCGTTCCAGACGCTCGAGGACGGCACCGCCTACTCCTACCTGGTCAACGCGCATTGGTCCCCCGCGGCCCGCTACACCTTCCTGAACCTGGCCGACGAAACCGCCAACATCCCCTGGCCCATCCCGCTCGCCGCGGCCGAACTCTCCGACAAGGACAAGACCCACCCGCGCCTCGCCGACGTGGTCCCCATGCAGGGGAAGAGGACGCTGGTCCTGGGTGCCAACGGCCAGCTAGGCCGCGCACTGGCCGCGATGTTCGACGCCGACCCAACAGTTGAGTTTGCCGGCCGGACCGAGCTTGACCTGGCCGGGCCGGACCCCTTCGGCGACCGTGACTTCGCGGCCTACGACACGATCATCAACGCCGCCGCCTACACTTCCGTGGATGCCGCCGAAACGCCCGCCGGGAGGGCCGCGGCCTGGGCGGTCAACGCGAGTGCCCTGGCCGCCCTGGCCCGGAAATGCACCGAACACCGCATCACGCTGGTGCACATCTCCAGCGACTATGTCTTTGACGGCACCGTCCCCGTGCACGACGAGGACGAGCCGCTCTCCCCCCTTGGTGTCTATGGCCAAAGCAAGGCCGCGGGTGACGTGATAATCGCCACAGTGCCGCACCACTACATTCTGAGAACCAGCTGGGTAATCGGTGAAGGAAACAACTTTGTTCGCACCATGGCAGCTCTGTCCGAGCGGGGAATCAAGCCGCGGGTGGTCAACGACCAGTTTGGCCGGCTGACGTTCACCGCCGACCTGGCGGCCGCCGTCGGACATCTTTTGGGCAGTGGCGCACCGTTTGGCACGTACAACGTGAGCAACTCGGGCCCGGACCAGTCCTGGGCGGAAATCGCGGCGGACATTTTTGAACTTTCCGGGCGCTCCCGCGACGATGTTACGGGCGTTTCCAGCGAATGTTACTTCGCCGAAAAACAAGCCGCGCCGCGTCCGCGGCACAGCACCTTGAACCTCCAAAAGCTCGCGCGCACGGGCTTGGACATGCCGTCGGCGGCCGTCCGGCTGCGGGAGTACCTCGAGCAAATCCGGCACTAATTTGTGTGTTTTATGGCACTTTTGAGCGATCACCCGTTCGGCTCCGTTACCGTCCCGTGATAAATTGGTGATCAGTATCGTCCGCTACGGTTCAATTTCGAACAGCGGCGAGAGGTCCAGACTTGGGAAGCGGGCTCAGCGCTTGCCCAATGTGCGAAGCACGTTCACCCAATGGGGGTGTCCAATGCCAGGCGTGGTCAGACGCCCGTCGGCAAGTTTGTTTTGTGCTGGACTTGGTAAGTGAATACACGATATTCACTCGACACAGGACCCTGCATACGGACAGGGCTGTGCCCAAAATACAGCGTGGCTGGGAGGCAGGCTGTAACAAAAAATAGGAACTATTTTTGTGAAGAAATCCACACGCCTTCTGGGCTTGGTGCTTGCACTGAGCACGGTCCCCTTGGTGGGCATGACCGCTAACGCGGCAACTGCCCCGACAGTCTCAGAGTCAACCATTTGTTCAGCAATGAACACCAATATCTTCAGCAGCGTCAATCCGAGCACCAGTGCCTCGTTGATGAGCTCATCCCAGCTCGAGATCCAAAACGGCAAGACCAAGTACGGTTTCACCGACGGCGGCGGCGTGCTGTTCAACGCTGCCCCCAAGGCCGGCACCGGCCTGGTCCCCGTGTACCGCTTGTTCAAGAACAACGACTTCCTGTGGATTGCCGACGACGGCCACTCCACCGAGTACGCCGACGCGCAGAGCAAGTATGGCTACAAGAGCCAGCAGATCGACTTCTACGCATCCCCCACTCCGCTTAGCTGCGGCATCCCGATCTACCGTTTCCAAAAGAACGGCATGCACCGCATGGCCACCACCGCCGCCGACCAGGCCGCGTTGAAGGCCGCTGGCTGGAGCGCCGAGGGTGCCAAGTTCTGGGCCGTCGCCTCCGCCGACGCCGCCCCTGCACCGGTTCCCACCCCGAGCGCCAGCGCCAAGCCGACCGCGTCCCCGAGTGCCAGCGCCTCCCCGAGCGCCACCGCCTCGCCGTCCCAGAAGCCCACGCCGTCACCGACGGCTTCGGCTACCCCCACCCAGACGGCAACACCCACGCCGACGCCGACCACCGCCCCCACGCAGCCGGCCAACCCGGACTGGGTACAGTGGTCCTCCATTGCAAAGCCCGGCCAGGACATCAACGCCGTGCTGCAGAACCCGGCACTGGCCGGCAAGATCCTCAAGCTGCCGGCCGGCGTCTTCGAGGTCAGCAACTTCAAGGACCAGTCCAAGGCCATTGAAGTCCCCTCCACCGTGAAGGGCATCGTCGGCGAAGGCCGCGACACCATCATCCGCATGAAGGCCAACACCTCCACCTACGCCAGCTGGGTTCCGGCCCAGGGCTCGGGTGACACCAACCAGCTGTACGTCATGCGCATGAACAATGGCACCGTGCCGCAGATCCTGTCGAACTTCTGGCTTCAGGGCACCACCCAGGGCCACCTGTACAACGGCATCATGGTGGGCGAATCCAAGCCGGGCACCACGGTTTCAAACCTGCTGATCACCGGTATCCCGGGCAACGCAGGCTTCCCCCCGGGCGAGACCTTCGGTCTTAACTGGTGGCGCGGCAGCAACTCCATCACGCGCGACGTCGAAATCGACGGCCACGCCGTGACCGGCAACACCTACGCTTCCCGCGTGACCGGCGACATCGTCGGCGCCTCCCCCATTGGCTACAACAGCCACGACGGCGCCAAGCTGTACAACGTGTACACGCACGATTCCAACTACGGCATGCCCACGTTCTGGCAGTCCAACAATGCCGAGACCTGGAACCTGCAGTCCATCCGCAACGTGATTGGCATCAACCACGAGCGCAGCTTCAACATCATCCACCACAACCCGGTGATGTACGGGGCCAAGGACCGGATCCAGATCCAGTTCATGTCCGACCAGGGCGACGGCAACCTGACCGTCATCGGCGCCCAGTCCGATACCTGGATCAGCCCGAGCCAGTCCGGCCCCATCGGCGTTGGCGTCAAGATCGCGATCCTGACCCCCACCAACTACGCCGGGCCGAACACCAACACCATCAAGACGGCACCGAAGGTGTTCCAGGCAGACGGCACGACGGCCGTCCCCTACCTCTGGGCACACTAGGGGATTCCTTGAAGGAGCCGTGCAAGGAGCAATCCTGACACGAACTGAATAATCGGCTGTGGGACTTCCAGGTGAAGTCCCACAGCTGTTTAATGCCCGGTGTCCGCGGTATTTCCTGCGTGTAGGATCGGCCCATGAGGCTCAAGCAGACGCTGACAACCGCCGCCCGGGATTTGCTGGTCAACGGCCTTCTCTCCTCGCCCCTGGTGCCCGAATCCCAGCGCTGGCGGGCCTTGCGTGCGGCCGGGATCAACGCATCGCCGTCCACCATTGCGGGGCGGGCGTTTTTTGGCGGCACGGACATCAGCATTGGCCGGGGAAGCTTCATCAACTACGACGCCTTCCTTGACGGTTCGGCCGCGATCACGATCGGCGCGCGGGTCCAGTTCGGTCCCGGGGTCATGGTCATCACTGGTTCGCACCACATTGCCGGGCCGCAGGAACGCGCCGGAGCCAACTACGCGCTGCCCGTGGTGATTGGCGATGGCTGCTGGATCGGGGCCCGCGCCGTGATCCTCCCCGGCGTCACCATTGGGCCCGGATGCGTCATTGCGGCGGGCGCCGTAGTGAGCGCGGACTGTGAGCGCAACAGCGTCTATGCCGGCGTCCCGGCCAGGCGCAAACGCGGCCTCGAGGACGACGACGCCGACGCAGCGGAGGCGCTCACGTAGCCTATTCCTTACTTGGTTCCTTGGATCTTCGGGGCAGGGCCGCCATTCCCACGGCCAGGCCCAGGATGGTCACGGAGGAATACAGGGGGCTGAAGAACATGTTCCACAACGTGATCACGGCCAGGAACAAGACCACCGCGTGGCCCGCGCGGCTCACGATCGCCACCGTGGCGTAGCGCAGGATCAGCCAGATAATGAAGGCCGACAGCACCAGGCCCATGAGCCCGAAATACACCCACAGGTCCCCCGTGCTCGAGTGCAATTCAAACTGGGACCCAAACATGTATTTTTCAACGTAGCCGTTGTTTGGCTGGTAGTTGATGGCCAGCATGCCGGCCTTTGCGATCGCGATGTCGTGCAGGGACGGGACGATCCCCACACCAAAACCCGCCGGCTGGAAATTGAACAAGGCAACAGTCGCCGCCATTTCGGGCCGCCCGCCCAGGATCAGTGAACCCGACTCGTTGATTTGCGCGATGGAGCGTTGTTGCGCGGCGGCACCCAGATAACCATCCACCAAAAGGCTGGAACCCACCTCGTAGACGACGATGATCACGGCCACGGCACTCAACAGCGTCCTGGCCACCGCGGCCCGCTGGCTGCGCCCCGCGGGAAGCATCTGCCATCCCACCAGGACAATGACAAGCGCCAACATGGCAAAGAGCGACCGTGAGTCATGCAGGCCCGAGTAGGCACCCAAGGCGGCCAGCGCCACCAGCGAGAGCAGCCGACGTCGTCCACGCAAACGGCCGTCCGCCAGGCCGGCAAGCGCCAACACCATGACGATCACGGGCAGCGAATAGCCGAACTTCCAGGGGTTCGTGGCCACGTCGGCGTCATTGCCCACCCCCAACATCAGGCCCATGCCGTAGCCGAAGCAAATCATCCAGTCGGGCAGCACTTTCCGGGCCCACAGCACCACGCCCACGGTCAGCAGCAGACCCACCAGGATGGCGGGGTTGATGATGATCTTGCTGCTGTCCACCTGGTGGTCGACCTTGTTGAAGTTGTACAGCACGAACCCCGAGGCCAGGCTGGCCAGGCCCAGCACAAAGAAGGTGGGCAGGCCCTTGAAGCGTCGGATGCTGGGCAGCCAAAGCGGCAGCAGGGCGAAGGCGAGCACGTAACCGATGGTGATGCCGTGGTAGATCTGCTGCCGCCAGCCCAGCAGGACCAGGACGCCAAACGCGGCCACCATGGTCGCCAGGCGCCAACGGTCCTGGCGCCCGGTGGTTTCGGTGCCGGCCGTCAGCAGGCTCATTTGCGGGCGGTCACTTGTTTGGCGGCGGCAGCGGCAGCCGCCGACGTCTTGGCGGGGGCCTCACGGACCTCGGTGGTGTGCTTGGGGGCCCTGTTGGCGCCGCCAACGCGGCCACGGATCTTGAACAACTTCGCCCCGGACCGGTTCAACACCGTCCCGAGCACCTGCCCCTTGACCGCCTCAATGGAGCAGAGCGTCTCGTGGACGTCGTCCCGCCGGCTCTTACCGGCCCGCGCCACCACCACGGCCCCGTCGGTCAGCCGGGTCAGCGGGAAGGTATCGGCCACGGGCAGCACGGCGGCCGAATCACAGATGACGAAATCGTATTCGGCCAACAGGTGTTCCATCAAACCCTCCATCGCGGGGGAATTGAGGAGCTTGCTGGACTTGGCGGTGGACCGTCCGGCGGGCAGCACATCAATGACGTCCCAGCGCCGCGTCAGCCCGGCGATGGTGGCGCTGCCCGTCAGGACCTCGCCCAGCCCGGGCCGCTTGCCCAATCCACAGGCCGCACTGGCCCGCCCCTGCCGGAGGTCGGCGTCGATCAACAGCACGCGCCGGGCGTGCTCGGAAAGCGCAACTGCCAGCCCCAGGGCCACCAACGTCTTGCCGTCATTGACATTCATGGAGGTGACTACGGCAGAACGGACGGGCCCCTCCGCTTTGGCGTTGACCACGTGGTCGGCCAGGCGGCGGAAAGCGTCGGCGTGCTGCCCGGAGACAACCATCTGCGCGACGGATTCAGGCGTGCCCAGGCCCCTGATGTCCGGAACGGAACCAAGCAGCGGCACCGTGCCCGAACGCTTGAGGTCGTGCTCCGAGCGGATGGTGTTTTCAACCACCCGCCGGCCCAACACAAAACCAATGGCCAGGATCAGGGCGCCGGCGCCCCAGATGATGACGAGCAGCTTGGTGTTGGGGGAAAATGCCGCGACGGGAACGCTTGCCGTTGCAATGGGCGTCATCAGGACCGCCGGCGTGCTGTCCGAGCGCTTGGGCGAGAGCGACTGCGCAACGGTTGCCAGCGAAACGGAGACGGCATTGGCCACCTTTGCCGCCGTTTCCGGGGATTCGTCAACCACCGTGATGTCGATGATGACGGTATTGAGCGGCGCATCCGCGGAAACCGATTTCGCCAACTCCGCCGGGGTCTCGTCCAAACCAAGCTTCGTGATGACCGGCTGGAGGACCGAGGGCATCTGGGCCAGGGCGGCGTAGGACTGGATGAGGTTTTGCGTGAACGTTGACCCCTGGACCAGGTCGGTGATGTTTTCCCCGCCCGCAGCAGCCACAAAAATGCTGCTGGTTGCCTTATACATGGGGGTGGTGTGGCGGGCCAGGGCGAAGCCGGCACTGGCGCCCAAAAAGGCGATCACCACAATCACAATCGCGTACCGTCGAACGGTACCCAGATAATCGGACAGCTCCATAACTGCACCCCTTTTTGCGGCTCAATGCCTTTTCCCGACAATACGCGAACAGACTTGCTTTTCAATCACTCCGGGAAAGATTTGCGGTATATTCCCAGACGCTGCTTCCCACCCAGGGCCCGCATCATCGCCAGGCCGTCGCGGGTGCCCTTCAGGCCCGCACCCAGCGGTCCTGACGGGCGCAGGAATTGGCGCCTGCCCCCGCGCAAGAGGATTTGATACGCCGCTCCGCCGGCACGCCGCCGCCACCGAACGCGATCGTCATTGGGCAGGTTGAGTGCCGCGAACAACAGCCTGTTGCGGATGTTGTAGTAATAGTAAAGATTCGATTTGGCCCGGGACGCGCCGGCGCCCGCCGCTCCCGGATGGGTGCCGCCTTCATCATGGACGGCCGTGGCCCCGGCCACCACACGGAGAGCTCCCCCGGCCCGGCACACGCGGAAGGACAGGTCCACGTCCTCCCAGTACAAGAAGTAACGGTCGTCAAAACCGTCCACGAGCTCCCACAGTTCCACGCCCACCAACAGGCAGGCCCCGTGAGCCAGGGATGGACGCGCTCATTCCCGGTGCGCCGGTGCACCGACCGCGTCTCGCCGCTGTCCAGGTCGACGTCGGCGCCGTCGAACCAGACCCGGCCGCCGGCGTCGTAAATGGTCGGGGCCAAAAGTGTCAGGGGGCTCTTTTCAAGCTCCGCCCGCAACGTCGCCAGGCTTTCGGCCGGGATGACGGCGTCGGGGTTCAGCAGCAGGAACGCCTCCGCACCCCTGGCCCTGGCCGCGGCCACGCCCAGGTTCATGCCCACCCCAAAACCGACGTTTTCCTCCGTGGTCACCACGTGCCAGCCGTGCCCGGCGGCGAGCGCCGTGACCGCTTGCTGTTCCGCGGCGCCGGAAAAGCTGTCCACCACCACCACATCGGCGTCCGGCGTCCCCTCCGCCACGGCGGCCAGGTTTTGTCCCAACAACTCGTGGGACGCATAGTTCACAACAACTATGGCCAGCGGGCGGAATGTGTTGCGTGTCATACCAACAGCCTACATAGTTGACGCTATGAACGAACCCCTTTCGCGTCCTGTAGTGCTGGTGGCACACTCGGGCGCCGAACTGTACGGCGCCGACCGCGTGCTACTGGAATCCGTGACCGGAATGGTGGCCCGGGGCCTGCGCGTGGTGGTCACGCTGCCGTCCGGCGGAGCCCTGGTGGCGGAGCTGGAACGCGCCGGCGCCACGGTGGTCATTGTCCGGGTGCCGGTGCTGCGCAAAAGCTTCCTCAGCGTTGCCGGCCTGTTCACGCTGGCCCGTGAATCGATGTCCGGGGCGTGGCGCGGCGCCCGGCTCATCCGGCGCATCGGCCCGGACCTCCTCTACGTCAACACCGTCACAATCCCGCTGTGGCCGGTCCTGGGCCGGTTGGCCGGCCGGCGGGTCCTGGTCCACGTCCACGAGGCGGAGCGAACGGCCCGCAAGGCACTGCGCGTGGCACTTGCGGCCCCGTTGCTTTGCGCCACGACGATCGTGGCCAACAGCCGGTACAGCGCCGACACCCTGGCGCAGACCCTCCCCCGGCTGCGGGCCAGGACCACCGTCATCTACAACGGCGTTCCCGGACCCGCGCAGCCCGTGCCGCCCCGGTCCGCGGTGGAGTCGCCGCTGCGCGTGCTCTATGTGGGCCGGTTGTCGAGCCGCAAGGGCGTCCACACGGCCATCGCGGCGGTGGCGTCGGCGCGGGACGCGGGGCTCGATGTCCAGCTGGACCTTGTGGGCGCCGTGTTCCCGGGCTATGAGTGGTATGCGGACCAGCTCCATGAGCAGGTTGAACAGCTGGGCCTTGACGGCTCGGTGACGTTCCACGGTTTCCAGGGTGACGTGTGGGCGTTCTACGCGGCCGCCGACGTCGCGATCGTGCCCTCCGGCCTGGACGAACCCTTTGGCGACACCGCCGTCGAGGCCCTGTTGGCGGCCCGTCCCTTGATTGTCAGTCGGACGCCAGGTCTCAGCGAGGCCGCCGGCGGCTTTGATTCGGTCCAGTTCGTGGACGTGGACGACGCCGGCGCCGTGGCACGCGCCCTCGCCACCGCCGTCGAACAGTGGCCCCTGCTCCGCGAGCAGGCCGTGGCCAACGCGGCGCTGGCGGCCATGCGCTACTCGCCGGAACGGTACTCCGACGCCGTCTGTGCCGAACTTGAACGCCTGGCGCCCGCTGCGGACCGTCGCCGTCAGCGCACGCCCGGCCGCTGAAGGGCGCGGCGGGAAATCCAGGCCAGCCCGGCCAGGTCACGCCGGACGGCCGGAATCACCAGGCCGGCGAGCGCGATGACGGCCAGTGCTGCGACGATGGCGGTCCCCACCGCGGCGATCGGCTGCGCATGGGCCATGAGCAGCGACACCACGTGGGTTGCCAGGCCCACCGCGATCGACACCGCCATGATGCGCCCGGCGCTGCCGTAGAGCCGGCGCATGGGCAGTCCGCTGCAGCGCGAGAGCCACCACAGGGACGCCGGCCAGTTCAGGGCCTGTGCCACCGCGATGCCGGCGGCCACCCCGACGATCCCGCCCTGGCTGCCCACCACGATGCAGATGATCGTCACGACGGATTCGACCATGGAGTAGTGCAGCAGCGGCCGGGTCAGGCCCAGGGAGACGTAAACCCAGTAGCCCACGAACGCGAGTGTTTGGAACGCCCCGGCGATGGCCAGCAGCACCATGACCGGTTCCAGCGCCAGCCACTTCCCACCCAGGAAGAGCGCCGTGATGGGCAGGGCCACGCCGGCCACGCCTCCCATGACGGTCACCAGGGTGTAGCCGAGCGCCAGCTGCCCGTGCAGCACGAACTCGACGAACCTGTCCTTTTCCTCCTGCAGTTTCGCCAGGACGGGCAGCGCCACCACCGATGCGGCGCTCCTTGCCTGGGTCAGCGGCATCGTCAGCAGCTGGAAGGCCCTGTTGTACAGCCCCAGCGGCCCAGCCCCGAACCTGACGCCGATGACGAAGGCGTCGGTGTTGTAGCTGACGTAGGTGACCATCTGGATCGCCACGAGGTGCCAGCCAAAGCGGATCATGCCGTTCATCGACACGTTGCGGGGCCGGCGCGGAAGCCATTTCGCGGCCACCATGACGAGGGTCATCATGACCCCGGCCAGGACCAGCTGCTGCACCACCAGCGACCAATAGCCGGCGCCCAGGGTGGCCGCCGTGATCGCGGCGCCCAGGGCCACGGCCGCGGCGATGATGTCAACCAGGGCGAGCCTGCTGAATTTCAGGTGCCGGTTGAGGTCGGCCCGGTACTGGGTGGAGATGCCGTTGATCAGGAACGACAGCGAGAGCGCATGGGTGATGGGAATCAGCGCGGGCTGGTGGTAGATGTCCGCCACCAGGGGCGCGGCCAGGAAGATGATGATGGTCAGCACGAGCCCCAGCGCGGTGTTGAGCCAGAACAGGTTGTCACGCTGGTGGGTGGAGAGGGTCTTGGCCTGGACCGCGGCGGAGGACAAGCCAAAGTCGCGGAAGAGGTCGGCCACGCCCATGATGGCCGCCACCATGGCCAGCAAGCCGTAGTCGGCGGGGGAAAGGATCCTGGCCAGGACGATCACCGAGGCCAGCTGGATCAGCACTTTTACGCCCTGCCCGCCAATGGTTTGGGCGGCGCCGCGCGCGGCCCGGGTCCCGAGCCCCTCCTCACTCATCCATGCACCACTTCCTGGCCGGTTTGTACGAAGCTATGAGTGAGCCTAGTGCGCCGTGGCACGGCACGCCACGGTCCACCCCCTGGGACACGATTGCGGGGTTCGTGGACATTGTGCGCCGGCTCACCCTAGAGTCAAGTCATGAGAGTCCCGGTACGTCCCCTGGAAGAGCGTTGGCCACGCGTTATGCAAGAACGCCTGGGCAGGTTTTTCTGGGCCGACCCCCGCGCAATCCTCCGGGCCGATGCTTCGCCGGAGGAGTTCCGCCGGGCCATGTCCGCCATCGAGGTGGGCGGTACGTACAAGATCACCGGCGCCAACCGGCATCCCGGCGCGGACGAGCTGATGCTGGCCAACCTTGACCTGGCCGACGCCGTCATCGTGGACATTGGTGCCTCCGACGGGTCCACGTCCCTTGACCTGATCTCCAAGCTTGGCGGCTTCAAGCAGTACATCATTGCGGACAAGTATTTGCGGGTCTTCGCCCGGGAGAACGGGCGCAAGACGTATTTTTACGACGACGACGGGAACTGGATCCTGGTGGTCGGATCCCGGGTGCTGGCATGGCCGGCCACCTCAGGGTTCATCCGGGCGTTGTTCGGCCGTGGCGCCCGCACCGCCGCCCACCGGGTTGCCCCGCGGGAAGTGCTGCTGCTCAACCCGGCCGTCCAACAGCGCATGGCGGCCGATCCGCGGGTCACCGCCCGGGTGCACGACGTCTTCCTGCCCTGGGAGGGGCAGGCGCCGGACGTCATCAAGGTGGCTAACCTGCTGCGCCGCCTGTACTTCCCCGACGCGGACATCGTGCGCGCGTTGGAGGTGCTGCTGGGCAACCTGCCCGACGGCGGGCACCTGGTGATCGTGGACAACCCCCGGATCGACGGCATGCCCCCGCGGTGCGGGCTGTACCGTCGCGACGGCGGGCGGTTCGTGGTGGTTGCCGAATCCGAGAATGTTCCGGAAATCTCCACCCTTGTGACGGGAGTGGACCTGGGGGACCGAACGGATGCCCAGCGATCGAGCGATGCCTGAGCGCAGCGCGGCCGTCGATGCGCATCCCGCGGCGGAAGGAGGGGCGGCCGTGGCGGCAGCCTTGAGGATCTTGCAGTCGTTCCCCACCCCGCGCCCCACCACCAACCCATATCTGGTGATGCTGGCCCAGGCCCTGCGTGCCGAACCGGACCTGGAGGTGCTGAACTTCTCCTGGAAGACGGCGCTGCTGGGCCGCTACGACGTTTTCCACGTCCACTGGCCGGAGATCATGGTCACCGGCGGCACCCTGCCCAAGCGCACGGTCCGGCAGGCCTTGTTCCTGCTGCTGCTTGCCCGGCTGCGCCTGACCCGCACGCCCATAGTGCGCACCCTGCACAACATCGGCCTCCCGGACGGCCTGAACCGGGTGGAGCGAGTGCTGTTGAAACTCTTCGAACGGCGCACGGCCCTGGTCATCACGCTGAACACCCTGACGCCGGTTCCACCAACCGTCCCGTCGGCCACCATCCTGCACGGGCACTACCGCGACTGGTATGGGAAGTACCCGCAAAGCGGGGCGGTACCCGGGCGGTTTGGCTACACGGGACTGATCCGGCGGTACAAGGGCGTGGAGGCACTGGCCGCGGCGTTCCTTGATACGGCCGGGCTGGAACCGGGGCTGAGCCTGCTGATTGGCGGGAGCCCGTCGTCGGACGGGCTGACGGAGGGCCTGCGGGAGCTGGGCGGGCGCGACGGGCGGATGGTGCTGGATCTGCGGTTCCTGCCCGACGCCGATTTCGTCACCGCCATCTCCTCCTCGGAGCTGGTGGTGTTCCCGTACGTGTTCATGCACAATTCCGGCGGTGTGCTGGCCGCGCTGTCGCTGGGGCGCCCCGCACTGGTCCCCGACAACGAGGTGAACCGCCAACTGGCCGCGGAGGTCGGGCCCGGGTGGATCCATTTCTTCACGGGGGCCCCCACCGCCGAGGTGTTGCTCGAGGCGCTGCGGGCGGTACGCGCCGCGGGACTGCCCGAGGCCCCGGATCTGTCGGCCCGGAACTGGGACCACGCCGCGGCCGACCATCGTGCGGCATACCGGCGTGCCGTCGACTCCCTGGGCGGGAGGCCTGCGCGATGACCCACCTGGTGGTTGGCGTCCTCACCTACAAGCGGCCGGAGCCGCTGGGCCGGGCGCTCGTGCGGGTGTTGGAGCATGCCGCCGCGCTGGCCCGGGACAATTCCGGCGTCACCACCGAGGTGCTGGTGGTGGACAACGACCCCGCCGGCAGCGCCCGGGACATGGTCCGTTCCCTTGCGGCTCCCGGACTGCGCTACGTGGTGGAGGCCGAACCCGGGATTTCGGCCGCCCGCAACAAGGCCCTGGACGAGGCGGCTTCCGCGGACATACTCGTTTACATTGACGACGACGAACGCCCCGAGGAGCTGTGGCTGCAACCGCTGCTTGACACCTGGCGGCAGACGGGAGCCGCGGCCGTCATGGGACGCGTGGTTTCCGAATATGAATCCGAGCCCAGCCCGTGGGTGGCGGCCGGGACGTTCTTTTGGCGCCCGCGCATGCCCACCGGGACGGTGATTGCCGTGGCGGCCACGGGAAACCTGCTGCTCGACATGGCGCAGATCCGGCGCAGCGGCGTGCGCTTTGACCCGCGCCTGGGCCTGACCGGGGGCGAGGATTCCCTGTTCAGCCGGAAGCTTGCCCGCCGCGGCTACACGCTGGTGTGGTGTGACGAATCGGTGGCCACCGACTTTGTGCCCGCCGCCCGGCTGCAGCGCGGCTGGCTGCTCAAGCGCTCCTGGAGCCACGGCAACGCCGCCACGCTGGTGGAGCTGATGCTGGCCCGGAGCCCGATGAGCCGTGCCGCCGTAAGGGTGCGGGCGGTGGTCCGCGGCTCGATTCGAATCGCGGCGGGCGCGGCCCGCAACCTGGCCGGCCGCGTAACCGGTTCGCTGCGCCACCAGGCCCGGGGCCTGCGCACCGCCTATCACGGGGCCGGCATGGTGGCCGGCGGCCTGGGCCATGTGTACAAGGAGTACGCCCGCCACGGCGACGCCGGCACTGGCACTGGCACTGCGGGCGGTAGCGGCGCGAATGCGGGACCTGCCGGTCTTGGCACGGCAGTGCCAAATCCCACCGTGCAAAATACCAGTGCGCAATCTACCAGTGCGCAAAATCCCGCCGGGTCCGCCTCGGAGGAATCCGCGTGAGCGGTCTGCGCCACGCGCTTGCGCCCTACCTTGGCCCCATGGTGCGCCGGCATTCGGCCGTGGTGGGCTCGGTGGTCGCCGTCCGCACCACCCTGCCCCAGGTGGTCCTGACGTACGACGACGGCCCCACCCCGGGCGCCACGGAGGCAGTTTTGCGGGCGCTGGCCGAGGCCGGGGCGACGGCCACCTTCTTTGTGCTGCTGTCCCGGGTGCGCCGCTCCCCCGCGCTGTTGGCGGAAACCCTGGCGGCCGGGCACGAGATCGCCCTCCACGGGCTGGACCACCAAAGACTTTCGGGAATGAGCTATCGGGAGGTCCGGCGTCGTTCCCTTGACGGGAAGAAGGAACTGGAGGACGCCGCCGGCGTCGAGGTCCGTTGGATGCGTCCACCGTACGGTCACCAGACCCTCGCAAGCTGGCATGCCGTGCGGTCTGCCGGGCTGGAGCCGGTGTTGTGGGGGCGCAGCAGCGGGGACTCGCAGGACTACCCCGCCGGTGATCGCTTGCGCTTTGCCCTGGACGGGATCAGCGCCGGGGACATCCTGCTGGGCCACGACGGCCACGCCGATGCCGGCGACGGCGTCGACGACGGCCCGGAACCCGTCCTGGACAGGTATGCCCTGGCCACCGGACTGCTGGCCGGGCTTCGCCAAAACGCCCTCAGCGGTGTTTCGCTGGATAATGCCTTATCCGGCGGAACACCGCTGAGGGCGGCTTGGTTCAAACGCTGACTGCTACTGGACGATCGTGGCCACCAGGTTCTGGTAGGACACCGTGGTGTTCGCCGCCGCCCCGGCCGACAGGTAGGACAGCATGCCCACGCCGCCGCCCACCTGCAGGGACGCCGTTGAATCGGTGGTGGTCAGGTTCCAGGTGGCCGGCGCCGTAGTGCCGTCCGGCCAGAACTTCGCCGAGATGGTGGTGGGGCTGGTGCCGTTCACCTGCAACTCGACGTCGACCTTGGTGCCCGCCGTGTACGTGAAGGGCAGGTTTGCCGAGGTCAGGATCGTCTCGGTGGAACCGATGTACCTGGAGATCGTTGCGGACAACGCTCCACTGGGGGTGATGGCCAGCTTGGCCCGGTAGTCACCCACGTTGTCCACCGAGCGGCCCTGTACCGAAAGGTACATGCCTCCGCCGCCCGGCAGGTTGTTCAGCGAGAACGACAGTGTCAGGTCGGTGCTGGTGGAGGTGACCGACGTCAGGTTGGCGTTCGGTTGTTGCCCGGGCAGGTTGATCATCTTCGCGGTGCCGTTGGACACCGAGTATTGGTTCATGTTGCCCGAATCAATGGACCACGCACCGCCCACATCCGCGGTGCCCCAATTGTTCGCCACGGTCCTGGCGAACAGGTCCTGGGCCACAATGTTGGCCGGCGGCGGAGCGTTTACCGTCACCGTCTTGGTCAGCGAGTTGGTGGCCCCGAGGTTGTCGGTCACCGTCAGCGTCACCTGGTAGCTTCCGGCGGCGGCGTAGGTGTAGGAAACCGTCTTGCCGGTCGCCGCCGGACTGCCGTCACCGAAGTTCCAGCTGTAGGAGGCTACCGTGCCGTCGGGATCCGTGGAGGTCCCGCCGTCGAAGGCAACGGCAAGGTTCGTCGGGGTTGCCGTGAACGCCGCGACCGGCGGCTGGTTTGGCCCGGCCACTGTCACCGCCTTCGTCAGCACTCCCGTGGAGCCTAGGTTGTCCGACACCGTCAGCGTCACCTGGTAGGTGCCCGCCGCAGCGTAGGTGTGCGAGGACGTCTTGCCGGTTCCCGCTGCGGTGCCGTCACCGTAGTTCCAGCTGTAGGCGGCGATGGTGCCGTCGGGGTCGGTCGAGGCCCCTCCGTCGAAGGCCACCGCAAGGTTTGCCGGGGTCGCCGTGAATGCTGCCACGGGCGGCTGGTTTCCGACTCCCGTCTTACCCAGGTTGTACTCGTTGGTCACCGATTGCGGTGTGAGGACGGTCGGGAAGATGGCTGCCTCATCGATCGTGGCGGCAATGTAGTTGCTGGTCGGAGGCGAGGGCCAGCTGCCCAGGTTGTCGCCGCCGATCCGCCAGTAACCACTGTAGGACTGGCCCGCGGTCACGTCGGTGCGGGTGCTGAGGCTCACTCCGTCAACGTACAGTGCCATGCCGTTCGGCCCCAGCGATGCCGTGACCATGTGCCAGGCGCCGTCGTTGTACTTGGCGGTGCTGGCCAGCGTGGAGGGTGTTCCGTTGTAGACGCCGAAGATGATGTGCCCGGCATTGTCCATGTACAGCTGCCTGTCGTAGCTGCTGGAATTGCCCGTCGTGGACGAACCAAAGCCAAGGATCTTTCCGCCGCGGGTGCTGGTCGTCTTGACCCAGGCCGACATGGTGAACACGTTCGGTCCGGCGATGGCCACGCCCGTGGAGTAGCCGGAGCCGGAGCTCGTGCCGCTGAAGGTGGAGGCCTTGTCGGTATCGCCGTTGATGGCGCCGGCCACGTTGCGGGTCACGCCCGTACCGAGCTTGATGTTGTTGCCGCCGGTCAGGTCGGCGGCAGTGGTGCCGCTGGCCTCGCCGAGCCGCCAGTAGTTGCCCACGCCGTCATTGACTACCTGGGTCGCGTATGGGCTCAGGGTGCCGGTCAGGGCGGTTGTCACGGAGACGCTGTCGGATCTGGCCACGTTCCCAAATGGGTCGGTGGCAAACACCCGGTACGTGTGGGTTGACCCCGGCACGAGTCCGGTGTCCGTGAAGGACATTTGGCCCATCATCCAGAACGTGGAGTTCGCGGTGGTGGTGTAGATGGGGTGGCCGGTGTCGCCGTCGCGGATCACGTCATAACGGATGGCCACGTTGTCGCGATCCCAGTTTTGGGTCCAGAGGATCCTGGCCG
Source organism: Arthrobacter sp. ERGS1:01 (assembly GCF_001281315.1). Taxonomy (NCBI): domain Bacteria; kingdom Bacillati; phylum Actinomycetota; class Actinomycetes; order Micrococcales; family Micrococcaceae; genus Arthrobacter; species Arthrobacter sp. ERGS1:01. The sequence continues at coordinate 463,090 of NZ_CP012479.1, read as the reverse complement.
TGCCCGCGGAGAACGACTTGATCGTGGGGTTGAAGGCACTGCCCGTAATCATGGGGCCCTGCAGGTTCGGGGCAATGGCCGGCACGGCGTAACGGACCAGGCCCTGTTGTGCCACTCCGTTGACGTGCAGGAACTCGCCGCCATAGACCACGTACTGGCTATTGCCTTGGACCGTCCACGGTCCCTGGTATTCACCGGTGAACGTTCCCTCGTCCATGTCGGGGAACCAGTTCAGCAGGGACGGAGCAGGAGCGCCGGCGAAGTTGAAGTAGCCGGGTTCGGTGTTGGTGCCCACCACGCCCGTGGCCGCCTTGCTGAAGGCGAGCCCGCGGTGGAAGGTCCAGGTGGGTTCGGTTTGCGGAAAGCCGCCAATCGTTGAGCACAGGTGCGGGTGGCCGGCCACGTAGACTGCGGTTGCGCCCGGGTACACGCTGTACGTGTCACCGTGGCAATCCTCAAGCCAGGTGATGGCGCCGTCGGACCAGTTGGCCGAGAACGATCCCTCCAGGTTGCCGCCTGCGCCAAACACGTAGCCGGAGCCATACACCTGGTTGCCCGAGGATGCCAGGGCCAGGATGGCCGCGGCGGATCCGCCGTCGCGCACCAAGTTGTTGGCCGCCATGGGCAACAATGCGCCGGTGGTCGCATCCACCATGCCCATGCCGTAGCCGGGGTTGGCGGAGCCGTCGAGGGTGGTGAACGAGCCGCCCACCATCAGCTTGGTCCCGTCGGGGAAAGCACCATGGCTTCCACGGTGCCGCCCGCACTGACGGGATTCCAGGGCAGCAGCGAACCGTCGGAGGCATTGAACGCGGCAAAGTTGGCGCGTGGGGCCGAACCAACTGCACTAAACCAGCCGCCCGCGTACACCGTGGTGTTGGTGGCCACAATGGACTTCACCGTCGCGTTGATGGGCGGCGCGAAGCTCGTGATCAGGGCACCCGTGGTGGGATTGAGAGCGGCGATGCGGTAGGCGGCCACGCCGTTGACCGTGGTGAATTGCCCGCCCACGTAGATCCGGGAGCCGTCCGGGGACGCCGTGATGGCGTTGGCCTGGGCGTTGAGGTTCGGTGCGAACCCGGGGATCAGGACCCCCGTGGTGAGGTTGTACGCGAGGATGTTTTGCCGCGGGACGGTGTTGACGCCCGCGGCGGAACCGGCCGGCCGTGCGGTGGCGAAGTTCCCGGCCACGTAGACCGTGTTGCCCACCACCACCTGCTTCCATGCGACGCCGTCGATCTGCGTGGTGGGCAGGCCGTCGGCGGTGACGGTGGGCGGAGTGGCCGGGTTGGTGGGATCCGGTGGTGCGGAATCGGCCACGGCCGCGGGAACCATCACCACCGCGGCCGCCACCATGGCAGCCGAAATGGTGAACGCTGTCACGGCTCGTCGTGCCGTCCGCAGGAAGCTGCGTGCGGTGCCCCGGTTCGGGACCGGGGATGTGGCATTTTCAGTAGTGTGCATGGCTAGCCCTGTGCCTTCGGAAGGGCGCCTTCAAAGGCGACAATGGTTGAGGAAACACTGTAGTTAAAGAAGATCCGCACCTGGCCGCGCTGGCTGTTGGGGATCAGGAACACATACGTCCCCGAGGACGTCTGCCCCGGCGCCGTGCTTGCAGGGAACGCCACGACCCCGGGCCCGCTCAATGGCAGTGCCGGAATGTGGTTGGGCCCGCTGTCCACGTTGACCACCACGATGCCGGTGTTGATCGGTGTGGAACCGCCGTTGGTCAACGAGAGCGTAAAGCGGACGGACGGCCCCGAGACCTCACCGATGCCTTGTGCGACACCCTTGACCGCCTCGATCTTGCTGACAGTGGCCGTGATCCCGGGCACGGGTTTGGCGGCCGAGGCCAACGCCACGGCCTTCGCAATGGGCTGCGGGATCGTGGCCAGGATCTTGTCCTGCTTGGCCTTGGCTGCGGCCTCCGTCTTGGTCAGCGGCGCGGCCTTCGTGGTTGCCGGTGCGGCCGCCGCCGGAGTGGACGCTTTGGCGCTCGACGCCGGTGCGGACGCTTTGGCGCTTGTTGAGGGTGTGGAGCCCTTGGTGCCCGACGCCGATGCAGCTGCCTTGGCGCTTGATGACGGCGCCGGTGAGCTGATGGTGCCGGTCGCTACGGCGTCCTGGGCGTGCGGTGTGACGGCCGCCCAGATTCCTCCGGCGAGTACGAGTGCTGCCACACCTGCTCCGCAGCTGATCCATAGTTTTTTGCGGCTCTTCCCCGTCCCCTCCGGGGTACCGCTTGCTGGTATTTCAGCCATTCAAACAAACTCCTTGGTTGAGACCGTGGTTCTTATTTGGAGTCAAGCCCTCGCATGTCCCGGAACCACTTGGTGGAGGCGAGCAATAGATGGCCTGCGTTGGCGACAAAAAGCGCCGTGTAGAGCGCGAAGAAAACGAACGGTGCGCCCAGGAACAAAAAGATCAAGCACAGCACCCCATAGTCGGTCGGGACCAGCAGAAGCGTCTTGAGTACCGAACGCCCGGCCGCTGTCTTTGGCTTTGCAGCGGTGCCCGAGCGCAGGGCGTGGATCGTCTTGAGCTGGTCGTTGAGGATCATGGAGAAGAAGGAGACAGCGGCCACGATCGCGTACCCGATGGGCACCAGCAACCATGCGGGCGTGTCCAGGTTGAAATGCCTGTAGGCGGTGATCAGCACGGCCAGGTGAAGGCTGGAAATCTTCAGGCTGTCCAGTACGTGGTCAAGCCATTCGCCGGCGGCCGATCCCCCGCCGCGCAGCCGGGCCACCTGGCCGTCGGCGGAGTCAAAGGCGTAGCCGACGGCGAGCGCGGCCCACACGAGCAGGCCCAGCCACCACTGTGGCGTCACGGTGGCGATGAGCACGATTCCGCTCATCGTGAAGACCGCACTGATGGCGCTGACCATGTTGGGGGTCAACCCCAGCCGGTGGGCGGCGGCCGCAATGTAGCGGCCCACCTTGCGGTTGACGTAGATGGAGTAGGGGGGCGAGCCCGGGGCGGCCTTCTTCTGGGCTCCTGCCAGTTCCCGCACCGTGGCGCGGTACCCGGTGCGGGGCCGAAGTCCCTGCGGTGAGCTGACGCGTGATGTTGTCATGGCCGCTCAGCTCCTGGATCCCGCGGTATCGGACGCCGGGACCGCTGTGCTAGACCCCGGGACCGCCACGGGAACTGCCGTCCCGGGTGCCGCCGCACGACGCCGGCCGCCGCGGTTTCGGGTGAGTGTCCGGGCGGCGAGTTGCAGGCACAGGGCCTCGTACCGTTCGGCGACCTCGTCCCAGTCGTAGCGTCCGGCTTCGCGCCGGGACAGCTCACCGCGCGCCCGGCATCCCGCCGGATCCGCCTCGGCCGCATTGCTCAGCTCGCGCACGTCGTCGGGGGTCCGGAAGTAGCGGCCGGCCTCGCCGAGCACCTCACGGTTGAAATTGACGTCGAAGGCATTGGTGGCCGCGCCGGCCCCGATGGCCCGCAACAGTGACGGGTTGGTCCCGCCCACTGAATGTCCATGCCAGTAGACCAGGGCGTTGGCATAGAGCTCGTTGAGCAGTTCCTGGTCCCACACCCCGCCCAGGAAGCGGACGCGGCCGTCGGCCAGGTCACGCAGCTTTTGCGTGTAGGCCTCCGCGTAGGGGGCCGAGCCGACCACCACGAGCGAGTGTTTGGCCCCGCTGCGCACGAAGCCCTCGATGATCAGGTCCACGTGGTTTTCCGGCTCGAACCTTGCCACTACGAGGTGGTAGCGACCCGGTGCCAGGCCAAGTGCCGCGATCCTTGCCGATCCGACGGACTCCAGGATCGGGGCGCCGTAGGTGATCAGTTCGGTCCGGGCGTTGAACGATTCCGTGTAGTAGTCCTGGATTCCAACGGCGTCGGCGATCAACGCATCGGAGAGCCGGACTGATAGTGATTCGGCGAAGCGGTAGTACTTCTGGCCCACCGGACCCCACTTGGCCCGCTTCCACTCCAGTCCGTCCACGTGGGTGGCGACTGGGATGCGGGCGGCCCTGATGACCGGCAGCAGGGGCGAGTTTGCCGCGTTGAACACGATGGCCGCGTCCGTGCGGTGCCGCAACAGGTGCAGCACCGACAGTGCCGTGTGGCTGAGGGTCTCGAGGCTGCGGCGGCGCATTGCCGGCAGGTGCACCAGCTTCATCCCCAGGTACTCCTCCGGCAGCTCGCCGCCGTCGGTGCTCCGGCAGTACACGACCACCTCGTGCCCCAGTGCCACCAGGCGCCGGCCCACTTCCTCAATGGCCGTTTCGAAGCCGCCATATTTGGCCGGCACCCCACGGGTGCCGATCATCGCGATCCGGACGGGCCGGCCCGTGCGGCGGGTCACTGGACCCTCCGGCGGCCTGCGTCATCCCGGACCGCGGAATCGTTGATCCGCTCGAGGGTCTTGCGCAGCATGGTGCTGGAGGTGTGCAGCGTGTACGGGAAGTACACGATTTCCACTCCGACACTGCCAAATTGCTCCTCCAGGACGGCGCCCTTGGCGGTACCCCGCCAGTCGTCGCCCTTGAAGAAGATGTCGAAGGGGTGCTTGCGCCAGGTGTCCAGCCTGTTGGGCAGGTCCTCGACGACGGCCTCGTCCACGTAGCCGATGTTCTCCACTATCTCCAGCCGTTCCGCCAGTGGAACGATGGGAGCCTGGCCCTTGGAGGTGAGCAGCAGTTCATCGGAGACCACGCCGGCAATGAGGTAGTCGCACTGCGACTTCGCCTGCCGCAGGAGGTTCAGGTGTCCTATGTGGAAGAGGTCGAACGCCCCTGCCGCATATCCAATTCGCTCGTTCATGTCATCCCCCTAGTAGGCGCCGACAGGCGCGTAAACGGCTTTGATGGTTCGCCACAAGATGATGAAGTCGCCGGTCAGGGACCAGTTCTCCACGTAATACAAATCGAGGCGGACCGACTCTTCCCACGGCAGGTTCGACCGGCCGCTGACTTGCCACAATCCGGTGATGCCGGGCTTGATGAGCAGGCGCCGATGGGTTGGCTTCTCATACTCATCCACTTCCTTCTTCAGCGGCGGCCGCGGTCCCACCAGGCTCATGTCCCCCTTGAGCACGTTCCAGAACTGCGGCAGCTCATCGAGGGAGAACTTGCGCATCCAGGTCCCGCAGCGGGTGACGCGCGGATCGTGGGCAATCTTGAAGGTCACGCCGTCGGACTCGTTGGCGTCCGCCAGGTCCGGCAGTTGCGCCTCCGCGTCCCTGACCATGGAGCGGAACTTGAACATCTTGAAGACTTCACCGTTGCGGCCCACGCGTTCCTGACGGAACAGGGCCGGGCCGGTGCTGTCCAGGCGGACAATGACGGCCAGGGCTGCCAGGACCGGTGCCAGGATCAGGAGGGCGGCCGCGGAGAGGCCAATATCCATGGCCCGCTTGAAGACGTGTCGCACGCCGGCGTATTGGGGCAGTTCAACGTGCATCAGCGGCAGTCCTTCCACTGGACGGAAATGGACGCGGGGTCCGGCTACGTTGGTCAGGCTCGAGGCCAGGACAAGTTCGGTGGACATGTCCTCAAGGCGCCAGCCGAGTTCCTGGATCGTCTCGGGGCCGCCCGGGAGCGCCCCGGCCACCACCACGGTGGAGGCCCCGGTCACGCGGACCACGCGGGAGATATCGGCCATGGTCGAGAGGACCGGAATCTTGTACCAGGGCGGGCGAAGCTCCATCTTTTCCTCGAGCGTTGTCAGGGCGACACCTGCCACCCGGTATCCGACGCTGAGGTGGTTCTTCAGCTGGCCGATCACGTATTCGACGTCGACGGCGTTGCCCAGGACCACCACGTCGCTCAGGAACCGTCCGGAGGACCGTTGCCGGGCCAGCCACTGCCGCCAGATCCAACGGGCCGCAACGAGCGAAATCATGCCCAACGGCAGGGCCACGGCGAAGAAGCCGCGGACCACGTCAACCTTGAAGACGAGCATCAGGATCGCGACGGCGCCAAAGACGCGGAGCGAGGATTGGAGCACGCGCCGGTACTCGGCGGCGCCGGCGCCAAACACTTGCCGGTCCCGGCTCCGGGACAGTTCAAGGTCGGCCATCCAGACCAGCAGGATGATTCCGGCGAGCCAGCCGTAGTTGACCGTGCCGTCTCCGTCGCCGTCGACCATGGTCGAGTTGTCAAGGCCGAACCGGCCAAGGAAGGCGACGGCCAGGACGGCGGCAATGACCACGACGTCGGTCAGCCGGATGCACCAGCTGTAGGTCTTCCACCACTCACGGGATGCGGATTGGCTGCGCTGTTCCGAGGCCCAAGTCTTCGCATCCCAAACTGCATGCTTGGGACGGTCCAGCTTGGTTGCCGGGATGGTTTTGTGGGATTTTCCGGTCAGGGTGTTCCGCTTCCCCAGGGGAGCGTGGATCTTGATCTGGGTCATCGTGAGGCCGTCCATTGGATGCCTGCCGGCATCGGCGAGCGAACCGCGCTGCTGCTTTGCATCGCGGAGCGCGCAAGAAATACGGAGGGAGCCGGCGACGGCTGGGGGAAAGCCTTGGTCTCAGAAGGCTTATCCGCCGCCGGCTCCGAATGGGGAGCTTGGTGGCTGCCACCAAGCTGTTTTTGTGACTCGCGCAGGGTTACAGCGATGGGGGTAGCTGGGTACCGGTGCGCTTCGGGGGCCGGCATGCCGGCCCCGGGGAGGTGCACCACCGTTTGCATTGACTGAGACATTTGAGACCAACTCATCCTTCGTATCCGGTGGGATGACTCAAGTTAACGTCTCTCTGACCATTGCCACATCAGTGGCGGGTACCCGTTAAGTGGGTTGATCCGGCCACCCGCAAGCAAGTACTACTTGGTTTTCTACCTACTCGAGTACTTGCAGGTACTTGGTTTAAGGGTGTTTTTTGGCAGAATTTCCCGAGTACAAACGCCGCGGGGCGTTGTTATGGTTGCCATCTGCTTTCCACTCGGATAGTCGATGCGAGTGGTGAGTGGAGTGTTTAGGCGGTGAAAACGAGCGAGAGCTCGCTGCGACCCGCGATGCCGAGCTTGGCATAACTGCGGTACAGGTGGCCCTCGACCGTGCGGACGGACACCTGCAGCTGCTCGGCGATGTCCTTGTCCGTCAGGCCCGTGGCGGCCAGCCTGGAAACCTCGCGTTCACGCGTCGTGAGGTCATCCGGCACGGCCGGTACCTGTACCTGCACGGGCGCGGCGGCGGCAAGGGCTGAGGGGGCGAGCTCCGCGGCGGCCGCGGCGAGCCCGGTCCGTGCGGCCTGGGCCAAGGTACCCTGCCGGTCATGGATGGAAAGGCTGATGCCGTGCCGAAAAACAGCCGCCGCGTGGGCGAACATCCTCGCCGCCAGCAATCGTTCCCCGGCGTCCACGGCCACGGCTCCGTCGCTTGCCGTCATGGCTTTCGCAAAATCCGCCAGCGCCGCACTCCAGCGGCCGTCCACGAGCCCCGCCGCGGCCTTCAGTTTCGGCAGGACGGCGACGGCGTCGAAATCCATGGCCAGCGCCAGCGCGTTCAGTTCGGCCAGGTGGTGCCCGGCCGCCGCGGCCGTGGCGGCGACGGCCATGAGCCGGCCCGCGCCGTCGCCCCTCAGATGCCCCAGTCCCGCGGCCAGGTAGGCGCGTTCATGGGTCGTGACAACGTACATCCCGGTGCTCTCCCGGTACAGGCCGTGCAACCGCTCCGCCTCGGCTTTCCGCCCGAGCACGGCGGCCGAGTAAAACGCCATGGCCGTGCCGTATCCGGCCAGGTGCTGGGGGTCGCTGACCGCCAACGCCTCGATTCCCGGCAGCAGCGCTTCAAGGGCGTCGGAGATCTTGCCCTGGCGCAGCAGGATCATGCCGCGGGCCACGTTCGCGCTGCCGCCAAATGAGACAATGGCCGGCCCCAGGTCCACCTCGGTGGCCCGCAGGACACTTTCCACCTCATCCCATGCCCCGGCCGCAAGGGATGCCGTCAGTGCCCGCCCCAGGATCATTTCAGGCAGGAAGAATACGTCGTGCCCCTCCCATTGCGGGATGGCCAGTGCCTGCCCTGCGCGGGCCATGCCTTCGGCGGGCCTGCCAAGAGCTGTGAGCCGTTCGGCGTCGATGGCCAGGACAATGGCCCGGTTGAGCCAAAAGTCGCCGTCGCCGGCACGCTCCTCCCGGGCGAGCATGGCCCCAATCGCCGCAACCATCTCCTCGCCGTAGTTGCCGGTGCGCGACAGCACCAGGATGTCCAGCACGGTGGCCCGCTCGGCGGACTGCAGCAGGATCTCGGCAGAATGCTCCGGATCAGCCGCGGCAAGCCGTATCCCGGTGGCCCGCAGGGTCTGCGCGTCGCGGTCGATGAGCAGGGCCGGCTCCCCCAGCGCCTCGCGCGTGGCGGAGTGCAGGATGGCGCCAAAGACCAGCTCGGACAGACTCTCCGCCTGTGCCTCGGCACCGTCTAGGAACTTCGCGGCGGCCTCGTACTCGCCCATGTCGTAGTGTGCGCGGGCCTTGACGGCGCGGGCCCGCACCACAAACTCCGTGCCCGTGATTGAATCGGCAAGCGACATTGCCAGTTGTGGCCGGAACAGCTTGCACGCGTAGATGCCGGCCAGCAACAACCGCTCGGGGGCAACATGGCCCCCGCTTTCCAACGACCACACCACGCGGCGGACCACGGCCTGCGGGTTGGAATCGTCGGATTCGAGCCTGTCCATCAGCTGTTGGTGCAGCAACAGGCTCTCGGTGCGCGAGACCATGTTCCGGATGACGTCGCCATAGACCGGGTTGATGAGCTGCAGCTCCCCCGGCCGGCCCGTTGGCTCGTGGATAAGGTGGCGTTCCTGGAGCTCCCGGACCGGATCGTGCCCGAGCATCTCGGCAATGACCGCTTCCGGAACGGGTTCGGACAGCGCCACAAGGTTGAGCGCCTGCCGGGCAACCGGGGAAATCCCGCGCAGCTGTTCGCGCACCACGTCCTGCAACTGGTGGCCGCGCGGCATGGCCGTCATGTCAATCGTCCACGCGCCGCCCTTTTTCCGCAGCAGGCCGCCGGCGTGGGCCTCCGCCATGATCAGCGACATCAGCAGCGGGTTGCCGCCGGCCGTGGACCACAGGTACCAGCTGGTGCCGGCCATGGTCCGCCCGCCCAGTGCCGCATCACAGAATTCCCGGCCCTCCTGGAGCGTGAGCGGGTGCAGGTGGATGCGTTCGGCCAGGCCGGCGTCCCAGAGTTGCGGGAGGGGGTGGACCAGGTCGCGGGCACTCCTGTGCGAGACCACAAGCTTCATTTGACCGGCCTGGACCAGCCTGACCACCAACTCCGCCGTGGCGCCGTCAATGTAGTCGGCCTCGTCGATGATGAAGAGTGGGAGCCCGAGAGGGGTGTCCGGGCCAAGGGTTTGGCGCAGTTCCGCTTCCTTTTCCGCCAGCAGGGCGAGCATTTCCCGGATCGCGTCGACGGCGGAGACAACCAATGCGCTTGAGTCCCGTTGCAGATACGGTGTCAGGACGCCGAACGGCACCCCGGCCAGGGACGGGGTGCCCTGGATGAAGATGACGGCGGTGTTGGGCCTGGATTCCTTCGCCAATTCGCGCAGCAGCGACGTGATGCCCAGTCCCATTTCGGCGCTGAGGAACACGGCCCGGCATTCGTCCCCGTGAAGTTGTTGGGTGATTTGGGCAAGCTCGGCCTTCCGACAAAACGGCGTGAGCGGGCCGGCCCCACTTCCTCCAAATGCCCGGTCCTTAAGCACCATCGATCACAGTTCCGCATCCTGTTCCAGCTCGGAGCGGGTGGTGATTCCCAGCTTGCTGTAGACCTGATAGAGGTGGCCCTCAACGGTACGCACGGAAACACCGATCCTGTCCGCAATGGCCCGGTTACCCAGTCCGCGCTTGGCAAGCTTGGCAACCTGCAACTCGCGCTGGGTCAGTTTGATCCCGGAATTCTGTGGCACCATCGGCATTTTCGCCAGATCGCCCCTGAGCCGGTCAAGGCGTGCCTTCGCTTCCCGGGCCAGCGCATTCTGGCCTTGCTCCCGGGCAAAGTCCAGGGCGACCACGGCGCAACGGGACTCCACGGCGTCGAGCTTGAGCTCCTGGGCGATCGCGGCGGCCTCCAACGCGGCGGCGGGGTCGCGGGTCCGGCAGCTTCTGGCCAGGGCGACGACGACGTTGGGCATGGGTCCCTGGCGGCGCAGCGAGATTTCCTCCAGCAGCGCGTAGTCCTTTTCGCTGGCCTGGACCGTGCCGCCAAACAGGGACATGGAGGCCGTGGTGACCCGCTGCTTGCCGATGTCCGTGGCTGCCGAATCGTGCAGCTTGCCCACGGCACGGGGATCGTCAAGCCAGCGCAGGGCCATGAGGCGGAAGAACTTGGCCATCGCGCGGTTGGTCCACTGTGTGGGTCCGTCGAGGGAGCCGGCAAACGCCAGGCACCGGGCCGCTTCTTCCTCATTGTTGATTTGCGCGTAGGAGAATGCCAGCGCCGAGTAGGCAAGCCCCAGCGCGTTGTCGCTTTCGCGGACCTCCAACTGCGCGGCCGCGGCCAGCAGCACCTCTACGGCTTCGGCGCCCCGGCCGGCGTAGGTGTGGGCGAGTCCCAGGTTCAACTCGATCAGGCCGCCGCGGTACTGCGCCGGTTGCGGCATGTTCTCGAGTTCCTCGCGCAGCATGTCTACGCACTCGACCCACTGTCCGCTCCAGATCAGGGCACAGGCCAGGCCGTCGCGGAAATAGTCGGTGAACAGCGGCGGCACGTCCTCCGCCACCATGGCCCGCTCCAGGCGCCGCGCCAGGGCGATGGCCTCCAATTCCCGGCCCAGGACCGCCAGGGTGGGCACCAGCAGGCATGCACAGTTGATGCCGAATTCACTGCCAAGGTCCGTGCCGGCTCCTTCGAGTTCCCGGGCAATCTCGGCAAACTCGCCGCTGTGCACCTGGTATTCAAAGGTCGCCAGGAGGATACGCCGGCGGGCTACCAGGAGGTCCGCGTGGGTGCTTGATCCTTCCGCTGCCGCAATGTGTTCCTCCGCATCCGCCAGCAATGCCGGGATCCGTTCGTAACCCCGCGGCACCCACAGCAGCGCCCCGGTCAGGGACAGCACCCAGGAGCCATAGTCGGCCACGCCCAACGCCTCCACCACGGTGTCCGGTACGGCGTCGAGCTCTCCCACCGCCCGCCCGTAGTCGGCCGTGATCCGGAAGGCTGCGCTGCGAGCCTGCACGGCCTTGACCCGCAGGGAATGGCCGACGGGGATTTCCGCCGTGCACCGCAGTGCCAGCAGGGGGTCAAAGTGCCGGATGGCCCGGGCCGCCGCGGCAAGCCCAAAGTCGGGGTCCAGGACCAGCCCGGCGTCCAGCGTCCAGGCCGCAAGGGACATGACCTCCTGGGCGTCCAGCTGGTCAAGGTCACGACTGGCATGCGTGGCGATTTCACTGAAGAGTTCGGCCTTGCGGTCGGCGGAGAGCCAGCCGCGCACAATGTCCCCCACATAGCGTTCACTCAGGTAGGCGCGGTGGCGGCCCATGGAGCTGATCTCCAGGAATCCGCGCTCCTCCAACTCGGAGACGGCATCCTGACCGACCACGGAAAGCACCACCGAGAGCGGGGCCGTGCCCAACAGTGCCATCTTCTCGATACCCAGCCGGACGACGTCGGACTCCCGGGCCAGCCTGGAGCGCACAATCCCGGCCAAGGCGCTGCTGGACTCGACGTTGAGCGGGCCGGAAATGACCCACACGCCGCTCTTCGTCTTCAGGTTCCCGTTGGCCACCTGCTCATGGAAGAGGGCCTGCAGGACGAGCGGAATTCCGTTGCTGGCCTTGTACAGGGCGGAGATGGCCGATTCAGAGGCGGGCGTGTTGGTGGCCTTGGTGACCAGGGTGCCCACTTCGGCGCGGCTGAAATAGTTCAGCCGCATTTCCCGCAGCAGGCCGTCCTTGACCAGCCAGACCAGGTCCTCGGGCAGCTGGCCGGCCTCGCGGGCCAGCACCAGCACCTTGGCGGTGCCGCGCAGCAGCATGTGCATGACCACGCCAACGGTGCCCGGATCCAATTCGGGAAGGTCGTCGATCACCAAGAGGACTTCCTTGCCCGCGGCGTCGTTGCGGATGAGGTCGTCGACGCCGTGGATGATGCCGGCCGGGGACTCGGAGGCGGTGGCGGGCAGCCGGGCCATGAGCAGGGCAAGCGCCCCATAAGAGACCTGGGTTTCGGCGGATGAGCCGAAGAGCCGCACCACATGCGTGGTCGGGGCAAGGGCGGTTTCCACGGCGCGGGCCAGGGTGGTTTTTCCAACGCCCCAGGGGCCCACCACAACGACTCCGTAGCTTTCGGCGGCACCAATGGCCCGGACAACGTCGTCGATCTCGGTTTGGCGTACGAACGACGACCAGAGCCGCCTGTCGGCGGCCCCCAAAGCATCGAACGCTTGCGTTTTCCCACCACTCACCCAGGAGCGGGAAACGACAACATTGTCTATCGTCATGCCGAGACCTCAGTATCCTGCCGGCGGCAATGACCTTGGTCACATTGTCGACGGCACCTGTTGAGATCATAACAGGACGAGGACCCGATTTGAACGATTTTTACGCTTCGGGGCTACCCCTTGGCAGGGTGGAATTTCTCCTGTGCCGCCGCGAGGCCCTGGGAAATAAGCAGCTCGGCGGCGTCCGCCGCGGCGTCGATCAGGAACGGCAAATCCTTGGACTCGGTGCTCGAGAAGTCGCGCAGCACGTGGCTTGCGGCGTCGGCCCGGCCGGGCGGGCGGCCAACGCCTGCACGTACCCGGTAGTAGTCCTTGGTGCCGAGCACTTTGGAGATGTCCCGCAGGCCGTTGTGTCCGCCCTCGCCGCCGCCCATTTTCAGCCTGACGGAGTCGAAGGGGATGTCGATTTCGTCGTGGATCGCGACCACGTGGTCCGGGGTGAGGTTGTAGAACTTCGCCAGGGACGCCGTCGGGCCTCCGCTGAGGTTCATGAAAACTGTTGGCTTGGCCAGGATGACCTTGGGTCCGCCCGCGCCCAAACGGCCCGTGGCAACGAGTGCGCGGGCCTTGTGGGTCTTGAAGGAGGCGCCAAGGCGGGAGGCAAGTTCCTCGACCACCATGAAGCCAATATTGTGCCGGTTACGGATGTAGCCGGGCCCGGGGTTCCCGAGCCCGACTACAAGCCAGGTATCACTCATGGAGTGGAGACTACTCGGCAGCCGGAGCTTCTTCAGCAACGACGGCCGGCTCGGCCAGGTGCACGAGCAGCATGGCGGGATCGTTGAGCAGCTCAACGTTGGCCGGCAGGACCAGGTCGCTGGCGTGGATGTGCTGACCGGCGGTGCGGCCGGCCAGGTCGATCTCAACCTTGACGGGCAGGTGCGTGGCGTCGGCGGACAGGCTGACGGACATTTCTTCCTGGTTCACGACGACGGAAGCTGCTGCTTCGCCAACGAGTACGAGGGGAACGTCAACGGTAACCTTCTCGCCCTTCTGGACGGTCAGCAGGTCGATGTGCTCGACGATCTGCAGCAGCGGGTCGCGCTGGACGTCCTTGACCAGGGCCAGGTGCTCGACGCCGTCGACCGTGACGGTCAGCAGGGCGTTGGCGCCGCGGATGGCGCGAACGGTTGCGCGCTCCGGCAGGACGATGTGGAGGGGGGCAACGCCGTGGCCGTAAACGACTGCGGGGATCTGGGCTGCGCGGCGGATGCGGCGGGCAGCGCCCTTGCCGAACTCGGTGCGGAGTTCGCCGGTGAGGTTAAGGTCAGACATAAAAAATGCTCCTTGCGTCTTTGATGGGCGTGGACAAAACAGGTCACACAATCCATCATCAAAGTTCAGGAGCTGCGAGACCCAGTCGATCACGGACATTCCACAAGTGGAGCGTCCCTCGCCAAGGTTTACTGCACAAGTTTAGCAGACCGCCGGGCCGCAAGTTTATGCGCCGAACCCGCACCCGGTTTGGCGCCACCGACGCGACTACGCCACACCCAGCCCCAGTTCACCGCATAACGTTGACCCACCCCGGACCACATGGCTACGCCACGAGTTTATGCGCCCAACCCGCACCCGGTTTGGCGCCACCGACGCGGCTGCGCCACACCCAGCCCCAATTCACCGCATAACGTTGACCCACCCCGGACCACATGGCTACGCCACGAGTTTATGCGCCCAACCCGCACCCGGTTTGGCGCCACCGACGCGGCTGCGCCACACCCAGCCCCAATTCACCGCATAACGTTGACCCACCCTGGACCGCAAGGCTACGCCGCAACCCTATGCGCCGGATTGGCAGACGGCTTTGGTGCAGAACAGATCATTGCAAGCGCTTGGCGCACCCAGCCGAGCATGACGTCCGGCCGCCCCAGGACCACCCTCGCCGGAATGCGAAGGCACCACTGCCCCTTGATGACCAGCAGATTGTCCCGCCGAAGGTCCTCCGCCCATCCCTGGGGCGTGTTGTGGAATTGCTCCCCGTCCGTTTCAACGCAAAGCACGCCCTCCACGAGCAGGTCCAGGTGGCCCACGTCCTTGACGTAGTACTGGCCCTGGACGTTGAGCCCGTCCTTTTTCAGGTAGTACCGTGCCACGGTTTCCGCAATGGACATGGATTGGGGGTCGATCATGTCAATGGTGGCTCGTGCCCGGGCGTCTTCACGTCCGGCAAAGGCAACACGCAGTTCGGGAATGGTGCACAGACCCAGCACGACGGCGGATTCCATCACCGCCAGTCCGTCCACTTCGGAGCCGCACTTGACGCATTGGCGCAGGATGTCCATCAGGGTCTGCGGTCCCTTGACCTTGTGGACCACGCAGCCCGGGACCGGCCGTCCATGGGCCGCGGCCACATGAGGCATGGCGGGCGCCTTGATGATCCACAGGCCCAGTTGCTCTGCCTTGGTGAAGCACGTCCGCCGCGCTTGGTGAAGGGCAAGGCGAACGTCCAAGGGGTCGGCGTCCGGAAGCGCGTAGTAGCCCCGGTCGATCCGCCGAAGCTGCCCCTCGCTGACGGCCTTGCGGATCTGCCACTCGGTGCAGCCGCGGGCCATCAGGTCCTTGCGGCGGGCTACTTTTCCGTACCACGCCACTTCTTCAACAACGGTTCGCATCCTTGTATCGGTCATGCACCCATGGTGTCCCCGCAGCGGGCGCCGCGGCAGCCCCGCCGTCGTAAGTGGGGACAAGTACGTACTCGACGAGGGTTGTGGAGGGACAAACGGGCCCGTTTACGCGAAAAACCCGCCGCGAGTCCCGCGCATAAGCCACTTGGTGGGAGCTTATGCGCGCGACCCGCAGCGGGTTTTGCGCCAGTGACGCGGCAGCGCCACACTCACAACGAGTGTGGCGCATAAACGCGAGAAAGGCAGTTGTTAGGCGTTGCCGTCGAACAGCGAGGTGACCGAGCCGTCCTCGAAGACTTCCTTGATGGCCTGGGCCAGCAGCGGTGCAATGGAGAGCACGGTCAGCGTCGGGAAGCGCTTGGATTCCGGGATGGGCAGCGTGTTGGTGACCACCACTTCGCGGGCGCCACAATTGGCGAGGCGTTCGGCGGCGGGGTCGGAGAACACCGCGTGCGTGGCGGCGATGATGACGTCCTTGGCGCCGGCGTCCTTGAGCACGCGCACGGCGCCGGCAATGGTTCCACCGGTGTCGATCATGTCGTCGATGAGCACACAGGTGCGCCCCTCAACCTGGCCCACCACGGTCTTGGACACGGCCTGGTTCGGCACGGTCAGATCGCGCGACTTGTGCACGAACGCCAGCGGCGCCCCGCCCAGGCGCTCGGCCCACTGCTCAGCCACGCGCACGCGGCCGGTGTCCGGCGAAACCACTGTGACGGCGTCGTCCCCCACCATGTCACGGATGTGGTCGGCCAGCAGCGGGATGGCGAACAGGTGGTCCACGGGGCCGTCGAAGAAGCCCTGGATCTGTGCCGTGTGCAGGTCAACGCTCATGATGCGGTCGGCGCCGGCCGTCTTGTACAGGTCAGCGACGAGGCGGGCGGAGATCGGCTCGCGGCCGCGGCCCTTCTTGTCCTGGCGGGCGTACGGGTAGAACGGGGAGACCACGGTGATGCCGCGGGCGGAGGCGCGCTTCATGGAATCGACCATGATCAGCTGCTCCATGAGCCAGTTGTTCATCGGCGCCGGGTGCGACTGGATGATGAACACTTCCTTGCCGCGCACGCTCTCGCCGGAGCGGACGTAGATCTCACCGTTCGCGAAGTCGTAGGCGGAGATGGGCAGCAGCTCCGTGTTCAAACAGCGCGCCACTTCCTCGGCCAGCTCTGGGTGGGCGCGGCCCGAGGCCACCACCAGTTTCTTGTCGACGTTGTGGCTAAGTTCGCTCATCGGATCGCTTTCTCGCAGGGGGGACGGTAGGTGAGAAGTCTTAGGAGTTTTCGGCATTTTCGGCGGCCTTTGCGGGCACGCTGCCGGGGCGGTTCGCCACGGTCCAGCCGTTCGCGTTGCGCTGCGGTGCCACGGAAAGGGTCAGTGCCCCGGCCGGGACGTCCTTGCGCACAATGGCGCCTGCACCCGTGAATGCACCGTCCCCCACGGTCACGGGTGCCACGAATACTGTGTTGGAGCCCGTGCGCACGCCCGAGCCGATCACCGTGCGGTGCTTGTTGACGCCGTCGAAGTTGGCGGTGATGTTGCCGCAGCCGATGTTGGTGTCCTCGCCGATTTCGGCGTCGCCGGCGTAGCCGAGGTGGCTGAGCTTGGAGCCGCGGCCGATCGTGACGTTCTTGGTTTCGTAGAACGCGCCGATCTTGCCGTCCGCGCCCAGGACGGTGCCGGGGCGCAGGTAGGTGAACGGGCCGACATGGGCGCCCGCGCCGATTACGGCACCGGAGCCGTGCGTGCGGGTCACTTCGGCGCCTTCGGCGATCTGCACGTTCATGAGCGTCGAGTCGGGGCCGACGACGGCGTCGCGCGCCACCGTGGTGGTGCCGTGCAGCTGGGTGCCGGGCAGGATCGTGACGTCTTCGTCGAGGACCACCGTGGAGTCGATCCAGGTGGTGGCGGGGTCGACGATGCTGACGCCGGCGCGCATCCAGCCTTCGACGATCCGGCGGTTGTGTTCGGCGCCGAGGGTGGCGAGCTGGACGCGGTCGTTGGCGCCCTCAACCTGCCAGCGGTCGGTGGTGACGACGGCGGCAACGCGGCCGCCTTCGTTCCGGGCGAGGCCCAGGACGTCGGTCAGGTACATTTCGCCCTGGTTGTTGTCCGTGGTGACATGCTTCAACGCGTCGCGGAGCACCTTGGCGTCAAAGGCGTAGATGCCGGAGTTGATCTCGCGGATTTCGCGTTCGGCGTCGCTGGCGTCCTTGTGTTCGCGGATGCCCAGGACGGTGCCGTCGGTGGCGTGGCGGAGGATGCGGCCGTAACCGGCGGCGTCGTCGAGCACGGCGGTCAACACGGTGACGGCGTTGTTGTCGGTTTCGTGGGTGGCCACGAGTTCGGTGAGGAGCTCGGTGGTCAGCAGGGGTACGTCGCCGTAGGTGACGACAACGGTGCCATCCACGGGGGCGGTGGCGTCGAGGGCGTCCAGGGCCACCTGCACTGCGCGGCCGGTGCCGGGGACGTCGTCCTGGTCAACAATGAGCGCGGTGGCATCCAATGCGGCGATGTGCGCGGCCACGATGTCCCGTTCAAACCTGACCACCACGGCAAGCCGTTCCGGGTTCAGGCCCTGCGCCGCAGCAAGTGCGTGACCCACCATGGACACCCCGCCAATGGGGTGCAGGATCTTGGGTAGCCGAGACTTCATCCGGGTGCCGGCACCGGCGGCCAGCACGATTACGGCGGCAGGATTGAATGGTTTGGTGTCTTGGGGGCTCACTAAGTGGCACTCCTACCCGGACCATGGTCCGTGATCAAACGTACGCAATTGGAAACAAGTCCATGGTACCCGTTCACGGCATGTACTTCAGATCAGGGTGTTCCGCCCATAGGACTCGAACCTATACTCCACAGCTCCAAAGGCTGGGGTGCTGCCATTACACCAGAGCGGAATGTGAGGCCTTGCCCCTATGGGAGACTCACGAGAATATAGTGTGCCACGGAGAGGGCGCATTTCGCGACTTGGCCCCGCCGGCGCGGCCAATTTTCCCGCCCGGCACGTGTCAAAGTTCACACAATTTCCGGCCGCCGGCACGTTCCACGCGGGACTGCGGGCGGGTTTTGCGTGGAACGGATCGCGGCGAGGGCCTGGGACACCCATGCGAGCATCAATTCGGGTTTGTAGAGTGCCACGGCCGCCGGTATGCGCAGCCTCCACACGCCGTTCACCACGAACATGGTGTCGCGCCGCAGGTCCTCTTCCCACCCGCTGGCGGTGTCGTGGAACTCCCGGCCGTCGAGTTCGACGCCGAGCACGCCTTCCACGAGCAGGTCAAGGTGTCCCGCGTCCTTGACATAAGCCTGGCCCTGGACGTTGTAGCCGGCCTTGCGCAGGTGGTAGCGTCCGCAGGTTTCGGCGATCGACATTGACTGCGGGTCGATCAGATCCAGGATTGCCCGGCCCGCAGCATCCTCCCGCCCGGTAAAGGCTTCCCGTAAACTTCCGATCGAGCATTTCCCTTTGACCACAGCAGATTCGACGATGACGAGGGCTTCGAGCTCGGTGCCGCATTTGACGCACTGCCGCAGCAGGTCAAGCAGTGTCTGCCCGCCCATGACCCGGTGCACCACACAGCCGGGAATCGGGTGTCCGTGCGCCGCGGCAACGTGGGGTGCCGCCGGTTCGTTGAGAAGCCACAGACCCAGCTCCGCGACTTTGCTCATGCAGCTGAGCCGGGCTTGGTTCCGGGCCAAATAGATCTCGAGTGCCTCCACGCCGGGCAGCGCGTAGTAGCCGCGGGCAACGCGAACAATGCGGCCATCGTCGAGGGCCAGGCGGATCTGCCGGGTCGACACGCCAAGTTTCAGCAGATCGCGTTGCCGCACCGCCTTGCCCAGACCGGCGATGACGGCTTCGGCGCGGAACTTTTGCGTGCTTTTTGACGTGCCCATGGCACCAGCGTGAGCCACATTGGCGGGCCGCGGCAGCCCCGGTGTCGTAGTTGTGGATGGGAGCCGGGCCGGGCTGCCCTGTGGAGGATTCAGCCGCGAAACGTTCCGCGACAAACCCGCCGCGGGTCTTGCGTGGAACACTGTCCTACGCAAAACCCGCCACGGGTTCGGCGCGGATTACTCCAGGACCTCGGAGGCCTCGAGCCATTCCAGCTCCAGGCCTTCGCGCTCGGCGGAGAGCTTGGCCAACTTGGCATTGAGGTCGGCGAGGGCGTCGTAGTCGCCCACACTGGCGGCCATCTGCGCGTGGATCTTGGCATCCGCCGCCGAGTTCTTGCCCAGCTGGCGCTCCAGGCGGTTCAGGACCTTGCGGGCCTCGCGCTTCTGGCCCTCGGAAGGTCCGGAGGAACCCCCGGCACCGGCGGCGGGGGCCGACTTGGCCGCCATGGCCGCCTCGCGCAGTTCCAGGTACTCGTCCACGCCCCTGACCAGCCCGCGCAGCTTGCCGTCGCCCAAGAGGGCCATCTGGTGGTCGGTGACGCGTTCGAGCAGGTAACGGTCGTGCGAGACCACCACGAGCGTGCCGGGCCAGCCGTCCAGCACGTCCTCCACGGCCGCCAGGGTGTCCGTGTCGAGGTCGTTGGTGGGCTCATCGAGCATGAGCACGTTCGGCTCCCCCACCAGCAGGCGCAGCAACTGCAGGCGGCGGCGCTCACCACCGGAGAGGTCCTTCACGGGCGTCCACTGCTTGTCCTTGGTGAAGCCCAGCTGCTCCACGAGCTGCCCGGCCGTCATGTCCTTGCCGCCCACGTCGAAGGAGCGCTTCTCCCGCTCGATGACCTCCAGGACGCGCAGGTTCATGACGTCGTCCAGCTCGCGCACCTCCTGGGTCAGCACGGCCGTCTGCACGGTCTTGCCGCGCTTGAGCCGCCCGGAGGTGGGCTCCACTTCGCCGTTGAGCAGGCGCAGCAGCGTGGTCTTGCCGGCGCCGTTGACGCCCACGATGCCCAGCCGCTCCCCCGGCGCCAGGCGCAGGGTGATGTTGTTGAAGAGCTCTTTTGAATTGGCACCGTCCCCGTAACTCAGTGAGACGTTCTCTAGGTCCAGTACGTCCTTGCCCTGGCGGGCCGTGGCCATCTTGGACAGGGCAACGGTGTCGCGCGGTTCCGGGACGTCGGCAATGAGCTCGTTGGCTGCCTCGATGCGGAACTTCGGCTTGGCCGTGCGGGCCGGGGCGCCGCGGCGCAGCCACGCCAGCTCCTTCTTGACGAGCTGCACGCGCTTGGATTCGATGACCGAGTTCATCCGGTCGCGCTCGGCCCGGGCCAGCACGTATGCCGCGTAGCCGCCGTCGAACGGGTCCACGATGCCGTCGTGGACCTCCCAGGTGCGGGTACACACCTCATCGAGGAACCAGCGGTCGTGGGTCACGACGACGAACGCGCCTTCGTTGGCCCGCCACCGCTGCTTGAGGTGCCTGGCCAGCCAGGCCACGCCCTCCACGTCGAGGTGGTTGGTGGGCTCGTCAAGCATGATGACGTCGTCGTCGCCGATGAGCAGCTTGGCGAGGGCAACGCGGCGTTTCTGGCCGCCCGAGAGGGAGTGGACGTTTGCGTGCCAGTCCACCTCACCCACCAGGGCGCCCATGATTTCGCGGATCTTCGGGTTGGACGCCCACTCGTGGTCGGCGGCCTCGCCAACGATCGCGAAGCCCACCGTGTGGTCGCCGTCGAGCACGTCGGACTGGTCAAGGTAGCCCACGTGCACGCCGCCGCGGACGGTCACGCGTCCGGAGTCGGCGGTTTGCCGCCCGGAGAGCAGGCGCATGAGGGTCGACTTGCCGTCGCCGTTGCGGCCCACGATGCCGATCCGATCGCCCTCTTCAAGCCCTACCGTCACGCCGTCCAAAACGGTGCGCGTCGCGAAGGCGATGCTGAGATTTTCTCCGCCAAGGAGGTGTGCCACGTCAAACCACTTTCATTAAAAGGAAAATTTGCACTAAGGAATTCATGCGTCAAAAACCAGGTGGGCCCCGTGCACGGGCCCCTCAACGGCTTGTGCCGTGTGCCCGGCGGCGGACAGCGATTCGGCCAGGAATTGGGCGTGTTCGGCGTCCTCGGCCAGCAGGGCGATGGTGGGCCCGGAACCCGAGACCATGGCAGCGAGTGCGCCACGTTCCAGCCCGGCGGCCAGCAGCTTGGCAAGTCCGGGTGCCAGGGAGACTGCGGGCTCCTGGAGATCGTTGGCGAGGAACGGCGCCAGCCCGCGAGGATCCCCGGCCCGCAGGGCGGCCAGGATGTGCGGATCGACGTGCCGCGGCGCGGCCGGCTCGTTCCCGGCCCGCTGCGCATCCAGGGCGCCAAACACGACCGGCGTGGACAGCCCGAACTCCGATTGCAGCAGCACCCAGTGCAGCGGTTCCGGCGCGAGGGCCGCGGTGAGCTTGTCCCCAATGCCAAGTCCGACGGCGGCGCCCCCCAGGAGCGCGAACGGCACGTCGGCGCCCAGTTCGGAGCCGAGAATGGAGAGCTCTTCCCGGGAGAGGCCCGTGTGCCAGAGCGCGTCGGCGGCCACGAGTGCCGCGGCGGCGTCGGCCGATCCGCCGCCCATGCCGCCGGCGATGGGGACGTGCTTGGTGATTTCCAGGTGCACGCCACAGGCATTCTCGCTGATGTCGGCCACGAGCCGGGCGGCACGGACCGCCAGGTTGGTCCCGTCCAGCGGGATGCCGGCGAGCTGCTCCGGGGACAGCGTGCTGTTGGCGCTGACGCTGATGGTGACGTCGTCGGGTGGGGTGCCGGGCTTGGCGGTCGCGGAGACTTCCTCGTACAGCGACACGGCCAGGTACGTGCTGGCCACGGAGTGGTAGCCGTCCTCGCGCAGCGGCCCCACCCGGAAGGAGACGTTGATCTTGCCGGGGGCCTTGACGCGCACGTGCCGGGGCCGGCCGGCCCAGTCGTATTCCTCGCCCAGCAGGCTGCCCGGGGTACTGGACAGGGCAGGCCGTCCTGCGCGGTCGCGGGGGCTCAACGGTTCCATGAAGGCTAGGCCATCAACGGGAGTTTGGCTTCGGCGATGCGGGCGTAGGCGGCCACGTCGATGACTTCGCCGCGCGCAGTCGGGTCGACCCCGGCAATGCGCAGGAAGCGTTCGGCCTCCGCCGCTCCCCCGGCCCAACCGGCCAGCGCGGCCCGCAGCGTCTTGCGGCGTTGGGCGAAGGCGGCGTCGATCACGGCAAAGACTTCCTGGCGGCTGGCCCGGGTGACGGGGGGTTCGCGGCGGGTGAACTCCACGAGTCCCGAGGAAATCTTCGGTGCCGGCCAGAACACGTTCATGCCGATCACGCCGGCCTTGCGCATCTGCGAGTACCAGGCTCCCTTGACTGACGGCACGCCGTACGTCTTGGAACCGGGTCCGGCCACCATGCGGTCCGCCACCTCGTCCTGGACCATGACGAGCCCGTGCTTGAGGGACGGGAAGTGCTCCAGCAGGTGCAGCACCACGGGCACGGCCACGTTGTACGGCAGGTTGGCCACCAGCGCTGTTGGCTCGGCGGGCAGCTCGGTCACGCGCATCGCGTCGGAGAGGACGACGTCGAGGTTGCCCGCCTTCTCCGGGCGGAACGCGGCCACGGTGGAGGGCAGCTTTGCGGCCAGGACGGGATCGATCTCCACGGCCACCACGCGGGCGGCGGCGTCCAGCAGCCCCAACGTCAGCGAGCCCAGTCCGGGGCCCACCTCCAGCACGGTTTCGGCGGGGTCGACGTTGGCGGCGGCGACGATCCGGCGGATTGTGTTGCCGTCGATCACAAAGTTCTGTCCCAGCGTCTTGGTGGGGCGCACGCCGATTTCCTCCGCGAGGCGGCGGATTTCGGTGGCGCCCAGAAGGGGCTGGGTGGCGGGGCTGGGTTGGGGCGAGGTCACTGCACAATCGTATCCGCTATTAAAGAACGCGCTCCCCGGCGACTGTAAAAGTCTTCCGGGGAGCGCGGGCAAAACGAGGGGTGCCAGGTGGCTGCTTATCCGGCAGCGCCGGCGCAACCCCACGGGCCGAGGCCGCGTTCGGCGTAGACCTTGTTGGCGATGGCGATCTGCTGGGCCTTGGTGGCGAGGCTGGCGTTCGGGGCGTACGCGCCACCGCCGGCGCCGATCCAGGTCTGGACGTCGAACTGGAGTCCGCCGTAGTAGCCGTTGCCGGTGTTGATGGCCCAGTTTCCGCCGGACTCGCACTGGGCGATGGCGTCCCACATGCCGGTGTTGGCCATGGCCGGGGCTGCGGCACCGGTGTTGGCGGCCGCTGCGGGGGTGGACGGGGCGGCCGTGGCCGTGGCGGTTGCCGCGGGCTTGGGGGTTGCTACCGGACGGTCCTTGCCGCCCACGGTGACCTGCGCGTCGACTGCCGCGGCGAGGACCTTGGTGCCGGTTTCGGTGCGGCTGACCACGTTGCCGTCAACGGTTACGGTGCGGAACAGCTTTTCCAGTGAACCCGCCACGCCGGCGCGGGTGGTCTTCTTCTGGTCCTTGAACATGGCCGGGTCAACGGTCTGCACTGTGGTGAACGGCACTGCGGACTTCACCGAAGCCGTGCCGGCAGTGTTGACGCGGGAAACCTTGATCACCATGTTCTCGACGACGGTGGCCACCTTGGGGGCGGAGACGAGGTCGTTCTTCCCCAGCTTCAGGCCGGATTCGGCCAGCACGTCGGAGACGGTCTGGGCGGTGGTGGTCTTGACGGTCTTCTTGCCGTCCGCGACCACGGTGACCTGCTTGGGGGTGATGATGCTGATGTCGCTGGAGCTGGCAACGAGGGCGTCCGCGGGAACGGAGACGCGGGCGTTGGCGGCGATGCCCAGCTGGTTGATCAGGCCGCTGATCTTGTTCGAGGTGGTGGTGACCGTGTGCTCTGCGCCGTCGAGGTTGACCGTGACGTGCTTGGCGGTGTTGACGGTGATGGCCGTGCCGTTGCTGACCATGGTGTCCAGTGCGGGGCTGACCTGGTCGGCCGTCCCAACCGCGACGTGGGCCTTGTCCAGGACCTGTGCCACGGACCCGCCAAAGGTGGTTACTGATGATGCCTGTCCATCCACCACGAGGGTGACTGACTTGTTGGCGCCGGTGAAGGTGAGGATTCCCGCCACGAGGGCGATGAGGACCGCAGCCTGGCCGGCAATCTTGAAGACGTTCAGCTTGCCATTGGCGGATAAGAGGTAGGTCACTTGTTCCCGTAACTACTAGAGCACCCGGGCACGGGGAATGAGGAGCATTTGGCAGGGGCATTTTTGCCCGGGTGGTACCTGGGCAAATGTCCCGCAAAATGTTCGTCGCGAACGGTCTCTGCCGGACCCCAATTGAACGGTGGATCCAGCAGCTATTCATCCGTTGGCCTTCCCCGACCACGGCTAATAGTCCTTCAGCGTAACCTAACCGTTATCAACAAGACAAGGTTTGATAACGGTCAGGGGCCTTAATCACACCGCCCAGGACCCGTAAACGGCCTCCGTATTGTTGCGCAGGAGCAACCCCAAATCGGCCAGGTCGCGGCCCATCAATTGACCCATGCTTTGCACCGTGTAGGGCAGCATATAGCTGGCATTCGGGCGTCCGCGGTGCGGATGCGGCGTCAAGAATGGTGCGTCGGTTTCCACCAGCAGAAGCGCCGGATCGGCCACCGCCAGGGCCTCGCGCAAATTCTTTGCATTCTTAAACGTCAACGTGCCCGAAAACGACATGTACCAGCCGTTGTCGTTACAAATTTTGGCCAGTTCCGCATCCCCCGAGAAGCAGTGAAAGACCACTGTCTCCGGGGCGCCTTCGGCAGCCAAAACCTCCACCACGTCGGCGTGCGCATCACGGTCGTGGATCTGCAAGGCAAGCGAGTGCTTTTTTGCGATTTCAATGTGCCGGCGGAAGGAATATTTCTGGTCCGCCACACCGTC
Organism: Arthrobacter sp. ERGS1:01; assembly: GCF_001281315.1. Classification (NCBI taxonomy): domain Bacteria; kingdom Bacillati; phylum Actinomycetota; class Actinomycetes; order Micrococcales; family Micrococcaceae; genus Arthrobacter; species Arthrobacter sp. ERGS1:01. Next base: position 438,222 of record NZ_CP012479.1, on the reverse strand, counting down.
GGGGCCTGTGCGGAAATAGTCCAGCCCGGTCTCCCCGATGGCCCTGATGCGCGGGTGCGCGGCCATCGCGTCAATTTCCGCGAGCGCGGCGTCGAGGGCGCCGACGCCGGCCAGCTCGGGTGCGTCGTTGGGGTGGATGGCGACGGCGCCCAGCACGCGCGGATCGGCGTCCACGGCGGCCACGGTGAAACGGGACGATTCCAGGTCGCAGCCCACCTGTACGGCGCCGGCAATGCCCACGGCCTCGGCGGCGTCAAGTGCATCGGCGAGCGCCACGGGTGCATCATCGAAGTCGAAGTGCGTGTGGTTGTCGTACACGGGAACGGGCAACGGCGGCGGCGCGGGGGCGTAGCGCGGGCGCGAGGTGCCGGCGTCGTCCTTCCCGGAACCGGTGTTTTCGGCGTCGATTGGGTCGCGGCGGTAGGGGCGGGGGATGTCCGTGGAGCACATGAAAGTCAACTTTACCCATCCGGAACGGTCACGTTCCTCCGTTCTCGCCGCATACTAGTAGCGTGGGTCACAGACGAACACTTCCGTGGCACCACTTGGACTCGAAAGGTTGGGCATGCACCCGCGAGAGACGCTTATGGCAGCAGATTCCTCCAGCACCCGGCACAGTATGGACGCGGACCGTTTCGCCACGGTCAGCCGCAGCATCATGGCCGCCATGAATACCGTCATTGACGGCAAGGAAGAGGCCGTGACCTTGGCCTTGACCGTGCTGCTCGCCCGGGGCCACCTGCTGCTGGAGGACGTGCCCGGGGTGGGAAAGACCCTCCTGGCCAAGACGCTCGCCCGCACTCTCGACTGCACGGTCAGCCGCATCCAGTTCACCCCCGACCTGTTGCCCAGCGACATCACCGGCGTATCCATCTACAACCAGGCCGCCCAGACCTTTGAGTTCCGGCCCGGCGCCATCTTCGCGAACCTCGTGATTGGTGACGAGATCAACCGGGCCAGCGCCAAGACCCAGGCCGCGCTGCTGGAGTCCATGGAGGAGCACCAGGTCACGGTGGACGGCACGTCCTACGGGCTCCGCGAACCGTTCATGGTGATCGCCACGCAAAACCCGATCGAGATGGAGGGCACCTACCCGCTTCCGGAGGCCCAACGGGACAGGTTCATGGCCCGGATTTCCATGGGCTACCCCGATACGACGGCGGAGCTGGCCATGCTGGAAACCCACCAGTCGGCAAACCCGCTGGACGCCGTGCGGGCGGTGGCCGGCACGGCCGACGTCGCCGCCATGCTGGACGTGGTGGCGGCCACGCATGTTTCCTCGGCCGTGAAGGAATACACGGTGGCGTTGGGGCAGGCCACCCGGTCCAGCGCCCAGCTGCGGCTCGGCGCCAGCCCGCGCGCACTGCTGCAACTGCTGCGTGCGGCGAAGGCGTCGGCGGCGTTGGCCGGGCGCGGATTTGTGCTGCCGGACGACATCCGGGACCTGGCCGAGCCGGTCCTGGCCCACAGGCTGATCGTGGAACGCAAGGCCGCCAGCATGGGCACCACGGCTGCGGGCGTCATTGCCGACGCCCTGGCCCGGATTCCCGTCCCGGCGCAGCCCGGCACCTCCCGGACCGGTGGCGCGGCCCGGCAGGTTCCCCGGGGCAGCTAGCCAATGAGCGCGATTCCCTCCAGGCTCTTCCGTCCCCGTGGCTGGCTTCTCATCGCCGCCGGCCTGCTTTCGCTCTTGTTCGCCCAGGTATTGGGCCGCCGCGACCTGCTCGTGGCGGCCCTGTTCCTGCTGGCCCTGCCCCCTTTGGCGAGCGCCGGGCTGCACCTGTTTGCCCCGGGCTTCACCGTGCGGCGCAGCTGCTCCCCCGCCTTCGTGGAAACGGGCACGACGGCGACCGTCACCCTGGAGGTGCAGGGCAGCACGCCCGGCGGCGCCCGTGCCCGGCTGGCCGAACAGCTCCCGGCACACCTTATTAACGTGCCCCGTTTTGACTACCCCCAGCCCATGGCGCCGCGCAGCCGGATCAGCCGTTACAGCTACCGACTGCACCCCACCCGGCGCGGCGTGCTCACGCTGGGCCCGTTGACGGCCAAGTTCGGCGACCCGTTCGACGTGGCCCTGCTCGAACGCAAGCTCGACGCCGGCGACACGCTCACGGTGGCCCCGGCCGCCGTCGTGCTGCCGGAAATGTCGCTGACCGGCGGGCGCGGCCAGGACGGCTCGCGCACCACCCGCCAGCAGGCGAACCCCAGCGACGACGACATCATGACGCGCGAGTACCGGCACGGCGATCCCATGCGGCGGGTCCACTGGCCGGCCACGGCGCGGCAGGGCAAACTCATGGTCCGCGCCGAGGAATCCGTCACGACCCCCGAGGCGGCCCTGGTACTCGACCAGCGGCTGTGGGCCTACGGCGGCGTCCACAAACCGGGCGGCCGGTCGGACGCACTCCTGACCACGCCCGCCTTTGAATGGGCCGTGGTGGCGGCCGTTTCCATCGCCACGCACCTGGTGGAGCGCAGCTATTCGCTGCGCGTCCTGGACGAGGAGGGGCTGCCGGGCTTCCGGTCCTCCCGCTCCGCGCCGGAACCGGACAGGGAGGACTTTGCCGGCCAGTCGGGCACCCTGGCGGTGGCCCAGGCGCTGGCCGCGCTGGAGCTCCGCACCCCCCAGCAGGCCCCCGGCCGGGGCGAGCCGGCGGCCGTGCTTTCCGACATGCTCGCCGACAAGCTGATCCAGACCCGCCGGCGGGGACCCGTCATTGCCGTCACCGGCATGCTCTCGCACTCCGACGCCATGATGCTGGCCGGCGTCATCGAGGCCACAGAGGGCGCCTACGCTCTGGTGGTCTGCCCGGATCCGGCAGCCATGGAGGAGCCGTTGGCCATTTTGCGCAGGGCCGGCTGGCAGGCTGTCGCCGCAACACCCGACACTCCCCTGCTGCAGGCCTGGTCCGAGGTCGACGCCCCCGCCCCGCTGCCCGCACCGACCACCGGCGGCCCGCACCTGCCGCGCACCCCCCGGAGAATCCCATGACCGGCACCATCCCCGGCTCCCGACCCATGCACGGCGGGTCCGACGACGACGGCCCCGGCGGCTGGCGGGGAGCGATCCGGCACAGCCTGGGCCCGCCCGCCACCGGGCCGGCCCGGTGGGTGCTTGCCCTGGTCATCTTTGGCGCCGTGATGGCCAGCTCGCTGAGCCTGAACGGTGTATTGCTGGACAACAGCTGGTTCCCGCACGCGGCCCTGGTCACGGCGTTCACCGTGCTGCCGCCGGCCTTGCTGCGCCGCTACCCGCGGCTGGCGCCTTGGGCTCCCGTGGGGGCGATTGTCGGCTTGATCATGGGCCTGACGCTGGGGTTCTTTGCCGGCACCGCCTATCTGGGCGTCATCCCGTCCTCGCACTCCCTGGACGCGGCTGCCGCCCTGGCCGGCGACGCCGCCGACACCATCATGGTCAGCAGCACGCCCGTGCCGCTGGATACCGGGATCATCTTTGTCATCTGCGCCGGGCTCGGCTTCGTGGCGATCCTGCTGGACACCCTGGCCATCACCGTGGCGTTGCCGGCGGTCAGCGGGATTGCGATCGTCCTGGTGCTGCTGCCGGCGTCGCTGACAACGGCCGACGGCGTTGGCGCGACGGGCTTTGCCGGTGCCGCCATCGGCTACCTGCTCATCCTGGGCTGCTGCCGCTGGTACGCCCCGGACGGCATCCTGCGCCCGGCCGCCAACCGGCCCCCCAGCGGAACCCTGCGCAGGGCAGCGGCCCTGGGCGCCGCCGTCGTACTGTTGATGACCCTGCTTCCCGTGGTGATCCCCGGCTTCACCCAGGGCGTGTTTCCGCAAGGATCCCGGATCGGCACGGGCGGTGACGTGTCCGGCCTGGATCCGATGATTTCGCTGGGCAACGACCTCCGCTCACAATCGGGCACGGTCACCATGACGTACCTGACCGACGCCGGCGGCGCCCAGTACATGCGCATGAGCACCCTGGAGGACTTCTCCGGAAAGGTCTGGAAACCGTCGGCCGTCCCCAAGGACCTGAGCGCGGCGCTGAGCAACTTGAGCCCCGATTTTGGGCCGAACTCGGCCGTTCCGCACACGGAAACCACCACCTCGGTGTCCATTGTGGGGCTGTCCAGCACCTGGCTGCCCACGGTCCTCTCCGCCTCCAGTGTGGAGGCCCTGCGGGGTCGGTGGACGTGGGACCCGTCCAACCAGACCATCAACGCCACGGGCAACGCCACCACGGTGGACCAGAACTATGTGCTCAAGAGCGATTTTCCGGTGCTGACCCCGGCACTGCTGGAGGCCGCCACGCAAAAACCCGGCAACGGCCTCGATTCCATCTATACGAAGCTGCCCAACAACGTCCCCTCCATCATCTCCAAGACCGCCGAACAGGTCACGGCCGGCAAGAGCACCCCGTACGACCGTGCCATGGCCATCCAGGACTACCTGCGCTCGGGCGCCTTCACCTACAGCGTGAAGACCCCCGTCAAGGAAGGCTATGACGGATCGGGGATGGACGTGCTGGCGAAGTTCCTGGAGGTCAAGGCCGGGTACTGTGTGCATTTCTCGGCCACCATGGCCGTCTTTGCCCGGGAGGTGGGCATCCCGTCCCGCATCGCCGTCGGTTTTGCGCCCGGCACGGCCACGGGCGAGACCGGCGATCTGGACGGGCTGACCCTGACCGGCTATGAGGCCAAGGGCAGTGACGCCCATGCCTGGCCCGAACTGTTCTTTGAGGGACTCGGCTGGGTGCCTTTTGAGCCGACGCCGTCCCGTGGGGACGTTCCCTCCTACGCCCAGACGGCCGTGGCTCCGGGAGGCGGCCAGGGCAACAACGGCCAGCTGAACGGTTCCAACTCCCGGGCCACGGGAACGGCTGCGGCCGCGCCGAGCGCAACCGCCACCGCCTCGGCGGCGCCGGAGAAGAAGGTGGAGCCCACCGCGAAGCCGGCCCGGATCGGCACCTCGATCCTGGCGGCCGTGCTCGTGTTGCTGGCCCTCGTGGCGCCGGCCCTGACCCGGATGGCCGTCCGACGCCGGCGCCTGGCGCTGGTGCGGGGCGTATCGCGGCGGAAATCCGGCGCGGCGTTCGATCCCCGGGACGGACCGGCCATGCTGGCGTGGCGGGAGTTGGTGGCCGACGCCGTTGACTACGGCTACCGGCACGACCCCTCACTGACCCCTGCACTCCAGGCCGCGCGGATGGCTGAGCTGCTGGGCCCCGATGAGAGCCCCGAACTGGCCCTGGTGCGTTCGGCGTACGAGAGCGCCGTGTACGGGCCGCCGGCTGCGGATGAGGCGGCCGGCCGGGACGATCTCGCCGACGCCGTGGAGCGGCTGCGGGCCCGCTTCGACTCGAGGGCCACGGCCATGATGCGGCTGGGCGCCGCGGTGCTGCCGGCGTCGCTCTTCAGGACCCTTCGCTAAGGCGACGCATCACCCCACACACCGTTGAGGGCCCAGATCATCCCCGCCACAAACAGTTGAGGGCCCGGATCACCAAGGGAAGATCTGGGCCCTCAACTGATTTGCCTACGCGTTGTGCGGGGACGGCATGCCGATGTACTGGATGTACTGGTATTCGGCGATGCCCTCGACGCTGCCCTCGCGGCCCATGCCGGACTGCTTGACGCCGCCGAACGGTGCGGCCGCGTTGGAGATGACGCCGGCGTTCAGGCCCATCATGCCAACCTCGAGGCGGTCGGCCATGCGCAGGCCGCGGTTGAGGTTCTGGGTGAACACGTAGGAGGCCAGGCCGTATTCGGTGTCGTTGGCCAGGGCCACGGCCTCGTCCTCGGTCTTGAAGGTCACGATCGGGGCGACCGGGCCGAAGATCTCCTCGGAGAGGATCCGGGCGCCGGGCTCCACGCCCTTCAGGACGGTGGGCTGGTAGAAGTAGCCGGGGCCGTCCACGGGGGCCCCTCCGGTGACGGCACTGGCGCCGTCGGCCAGCGCATCCGAGACAAGGGAGTGGACCTTGTCGCGGCTCTTGGCATCGATCAGCGGGCCCACCTTGGTGTCGGGCTCGGTGCCGCGGCCGGTGGTCATGGCGGCCATCTTGACGGCGAACTTGGCGGCGAACTCGTCGGCCACGGTGTCCTGGACGATGAAACGGTTGGCGGCCGTGCAGGCCTCGCCCATGTTGCGCATCTTCGCGGCCATGGCGCCGTCCACTGCGGCGTCAAGGTCGGCGTCCGCGAACACCAGGAACGGGGCGTTGCCGCCAAGCTCCATGGAGGTGCGCAGCACGTTCTGGGAGGCGTCGGCCAGCAGGCGGCGGCCAACGGGGGTGGAACCGGTGAAGGAAAGCTTGCGCAGGCGGTTGTCCTTGATCAACGGACCGGTCACCTCGCCGGCGGTGGACGTGGCGATGACGTTCAGGACTCCGGCGGGCAGGCCGGCATCCATCATGATCTGGGCGAACAGCTGGCTGGTCAGCGGGGTCAGGTTGGCGGGCTTGAGCACCATGGTGCAGCCGGCCGCGACTGCGGGGGCGATCTTGCGCGTGGCCATGGCCAGCGGGAAGTTCCACGGGGTGATCAGCAGGCACGGGCCCACGGGCTTCTTCTGCACCAGCAGACGGGAGGTGCCTTCCGGGGAGCTGGAGAAACGGCCGAAGGAGCGCACGGCTTCCTCGGAGAACCAGCGCAGGAACTCGGCGCCGTAGGTGACCTCGCCGCGGGCCTCGGCCAGCGGCTTGCCCATTTCCAGAGTCATCAGCAGGGCGAAGTCGTCGGCGCGGGCAATGACCATGTCGAAGGCGCGGCGCAGGATTTCGGCACGGACGCGCGGGGCGGTGGCGGCCCATTCGTCCTGGACGGCGACGGCGGCGTCCAGGGCGGCGGCACCGTCCTCGGGGCCGGCGTCGGCCAGCGTCAACAGGACCTTGCCGGTGGACGGATCCTCGACGTCGAACGTCTTGCCGGACGCGGCCGGGCGCCAAACACCCGCAATCAGCAGCCCGGTGGGGACTTCGGCCAACAGGGCAAGTTCACGCTCGGAGAGTTCGGTGGCAGCGGTCACGGTCATGATGACTCCTATGTCAGTTGGCACGATCCCCGGCGGTGCGCGCGGGGCAGTGCGGGCGCTTGTGGTGCTTTAACGTTCACGGTAGTTCTCCACCGGTAAAAGTGTCTACGCATGCGCGCACTACTGGACACGGATTTGCTGTGCACTTGTACAACGCCATCACCGCCGCCCGGCCCCGAGTCCTGCGCTGAGTTGCCATCGAACTCCGCGCCACTTTCAAAGTGGCGGACGGTTCGTGGCAAACGCCGCGCAGGAATGAACCGAATTTAGGCCCGGGCGGCCAGCACCGCGCTGTAGAGTTCCCGCTTGCTGACGTGGACGTCGTGCGCGATGACCGCCACGGCCTCCTTCAGGCGCATGCCCTGGCCGATGAGTTCGTTGACGGCGGCCACGTGGTCCTCCGGCGTTCCCGGATCCGCGTCCGGCGCGCCGGCCACCACGATGGCGATCTCGCCGCGGATGTCGGCGGCCTCGGCCCATTCCAGCAGCCCGGAGAGCGGCTTGCGGATGACTTCCTCGTACGTCTTGGTCAGCTCGCGGCACACGGCGCCGGCGCGGGCCGGGCCGAAGGCGGTGTGGAGTGCGCGGAGCATGGCCTCGAGACGGTGCGGGGCCTCAAAGAACACCATGGTGCGCTTTTCCGTGGCGAGGTCGTGCAGCCGGGCGGCCCGCTCCCCCGACTTGCGCGGCAGGAAGCCCTCAAAGCAGAAACGGTCGGTGGGCAACCCGGACAGCGCCAGGGCGGTCAGCACGGCGGACGGCCCGGGGGCTGCGGTCACGCGCACGCCCGCGGCGACGGCGGCCTCCACCAAGCGGAAGCCGGGGTCGGAGACGGACGGCATGCCGGCGTCGGTCACCATGAGCACGATCTTCCCGTCCTGGACCTGGGCGAGCAGCTCGGGAGTCTTGGCGGCCTCGTTGTGCTCGTGGTAGCTGACGATGCGCCCGGTGACGGTGATGTCCAGGGAGGTGACCAGGCGGTGCAGGCGGCGGGTGTCTTCGGCGGCGACGACGTCCGCGGTGCCCAGCCAGGTGATGAGCCGCGTGGTGGCGTCGCCCATGTTGCCGATGGGGGTGGCCGCCAGGACTATGAAGCCCTCGCCGGGGGCCACGCCGGGTGCCAGCAGGCGCTCCAACTCCGGCTCCTCCGTTTCGAGGGGTGTTTGTGCGCCGGCGGTATCCAGGTCCAGGTCATCTTCCATGACACCAGCGTAGTAGGCCATGGCTGCGGCGGCGCACTGGGTAGCATTGGCAGGGTGCAACCCAACGCCACGGACTCCGCCGCTTCCGCCCCGGATCTCCCTCCCGCCGACCGCCCCGAACCGGGCAGCGCCGCGGCCGTAGCCACCGATTCCGGCGCCGCGGCCACCATCACCGATGCCGCTCCCGGCCCGCGCTGGCTCCGCGACCCTGTGATCGCATTCACGCAGGGCAGCCTGTATTCGCGGCTGGTTGGCGCACGTGCCTCGTTCTCCGCCACCCCGGCCAGCCTGCGCCTGTGGTTCTGGCTGGCACCGGCGCTGACGGCGTTGATTGGCGGGCTGTTGAGGTTCGTCCGGCTGGGCCAGCCCGGCTCCCTCGTGTTTGACGAGACCTACTACATCAAGGACGCCTACAGCTACCTGCAGAGCGGCTACGAGCGCAACTGGGCCGACAAGGCCAACGACCTCTTTAACAAGGGTGTCTTCACGAGCCTGCAGAACACGCCGGAATACGTGGTTCACCCGCCGGTGGGCAAGTGGATGATCGCGTTTGGCATGTGGCTGTTTGGCCCGTCGAGCACGTTCGGCTGGCGGTTCACGGCCGCGCTGGTGGGCACCATTTCCATTTTCCTGGTGGCGTTGATTGCACAGAAGATGTTCCGCTCCACCATCTTGGGCGCCGTCGCGGGCCTCCTCTTTGCCGTGGACGGGCACGCGATCGTCCAGTCCCGAACCTCGCTGCTGGACATCTTTGTCATGTTTTGGGCCCTCGTGGCCTTTGGCGCGATCCTAATGGACCGTGACGACGGACGACGCCGGCTGGCCGCCCGCCTGTCGAAGCTCGCCTCCCCGGGCGGTACGGTCCCGGGCAAGGAGTTGCTGTACGGGCCGTGGCTGGGCTTCCGATGGTGGCGCCTGGTGGCGGGGATCTCGCTGGGCCTGTGCATCGGCACCAAGTGGTCCGGGTTGTTTTTCCTGGCGGCGTTTGGCCTGATGACAGTGGTCTGGGACATGAGCGCCCGCCGCATTGCCGGCATCAAGTACTGGGTCAGCGGTTCCATCCTCAAGGACGGGATCCTGGCGTTCGTCAGCATGGTGCCGGTGGCCGCCGTGACGTATCTGTCCACGTGGACGGGCTGGTTCCTGTCCAAGGACGCTTATGACAGGAATTGGGCGGCGGCGAACCCGTCAAGTACCTGGGGCTGGATCCCGGGGTCGCTGCGGTCCCTGTGGCATTACCACCTCACCGCCTACAACTTCCATACCGGGCTCGATTCCGACCACCCCTACAAGGCCAACGCGTGGTCTTGGTTGGTCATGGGCCGACCCACGTCGTTCTATGCCCAGTACCCCACCAAGGGCCAGGACGGGTGCACGGTGGACAAGTGCGCCGTCATGGTCACGAGCCTGGGCAACCCGCTGATCTGGTGGGGCGGCACGCTGGCCATCCTGTTCCTGATCGGCGTATGGGTCCTCAAGCGGGACTGGCGCGCGGGGGCGATCCTGGTGGGCTTCGCGGCCGGCTTCGTCCCGTGGCTGCTGTACCCGGAACGCACCATCTTCTTCTTCTACGCCATCGCGTACGAACCCTTCATGATCCTGGCCGTCACCATGGTGCTGGGCATGATCATGGGCAAGGTGGGCAGCCCGCCGTGGCGCCGGGCGCAGGGCGCCTTGTTCGCGGGGATCTTCGTGATCCTGGCCGTTGCCCTCAGCGCCTATTTCTACCCGCTGTGGGCCGCGGAGACCATCCCGTATGACTACTGGCGCCAGCACATGTGGCTGCCCAGCTGGATCTAGCTGTTCCCTTAGGGACGTTCGACGCCGGCCCGTTCGGTCAGGCCCGACAACAAAGGCCCCGCTGGAGCCCAGCGGGGCCTTTTCGCACCATCCACACCCACGCAGATGCCGACGACGTCAAAAATATGACGGTTAGCGGGTGGCCGCTACGGGTTGAAAGCCGTAGCGACCACCCTGGAATTGCTTACTGCGTGTTGAAGAGCTTGAAGGTGCTGAACCCGTGTCCGACATCGGATGCCGTTTGGAAGGCGCCGGCGGCCGTCAACGGGAAGTAGCGGAGTTCGCCGGTAGACCTCTGCATCATCACGCCCTTGGTGCCGCTACCCATGAAGCCCTTTGAAGCGAGGAGCCCCTTGGACGCGAATCCTTGTCCAACCTTGGAGCTTGCACCGAAACCGCCCGTGCCCGTTCCCGGGTAGAGCAGGAGGTCGCTGGCGGCGTTCACGGCAAGGACGTCGGGGAATGCGTCCGAGTTGAAATTCATCGACGTGATGCTCAGGCTGCCCCATCCCGTGCCGATTTTGACCCTCTGGGTTCCGTCAAGACCGGTTCCGGCAGGGTTGGGGTAGTAGTACAGGTCGCCGATGGAGTCCTTGGCAACGAGACCGGGGTACTTGTCGCTTGAGCGCCACTTGGCCGGGGTAATCATGTAGGAGGCCCATCCCTGGCCGATGATGGTGTACGCCCCAAACCCTCCGCTTGCCCGGCCCGGGTAGTAGCGAATGTTTCCATCGCCCCACTGGACGATCAGGTCCAGGACTCCGTCGCCGTTGAAGTCCACGGTCCAGCCGGTCTTCATGCCGGACCAGCCGCTTCCAATCATGACCTTGTCAAGAAATGTCCCGTTGCCCCGTGCAGGGTAGTTCCACAGCACGCCGGTGTCATCGACAGCCAGGATATCGGCGCTTCCAAGGACATTCTGTGAGCCTCCGCCGACTGCCGACTTTGGCCGGAGGTAACCGGCAAGTCCGGCCTTTGGCAGGTTTTGCTTGACGCACGGGCCAGTTGACTGTCCCGGATACGGGTTGCCCGCCAGGGCAGGACTCGAGTTCTGGGAGAAGACATAGAGGTTTGTTCCGGCGTCGCCAAGGACGATTGCCACATGGGAGTACGGGTAGTAGGCCTGGCCGAACTTCCAAATGGCCACATCGCCCTTCTGGGGCGCAGCCGATGCCGAGACTTGGGTGAAATAGGTGGATGCGCCGTTGGACGCATATCCGTCCCACAACCCAATCGCGTACCCCGGGTAGTTCGAATACTGCGTGCTGATTCCCGAGCAGCCAATGACGAGTCGGCAGTATTGCTCCCACAGGTCCCAGCACTGTGCGCCGTAGGACCCGTCAACGTCAATGTACTTGTTTTCGTATTGCGCGACGAAGGAATCGAACGACGTCGTTGCCGCCAATTGCTGGGCCCTCGGCTGGGCCATGGGCGAACGGAGGGTCGGTAACGACTGAGGAGAGCCGTTCGTTGCGCCGTCGAGCAATTCTTGTAGTGCGGATTCGTCGACCTGCGGCGTCATCGTCGCTTTGGTCTCGGTCGCGAATGCAGACGATGCACCGGTCAATGCAAGGCCGCCCGTGACGGCGGCAAGAGAGAGAATCGATCTGCGTGAAATTGTGCTGGTCATTGTCACACCCTTCTTATTTCGAGGTATTGTCCCCATGGATACTTCGTTAGTCTTTCGAGTGGAAGAACTGCGGCTCAGCCTACCGACCACTGGATGCTAAGTTCCACTTGCTTGAGAACATTTTGCGACGATTTAGTAAATTACATGACAGATTTGACAACTTGGATGATTTGATGACATTAAAATTTCAAATCCATGAACTTTCAAGGCCATGTGCGGCTTAAAGTAAACGGTTCACCTATGTGAAATGAATCCTTAGTTAAACAATCTTTGAGCAAAAGACCAGAGGGCCCCGCGTGCGGTGCGGGCGGCAGCGCCCCTGCATGTCGCGTGCCGGCGGCGTCCGTCGTCACCCGTGGAACAAATGGGGCCGTGGCGGTTCCCCCTTAAAGACGTTCGACGCCGGCCCCTTGGGACCGGCGTCGAACGTTTGTTGAGCGTGAAGCCAGGTGTCAGACGGCCGCGGCGCGGCGGCCCGGGTGCTTGGCCCGGGCGGAGGCCTTGCGGCGGTCCTTCGTGGGCCAGGTGAAGGCCAGGGTCAGCGAGGACACCACCAGGACGAACGCTCCGATGAAGATGCCGGCGTCGGACCAGAAATCACTGGGGAACAGCCGGATCAGTGTGTCGTCGGTGTAGAACGTCCAGGTGCCGTTGGCGAAGAACATCTCGTGGAAGTCGGTGAAGAACTGCTCCCAGCCCATCAGTGCCAGGACGCCGAGCCCGATGATCAGCACCAGGGTGGCGATGGAGCCGGCAAACAGCCCGCGCCGCACCCCACCCACGCTGCGGCGGGACAGGTAGACCATCGCGATGATCATGCCGATGGCCAGCACGGTGCCCAGGATGAATGCCAGGTCGATCAGGTGCTTGACGTCGGCCATGTGCGCCACTTCGCGGGCCAGGAACAGCGGGTTGCCCTGGGAATTCACCAGATCCCCCAAATAACGGGGCCCGGCAAAGTTCAGCAGGTAGTCGACGGTGTAGGAACCATAGGTGACCCGGTCGTCGGTGCTGAATCCGAAGGAGTCGGCAGGGAATCCGGGGCGGTGGTATTCCACCCAAAGGAAGACGGACGTGGTGACGAGGCGGATGGACAGCACCAGCAGCACAATCGGGTAGAACGCGGCGAGCAGTACCTGGAAAACGCGCGGCAGCACCGGCTTGGTGTTGGCTGCCTGCTCGCGGGCAGCGAGACGCTTGGCAACCTCGTCTTGCGGCGGGCGCATCTGCAGCATCGTGGTGGGCGAAGCTTCCACGATGACTTCCGGCTCGGGGGCGGGTTCGGGGGTCGCCGGGGTTGCCACAGGGGTTGCCGCGGAGTTTGTCTCTGGAGTTGCCGTTTCAACTGCCGCCGGTGCAGCGCCGGTGTCCAGTTCGGCGTCCGAGGGCAGCTTCGGGAGCCTGCCGGCCGGGCGCATGGGTTCGGGCTTGCTGCCGTCGGCGGGCGCCTCGACCTTGATCTTGGAGGTGCCGGATTCCTGCGGGAGGGCAGGTGTTACGGCGGGGGTCCCGGGACTGTCGGGGGTGCTGGCGGCCTCTGCCGGATTCTGGTTCTCGCTCACGGTTGAAGACTACCGGTGAGCCGCACCGCCGGGACGCTGCCACCCCGCGTCGATATGAAACTGACACCACCTTCACAGGCACACCCCAGCTGTACCCGGGCAGCACCCCATCCGGGGGTCAGACGGAAATCGCGGCAGCCCCGGCGTCGTCCGCGTCGAGGTCGCCGGTCTCCCCCGCCAGCACGGCCCGGCGACCCAACACCAGCGTGTAGCTCCAGTACGCGGCCAGCACCCCGGAGCCGATGGTGAGCTTGAGCCAGACGGGCAGCGGGCTGGGCGTGACGAACGCTTCCACCAGGCCGGAGATGAACAGTACAAAGACCAGTCCGACGGCGGTCGTCACCAGGGAGCGCCCCTCACGGGCCAGCGAGTCGAGGCGGCTGCGCGGGCCCGGGCTCACCCAGGACCAGAAGATGCGAAGACCGGCGGCGGAGGCGATGAAGATGGCCGTCAGTTCCATGAGGCCGTGCGGGAGGATGTAGCTGAAGAAGACGTCGCCGCGGTCGTAGGCAAACATCACCCCGGCCACGATGCCCGTGTTTTGGGCGTTCATGAACAGTGAATAAGGGACAAAGACGCCTGTGATGCCCAGGGCGACGCATTGGGCGGCGATCCAGGCGTTGTTGGTCCAGACGGAGCCGGCAAAGGAGGCGGCCGGATTTTCCGAGTAGTAGTCGACGAAGTCGTGGTTGACCAGTTGCTGCAGTCTCGCGTCGCCGCCCATGGCCGCCAGAACGCCCGGGTTCCCGGCCGTCCACAGCGCAAACAGCCCGCTGATCACCACAAAAACTGCGCCCACAATGATTGTCAGCCAGCGCAAGCGGTAGAACGCGGCCGGCAGGGAGATGACGAAGAACCGGGCCACGTCGGCGAAGACGTTGGATTTTGCGCCGGTGAACCGGGTGCGGGCGTTAGCCAGGACGGCGGACAACGACGCCGACAACGCGCTCTCGGCCGCCACGGAACGGATCAGGGACAGCTGGGCGGAGACGCTTTGGTATAACTCCAGGAGCTCATCCGCTTCGCTGCCGTTGAGCCGGCGTTTCCGGGCAAGCGCGGCCAGCCGCTCCCATTGCGGGCGGTGCACTGCCGTATACGCGTCCAGATCCACACCGCCAGCTTAGCGGTATTCTCGCGGCGGACGGGGTGGGAAGCGCCGCGCAGGGCGGGCTTTTATGGGCTGTGGCTAGACTGTTTTTATGTCCGCGATTATCACTGGTGAAGCCGTTGTCCTGGAACTGCGGCCGGCGTCGTTTGCCGCAAGGTCCCTGGGCGCGCTCATCGACGTGGCGGTCACCATGGCCCTCGTGATTGGCGCCGTCCTCACGGTCAGCGCCATTCCGGCCCTGACTGATTCGGCCGCCGCGAAGACCCTTTTCCTGGTGACACTGGTGGGCATTTTGGTGGTGCTGCCCATCACGGTGGAGTCGTTGTCGCGGGGCAAGTCGTTGGGCAAGCTCGCCATGGGTTTGCGGATAGTGCGCGACGACGGCGGATCCGTCCGGTTCCGGCAGGCTCTGATCCGCGGGTTGCTGGGCTTCTTTGAGATCTACATGTCGCTGGGTTCGGTGGCGTTCTTGGCGTCCCTGTTCAATGACAAGTCCAAGCGGCTCGGGGACATGTTGGCCGGCACCTACGCGATCCGCGACCGGGCGCCGGAGCCAAAGCCGCTGCAGGTCTCCGTGGTGCCCGCGCTGGCACCGTGGGCGCGGCTTGTTGACATTGGCCGCTTGCCCGACCCCCTGGCCCGCCGGATCTCGGTGTTCCTGCGGCAGGGCTCCGCGATGGCGCCGGCCTCGCGGGCAGCCATGGGCACCAGCCTGGCCATGGAGGCCAGTGCATATGTGGCGCCCCAGCCCCCGTATGGCACGCCGGCCGAGGTGTTCCTCGCTGCCCTGATTTCGGAGCGGCGCGACCGCGAGTTCAAACGGCTCACCGCCGCGGCAGAGCAGGCCGGCCGGGTGCACAGCCGGCTCGCCTCCCACGGCGTGGGGCAAAAGTAGGCCTGGCGTTCTGCGCGACTACGCAAAATAGAGTGGTGACCACTCTATTTTGGGGTGTCCTTCTGGTGTTGACTGGCAAACATCGGGCCACTTGGGTGTTGGCCATCGCTACACGCGGGGGAAGCGTTGCACGGAAAGGTTACGACATGCTCAAGCTCCACGAGTCATTGTCCGCAATCGCCGCTGCCGCCAGGACCCGCCTGGGTAATGGCGAGCGTGGCGCCACCACTGGCTGAACCGTCGCCTCTGGCACTGTGAATGTCGGCAATTAGAACGATGTAGTGCCCACAGGTGGAGCCACGCCCCAGCTACAGCAGACAATTTAGATCAGGTGTTCTAGAGATCACTCGACTGCGCCTCGTCATTGCCTCAACTTCGCCGACAATCACCCACCGTCACCGCGACCCGTCCAGCCGCCCCTGACTTCTAGGTACTTAACTCGCGTGACGAAAACACTCATACCAAGTAGCCGGCGGATCACAACCGAGTAGCGAGCGTCCGCGCTTGAAATTCTGTCAAAAAACTTCACCACTCTATTTTGGGAAAGCGCATACCGCCTTTGTTTTAAGGGATTCGGTGATGAAATTCCGTGTGCCAAAAATTAGAGTGTTGACAACTCTAGAGGCAGCCTTGGCGCCGGGTGTTTAGTTGTTCTCAACCGGGGGAACATTCTTACCGGGGGCAAGAACCGAAATAGGCGCACCAACCTTGGCAACGCTGCCAAAGGTAAGCCACCCTTTTTGGTCATTCGAATACCTTTCTGAAAGTAGGAACTTGAAATGTTGAAGATGTATGTGACCCTGCAGACTCTGTTCATCGCCGGGGTCGACCGCTTCACGAGCGAAGACCGCGAAAAGGGAGCCACTGCCGTTGAATACGGCATCATGGTATTCCTCATCGCCGTGGTCATCATCGGGGCCGTCACCCTTCTGGGCACCCAGCTCAAGGGAATTTTCAATCAGGTTGTCGTCGCACTCGGCGGCACCGCAGCTCCGTAACAATCCACCCCCAGGCGGCTCCAGCCACGGCTGGAGCCGCCTCACCGGCTTTCTGATCTAGGAGGGGAAGAGACAATGTTTCGCAGCAATTCGGAACGCGGTGCCGCGGCAGTTGAATTCGCATTCATAGTGCCCGTTCTTCTTCTGCTGGTCATGGGCATCATGAACTTTGGATATCTCTTCAATCAGCAAATCTCGGCCAGCAACGCAGCCCGCGAGGGAGCCCGCTATGCCGCAGTTCACTACTCTGATTCCGGTTTTGGCTATTCAGCAATCGAAGGCGCAGCCACTTCAGCCGCACCATCGCTGAGGATGGTCAAACCGATCAGCGTCACATACAGCGCTGGCGGCGCCTGCGCTGCCGGCACCACGGTGACAGTCAAGGTGCTCGCAGTGAAGGGCTGGCTCATAAACTTCCTTCCTTTTAGCGCACCGCAAATCACGGGTATTGGAGTCATGCAATGCGGCGGTTAGTTATTGGCTACAAGGGAAAATCCCAAGAAAATGAGCGCGGAGCCACGGCAGTAGTCACGGCAATCCTCATGGTCGTGCTCCTTGGATTTGCGGCCATTTCCGTCGATGTGGGCATGCTCTACGCAGAGCGCGCACAACTGCAGAACGGCGCCGATTCCGCGGCCCTGGCTGTGGCCTATGACTGCGCCAAATCCACCACATCAAACGGGTGTGGAAATCCTTCTTCCGCCGCTGCACCATTGGCAAATGCCAATGCCAACGATGGGAAGACAAATACCAACAGTGTGACTGTGGACCTGGTGAATCGGACAGTCAAAGTGAATGTTTCCAGCAAGAGCGTATCCAACCCAAACGGTGTCCAGCTCATGTTCGCCAGTATTTTCGGCATTCGAAGTGCATCGGTGCCGGCAACGGCGACGGCCACTTGGCCCGCCCCCGCGACTTTGACAACCATCCCATGGAGCGTTGGAAGTTGTGCGCTACAGGACTTGCTGACGCCAACCCAAAAAACGGCACTCAATAGCACTGGAAACTTCTCGGTCGACCCGTCAAAGACAGTCATCTACATACGGTCAGATACCAACGCCAACTACGCCGGATGTGACGGTACCCATGGCTATGCCAGCGGAGGGTTTGGGTGGCTAGAAGTTGTCGGCTCAGGGTGCCAGGCCGTCTCGTCTTCAGCGCCCTACATTGTTCAAGGGTGGACCGGAAATAGTTCAAATAAAGTTCTCGGAATAAGCGCCTGCGCAAACATCTTCTCTAATGGCATCGGCAAGGAAATGCTCATTCCGATTTTTTCCGGATCACTGGGTCAGGGTGGAAATAACGCACAGTACACAATCGCCGGATTCGCCGCCTTTTACCTAACCGGGTATCATTTCAACCCGCCGAATTACGACGGCATCACTCCGCCGGCCTGCAACGGGGGAAACAATTGTCGCGGGTTATACGGCTATTTCACGCATTACGTCTCCATAACCGACTACATAGCAATGCAGCCTGGTTCACCAAGCACAACAATCAGATTGATCAAATAGTCTAGGAGAATGAGTTGAAAACACGCCTTCTGGGGGGCGTCTTGGCGCTGGTGCTAGTCATCGTTGGTGCTGTCCTCCTTTCCACATACGTTCGAGCGGCTGACAGCCGCGCCCAAGCCGGGTTGAACCCATCCGAGGTACTGGTAGTCCAACAACCCATTGCCGCCGGAACGACAGTTGAACAAATGGCCTCCCTCGTAAAACTTCAGACTCTTCCCCAAGGAGCAGTGGTTTCAGGTTCCGTCAAAGATTTGTCTGGATTCGCCGGCAAAGTTGCGGCCGTGGCCCTTGTCCCTGGAGAGCAGTTGTTGTCTGCACGCTTGGTCGAGCCACAGAGCCTGGCCACTCCAAATCAGGCCAGCGTTCCCAAAGGAATGGAAGAGATAACCCTCAAGCTGGATCCGGAACGGGTCTTGGGTGGAAATCTCAAAGCCGGGGACACGGTCGGCATCTTCATTTCCTATAACGCCGGCGTCGCCCCCGGCACCTCGGACAATCCTGCTACAAAATTGCAATTCCACAAGGTTCTGGTCACCAAAGTTGGAACCAGCACAGGGACCTCCACCCAGTCCAACGGCGCAACTCAACAAGCCCAAGCTCCGGCTTCAGGCGGCCAAATCTTTGTCACCTTGGCACAGTCCGGGACCGATGCAACCAAGACGGTCCACGCTGTGGAGTTCGGCAAAATCTACTTGTCGAAGGAAAATGCTGATTCCAACACAGCACCGGTGGATACACTGCATAAGGATCAGGTGTTGAAATGAGCCGCTTCATCATCATTACGACCTCCACAGACTTTGAGCAGCGTGTTCGTCTGGCAGTATCCGATGGTCTCCACGGAAGCGTACAGAGACTCCCGGAATCTGCTATCAACGGCGCTCCCCACGACATCATGCATATTGACCCGGCAGAGCCACCCGAGGTGGTTCTTCTCGGCCCAGGGGTATCCACTGACGAAGCACTTAAGTTAGCGACGGTCATGGATCTCCAATTCCCCGAAGTCAGCGTGATCTTGGCGGCAGATTCCTCACCTGACCTTGTCCTGACCGCTATGCGTTCCGGGATCCGCGACATCGTCAGCCCGGGTGCCGACACGCCTACCATCCGCGTTATGTTGGAACGGGCATGCTTGTCATCAGCCGGCAGACGCCGGGGCCTGTCCGTTCAAGGCAATTCCGAGCACGAGACGGGCCGGGTCATTGCGGTCATGTCCCCTAAGGGCGGTGTTGGCAAGACGACCGTGGCTACCAATTTGGCTATGGGCTTAGGAAAAGTCGCACCAATGAGCGTGGTTATCGTGGATCTGGACGTCCAGTTTGGCGACGTCGCGTCTGCGCTTTCGCTGAGTCCCGAGCACACTCTGGTGGATGCAGTCACCGGCGCAGCCGCACATGACGCCATGGTGCTGAAAGCCTTCCTCACGGTTCATTCGGGAGGGGTTTATGCGCTCTGCGCGCCAAGCAACCCGAACGAAGCCGACCTCGTGACGGCCGATCACATCAGCTACCTAATCGCACAGTTGGCTACGGAGTTCAAATACGTCATTGTTGACACCGCACCGGGCCTCGGCGAACTCGCACTCGCAACTCTTGAGCAGGCGACGGATGCGGTGTGGGTTGTGGGAATGGACATTCCAAGCATCAAAGGTTTGCGCAACGGACTCGGAGTACTGCATGAGCTGGGCCTGATTCCCCAGGGGCGTCATGTTGTACTGAACTTTGCCAACCGTCATGCCGGACTCAACATCCAGGACATCGAAGCAACTATTCGAGTTCCCGTGGACGTAGTCATCCCACTCTCATCCGCACTGCCTTTTGCAACCAATAAGGGGGTCCCCCTCCTCCAAGAGGGGCCGCGCAGCCCAGCAAGCAAGAACCTTCGCAAGCTGGTTGAGAGGTTTGAACCAGAGGTGAGCTCTCACATGCGGAAGCAACTCCACCGAAGGGTCGTGGTGTCGTGAACCTCTCTGATCGGCTCAACGTGGCGAGGGGGCTGTCCCCGAACCACGAGACTCCCAGGCCTTCGATCTTGGGAATTCCAGGAAGTCAGGTCCTCGGATCCTCGGACTCCCCGGCTGCCGGAAGTGCCGGCACTGCGCTCGCTGGCCTTAAGCAACGTGCAGGCGAGGCATTGTTCGAACGAATGGGCGCTCGGCTGACCGACCCCAACCTTTCGGAAGAAGATCTTCGCAATTCCGCACGGGAAGAGCTCAGTCAGGTCATTGATGAAGAGCAGGTCCCGCTGACTCCCGAAGAACGCCGCCGCTTGATTCGGGAAATCGGTGATGATGTACTTGGCTACGGACCACTTCAGCGTTTCCTGGACGACGACACGGTTACTGAAATCATGGTCAATAGGCCTGACCAGATCTACATTGAACGCGGCGGGCAGCTTTCGCTAACTGACTCACGATTTGCCACCGAGACCCACCTCCGTCGAGTGATCGAACGAATTGTTTCCAAGGTCGGGCGCCGAATTGATGAGTCGTCACCCATGGTTGATGCCCGGCTCGAGGATGGTTCTCGCGTTAACGCGATCATTCCGCCACTGGCCGTTAGCGGTCCTTCACTCACTATCCGCAAGTTCAGCCGGGTGCCCTTGACGGTCCAGAATCTGGCTGATTTCGGAACACTAACTCCAGATATGGCCGTGCTACTCGATGCTTGTGTGCGTGCCCGGTTGAACATCCTGGTGACGGGAGGTACGGGTACCGGCAAGACCACCCTGCTAAACGTGCTCTCGAGTTTTTTGCCGGCCGAGGACCGGATCGTCACGATTGAGGATGCCGTGGAGCTTCAGCTTCAGCAACGACATGTTGTGAGGTTGGAAAGTCGTCCGTCCAATATCGAGGGTCGCGGCGAAGTCTCCATCCGCGACCTTCTACGAAACTCATTGCGTATGAGACCTGATCGGATTGTGGTCGGAGAGGTCCGTGGGGGTGAAGCATTGGACATGCTTCAGGCCATGAATACCGGCCACGACGGTTCACTTTCCACCGTCCACGCAAATTCACCGCGCGATGCCATTTCGCGATTGGAAACCTTGGTGCTGATGGCCGGCATGGATCTTCCCTTGCGTGCAGTACGTGAACAGATCGCTTCAGCAGTCAATCTAATTGTCCACCTCACCCGGCTCCGTGACGGAACTAGGCGCGTTACACACATCACCGAGGTTCAAGGGATGGAAGGGGACATTGTCACCCTCCAGGACGCTTTCGTCTTTGACTATTCTGCCGGGGTGGATGCGACAGGCAGGTTCCTGGGCAAGCCAATTCCGACCGGCGTGCGGCCCCGATTTGTGGACCACTTCGCCGAAGTTGGAATCCAAGTACCCGCAAACATATTTGGAACTCGAACCCAACCTACGGGGAGGAGGTAGCCATGCCGGTCATTGTGCCGATAATCGGCTTTGTACTCTGTGGTGCGGCAATTTGGGTCCTGCTATTTGTTGTTGTCAGGCCGTGGCGCTCAGCCATTCCGCAGGAACGGCGACGTCCATTCGGGGATTCGAACAAGTCCGCTCTGTCTTCCATCACGGATTCCACGGTAGCGGCCCTGGACAAATCAATTGGCGGCGGTCCGTACAGCCCTAAGCGGCTCGAAGAAGCGGGCCTGCGGATTCCGCCGTCAAACTTCCTCATAATTATGATCGCAGCCACCGGCGTAATGGCACTTCTCGGTCTTGTCCTGGCTGGGGTCGGGCTCGCCGTTATCCTCGCGATAGTGACTCCTGTGCTCGGTTGGCTGGCATTGGCTTTGCTTGCGGACCGCAGACGGGCCAAGTTTGATAAGCAACTTAGCGACAATCTCTTACTGCTCACAGGCGGATTGCGTGCCGGCCACAGTGTACTGGCCGCCATTGACGCCGCGGCAAAGGAAGCCGCTGTGCCATCGTCTGAGGAATTCGCCCGAGTGGTCAACGAGGTCAGGATCGGCCGCGATTTGGAAGCAGCCCTTGCCGACACGGCCATCCGCATGAAGAGCGACGACTTCTCCTGGATCACCCAGGCTGTGCAGATCAATCGTGAGGTAGGCGGGGACCTCGCTGAGGTGCTCGATCACGTCGGCGAGACAATTCGTGAACGTGGGGAAATCAAAGCCCAGGTGAAGTCGCTGAGTGCTGAGGGGCGACTTTCCGCCATCATCCTGGTAGCCCTCCCTTTCGGCATGGTCCTAATGCTGATGTTGGTCAACCCGCAATATTTGAGTGCCCTGACAAGCCACTTGGTCGGCTGGGTGATGCTCGGTATGGGAGTCGTGATGATGATTATCGGCAGCCTGTGGTTGCGCAAAATTGTCCAGATCAAGTTCTGAGAGGAAATGGTCAAGATGTCTGTGCTTCCCCTGATCTTCATAGCGATCATCGTTTTGCCGATTGGTTATCTCGTCTGGTCATTTGTAAGTGTCGACTCCAAGTCGCTACTTATTATCCGAAACAACCTTGGGCGGACAAACGCTCCAGGGCAGTCAGCTCCCGCCTTCAGCGACCGTAGCTGGCTGGCAATTGCACACCGGATCACTCCGGCTGCCTACGTTGCCAAGCTGGACAAACTCCTGGCCCGGGCTGGTAGACCGGCAAGCATTCCGCTTCCACGCCTTCTCATGGCCAAGCCGTTGCTAGCGATGGCGGCAGCGGCTGTCGGGTTACTGTTCATTGCCATTAGGCCGGGAGCCTCTATGGTCTTCTTGGCGATATTCCTCACCGCGCTCTGCTACTTCATTCCAGACTTGCTGATTTACAGCAAGGGTCAGGAACGGCAACAGTCCATTCAACTTGAGCTGCCTGACACTCTGGACCAAATGCTGATCGCTGTCGAGGCTGGTTTGGGATTCGAAAGCGCCATGGCCAGGGCGGCATTGAACGGCAAGGGACCGATGGCAGAGGAACTGACACGCACCCTTCAGGATATGCAGATGGGCCGTCCACGCCGTGAGTCTTATCAGGCGCTTGCCGACCGAACAACTGTTCCTGAGCTTAAGAGTTTTGTACGTGCCGTGGTCCAAGCAGACATTTACGGGATCAGCATCGCCAAGGTGCTACGAACGCAGGCCAAGCAGTTGCGGGTTGGGCGGCGTCAAAGGGCCGAAGAAAAGGCCATGAAATTGCCTGTCCTCGTATTGTTCCCCCTGCTGTTCTTCATTTTCCCGACGCTTTTCATCGTCATCATGGGACCAGCAGTCATCAACATTATTGCCATCTTCTCACCTGGCGGTGTGATGAGCCGTTAGACCTGATTTGCTTTTGTTGGTTTCTAATTAATTGCCAACAAAATAAACGCACCGGCAAGCATAAAAGGCCCAAACGGGATTTGTGTCTTGCCGGTGCCTTTGCGTGAAATCAATAGGACGATCCCCCACATTGCGCCAAGCAGAAATGCAAGGAATGTGCCCCAAAGGAGCGCCGACCAACTGATGTAGCCCAGGTACAGGCCCAGCACAAAGGCGAGCTTTACGTCCCCATAACCCATGCCGGCCGGGTAAACGAGCCGCAGCACCACGTAAATGGCCCAAAGCACCGCTCCCCCAAGTACAGTGCGAACGGCTGCGCCGATGTCGCCCGCCACCAGCGCGGCCAGGATCAGAAGCACGCCGGCAATCGCCGCCGATGGGAACACAATCCGGTTTGGCAGCAGCTGGTGCTTGATGTCGATGACGGCCAGCCAAACCGCCATCACCACGAAGTACAGCCCGGCAAGGAGTGCGAGCCAAAAGGCCAGCGGAGCGTCAACCCACAGGCCGGCAAGATGCGTGATCATAGCCCGATGCTACGGCATCCACGGCCTCAAACCGCTCGGTTACCTACCGGTGCGCGTACTCGGCGAACGGGATGTTCCAGTCGCCAAATCCGTCGGTGGGGGCAATCGTGTTGGTTGGGTCCGGCGTGCCAACTGTGTGGACGAGGTCGCCGGGCTTCATGTTGTTGAACACCCAGGAGGCGCCCTCTCGGTCCAGGCCGATGCAGCCGTGGGAGAGGTTGACCTTGCCCAGGTACGGGATCGCGACGGGGGCTGCCAGGTGGATGAAGATGCCGCTGTTGGCCAGGCGCGTGGCGTATTCGACGTCGAGCTTGCCGTAGTAGGCAGGATCCCCGGGCTTCAAGCCAATGGTGGAGGCGTCGAAGGTTGCGAAGCGCTGCTTGTCGGCCGTGAGCACCAGGTAACCGGCAGCGGAGGGGAAGCGCTCGTCACCCATGGAGGCAAGGAACGTCTTGGTGAGTTTGTCGTTCACGTAAATGTGGACGATGTGGGCGGTCGCGTCGGCCTCCATGACCACCTTGTCACCAATGTTGATGGTGTTGGTCTTGTTGAAATTGCCGATCTGGCCGTTGCCATAGTCGACGCCAAACAGGTTGATGTCTACCTTGAGCTTGGTGTTGGCCGGCCAGTGCTCTGCGGCGCGGTAACGGACCATGGTGTCCGAGTACCAGTGGAAGGCACCCTTCTGGCCGGTGGCGGAGCTGATCTTGATGGCCTTTTCGACGGCGGTCTTGTTGGTCACCGGCTCACTGAAGTGGAATTCCAGAGGCTGGGCCACACCCACGGTGGAGTCGTTGGCCGGGTACATCCACATGTCGGCTTCGTTGGCTTCCGACACCGTGGTGAAGGTGCTGACCTGGTTGCTTTGCTTGCCGTTGTCATCGACAGCGGTGACGTCCAGCGTATAGTCCGTGTTGAATTTCAGCGGCTTGGAAGCGATCCATTTGCTGCCGCTGACGAAGAGTTCACCGTCAGTGCTCTCGCCCGTTGCGGTTTCCTTGAGCACTGCGTTGAAGATGGTGCCGTTCTTGACTTCGGCCACCACCTGGTCCGCGGGGTTCACCAAAGTGGCCCCGGTCTTCGGTGCCAGGGTCATCGAAACGGGCAGCGCGGGAGCCTCGGTGGTGGGAGCCGCCGTCGGCGTGGCCAAGGAGGAGCCGACGAGCGCATCCGCGGCCGGCTTCCAGGTGGTGGCAGTCGCCGCACCAACGCCGCCAACGGCAATGACTGCCGCAACGACGGAAATGACGGCAATCTTCCAGCCCCGGCGAGGCTTCTTGGTTGAATCCAACTCAGGCATCCATACTCCCAATTCGGTGGACTTATTCCACGGTGGAGGCCGGTGCGCAGCACGCGGCTAAGCCTCAATTTTACGGTACTGCCCCGTGATTCCGGGCCAAGTGACGCCGTGGGCCGGTTGCGATTGGGTAACCACTGCGGCATTGGGTGTCCCCAAACATTTCATTCACCGAGCTCTCACGCCATCTTGTGCGATCAGCAAATTCACCGGATTCATACGGTCACCACCAAGGCTGCACCAAGGATGCGAAGGTGTCGGCGGGCAACGTCCCAAAAAAACGTGTTGTTAGGAGAACCCAGGACATTGCGCATTCAAACCGGGCTGGAAACACGGTGATAAAAACGGTCGATATTACAGAACCTCGAAGTTCACCTCGAAAGATGATTCGCGGTCTATGGACCTGAATAATATAAATGAAGTAGGCTCACGGCACATCCTTGACGGAAATGAGCAGAAGAAATGACAAACGTCCCCCAACGACCTGAAAATGGCTGGCCGTCCGAGTACGTGAACGCTCCACTACAACTCCCCCGCCTGCAGAACCGCGCGCCATTCAGCAAGGCCGCCATTGCAGGATTTATCGTCGGAATAGTCGGGCTGATTGTCTTCGCCATGGCCGGTCCGCTCGCTACTGCCCTCTCCGGGATAGGTTTCCGGAACGCCAGGGACAAAGGGTTGCGCGGGCGCGGGCTCGCCATTGCAGGCATGATCCTTGGAGTCGTCGATTTTGCCTTCTACATCGTGGCCCGGTTCCTGCTCCATTCCTAGGTCGGGGACGCCCGACCGCTACTTGAGCGGAGCGGCCCCTGGTAATTAGGCACTAAACGTCGGAACTGGAGCTGCTTGGCGTGCACTCCACCCGCGCATGCCAAAGTACTAGGCTCGGGCAAGGTACCTATAACGCTGCCATTGCATTCGGCCATGGTGAGGCCTTTCGACAATCGTGGCTGCCTGGATCGCTCCAGATACGACAAGGTGCCTAAACTTCTCGAGGGAATCCGCCAAATGACCAGCTGGACATCTTATGTTTTCGCCGGGTTGGTGGGGCTTTCGGCAGCGCACTGGGGCAGGTTCCGCCACCCCCTCAAGCGGGGCTCAAGGATGGACCGGGTTTTTGGACTCATCAACGTCTTCACAAATGCCGCATTGGGTCTCTGGGCAGCGGCGGTGCCAGTCATCAACGGATTCGTTGGAGTGCCGGCCTTTGGGTCCACTGCGGCAGTGCTGTTCCTATCTCCATTGTTCCTCTATCGGGTAATGGCGCAAGATCTGAGAACGGCATTCTCCACCCCTGCAGGGCGCCGGAGTGTGCCAAATGACGAGCTGAGGAAAACGCGATGGCCCTACACACTTGTCTATTCGACGGGGTACTTCTTCCTGCTTGCCTACATCCTTACAATCCATCGCTACATGTGACGGCGAATTTCACAACGGACATGAGGCGTGGATGGGAACGCTGCGACAGTTGGCCCGCAATTGACGGAAATATCGGCGATTTTGGGAGATTGGCTGGCCGAAAAATTGCACAACTGCACGACTGCGATGAGGGGACAATGAAGCCGGAATTCGTTCAACTCACCAAGTCTGTGCGGTTGCGATCCGATGGACGCACGACCGTCAAACCACCAGTGTGGAAAGACCTGCCGCTCCGCCGAAGACTAGGACAGCTCAGGGTCATAACAACTTCTTTTTTCGCCTTTGCAGTAGTCATTTCGGCAATCGCGATCGTGCAAAGCACCCACCCCTATTGGCATGGACACGTCACAGTACCGGCAACCGTGACCAGCCGGCACTTTTACTCCACCCGTGGCGCCCATTGCGATCTGAATGTGAGCTTTACCCTTGCCAGCCAGCTGCACACCGCCACCTACGATCCGGCGACAGACAGCACGGAGCTCCCTATTCCAGGATCGGCAGTCGTCGTCAGTGTTAGCCCAGCAGACCCCAGCAGGGTCGTCATCGTTGGCCTCGATGGATACCGGAGGAGTCTTGATGTTCTCTACTTCTTTGTTTTCGCAGTGTTTCCGTCATTCGCGGGCTGAGTGCTTTGGGTCGTCACATCCACGTACCGGAATCTCCGGGCCTTAGTTGAGAACGAACCCTGGAGACAACTAACCACCGAAGTTGAACTTGTCAGTCTGCGCCCCAAAAGGACAACTCGGCTGAGCCTCCAGGCCTTCGATAGGAATGGGACGAGCCAAACGTTTCAAATCTCCTATCCCGAACCCGGTCCTTGGAATGAAGCGCCCCAGCAAGGGGAGACTCTCAGCTTTTGGATCCTCGCCAATGGCTCCCGACAAGCCTTTCTTGCAAACCAAGAACTCAACTCCATTGCCCGCGCGCAGATATCCGTGCCGAAGTTAATTAAACCGCGCGGCGACTCATCCGGCTGCTCCCTCATAAAACGACGGCGCACCCGCGAGCGCCAGGATTTCCCCGGCCCGGGCACGGGCCCTCTCCGCGTCGGCTGGGACGAACGCCAGCCGGGTGCGCCGCTCCAGCAGGTCCTCCACAGTCGACGCTCCCTCGGCGCGCACCGCGAACAACAATTCGGCGCCGGTAATTTCAGTTCCCTCAAAGAGGGGCGCGGCCAGCAACGGATCCAGCCGCCCCAACGCCAGGACCTCGGCGGCGTCGGTGCCGTATTTCCCCACCAACCGGGCCGGCGCATCAACGGCGTCCAGCTCAGACGCGGATGCGGCGCCCACCAGCGGGAGTTTCCTGGTGCGGCACCGGGCCTCGACGCCAAGCCGCGCAGTCACGGCATCAACCGCGTCCTGCGCCATCCGCCGGTAGGTGGTCATCTTCCCGCCCACAACAGTGATGGGAGCACCCGGGACATCCGTGACCAGGTGCCTGCGGGAGATGTCGGCGGTACCGCCGGGGCCGTCGTCGTGCGCGGCCTCCACGAGGGGCCTCAGCCCCGCGAATGATCCCACCACGTCATCACGCGTCAGCGGAACCGCCAGGGTCGCGTTGACAATGTCCAGGAGGAAGTCGACGTCGTGCGCGGGAACCAGCGGGTAGTGTCCGTCGGCGCTGTGGTCCTCCTGATCCGTCAGCCCTATGTACACGACGCCGGAGGGCTGCGGCAGCACAAACACGTACCGGCCAAAGTGTCCCGGCACGGCCACTGTGTGCGCGGCGTGCGGGTTGCCCAGCCGCTCCGCCCGGACCACCAGATGCGTGCCCCTGCTGGGCGTCACCGTCAGCTTCGGCTCAAAGTCGGCCGCCCACACGCCGGTCGCGTTGACCACTACACGCGCCGCCACCGTCACCGGCTCCCCCGTCCGGGTGTCCACAGCGGAGACCATAGCGTCCGTCAATGAAGTGGCCTTCACATCGCGGAGCACATGCGCCCCCAATCCGGCGGCAGTGCGCACCACGCCCAACACCAGCCGGGCGTCGTCCACCACCTGTCCGTCCCAATACAGGATGCCGCGCCGCAGGGCATCAGCGTCCAGGGCGGGCACCAGGGCGGCCACCGCCTGGCTGGAGAGCAGTTGGGGTCTGGGCAGCACCCGCCCGCGCAGCCCGGAAAGCCGGCGCAGCACGTCATAGATCACGACGCCGGCACCCGCGGCCGCGGCCTCCCACTGCGCGGCGCTGCGGGCATCCGGAATGACGAATCCCAGCGGGTGCACCAGGTGCGGGGCGATCCTGTCCATGAGCCAGCGCCGCTCCATAGCCGATTCCCACGCCACCGCGAAGTCCATCTTGGCCAGGTACCGCAGGCCGCCGTGGATGAGCTTGGAGCTGTAGCCGCTGGTCCCCGAGCCGAAGTCATCACCCTCCACCAGGACCACGCTCAAACCCCGACTCACGGCATCCAGCGCCACCCCGGCCCCCGTGATGCCGCCACCCACCACCGCCACGTCCACGGTGTGCCCGGCCACGTGCTCCAGCGAGCGCCGGCGGGTGGCGTCGTTGATCCAGCTGGGATTTGGCACGCTCATGCCATTATCCTTTCGCTCCCGAACCTGTCGAACTCGATTCTGAAAATTCGGCGCCCGGCGGCGTGAGGTAGCGTTCCAGCATTTTCCGCAGTTCCGCCAGGGCACCGTCGAAAGTGTCCATCTTCAGCAGCACCCGCGAGGACAGGGCCACGCCCTGCAGCGCCAGCAGCAGCGTGATGGCGGAGCCGTCCGAGGCCTCGACGCTGCCGTCCGCGACGCCGTCGTCGAGCAGCCCGCGCAACTGCTCAAGGATGATCTGCTGGCTGGCCCCGAACCGGTCCGTCACGTACGGGATCAGGAACTCGGGGTCGCGCTCGGCAATCGAGGCGATCAGCTCCGAGGTGGCAAACACGCGCACACTCTCGACGGCAAAGTGCACCAGGCGTTCGCGCCCCGATCCGGCGGGCATGTCCGAGCGCATGCTGCCGGCATGGCTGCGGAACTCGTGAGTCAGGGTGGCCAGCACGGCGTTCTCCACTGAGCCCATGCGCCGGTAGAAGGTCATGCGGGAGATTCCGGCACGCTCGGCGATGTCGTTGGCCGTGGTGCGCCGGACCCCGTGCAGCACCACGGCGTCCCGCGTGGCGGCGAGCACCTTCTCGTCAGCCTGGGCGATGCTGTCGGCGTGGGCGCTGTTGTCGGAATGGCCGGTGGTACGTTGTGACGTCATATGTCACACTGTATCTCATGGTGACCCACCTCACAGAAGAAGTCCCCCGGTCCGTTTGGTATGGCTGGGGCGACCCCGCCCGCGCGCGGCCACTGAGTCGCGGCGCCCTGGAGTTCCTGCGCCGCACGCTCCGGCTGGACGCCGTAGCGGTAAACCACCCGCCCGTCAGCCTTGCGGATGTACGGCTGGGCCCCGCCACTCTCGACGACGCCGTCCTGGCGGAACTGGCCGCCATTACGGGCCCCGAGAACGTCGCCACGGATCGCACGGAACGCATCCTCCACGCGGGCGGCAAGAGCACCCCCGACCTGTTGCGCCGCCGCAGCGGGGACGCGCTGGACGCCCCCGATGCCGTCGTCTTTCCCGGCAATAGCGGGGAGGTGGGGCAAATCCTGGCCCTGTGCGTGAAACGGCAGCTTGCCGTGGTGGCCTTTGGCGGCGGAACTTCGGTGGTGGGCGGGGTGGAACCGCTGCGCGGCCGCTTTGCCGGCGTCATCACCCTCGACCTGCGCCGCATGAACCGCCTGCTGCACGTTGACCCCGTCTCCCGCACGGCCAGTTTTGAGGCCGGCATCCGCGGCCCGGCCATCGAGGCGGCCCTGGCCCCTTACGGCTTCACGCTGGGCCACTTTCCGCAAAGCCACCAGGAGGCAACCCTGGGCGGCTACGTGGCCACCCGCTCCGCGGGCCAGGCCTCCACCGGCTACGGCCGCTCAGATGACTTGGTCAAGGCCGTGCACCTGGAAACCCCGGCAGGCCCGTTCGACGCCGGCTCGCCCGCCCCCGGTACCGCCGCCGGACCCAAGCTGCTCGACGTCGTCGTCGGCAGCGAGGGCGCCCTGGGCGTCATCACGAGCGCAACGCTCAAGGTGTCCCCCGCCCCGGCGGAGAAGGTCTATGGCGCCTGGTCCTTCCCGTCCTTTGAGGCCGGCGCGCAGGCCCTGCGAAAGCTCCGGCACGACGGCGGCCGGGGCGACATGCCGCACGTGTGCCGGTTGAGCGACACGGATGAAACGGCGTCGACGTTCAAGCTGGGCGGCTGGAAGACCGGCGCCCTGGCCCGCTACCTTGCGCTTCGCGGCCAAAGGAATCCGGCGCTGGCACTCTTTGTTTGGGAGGGCGACGGACGCCAGGCGCGGGCCCGCATGCGGCGCAGCGCGCGGCTCCTCCGCCGGGCCGGCGGCATCCCGCTCGGCCCGCTGCCCGGAAGGTCCTGGGAACACGGCCGGTTCGCCGGCCCGTACCTGCGCGATGAGCTGCTGAGTCGCGGGGTCTTCGTGGAGACGCTGGAAACGGCCGCCACGTGGAGCCGGCTCGAGGAAACGTACACCAGCGTTCGCCGGGCCATCCTCACCGCCCTCGAGTCCAAGGGCGGGGCCGCGTTCGTCCAGACGCACATTTCCCATGTCTATTCCGACGGCGCCTCGCTGTACTTCACGTTCCTGGCCGGGCTCGAGGCGGACGGACTTGCGCAATACACCCGCGTCAAGGCCGCGGCGTCGGCAGCAATCGTTGCGGCCTGCGCCACCATCACGCACCACCACGGCGTCGGTACCGACCATGCGCCGTATATGGGCGCCGAGATCGGCGAGCTTGGCGTCAAGGTCCTGGCCGGGATCAAGCGCACCCTGGACCCCGAAGGAATCATGAACCCGGGCAAACTCATCCCCACAGCACCCATCCCCGATGAAACCATCCCCACAGCACCGGAGGCACTGCAATGAACGGCACCCTGGAATCCCTGGCCGGCACGAGCGTCCTGATCACCGGCGCCGCCATGGGCATGGGCAAGATGTACGCCCAGCTGGCCGTCCGCGACCATGCCGCGCACGTGGTCCTGTGGGACGTGAATGCCGAGCTCCTGGAGCAGGCCGTTGCGGAACTAGACGGCTGCGGCTCGCAGATCCACAGCTACGTGGTGGATGTGAGCCGGCTCGAGGCGATCGAGGAGGCCGCGGAGAAAGTGCGCAATGACGTCGGCACCCCGGACATCCTGGTCAACAACGCCGGGATCGTGCGCGGCAAGTACTTTTGGGAGCACGATCAGCGCACCGACATTGCCGCGACCATGGCCATCAACTCGCTGGCGCTGATGCACATCACCCGCGAGTTCCTGCCCGCCATGATCGCCGGCGGCCGGCCGTCCCGGATCGTCAACGTGGCGTCGGCCGCGGGGCTGCTGGCCAACCCGCGCATGAGCGTGTATTCGTCCTCCAAGTGGGCCGTGATCGGCTGGAGCGATTCGCTGCGGCTGGAATTGAAGCAGGCCGGTCACGGCCACATCAAGGTGACCACGTTCTGCCCGTCCTACATCAAGACGGGCATGTTCGAGGGGGCCCGCGGGCCCCTGCTGACCCCGCTCATGGAACCGGCCGACGTCACGGAGCGCGTGTGGCGGGCCATGAAGGAGGGCACCCCGATCCTCATGATGCCGTGGACCGTAAAGCTGAGCACGGCCCTGCGCGGGGTGCTGCCGATCGCCGCCTGGGACGTGGTGGCCGGGCGCGTGTTTGGCGTCTACAAGTCCATGGAGCACTTCACGGGGCGGAAGTAGCGCCCCGCAAGTAGTCCAGCTGGGCTTCCACCGAGAGCTGCGCCGCGCCCTGGAGATTTGCCGGCACGTCCCCGTACACCTCCGCCGTCACGGACTCGGCAGTTGCCTCCCTGCCGTCCTTTTCCAAAAGTTCGACGGCGGCGCGCACCTGGGCGAGCCGGTCCTGCCTGTGTGCCTGGTAGGCGGCGGCGATGGCGGCCAAATCCGGCAGCACGGGCCCGTGTCCGGGCAGCACCGTGACGGGAGCTCCCTGGGCTCCGATGGCCCGCAGCTTCTCCAGCGATGCCAAATAGTCGCCCAGGCGGCCGTCGGGGTAGCAGATGACCGTGCTGCCCTGGCCCAGCACGGTGTCGCCGGTCAGCACCTGGACGGCACCGGCGTCGTCGTTCGGGGCGCCGTCGTTCGGGGAAGTGTCCTTCAAGGCGGGGTCCGTGAGGACAAAGCACACGGAATCGGCGGTGTGGCCCGGCGTGGCCAGCACCGTGATCTCCACCCCGGCGGCGCGGATCACCTCGCCGTCGCGCAGTGGCTCTCCCCCATGGCAATAATCGGCACTGGCGGCCCGGACGGGGGCGCCCGTCAACTCGTGGAGCCGGGCGCTGCCCTCCGTGTGGTCGGGATGCTCATGCGTCACGAGGATGAGCTCCACCGGCCCTGCCGCGGCCAGCGCCGCCAGATGGTCCTCCAGGAGTGGGCCCGGATCCACCACGACGGTGCCGGAGCCGGGCGCGCCCAGGAGGTAGGTGTTGGTGCCGTCAAGGGTCATGGGGCCGGGGTTGGCTGCCCGCAGGCTGCGGCTGAGCGGGCCCGTGCGTTCAATGTCTGCCATGGATTTAGTACCTGTAATGTTCGGGCTTGTAGGGGCCGGCGGGGTCAAGGTCGAGGTAGGCGGCCTGGGCGGGCGTAAGCTCGGTCAGTTCCACGCCCAGGGCGGCCAGGTGCAGGCGGGCCACCTTCTCGTCGAGGATCTTGGGCAGCACGTACACGTCCTTGCCATATTCGTCGGTGCCGGTCTTCGTGAAGATTTCAATCTGCGCGATGACCTGATTCGTGAACGAGTTGGACATGACGAACGACGGGTGCCCCGTGGCGTTGCCCAGGTTGAGCAGGCGGCCCTCGGAAAGCACGATGATGGAGCGTTCGGAGCCGGCGCCCTTGTCAAAGCCCCATTCGTGGACCTGAGGCTTGATCTCCACCTTCTCCACGCCGGGCACCCTGGCGAGCCCGGCCATGTCGATTTCGTTGTCGAAGTGGCCCACATTGCCCACGATGGCCTTGTTCTTCATGCGCAGCATGTCGGCGGCCAGGATGATGTCCCGGCCGCCCGTGGTGGTGATGAAGATGTCGCCGCGCTCCAGCACGGAGTCGAGCCGGGCCACCTGGAAGCCGTCCATGGCAGCCTGCAGGGCGCAGATGGGGTCGATCTCGGTGACGATCACGCGGGCGCCCTGGCCGCGCAGCGCCTCCGCCGCACCCTTGCCGACGTCGCCGTAACCGCAAATGACGGCGACCTTGCCGCCCAGCAGTACGTCGGTGGCGCGCATCAGCCCATCGGGCAGGGAGTGCCGGATCCCGTATTTGTTGTCGAACTTGGACTTCGTGACGGAGTCGTTGACATTGATGGCCGGGAAGAGCAGCTTGCCTTCGGCAGCCAGCTGGTACAGCCGGTGCACGCCCGTGGTGGTTTCCTCGGTGACGCCGTGGATTTGGGCCGCGATGCGCGTCCACTTCTGCGGATCCGCGGCCAGCGACTCGCGCAGTGCGGCCAGGAAGATCGCGCCCTCCTCCGAGTCGGCGTCGGTGGTGGCCGGGACGGCGCCGGCAGCCTCGAACTCGGCACCCTTGTGGACCAGCATGGTGGCGTCGCCGCCGTCGTCGAGGATCATGTTCGGCCCCAGCGCAGGGTCGGCATCGGCGCCGGGCCAGCTGAGGATTTGCTGCGCCGTCCACCAGTAGTCGGTGAGGGACTCGCCCTTCCAGGCGAAGACGGGCACGCCCTGCGGGTTCTCGGGGGTACCGTCGCCCACCACCACGGCTGCGGCGGCCTCGTCCTGGGTGGAGAAGATGTTGCAGGAGGCCCAGCGGACTTCCGCGCCGAGGGCCGTCAGGGTCTCAATGAGCACCGCCGTCTGGACCGTCATGTGCAGGGACCCGGCAATCCGGGCACCGCGCAGCGGCTGGCTGTCCGCATACTCGCGCCGCAGGCTCATCAACCCCGGCATCTCAAATTCCGCCAAACGGATTTGGTGCCGGCCGGCCGCCGCCAGCCCAATATTCGCAACCTTGTAGTCGGCGGTGCTGAGGGTGGTGCCTGTGGTGGTGCTCATGGGCTTGTCCTTTGCTGTGCGTTATGCGGCGGAAATGACGGCTGGGATGCCGGTGCAGTTCCTCGCCCACACCGGCTCAAGCGGGGTGTGGATCAGGCGGTCAGCTGTTCGGGTCGCAGGAGCAGGGCGATTCCCTCGTCGATACGGTAGTGGAGGGGCTGGCCGTCGGGTCCGGGATCGGTGCTGAGGAGTTCCTCGCCCACCTGGTGCAGCCGGGAGCCGGTGACCGGGCAGCGCAGCACTTCCATGAGCTCTTCACTGAGTTTCGCCATGATTTTTGTTTCTCCTTGCCGGTGTTGCGAAGGGCAGCTGCCCTTGACGCATCAGTCTAGCCTTGGCGCCCGCAATGGCGCAGGCGGTGTTCGCGGAATTTAGTCGCGCAGCACGTGGAGGTGGGCACGGCGGCCGCTGGCCGTGGTGCGGCTCGGGCCCTGGCCGGGTACCGGCTGGGGTCGTTCGAGCGAGGCGCGGGGTTCGCGCTGGGCGGCGGGTGCGACGTCGTCGGCCTCGGGTTTCGCCGCTTCACGCACGGCGTCGGCCAGGGCCAGCAGGTCATCGGGGCCGGGTCCGGGAGGTGTGTCCGAGCGTGCCAGGCGGATGACGTCCCAGCCCAGCGGGGCCGTCAGCCGGGCGGAGTGTTTGGCACACAGGTCGTAGCAGTGCGGTTCGGCGAAAGTGGCCAGCGGTCCCAGGACTGCGGTGGAATCGGCATAGACGTACGTCAAGGTGGCGACTGCCGACTCGCGGCAGGCCGACCGGGTGCATTGACGAAGGGTTCCCACGGTTCCCAAGATTACCCGCAGTTGACCCATTTCCGCTCCACGGCTCACGAGCATAGAGTGAAATGATGCAGTTCAATGCGCAGGAATCAGGGTTCACCGTCTCGTTCAACGACGACGCCGGCCCACGGGCGGACGCCCCGGGCGGCTCTCCCGGCCGCCCCTTTGCGCAGCGGCGGCGCAACCGCCACGGCCGCGGACTGCGCGGACCCCTGTTGCTGCCGGGGCTGCCCGGCGCCCGCTCGCGCAGCGAAAAGTTCGAGGACCTCGTGGTGGATTCCGCCGAACGCCTGCGCGAACTGTGGGTCGGGGTCCTGGAGAACGTTGAATACCTCGTGGAGGAAGTTCCCGACAACCTGGAGGCGCTGGTCGCCTCCGGTGCCCAGGCACCGCTGGGCAAGTACAGCCCCGCGGTCAAGGGCACGTCCGGCACCACCGCAGAGCAGGCCGTCATCGTCATCTACCGCCACCCCGTGGAGGCGCTGTGCGACGCCCCGTGGCAGGTCCGTGAACTGGTCCACGAGGTGCTCATCGAGCAGGTTGCGGGCCTGCTGAACATTGATCCGGACACGGTGGACCCGCTGTTCCGGCGCTTCCGCGGGCACTAAGCCCGCGAGTCAAGGCCCGCGGGCTCCAACAGGCTCCCGCGGACCTTCCTAGTGCACCGTGCTTAGTAGCCCGTGGTGATGTTCAGGGCGCTGGAATCGGCGGCCGCACCGGCGATGGGCAGCACGGCAATGTTCGCCGAGTCCTTGGCGCCGAGCAGCTCGGTGCCGTAGACGGGTTCGCCCGTGGCCGAGATCAGCACGGCTGCGGCGTCCGGGCCAAGCAGCGCGGTGGGATCCACCAGGGTGGTGATTCCTGCCTTGAGCTCCATGGTCTTCGCGGCACCCAGTGCGCCGGCGGCGGAAACGGGCACCAGGGACACCGTGGCGGCACCCGTGGGTGCCGTGAACGCGAAACTTGAGGTGACGCCGTCGGGCAGCAGGGCCAGGTGGCTGTCGCCGAGGCGGCTGGTGCTCGGGGCAAAGGCAAGATCGACGGCGCTGCCGGGTTTCGTGGCGTTGATGAGCCGGACTCCGGCCGTCACGGCGGAGTCGGCGGTGACGCTCAGCGAATACGTGCCCTGGGCCAGGCCCACAAGCGACAATTCGGTGACCTTGCCGGCCTGCGCGGTGAACACGCCGCCGTTGGGCAGCGCCACCTGCCCGGACGGACCGAACGCCTTGACCTCGACGATGGCGTCGCGGGCTCCGGGAACCGTGACGTCCAGCGCTGTGGTGGCGTCCGAGTAGCCGTTTTGGGCGGAGATCTTGGCCGCGGCGTCCGGCGCCTGGACGCGCACGCCGGGAACGACCTGGGCCGTGGCCGGGGACTGCACGGGCGCCAGGTAGTCCACGCCGCCGGGGGTCAGCCCGCGCAGCACCGACTGCTGGATCACGGCGGAGACCGCGCCTCCCGTGCTCTTTACGTGGACGGCCAGCTGGGCCTGGTCCGGTGCCAAGCCGGCAAGCACCACCGATCGTGACGTTCCGGGAGCCACCACGAGGCCCTTGCCGCCGGGAGCGTTGACGGTGCCGTTGGTGCCAAAGAGGTCGAGGGAGACGGTTGCGGGGCTCTTGGTCGAATTTGTCAGGCTCAGCACGGCGGTGCGGCCAACGGTGGTGCTGGCGCCGGCCAGCCACAGGTCGTTGGAAGGAGCCTGGCAGGTGGCCGCCGCCATGCCCTGGAGGTCGCCGTCGTTGGAGGTGACCACCACGGAGCCGGCGGCAAGGGTGCCCTGCCCGTTCAGCGGCTGGGTTTCAAGCACTGACTGCGCCGTGACGCCCTGGCCGGAGACGACGCCGGCCTTGGACTTGGCCACGCCGGTCACGGGGGCCACCGTGGCCTTGGCTGTGGGGTTGGCGGACGCTGCGGCGGCGGAGTTTGCCGGCGCCTTCGCGATGGTCAGGAACGGGGCGGAACCCTGGCCCAGGGCCCGGACCTCGGAGCCGGGGAGCACGCCGTCGGGGTTGCTGAGCACCACGGCGCCCAGCAGGGCCTTCGTGGAGGAGGAGTTGGGAGAGAATTCGGGATCGGCTCCGGCCGCCGAGCCGGAGAGCAGTTGGGTGGGTCCCACGCAGTTGGCCAGGGACGACCCGACGGGCAGCACCTGGGCGGGCATGTCCACCCGGGCGGTGGCGTCGGCGCCGGGCAACACGGTGCCCGCGGCTACGGCAGCAGCGGCAAGCAACGCCGTGGCCGAACCGGCCACGACCAACGGCCAGCGACGTGCGCGCGTGCGCTGCTTCCGGCGGGGGGCCGCCGCTGTTTGCTTCGGAGCGCCGTCCGGGCCACTAGACGAAATTTGGTCCTCAGACACCACTGCCCACCTTTTTCAATGACGCCTCGTCCCGGTAGGCACCGGTCCGTCCGCGCCGCGCCCGCACCGGGACGGCCAGCAGCACTGTCAGTCCCAGGAGGACGATCTGCACCAGGCTCATCACCGTGTTCCACGGCTGCTCATAACGAATTTCCAATTTTCCGGACGCGGCGGGAAGATCAAAGGCCTGGGCCCAGCCCTGCGCCACCGGCTTGACTTCCTTGCCGTCGAACCAGGCGCGCCAACCGGCGTCGAAGCGCTCGGCCAGCACCACGCGGCGGCCGTCGCTGCCCTTGGGCACGGTCGTGTTCACGCCGAGTCCGTCCGATGCCACGGGGGCAATTGCGGCGCCGCCGGCGTCGACCAGGCGGACCCGGTTCACGACGTCGGTGGTGCCCACGGTCGCATAGCCGGGCTTGACCCGCCAGAGCCAGCCGGAATCGGTGGGCCCCACGGTGTCCAGGCCGGGCACGGCCTCGAGTTCATTGGCCAGCAGCTCCGCGGCGGTGTCGCCGTTTTGCAGCACCACGAAGCCCACACCCAATTGCGTCAGTTGCGGTCGCGGGTCGATGCCCGAGGCGGCCATCATGGCGGCCACGGTTTCGCGCAGCATGGCCGTGGCCGGGTCCGGATCCTTGACGGTTTCCTTGCCCGGGGCCCCGGTGATGCGGTCGGCGGCGGCAATGCCGGAGAGCGTGTCCAAGGTGGTGCCGGCGCCCTGCATGAGGGTGGCCTGCACACCGTTGCCGGGCATGACGCGCAGCACGATGGTGCGGCTCTCCTCGGGTCCGGTGCCGCGGTCGGCCGCGGTGGCCGGAATGGAGCCCACGTTCATGGGCTTGACCGCCTGGCTCCCCGTCAGGGCGGAGTCGGATCCGTTGATGCCGTTGGCGGCCCACAGTCCCAGGCTCGCGGCCGGGGCGGCCACCAACAAGAGTGAAACGGCCACGGCGGTCGCCTTGCTGGCGCGGTGCCGGCCGGCGCCGGGTCCGGCGGGATCGTAGGCGCGGCGGTAGACGGCGTCGAAGCCCAGGAGCGCGGCGGCCAGCAGGGCAAAGAATGCCACGGAGACGGCGGGTCCGTTGAAGGGCGTCACGAGGGTGGTGCCGTCGAGGGCCACCGCGATGAGCTTGGATCCGTAGGAGACGGCCAGGGCCAGCAGGGCAACAAGCCACAGGGTGCGCACGGTTCCGGCCCGGCGCAGCGGTGCCAGCAGTGCGAACACGGCCACCACCACCACGGGGGCACCGATCAGTATTACGGCAATCCAGGTCCACAGCGGCTCGGCCGCCGGCGCACCCGCACCCAGCAGCCCGGTGGCCGGGGTCACCGCGGACGGGAAGCCCAGCAGCTGCTGCCACACGGGCGCCTGGGCGGACGCCAACGGCAGTCCGGGGTCACCGAGCAGTGCGCGCGGATTGGCCATGGCCGACCAGGCATACGGGAAGTACAGTGCCAGCGACGGCACCAGGGACCACCAGAGCGTCTTGCCGCGGCGGCCCAGGAACAACGTGGCGCCGAGGACGGCGACCACGGCCAGCGGGAAGAGCGTGGGCGCGGCGGCCGTGACGGCGGCCAGGGCCAGGCCCGCGGCGGCGGCAGCCGTCCAGGACGGGTTGCCGTCGACGCCGGGGCGGCCCATCTTGGTGCCGGCCGCGGCCCGGCGGGCAGCGGCGCGCGCGCCGTCCTTGGCGCTCACGGCCCCGCCCGCGGCGCGGACAAGTCCCAATGCGACCAGCGGGATCAGCACGTGGGCCAGCAGGGAACCGATCCGGCCCTGGCCCATGGCGGTCTGCAAAACGGGCGCACCGGCCCACACCAGGGCGGCCACGATGCGCGGCCACCTGCTGCGGGAAAACGCGCCGGAGGCCAGCCAGGCCGTCAGGGCGGACAGCGGGATGGCGAAGATGAACAGCCACATCACTGCGGCGGAGCCGTTGCCCAGACCCAGTGCGGCCAGCAGCCACAGCACATAGTTGAAGGGCTCGCCGCGTCCGGGCAGGCCGGAGCCGAGGGAGATCCACCAGTCCGTGGCGTGCTGCCACAGGCTGCCGATCTGGGTGGCCACGGGCAGCAGCGATCCGCCCGTCAGTGCGGGAGCGCCCAACAACCGGGACAGCGTAATAAGCGAAAGCAGCGCCAACACCAGGGCCAGGCCGATGGCGCTGACCACGGGGGAGGTCTTGACGTGGGCCAGCGGCGTGACTGCTTGCTGGTGGACGTCGCCGGTGGGTTCAAGGATCGACGGCGCCGGCAGGGACGCCTCGGACCCGTCGTCGTCGGGGCCCACGGCCTCGCGCAGTTCCTTCAGGTGGTTGCGGGATTCCTCCCGCCCCGCCATCAGGTCCTTGTAGGCGGAACGGGGCTGTACGCGGGTGTGGGCCAAGGCGCGGCGGCTGCGGGCCAAAGCGGCGGGACGCAGCAGGCCGGCGCAGGTGGCGGCAAACATGCTCACGGCATGGCCCGGGGCCTTCAACAGGAAGCCGGCAAAGAGCCAGAAGATGCCGGAAAAGAATGCACCGGCGGCCAGCAGCGGCACCTGCCACAGCGGGGCGTGCTTGAGCCGGAGGAAGACCGCCGCCTTGCGTGCGGCGGTGGGCGAACCCAGCGGGTTGTGCCGGTCGGTGACCTGGAACATCCTGGCGGCCGGAACCACCAGGACCCGGTGCCCGGCAAGCCGGACCCGGGCACAAAAGTCGAGGTCGTCGCCGGGACCGGGCACGGCCGGGTCAAAGCCGCCCAGCTTCTCCCAAACATCCCGGCGCACCAGCATGCCGGCGGCGTTGACAGCGAAAATATCCGAATGGCCGTCGTACTGGCCCTGGTCGAGCTCGTCGAGGCTGATCATGGAATAGCGGTCAAACCATGGGCCCGGTTTCAGGCCCACGTCCACGAGCCGGCGCGGATGGTCCCAATCAAGTTGCTTGCAGCCCACCACCGTGGCCGTCGTGGAGCGCTCCACGGCGTCCAGCAGCCGTTCCAGCGCGTCGGGGCCGGGGCGGCGTCGTCGGTGAGGAGCCAAATCCATTCCTGGGTGGCGGCGGCCGGGCCGGCGTCGAGCCCGGCAGCGGGAACAGCACCCGCAGAAACCGCACCTGCCGGAACCGTGGCCGGCAGGGGGTTCCGGGTCCGCACCTGGTGGGCCAGGGCCGCCTTCACGGCGGCACCGTAACCGCCCTTGCGGCCCTCAAAGGAGATGACGTTGCACTCCCCCAGGGCCTTGCGCAGCATTTCGCCGGACGCGTCGGAGGAGGCGACGTCGGCAGCCACCACTGAGGTGGCCGGCCGCGTCTGCTCCGCCAGGGCGGTTAAGACCGTGGGAAGGTAGGCACTGCCGTTGTGGGCAACCACAACGGCAGTGACGTTTACTGCTTCAAGAATTAGACCGCTCGCTTCCGCAGCCGCCGGCGTTCACGCTCGGACAGGCCGCCCCAGATTCCAAACCGCTCATCGTTCGCCAGAGCGTATTCCAGACACTGCGCCTTGACGTTGCAGGAGCCGCATACCTTCTTGGCGTCCCGCGTGGATCCGCCCTTTTCCGGGAAAAACGCCTCGGGATCGGTCTGCGCGCACAAGGCGTCCGTTTGCCAGCCTAGTTCACCTTCGTCGCTGAAGTCGTCAAGACCGGGCCGCAAACCAATCCATACCGGTGCCGGCGCGCCGGCCACGTCCCCCACAAGGGACGTTTCGGCGTCGTCGAGGTCCGTGCCGTGGGCCGCCAGGAACGCCGTGCCGGCGTCCTCCAGGGACTCCTTGGCGGAGCGCTCAATCGAGTCCGCCGCGTTCGGATCTGCCGGGTCAACGAACCAGTCGTTCGGAACGCCCCGCATGCGGTAACGTGCCGTGGCCTGACCCTCAACAGTGCCGTCAATTTCATTTGTCACACTCAGCTGCGCTTGCCCCATAATCGTCCTCCTGAATGTTGCCGTCTTGGCTGCCATAGATGTGCAGATCCCGCGACGTGCGGTTCCGCATGCCCATGGCAGCGGTTCGTGCGTCTAATTACATCCATGTAAGTCCGCAACG
Source organism: Arthrobacter sp. ERGS1:01 (assembly GCF_001281315.1). Lineage (NCBI taxonomy): Bacteria > Bacillati > Actinomycetota > Actinomycetes > Micrococcales > Micrococcaceae > Arthrobacter > Arthrobacter sp. ERGS1:01. The sequence continues at coordinate 396,785 of NZ_CP012479.1, read as the reverse complement.
TCAAGCGGCGGGCGATCATAACCACTGGCGGCACCGTTCAAGCTGCGCGCCACGCCAGCGCAATTCATACCGTTATGCACCGCCCTGGAGGGAAATTGCGTCGCATACTGTGAATACTCTGGGAATCTCCACGCAAACCCGCGTATTTCGCCGCATTTCACATGACGTGAATGTGACGCAACTCACCGGCGGATTTGCAATTTGTACATTCGAGGGAATTATCTTTCGAGCCGTTGCGTGGAAAGATCACACCATGGCTCCCCTTCCCAGCACAGTCCCCCTCCTCCTGCAGGCCCTGCGTACCGCCAACCCCACAGTGCCGCGGCTTACCTGGTACGGCCCCGATTCCGAACGCGTGGAACTCTCCGGGCGGGTCCTGGAAAACTGGGTCGCGAAGACGGCGAACTTCCTGGTGGACGAGCTCGACGGCGAACCCGGGACCACCGTGGCCGTGGACATGCCGGTGCACTGGCGTTCATTGGTGTGGCTGCTGGCCACCTGGGCCGTGGGCGGCACCGCGCTGTCCCAGTGCCCCATTTCGGGCGCAAATGTGCGTGAAACGGGCGACGCCGGCGCTTCCCACCCGAACATCGTGGCCACCACCAACCCGGACGCGGCCTTTGCCCGCGCCGAACAGGCAAGCAGGTCACCGTTCATCGTGGCCGTCGCACTGCCCGCCCTGGCCATGCGCTGGACGGAACCCCTGCCGGCGGATGCCCTGGACTACTCCGGCGGGGTGCGGGCTCACGCGGATGTCTTTTATCCCAACGACTCCCCCGAGGACGACGCCATCGCCTGGGAGTCGCCCATGCGCTCGCTCAGCTACGCGGAATTGCTGGCTGCGGCGCCCGTGGCTGCCGACGGCTCCACCGTCACGCTTCCGGCAACCGGCACCGGCGGCCACAGGGTGCTGCTGGCCGCGGCGAACGGTTGGGACGCCGTGGTTCCCGCAGCCCTGCAAACGTGGGCCGACGGCGGCTCGGTGGTGCTGCTGGATCCCTCGGTGGAGGCCACCGAGCACCTGCGCACCATGGAAAACGTCACGAACTAGGACAAGCGCGGCGGACTACGGCGCCGTGGGGTCCGATTCGATCAACTTGCGGTCGTCCGCAAAGGCGGGGTCGGCGTCGAGCTCTTCGGTGAAGACCCAGAAACGGTAGGCAAAGAAGCGGAAGATGGTGCCCAGCACCAGGCCCACCACGGAGCCGGCGATGAAGTCGGCGTAGGCCGAGTCGAAGCCGAGGATCCAGTGCGAGACATACACGCAGGCGCCGGCGATGGCGATACCCACGCCGTTCATGATGATGAACATTGTCACTTCGCGCAGCATGTTGGCCTGGCGGCGGTGGCGGAACGTCCAGTACCTGTTGGCGACCCAGGAAAACACCGTGGCCACGGCGGCGGAAATGATCTTCGCCTTCGTGGGGTGCCCGCTCATGGAACTGCTGAGCAGCCAGATGTAGATGCCGGAGTCGATGACGAACGCGAGACCGCCCACCACGCCGAACTTGGCCACTTCGCGCCAAAACAGGCCAAAGAGCCCCCTGATGCGTGTTGTGAGTGCCTGGTACATGTTCCTCCGTGCTAAGACTTGGCCAATAAACGCGTAAGTCACGTTCCGGCCTGTGCTAATTCTAAGTCAGCCAAGCTACCGGACGAATCTGCGAACGCGCATGGAATGCCCAAAAGCGGGTTTGTGCATACTCTTTCGGTAGTCTGGGGACTGTGACTTTTCCTGTAATCGGCGTCGTAGGCGGCGGGCAGCTGGCCCGCATGATGGCCCCGGCGGCCGTAGCCCTTGGTTTTCATTTGCGTGTCCTGGCCGAAGCGCCGGACGTCTCCGCGGTCTCCGCCGTGGCACAAGCCCCGGTGGGTGACTACCGCGACCTGGCGACGTTGCGGGAGTTTGCTCGCGGCGTCGACGTGCTCACCTTCGACCACGAGCACGTCCCCAGCGAGCACCTGCAGACCCTGATTGCCGAGGGTGTGAACGTCCAGCCACGCCCCGACGCGCTGATCAACGCCCAGGACAAGCTCGTGATGCGCGCCGCCATTGAGCGCCTGGGCCTGCCCAACCCGGCCTGGGCCGCCGTGTCCTCGGTGGCGGACATCACCGCGTTCGGCGACACGCACGGCTGGCCCGTCGTGTTGAAGATGCCGCGCGGCGGCTATGACGGCAAGGGCGTGAAGGTGCTGCGCAGCACCGAGGACGCCGCTGCCGCCGCCGACTGGTTTGAGGCCATGAGCCCGCTGCTGGTCGAGGAGATGGTGACGTTCTCCCGCGAGCTCTCCGCCCTGGTGGCCCGCACCCCGTCGGGCGAGGCCCGCGCCTGGCCCGTAGCCGAATCCATCCAGGTGGACGGCGTCTGCGACGAGGTCATTGCCCCCGCCCCCGGCATCCCGGCTGCCGTTGCCGCCCAGGCCCAGGACGCCGCGTTGCGGATCGCCGGGGACCTTGGCGTCACGGGCGTCATGGCCGCGGAACTGTTCGAGACGCCCGGCCGCGGCGTGGGCTACCTCATCAACGAGCTGGCCATGCGCCCGCACAACACCGGCCACTGGACCATGGACGGGGCCGTGACGGGCCAGTTCGAGCAGCACCTGCGCGCCGTCCTGGACCTCCCACTGGGCGCCACCGACGCCCTGGGCGCCATTGTGGTCATGAAGAACTTCCTGGGCGGCGCCAACTTGGATCTGTACGCCGCCTACGGCCAGGCGTTGGCCGCCGAACCCACCGTCAAGGTGCACAGCTACGGCAAGTCCGTACGCCCGGGCCGGAAGATCGGCCACGTGAACGTGATCGGCTCCCCGGCCGACGACGTCGCCGCCGTCCGCGCCCGCGCCACCACCGTGGCCACCATCATCCGAGACGGACACTAGAGCAAATGAGCGAGAACAGCATGAGCGAAACAACCGCCCAGCCCCTGGTGGGCATCGTGATGGGATCGGACTCCGACTGGCCCGTCATGGAACTGGCCGCCGCGGCATTGTCCGAGTTCGGCATCCCCTTTGAGACCGACGTCGTCTCCGCGCACCGGATGCCCACCGAAATGATCGCCTACGGCACCAACGCGGCGGCCCGCGGCCTCCGCGTCATCATCGCCGGCGCCGGCGGGGCCGCGCACCTGCCCGGCATGCTCGCCTCCGTCACCACGTTGCCCGTGGTGGGCGTGCCCGTGCCGTTGAAGACCCTCGACGGCATGGATTCGCTGCTGTCCATCGTGCAGATGCCCGCCGGCGTCCCGGTGGCCACCGTCTCCATTGGCGGGGCCCGCAACGCCGGCCTGCTGGCCGTGCGCATCCTGGCCTCCGGCACCGATCCACTCGCTGCCGAGCTGGCCGCCAAGCTGGCCGATTTTGCCCGTGAACTGAACAACCAGGCCTCCGCAAAGGGTGCCGCGCTGCGTGAAAAAGCCGGCGCCGACTACCCGTTGGCCGTCCTGCCGGACCGCGGATAACAAGGACATTCATGAGTTTTAGCAGCCCCAAGGTTTCCCGCGCGTCCAACCGCCCTCCCGTGTTAACGGACCCCGTCCGCTACCCTGAGTCGGCGTCGTCGCCCATGCGCTCCCTGCGAGCCTGGATGCTGCTGTTGCTCACCCTTGTCCTGCCCGGCAGCGCCCAGCTCGTGGCCGGCAACAAGCGCCTGGGCCGGCTGGCCCTGCGCTGCACCCTGACGGTCTGGGCCCTGGTGATTGCCGGCGTCGTACTGGCCGCGCTGAACCGGGAAGAATTCCTGAACCTGTTCACGAACCCCGTCTCCTCGCTGGTGATCATCGTGCTGCTGGCCGCCGTGGCGGTGGGCTGGGCCATCATGTTCCTGAACACGCTGGCGATCATCCGCCCGTCCCTGCTGGCGCCGGGCATGCGCGCCTTTGTCAGCGGGGCGCTGGTGGTCCTCATGGTGGTCACGAGCGGCTCGCTGGGCTACACGGCCTACCTGGTGAACTCGGGCCGCAACGCGATCACCGACATCTTTGGCGGCGGCCCGGACATGAAGCCCGTGGACGGCCGCTACAACTTCCTGGTCATGGGCGGCGACGCCGGCGAGGCCAGGTCGGGCCGGCGCCCGGACTCGATCATCGTGGTCAGCGTGGACGCCAAGACCGGCGAATCGGCCACCATCAGCATCCCGCGCAACCTGCAAAACGCGCAGTTCTCCCCCAATTCCCCGCTGTGGAGCGTCTACCCCGACGGCTACAACTGCGGCGACGACTGCATCATCAACTTCCTGTACACGGACGTCACGAACGACCACAAGGACCTCTACCCCAACGCTCCGGATCCCGGCGCCGCGGCCATGATGGACGCCGCCGGCGGCATCCTGGGCCTGACCATCCAGGGCTACGTGCTCGTGGACATGGCAGGGTTCTCCAAGCTCGTGGACGCCCTGGGCGGGGTCAAGATCAATGCCGGCGGCTGGGTTCCGCTGACCGGCGACGACATCCCCGGCACAACGCAGCATGCGCCTCCCACGGGCTGGATCCATCCGGGTGTACAGACCCTCGACGGTTACCACGCGCTCTGGTACGCCCGCTCGCGCCAGTGGGTCCTTGAGTACTCGCGCAGCCAGCGCCAGCAGTGCATCCAGTCCGCCATGCTCAAGCAAATGGACCCGGCCACCGTGCTGACCAAGTTCAACGCCATCGCCGACGCCGGCGCCAAGGTCATCGAATCCGATCTGCCGGCCGGGCAACTGGGCAGCTTTGTCTCGCTGGCCATCAAGGCCAAGGGGCACGACCTCAAGCGCCTCACGATCGGCCCGCCGGACTTCCCGGTGGCGTTCTCCACCTACCCGGACTTCAAGGTCATCCACAACCGGGTGCAGGCGCTGCTGAAGCCGGCCGCCCCCACCCCGGCCAAGACCGCCGCGCCCAAGAAGAGCACCGCGGGCTCCTCCGGTTCTTCGGGCTCTTCGGCGCCCAAGGCCCCGGCCGCGCCCGCCAGCCCCGTCACGCCGGACACCTCGGCGCCAGCCGCGCCCAGCACACAGGCGGACACTCCCCCGATCACCCAGGCGTACCTGCAGCAGTTGGCCGTCAACGGCGACGACGTCACGTTGTCCTCGCTGCTGGCCAACAACGGGACCTGCTCCGCCGGATAGCAACAGAACACAAACCCAACGCTTGCCACCTACCTTGCAGGAGTGAATATGTTTGCGCTCACCAACGTCATGCGTGACTACCCGTGGGGATCCGCCACGGCCATCGCCGAGCTTCTGGGCACGGAGCCCGGCGGCGGCCCCGAGGCCGAACTGTGGATGGGCGCCCACCCGGATTCGCCGTCAACCGCCAACACCCCCGACGGCCCCGTGGCCCTTGATGCGCTCATCGCCGCGCACCCGGACGCCATGCTGGGTGCGGAGGTCCACGCGGCCTTTGGCGCCAAGCTGCCGTTCCTGACGAAATTGTTGGCCGCCGATTCGGCGTTGTCCCTGCAGGTGCACCCCACCCTCTCGCGTGCCCGCGAACGCTTTGCCGACGAGGAAGCTGCCGGCGTGGCCAAGGATGCAACTGACCGCAACTACAAGGACGACAACCACAAGCCGGAAATGCTGTTTGCGCTGAGCAACTTCGAGGCGTTGTGCGGCTTCCGTCCCTGCGCCGAGGCTGCGGATCTCTTCCGCGAGGTTTCCACCGCCATTTCCACGACGGGTGCCGGCATTCCGGAGCTGCTGAACCGTGTGATCATGACGCTGAATTCCCGCATGGTCGAGCCCATGGTGATCCGCGGCGCCTTCGAGGCATTGATCGACGGCGGCGCCGAGGCGCGCGCCCTGGTCGATCTGGCGGCGTCCGCGCTTGCAGACGCACCCGGCGGAGTCGGCGGGCTGTCCGCGCCGCTGCGCACCGTCGTCGACCTTGCCAGGCAGTACCCGTCGGATCCGGGCGTACTGATTTCGCTGCTGCTGAACCGGGTGTCGCTGGCGCCCGGGCAGGCCGTGTACCTGCCGGCCGGCAACATCCACGCCTACCTGTCCGGGTTGGGGCTGGAGGTCATGGCGTCCTCGGACAACGTGATGCGCGGCGGGTTGACGGGCAAGCATGTGGACGTGGCCGAGTTGATGGCCACCGTGGACTTCGCCCCTGTGGCCGTCCCGCACGTGCCGACGCGCACCACGGATCTGGGCCAGTCGGTGTGGGAGCCGCCGTTTGCCGAATTCGCACTCCAGCGCGTGGAGCTTGGCCCGGGTTCGGAGCCGGTGCCGCTGGTGCAGAACGGGCCGCTGCTGGTGCTGGCGGTGTCCGGTTCGGTGCTCCTTGATTCGCCGCGCGGCGATGCGATCCTCGCCCGCGGCGGCTCCGTGTTCGTGCCCGCCGCCGAGAATCCGGTCATGGTCCACCCGCACGTTGGCGACGACGGCGAATCCGCCGTGGTCTTCGCCGTCACCGTCGCCGGGTAGTCCGTCCGAAGACGAGGCCCCCGTTTCGGGGTCGCAGGATCGGTGGGGCAGCTCCTGCGACCTCATGTGGCCGGGGCCCGCAGGAGCTGCACCACCGAATCCAAAGCCGCCCCACAACCCGCAGGAGCTGCACCACGAATCTGTCGCGTGCTGCGTTGACTAGCGGGAATTCCAGCCTTGCCGCAGGAGGGCCTGCCGGAATAGGCCAACCACCCAGTCCTCCCCGCGCCGGATGTCATTGTTAAACACTTTGACCTGGAGCCAACCGCGGGCCGCAGTTCGGGTGTCCCGGTTGCGGTCGTACAACTGCTTCTCGGTCGTTTGGTGGATTTCACCCTCATATTCGCCGCAGACTCGGAATTCTTCGCAGCCAAGGTCGGGGTAGACAATCGGCTCGCCGGGCCCGCCGGGAATTTCATAGTTTGTGCAGAATTCTGGGAGCCCCGCCCTCAGCAGCACGAGTCGAAGCTTGGTCTCCGGCGGTGAGTCCGCACCAACCCGCATCAGTTCCATGGCTTCCCTTGCGTTTGCCAGTCCGCGGAGGAACCGTTTGGACAGGACGTAGGCAGCCAGTTCCGAGTCCTTGACGATTGCCGGCTTGGGTTCCTCGAAGTTCCGGCGATGTTCACAGATGAGGAAGTCTGCGGCCGCCACCAGGTCATCAAGTTCCAGGATTGCGGCCAAATCCAGCAGTGTTCTGGCAGGCGCCGTGACAGGTACGCCATCGATCAGCATCCATTCGCCGGCAGCCAACTCCCGTTTGTGGCCGATGACGCCCTTTCGCCGGGGAATCATGGTTCCTGCCGGCCGGGTCAGGTGGATTGTCTTTGGTTGCTCATGGACGTACGGCATAGGAATCCCATGAATGAGTGCCGCCGTCGTATGGGAGACATAGCTTTCGATTCCGAGCTCGGTGTAGGGCCGGACCCGGTTCAAAAGTGTTTGCGCACAACCAAGTGGGACCCTGATTTCCCTGCTGGGAAGGAATAGGTCCTTGGCTCGCATCCGGCTGGCAGTCAGACCGGACTGGATTCCCTCACGACACGTGAAGGAACGCAAGGCCAGCTCTGGCGGAAGTTCCGGGCGGTTTCCCATGCCCAAATTCTTCGGCAATTGTTGAATTCCTGCCGAAAGTTATCCACAGTTGGTCGATCCACACAGCCGTTGAAAATCGGTGGTGCAGCTTCTGCGGGCCAGCCTGGCCGGAGCCCGCAGAAGCTGCACCACCGAATTGGCAACCCGCAGGAGCTGCACCACCGATCCCGAAACCGCCGGGTTCGGGCGCCGGCTTAGCGCTTGAGCAGTCCGCGCGCCTTCTTGACTGCCTTCCGGGCCAGCGGGAGCGCCTTGGCAAACACCGGGTACAGCGGCGAGAGCCCCTTGTCCCAGGTTCCGGCCAGCATGTTCTCGTGGTCGGCGAAGCCAAACTTGAATTGGGAGACCCCGTCGTTGAGCAGTCCGTTGAAGTCGTAGCGGGTGATGCCGCGGGCCTTCATCTCCTGGATGGCCAGCCATTTGAGTGAGAAGTTGGCACGCAGCCGGCTGCCTTCATCGCTCATGCCGCCGTACAGTTCAAACGCGGTCGCATCGCTCGCCGCGAGCCACAGGAAGGAGACCACGGCGTCGCCGTCGAACGCGGCAAATACGGGCGAACCATTGCCCAGGTTGTTGAAGATGTCCAAGTAGTAGCCGTCCTGGTGGATGCCGAAGCCGGCCCGCTCCGCCGTTTCCTTGTACACGGCCAGGCATGCCGGCAGCTCGGCGGCCGTGACGGCACGGTATTCCAGCGCCTCGCGGCCGGATTTGCGGATGTACTGGCGGGTCTTCTTCGCCATCGGAGCGAGGAGCTCGTCCTCGCTGCGGGAGAGATCGAGGATCAGCGTGCGCGGGATCAGGATCGTGGACGCGCTGCGCTGCCACCCGGCCGCGGGCAGCGACGCCGACGCCACGGTGTCCGCATCCCAGTCAGGTTCAATGCTCAGCGCCACCGACTTGTGGGTTGCCTTCACATAACGGGCGACGGCGTCGAGTACGTCGATCTCCCGGCCCGGCACAGCCTGTGGGCCGCGGGCCAGGTAGGCCAGCGAGCGGAACGGGAACGGCAGCGCCCGCAGCAGGATCTGCGCCGAGCCGACCAGCGTGCCGTCCGCGTCCTTGACAAGGACGCGGTCGACCCGCCAATTGTGCGCCGCCTTCGTTTCGCCCCAACCCCACAGCTGCATGGGGTGCCCCTGCTGGCTGTTGACGGCGGCATCCCACTCGTCGCGGACAGGGCAGGGCAGCACACTCAAAGTCATGCCTCAACCCTACCGGCTGACGATGGTGGAGCCTCATCCGGCGGCGCCCAACCTCGAGAGGTGGCGGGGCCGGCGTTTTTTGTAGTCCGACGTAAAGGAGACCGTAAGGCCGCCCGCGGCCGTCGGTCGGATAGTCGGACGAAAAAACGCCGGACCGCCACCGGAGGTGAGTCAGTCGCCGCCGGGGTGGGTTCTAGCTGCGGCGGGCGTAGCTCTCCCACTTGGCTGCCTGGTGCTCGCCCTCCACGAAACGGACCGTGCCGGACTTGGAGCGCATGACGATCGACTGGGTCAGCACGCGGCCCTTGTCGTAGCGCACGCCCTTGAGCAGGTCGCCGTCGGTGATGCCCGTGGCGGCGAAGTAGCAGTTGTCGCTGGTGACCAGGTCATTCGTGGACAGCACGCGGTCCAGGTCGTGGCCGGCGTCGAGCGCCTTCTGCTTTTCGTCGTCGTCGGTGGGCCAAAGGCGGCCCTGGATGACGCCGCCCAGAGTCTTGATGGCGCAAGCCGCCACGATGCCCTCGGGCGTGCCGCCGATGCCCATGAGTGCGTCGACGCCGGTGCCGGAGCGGGCGGCGGCGATGGCGCCGGCCACGTCACCGTCGAGGATGATCTTGGTGCGGGCGCCGGCGTCGCGGATGTCCTGGATCAGCGGCTGGTGGCGGTCGCGGTCAAGGACCATGACGGTGAGCTGGTTGACCTTCACGCCCTTGGCCTTGGCGATCAGGTGCAGGTTCTGCTTGACGGGCAGGCGCAGGTCCACCATGTCGGCGGCTTCCGGGCCCGTGACGAGCTTCTCCATGTAGAACACGGCGGAGGGGTCGAACATGGTGCCGCGCTCGGCCACGGCCAGAACGGCCAGGGCGTTGTTGATGCCCATCGCGGTCAGCCGGGTGCCGTCGATCGGGTCAACGGCGACGTCGCACTCGGGGCCCGAGCCGTCGCCAACCACCTCGCCGTTGTAGAGCATGGGGGCCTCGTCCTTTTCGCCCTCACCAATGACCACGACGCCGTTGAAGTGGACGGTGGAGAGCAGGGACCGCATGGCGTCAACGGCTGCGCCGTCGGCCAGGTTCTTCTCACCGAAACCCACCCAGTGGCCACCGGCGATGGCCGCGGCCTCGGTGACGCGAACCAGCTCGAGCGCAAGGTTCCGGTCCGGCTCGTCGTCACCGACAGCCAGGGACGGTGACAAGTGCGAATACTGTGCGTGTGATGCTTTTTCAGCCACGTAAAAACCTCATTTTCAAAGCAGGAATAGGGTCTTTGCGTGCGACGGTGCACGCCCCTCCCGTATGGTCACCTACGCACCAATCATAGATGCACGGCCCCCGCAGGCCCCAAGATTGACCCCGCATGACCTGTCACGGACCCCCGGCTGGCACTCGGTCCGCGCCATATCTGGGACAATGGGGGACGTGAGTGAATCCCCCAGAATGCCCCCGTCAAGCCCGTCATCACCGCCGGAGCGGCAAAACGCGCCAACGCATCGATCATTGGCATGCTGCTGGCGCTGCTCTCCACGATTGCCATTGTGATGACCATTGTGTGGCTCAACCCGCAGCAGAAAGCCGATGCGTACCGCCAGCCGATCGACGTCGCCGCGGTGTCCAAGAACGCCGCGGAAGTTGCCGGGTTCACGCCCGCAGCTCCCGTGCTGCCGTCGGGCTGGTACGCGAACTATGCCCGTTGGAACTCCGCGGGGAACGACGGCGTGGCGTTCTGGGATGTCGGCTTCGTCACCTCCGCCGACACCTTCATTGCCGTCAAGCAGTCCATCACGGCGAACCCCACCTGGATTTCGTCCCAGACGCAGGACGCCCCTGTGACGGGAACGCGCAACATTGATGGGCGCACCTGGGAACTGCGTGATAAACCTGAGGGGGATCGCAGCCTGGTGCTCAAGAGTGGCGCCATGGTCATCATCCTGACCGGTCAGGCCGACTTCAAGGAATTTGACCTCCTTGCGGCCGCATCGACCCACAACCTGGCATCATCGGCCATGTCCACCGAGGCAGCAACGAAGGGCGCACCATAAACATGAGCAGCGACGACGACACCACCGGCACGGTTTCCTCCGCCATGAAGTCCCCCTCGGAGGCGTGGACCACGCTCATGGACGGCAACCGGCGTTTTGTGGAAAGCAGTTCCTCACACCCCAACCAGGACGCCGCCCGCCGCACCTCACTGCTGTCGCAGCAAAACCCGTTCGCCGTCATCTTCGGCTGCTCCGACTCCCGCCTTGCCGCGGAAATCATCTTCGACCTGGGCCTGGGCGACGCTTTCGTGGTCCGCACCGCCGGCCACGTGATCGACAACACCGTCCTGGGTTCGCTGGAATACAGCGTTGAATACCTCAACGTGCCCCTGATCGTGGTGCTGGGCCACGACAACTGCGGCGCCGTGACCGCCACCAAGGCCGCCGTCGCCACGGGCGACATGCCGGTCGGCTTCATCCGCGACCTCGTGGAGCGCATCACCCCGTCCGTGCTGACGTCCCTGCGCAAGGACGCCAACAGCGACGTGAGCGAAATGATCGAAGAACACGTCAAGCAGACGGCCGCCCGCCTGGTGGAGAACTCCCCCATCATCGCCAACGCCGTTGCCCGCCAAAAGACCGCCGTGGTGGGCCTGACCTACCGCCTCAGCGACGGCCGCGCCGACCTTGTTTACAGCAACGGCTCCATCACCTCCTAAGCCGCACCGCGGCTGCCCCGCCGCAACCCGGCCACAGCGTGAGCCAAGGGACGACGCCGGAACCCGGGTTCCGGCGTCGTCCCTTGCCGTTTAAGCGTGTTTGGGCCGGGAAACGGGTTTTTGGCTGCGCGGGCGGCGGCGATAAGGTTGAAGCATGACTGAAACTGCCGCGGCCACCGCACAAGAGTTCCGCATTGAACACGACACGATGGGCGAGGTCCGGGTTCCGGTCAACGCCCTCTACAGCGCCCAGACGCAGCGCGCCGTTGAGAATTTCCCCATCTCCGGCATGACGCTGGAACGGGCCCACATCGAGGCCCTGGCCCGCATCAAGAAGGCCGCCGCCACGACCAACGCCGAACTCGGTGTGTTGGATGCCGAGCTGGCCGGCGCCATTGAAGCCGCCGCCGATTTGGTTGCCGCGGGCGATTTCGACGGCGACTTCCCGATCGACGTTTTCCAGACCGGGTCCGGCACGTCGTCGAACATGAACATGAACGAGGTCCTGGCGTCGCTGGCCAACCGCGCGCTTGCCGCGGCGGGCAGCGAGAAGACCGTTCACCCGAACGACCACGTCAACGCCTCCCAGTCCTCCAACGACGTCTTCCCGACGTCCGTGCACGTTGCGGCCACCTCGGCCCTGATCAACGACCTCATCCCGGCGCTGGCCCACCTGGCCGAGTCCCTGGAGCGCAAGGAAGCCGAGTTCGCCACCGTCGTGAAGTCCGGCCGCACCCACCTGATGGATGCCACCCCCGTCACGCTCGGCCAGGAATTTGGCGGCTATGCAGCACAGATCCGCTATGGCATCGAGCGCGTCGAGTCGGCACTGCCCCGCGTGGCCGAGGTTCCCCTGGGCGGCACCGCCGTCGGCACCGGCATCAACACCCCGGCCGGCTTCCCGCAGCGCGTGATCGCCCTGCTCGCCGAGGACACGGGACTGCCTCTGACGGAGGCCCGCAACCACTTCGAGGCACAGGCCAACCGCGACGGCCTCATCGAAGCGTCCGGCCAGCTGCGCAACATCGCGTACTCGATCATGAAGATCAACAACGATCTGCGCTGGCTCGGCTCCGGTCCCAACACGGGCCTGGGCGAAATCGCGATCCCCGATCTGCAGCCCGGCTCCTCGATCATGCCCGGCAAGGTCAACCCGGTCATCTGCGAGGCCTCCATCATGGTCGCCGCCCAGGTCATCGGCAACGACACCACCATCGCCCTGTCCTCCACGAACGGAGCCTTCGAGCTGAACGTCGGCATCCCCGTGATGGCCGCGAACCTGCTGCAGTCCATCCGCCTGCTGACCAACACCTCGCGCGTCATGGCCGACAAGATGATCGACGGCCTCACCGCCAACGTGGAGCGCGCCCGCTTCCTGGCCGAGGCCTCCCCCTCGATCGTGACGCCGCTGAACAAGTACATCGGCTATGAAAACGCCGCCAAGATCGCCAAGCACGCCGTCAAGGAAGGCATGACCATCCGCGAAACCGTGCTGGCCCTTGGCTTCGTGGACCGCGGCGAACTGACCATGGAGCAGTTGGACAAGGGCCTCGACGTGCTGGCCATGACCCGCCCGCCGCAGTAATCCCCACGCCCTCCCAACCTCGCGGTTGTGGGCCCAGGTATTGGACCCGGAACGCGCATCTGAATGCCTGGGTCTCGACAGGCTCGACCACCGGTGGTCGAGCCTGTCGAGACCCAGGCATTCCGCGTTAACAACCCAGTGACAAACGCCACATCCAGAAAACTTTGCACTCTGCCATAAATAGTGCAAACTTTTACTTTGTGACTGAAAGTGCAAAATCTTGCGCCGCGCATGGCTTGCGCGCCCGCAAACGTGAGGCAACCCGATCCGCCATCACCACGGCGGCCCGGCTGGCCACTGCCCAAAAAGGCCTCAACGGCTTCACCATTGAGCAGCTGTGCGAGGAGGTCGGTATCTCCCGCCGCACCTTCTTCAACTACTTCCCGTCCAAGGAAGACGCCATCGTGGGGCACCTGTTGGATGAGTTCCCCGCCGACGCCATGAACGTCTTCCTGGCCGGCGCCGGCGTCGAATCCGGAGCCGAGCGCGGACCCAACGGGCTCACCACCACCTTGTTGCGCGATCTTTTCGAGCTCACCTGCGCCATGGTGGACGAAATGGACTTCACCCGGGAGCACCTCCACGACCTCCTCGCCGCGATGAAGGTCGAGCCGCAACTCATGATGAAGATGATGGGCAGCGCCGTCACCCGCGAACACGAGTTCGCCTCCCTCATCGCCCAACGCGAGGGCCTGCCCCTGGAGGACCCCGTGGCACTCCTGGCCGCCAACGTATTTGGCGCCCTGACCCGCCGGTCCAGCCAGACCTTCTTCTCGGAACACAACACGCGCAGCTACCGCGAAATCCTCTCCGACGATCTTGCCTCGGTCCACCAATTCTTCGTTTATTCGCACTTATCCGCCAAAGGGGCTTCATGAGTACAGCCATCAAGGCAGGGCAACCGCTCCTGCTGACCCAAAAGAGAATTTGGATCATCTTCTCCGCGCTCATCGCGGGGATGCTGCTCTCCAGCCTCGACCAGACAATTGTTTCCACCGCCATGCCCACCATCGTGGGCAAGCTGGGCGGCGTGGAGCACCAGACCTGGATCACCACCGCCTACCTGCTGGCCACCACCATCGTGATGCCCATCTACGGCAAGTTCGGTGACGTCCTGGGCCGCCGCAACCTCTTCCTGGCCGCGATCGCCATCTTCACGCTCGCGTCCATCGGTTGTGCCTTCGCCACCGACTTCTGGGGCTTCGTGATCTTCCGTGCCATCCAGGGCCTGGGTGGCGGCGGTTTGATGATCCTCTCGCAGGCCATCATCGCCGACATTGTTCCCGCCAATGAGCGCGGCAAGTACATGGGCCCGCTGGGCGCCATCTTCGGCCTCGCCGCCGTCGCCGGCCCGCTGCTGGGCGGCTACTTCGTGGACCACCTGACGTGGGAATGGTGCTTCTACATAAACATCCCCGTGGGCATCATCGCCTTCGTAATCGCGTTCTTCACGCTGACCCTGCCCAATAAGAAGGCGGAGAAGAAGATCGACTACATGGGCGTGCTGTTCCTGTCCATCGCCACCACCTGCCTGATCTTCTTCACCGACTTTGGCGGCAAGACCGACGGCTGGACCTCCATCGTGACGTGGACATGGGGTGCGGGCCTGATCGCCGCCGTCGCGCTCTTCATCTTCACCGAGTCCCGGGCACAGGATCCGATCATCCCGCTGTCGCTGTTCAAGAACCCGATCTTCCTGAATTCCACGGCCATCGGCTTCGTGCTGGGCATGGGCATGTTCGCCGCCCTGGCGTTCGTGCCGACGTTCCTGCAAATGTCCGCCGGGACCTCGGCCGCCGAATCCGGCCTGCTGATGCTGCCGATGATGGTGGGCCTGATGGGTACGTCCATCTACTCCGGTATCCGCATGTCCAAGACCGGCAAGTACAAGATCTACCCGATCGTGGGCTCCGTCCTGACCATCATCACCATGTGGTGGATGACCACGCTGACCGCCGACACCCCGATCTGGGTCATCTGCGCCCAGCTGTTCGTGTTCGGTGCGGGCCTGGGCTGCATCATGCAGGTTGTGGTGCTCGTGGTGCAGAACTCGGTTCCGGCCAGCCAGATCGGTACCGCGACTAGCACGAACAACTACTTCCGCGAAGTGGGTTCGGCCCTGGGCGTTGCCGTCTTCGGCGCCATGTTCACCACACGCCTGGCCACGTCCCTGAAGGATGTCTTCGCCGCCGCGGGTGCCAACCCGGAGCAGGCGCAGAACTCGACGTCGTCGCTGGACCCGCAGGCCATGGCGCAGCTGCCCGCGGCCATCCGTGACGGCATCATCAACGCCTACGCCAACTCCCTGGCTCCGGTGTTCTGGTACCTGATCCCGTTCATGGTGGTGGCGCTGATCCTGGCCCTGACCATGAAGGTCATCCCGTTGTCGGACACCTCCGGCATGGTGGCCCGTGGCGAGGCGATTGGCGGCGAGGAGGCCGAGCGCCTCGAGGCCGAACGCCTGGGCGGCACCCCTTCCCCGGCCGCCGCCCTGGATGCCGAAGGCACGGACACGCTGTTGCTGGAGAAGGAAGACTCCGGGGAACCGGCCGAAAAGTAGCCTTGCACCCTTGAGGGCGCGTGCCGCCGTCGTACTGAAAAGTCCGACGCCGGCACGCGCCTTTTGCGTGCTGCGGCCGATTCGGGGATCCCCGGTTGGGAAAAGGACGGCGTTCGCGCTTTCGGCCGGTGGTCTAACGCCGTCCGAATGCGCAAGCGCCGTCCTTTTTTGCGGGGGCATCAGCCCGGCGGGTGGTTGGGCCCACGCCCGCCAGGTTCCCGGAAAATTGCGCCAGCAATTTTGCGGGCCGGCGGGTGGTTGGGCCCACGCCCGCCAGGTTCCCGGAAAATTGCGCCAGCAATTTTGCGGGCCGGCGGGTGGGGATCAGCGCTGGAAGTGCGGCTCGCCGTCGAACGCCAGGGCCCGCTGGATGCAGGCGAGGTGCCCGGGGCGCAAAGGCGGGAGCTCGTCGACGGCGAACCAGCCCACGGCGGTCGATTCGTCGTCATTGACGCGGGCGTCACCGCTGACCTTGCGGCAGATGAATTCGACGTTGAGGAAGTCGCACACGTCCCCGTTGGGGAACGTCACGGGGCCGACGGCGGCCAGGCCCAGCAGCTGCTCGATCTCGGCAACCACGCCCGTCTCCTCCAGGATTTCCCGCAACATGCCGGGGCCCGGCTCCTCGCCGGGCTCCAGGATGCCGGTGATGAGGGCCCAACCGCCGGTGTCGGAGCGCTCGCCCAGCAGCACGCGGCCGTGTTCGTCAAACACCACTCCGCGCACGCCCGGCAGCCACAGGGGGTCGTGGCCGATCTTGTTGCGGAGGTTGACGATGAATTCCGGTGTGCCCATGCCTCCAGCCTAGCGGGGCTTGAATTGACTCAGCCCGCACCCGGCTACGCGGGCAGCAGGAGCATGGCCGCCAGCGCACCGGTCATCATGGACGGGCCAAACGGAATGCTTGATTTGGCCGTGCCCCGCCGAGCAACGATGAGCGCCACGCCCCACAGGCCGCCCACCACGAACCCGGCTGCGGCACCCAGGAGCACATGGTGCCAGCTCAGGAATCCCAAATACAGCCCCAGCACGCCGGCAAGCTTGACGTCGCCAAACCCCATGCCGGCCGGGTGGACGGCCCACAGGATCCAGTAGAGGCCGCCGACGGCCGCCGCTCCCCCGATGCTGCGCAGCAGGTGCACGGGAACGCCGGCCAGCACCGCGCTCAGGCCCAGCAGCAGCGCGGCCACGGGATAGGCCGGGAGCACATGACGATCGGGCAGCTTGTGGGTGCGGATATCGATGATACTGAGCACCACGGCCAGGTACAGCAGGTACGCACACGCCCCGAGCGCGCAATAAAGCGCCAGGGGGTTCAGCTCCCACAAATCCGCCAGTCGTGTGACCATAGGCGTGATGCTACGCCATGGCGGGACGACGTGGGCACGTCCGTGCAGGCTCCGGCGTAAGCTGTGGATATGACCGGCCAATTGCTCACTCCGGATACATTTCGCCACCTGTGCAGGTCCTCGCCTTGGCGCTGGCAGAGCCTGCGTTTTGAACTGCGCCGCCACGATCCGGACGCCGCCGGCGAGTCCGTCTGGGACACAACTCGGGAGGCCGGCGAAGCCCCCAGTGAGCCCGGGAGGCGCTCCGCGGAGCGCCTGATTCCGGCGTCGGAGGTGGCCGCCATGAACTGCTGGGTGCGCCGCCCCGGAGCCCTGCGGGTCGAAACGCTCGATGGCCTGCTGCTGGCCAGCACCACGAAGATCAACAATTCCAAGGACTCGCTGTTCATCAGCGGCAACCGCAAGCCGTGGCTGCTCCCGCCCACCATGGCCAACCCGGTCAAGGACGGGAACGGCTATGTGGTGCGCCGCCCCGAGGCCCTGTACGGCGAACCAGCCTTCGGCTCGGGACGTTTTGCCGCAGCGCTGGACCCCGCGGAGCTGGCCGGCGAACGACCCGTCCCGCTGGAGGTGCCGTTTGCCAACGTCGCCGAGGTCGAGGCCATCAGCATGGTGGAACACAACGGCCGGACCGCAATGGATGCGATCCTGACGCCAAACCCGTCCTACACCCCGCTGTTCCCCGCCGCCCCGCTGCTCTACCCGGGACGGACGGCCGTGCGGATCGACCTGGAAACGGCGGTGTGCGTGGCGAGCCGGTCACTGGACGGGGAAACGGCCGGTGCCGGGCATGCGATCCTGATCCGCGGCATTGACGAGTACATGCTCGATGACCTCTTCGAGGAGGTCAGCATGGGCCTGACGGACGTGCGGGCCCACATCCCCTGGGACCTGGGCCCGCACTCATAAGAATCCAAGCCGCGAGGGCCCCAACAGGAAACGCGCCCGCGGGTCCTGTTGGGGCCCCTCGGCGGGTCAGATTTCGGCCCGCTCCAGCATCTCCGTCACGAGGGCGGCGATGGGTGAGCGCTCCGAACGGGTGAGCGTGACGTGGCCAAAGAGCGGGTGCCCCTTGAGCGTCTCGACGACGGCGGCCACGCCGTCGTGCCGGCCCACCCGGAGGTTGTCGCGCTGGGCGACGTCGTGGGTGAGGACAATCTTGGAGTTTTGCCCGATCCGGCTCATGACCGTCAGCAGCACGTTCTTCTCCAACGACTGTGCCTCGTCGACAATCACGAACGAGTCGTGCAGGGAACGTCCGCGGATGTGCGTCAGCGGCAGCACCTCCAGCAGCCCGCGTTCCATGACCTCGTCCATGACGCGGTCACTCACCACGGAGCCCAGGGTGTCGAAGACGGCCTGCGCCCAGGGGTTCATCTTTTCGCTCTCGGAGCCGGGCAGGTAGCCCAGTTCCTGCCCGCCCACGGCGTACAGCGGCCGGAACACCACCACCTTGCGGTGCTCGTTGCGTTCCAGCACGGCTTCGAGCCCGGCACACAGTGCAAGGGCGCTCTTGCCCGTGCCGGCGCGGCCGCCCAGGGACACGATGCCGACGTCGGGATCCATCAGCAGGTCCAGGGCCAGGCGCTGCTCGGCGGAACGCCCGTGCAGGCCAAACACCTCCCGGTCGCCCTTCACCAGGCGCACCTGCTGGTCGGCGCCCACCCGGCCCAGGGCCGAGCCGCGGTTGCTGGTCAACACCAGCCCCGTGTTGGTGGGCAGGATCGATGCCTCGGGGACGGCGACGGCGTCATGGTTGTACAGGGCGGCCATCTCCGACTCGGTCACCTCGATTTCAGCCACGCCGGTCCAGCCGGAATCCTGCACCAGCTCGTTGCGGTACTCGTCCGCGGCCAGGCCCATGGCGGACGCCTTCACCCGCATGGGCACGTCCTTGGACACCACCGTGACGTCCTTGCCTTCATTCGCAAGGTTCTTGGCCACCGCCAGGATCCGGGAGTCGTTGTCGGTTCCGCGGATTCCCGCCGGCAATACGTCGGCGGAGACATGGTTCAGTTCCACCCGGAACGTCCCGCCCTCGGTGCCCAGGCTGATGGGCGTGGCCAGGCCGCCGTGTTTGGTGCGGAGGTCATCAAGCAACCTCAGCGCGGTCCGGGCAAAATACCCGAGCTCGGGATCGTGCCGTTTGGCTTCGAGTTCGGAAATCACCACGATCGGCACAACCACCTCATGCTCGGCAAATCGCATGATGGCCCGTGGATCCGAAAGCAGCACCGAGGTGTCAATGATGTAGGTGCGCAGTTTTAGCCCCGCACCACCTTGTGTCCGCTGCGAATCCTGCCCCAATTGCGTCATCTCAACCACGTCGGCTCCAGCCTTCCGGGTCAGTGCCACGCCCGGAAATTCATCGGTACGGCGAGCGGAGTTGCCCTCCGTTAGTGCCTAACCTACGCCGTTTTGGGTGGCTGTGATGCATCTTTTGCGCGCGCGTCCGGTGTCCTTTGGGTAAACACTCGATGTTCGACGCCGGTGCCCCGGTTTTGTGGGTCAGCTGCCGAAGCGCCGACTGCGGCCGGCGTAGTCGCGCAGGGCGCGCAGGAAGTCGATCTTGCGGAACGCGGGCCAGAGGGCCTCGCAAAAATAGAACTCGCTGTAGGCGCTTTGCCACATCAGGAAGCCGGACAGCCGTTGTTCGCCGGAGGTCCTGATCACCAGGTCCGGATCGGGCTGGCCGCGCGTGTATAGGTACTTGGAGATGTCGTCGACGCTGAGGCCGTCCGCGACCTCGGCCATGGACCGGCCGGCGCCGTCGGCGTCGTGCAGGAGCTCGCGAACGGCGTCGACGATCTCCCGGCGGCCGCCGTAGCCGATGGCCATGTTGACGTGGATGCGTTCCTTGGCGGGGACCCGGGTGGTCAGCGTGGAGAGGCGGTCGGCCAGGTAGCTGGGCAGCAGCTCGGGGGCGCCCATGGCATGGACGCTGATGTCGGCGTCGGCGTCGAGCAGGTCAAGGGTGTTGGCGATGATGCCCATGAGCTCGTCGAGTTCCTCGGGCGAGCGGTTCATGTTGTCGGTGGAGAGCATGTAGAGCGTGACCACCTTGATGCCCAGGTCCTGGCACCAATCAAGGAATTCCAGGATCTTGTCGGCGCCGGCCTGGTGGCCCTCGCTGGTGGGGGCGTTGAACTGCCTGGCCCAGCGGCGGTTGCCGTCCACCATGACGCCGATGTGCCGGGGCACCGTGCTCAGGTCGAGGGACTTGGTGAGGCGATGTTCATAGTAGTTGTACAGCGCCGCGGGCATCCGGACAGGCCTGGCAAACAACTGCATCAGCGTGCACCAAACCTTTGCGGACAGTGGCCGGGAGGCCGGGGAAAATTGCTAGTCCTAGATTACCCGCCGGTGCCGCGGATTCCTGACAGCCGGACCCCAACCGCTTGTTACCCGCTAGTAACATACCGCTGGCTAAGTTATGCTCATGGCTATGACGAGCACCCTGCCCGCCGATCACAAACCCAGCTGGCGCGGCTGGCTGCACGCGGCAACCGCTCCCCTGGTATTGATTGCCGGAACCCTCCTGGTCCTGCTGGCGCCGGGCACGGACGCCAAAATTACCACCGCAATCTACGCGTTTACGGGCGTCATGCTTTTTGGCACCAGCGCGCTATATCACCGCGGCAACTGGACGCCGCGGACCAAGATCCTCCTCAAACGCCTTGACCACAGCAACATCATGCTGGTCATCGCCGGTTCCTACACACCGTTGTCGGCGCTGCTGCTGCCCCGGTCCACGGCCACGTTGCTGCTGTGGCTCATCTGGTCCGGCGCCGTGGGCGGCGTGCTGTTCCGGGTGCTGTGGGTGGGGGCACCGCGATGGCTGTACGTCCCCATCTATGTGCTGCTAGGCGTGACGGCGCTGTTCTTCCTGCCCCAGTTTTGGGCCGCCGACACCCTCGCCACCATATTGATTTGCCTGGGCGGTGCGTTCTACATCGCCGGCGCCGTCATTTACGGCATCAAGAAACCAAACTTCAGCGCCCGGCACTTTGGCTTCCACGAACTGTTCCACGCGCTCACCGTGGCCGGATTCGCGGCGCAGTTCGTGGCCGTTGCGCTTGCCGTGTTTGCTTAGCGCCTGACTACGGGGACTGCTTGCCGGGATTGCTTGCCGGAGTGCCAAATTTCGGGCCGACACCGTTATTCCTCCACACCGTCACCTAGTTCGAGTGTTGCCCACATCTTCGATTATTACCCGAAAAATGTCGGCGGTCCCGCCTAAAATTAAGGCATGGAAGCAACGGCAAGGATGCCGGGAAGCCCCGGCTCCACACGGCACGGCAACAGCGCCGGTGATCACATTCACCGGCTCCTGGACCTTGCCGAGGCGCTGGCCAGGGCGGCCTCGCACGGCTCCGGCGCCGACTTTGGAGACCACCCCGGCACCCGCGCGGGAGAACCTGTCGCAGCCACTCCCCTGGGCCTTGAACTTGGCTCGCTGCCGGACCGTGAACTTGTGGCCTGGGCCCAAACGGCCGAGCACCTCAACCATTTTCTGCAGGGCGTATTGGTTCAAGCCGCCGGCGAGCTGGCCACGCGGACCCGCGCCGGACGCTTCACCGCCAAGGGGGTCACGGATCCGGCCGGCATGCTCGTCGCAACCCTGAAGCTTGGCAAGGCCGAGGCCTACCGGCGCATGCGCCTGGCCGAACACCTCCTGCCCGTCCCGGATGCCATTGGCCCCGTCCTGGCACCGCCGCGCCAGCCGGCCTTGGGCACCGCGTTCTTCGGCGGGCAGCTGTCCGCCGAGCAGGCCCTGATCGTGTCGGCTTTCACCGACGACGCCGCCCACCTCGCCAATGCCGGCCGCATTGACCCCGGTATGGTCACCGAACTGGAGGAGACGCTCACGGAGTACGCCCGGGACCAGGCCCCCGACTTCCTGCACCGTGTGGGCGTCCGGGCCGTGAACCTACTGGACCCCGACGGGCAACAGCCCACCGACGGCGAACTCCTTGCCAAGCAAGGGATCTTCTTCCGCCGTGCCCGCCGCGGTCTGGTGCACTTCGACGGGCATCTGACGCTTGCCCAGTACGAGCAGATGATGGCAGGCATCGGGCAGGCCACCAACCCGCGCGACCATGCGGACATCAATGACCGGCTGATGCGTGGAATACCGCTCACCACGGCCAAGGCACAGCCGGCCACCGCCCCCGAAACCGAGCCTGCGTGGCCGCACCGGGTGGATGGCATCAGCATTCCGGAACCCGGCTCCGACGCGGAGTTGCCGGGCCTTGATCCGATAGCGCCTGCCGGCATCGATCCGGCGGTAAAAGACCGTCGCACCCACGGCCAGCGGCTCCTCGACGGCATGATCGACTGCATCAAGCTCGCGGCCCGCACAGGCAAACTGCCCTTGAATGGTGGGCTCAAGCCCCAGGTGTTTATCACCATCGCCCGTGAAGATCTCAGCAACGGCAAGGGCACCGCCCTTGCCCCGTACTGTGGCCCTTCCCCACTGGCCGACTTCGAGGAACTCATCTGCGATGCCGAGATCACGGAAATTACCTTCGGCAAGGGGCAGCGGATCATCAACGTCGGCCGTACCCGGCGCCTGTTCACCGCGGCCCAACGCAAGATCCTCGTGGCCCGCGACATGGGCTGCGCCTTTCCTGATTGCACGCGCCCGGCGCCCTGGACTGAGGCCCACCACATCATCGCGTGGAAGGACGGCGGCGAAACGTCCCTCGAGAACGGTGTGCTCCTCTGCACCCCGCACCATCACCTGCTCCACGGCAGTGACTGGCAAGTCGCCATGGTCGACGGGATACCGTTTTTCACCCCGCCACCCTTGCTCGATCCCACTGGACGGGCCCGTCGCAACACCTACCATCACGGATATCCAAGAGCCGGGGCGCCGGCCGGCACGGAGGCTGAAACGGATGCGGGATGAGCGAATTACCGCCCGGACAGCAGTGCGTCCAGGTCCGCGGGCGCCGCCACGGGTCTGGCGCACACCATGTTGCGGCACACGTACGCCAAGGCCGGGCCGGAAGAGGTGCCGGCGGGCGAACCGCCTGTAGGGGCGCGTCCCTCAAGCAACGGCACGGGAGGCGTGCCGTGTCCGTCCCACACGGCGATGACCATCCCGGGCGACGGCGAGGCCCAGGCTCGGCGAACCAGGGCGTCCCTGTCGGGCCCCGGCTCGCCCACAATGGCCACCTCTGCAGGCCCGGCCGTCATGGCTTCGGCAACGGCCAGCATCCCGCCGGCAGATCGCGGGGCCCGCCGGACCAGCTCCGGCAAGGAACCGAGCAGGTTTTCGGCCAGCCGGCGGGACTCCGCAGATCCCGTGTATCCCGAGGCAGTGACCATCACGTCGGCCAACAAGGCCACGGGGCTGGCGGTGGCGTTGTCAAAGGGGTCGGCGAAACGGGCACCCGCCGGAGCGCCGGCCATGGCGGGCTGCTCCCCGGCGCTGCTGGCCACGCTTCCGTCCTTCAGGAACCGCCCCGCAGCATCCACGAGGGTGCCCGCGAAATCGAACCATTGGGAGTCCGCCGTCGCGGCGTAAAGGGCGAAGAATCCGTCCGCGCAGGCCGCATAGTCCTCAAGCAGGCCCTCAATCCCCCGGGGTTCGCCGTGGTGGGACACCCTGCGCAGGGTGGCGCCGTCCCAGTGGACGCGCCGCAGGTACGTCCCCAGTTCGACGGCGGTCGCCAGATAATCTGCCCGCTCCAGCACCATGGCGGCTTCCGCCAGGGCGGCCAGCAGCATGCCGTTCCAGGCTGCGACCACTTTGTCATCCCGGGCGGGCATGGCCCGGCCTCCTCGAATGGTCGTCAGCGCGGGACGCAGCTGCCGCCATAGGGTGCGTTCGGCCCCGGTCAGTTCGCGACCGGGGTGGAACGGTCCGGGTGCACCCGTCGCCGGAAGGTTCATAAACCCTGCCACCCGGGCAGCCAGTTCGCTTGCGTCAAGGCCGTCGGCCGGCGCCAGCTGCCTGGCCGCCTCGAGCAGCTCCGAGGACGCCCACAGGTAGCTGGCACCTTCGTGGTGGACCCCGTCGATCACGGTGTCCGCGTCGAGGGAGGAGGCAAAGGCGCCGTCGGGCAGGCGAAGCTCGTTCAGCAGCCAACCGACCGTGAGTTCGGCAGCCTGCCGCGCATCGCCCGGGGAGATACTTGTGGAAATGGCCGCGGAACTGCCGGCCGGGCCGGGCGGGCCGGCAACCGCCGCGTCGAGCCGGATCCAATGCACCAGGACCCGCAGGAGCCCGGCATTGTCGTAAAGCATTTTCTCGTAGTGCGGTTCGGACCAGTCGGCGGTGACGCTGTACCGGGCAAAACCGCCGCCCAGCCGATCGAAAAGTGCCGAATTCACCATGGCGCCCAACGTCCGCCCGGCCAGACCGCGGGCTGTGTGAGACGATTCTCCGCGCCCTCGGGCGGCGTGCCGGATCAGGAACTCCAGTGCCGGGGTCGGCGGGAATTTAGGGGCCTGGCCAAACCCGCCGTGGACGGGATCCTCGGCGTGGACCATCGCGGCAACGGCGGCCGGCACCAGTACGTCGAGCGAATCCGCCCAGTCCTCGGGGTTACCTGCGCCCGGTGCAATGGCCGCATCCGCGGACGCCGGGGCCCCGGTATGGACCCGCCAGAGCGGGTCGGCCAGCGCCAGGGACAGCGCCCGGGCCGTCGAGAGGACTTCCTCCGGTCGGCTTTCCCACGCATCTGTCACGGCCTCGAGCACCTGCCGAAACGACGGCCTGCCCGTCACGGGGCGGGGTGGGAAATAGGTGCCGGCGTAGAACGCCTGGCCCTGCGGCGTCAGGAAGACACTCATGGGCCATCCGCCCTCGCCGCTCAACGCCTGGGTCGCCGCCATGTAGGCGTCGTCGACGTCGGGGCGTTCCTCCCGGTCCACCTTGATGGCGACAAAGTTACTGTTCAGGTAAGCGCCAATGGCCGGATCCTCAAAGGATTCATGTGCCATGACGTGGCACCAGTGGCAGGCGGCGTAGCCGACCGACAAAAAAACCGGAACATTGCGTTCGCGTGCTTCGGCAAAGGCGGCGTCGTCAAAGGGCTGCCAATTGACGGGATTACCGGCATGCTGGCGAAGGTAGGCACTCGGTTCGCCGGCAAGCCGATTCATCGGTGGAGCCTAGGACTTGTCCGTGTCCGGATCGGCCACGGAAACCGGGCCCAGGGGTGCGCCGCCCGAGAACGAGGCGGGGACGTCGTCGTTCCTGATGGGAATGCCCATGTACTCGGCGTCGGGGCCGTGCGAACCGCCCGTGTGGGCCTCTTCAACCTGGGCACGGTAGCGGACGCGCCGCACGCGCTTGACCATGTCGCGGATCACGAAAAACATGATCGCGACAATGAAGGCCATGGCCAGGAAGCCCAGGAATCCGGGGCCCACCTGATCGTCCGTGAGCCCCGCCTGCAGGGAGGGGGTCGGTACGGGCGTGTTGGCGGCGATCAAAATCAGTGAATGCACAATTCGTCTTTCGTTTCATCCCGGCAGGGAAGGTGGCTCCGGGAAACGTCCACTACCTATCGTAAGCCAGCAAACAGATCGTTTTCTGGGAACGAGGTGGGTACGCGGGATTCAATGAGCGAATAGTCCTCCCACGGCCAGACCTTGCGCTGCATATCGGGGCTGACGGCGAAGAAGAATCCCTCCGGGTCAACCTGGGTGGCATGGGCGCGCAGGGCGTCGTCACGCTTTTCAAAGAACTCACCGCAGTCAACCTGAGTGGTGGTGGGGTGGGTGCCGGCCGGCGGGGTGTGGCCCTCGGAGTCGGCTTCCAGCCAGGCCGCCAGGCGCTGCGCGTACGGCGAGGCAATCCCGGCCTCCTCCAGCGCAAAGTGCAGGGCCCGGAATCGCTGCGGGTTGAACGCCAGGTCGTAATACAGCTTCTGCGGCTCCCAGGCCGGGCCCGCCTCCGGGTAGCGTTCGGGATCGCCGGCAGCGTGGAAGGCCTCCACCGTCACCTTGTGGGCCATGATGTGGTCCGGGTGCGGGTAGCCGCCGTTTTCGTCGTAGGAGACAATCACGTGCGGGCGGAAACGGCGCACCAGGCGCACCAGCGGCGCCGCGGCGATTTCCAACGGCTTCAATGCAAAGCAGTTGGCCGGCAGGGCGGGCAGCGGATCGCCCTCGGGCAGGCCGGAATCGGTAAAGCCCAGCCACTGGTGCTCAATGCCCAGGATCTCAGCTGCCCGGGCCATTTCCAGCCGGCGGGCGCCACCCATGTCGCGCAGGGAGTGGGCGTCGCCCTCCATGGCGGGATTCTGGATGCCTCCGCGTTCGCCGCCCGTGCAGCTGGCCACCATGACGCGGTCCCCTGCTGCGACGTAGGAAGCCATCATGGCGGCACCCTTGCTGGCCTCGTCATCGGGATGGGCGTGGACCGCCAGCAGGCGGAGCGGTTCGGCGGAGTGCCCCTGGTTGACGGTCACGTCGGCTACCTTCGATTCTTTGGTCAGTACCTGCGAAAAAATGTAAGCCGGAATGAACGCTAAACTTGACCTTGTCCGATGCCCCGTTCACGGGGCGGCCAGCCCGCGGCGCAACCGCGGAACAAGACACCAGTGGATGCAGTGACAAATTCTGATTCTCCAGCAGCTACCAGCGTAGCCAATCGATACGGCACGCCCAAGCGAGCGCTCTCCAAAAAAGCCAAAATAATTTGGCTGTCCTCACTCGGCCTCGTGGGTTTGGTCTGGATTTTGTGGGCCACACTGGGCGGGAACACGGGCGTGGACCAAAAACTGATCAGCTACCAAGTGGCGGATCCCACTATGACCACGGTGGATGTGGCCATCACCAAGGACCCCGGAGCCACGGCGCAGTGCGCCATCCAGGCTCTGAATTCCTCCTTCGCCGTGGTGGGTTGGAACGTCCTCACCGTGGGTCCCAACGGCACCGGTACCGGCGACGACAACGGCCGCACGACGACGGTCCGCGGCGAGGTCCGCACCGACTCCCTGGCCGTCACGGGAGTCGTGGACAGCTGCTGGATTGTGCCCGGGACGTAACACGCGCCACATGTGATTCTTGGGTTTATCCGTCTTATTGACTAAACTGTCAATTATTATCTTTTCCCCGCTGGGTCAACCTGCGATGGTTCCTTGCCCGGATGGCGCGCATCGATCGATGTGACCGCCGGCCGTGGACCATCACTGGAAGCGCCGTTAGCGGGGTCTTTGCTTTTTATGTACATTCGAGGAGAACTCCGTGCCTACCACTAACAGTGCGTCCGCTGCCTGGCTGACCCAGGAAGCCTATGATCGTCTCCAGGCTGAACTGACGCACCTTTCCGGCCCCGGCCGTGCCGAAATCGTCAGCAAGATCGAACAGGCCCGCTCCGAAGGTGACCTGAAGGAAAACGGCGGCTACCACGCGGCCAAGGACGAGCAGGGCAAGATCGAGGCCCGCATCCGCCAGCTGACCGAACTGCTGCGCGACGCCCACGTGGGTGAATCGCCGGCCGACGACGGCATTGTGGAACAGGGCATGGTGGTGGGCGCCACGATCGCGGGCGACGAAACCACGTTCCTGCTGGGCAGCCGCGAAGTCGGCGCCGACGACATGGACGTCTTTAGCGAGCGTTCCCCGCTGGGCGCGGCCATCATGGGCCACAAGATCGGCGACAAGCTCAGCTACGTCGCCCCCAACGGCCGCACCATCGACGTGGAGATCCTCTCCGCCACGCCGTACCAGGGCTAAGACCCCCAACGCTTAAACAAAAGTTCCCGCGCTCCGCACCCGATTTCTTCGGGCGCCGAGCGCGGGAACTTTTGGTTTAACTCCCCTAGTGCGTGCGCGTGCGACGGCGGAGCATCAGCAGGGCGCCGGCGCCGGCCAGCAGCAGCGTCCCGGCGGCAAGCCCGGCCGCGGCAACGCCGTTGGCGCCGGTGTTGGCCAGGCTGCCGGCCACGGCAACCTCGACGACGGCCGGTGCCGAGGGGCTAGCGCTCGGAGCGGCGGCGGCCGTCGTCGGCACGACTGCCGCCGGGGCGCCGGCCACGGTGACGTGGACCGTGGTGCCGGTGTTGGCGACGCCGGACAAACTTGTCTGCACCGGAGTCAGCGAATGGCTGCCCGGGCTGAAATCGGCCGCGGCGACGCACGAAAAAGCGCCCTTGACGTCGGCCTTGACCGTGCACACGGTCTTGCCGTTCTCGTCCAGGATGGTCACCGTGGAGAACGCCCCGGCGACGCCTTCAATCATGGGAGAGGCGGGCATGGTGCCGCCATCGACGGGGCTGGTGATCTTCGGGGTGACCCGCACGTCCACGGTGATCATCATCCCGCTCACCGAATCCAACTGTCCCCAGTTCAGTGCCGGGAAAACGTCAAGGCTGCCCACGAGCAACTTGCGGGTCATGGGACAGCTGAACGTGCCGTCCGCCCCGACCTTTGCCGAGCACAGCGAGAGCCCGCTGTGTCCGCCCACAATGTCAACGGCGGCGCCCGGGTAACCGGTCCCGGTGAAGACCGGCAGGTCGCCGATCGCCTCGCCGCCCTGGGGGCTCGTGATGACGGGAGAGGCAATGACCGTCCAGGTGGCGGGATCGCCCTCGACGGCTGCGCCCTCGGTCGGGGTCATGGACGGGGTCAGCGTGAGCGGGCCCAGTGCAAATGACTTCCCGGGAATGCATTGGAAGTTGCCAAACTCATCCGCGGTCGTGGTGCAGACCGGATTGTGTGCGGTGTCGAGCATCCGAACCGTGGCCCCGGGCAGTGCCGAGCCATTGAAGGCCTGCGTGGTCGAGACCAGGGCCCCGGGTGTCGGGAAGGACAGGCTGGGCAGGGTGCCACCGGCATCCTGGACGGCAAGGTCCGGGGCAGCCGTCCCGCTCGGCTCGGCCGTGGCAGTGTCGGTGGCCGTTGAGGTCTCCGTAGCCGAATCGGTAGCTACATCTGTGGCCGTGTCGGTGGCTGCATCAGTGGCCGCTTCCGTGGCGGTCGCGGCATCTGTTGCCATATCGGTAGCCGTATCGCTTGCGGTGGCCGTAGCGTCGGCTGCCGGCAGCGGATTCGCTGCCGCCGGAAGGGCCGCAAAACCGGCGGTGGCTGTGAGGAGTCCGGCCAACGACAGCGCGGCCAAACCGCGCCGTGAACGCCTCAAAGTAGTCATCAACAAAATAAAGTCCCCCTATGCTCTGATGTCCGGCCGGTCTTGGCCTGTTTGAAGTATTCACTGCAGGGGGCAAAAAGGGAAGCCGTTTTCCCGGCAGGGCCCGTGGGAGGGGTCCTGCCGGGCACGCTGCGGTGAACCGCTGCCGGGAAGTACGGGTTAGTGCACCACGATGGGTTGGAAGCCCTCGGCGCGCAGGGCGGTGAGGACCAGTTCGCAGTGGTCGTGGCCCTTGGTTTCCAGGTTCACGGTGATGGAGACATCGCCCATCGAGATGGAGCCGCCCACGCGGGTGTGGTCCACGCCGGTGACGTTGGCGTCGTTCTCGGCGATGATGCGCGAGATCGTGGCGAGCGAGCCGGGACGGTCGTTGAGCATCATGCGCACCGTCATGAAACGGCCCGCGGCTGCCAGACCGCGCTGGATCACCTTGAGCATGAGCATGGGGTCGATGTTGCCGCCGGAGAGGATCACCGCCGTCGTGCCCGGGTTTTCAATCTTGCCTTCCATGAGCGCCGCAACGCCCACGGCCCCGGCCGGCTCCACCACGAGCTTGGAGCGCTCCAGCAGGAAGACCAGGGCGCGGGCCAGCGAATCCTCGCTGACCGTGACGACGTCGTCCACCAGTTCACGGATGATCGAGAACGGCAGCTGGCCGGGGCTGCCCACGGCGATGCCGTCCGCCATGGTCGAGACCTTTTTCAGCGGAACCAGGGCGTCCGCGGCCAGGGAGGGAGGGTAGGCGGCCGCGTTTTCGGCCTGCACGCCGATCACCCGGATCTCACGGCCCAGTTCCTTGGCGCGCGCCTTGACGGCCACGGCCACCCCGGCGAGCAGGCCGCCACCGCCAACGCCCATGATGATGGTGTCGACGTTGGGCACCTGTTCGAGGATTTCCAGGCCGATGGTGCCCTGGCCGGAGACCACGTCCACGTTGTTGAAGGGGTGCACAAACACGGCGCCGGTTTCATTGGCGAAGCGTTCGGCCTCGGCCAGCGACTCGTCCACGTTGTAGCCGTGCAGCACCACTTCGGCGCCGTGCCCGCGGGTGGCGGCAAGCTTGGGCAGGGCCACGCCGACGGGCATGTAGATCCGGGCCTTGATGCCCAGCGCCTTGGCCGCCACGGCGACGCCCTGCGCATGGTTTCCGGCAGAGGCCGCCACCACGCCGCGGGCGCGTTCCTCGGCCGTCAGCCGGGCCATGCGGACGTAGGCGCCGCGGACCTTGAAGGAGCCGGCGCGCTGCAGGTTCTCACACTTGAAGAAGACCTCCGAGCCCGTCATCCGCCCCAGCGCCCGTGAACTTTCAATGGGGGTCAGCGCCGTAATGTCCGCCAACAGCTCCCGTGCTGCTTCAACATCGGCAAGGGTTACGGGCAATTCGCTGCTTGCATTCACGGTGCTTTTCTCTTTCTCTGGGTGTCGGGTGGTGCAAAAATTTGGTGGGGTGCCGCTGTGCTAGGGCGCGGACGACGCCGGCTGGCCGGGTCCGCCGTCGGGCTCGCCCCGGGTGGGGCTCCCCGGGGCGGTGTCTCCGGGAGCCGGTGCTGCTGTGGTGGAACCACCGGAGGCGGCATCGTCGCGGGCGGGGCCGTCCGCCGTCGGGCCTTCGGGAACGGTGCGCGGCAGCCCGTAGACGTCGGGGAGCTCGGGATCGTGTTCCCAACCGCGTCCGGCCACATAGCGGATGAAGGAGTTTGCCACGGCCAGCACGGGCACGGCGAACAAGGCGCCCAGGATGCCGGCGACGGTGGATCCCGCCGCGACGGCCATGATGACGGCCACGGGGTGCAGGGACACGGCCCGGCCCATGATGAAGGGCTGGAGCAGGTGGCTTTCCAGCTGCTGGACGAGCAACACGATCCCGAGCATGATCAGGGCGTTGACCCAGCCGTTGGCCACGAGGGCCAGCAGCACGGCAACAGCCCCGGTGACGAGGGCGCCTACGACCGGAATGAACGATCCCAGGAAGACCAGCACGCCCAGCGGCAGTGCCAGCGGGACCTGGATGATCGCGGCGCCGGCACCAATGCCGACGGCGTCAACGGCGGCCACCAGGATCTGCACGCGCACGTAGTTGCCCAGCGACAGCCAGCCGCGGCGACCGGCACCGTCCACGGCGGGGCGGGCCCGGCGCGGGAAGAAGCGGACGATGAAAGCCCAGATCTTGTCCCCTCCAGCAGGAAGAAGATCAGGATGAAGAGCGTCAGCAACAGCCCGGCGGTGAAATGCCCAAAGCCGCTGCCGATGCCCAAGACCTTGGCGAAGATCGTCGAGCTGTTGTTTTGCAGCGAGTCCAGGGCGTCCTGGAGGTACTTGCTGATTTGGTCGTTGCTGATGCCCAGTGGGCCGGAGGTGACCCAGTCCTGGACCTGGATCAGGCCGGTAACTGCCTGCTTGCCCAGATCGGCGATGCCGGAAACCATCTGCCGGCCCACCAGGAACAGTCCGCCCAGCACCAGGGCAAGGAGGCCGACTTCCGTGACGGCCACGGCCAGTCCGCGCGGCACCCCGGCCTTGGCCAGCCGGTTCACCACGGGCCGGAGCAGGGCGGCAAACAAGGCGGCAACCATGATGGGGACGATCAGCAGGCTCACCTGGCTCAACAGCCAGATCAGCATGGCTCCCACGATGAGGATCACGCCAACCCGCCAGGCCCAGGCACCGGCCACTTGCATGCCAACGGGGACCCCCGGTTGTGCGGTGGCTAGGGGGCGCTCTGGTACCTGCTGCGAGGGCGTCATGACCCAATACTTCCCCATGGGGCAAAAATACGTAAAACCGCGTCCATTTTGGCAGCCCCGCAGGGGTCCGGGACGGCAGCTTTCGCGCGGCCGTCCGCGGGGTCCGCCACCGGCCCGGCCGCGCGGAAACTAGCCGAGTTCGGAGTCGATGCCCCAGTTCATCGTGAACGCCGCACCGGGTTCCAGCCAGCGCAGGCCGTCACCGGAATTGAAGGCGTTTGCCGGGCCCGTCATCGGCTCCATGGCCACGGCCAGGCTCCGGCCGGGGAAATCCGGAGTGACGTAGACGTGGACGTAAGAAACGGTGGCGTCGTGCCACAAGCTCACGGTGCGCCCGTCCGGGGCGGACAGCGTGTGCCGGGCGACACCGTCGTCCGTGGCAAGGTCGGTGAAGGCGGTGTCCATGAGGGACTCCCCCAACGGCCGGCCGCCGCGCAGATCGTATTTGCCGTCCACCGGCACGGCGTCCGTGGGGATCATCCGCTCGGTCGCGGCCAGCCGCGTTGCGGCGTCCACCGTGATCCGCACTTCAGCGGGGGCGGTATCGCCGATCCGGAAGTAGGGGTGCGCGCCCAGCACGAAGGGTGCCTTCGCGGCGGAGTCGTTGAAGAGGGTCTGGGCCACCCGCAGCGAGCCCTCTACCGTGAGCTCGTAGCGGACCTGGTGCCGGGCCAGGAACGGGTAGCCGTGCTGCGGGTAGATGACGGCCTCGAGCAGCACATGGGCTTCGGAGGACTCCAGCACGGCGTAGCCGGTGTTGCGCAGCAGGCCATGGATCGCGTTGTTCCGGGCCACCTCGGTGATGTCCAACTGCTGGGCGGCGCCGTCGAGCTCCCACAGGCCGCCGTCGACGCGGTTGGCAAAGGGGGCCAGCGTGATGCCTGCTGCGCCCGGGGCGATCGCGGCGGCGTCGTATCCTTCCACCAACTCCACGCCGTCGCGCTCATAGTGGCGGATTCCGGCGGCCAGCGAGGCGATGATCGCGACGGCTCCGCCACGGCGCAGGGTGAACTGTGGACCGGTCGCTGCCCGGCCCGCTTCCGTGGTGTTCGAACTGCTCATGGTGCCTACGCTACCTTCTTGCGTGCGCGGATTCCGCGAATTCACAGCTTTGTTACCCCCAAAACCGTCCGCTTAATGTAAGATTTTGTTTGAAACTATTGTTTTTAATCGTTCACAGAGTAGGGGTTTCCCATGTTGGCACCGGAGCGTCAGGCACGGATTCTGAAGGAACTTCAACTCCATGAGGCGGTGCGGGTGGCCGATGTCGCCGCCACGCTGAACGTCAGCGAGATGACCATCCGCCGCGACATCGAGGCCCTTGACCAGAACGGCCTGGCCCGCAAGATCCACGGCGGGGCCATGCGCCTGGCCCGGCTCAGCGCCCTGGAACCGGGCTTCCTGCTGAACGTCGACAAGGAGCTTGACGCCAAGCTTGCCATCGCCCGCGAGGCACTGTCCCTGATCCAGCCGGGCATGACCCTGGCCATGACCGGCGGCACCACCACCTACCAACTGGCCGTTTACCTGGCCGCCGAGCTGGAGCAGATCCGCAGCCTGACCGTGGTGACGAACTCACTGAAGGTGGCGGACCTTTTGTACCAGCAGCAGGGAAATTCCGACTGCAAGGTCATCGTCACCGGTGGCGAACGCACGCCGTCGGAGGCCCTCGTGGGCCCCGTGGCCCGCAGCGCCCTGCGCAGCCTGAACACCGACCTTTGCTTCATGGGCGTGCACGGCATCGACGCGGACCGCGGACTGACCAGCCCCAACCTGCTCGAGGCGGAGACCAACGCCGCGTTCATCGAATCCACGGGCCGCCTGGTGGTCCTGGCCGACAGCACCAAGTTCCAGGTCAGGTCGCTGGCCACCATTGCCCCGCTGAGTGCCGTGGACACCGTCATCACCGACGACGGCGTCAGCGCCTCCACCCGCGAGCTGTTCGCCGCCAAGGTCCCCACGCTCACCGTGGTATCCGCCGGACCGGCCGCCTCGACCCAAACCCAAAGCAGGAAGACTTCATGACAATCGCCACCACCACCCAACTGGCCGATGGCCGGGAGCTGATCTACTTCGACGACGGCGGCCGCGTCCACGATCACTCCGCCGTCGACACCCGTCCCCTGGATCCGCGCTCGGAGGCGAACACCGGCGAGCTGCGCTTTGACGCGCTGACCGGCGATTGGGTTGCCATTGCCGCGCACCGCAACACGCGCACCTATCTGCCCCCGGCCGACCAGTGCCCGCTGTGCCCCACCACGGGTGCCAACCTGTCCGAGATTCCCGGTTCCAGCTACGACGTGGCCGTCTTTGAAAACCGCTTCCCGTCGCTGGGCCCGGCCGTTGGCGCCATTGGCGAATTCCCACAGTGGGGCACCAAGGACCGCGCGTTCGGACGCTGCGAAGTGGTGGCGTTCACCCCGGAGCACACGGGGTCCTTCGGCGCCCTGTCCACCGAACGCGCCCGCACCGTGATTGACGCCTGGGCGCACCGCACCGAGGCGCTCAGTGCGCTGCCCGGGATCAAGCAGGTCTTCCCGTTTGAAAACCGCGGCCAGGACATCGGGGTGACCCTGCACCACCCGCACGGGCAGATCTACGCGTACTCCTATGTTCCCCCGCGCAGCGCCGTCATGGCCGCCGCCGCCCGCACGTTCTACGATGCCCACGACGGCCGCGAGACCCTGCTCGGCTCCATCGTGGCCAGGGAGTCCGAGTCCGGCGAACGCATGGTGGCCCAGGGCCGGCACTTTAGCGCCTATGTGCCCTTCGCCGCCCACATGCCGCTGGAAATCCACATCACCCCGCATCGCCACGTTCCCGACTTTGCCGCACTCACGGGCGAGGAGCGGGACGAGCTGGCCGTCATGTACCTTGACGTGCTGCGCCGCCTCGACAATCTCTACGACACCCCGACGCCCTACATCGCCGCCTGGCACCAGGCGCCGCTGGATTCCCTGCTGCGCCCGGCGGGCCGCTTCCACCTGGAATTGACGTCCCCGCGCCGGGCCGCCGACAAGCTGAAGTTCCTGGCCGGATCCGAGGCCGCCATGGGCGCGTTCATCAACGACACCACCCCGGAACAAACGGCAGCCGTCCTGCGCGACGTGTCCGCGGAGCTGCCCATCCCTACTGCCAAGAAAGTCTCCGTCTCATGACCGAATCCCTGAGCGCCGCCTCCATTTCGGCGGCGTTTGAGTCCGCCTTTGGCCATGCCCCCGACGGCGTGTGGTCCGCGCCCGGCCGGGTCAACCTGATTGGCGAGCACACCGACTACAACGAAGGCTTTGTGCTTCCCTTCGCCATCGACCGGGCCGCCGGCGTGGCGGTGCGGCTCCGCACCGACTCCACGGCGCGCCTGCTCTCCAGCTACGGCAACCAGGGTGTTGTCACGGTGGATCTGGACACCCTCAGCCACGACACCATGACCGGCTGGACCGCCTACCCCCTGGGGGTGGTGTGGGTGCTGCGCCAGATGGGCGTGAAGATCGGCGGTTTCGACCTGTACCTGCATTCCACCGTCCCCACCGGGGCCGGGCTGTCGTCGTCGGCCGCCATCGAGTGCGCCGTTGCGTCGGCGTTCAACGAACTGAGCGGTGCCGCGCTGTCCGCGAACGAGCTGGTCCTGGTCGGCCAGCGGGCAGAGAACGAGGTGGTCGGTGCGCCCACCGGCATCCTTGACCAGTCGGCGTCGTTGCTGGCCACGGACGGCCATGCCGTGTTCCTCGACTGCCGCACCCAGGAATCCACCCTGGTGCCGCTGGACCTGGCCGCCTCCGGGCTGTTGATCCTGGTGGTGGACACGAAGGTTTCGCACGCACACGCCACGGGCGGATATGCGGCGCGCCGCGCGTCCTGCGAGCTGGGCGCCGAGGTGCTTGGCGTGGCCGCCCTGCGCGACGTCGCTGCCGCGGACCTCGCCGAGGCCGCCGGGTTGCTCGACGCCGAGACGTACCGCCGGGTGCGCCACATCGTGACCGAGGACCAGCGCGTGCTGGACACCGTTGCCGTGCTGGGCAGTGAGGGGCCGGCCGCGATCGGCGAGCTGCTCACGGCAAGCCACGCCTCCATGCGCGACGACTTTGAGATCTCCTGCCCCGAGCTGGACCTGGCCGTGGACACGGCCCTGGCCAACGGCGCGTTGGGTGCCCGGATGACCGGTGGTGGTTTTGGCGGATCTGCGATTGCGCTGATCCCGGCTGCCGCTGAAACCGCCGTGCGCGACGCCGTCATGGCGGCCTTTGCCGGCTCCGGATTCAGTGCTCCGGACATCTTCGCCGTCTCCCCCGCGCCGGGAGCCCGGCGGATCGCGTAGCTACCTGAGTTAACGCGAAAGGGTCTCGACGGGCTCGACCACCGGTGGTCGAGCCCGTCGAGACCGTTTTGTCATTCTGTGGGCTCAAATGCCCACGCGATCCCAATGCCGCGGGGCCCGATTGCGAGGGCCCCGGGCCGAGGCACGAGGCCTGGGAGCGATTGGGGACTAGTCGTTGCCGCGGAGGATGGCCAGCAGGCGCAGGATCTCCACGTACAGCCACACGAGCGTCACGGTCAGGCCGAAGGCGGCCGTCCAGGAGTACTTGGCGGGCAGGCCGTTCTTGACGCCCTGCTCAATGGAGGTGAAGTCCACGATCAGCGAGAACGCGGCCAGGCCGATCGCGAGCAGGCCCAGGATCAGGCCGAACGGGATGTTCGTGCCGGGGATGTGCATGCTGTTGATGCCCCAGGGGCTGTTGGTGGCTCCGAAGAGCATCAGGCCTAGGTTGATCAGCGAGAACAGCGCGTAACCGGCCATCGCGATGATGAAGAAGCGGGTGAGCTTGGGGGTGGCGCGGACCTTGCCGTTGCGGAACAGCACCAAGGTCACGACGAACACGCTCAGGGTGCCCAGCACGGCCTGGACCACGATGCCCGGGTACAGTCCTTCGAGGAAGCCCGACAGGCCGCCCAGGAACATGCCTTCAAAGGCGGCGTAGCAAAGGATCAGCGCCGGTGAGGGCTGCTTCTTGAAGGAGTTCACGAGGCCCAGCACCAGGCCAACGATCATGCCCGGAAGCATCAGGACCGGAACGATCCAGCCCAGGGCCGCGCCGGCCAGCACCAGGGCCAGGGTCAGCACGGTCTTGATGATGACGTCGTCGTACGTCATGCGGCCGGTCTGCCCGGCGGTTGCTGAGGGCTTGTTGTACAGGTCCTGCAACTGCTCGGCCGAGAACTGGCCGGTTCCGGCCATGGTGTCCGTGCCGGCGCTCAAGTATCCGCGCTGTACAGCCGGGGAGTCCTTGAAGTTTTTGTTGTTGGCAAAGACCGGGTTTCCACCAAGTGCCATTGTGCTGATTCCTCCAAATTAGGGGGTAAATAGTCTTCTAACCCTACCAATAAAGGACGAACGGCCGCTAAGTTTGGTTCCCTGCGCAGGCACTGCTGCACGATATGCGGTACCCCAGGTCGGACTCGAACCGACACTGAATGGATTTTAAGTCCACTGCCTCTGCCATTGGGCTACTGGGGCGCTAGGACGGTTGTGGCGTCCTGCCGGGTTAACACTACTAGCCCGGCGAGGGTGGCAAAAACCGCCGTTCAGAGGTCGTTGAACGGTTCCGCGTACCTGAAATGCCCGCGAATGCCGGGGTGGAAGCCCGGCAGCGGCAACGCCATGAAGTGCGAGCCCCAGGACGGGTCCGGAGAGATGATGCCCACGGAGTCGGCCGGGACAAAACCAAAGCGCGGGTAGTATTCGGTGCTGCCCAGCAGCACGATGGCCGGCTCGCCCAGCCCGGTGGCGGCGTCGATGCTGGCCCGCATCAGGGCCGAGCCGATGCCCTGGCCTTGAAGTTCGGGCAGCACGCCGATGGGTCCAAGCCCCAGCGCCGGGGTCTCCCCTATCCAGCCGCGGGTGCTGATCACGTGGCCCACGATGCGCCCGTCCGCATCCTCGGCCACCAGGGAGAGCTCGGGGATGTATTCGCGGGTGGCAAACAGCTCCCGCAGCAGCCGCACCTCCACCGGTTCGGGGAAGGCGGCCTCGATCACGGCCTCGATTTCGGGCCTGTCGGCGGCCGTTTCGCGTCGAATGATCATGGCCCCAGTGTATTCCGAGGTCGCTGGCTCCGAATACCCGGTTCGGCGGTGCAGCTCCTGCGGGCTCCGGCCCACATGGCCCGCACTAGCTGCACCATCGAATCCGGCAGTTCCGGGTTTGGGCTTAAACGGCCGACGGCGGCCCTCCCGCAAGTGGGGAGGACCGCCGTCGTGCGTGCCGGAGCGCGCTCACTACTTCGAAGCGGGTGCGTCCTGCTTGGCCTCGGCTGCTGCCGGGGCGGCGGCCGGAACTGCCGGAGCTTCGGCCGGCTTGGCGGCGGGCTTCGGGGCCGGGGTGGCGGCCGTGACGAAGGCGCTGCGCGGGGCCTGCAGGTTTTCCAGTTGGGCCAGGTCGCGGCTCGTGATCATGGTGACGAACCAGTCCATGAGGACACGGATCTTGCGCTCCACGGTGGGCATGGCCAGGCCGTGGTAGCCGCGGTGTGCCAGCCAGGCCGGTGCACCCTTGAGCTGGATGCCCATGATCTTGGCAACGCCCTTCCACTGGCCGAAGCCGGCGACGGCGCCAAGGTTCTTGTGCTTGTAGCCCTTCAGCGGCTTGTTGAAGCGGCTGGCCCACAGGTTCTTCGCGAGGCGCTTGGCCTGGCGCAGCGCGTGCTGGGCGTTGGGAACACAGGTACCGTCGGGCAGCCCGCCGGTGACATCCGGCACGGCGGCAACGTCGCCGGCAGCCCAGGCGTTCGGGATGACGCCGAATTCGCCGGTGATCTGCAGGTTCACGTTGGTGGAGACGCGGCCGCGGGGCTCGATCGGGAAGTCGGTGGAGCGCACCATCGGGTTGGCCATGACACCGGCCGTCCAGATGAGGGTGTCTGCATCGAATTCCTGGGCGACGGACTTGTCCGGCAGGTTGATGAGCTTGAGGTTGTTGTTCTCGGCGTTGTCGAGGGAGGTGTTCAGCAGCACCTCGACGCCGCGGCCGCGCAGGTGCTCGACGACCCACAGCGCCTGGCTCTCGGTGACCTCGGGCATGATCCGGCCCATGGCCTCAACCAGCACGAAGCGCAGTTCGGACTGCTCGACGCGGGGGTTGATCTTGACGGCCGCACGGGCCATGTCCTCGAGCTCGGCGATGGTCTCGATGCCGGCGAAGCCGCCACCGACCACAACGAACGTCAGGTGACGCTTGCGCAGTTCGGGGTCGGTCTCGGTGGAGGCCAGCTCGATCAGGGAGAGAACCTGGTTGCGCAGTGCAACGGCTTCCTCGATGGTCTTCAGGCCGATGCCGGACTCCGCCAGGCCCTTGATGGGGAAGGTGCGGGTTACGGCACCCGCAGCCACGACGACGTCGTGGTAGGGGATCTCGAACGGCTCGCCGCCGTCGGCCGGTGCAATCACGGCCGTGCGGTTCTCGTGGTCGATGTTGGTGACGGAGCCCTGGATGAGCTCGGTCTCCTTGAGGTGCTTGCGGTGGGAAACCACTGCGTGGCGTGCCTCGATGTTACCGCCGGCCACCTCGGGCAGGAACGGCTGGTACGTCATGTACGGCAGGGGATCAACGAGGGTGACGATGCCACCGGACTTCGCGATCTTCTTCTGCAGGTTGAAAGCCGTGTACAGGCCAACGTAACCGCCACCTACAACGAGGACTCGCGGACGGGATGAAAATGTGGGAGTGAGTGCCATATCTCCATGATACAACCGTTTGTGAAAACATTCACTAATGCATTACGAGGCGTGCGTAACGCACTTTGCGGACGTGGGCAGGGCGTGGGTGGGCCGGCAAGTGGTGGGGCCCCGCGCCCGAGGGGCCCCACCCCGGCTCGCTCTGGCGAGCTGGGCTGGGGAGGGCGTGGGGACTAGTGCTTGTGGCCGGATTTTCCGGCCAGGCGGCGTTCGGGCGCCCCGCCGGGTTCGTAGGCGTCCGGGTCACCGGAATCCGTGGCCGGGTCGGCCGACGGCGTGCCCGGGCCCTTCGGCGGCCGCGGCGGGTCCGCGGGGTCCTCGCCGTCGTCGTCCGGGCCTGCCGCGTCGAGGCGGCGCCTGACCAGCAGGAGGTGGGTGGCGCCGGCCACGACGATCAGCACCAATAGTCCCAGGAAGCCCAGCACGATTGCGGCCGGTCCGAAGCCCGTGAGATCGGCGGCGGGCAGCGCCTGGGGCACCTCCCGGTCCTGCAGGGTGGGTTTGGGCTGCGGGACGGTGGTGGCCGGGGCCGCACCTTTCGTGGGTTGCGCTGCCTGGCCGCGTCGGTGCACGCGGATCCAGTCGGTGATGCTGCCGAGCGGGTTCTTCTCCACCAGGGGGACATCGGCCGTGAGGGCTGCGTTGGCGTCGAGGATTCCGTAGCCGTAGATCGCGTTGGGCACGGGGCCGCCCTTGGGCTTGGCCGTGGAAATGATCCTGTTGATGACCTGGGCGGCCGACATATCCGGGTACTTGGCGCGGATGAGTGCCGCGACGCCGGAGACGATGGGGGCCGCGCCGCTGGTGCCGCTCCACCGCGCGTACCCGCCGCCGGGCAGGCCGCCGGCCAGGTCCTCGGCGGGGGCGCTGACGCCGATGCTGATGCCTTGCGAGGAGGAGTCCACGCTGGCGGTTCCGTCCTTGTCCAGGCCGCCCACGGCCAGGACGCCGGGGATCGTGGCCGGGGCTCCGACCTGTTCGCTGCCGGACTTCCGGTTTCCCGCGGCGGCCACAATGACCACGTCCTTGGCTTCGGCGTAGGCAAACGCGTCGTCCCAGCTCTGTGGCCAGGCCGTCGACGTGCTGCCCAGGGACATGTTGATGACCTTGGCGCCATGGTCCACGGCCCACTTCACGGCGGCCGGGATTTGATCGTCAATGTTCTTACCGGACGGGTTTTCGCTGCCCAGCCAGACGGAAATGCTGAGCAGTTCGGCCTTGGGGGCCACCCCGATGACCCCGTCGGGGCCGTTGCCGACGCCCGGGGCCCCGGCGGACGCCGTCGCACTGCTCTTGGCGGACGCGCTGGCCTTGGCGGAAGCGGACGCGGAACTGGAAGCGCTGGCGGAGGAGTCGCTGTGGCCGCGCCCGGCCAGCATGGTGGCCACGAGCGTGCCGTGTTCGGGTTCGGCACCAACGCCCTTGGTGCCCTTGGCGTCGCCGGAGCCGGACATGTCGACACCGCCCACCACGGCGCCCTTGAGGTCCTGGTGGCTGGAGTCGATGCCGCTGTCAATCACTGCAACCTTGACACCGGCGCCCTGGGAGACGTCCCAGGCCTTCGTGATGCCCGACTGGCCGAGCCAGTATTCGCGGTTGCGGATGTCGTCGGCGGACGCTGACGGCGCCGCCACCAGGGCGATCGAGCCGGCCATGGCAACGGCCAGCGCGGCGGCACCAAGGCGGCGCAGGCGTGACGTTGCACGGGGTGTCGCGGGCAGGCGGTTCTTGGGCAACCGTGTCAGTTCCGGCATGGAAGCTCGTTTCCGTCGAGGGCGTCGGTAAGTCAGTTAGTTCCTCCGGCCGCGCCTAGTGCGATTCCATCCAGAATATCGTGCTCGCTGGTGGTTGCCGATTCCAGAGCTCCCCCGGTCAGCACGGCCAGCCTGCGCAGCACCGTCCGCCAAATGAGCGACCCGGCGCCAATCACGTCAACCCGGCCGGGGTGCATATACCCCAGTGCGGCGCGTTGCTCGCGGGTCATGGCCAGCAGATCGCCCGCCGCCCGTTCCAGCGTATCCAGGGGTACGACGGCGGCATGAATCGCGTCCCGTTCGTAGGTCGCCAGGCCGAGGGCGCGGGCCGTGATGGTGGTGATGGTGCCGGCCACGCCGACCACCTCGGTCACGTCCGCCAGTGGAACCTCGGCGAGGACCTCCGTCAATTTTGCCTCGACGGCGGCCTCGGCGGCCGCAATTTCGGCAGCCGTGGGCGGGTCGCTCTTCAGGTAGCGCTCGGTAAACCGCACGCAGCCCATGTCGGTGCTGAGGGCGGCCTGGACCCCGCGGGCGTTTCCGACCACGAATTCGGTGCTGCCGCCGCCCAGGTCGACCACGAGGACAAGGCCGTCGTCGAGCACGGGGAGTACGCTGGCGGCCCCGGCGAACGAGAGCCCTGCTTCTTCGGCGCCCGAGACGACCTCCGGTTCCACGCCGAGGCGGGCCTTGATGCCGTCGACGAACACGGCCCGGTTGCCGGCGTCGCGCGTGGCGCTCGTCGCGACGAAGCGGATCCGCTCCACGGCGTTGGCACGGATGGTCGCGGCGTAGTCTTCGGTGGCCGCGAAGGTGCGCTCCAACGCTTCCGGGGCCAGCATTCCCGTGGCGTCCACGCCGGCACCCAGCCGCACCACGCGCATTTCGCGGTGCACATCGGTCAGCGTCGTGACGCCGGCGTCGGACGTGTCAACGTCGGCGATCAGCAGGCGGATGGAGTTTGTTCCACAGTCGATGGCGGCTACGCGCATGGGTGAGACCTTCCCTGGGCTTAGGCGTTGAGGTGCTTGACGTGGCGGCTGAGATCCTTGTTCGGCACCGGCGCGGCGTCATCCCAGGCGCCGTCGCAGTAGCACTTTTCCGCGGTCCACCAGGGCTCCAGCGCGGCAAGGGCCTCGTCGCCGAGCGGGTTCACGCCGGGGCCCGCGGCCAGGGCGTGGCCCACCAATACGTGCAGGCACTTCACGCGGGTGGGCATGCCGCCGGCGGAGATGCCGGCAATTTCGGGAACGGGACCGGTGCCGGCGCGGTCGCCGATCTCGGTGCGTGCCTGGATGTAGGCCTCATGGGCTTTTTGGTAGGCCGCGGCCAGGTCGGTGTCCTCGGCCAGGCGTGCCGTCATGTCGTTCATCATGCCGGCGGCCTCGAGGCGGGAAGCCGCGGCCGTCAGGACCGGGTGCGTGAGGTAGAACGTGGTGGGAAACGGGATCCCGTTGCTGAGCCGGGGGGCCGTTGCGGCCACGAGCGGGTTGCCGCACACGCAGCGTGCCGGGATTTCAACGACGTCGCGCACCGGCCGGTGGAGCTGGCGGCTGAGGGTGTCGAGATCGTGTTGCGAGGGTACGCGCCCGCTTGTCGCGGAGCTTGCTGATGCGGGCACCGGCGTCCTTCCATGGGAATTCTTCGTGGCCGGCCCCGTGCGACTGCGGGCCGCAATTAAGCGACGCAGGTGCGCGGATGGCCGGACTGTTCAACCATCCATTTTACCGTGCGCAGGCTCCCACCGATTTCGCGCCCGTTTTTTCCCGGCTATTTCCCGGTTGAGGTGGAGCTTCCATTGGGCTTGGCTGCGGCTGGGGAAGGCGCGGTCTTGACCTCGGCGGACTTCTCGATGGACGTCCACAGTGCGTCCAACCAGGGTTCGGTGGTCACCTCGGTGGCGTTCTTGGCCGAGCTCGCCGCGGATGCGGCAACCTTGGCGGCGTCGGCGGGGTTGCCGGTGGACTCCACGCCGTCGGCGCCGTAGACCCAGTAGCCGGTCTCCCCCGGCATCAGCATGCTCACCCTGTCACGGGCCTGCTGCTTGACATAGGCGGGGTCGTCCCAGCGGGCTAATTCCGACTTGAACGCCCCTTGTTGGGCCGATTCGGCGGCAATGCTCGCCTTGAGGTCGGAGATTTCCGCGCGCTGTTCCAGGAACGTGTGCACATTGGGGGCCAGCATGACGGTAATGGCCGCCATGGCCAGGCCCACCACCAGGAGCCGGCCGGAAAACGAGCGGGCCGGGACCGGCGTGCCCGCGGTGCCGTGGATGACGCCCTCGCGGTGGCTGCGCCGGTTCCCGTCGGCCTCCGCCGCCGGTTTGGCGGCTTTGGCCGTGGAGTTCGTTCCGGCAGAGTTTGATCCGGCGGCGTTTGTTCCGGCGGCGGGGTGGGCGTTGTTCCTGTGGCCGTGGCGTCCCGGCTCGTTGTGAACCGACGCCGGCTTCCCTGCGGCCGGCTTGCCTGTCACCGGTTTTCCGGCAGCTGACTTGCCTGACGCGGCGGTGACGGGGGCACCCGGGCCGTGGTCCGGCGTCGTCCGGCCTGTTGATGCGGGCCCGGCGTCATGGACGGCGGGCGTGTTCTTCGTCCCGGCGCTGAACTGTGCGCTGGGCACTTTGGGACGACGCGTGGCCATGATTCTCCTGGTACTTCAGCTGCGGCTGCCCCGTTGGCTTAAACGGAACGGCCGGCAACTCGGCTTTGGTGTGTAACCCACCTTAGCCAGTTGCCGGCCGCCCTGCGTTATTTACGCCTTGAAACGCGGGAAAGCGCTGGTTCCGGCGTAGCGTGCGGCGTCTTCGAGGTCTTCTTCGATGCGCAGCAGCTGGTTGTACTTGGCGACGCGCTCGGAGCGGGCCGGGGCACCGGTCTTGATCTGGCCGGCGTTGGTGGCAACGGCGATGTCGGCGATGGTGGTGTCCTCGGTTTCGCCGGAGCGGTGCGAGGTGATGGTGGTGTAGCCGGCACGCTGGGCCATGGACACGGCGTCCAGGGTCTCGGTCAGCGAACCGATCTGGTTCACCTTCACGAGCAGCGAGTTGGCGGTCTTGGTCTCAATGCCGCGGGCCAGGCGCTCGGGGTTGGTCACGAACAGGTCGTCACCAACAATCTGGACCTTGTCGCCGATGGCGTCGGTGAGGGTCTTCCAACCTTCCCAGTCGTCCTCATCCAGCGGGTCCTCGATGGAAACCAGCGGGTAGTCGCGAACCAGTTCCGCGTAGTAGGCGCTCATCTCGGCGGCAGTCAGGGACTTGCCTTCGAACTGGTAGGTGCCGTCCTTGTAGAACTCGGAGGAGGCAACGTCCAGCGCCAGGGCCACGTCCTTGCCTGCCTCGTAGCCGGCACGCTTGATGGCTTCCAGGATCAGGTCGAGGGCTGCACGGTTGGACGGCAGGTTCGGCGCGAAGCCGCCCTCGTCGCCCAGGCCCGTGGAGAGGCCCTTTTCCTGCAGGACGGACTTGAGGTTGTGGTAGACCTCAACGCCCCAGCGCAGGCCCTCGGAGAACGTGGA
Organism: Arthrobacter sp. ERGS1:01; assembly: GCF_001281315.1. Classification (NCBI taxonomy): domain Bacteria; kingdom Bacillati; phylum Actinomycetota; class Actinomycetes; order Micrococcales; family Micrococcaceae; genus Arthrobacter; species Arthrobacter sp. ERGS1:01. The sequence continues at coordinate 352,040 of NZ_CP012479.1, read as the reverse complement.
GGCACCCAGCGGCACAACCATGAATTCCTGGATGTCGACGTCGGAGTCGGCGTGCGAGCCACCGTTGAGGATGTTCATCAGCGGCACCGGCAGCACGTGTGCGTTGGGGCCGCCCAGGTAGCGGTACAGGGGCAGGTCCGCGGAAACCGCGGCTGCGCTGGCCACGGCCAGGGAGACGCCCAGGATGGCGTTGGCGCCAAGCTTGGACTTGTTCGGGGTGCCGTCCAGCTCCAACATCATGGAGTCGATCAGGCGCTGCTCGGTTGCGTCGATGCCTTCGATTTCCGGGGCGATTGCCTCCAGAACGGCCTCGACGGCCTGCAGGACACCCTTGCCCTGGTAGCGGGCCTTGTCGCCGTCGCGACGCTCCACGGCTTCAAAGGCGCCGGTGGATGCACCGGAGGGAACGCCGGCACGGCCTACCGAACCGTCCTCCAGGAGAACCTCGACCTCAACGGTCGGGTTTCCACGGGAATCCAAAATTTCGCGTGCGTGAATGGCTTCAATAAGTGCCACGTAATGCTCCTCGTCTGAGCTTCTAGCGGATAAATGTCGACCTCGCTGTCGGCACAATCCTAGCCGGTCGGGGTGACGGGGCACTCATTGCGACGGACCGGGCGGCAACTTCCCGGCAAACTTGTGGCGAACTTGCACCAATGCCGCAACGCAGCCTCAACATGCGCGGGCGCCGCCGAGCTGTTAATTGGCTGGGAATCTTGCTTCGGGCCTTCCCCCTGCCGAATATAGCGATATATCTTTAACTATCGAAGCAGCTCGGTGTGGGAACAAGTCCCGACCGCGGCGCACCACCAATCAGGAACCACAAAACAAGGAATAGACACCATGAAAAACTTCAATGAACACGACGACTCCGGCCACTCCCCTCACCCCGGCCACGGGCCCGGCGATGCCCACGGCGGACACGGCGGATTCCCCGGCGAATCCGGCCATGACCACCACGAACACCACCACGGCGGCCCCGAAGAGGGCGGATTTGGCGACGGCGGTTTCGGCCCCGGCGACCGGGGCGAGGGCGGTTTCGGTCCTGGCGGCTTTGGCCGACGCGGGCCGGGATCACGCGGCGGCTTTGGCGGCGGCGGATTCGGTCCGGGATTTGGTCCGGGCGGTTTCGGCCCCGGATTTGGTCCCGGCGGTCGGGGCGGCTTTGGCCGCGGCGGGCGGGTGCGCAAGGGCAATGTCCGCAGCGCCATCCTCTCGCTGCTGAGCCAGCACGCCTTCAACGGCTATGGCCTGATCGGCGCCATCGCCATGCACACCGACGGCGCGTGGCGGCCCAGCCCGGGCTCCGTCTACCCGGCCCTGGCAGCCCTGCAGGCCGAGGGACTCATTGAGTCGACCGGCAAAGGCAAGCGCACCGAATTTGGCCTGACCGAGGCCGGCCGCGAGTACGTCTCCACGCACGCCGACGAGATGGCCGCCGTCTGGGCGGACGTCAGCGAGGAGGCGGGTGCCGGCAGCGATCTGCGCCAAAGCGTCCGCAAGCTCGTCGGTGCCGTGCAACAAATCGGCATGGGCGGTACGGAGGAGCAGGTCAAGGCCGCCACCGAGGCGCTCGACACCGCCCGGCGCACCATTTACAAGCTACTGTCGGACTAGATCACAGCTCCAGCACGGCACGAGGGGGCCGTTGTGGTGATTCGCCCCATGGTGCACCGTGGGCGAATCACCACAACGGCCCCCTCGCGCGTCTAGTGCCCCTCCTGGAAGCGGCGCACCGCCAGGCGCAGGGCACGTTCCGGGTCCAGGCCACGGGAATGGGCGCCCCGGACGACGTCGAACAGCAGCTCCCCGAGCTCGGCCTCGGTCTGCGGGTTCTCACCAGACGAGCGGGGGCCGGACTTGTCGAGGCCCGGGTCCCGGTCCAGGGTCTTGGCCGCCAGGGCAAGGGCGGGCAGCGACGCCGGCAGGCTGTCAAAGACGCCTGCCGAAACGTCAGGAATCCCGGGCCGCTCGGCGGCCTTGGCCGCGGCGTAGTTGCGTTCGATCTCGGCGATGGTCTTCGGAAACGAATCCTGCAGGGACCCGTCGGGGCGGAAAACGTGGCTGTTGCGGCGCACCAGCTTGTTCCGCAGGTGGTCGGCGACATCCGCGAGCGTGAACGCCTTTGACTCCTCCGCCAGGGTCGAGTGCAGCACCACCTGGTAGAGGATGTCGCCCAGTTCACCCTTGAGTTCGGCCATGTCCGCCGGGCCGTCGGATTCCACCACGTCGGCGAGCTCGTACGATTCCTCGATCAGGTACGTGATGAGGGATTCGTGGGTCAGCGCAGCGGTCCAGAGGCAGTGTTCGCGGAGCTCGGCGATGACGGCCACCAGCCGTTCGACGGACTCGCCCGCCGACGCGGATGCGTCGGCGGGCGAGTCGGCAAAGAGCGGCGGATCAGTCCTCGTCATCAACGTCCAGGACGTCGTCGTAGCACTCGATGATGTAGTCGGCCAGCTGTTCGCGGGCCTCGATCGGCAGGAAGGCCGCGTGCACGGCGTTCAGCGTGAGCTCCAGAATGGTTTCCAGGTCGTAGCCAAACGTGTCGCGCAGCAGCTCAAATTCGCCGGTCAGGGTCACGCCGCTCATGAGGCGGTTGTCGGTGTTGACCGTGATGTTGAAGCCGAGCTGGTGCAGCAGGTCGATCGGGTGCTCGGAAATGGTGGTGCCGAACGCGGAGATCGCGCCGGTCTGCAGGTTCGACGACGGGCACAGCTCCAGCGGGATCTGCCGGTCACGCACCCACTGGGCCAAATCGCCCAGGCTGACGGTGCCGACGTCGTGCCCGTCCTCTTCCTGCACGTCAAGGTGGATGTCCTCGGCGATGCGCACGCCGTGGCCCAGGCGCAGCGCCCGGCCGTGCACCAGCGCGTCCTGGATGCTGTCCAGGCCCGCGGCCTCGCCGGCGTGGACCGTGGCGGGGAAGTTGTTCTCGGCCAGGTAGGTGAACGCCTCGGTGAAGCGGGAGGGCAGGAAGCCGTCCTCGGCGCCGGCAATGTCAAAGCCCACCACGCCGTTGTCGCGGTGGCGCACGGCCAGCTGGGCGATCTCGGAGCCGCGGTCGGCGTGGCGCATGGCCGTGACCAGCTGGCCCACCTCGATGTAGCCGCCGGCCTCGTCGACGGCGTCCATGCCGGCTTCCAGGCCTTCCTGGACGGCTTCGACGGCGTCGTCGAGGCTCAAGCCCTTGCTCAGGTGCTGCTCGGGTGCCCAGCGCACCTCGCCGTAGACGACGCCGTCGTCGGCCAGGTCCTCGACAAACTCGCGGGCCACACGCACCAGCGCGTCATGGGTCTGCATGACGGCGATCGTGTGGTCAAACGTTTCCAGGTAGCGCACAAGCGACCCGGAGTCGGCGGAGTCCAGGAACCACTGGCGCAATTCCTCGGGATCGGTGGCCGGCAGGGTGTGGCCCACCTCGGCAGCGAGCTCGATGATGGTTTCCGGTCGCAAGCCGCCGTCAAGATGGTCGTGCAGGGAGACCTTGGGCAGGGATTTCAGGTCCACGGTGGGGGCGGAATTGGACGACTGGGGCTCAGTTAGGTTAGTCACATCCCCACTTTAGGGATCGAAGCGGCGCCCGCGCTAGTTCTGGACGGTCCCGTGCGCTATGGGCGTATCCGTTGCCCCCGGCGCCGTTTTGGTGGAAGGCGCGACGTCGGCCTCCTCGCCCGCCGTTGAGGGGCCGGCTCCGTCGGTGCCCGGTTGGGCGACGGGCGGCCGTGCGGCCGTGGCCGGCTCCGCCGTCTCTCGGGCCTGGGCGGCGAGCTGTGCGGCGGTGACGCCCGGCTCTGCGCGCGGGGCCAGCTTGCCGCGCTTTTCCAGCTCGTGGTGCAGGAATTTCATGGCGTGGTCCACGATGAAGCCGATCACGATGGCAAAGGTAATGGCGATGCCCACGCCCAGCAGGGGGTTGTGGTGCACCCAGCGGCCGGCAAAGGTGCCCACGGCCACCGAATAGCAGGCCCAGGTCACCACGGCCACGCCGTCGAGCGCCACGAAGCGCCGCCACGGGAACCCGGTGGCGCCGGCGGTGAAGTTGACGGCGATGCGGCCCACGGGAATGTAGCGGGCCGTGAAGATCAGGATCGCCCCGCGCTTCTCAAGTTCCCGGCCGGCCCAGGAGAATGCCTTGGCGCCGCGGGGTTTGCGCATCCACTTGAACCGGGTCGTGCCCAATTTCCGGCCCATGTAGTAGGCGATGTTGTCGCCAATCATGGCGCCGATCGTTGCCCCGATAATGAGCAGCCAAATGTTGGGCGAGCCGGTCCGGGCCGAGATGGAGGCCAGCGCCACGATGGCGGTTTCGCTGGGCAGGAAGAGGAAGAAACCGTCGATCAGGCAAAACAAGCTGACCAGGGGGATGATCCACCACTGGGCTGAAGAATGAGCAATGACAAAATTGATCTGATCGATGATGTGCAAAAAATCCACCGGGGATGGTTCCTCTCCTCTGGCGGGGTGTCATTCACTAGTTTCCCACGCCGCAGGGGGTCCGGGTATCCATCTTGCGGGCGACATTTGCCGCGCGCCCTCACACCACGGGATGACGTCCCCCACGCCGTATCACTTTTGGCACACCTTGGCTCAACGCCGTATCACTTTTGGCGCACCCTGAACCAACGCCGTATCACTTTTGGCACACCCTGGCTCTACGCCGTATCACTTTTGGCTCACCCAGAACCAACGCCGTATCACCAAGGGTCGGCCAAAAGCCCACCAAAGGTGATACGTCGTCGGCGAAAAGGGCGCCAAAAGTGATACGGCGTCGGTGGCTAGGAGATCCGGTCGATGATCAACCGGGTCGCCGGGCGGGATCCCTCGGGGGCGATCGTGACGGCATCCGCCAGCGCCTCCTTGGCCCGGTCAAACTTCTCCGGGGTGTCGGTCAGCAGCGTCATGAGCGGCTGTCCGGCACGGACGGTGTCGCCGGGCTTGGCGTGCATGCGCACGCCGGCCCCGGCCTGGACGATGTCTTCCTTGCGGGCGCGGCCGGCGCCCAGGCGCCAGGCTGCGACGCCCACGCCCAGTGCGTCCAGGCCCACCAGCACGCCGTCGGCCGGAGCGTAGACGACCTCGGACTCCCTGGCCACGGCCATCGCGGCGTCGGGGTCGCCGCCCTGGGCGGAGATCATCCGGCGCCAAACATCCATGGCCCTGCCGTCCTTGAGCGCTGCGGCGGGGTCGGCGTCGTTGATGCCGGCGGCCGCCAGCATTTCCTCGGCCAGGCGCACCGTGAGTTCGACGACGTCGGCCGGGCCGCCGCCGGCGAGCACCTCCACCGACTCCTCGACCTCGATGGCGTTTCCGGCGGTCAACCCCAGCGGGGCGGACATGTCGGTGAGCAGGGCGACGGTGTTGACACCGGCGTCCTTGCCCAGCGCCACCATGGTGCGGGCCAGTTCGCGGGCCATGTCGGCGTCCTTCATGAACGCTCCCGAGCCCACCTTGACGTCGAGGACCAGCGCACCGGTGCCCTCGGCGATCTTCTTGCTCATGATCGAGGAGGCGATCAGCGGGATCGCCTCGACGGTTCCCGTGACGTCGCGCAGCGCGTAGAGCTTCTTGTCGGCGGGAGCCAGTCCGGCACCGGCGGCGCAGATCACGGCGCCAACCTCGGAGAGCTGGCGCATCATGTCCTCGTTGCTGAGGTCCGCCCGCCAACCGGGGATGGCTTCGAGCTTGTCCAGGGTGCCGCCGGTGTGGCCCAGCCCGCGGCCCGAAAGCTGCGGGACGGCCACGCCGAACACGGCCACCAGGGGTGCCAGCGGCAAGGTGATCTTGTCGCCCACACCACCCGTGGAGTGCTTGTCGGTGGTGCGCATGGGCGCGCCGGCCGGCGTGCGAAGGCCGGAAAAGTCCATCCGCTCCCCCGAATCGATCATGGCCGCCGTCCACTGGGCGATCTCGGCCCGGTCCATGCCGTTGAGCAGGATCGCCATGTTCAGGGCGGCCATTTGCTCGTCGGCGATGGCCCCGTGCGTGTAGGCGTCGATGGTCCAGGCGATCTGGTCGGCGCTGAGCGTGCCGCGGTCCCGCTTGGTCATAATGATGTCGACGGCGTCGAAGGCCGGCCCCGCGTAACGGGTCCCATAGCTTGCGCTCATTGCTGGTTCTCCAAATTCTCCGGGCCAAAGGCGTCGGGCAGGACTTCGTCCATGGTCTTGATCCCGTGGCTGGTCATGAGCACCATCTGCGGGGACCGGAATTCGTACAGGAGCTGGCGGCAGCGCCCGCACGGCATGAGCACGGCGCCGGCGCCATCCACGCAATAAAATGCGCGGATCCGCCCGCCCCCGCCCATCTGCAACGCACCCACGAGGGTGCATTCGGCGCACAGGGTGAGCCCGTAGCTGGCGTTCTCCACGTTGCAGCCGCTGATGACGCGGCCGTCCTCGAGCAGCGCGGCCGCGCCCACCGGGAACTTCGAGTACGGCGAGTAGGACCTTGCCATGGCCGCCGTGGCGGCCTCGCGCAGGGACTCCCAGACGACGTCGTCGATCTCAGTAGTCATGACCGGCCCCTAGCCCTTGATGTAGGGTTCGCCATCGGCGGCTGGTGCGCGGGACTTGCCCACGAACCCGGAGACCGCCAGGATGGTCAGCGCGTACGGCAGCATGGCCAGGAACTGCCCGTCGATGGGCGTGCCGGCCAGCGACAGGATGCTCTGCAGGTTGCCGGCGACGCCGAACAGCAGGGCCGCGAGGGCCGCACCGATCGGGTTCCAGCGGCCGAAGATCAGTGCCGCCAGGGCGATGAAGCCCAGGCCGCCCGTCATGTCCTTGCTGAAGCTGCTCACGGCCACGAGGGTGAAGTAGGCCCCGCCGACGCCGGCGATGGCACCGCCGGCCAGCACGTTCAAGAAGCGCGTGCGGTTGACGTTGATGCCCACGGTGTCGGCGGCCTTGGGGTGCTCGCCGACGGCGCGGATGCGCAGGCCCCAGCGGGTGCGGAACAGGCCGAACCAGATGGCAATGACCAGCACGATCATCAGGTACCCGATCAGGGACTGGCGGAACAGGGTGGGCCCGAGGATCGGAATCTCGGACAGGAGCGGGATGGGCAGGTCCGGCAGGTGGGCCGGCTGGTTGTAGATGGCCGAGCCGTTGACAGTGGTCTTCATGATCTTTTCGAACAGGAAGCCCGTCAGGCCCGAGACCAGCACGTTGAGCACCACGCCGACGATGATCTGGTTGACCACGTACTTGATGCTGAACACGGCCAGCAGGAAGGACACCAGCACACCGGCGACGGCGGCCGCGAACAGGCCCGCGAAGGCGTTGTTCGTGATGGAGGCCACGAGGGCCGCCGTGAACGCGCCGGCCAGCAGCTGGCCCTCGATGGCGATGTTGACGACGCCGGAACGCTCACACAGCACGCCCGAGAGCGAGCCGAAGACCAGCGGGGTGGTGATCAGCATGGCGCCGGTGAACAGGCCCACCAGGGTGATGTTCTGGGTGGTGGTGCCGCCGATGATCCAGACGAGCAGGCCCACCACGAACACGATGGAGAACGTCATGGTCACCCATTTGGCGACGCGGGCCTCGTTCTTCATCTGCAAATAGGCCAGCACCGCCAGGGCGATGCAGATCAGCGCCGCGACCCAGCCGAAGGCCTTGGCCGGCAGCACCAGGTTGGGCACCTGCCAGGCGTCGTTGTCCTGCGAGATGCGGAAGGTGGCGTTGCCGCCGGGGCCGAAGATGGCGAAGGCGACCAGCGCAACAAGGGCCAGGACACCGAGCAGGGCAGGGGTCCGCCAGCTGCGGATTGCCAGCCGGTTGTCCAGGCTGGGCTTTTCTAGGGTGGCGGCGCTCATGCGTTGACTCCTTCACGGCGGGTGGCCTTGATGCGGAAGATGGCCCGGATCAACGGCGGGGCGGCAATGAACAGCACGATCAGTGACTGCACCACGGCAACGATGTCGATGGAAACGTCGGCGTTGACGGCCATGGAGGTGCCGCCGGCCTTGAACGCACCGAACAGGATCGCCGCGAAGAAGGTTCCCCACGGCTTGGAGCGGCCCAGCAGGGCCACGGTGATGGCGTCGAAGCCGATGCTTCCGGCGATGTCCGAGTTCAAGGACTTCTCGGTTCCGGCGATCTGCACGACGCCGGCAAGTCCGGCCAGGGCGCCGGAGATCAGCATGACGACGATGTAGCCGCGGGAGACCAGCATGCCGGCGGTTTGTGCAGCCTTCGGGTTGGCGCCGATGGCCCGGAATTCAAAGCCCATGGTGGAGCGGTTGAGCAGCCAGGCCACACCGATAACGGCGAGGATGGCGATGATGAACCCGGCGTTCAGGCGCAGGTTCGGCCCCAGGATCTGCGGCAGCAGCGCGGAGTCGGGCATGGCCGGGCTGACCGGGTTGGTCTTGGCCGGGTCGCGCAGCTGGTTCTTCAGCAGGTACAGGACCAGCGACGCCGCGATGTAGTTGAGCATGATCGTCACGATCACCTCGTGCGCACCGGTGCGGGCCTTCAGGACACCGGCAATGCCGGCCCAGATGGCGCCACCGAGCGCGCCGGCGATGATGACGGCGATCAGGTGGATGACCGGCGGCAGGTTCATTTCAAAGCCGACGGCGCCGGCGAACGTTGCGCCGATGAGGATCTGGCCCTGTGCACCAATGTTGAACAAGCCCGTGCGGAACGCCAGGGTCACGGCCAGGCCGGCAAGGATCATCGGTGTGGCGAAGGTCAGGGTCTCGAAAATGCCGAGCTGGCCCTGCCAGGTGCGGGCCGTGGGGTCGTAGGTGGCCCCGCGCCACAGGGCGCCGTAGGCGTCCGAGACGGCGGCCCACATGGCCGAGAACGTGGCGCCGGGATCGGCGAAGAAGTAGCCGGAGGCGGCCGTGACGGCGGGGTCGGTGACGGCGATCAGGATGCCGCCGATCACGAGGGCCACAAACACTGCCAGGACCGAAATCACGGCGTTGCCGCTCATGATGTCCCGGATGATTCGGGACCCCTGGCTCTCCGGGGCCGCCGGCTTTTTTACCGGGGGCGTCGTTTGAACGTCACTCATGCCATTTCCTCTTCGTTTGTGCCGTCGGCACCGTCAGTTGCGGCCGCATCCAGATGCGCCCGAGCCTCCTCGGCATTAAGTCCGGCCATCATCAGGCCCAACAAGTCCCTGCTCGATTTGCCGGGGACAACGCCCATCAGCTTTCCGGCAAAGAGTACGGCGATCCTGTCGGCGAGCTCCATCACCTCATCGAGTTCGGTCGAGACGATGATGACGGGCGTGCCGCCGTCCCGCTCGGCGACGATGCGCTTGTGCAGGAACTCGATGGATCCGACGTCGACGCCGCGGGTGGGCTGGGAGGCGATGAACAGCTTCAAGGGCCGGGACAGTTCCCGGGCCAGCACCACTTTTTGTGCGTTACCGCCGGACAACGTCGACACGGCGTCCTGTGCGGACTGGGTGCGGACGTCGAATTCCTCGACCTTTGCCACCGCGTTCTTGGCGATGGCTGCCCGGTTCAGGCTGCCGCCGCGGGAGAATTCCGGCTTCGAGTACAGGTCCAGGATCAGGTTTTCGGCGATGGAGAACTCCCCCACCAGCCCGTCGTCCTGCCGGTCCTCGGGCACGAAGCCGACGCCGGCGTCGAGCACCTGGCGCACGCTCTTGCCCACGAGTTCGTGGCCGCCCAACTTGATGGAGCCCTGGACGTGCTTGTGCAGGCCCAGGATTGCCTGGGTCAGTTCGGTCTGGCCGTTCCCCTGGACGCCGGCGACGGCGAGGATCTCACCCTTGGCGACGGAGAAGCTCACGTCATCGAGCAGTCGCAGCCCGGTGTCGTTCATGACGCTGAGGTTCTCCACCGTCAGGGCGACGTCCCCGGGTTCGGCGTCGGTCTTGTTCAGGTTGAGGCTGACGGAGCGGCCCACCATCATGGAGGCCAGTTCGGTGGTGGCGGCTGCCGGGTCGGCGCTGCCCACCACCTTGCCGCGGCGGATCACGGTGATCGTGTCGGAGACGGCCTTGACCTCGCGCAGCTTGTGGGAGATGAACACGATGGAGGTGCCGTTGGAGCGCAGCTGCCCCATGATGTCCATGAGCTCGTCCGTCTCCTGCGGGGTGAGTACCGCGGTGGGCTCGTCGAGGATCAGGATCTTGGCGTTGCGGACCAGGGCCTTGATGATTTCCACGCGCTGCTGGACGCCCACGGGCAGGTCCTCGACCAGCGCGTCGGGATCGACGTCGAAGCCGAACTTTGCGGAAATCTCGCGGATCTTCCGGCGGGTGTCCTCCAGGTTCAGGATGCCGCCGAAGGTGGTGGACTCCCCGCCCAGGGCGACGTTCTCGGCGACCGTGAAGACCGGGACCAGCATGAAGTGCTGGTGCACCATTCCGATGCCGGCGGCCATGGCGTCGGCCGGGCCGGAGAACTTCACGGGCTTGTCGTCGATGAGGATTTCGCCCGCGGTGGGCTCGTACAGCCCGTAGAGGACGTTCATGAGGGTGGATTTGCCGGCGCCGTTTTCGCCCAGGAGGCTGTGAATCTCACCAGACTCAACCACCAGATCAATATGGTCGTTGGCTACCAGGGCACCAAAGCTTTTGGTGATGCCCTTGAGTTCTAGTTTCAAGGATTAACCCGTCTTGTGGAAAATTTGAAAGGAAGTTGGGGCCAAACGGACTGTGCGCCGCACCGCCAGCCAAAGCTGTCGGTACGGCGCATCAGTGCCGGTCTGGGGATGTTACTTGGGGCTGGCCTTGGACTCGGCCTTGATGGAGCCGTCGATGATGCCCTTCTTGATGGCATCCAGCTGCGTCTTCGTGTCCGCACTCACGGCCGAATCAAGGTCGTGGAACGGGGCAATTGCCACGCCGCCGTTGTCGAGGGTACCGACGTACGGGGTGTTCTCGAACTTGCCGGCGATGTCGTCCTTGACGATGTTCTCCACGGCAACGCCCATGGTCTTGATGACCGAGGTCAGCAGGATGGACTTGTAGGTGGGGGCCGTCAGGTAACCGTCGGAGTCAACCCACACCAGTTTGACGTCCTTGCCGGCCTTGTTGGCGGCCAGGATGGCGTCGCCGGCACCCGTGCCGAGCGGGCCGGCAACCGGCATCACGACGTCGGCGCCGTCGCCGATGAGGTTGTTCGTGGCCTTGGTGCCTTCCTGGATGATGTCGAAGGTGTTGGCGAACAGGCCCTGCTGGGTTGCCTTGTTCCAGCCAAGGAGCTGGACGTTCTTGCTGTTCTTCTGGTTGTAGTACGCAACACCGTCGGCGAAGCCGTCCATGAAGATCGTCACGGTGGGGATGTTGATGCCACCGAAGGTGCCAACCTTGCCGGTCTTGGAGACCGAGGCCGCCGTGTAACCGGCCAGGAACGCGGCCTGCGCCGTGTCGTACACAACCGGCTTGACGTTGGGCAGCTTGATGCTGTTGTCATCGATGATGGCGTAGTGCAGGTCCTTGTTGGCCGTGGCGGCCGCCTTCGTGGCGTCGGCGAGCATGAAGCCGACCGTGAAGGTCAGGTTGCAGCCGGCGTTGGCCATCTGGCTCAGGTTCGGGGCGAAGTCGGAGGGAGCCGTCGACTGGGCTTCCTTCATCTTGATGCCGAGGTCCTTCTTCGTCTGCACCATGCCCTCGTAGGAGGACTGGTTGAACGAGCGGTCATCGAAACCGCCGGCGTCGGAGACGATGCAGCCGAGGTAGTTGGCGGCCTTGGCGTTGTCAGTGCTGTTGCTGCCGCCACCGGCGGGTGCCGGAGCCTGGCCGCAGCCTGTCAACAGGAGCGCCGTTGCCCCCAGTGCCACGGTCCCGACCGTAGCGGAACGCTTAAGCGAGCCGAAAATCATTTTCTTCAAAATTCCTCCAGGGTTTGAGTAAGAGCCCCGCAGAGAAGTTCCACGACATAGAAGTGGCCGAAAACCTGTGTGCACCAACCAAGACCCCCCGCCTCTGGTACACAACTGTTTCGGCCATCTCGAAGAAACACCCGCTGCGTTGCGCTGTTGTCACAACCCTAATATGAGATTTTGCCCACGGGTAGGCGGAAGTGCGTTTCACCGGCTTTCGTTGGTGAACCGTTACATAAGTCCTTCGGGCACCTAAGCTTCGCGTGCCGGCATTGAGTGTCCCGCCGGGGTCAGGGGGCCACCGTTCGCAGGGTGCGCAGCGCGGCCGCGCACAGGACCCTGATGCCCACGGAGAGCGCCCGTTCGTCCACGATGTAGTCGCCGCGGTGCAGGTCGTACTCCTCCCCACCCGGGACATGGGTGCCCAGCCGCATGAGGGAGCCGGGGACGCCTTGCAGGAACCAGGCGAAATCCTCCCCGCCCATTGACTGGGGGGCCAGGACGACCGAGTCCTCCCCCAGTTCGGCGCGGGCCGCGGCTTCGATGAGGGCCGTCTCGTGTTCGGAGTTCACCACGGGCGGGACGCCGCGGGTGTGTTCCAGGTTCACGTCGACGCCGTAGGGGGCGGCCACCTGCTGGACGACGTCGTCGAGCAGTTCGCCGGCCGCATGCCAGGCCTCGCGGTCCAGGCAGCGCATGGTGCCGCTCATGACGCCGCTGCTGGGGATGGCGTTCGGCGCGGAGCCGGCGCTGATCTGTCCCCAGACCACTGACACACCGCTGCGCACGTCGATGCGGCGGGACAGCACGGCCGGGACGTTGACGGCGATCTGGGCCAGCGCAAACACGAGGTCCTCGGTCAGGTGCGGGCGCGAGGTGTGGCCGCCGCGGCCGGAGAGTTCAATTTTGATGGTGTCCGAGGCGCTTGTGATGGGCCCGATCCGGGTGCCGATCTTGCCCAGTTCCACGCGCGGGTCGCAGTGCAGGGCCATGATGCGCGGCACCCCTTCCAGGGCGCCCTGGGCGATGCAGGACAATGCCCCGCCCGGCATGGTTTCCTCTGCGGGCTGGAAGATGATCCGCACGGTGCCGCCCAGCGGGGAGTCATTGTGCATGGCGGCCAGCACCAGTGCGATGCCGAGCATGCTGGCGGTGTGGAAGTCGTGGCCGCAGCCATGGGTCACCCCGTGATTGCGGGAGGCGAACGGCAGGCCCGTCTCTTCGATGATGGGCAGGGCGTCGATGTCCCCGCGCAACGCGGTCGCAATGGGGCCTTCGCCGACGTCGACGATCACGCCGGTGCCTTCCAGTCGGCGCGGGGCGAGCCCGGCAGCCGTGAGCCGGTCGAAGATCACGCCCGTGGTGCGGTGTTCCTGGAAGGACAGTTCCGGGTGGGCGTGGATGTCACGTCGGAACGCGATGACCTCCTCGATCAGCGGTTCCAGCCAGGGCCCTACCAGCTCTGTCGGTTCTGTTTCCAGCGAATAGTTGCGCACATCCCAAACTCTAGTCATGTCACCACGCAGGAGCGTCATTAGCGGCGCTGCGTTACTTTTCCGAGCCTGCCGATGGTTGTGCCCGCCGGCGGTTGGGCCCACGCCTGCGAGGGGCCCCAATTTCAGACGCGCCAGCGGCTGGAATTGGGGAGCAGGTGGGGACTACAGGACGTCGGTCTGGCCCTTGGCCTTCAAGCCGTCCACGGCCTTCTTCACGAGCTGGGAGTGCTCGCGGGTGGTCACCAGGAGGGCGTCGGGGGTGTCCACGACCACCACGTCCTGGATGCCGATCAGGGCGATCACGCGCTTGGTGTCGGTGACCACGATGCCGCTGCTGTCCTCGGTGAACACGCGGCCCACCTCGCCCAGGACGGTGACGGCGTCGACTTCCCGGGCGTTGTTCAGCCGGGCGATCGCGGCGAAGTCTCCCACGTCGTCCCAGCTGAAGTTGGCGGGGATCACGGCGACGTCGCCGGCGTCGGCCGCGGGCTCGGCCACGGCGTAGTCGATGGCGATCTTGGGCAGCGTGGGCCAGATCCGGTTCTTCACGGCCACCCGGTCGGGGGTGTCCCAGGCCCGGGCGATCTCCATGAGGCCGTCGTACAGGACCGGCTCGTTGGCCTTCAAGTGGCGCAGCATCAGTTCCACGGGGGCCACGAACATGCCGGCGTTCCAGTTGTAGTCGCCGCTGGCCAGGTATTGTTCGGCGACTTCCTCGCTGGGCTTCTCCACGAACTTCACGACGGCGTGCGCGCTCGGCGCCCCGGGAACGTCAAGGGATGCGCCGGTGCGGATGTAGCCAAAGCCGGTGGACGCGTGCGTGGGCTTGATGCCGATCGTGACGATCTTCCCGGTCGCGGCGGTGTAGATGGCCTCCCGGACGGCGTCCTGGAAGGTCTCCACGGGGCTGATGACCTGGTCCGCGGCGAAGGAGCCCATGATGGTGGCCGGATCGCGCAGGTACAAGATGGCTGCCGCCAGCCCGATCGCCGCACCGGAATCCTTGGGCTCGCTCTCGAGCACCAGGTCGTCGTCGCTGAGTTCGGGCAGCTGTCGGCAGACGGCGTCGCGGTGGGCGTCGCCGGTCACCACCATCACGTTGTTTCCGCTCAGCGCCTCCAACCTGTCATAGGTGGCACGGATCAGCGTGCTGCCGCTGCCGGTGAGGTCATGGAGGAACTTCGGCGCCGCGGCGCGTGAGAGCGGCCACAACCGGGTCCCGACACCCCCGGCGGGGATAACGGCAAAGAACTTCTCAAGAGGGTCCGTTGCAGGCGCGGCGGGCACGGGCGAATTTAGCGTAGTCATCACCCCCACCCTATGTGATGGGTGCGGAAGAACCGCGATTTTCCGCGAAAACTCAACCCACGGGAGGAGGCGGGCGCTCCGGCGTCGTCCTTTCGAAGGAGTCCGGAACCACGGCCCCGCGGCGGCAAATTCGGCCCTTACACCATGCCCCCGAAACACGTCTGTGATTTGTCGCATAGGGCAAGGAGCGCCTAAGTTGAATATGCTGTGAGCGAAGCCTAAATTTAGGCAAAGTTATGAGTGCTCACGCCGTGTGCGTTTCCCCGCGTGGAACCACGCCAGCGTCACGGTGATGCAGGAAGGTTTATTCAGTGCCGACAAAACCAGCTGGCACTCTGTACCGCGGCCGAGAAGGCATGTGGTCCTGGGTGGGACACCGGATTACCGGTGTGGTGATTTTCATTTTCTTGTTGGTGCACGTTCTGGACACCTCCTTGGTGCGAGTGTCTCCGGAAGCGTACACAGCAGTCATTGGGGCGTATAAGAACCCCATCATGGGTTTGGGCGAGGCCGCCCTCGTCGCAGCAATCGTGTTCCACGCCTTTAACGGCCTGCGCATCATTGCCATCGACTTCTGGAAGAAGGGCCCCAAGTACCAGCGTCAAATGCTGTGGGGCGTGCTGGGCCTGTGGGTCATCGTGATGGTCCCGTTCCTGATCCGCCACCTCACCATTGTCTTCTCCAATTTCTTCGGGGGGCACTAAATGAGTTCCAACGTCATCGACTCCCCGCGCTCCAACAGCGCCCAGTCACCGAAGTACAAGCGCGGCAAGGGTTCCGGCGGCAGCTTTGAAATGGCCGCCTGGCTGTTCATGCGCCTCTCCGGCGTCGTGCTGATCGTGCTGATCTTCGGCCACCTGTTCGTCAACCTGATGGTGGGCCAGGGCATCCACGCGATCGACTTCGGCTTCGTGGCCGGCAAGTGGTCCAGCCCGTTCTGGCAGGTCTGGGACCTGATCATGCTGTGGCTGGCCATGCTGCACGGCACCAACGGCGTGCGCACCATCATCAACGACTACGCCGAGCGCAATGGCACCCGCATGACGCTCAAGACCGTGCTATACGTTGCCTCCGCCGTCATCATCGTGCTCGGCACCCTGGTGATCTTCACGTTTGATCCGTGCCCGGCCGGTGCAGTCATCGACCTCCCGTCCTTCTGCCCCGTCCCGTAATTGGATGCACCTCCCGGCCCGCCACGGCGGTCCGGGAGCAGAAGTGAACACCAGTTTTTTGTGCAGTAAAGAGAGAAAGAGCATCCAGTATGCAGGTCCACAAATACGACGTCGTCATCGTCGGGGCCGGTGGCGCAGGAATGCGTGCCGCCATTGAATCAGGCCAGCGTGCGCGCACGGCCGTACTGACCAAGCTCTACCCCACCCGCTCCCACACGGGTGCCGCCCAGGGCGGCATGTGCGCCGCACTGGCAAACGTGGAGGAAGACAACTGGGAGTGGCACACCTTTGACACCGTCAAGGGTGGCGACTACCTGGTGGACCAGGACGCCGCCGAGGTCATGGCGAAGGAAGCCATCGACGCCGTCATCGACCTGGAAAAGATGGGCCTGCCGTTCAACCGCACGCCCGAGGGCCGCATTGACCAGCGCCGCTTCGGCGGGCACACCCGCGACCACGGCAAGGCGCCCGTGCGCCGTGCCTGTTACGCCGCGGACCGCACCGGACACATGATCCTGCAGACCCTGTACCAAAACTGCGTCAAGCACAACGTCGAGTTCTACAACGAGTTCTACGTCCTGGACCTGCTCACGGTTGACGAGGAAGCCACCCGCGAGGATGGCACCATCTACCTGCAGAAGCGCATTGCCGGTGTCGTCTCCTACGACCTGGCCACCGGCGAACTGCACGTCTTCCAGGCCAAGAGCGTCATCCTGGCCACCGGCGGCGCGGGCAAGGTCTTCAAGACCACCTCCAACGCCCACACCCTCACCGGTGACGGCATGGGCATCGCCTTCCGCAAGGGCATCCCGCTGGAGGACATGGAGTTCTTCCAGTTCCATCCGACAGGTTTGGCCGGTCTGGGCATCCTGCTCTCCGAGGCCGCCCGCGGCGAGGGCGCCATCTTGCGCAACTCGGACGGTGAGCGCTTCATGGAGCGTTACGCCCCCACCATCAAGGACCTCGCACCCCGTGACATCGTGGCCCGTTCCATGGCCAACGAGGTCCGCGAGGGCCGCGGCTGTGGCCCGAACAAGGACTACGTCCTGCTGGACCTGACGCACCTGGAGCCGGCGCACATTGACGCCAAGCTCCCGGACATCACCGAGTTCGCCCGCACCTACCTGGGCGTGGAGCCGTACACGGAGCCCGTCCCGGTGTTCCCCACGGCCCACTACGCCATGGGCGGTGTTCCCACGAACATCACCACCGAGGTCCTCCAGGACAACGACACCATCATCCCGGGCCTGTACGCCGCCGGCGAGGTTGCCTGCGTCTCCGTCCACGGTTCCAACCGTTTGGGCACCAACTCGCTGCTGGACATCAACGTCTTCGGCAAGCGCGCCGGTGTGGCCGCTGCCGAATACGCCAAGACGGCCGACTTCGTGGAACTTCCGGAGAACCCGGAGGCCGACACCGTCGCACTGCTGGACCACGTCCGCACCTCCGACGGCGGCGAGAAGGTTGCGCTGATCCGCAAGGACCTGCAGGACACCATGGATGCGAACATGCAGGTGTTCCGCACGGCCACGTCCATCGACAAGGTGCTGGCGGACATTGCCTCCTTCGAGGAGCGCTACTCCCGCATCACCGTCCAGGACAAGGGCAAGCGCTTCAACCTGGACCTGCTCGAGGCCGTGGAACTGGGCTTCCTGCTGGAACTGGCCAAGGTCATGACGGTTGCCGCACTGCACCGCCAGGAATCCCGTGGCGGACACTACCGCGAGGACTTCCCGGACCGCGACGATGAGAACTTCATGAAGCACTCCATGGCGTACCTCGATGCAAACGTCACGGTGGAAAGCTCCGAGGAGTCCATCGCCGGCATCCGCCTGGAAACCAAGCCTGTTGTCGTCACCCGCTACCAGCCGATGGTGAGGAAGTACTAAATGAGCACCATAGAAACCGCCGAAACCGCTCCCGAGCCGGCGTCGAAGATTGAACTGCCCGCACACTTGGGTGGCGGCGGCGGGGAAATCCCCACGTTCAACGTCACCTTGCGCGTGCGCCGCTACAACCCCGAGGTCTCCTCGGAGTCGACGTGGGAAGACTTCACCATGACCATGTACGGCACGGACCGCGTGCTGGACGCCCTGCACAAGGTCAAGTGGGAGCAGGACGGTTCGCTGACCTTCCGCCGCTCCTGCGCGCACGGCGTGTGCGGTTCCGATGCCATGCGCATCAACGGCCGCAACCGCCTGGCCTGCAAGACGCTCCTGAAGGACTTGGACACCACCAAGCCCATCACGGTTGAACCCATTAAGGGCCTGCCGGTGGAGAAGGACCTCATCGTGGACATGGAACCGTTCTTCCAGTCCTTCCGCGAGGTCATGCCGTTCCTGGTCAACCGCGGCCACGAGCCCTCCAAGGAGCGCCTGCAGTCCGCCGAGGACCGCGAGCGTTTCGACGACACCACCAAGTGCATCCTGTGCGCCGCGTGCACGTCCTCCTGCCCCGTGTTCTGGACCGACGGCCAGTACTTCGGCCCGGCAGCGATCGTGAACGCGCACCGCTTCATCTTCGATTCACGCGACGATGCCGGCGACATGCGCCTGGAGATCCTCAACGACAAGGAAGGCGTGTGGCGCTGCCGCACCACCTTCAACTGTTCGGAAGCATGCCCCCGCGGCATCCAGATCACCCAGGCCATCGCCGAGGTCAAGCAGGCCATCTTGGCCCGCCAGATCTAATCGGATCCTGATTGTCTCAAGGCGCCGCTCCCCTCGTGGGGGCGGCGCCTTTTGCTTGCCCGGGCCCGCGCTTTTCGCCGAGGTCGATGGAGCGTGCCGAGCCTGACGTTGCGCATCATCGGATTCGGCACGCTTCCGTCGGTCTCGGCGATTTCCGGGTTATCCACAGATTGGACATTGCCCCGTTCGGGCCGCTGTTTGTGCCGCACGCTTGAAGCATGGGCACCTCCGCAAGCTTTTTCAAGGACGACGCCGTCGCCACCCCGGGCGGCCGCCCTCCGGACATTTCTCCCGACCAGGCACATTTGGCGGCGGCATTTCCCGCTGGCAAGGTGGCGTACCGGACCGCCCAGTTGCGGGAGGGAGGGCTCGGTCCACGAGCCGTCCGCCGCCTGGTCGAGGACGGCACGCTGTTGCGGCTGCGGCCGGGCTGTTACGTCCGCTCGGCTTGGTGGAACCGGCTCTCGGATGATGGCCGGCGCCGCAACAGGGTCCTGCTGCACGGATTCGCAACCCTCACCACCTCGGCCAGGGGCTATGTGTACAGCCACACGTCCGCAGCCAGCCTTCACGGCCTGTACCTGTGGCACGTTGACGAGCTGGTCCATGTCACGCAAGAGTCGAAGCCGTCCCGGGCCGGTTGCGGCAAGGACACCGCCGTCCACACGCGGGCGCTGGCCGAGGGCGACGTCGTCGAACTGGGGCGCACCAAGGTGACCTCACTGGAACGCACCGTGATCGACTGTGCCCTGACGCTGCCGTACAAGCAGGCGCTGATCATCGCCGACCATGCCCTGCGGTTGGGCGCCTCGCTGCCGAAACTCCTGGCCGCGGCGGGCAGACTGGCCAGCCACCGGGGCATCCGGACGCTGCGCAGGGTGCTGCGGTTTGCCGATCCCCGCTCCGAGTCCCCCGGGGAGACGTTAACGCGTGATCTCCTGCGTGAGTTGTTGTTCGAAATGCCTGAACTCCAGCTCTGGATCACCACCCGGCTTGGCAGGCACAGGGTCGACTTCGCGTGGGTGAAGCGGAGGGTGGTGCTTGAGTTCGACGGCAAGGGCAAGTACTTCGACTACCGGCCCACCGATGAGGCCATCTACCGGGAACGAAAACGCGAAGTGGCACTTATCGAGTCGGGTTGGACGGTGCTGAGGATCGAGTGGAGGGACCTGTTCGACGAGGCTGCGTTCAAGGCCCGCGTGCTCGCCGCGCTGGGCTAGTGACGCCGAGTCTGACGCAGACGTGTCGAAGGAGACGTTGCGCAACGTGTGGTTCGCAACGCTCCGTCAGACTCGGCGGGTTCGGGCCTTCAGGTCGGCGGCCCGCACGGCCGCCAGGGCCGCCGCAATCAGGTACACCTGGCTGAGCAGGTAGAACCAGACAAACAGGCCCAGGATGACGGCAAAGGGCGCCAGCAGTGCGTTGTTGGTGATGCCGTTGAGCAGCACGGCGCTGAAGTACCGCAAGACCGTGGCCCCGGCGCCGGAGAAGGCGGCGGCCAGCAGCAGCACCCGCAGCGGCATGCGCACCCGGGACGCCAGGCTGAACATGACCAGGGCCACCGACACGTCAAGGATGAGCATCAGCGCCACGGAGGCGATCCGAACCGCGGCGCCGGTCAGCAACGTGCCCCAGCCCAGCCGGTCGCTGATGGTGTCGATGGCGGTCGTGTTCACTATGCCCAGGGCGCTCGTGAGCACCAACGCCACGGCCAGTACGGCCAGGGTGCCGGCGTCGCGGACCTTGGACAGGATTGGATTGGTGCGGTCGCGGGCCAGGCCCAGCACTGAGCGGATGCCTTCGCGCAGGCCGTTGATCCAGCCCATGGCCGTCACCAGCAGCGCCGCCAGCGAAATCACCAGGGTCAGCCCGAACCCGCTGCCGGTGCCGAGCAGTTGCTCGGGGGTGGCGAGCCCCCCGTTGCCGGTGTCGATGAGGCCAGGGGTGGTACCGGCGACGACGTCGATCACGGCGTCGCGCAGCACCTTATTGTCGGCGGCCACGAGGCCGAAGATCGCGAAGCCGGCCACCAGCATGGCACCGACCGAGAAGAACATGAGGTAGGCGTTCCCGGCGGCCAGCAGGGGTCCGCGGCGGCGCGTGTACAGGTTCCAGATGCGCACGGGAAAGAGCTGCGCGGACCAGGCGTTGAGCCACTGGAAGGCGGCCAGGAGGCGCTTGAGGAGGGATCCGCCGTCGCGCGCCGCGATGAAGGCCGCCTGTTTGGCCCCGGCCCGGGCGGCCAGCGCCCGCTTGTCCAGGGGGCTGGGCGGCGGCGTGGCGGGCGCGGCCAGGGACCGTTTGGCGCGCACGCCGGGGGCCACCGTCCCGGGAAAGTGGGCAGGGGCGGCGCTTGCCTTATTGCTGTCCGTCTCCCCCAAGAGTCAGCTCCTCCCGCAACGCCCAGCCGCCTTGCGAATAGTCGTACAGGCCAATGCTTCTAACCGTGAAGTCCGCGCTGAAGTCGGCCAGCTCCGATTCGGCCCGCGCCATGGCGTCGTCGTCGAGGTCGTGGGCCACCGTCAGGTGCGGGCGGAAGTCGAAGTCCGGAAGGTGCTCCACCGGTCCGGCCAGCAGTTCCTCGTGCAGCGTGACGCATTCCTCGACGCCGGCTTCCAGGTTCAGGAACACCACCGGGGACAGGGGCGCGAACGTGCCGGTCCCGCGCAGCGATACGGTGAAGGGCTTCCCCGACGCCGCAACGGTGCGCACATGCTCGGCCGCCTTGTTCCAGGAGCCGTTGGACCGCCCGGACACGAGCGTGATGTGCGGGGGCACGGCCGCGGCGCCGGGGCCGGCGAAGGACTCCCGCCACCTGTTCAATTCGGTGGCAAGGCCCGGCGGCATCGAGATGATGACGCCGAGGCTGTCGAGGTGGGGCGCGGGGGACGCCCCGCTCTGGCCGATCCCGGGCATGGTTACCCGACCGTCCCGCGCGGTGGCAGGAAGCCCACCTTGGCGTAGGCGTCGGCCAGGGTCACGGAGGCGATCTCGCGGGCCTTCGCGGCGCCGCGGGCCAGCAGCCGGTCCAGTTCGGCGGGGTCGTCGAGCAGTTCCAGCGTGCGGGTACGGATCGGTTCGATCCGGGCCACGACGGCGTCGGCCACGTCGACCTTCAGGTGCCCGTACATCTTGCCCTCGTAGTCGCTGACCAGCGTGGCCACCGGCTTCTCGGTCAGCGTGGAGAGGATCTCCAGCAGGTTGGTCACGCCGGGCTTGGCCTCGCGGTCATGGGCGATGACGGTGTCGGCGTCGGTCACCGCGGACTTGATGCGCTTGGCCGTGACCTTGGGATCGTCGAGCAGGTTGATCAGCCCGTTGGGCCCGGAGGAGGACTTGGACATCTTGGAGGTGGGGTTCTGCAGGTCGTAGATGCGTGCGCCCTCCTTCTGGATGAAGGCCTCCGGTATGGTGAACGTCTCGCCAAAGCGGTGGTTGAAGCGTTTGGCCAGGTCGCGGGCCAGTTCCACGTGCTGGCGCTGGTCGTCGCCCACCGGCACGCCCTGCGGGCGGTACAGCAGGATGTCCGCGGCCATCAGCACCGGGTAGGTGAACAGGCCCACGCTGGACATGTCGGCCCCGCCCTTGGCCGACTTATCCTTGAACTGGGTCATCCGGGACGCCTCGCCGAAACCGGTGATGCAGTTGAGCACCCAGGCCAGCTGCGCGTGCTCGGGCACGTGCGACTGCACGAACAGGGTGGACTTTTCGATGTCGATGCCGCCGGCAATGTACTGCGCGGCCGTCTTCCGGGTGCGTTCGCGCAGTTCGGCGGGATCGTAGGCGACGGTGATGGCGTGCATGTCGGGGATGAAGAACAGGGTCTGGTAGTCGTCCTGGGTCTTCACCCAGTTCACCAGGGCCCCCAGGTAGTTGCCCAGGTGCAGGGAGTCCCCGGAGGGCTGCATGCCGGAAAGGACGCGGGGGCGGGAAACGGTCTCAGTCATGATGTGAGGGAAATCCTTTAGAACTTGTAGTCGACGACCAGTGGGGCATGGTCGGAGAAACGGGCTTCGTACGACTCGGCACGGTCCACGACGGCGGTGGTGGCCCGGGCTGCCAGGCCCGGCGTGGCCATGTGGTAATCGATGCGCCAACCGGTGTCGTTCGTGAACGCCTGGCCGCGGTTCGACCACCAGGTGTACGGCCCCTCGACGTCGCCGGCCATCTCCCGGGCCACGTCCTTCCAGCCAATCTCCTCGCCGAAGAAGCGGTCAAAGTAGGCGCGTTCCTCGGGCAGGAAGCCGGCGCGCTTGACGTTGCCCTTCCAGTTCTTGATGTCGAGGGTCGTGTGGCCAACGTTCAAGTCCCCCACCACCAGGGCGTGGTCGCTTGCGGCGGCCAGTTCCGGCAGCTTGGCGATCATGGTGTCCAGGAAGCGGAATTTATCGTCCTGCTTGGGGGTGCCCACCTCGCCGGAGTGGACGTAGGCGCTGACCACGGTCAGCGTGGTGTCGGCCCCGTCGGAGCCCTTGAGCACGTAGTCGGCCTCGACCCAGCGGCCCGTGGTGGCAAAGTATTCCTCGCCGATGCCGATGCGGGTGGCCGCCGGCTCCAGGGATGATTTGCGGGTCGCGATGGCCACGCCGGCACGCCCCTTGGCCTCGGCCTCGGCGTGCAGGATGTGCCAGTCCTCGCCCAGGAAACCGTGCACGATCGCATCGGGTGCGCGCACTTCCTGCAGGCACAGGATGTCCACGTCTCGATCGGCCAGCCAGTCGGCCATGCCGTTCTTGTAGGCGGCACGGATGCCGTTGACATTGACGCTTGCGATCCTCAAGTGACCGTTTTTGGTTGCGTAGCTCACCTGTTCACCTTACCTGTTTGGAGGTTCAATCCCCGTGGCATGTTGTGTTGCGTCCGACGCCGGCCGGCGGCCCGGGCTTGTGGCCGCGTCCGGGTGCGGGGTTTAGTCGAGGATGACGCCGCTGACGGGCTCGTCGCCGTCGGCTTCGTTGGCATCGTTCCCTGCGGCGCGGGCCGCGTTTTTCCTGGCCATGGCGGCGTCCATCTTGGCTTCCTGGGCCTCCCAGTCGGGGTTGATCATGCCGCGGCCGTTGCGGGCGGTGATGTCGATCGTCTCGAGCGCGCGGGCCACCATGGCGTCGTCCTTGCCGAGGTATTCGTTGACCACGCCGATCTGGACGCTGATGATCTTGAACGAGTGGTCCAGCTTCATCTCACGGGCCTTGGCCGCCGTGCGGGAGCCGGCGTCGTCGTCGGAGACCAGCCGGGTGCCGCCGTCGGACGCGTCATGGGCGGCCTTGGCCTGGGCCATCTGCGCCTGGGCCAGGGCAACCTGGCGGGCGCCGAACGAGGCCGCCTTGTGGACGCCGATGTAGACGGCCGTGGACAGGGCGAGCCAGCCAAAGGCGATCACGGCGATGATCCAGCCCAGGACCGTGTTGTTGTTGGCGGCAAACACAATGGCCACCAGGAACACGATCGCCAGGACAATGGTGCCCAGTCCGGTGAATTTGTTGGGTTTGGACATTTTGCCGGTGCCAAGAGAAGTCATGGTTCCATTCTCTCAAACCCGGGCACCGGCCGGTGCCGTCTTCCACCACCGGCGAACGAAGGGGTGGAAGACGGCCCGGCCGGGCCGCTGAGTTTAGCCGAGTGGCCGGTGGTTAACCGGCCTGGCTGCGCAGGACTTCCAGCCGGGCCCGGAATTCGGTTTCGTCGACCTCGCCGCGGGCGTAGCGTTCGCGCAGCACCGATTCGGCGCCCTGGCTTTGGTGCCATTGGTGGTTGCGGCGCCACCGGCGCGGGCCCAGGAAGATGAACAGGCCGATCAGCACAATCCAAAACAGCGGAAAGATCAGGAACCACGGACCGCCCCAGCCGTGGGCCATGTACGGGGCGGCGAGCGCCGCGTGGGTGGTGAGTGTGGTGAGCATGGGGTGCCTCCAAGGTTGCTTCCAGCCGTCCTTCGGCTGTCCCTCAACTCTTCTCCCCGGCGGGCTCGACGGCGTCGCCCCGGGGAGGCACTTTGACCGGCCCCGCTACTCCCCCGGGAGGCCGGCCAAAGTACCGGTTTGGCGTAAAAAGGAAAATTTCCGGGCCCAACCATTGCCTTGGACGTGATGCAAACCACATACTAAACGAATTAGATTCATTTATTGGCGCGGCCGCCGCATGGCCCGTGCCGTTTGGAAGGAAGTGCAGCGTGGGCATCACCTCCGGATTCCACCCGCTTGACCCGTTGTCCGCGGATGAGTTCCGCGCGTCGGCAGCACTGTTGGCCGGCGTCCACGGCGTCACGGCGCCCGGCTGGCGCCTGGCGGCCATTGAACTGATTGAACCGGCGAAGGCCGATGTCACGGCGTTTGAGTTGACCGGGGCGGTGCCCGATCGGATCGTCGGGGTGAACTGCTTCGAGCGGTCCTCGAACTCCACCTACCAGGCGCGGCTGTCGCTGACAAACGGCACCGTCGTCTCCTTCACCCACATCCCGGGCGTACAGCCGAACTTCACGGTGGACGAATGGGAGGAGGCCGACGCCGCCCTGCGAGCGCACCCCGATGTTGTCGCGGCGCTGGCCAAGCGCGGCATCACCGATTTGTCCCTCGTGTTCATGGATACCTGGACGTACGGGGACGCCGTCATCCCGGAGAAGTACCGGGGCCGGCGGATCGGCTGGTCCGACACCTGGGTGCGGGCCTCCGCCGGCGCCAACCCCTATGCGGGTCCGGTCAACGGCCTGCACTGCGTCATCGACATCAACTCGATGGAGCTGCTGGAAATCGAGGACACGTTCACGGTGGAGCGGCCCGAGATCATGGGCGAGTACGTCCCGCACCTGATCCCGGAGGCGCTGCGCAACTCCAGCACCCGGCCGGCGCTCAAGCCGTTGGAGATCCACCAGCCGGAGGGGCCGTCGTTCACGGTGGACGGCAACTTCATCCAGTGGCAGAACTGGTCACTGCGCGTGGGGTTCAACTACCGCGAGGGCATGACGCTGCACCGGGTCAGCTACAACGACCACGGCCGGGAGCGGCCCATCGCCCACAGGCTGTCCTTCGCCGAGATGGCCGTCCCCTACCGCGACCCCAGCGAGGACCACTACCGGCGCACCGCGTTCGACATCGGCGAGTGGGGCCTGGGCTTCATGACGACGTCGCTGGAGCTTGGCTGCGACTGCCTGGGCGAGATCCGCTACCTGGACGCCGTGATGCACAATTCGGCCGGCGAGCCGTACACCATCACCAACGCCGTGTGCATCCATGAGGAGGACGCCGCCGTCCTGTGGAAGCACGTGGACCACGACGCCGGCACCGAGACCCGCCGCATGCGCCGGCTGGTGGTCTCCTTCCACGTGACGGTGGCCAACTATGAGTACCTGGTCTACTGGCGCTTCTACCAGGACGGGAACATCGAGTGCGAGGTGCGGGCCACCGGCATCATGGTGACCACGCACTTTGCGCCGGGCCAGGACCATCCCAACGGCACCCTCGTGGACCAGCGCACCTATGCCCCCTTCCACCAGCACTTCCTGGTGGCCCGCATGGACCTGGACATCGACGGCACGGAAAACACCGTCTACCGCAGCGAAACCGAGCTGGTGCCGATGGGCCCGGAGAACCCATTGGGGCTTGCCCTGCGGCAGAAGAACACGCCCATCACCACGGAGGGCTTTGACGACTACAGCTGGGACACCCAGCGCGCCTGGAAGGTCAGCAACGACAACTCGTTGAACGGCCTGGGCCTGCCGACGTCGTACAAGCTGGTGCCCACCAGCACCTTCCCGCCCTTCTTCGACCCGGCGTCGCCCGTCTTCCAGCGGGCCGAGGTGGTGGGCCACACCGTGTGGGTGACCCCCAACGACCCCGAGGAACGCTGGCCCGCCGGCGAGTTCGTGAACCAGGGCAAGGGCGGCCTGGGCATGCCCGAATGGGTCCGGGCCGGGCGCCCCGTCGAAAACACCGACGTGGTGCTCTGGTACACCTTCGGGATCCACCACATCACCCGCCCGGAGGATTGGCCCGTCATGCCGGCGGACACCGTCTCCTTCTGGCTCAAGCCGGTCGGCTTCTTCGACCGGAACCCCGCCCTGGACGTGGCCCCGTCACCGTCCGGGCACGCCGGTCCCGGCCACGAATCCGGCGAATCCTGCCACTAGTCACCCCTATGGAAGGCATCACCACCCCGTTCGCTTTGCTCCCCGTTTTGCTCCCATCGAAGGAATCCCACCATGAGCCGTCCACTCGCTGAGGCCAGCGCCACCGCCGACCGAGAACCCGAACACAAGCTCCAGGCCGGGGCCATCTCGGCCGCCGGCGCCGTCGTCATGGCCGTGGCCGGCAGCGCGCCGGCCTACTCCATCGCCGCGACGACGGCGGCACTCGTGGCCGCCGCCGGATTGGCCAGCCCCGCCGCCCTCCTCTGGTGCGGGCTGCCCATGATCGGCATCGCCTGGGCGTTCTCCTACCTGGGCAAGGCGGACGTCAACGCCGGCGCCGCGTACTCCTGGGTGGGCAGGGCGCTGCACCCGGCACTCGGCTTCCTGTGCGGCTGGGCGCTGGTGGTCTCGGCGACCATCTTCATGGTGGCCGGTTCACTGCCGGCCGGAGCCATGACCCTGGCCCTGTTCAGTCCGGAGAACTCCGGCAACGTGGCCCTGGCCACCGGCATTGGTGCCGTCTGGTTCCTGGTCATGGTGGCCTGCGTCATGCTGGGTGCCCAGCTCACGGCGCGGGCGCAATGGATCATGTCCACCATCGAGGTGCTGATCCTGGTGGTGTTTGCGCTGATCGCCATCGTGAAGGCAAGCACCGGCGCCCATGCCGGGCCGTC
Organism: Arthrobacter sp. ERGS1:01; assembly: GCF_001281315.1. Lineage (NCBI taxonomy): Bacteria > Bacillati > Actinomycetota > Actinomycetes > Micrococcales > Micrococcaceae > Arthrobacter > Arthrobacter sp. ERGS1:01. The sequence continues at coordinate 324,762 of NZ_CP012479.1, read as the reverse complement.
GTTCTCCTGGGACTGGTTCGCCTTCAACCACTTCCAAGGCATGGGAGGGTTCGTCGCCGCCGCCTTGATTGCCGCCTTCTACTACTGGGGCTGGGACGTCAGCGCCAACCTGAGCGAGGAGACCGACAACGCGCACAAGAGCTCGGGCCTGGGCGGCATCCTCGGCGTCGTCATCGTGTTCCTCCTGTTCGAGGTGTTCACGATCGGCATCAACGTCATGATGACCGGTGACCAGATTGCGGCAAACAGCGACAACGTGCTCGGAGCACTGGGCGAGGTCATCTGGCCCGGCCTCGGCGGAAAGATCCTGATCATCGCCGTCATGCTCTCCACGATCGCCACCCTGGAAACCACGCTGATCCAGGTGACCCGCTCGCTGTTCGCCATGGGCCGGGACAAGACCCTGCCGGCCGCGTTCGGCCGGGCCCACAAGAAGTGGCAGACGCCGGCGTTCGCCACAGCCATCGTTGCGCTTGTCTCGCTCGTTTTGTTCATCGGTTCCAACTTCCTGGGCAGCGTTGGGGACATCCTCTCCGACGCCATCAGCTCGATCGGCCTGCAGATCGCCTTCTACTACTGCCTCGCCGCACTGGCCGTGGTGGTCGCTTACCGCAAGCTGATCTTCAAGTCGTGGAAGAACTTCATCTTCATCGGCCTGTGGCCCGGGCTTGGGGCGGTGTTCATGGGCTGGATCTTCGTGGTCTCCATCCCCGAGCTCGGCCCTGTGGTGGTCTCGATCGGCCTCGGGACCCTAGCCCTGGGCCTGATCCCGATGTTCATCTACTGGCGCAAGGGCAGCCCCTACTTCAAGCGCATCCCGCTCAACGTGTCCTAGTCCCCAGGCGCTCCCATGTGAACCCGCTGGCGCGGCTTCACATGGGTCCCTCGCGCCTGTGGGCCCAGCGTGGGCCCAGCGTGGGCCCGGTGTGGACCCACGTCTCCGCGTATTACGTCCAGCCCGGGCGGACGAGTCCGGACTCGTAGGCCAGCACCACCAATTGCGCACGGTCCCGCACCATGAGTTTCGTCATGATGCGGGATACGTGCGTTTTTGCGGTCAGCGGGGTGATGAACAGCCGGGCCGCGATCTCGGCGTTGTTCAGCCCCTCCCCCACGAGCGCCAGGACCTGGCGTTCACGCTCGGTGACTTGCGCCAGCTCCGGCGGCGGTGTGACGATCCGGGTTTGTGCGGCCAGCCGGGCCATGATCTTTCGGGCCACGGACGGCGAGAGCAGTGCGTCGCCGTCGTGCACCACCCGGACGGCGCGGATCAGCTCCTCCGGCTCGGTGTCCTTGACCAGGAAGCCGGCGGCCCCGGCCCGCACGGCCTCGATGATGTATTCATCGAGCTCGAAGGTGGTCAGGATGATGACGTGGGTGCCGGGCAGGGCCGGGTCCCCGAGGATCTGCGCGGCGGCGGCCAGCCCGTCACCGTCCGGCATGCGGATGTCCATCAGGATGACGTCGGGACGGTGCGCCTTCGCCATCGCCACGGCGTCCCGGCCCGTGCCCGCCTCGGCCACCACCTCCATGTTCGGCTCGGCGTTCAGGAGCGCCTTGAAGCCGGCCCGGATGAGCGTCTGGTCGTCGGCGATCAACACCCGGATCACGGCCGGCCCGCTTCCGGCGCGCCCAATGACGAGCCCAGCGGCACGGCCACACGAATGCCAAGGCCGGGGTTCAGTTCCACCACATCAACGCTTCCGCCCACGCCTTCCACGCGTTCGCGGAGCCCGCGCAGCCCGTTGCCCTCGGGCGCGCCTTGCCGGCCGTCGCCGTCGTCGTCCACCGCAATGTTCAGCGTGTCCCGCACGGCCGGCCCCAGCCGGACCGCGATGTGCGCGCCGCCGGAATGCCTGATCGCGTTCGTGACCGCTTCCTGGACCACCCGGTAGATGACGGCCTGCCGCTCCGGGCCGAGCCTGGCGGACAGGGCCGCGGCGTCGCCGTCGTACGCCAGCGTCACGTCCAGGCCGCTGTGCCGCGCCTCCGCGATGAGTTCCGGCAGCTGCGCCAGGGTGAGCTGCGGCGACAGCGGGGCGTCCTCGCGCAGCACGCCCAACAGTTCGCGCACCTGGACCAGGGACTCCTTGCTGGCCGTCTTGATCGCCTCCAGGGCCGGGCGCAACTGCTCTGGATCCCGGTCCGCCAAGTGCAGTGCAACCGACGCCCGGACGTTGATCATGGACAGCGAATGCGCCACGACGTCGTGGATGTCCCGGGCCAGGGCCAGCCGGTACTCGTCCTGGGCGCGCAGCTTGCGCGCCTCCGCCTGGGCGCGCCGGGTTGCCTGCCGCTCCCGGTTAGCGCGCACGGCCTCACCGATCAGCACCATGATCACCAGCCAGGCGGCCGCCGCCGTGGCCGGGATGAGTCCCTGCTCGCCGCCGTGCAGCAGCGCCCAGGTGAACACGGCAACGACGACGGCGGCCGTCACCGACCAGCTGAAGACGCGCCGCCGGGCGGCCGTGGCCAGGATGATGGCCAGGGCCAGGGACAGCGGCGCCGGCCCCAAAGGGTAGCCGAGCGCGAAATAGGCGCCCGTCACGAGGGCCACGGCCCCGAGCATGGCCTCCGGGGCCCTGCGCCGCAGGAGCAGCAGCAGCGGCCCGGCCAGCAGGAGCGCGTAGGCGAGCCCGTCCAGCCGGTGCGCGAGCGGTTGGTGGGTCGCCGCCACATGGGTGCCCCCGAGTTGGATGAGCGCGGCAAGCACCACCACGACGCCTATTGGCGGACCCCTGCGCGCACTTCTCATGAGACGAGCGTAATCCGCGCCGCCGCCGCGCACATCACCCCCAACGCGCAGTCGCCCGTACTCCGGCGGGAGTACGGGCGACTGCGGTGGTGCGTGATGATGTTCTTCTTTAGGCACGCCCGGCGGCCGCGAGTCCTGCGCAGAGTTTGCCGGCAACTCCGCGCCACTTTCACAGTGGCGCGGATTTGAGTATGTTTTCCGCGCGGGACTCCCGAAACCCGCCGGCTCTCGATCCGTCCCGGGGCCGGCGCACGGCTGAAACGGCAGCGCTCGAGAACTGCATTTCGCGCCGAGACCTGAACTCTGTGCCGAGAACTGTCCCTTGGGCGCCCAACTGGTGCAATTCGTCAGGGTTCGGTGGCATAGCCAGTTCTCGCGGCGGCCGGCCCGGCCGTTCGGCTCTGTTCGCGCCTGCCACGTCCTCCGCGGGACGCCGGCGCACGCTCCGCCAACGCCCCATCACCGCCCAACGCGCAGTCGCCCGCACTCCGAGGGAGTGCGGGCGACTGCGGTGGTGCGTGATGATGTTCTTCTTTAGGCGCGCTCGGCGGCCTCGACCACGTTGGCGAGCAGCATGGCGCGGGTCATGGGACCCACGCCGCCCGGGTTCGGGGAGATCCAGCTCGCCACGTTGGCGGCTGCGGGCTCCACGTCACCGGTGACCACGGCCTTGCCGTTGCCGTCGTCGACGCGGCTGACACCGACGTCGAGCACGATGGCGCCCGGCTTGAGGTCGGCGGCCTTGATCATGTGCGGCTGCCCGGCGGCGGCGATGACCACGTCGGCCCGGCCCAGTTCGGCGGCCAGGTCCTGCGTGCCGGTGTGGGCCAGGGTCACGGTGGCGTTGACGTCGCGGCGGGTCAGCAGCAGGCCCATGGGCCGGCCGATCGTGACGCCGCGGCCCACCACCAGCACGTGCTTGCCGTTGAGCGTGATGCCGTGGCGTTCCAGCAGCACGATGCAGCCCTTGGGCGTGCACGGCAGCGGGGACGTCATGGGGCGGTTCACGTTCGCCACCAGGCGGCCCAGGTTCATCGGGTGCAGGCCGTCGGCGTCCTTGGCCGGGTCGATGGCTTCGAGCACCACGTCCTGGTCAATGTGCGCCGGCAGCGGAAGCTGGACGATGTAGCCGGTGCAGGCGGGGTCCTCGTTGAGCTGGCGAACAGCTGCCAAGACCTCGTCCTGGGTGGCCGTTTCGGGCAGGTCGACGCGGAGCGAGTTGATGCCCACCTCGGCGCAATCCTTGTGCTTGCCGGCCACGTACCACTGGGAGCCCGGGTCCGAGCCCACCAGGATGGTGCCAAGGCCCGGCGTGATCCCGCGGGCAGCCAGGGCCGCGACGCGGGTGGTCAATTCGGCCTTGATGGCGGCGGCGGTTGCCTTGCCGTCAAGGATTTGTGCTTGTGCCACGCTTACCATTCTTCCTGACCGGGGTAGAGCGGGAAGTCGGCGGCGAGGGCCTTGACGCGGGCGCTGAGGGCGTCGACGTCGGCGCCGCCCTTCAGAGCTGCGGCGATGATCTCGGCAACCTCGGTGAACTCCGCTGCGCCGAAGCCGCGGGTGGCCAGGGCCGGGGTGCCGATCCGCAGGCCGGAGGTGACCATCGGCGGGCGGGGGTCGAACGGGACGGCGTTGCGGTTCACGGTGATGCCGACGCTGTGCAGGAGGTCCTCGGCCTGCTGGCCGTCCAGCTGCGAGTTGCGCAGGTCGACGAGCACCAGGTGCACGTCGGTGCCACCGGTCAGCACGGACACGCCGGCCTCGGCAACATCGGCGGCGTTCAGGCGCTCGGCGATGATCTTGGCGCCTTCCAGGACGCGGGCCTGGCGCTCGGCGAATTCCTCACCGGCAGCAACCTTGAAGGCCACGGCCTTGGCGGCGATGACATGCATGAGCGGTCCGCCCTGCTGTCCCGGGAAGACTGCGGAGTTCAGCTTCTTGGCCCATTCCTGCTTGGCCAGGATCACGCCGGAGCGCGGGCCGGAAAGGGTCTTGTGCACCGTGGAGGTGACGACGTCGGAGTACGGCACCGGTGACGGGTGCAGGCCGGCGGCGACCAGGCCGGCAAAGTGGGCCATGTCCGTCCACAGGAGCGCGCCAACCTCGTCGGCGATGGAGCGGAACGCGGCAAAGTCCAGATGGCGCGGGTAGGCGGACCAGCCGGCGATGATGACCTGGGGCTTCTCGGCGATGGCCTGCTCGCGCAGCTTGTCCATGTCGATGCGGAAGGTGTCTTCCTCGACCTGGTAGGCGGCGACGTCGTACAGCTTGCCGGAGAAGTTCAGCTTCATGCCGTGGGTCAGGTGGCCGCCGTGCGCCAGCGACAGGCCAAGGATCTTCTCGCCCGGCTTGATCATGGCGGCAAGGGCGGCGGCGTTGGCCTGGGCGCCGGAGTGCGGCTGGACGTTGGCGTACTCGGCGCCGAACAGGCTCTTCACGCGCTCGATCGCCAGATTCTCGGCGACGTCGACGTATTCGCAGCCGCCGTAGTAGCGGCGTCCCGGGTAGCCTTCGGCGTACTTGTTGGTCAGCACGGAGCCCTGGGCCTCAAGGACGGCGCGGGGGGCAAAGTTTTCGGAAGCGATCATTTCCAGCGTGTCGCGCTGGCGGCCCAACTCGTCCTTCAGGACGGCGGCGATCTCGGGGTCCAGCTCGGAGAGCGGGGCATTGGTCACGGACTGGGTGGGGGTAAAAGACACGTCAAGACTCCTGGATGGACGACACGAACAAACTCTTCTAGGCCAGATTATCCGGTGGAGGCGTGCCCATGCTTGGTGTGCCCACTGTGTGAAACCCTGTGTAATGTTCCACCGCAGTGCGTGCGGGTTTCCTCCACCGCCAATCATTCATTGGCGTTCGTGACCTCTCGTCCCAGGCGTACGATCGTGAGGTCTTCGCTCGTGTTACTCCCCGGTGGTGTCCCACCTCATCGCCAGTTGCAACACGGCCAATTGTAGTACAGGGCCGCGACGGGACGGTAACCTTGGACGGGTGACTGACACGACATTCCCAGGCCTCCCCACCGGTTTTGTGTTGACGCTTTCCTGCGCCGACCAGCCCGGCATTGTCCACGCCGTTTCCGGCTCGCTCCTGGAGGCCGGGTGCAATATCACCGACTCCCAGCAGTACGGCAACCCGGACACCGGAACATTCTTCATGCGCGTTGCCGTGGAAACCTCGACGTCGTTCAGCCGGCTCCGCGAGCACCTCGAGAGTGTTGCCGGGCAGTTTGGGCTCAACTGGCAGCTGCACCGCGCCGGCGCCCCGGTGCGCACCCTGATCCTGGCGTCCAAGGCCGCGCATTGCATCAACGACCTGCTGTTCCTGCAGCGCTCAGGCACCCTGCCCATTGAGATTCCCGCCATCGTCTCCAACCACCGGGACCTTGAGCCGTTGGCCAATTTCTACGGCATCCCCTTCTACTACATCCCGGTCACACCGGAGACGAAGGCCGACGCCGAGGCGGAGCTGCTGGCGCTCGTGGCCGAGCACGAGGTCGAGCTGGTGGTCCTGGCCCGCTACATGCAGGTGCTCTCCGACGATCTGTGCAAGCACCTGGCCGGCAAGGCCATCAACATCCACCACTCCTTCCTGCCGTCCTTCAAGGGCGCCAAGCCCTACCACCAGGCGCATGCCCGCGGCGTGAAGATCATTGGCGCCACGGCACACTACGTGACCGCGGCGCTGGATGAGGGACCCATCATCGAACAGGAAGTGATCCGGGTGGCCCACGGGCACTCCGTGGAAAAGTTCGTGTCCGTGGGCCGTGCCGTGGAGGCCCGTACCCTGGCCCAGGCCGTGCAGTGGCACGCCGAACATCGCGTGCTCCTGGACGGCACCCGCACGGTGGTCTTCGACTAATACGAAATCTATGTTGCAGTTATTGGACCGATTTCACTGATTTTCGGCGTTTTTCGTCCAACAACTGCAACATAGATACCTGGGGATCAGTCCAGGGTCATGGGGCCGTACTCGGCCAGTTTGTCGCCCGGGCCCGGGTTGGCCGGCGCAGCGGCGCCGCCCACATGCTTGACCACGCCCCAGACCGCGTTCAGGGCCGTCGTGACGGCGCCGTCGGCCCAGCCGGCGGTCCAGGAGACGTCGTCGCCGGCCAGGAAGATGCCGCGCTGGCTCTCCGGCAGGTCCGCCTGGTCGAAGTGCGTGAACAGTCGCTGCTGGTAGCGGTAGTGGCCCGGCAGATTAGCCTTGAAAGCTCCCATGAAGTTCGGGTCCGCCTCCCAGGAGACGGTGATGGGCGCGCTGACGATGTGCGAGGCGATGTCCACGCCGGGGTAGATCTGCGCCAGCGAGTGCAACATGAGTTCCACCCGTTCCTCGGCGTCCAGCGAGAGCCACTTCAGGGCGTCGTCGTTCCAGGTGTAGGACAGCAGGATCACGGCGGGCTTGTCGGGGCCGTCGTCGAGCAGGTACGTGGCCCGGTTGAGCCGGTCAGTGAGCGTCATCGACATGACCTCGCGCCCCGTGGCCGGGTCGATGTCCTTCCAGAACGGCCGGTCCACCATGACGAACGTCTTGGAGGACTGCATGTAGTGGGAACGTTCGATGGCCGTCCACATGGGAGCGGCGAACAGGGACTCCTCCGTGTTGATGCGGGTGGAGAGCAGCCAGGACTGGCAGGTGCTGATGACCACGGGGAAACGCCGCACCTTGCCCCAGCGCTCCGTGACCTCCAGCGACCCGTCCGCGGCGCGGGCGATCTTGGCCACGGCCCCGCGCGGGGTGCCGCCGTGGAGTGATTTCAGCGAGGTGCCTTCCGGCCAGAAGACCGGGTTCGACGGCGCATCCTCCCACAGCGCCTCGGGGAGCCGTTGCGCCCCGCCCACGATGCTGCGGTGGGCGTCGTCGGCGTCGGTGTAGACCACGCGCAGGATCTCCAGGATGGAGTTGGGGAAGTCGGTGTCCCAGCCGCCCGTGCCGAAGCCCACCTGCCCGAATGCCTCGCGGTGCCCGAAGCCGGCCTCCTTGAAGGCCTTGCTGGCGGCAATGAATCCGTAGAACGTCTGCTCGTCCAGTTCCGGGACCAGGGCGTTCCATAGCTCCTTGATGCGCGCCGTGTCCCGGGCTCGGATGGCGTCCTGCATTTGCGTGAAGGATGCCCCGTCGTTCACGGCGGCCCGCCACGCCCGTGCCACCTCGTGGAAGAACTCGGGAAGCTCGGCTTCGGTGGTGGCGTAGTGGGATTCCCCTGCCAATTCAATGACGGTGCTGGAGGTGGCGGCGGAAAGCGGGTTGGGGAACTCGGCCGTTGCCAGCCCCAGCTTGTCCACGTAGTGGTAGAAGGCGCGCCCGGAGACTGGGAACCGCATGCCGCCCAGGTCCGCCGTGACCTCCGGCGCCCCGAGGAATCCGGCGGTCCGCAACCGTCCGCCAATTTGTTCGGATTCGAAGATGACAGGCTTCAAGCCAAGCTTCATGAGCTCGTAGGCTGTCACCAGCCCCGAGAGCCCGGCGCCAATGATGGCGACCTCTGTGCCGTGGGCGGCGTCGGGGATGCTGCCCAGGCCGGCTGGGTGGGCGAGGTAGTGGTCGTAGCTGAACGGGAAGTCCGGGTTCAGCATGGTGATGGCTTCAGTCATGGCGCGTGGCTTTCGTCGTGGGGCCCGATGCGACGGCTGCTGTGGCGTCGGGCATGTCGGTGGAATCTAAGTCGGTGGAGTCAAAGTCGGTGGAATCAAAATCGCTGGGCTCAAGGGGCCGGGCGGACAGCTCCTGGTATTCGGCCTCGGTCAGCGCGGCCACGCGGGAGTTGCGGCGGCCGTAGCCGAAGTAGGCGAGCAGGCCCACCAGCATCCACGCGATGAACACGATCCAGGTGACGCCGCCCAGGTTGGCCATGAGGTAGATGCACATGAGCGAGCCGAGGATGGGCGTGACGGGGTAGAACGCCACCCGGTAGCTGCGCTTGAGTTCGGGGCGCTTGCGGCGCAGGTAGATCACCGCGATGTTCACGAGCGCGAAGGCGAACAGGGTGCCGATGCTCGTTGCGTCCGCCAGGGCCCCGAGCGGGATCAGCCCGGCCGTCAGGGCGACGGCGACGCCAACGATCAGCGTGCCGGCCACGGGGGTTCCGCGCTTTTCGGAGATGCGGCCAAAGATTTTCGGCACCAGGCCGTCGCGGGACATGGACATCAGGATCCGGGTCTGGCCGTACAGCACGGTCAGCACAATGCTGGCGATGGCGAGCACGGCGCCCACGGAGAACACCAGGCCCATCCACGGCTGGTGGGTGATCTCGAGCAGGATCTGGACCAGGGCGGCCTGCGTGCCGGCAAACCAGGTCCACTGGCGGGCGCCGACGGCGGCCACGGCCACCAGGACGTACAAGCTCGTGACGATCAGCATGGAGAGCATGATGGCCCGGGGCAGGTCGCGCTGCGGGTTCTTCGCCTCCTCGCCGGCGGTGGAGGCTGCGTCGAAGCCGATGTAGGAGAAGAACACGCGGGATGCGGCGGCGGAAACGCCGGCGGCCCCCATGGGCATGAGCGGGCTGAAGTTGCCGGCGTTGAACGCAGTGAAGGCGATGGCGCAGAAGAACAGCAGGATCACGATCTTCACGAGCACGATCACGGTGTTGATGATGGCGCTTTCCTTGGCGCCGCGCACCAACAGGAACATGGCCAGGAGCACGATGGCCATGGCCGGCAGGTTCAGGAATCCGCCGGAGCCCGGCGGCTGGGAGATGAAATCGGGGAGTGCCCAGCCGAATCCGGCCACGGATTCGTTGATGTACTGTCCGGCTCCGACGGCCACGGCGGCCACGGAGACGGCGTATTCGAGGACCAGGCACCAGCCGCAGATCCAGGCCATGCCCTCACCCAGGGTGACGTAGGTGTAGGAATAGCTGGATCCCGAGACCGGCACCATGCCCGCCATCTCGGCGTAGGAAACCGCCGACAACAACGCGGCGATGCCGGCGATCAGGAAGGAGATGAACACGGCCGGCCCGGCCAGCGGAATGGAATCGCCCAGGATCACCAGGATGCCGGTGCCGAGGGTGGCCCCAACGCTGATCATGGTCAGCTGGAGCACGCCAAAGCTGCGCACCAGCTTGCGGCCGTCGGAACCGTTGCCGGCCTCATGGAGCATTTGCCCCAGTGGCTTGCGGCGGAGAAGCTGCCGGCCAAGCCCGACGGCGGGCCCGCGCCCTTGCGGAACACCGCCGGGTGCGGTCGCCTTTGACCGCGGGCTGAGCTGATCACGTACTGTCATCCTCTTTGATCCCAATCTGCTGTAGTCCCGCGAATGCGGGAGGTGGCGTCCCAAGTCCTTCAACGATACGACTGTGACGCGCGTCTCTTTGCGGTGCAAAACATCCTGTACTGTAATCGCATGAGACAAAATGCACCATTGAAGTCCGGACAGCCGGAGCTTACCACCGGCACGGTCAGCGTCGACCTGGATGCCATCGAACACAACGTGGCGATCCTGCGCAAGCGCACCCGGGCGCCGCACTTCATGGCCGTGGTCAAGGGCAACGCCTACGGCCACGGCCTGCTGGAGACGGCCAGGTCCGCCGTCGCCGCCGGTGCGGACTGGCTTGGCACGGCCCAGCTGTCGGAGGCCCTGGCGCTGCGGGCCAACGGCATCACCACCCCCATCCTGGCGTGGCTGTACCTGGCCACCACCTCGGGCGGCGCCATCACGGACGCCGTCGAGCACGACATCGACGTCTCCCTGGGCAGCGTGGCCCAGCTTGATGTGGTGGCCGGCACCGCCACGGCATTGGGCCGGACGGCGTTCATCCACCTGGAGCTGGACAGCGGCCTGAGCCGCGGCGGCGCCCGTCGCGAAGACTGGCCCGCCCTCGTGGCCGCGGCGCGGGCGGCAGAGCTGGCGGGGGCGGTCACGGTCCGCGGTGTCTGGACGCACCTGGCCTGGGCCGACGTGCCGGCACACCCCGCCAACACGGCCGCCGTCGCCGACTTTGAAACGTCCGTGCAGGAGGCCCGCGACGCCGGATTGAACCCCGCGTTGCGGCACGTCTCCAGCTCCGCGAACATCCTGGCCCGGCCGGAATTCCACTTCGACATGGTCCGCGCCGGACTGGCCATGTACGGCTTGTCCCCCGCAGACCACCTGGACCCCGCCGATTTCGGCCTGCGCCCGGCCCTGTCCGTCTCCGCCCCCGTGGTGCTGGTCAAGCAGGTGCCGGCCGGTACCGGCGTCAGTTACGAACACCAGGCCATCACGCACGAATCCAGGTACCTGGGCCTGATCCCGCTCGGTTACGCCGACGGCATTCCCAAGGGCATCTCCGGCAGCAGCATCGTCATGGTGGGCGGCCACAAGGTTCCCGTGATCGGCAAGGTCTGCATGGACCAGTTCATGGTGGACCTGGGCCACGAGACGGCCGTCCGGGTGGGCGATGCCGCACTGCTGTTTGGCGACCCGCAGGCCGGGGCGGCCAGCGCCGACGATTGGGGCTCGGCCATCAACAGCCACGGTGACGAAATCATCAACCGGATCGCACCCCGGCTCCAGCGGGTGTACACGCATGGCCGTTAACTCCGCCGGCGACCGGGTCCGCGCCCTCCCCCTGTCAGACGAAGAGGTGGAGTCGCGGTTCCGTTCGGTCACGCTGGCCCAATTCCTGGCCGAACTTCCCGACGACGTGAAGATCCTGCACGACGCCGACCTCGACGCCCGGTTGCGCTGGGTGGAACCGAGCGAACTGGCCGATCCCACGCCGTACCTGATGGACGGCGAATTCGTCTTGACGGCGGGATTACCCCTGCTGGGCGACGGCGGCACGGCGGACGCCATCGACGAGTATGTTGGGCGCTTGGCCGGGGCCAAGGTGTGCGCGCTGGGGTTCGGCCTGACCCCGTACCACGACGAGGTTCCCCCGGCCCTCGCCGCGTCGTGCCGCCGGCACGGGCTGACCCTCGTGGAGGTTCCGCCGTCGGTGCCGTTCGCGGCCATCGGGCTGCAGTTCGCACAGCTGCTGGAATCCGACTCCGCCAAGGTGTTCCGCCGGCTGGCCGAGACGAACCGGCTGCTTATGCGTGCGGTGCTTTCCGCCCGCCCGGACCATGAGGTCCTGGGCACGCTGGTGCAACGGGTGCCGTGCTGGGCCGCCCTGGTGGGAGCGGACGGCAAGGTGCGGGCCCGGGCCGGCACCAACCCGGCGGAATTGGGGGTGCTGGGGCCGCTGCTGGAGCGGTTGTTCTCGGGCTCGGGACCGCGCATCGAACTGGACAGCTACCCGGCGCCCGGATCCGAATTCGTGGTGGGGCATCCGCTGCGCAGCTCCCGCGACGTGAACCTGGGCGCCCTCGTGATCGGCTCCGCCGAGCGGCTGGCCCCGGCGCACAACAACATCGTCTCCGCCGCCGTCGGACTGCTGGAACTGCTGTCCCGCCAACGCACCAGCGGTTCGCTCGCCCCCAGCCAGCTCGCCACCGCGCTGCTGCTGCACCCGGAGACGCTGGCCGGCGGCACATCCAGGCAGGTCTCCGCGGCGAAGGACCTGCTGGCGCAAAGCATCTCCTCCACCCGCTCCGCGCCCATGCGGGTGGTGCAGGGCGTGAACGTGGATGCCCCGCAGTGGCGCAGCTCCGACAGCCCCGTCCGCGAACTGCTGCAGTGGCGGCGCATCTTTGACACGAAACTGGTGGAAATCACCGAATACGGCTTCGCCGCCGTGACCCGGTTGAAGGTGGACGACACCGCCGTCGCCGAGGTGGAACGGCTGGGCTGGCGGCTCGTGGTGGGCGACCCCGTGGAGCCCAACGACCTCCCCGCCGCCTACCAGCGCGCCGGTTCGTTGCGGGCCCGCGTGCGCGCAACGGCGCAGACACTCCGGGTGGACTCCGTCACCTGGTCCGTCACGGGCCTGCTGGGCCGCGAAGCCGGCACCATGCTGGCCGAACAAGTCTTGGGACCGCTGCTGGAACTGGGACCGGAACGGCACGAACCCCTGCTGTCCGTATTGCGCGGCTGGCTCGCGCAGAACGGCAACTGGGACGCCACTGCCAAGGAACTGGGCCTGCACCGCAACAGTGTCCGGCGGCAGATCGGCGTCGTCGGCGAACTCCTGGACCGTGACCTCAACGACGCCCAAACCCGCGCGGACCTCTGGATCGCCCTGCAATATGCGTAGACGGTGATCGAGCCTGTCGAGATCCGGCTCCGACACCCGCGCAACTACTCCCGGGCCCAGCGGGCATAGAGGTCCGGACGGCGCTCGGCGAGGTACGGCACGTCGGCACGCGTGGCCCGGATGGCGTCGGCGTCGAGCCGGGCGTACAGCAGTTCGGGGCCCGGTCCGGCGGAGGCCAGCAGGGCGCCGTCGGGCCCGGCGATGACGCTGCCACCGCCGAAGGCGACGCCCGCCTCCGTGCCGCAATGGTTCGCATACGCGACGGCAACGTGGTTTTCCAGGGCCCGGGCCCGCACCAGCAGCTGCGGGACCTCGTCAAAACCGTGCGCCAGGGCCGTGGGAACCAGTACGACGTCGGCGCCCCGCAGCGCAGCCGCACGCACCGTTTCGGGGAATTCGACGTCGTAGCAGATCACCATGGCCACGTTCACGCCGCAAAAGCTGACGACGCCGGGAGGCTCCGTTGCGCCGACGAATGCGGTCCGTTCCTCGGCACCAAAAAGGTGCACCTTGCCGTAGTTGAGGACCTCGCGTCCCGCGGCGTCGAGCAGGGTCGCGGAAATGTTCAGCCGCCCCGCCCCGTCCGGGCGGGGGACGCTGTACAGCAGGCCGATCCCGTGACGTGCCGCCAGTGCGGCCAGCTCGCGGCGGAGCTGGGGCAGGCTCCCGGCGTCGAAAGCCGCGTCAATGCCCAGGGGGTCGTAGCCGAGCGGAAACAGTTCCGGCGTCACGAGCACATCGGCACCGGCAGCCGCGGCCTCAACGGCCGCAGCTTCAATGGTCGCCAGGTTTGCCCGCACGTCCAGGGGCGTGGCATTGGCCTGCAGCAGCGCCACCAGCATTGTTGTTCCTCCTTGTTGGCGCGCCACGTCATGGCGGCACGGCGTCCTTTACGTCCACGATAGCCCGGGGCAATGTGGCTCCGCCGGGGCAAAGCCACCACACGCGGGCCAATTCGGGACGATTTGTCCGTTGCACCGCACGGTCTTCGGTAGCATCGGGCAAAAGGGGATCCCTGCGCCTGCGGCCAGGCCCCGCCCCCCGACGATTAAGGAACCATGATGAAGCAGCTGATTACTTTTGACGGCCACGCGCCCTCGGTGCACCCCAGCGCGTTCGTGGCACCCACGGCGACACTGATCGGCCAGGCGTCCCTGGGCGCCGACTCCAGCGCGTTCTACGGCGTGGTGGTGCGCGGCGACACGAACACCATCAGCGTCGGGGCCGGCAGCAACCTCCAGGACAACGTGGTGCTCCACGCCGATCCCGGCTTTCCGACTGCAATTGGCGACGGCGTCAGCGTGGGCCACGGAGCCGTGGTCCACGGCTGCACCGTCGAGGACAACTGCCTGATCGGGATGGGCGCCACCATCATGAACGGCGCCGTGATCGGCGCCGGATCCCTGGTAGCCGGCGGCGCCGTGGTCCTGGAAGGGGCCGTCATTCCGCCCGGCTCCCTCGTCGCCGGAGTCCCGGCCAAGGTGCGCCGCGAACTGGGCGCCGAGGAAATCGCCGCGGTGCGTGAAAATGCCGAGAACTATGTTCAGCTGGCGCGCAAGCACAAGGACATCCACGGCTAAACCGCCACAGTCAACCTCACGGCCCCGCCCGGCCTTGCCGGGCGGGGCCGTTTGCTGTCCGCGGCAACTTGCCGTGCGCATCGATTTGCCGTGCGTCGGGGTCAGCAAATATTGAGGCTCGTAATAAACGAACAAAATCAACAAATATTTTGCAAACTTCGAGGCGAACCGTAGGCTGAATCCGCATAACACGCCCAACGTGACAGCAAACCGGCCGGAACTGTCGTCGCATTTGCCGCTGTACATTAAGGCAAAGTCTCAACTTTGACCCACATTGCGTTAATTTCTTGACCGCATGGCTCATGGTGATGCACGCTACTCTTCATGAGTCCTGAATCCACCCCGCCCGGTTCCAGCCCCAAGCCGGGTTCGCAGTCCGCCCTTCGCAAGCGCAACGAACAACGCATCACCGAGGTCCTGCGTGAGAGCGGGCCGCTTCCGCAGGCCGAACTGGCACGGGTCACCGGATTGTCCACGGCCACGATCTCGAACATCGTCAAGACCATGGTTTCCGCCGGCGTGGCCGAAACGCACCCCATCACCAGTTCCGGGCGTCGGGCACTTGCCGTGACACTGCTGGAGGCCCAACAAGTGGCCGCCGGCATCGACTTTGGCCGCAGCCACGTCCGTGTGGTGCTGGCCGGCCCCGGCCTGACGCTGCGGGCCGAACGCTTCCAAGCGCTGCCCGTGGGCCACTTGGCGGCCGAGAGCATCTCCGCGGCCGCCGTCATCCTGGCCGAGCTGCTGGCCGAGAACAACATTCCGCGCCACCTCGTGATGGGCGCCGGCGTCGGGGTTCCGGGCCCCGTCGACCACCGCACGGGCACCGTGATCCGGGGCGCCATCCTGCCGGAATGGGTGGGCCTGAACATCGCATCGGCCCTCCGGGACGCCCTTGACATGCCCATCTACGGTGACAACGACGCCAACCTTGGCGCACTCGCACAGATCACCTGGGGCGAGCATCGGGGCATTCGCGACCTGACGTTCCTGAAGATCGGCAGCGGCATCGGCGCCGGACTGATCCTCAACGGCTCGCCTTACTACGGCCACACGGGGATCACGGGAGAGATCGGCCACGCAACCATCTTCGACCAGGGCCTGGTGTGCCGCTGCGGCAATCGAGGCTGCCTGGAAACCGTCGCCTCAACCGCCATCATGATTGAGCTGCTCAGCCGCGAGGAGCCCCACCCGCTGACCGTCAGGGACATCATTGCCCGCGCCAAGGCCCAGGACACGGCAACCCTGCGCGTCCTTGACGACGCCGGCACGGCCGTGGGGCGCGCCATGGCCAATGTGGCCAACATGATCAACCCGGAGGTCATCGTGGTGGGCGGCCCCTTGGCCCCCTTGGGCGAAGTACTGCTGGGCCCGATCCGCCGCGGCCTGATCCGGCACGCCGTGCCAACCATCGGCGAGAGCACCACCGTCGTCATGTCCTCCCTGGGCGACCGGGCCGAGGCCCTCGGCGCGGCGGCGCTCGTCTTTGCGCAGGGCCGGCACGGGCAGGCCTAAGCGGCCCGCCGGGTCACAATCACAAAGTCACCGGCAACTCCAAGGAAACACTCAAGCTACCCCCAAGTAACACTGTTCCCAACATGTTGCGTTAAATAGTTGACCGCAATTAGTGATGCAGGTAACTTTTGGGAAGCGGGTGCTTTTGTTACCCCGCTCACTGATCACTTTCGAACAAATTCTTGGAGGAACCCATGCGACGTCGTCTATCGTTGCTGGCCGGAGTTGCAGTGCTGGGGCTTTCCCTGGCAGCCTGTGGCGGCGGCAGCGACAACAGCACCAGTGACAACATCAACCCCAAAGACGCAACCGGAAAGGTCGGTGTCTTCACCTGGTGGGCTGATGGTTCCGAGAAGGCCGGTTTGGACGCGCTCGTAAAGGTATTCGGCGCCGATTACCCGAAGCTCGCCTTTGACAACCTCGCTGTTGCCGGCGGCGCCGGTTCGCAGGCCAAGAGCGTCCTGGCCGCCCAGCTGAAGGCCGGCAACCCGCCGGATTCCTTCCAGGCCCACGCCGGTGCCGAGCTCCAGGACTACATCGACGCCGACCAGATCGAGGATCTGACCGGCTTCTACAAGGACAACGACCTCACCTCGCAGTTTCCCAAGGACCTCATCGACCGCCTGACGGTTGACGGCAAGATCTACTCCGTGCCCTCCAACATCCACCGCGCCAACGTGGTGTGGGCCAATGTGGACGTCCTGAAGAAGGCCGGCCTGGACCCGGCCAAGCCGGCCACCGACCTTGCCGGCTGGTTCGCCGACATGGACAAGATCAAGGCCACCGGCAAGACCCCCCTGGCCGTGGCGGGTTCCTGGACCCAGGTCCAGCTGTTTGAAAACATCCTGCTTTCCAGCCTCGGCGTGGATGGCTACAACGGCCTGTGGGACGGCAAGACCGACTGGAAGGGTGCCGACGTCAAGACGGCCATCCAGGCCTACGAGAAGGCACTGTCGTACACCAACACGGACCGCGACTCCCTCAGCGACTGGGCCCCGGCCACGCAGCTCGTTGAAGACGGCGCCGCAGCCTACAACGTCATGGGCGACTGGGCCGAAGCCAAGTTCGAGCAGGACGGCAAGAAGCCCGGCACCGACTACGCCTACTTCGCCACCCCCGGCACGGCAGGCACCTTCGACTTCCTGGCCGACTCCTTCACCCTGCCCAAGGGCGCCCCGAACCCGGCCGGCGCCAAGGCATGGCTGGCCACGATCGGTTCGGCCTCCGGCCAGGCCGCGTTCAACAAGGTCAAGGGTTCCATCCCAGCCAACACCACGGCCAAGACCGATGACTTCTCCGAGTACCAGAAGAGCGCCATCAAGGACTTCAGCCAGGACAAGATCGTCTCTTCCCTGGCTCACGGCGCTGCCGTGCCCGTTGCCTGGTTGAACGACCTCAGCACCGCCGTCAGCAAGTTCGGCGGCGACAAGAACGTCGATGGCCTGCAGTCCTCCGCTGCCGACATCGCCGCGAAGTTCGCCAAGTAATTAGGCCCCATCCGCTGGGGGCGGTCGTGACATCCATGTTGCGCACCGCCCCCAGCGTCTGTCCCACCAATTCCTTTATGGGAGACAACCCGTGTTAAAACGCGCAAAAACATGGGGGCCCGGCGTCCTGCTGCTTGCCCCCACCATCATCCTCGTTGGCGTTTTCGTCTACTGGCTGATCATTGAAAACTTCCGTGTCAGCCTGACCAACCAGCACACGGCCAAACCCAGCAGCAAATACGTGGGCTTCGAGAACTACTCGAACCTTCTGGCGGACCCCAACTTCCAGCATTCACTGATGAACCTGCTGATCCTGACGGTCGTCTTCCTCGGCGGAACCCTGATCTTTGGCTTCCTGTGGGCCTGGATCCTGGAACAGCCGGCCAAGGGCGAGGGCTTCTTCCGCTCCGTCTACCTGTTCCCCATGTCGATCTCCTTCATCGCCTCCGGCGTGGTGTGGCGCTGGCTGCTTTCAAGCCTGCAGACATCCCAGCCCGGCGGTGAACGCACCACCGGCCTGAACCGCCTCCTGGACAGCGTGGGCCTCGGCGCCCTGCAAAACGACTGGTGGTCCAACCCGAACTGGGGCATCGCCGCCATCGCCGTGCCCGCCATCTGGCAGCTTTCCGGCTACGTCATGGCCTTGTTCCTGGCCGGTTTCCGCGGCATCCCGGACGAGCTGCGCGAGGCCGCCCGGATCGACGGCTGCAGCGAATGGAAGCTGTACCGCCACGTGATCTTCCCTCAACTGAGCCCGGTCATGCTCTCCGCCGTCATCATCATCGGCCACATGTCCTTGAAGCTGTTCGACCTCATCCGCGCGATCGTCCCCGATGCGAACACCTACGACGTCCAGGTGCCCGCCACCTTGATGTGGGTCAAGTACATCGGCAGCGACTACGCCGACGCCGCGGCCATCGGGTCCATCTTGCTGGTGCTCGTGGCCCTGGTGGTCATCCCCTACCTCATCCACACCTCACGAGCGGAGAAGCGCTAATGACTACCGCAACGGTGGACAACAAGAACCGTCTCCGGTCCGCGGAGGACATGGCCTCGGACGCCAAGCGTGACGGCAAGCGCCGCATGAACCGCACCCTGAAGTACGCGCTGTTGCTGTTCTTCGTCATCATGGTGCTTCTGCCCGCCTACGTGCTGATCATCACCAGCTTCAAGGGCACCGCCGACGCCGACCCGTCGCGCGCCTGGTTCCTGCCGAAGGTCTGGGAGACGGGCGGCTGGGTCAAGGCCTGGACCACCCTGGCCCCGTCCCTGGGCCGCACCTTGGTGCTGGTGGTCCCGTCCGCCTTGATCTCCGCCTTCCTTGGCTCCATCAACGGCTATGTGCTCTCCAAGTGGCGTTTCCCCGGCGCCAACATCATCTTCACGATGATCTTGTTCGGCATGTTCATCCCGTACCAGGCCGTCATGATCCCACTGACCCAGCTGGTCAGCGACCTGGGTGTCCCCCAGGGCATCCCCTCGCTGATGTTGCTGCACGTGGTGTACGGCCTGCCGATCTGTACGTTGATCTTCCGCAACTACTACGCGTCGGTTCCGGACGAGCTGATCGAGGCCGCCCGCATGGACGGCGCCGGGATCCTGCGCACCTACGGCTCGGTCATCCTGCCCGTCTCGATGCCGGGCTTCGTGGTGGTGCTGATCTGGCAGTTCACCTCCGCCTGGAACGACTACCTGTTCGCCGCGTTCTTCTCCTCCGGCCGCAACGGCCCCGTCACGATCGCGTTGTCCTTCCTGGCCGGCGGCCAGCTGACGGACTACGCGGCGTCCATGGCCGGAGCCCTCATCGCCTCCGTGCCCACCCTTATTGTCTACATCCTGTTGGGCAAGTACTTCGTGGGCGGACTCATGAGCGGCTCCGTCAAGGGCTGACACCCGCCCAAGTGGGCCCTTGGGCCTCGACGGGCGCGGCCACCGGTGGTCGCGCCCTTCGAGACCCGGGGGCCTTCGTCATGTATGAACTCCCCTGCGGCACTCCTGAAAGAATGGCACCATGACCACTCCCCGTTTTGTCCCCCGCCCCGACTGGTATGACACCTTCAATCCGGAGACCCTTGCGGCGACCGGCACTCCGCTGCGCTGGGGCGTGGTGGCCACCGGCGGCATCGCCGGTACCGTCACGGCGGACCTTGCCCTGTTGGAGGACGCCGTCCTGCAGTCCGTCAGCTCACGCAGCAAGGCCAGTGCCGAGGCTTTTGCCGCGAAGTTCGGCTTTGCGTCGTCGTACTACGACGGCGGCACGGACGGCACGGCGGGCGCCGGCTACCTCCAGCTGGTGTCCGACCCAGCCGTCGACGTCGTCTACATCGCGACCCCGCACGCCCAGCACTACGACATCGCCAAGGCCGCCCTGGAGGCGGGCAAGCACGTCTTGTGCGAAAAGGCGCTGACCATCACGGCCGCCGAGGCCCGGGCCCTGATCGAACTGGCCCGGTCAAGGAAGTTGTTCCTCATGGAAGCCGTGTGGGCGCGGTTCGTGCCCGGATTCCAGCGGGCCCTGGAGATCATCGAATCCGGCGAAATCGGCGAGGTCAAATGGGTTCTCGCCGATCTCGGCTTCCCGGCGCCGCTGGATGACACCGCCCGCATCTGGGCCCCGGCCGACGGCGGCGGCGCCCTGCTGGACATCTCCGTCTACCCGCTGCTGTGGGCGTGGGGAACGCTGGGCAAGCCGGCCTCGGTTTCCGCGACGGGCGAGCTGACGGCCCTCGGCGTCGACGCCCAGAACACGCTGACCCTCGGCTACGAATCCGGTGCGCAGGCCCAGCTCATCAGCTACCTGAGCTCGCACGGACCCCGCGTGGCCACGGTCTCCGGCACCAAGGGTTACATCGAGACCGTCGACTCGGTCAACAACCCCAAGGGCCTGCGCGTCTCGGTCGGCTGGTCCGAGGAGCGCACCGAGCGCTTTGAGTACCCCGGCAGCGGCTACACCTACCAGCTGCGCGAGGTGACCCGCAGCATCCAGGCGGGACTGACCGAAAGCGCCACGATGCCCCTGGATGACTCCCTGGCCATCATGGAACTCTTCGACGAAGCCCGCCGCCAGATGGGCGTCAGCTACCCCAACGACGCCCGCACGGACGTCTAAACAGGGCAACTCACCTTCGGAGGACACATCTCCCCAAAGCCGTTGAGAGCCCAGATAATCCCCTCAAAGCCGTTGAGAGCCCAGATAATCCTGGGGATTATCTGGGCTCTCAACGTCGGGTGAGGTGTCCCCTACCGTATTGGTGTTACCCGACGCCGAGGTAGGCCTCCTTGATGGCCGGGTTGGCGAGCAGTTCCTTGCCCGTGCCGCTGTGGGTGATCTCGCCGGTCTCGAGCACGAACGCCCGGTGGGCCCGGGCGAGGGCCTGGTTGGCGTTTTGCTCCACGAGCAGCACGGTGGTGCCCTGGCTGTTGATCTCGGTGATGATCTTGAAGATCTGCCGGATGAACTGCGGAGCCAAGCCCATGGAGGGCTCGTCCAACAGCAGCAGCTTGGGCCGCGACATCAGGGCGCGGCCGATGGCCAGCATCTGCTGCTCACCGCCGCTCATGGTGCCGCCAAACTGCTTTTCGCGCTCCTTCAGGCGTGGAAACAAGGTGAAAACCCGGTCCAGGTCTTCGGACACCCCCGTCCTGTCCTTGCGGCCAAACGTTCCCATGTCCAGGTTCTCCACGACCGTCATGGCCGGGAAGATGCCCCGGCCTTCCGGCGCCTGGGAGATGCCCTGGACCACCCGGATGTGAGCCTTCATCTTCGTGATGTCGGCGCCGTCGAACTTGATGGTCCCGTGGGACGGGTTCAGCAGCCCGGAGATCGTTTTCATGGTGGTGGTCTTGCCGGCGCCGTTGGCACCGATCAGCGACACGATCTCGCCTTCGTTCACCGTGAACGACATGTTGTGGATGGCCTGGATCCGGCCGTAGTGGACGGATACGTCCTTCAGTTCAAGCAGCGTCATCTTCGGGCTCTCCCAGGTAGGCGGAAACGACCTTGGGGTCTTCCCTGATCACGGACGGGATGTCATCGGCAATCTTCTTGCCAAACTCGAGCACCACGATCCTGTCGGTCACGCCCATGACAAGTTTCATGTCGTGCTCGATCAAAAGCACCGTGTAGCCGTCGTCGCGGATGGTCCGGATGAGCGCCATGAGCTCTTCCTTTTCAGCCGGGTTGAACCCGGCCGCGGGCTCATCCAGGCACAACAGCTTCGGGTCGGTCGCCAGTGCGCGGGCAATCTCCAGGCGGCGCTGGCTGCCGTAGGAGAGGTTGCGCGAGAGGGTTCCGGCATCGTTGGCGATGCCCACGAATTCCAGCAGCGCCATGCCCCGTTCGATGGCCGACTTCTCCTCCCGGACGTGGCGGGGCAGGCGCAACAAGGCACCCACCACGGACGTCCGGTGCCGGGCGTCCAGGCCCACCACCACGTTTTCCAGGGCCGTCATCTCGCCAAAGAGGCGGATGTTCTGGAAGGTGCGGGCCAGGCCCGCCCGGGTGATCCTGTGCTGCTTCATGCCGTTGAGGACGTGGCCCTCCAGCAGCACCTGGCCGCTGGTGGGCTTGTACACCCCCGTCATGGCGTTGAAGCAAGTGGTCTTGCCGGCGCCGTTGGGACCGATCAGCCCGAGGATCTCCCCGCGCTTGATGGTGAAGCTGACATTGTCCAACGCTACGAGGCCGCCGAACTTGATGGTCAGGTTCTTCACCTCGACGAGGTCGTCACCGACGGCAACGTCAATGTCACGTTCCGCGGCCGCGGCCTCGGCGACGTCATCGTCCACCACCAGCGCCTCCACCGGTGTAATGGCGGCAAGGTCAGGAGCGGCCGGGTCCACTGCGGCCGGATCCACGGCGCCGGGCACGTCTTCGCTGTGTGCACCCACGGTCAGGCCTCCTTTTCGGCGACGGTCGGGGGTTTCTTCACTCCGCCGGCCCGCACTTTCGCATAGGCGAGCTGCCCGTAGGCGAGCAGCCGTTGCCGGGCCGGAATCAGTCCCTGGGAGCGGAAGATCATGATGAAGATCAGGACCAGGCCGAAGATCAGGTACTTGTAGTCGGCGATCGCCGTGAACCGCAGCGGAATGTAGGCGACGATGGCGCCGCCGAGGATTGCGCCCACCTTGTTGCCCGCGCCACCAAGCACGACTGCGGCGACGAACAGGATGGAGGTGACGACGTCGAACTTCTGGTTGTTCACGAAGCCCACCTGGCCGGCGAACAACGAGCCCGAGAGCCCGCCCACGCCGGCGCCGATCGCGAACGCCCACACCTTGTACTTGAACGTCGGTACGCCCATGGTTTCGGCCGCGTCCTCGTCCTCGCGGATGGCGATCCAGGACCGGCCCACGCGGCTGCGCTCCAGGTTGCCCACGAGCAGCAGCACGATGATCAGGATGGTCAGGACCAGCCAGTACCAGGGCGTGCCGTTGGAGTTCGCGAATACCGGGACGCCGTCGGCCTGGACACCGGGCGGGCGGCCCACGTTCTGGAAGCCGACCTGGCCCTTCATGGCCGGAATCAGTGTGGCCAGGATGCGGATGATTTCACCGAAACCGAGCGTCACGATGGCCAGGTAGTCGCCGCGCAGGCGCAGCGTGGGGACGCCGAGGATCACGCCGACCAGCATGGTGACGGCGATCGCCACCGGGATGGTCCACAGGTACGGGATCTTCAGGAACGTCGAGTCCGTGCTGGTCAGCATGGCCGCCGTGTAGGAGCCCACCGCGAAGAAGGCGATGTAGCCCAGGTCGAGGAGGCCGGCGTAGCCGATCACCACGTTCAGGCCCACCGCCACGAGCGCGTACACGGCCATGCTGAAGCAGGCCAGCGGGAAGTCGTTGCCCGGTTCGGTGCTGATGATCGGCGGGTCCAGGACCGGCAGCAGGTACGCCAGCACCACGATGATGATCAAGAAGAGCCACTGCTTTTGGCGCGGCAGGGCCTGCCATTTGTCGCCGAGGTTGCGGAACAGGCCGCCACCGGGTTTCCGGAGCGCTTCGGCGCTGCTGCCGGCGCCCCTTGTCCCGGCTTCCCGGTCTTGGGCATTCTGGTTGGATTTGGCTCCCGGCATAGGGGTCGGGCCATCTGTCATGCTCATGCCTTGCTCCTTCCCAGGGAGGTTCCCAGGATTCCTTCGGGACGGACCAGCAGCACCAGCACCAGCACCACGAAGGCGACGACGTCGGTCCATTGGGAGTTGCCCAGCAGGATTTGGCCATAGTTGCCGATGAGGCCCAGCAGCAGGCCGCCCACCAGGGCGCCGCGGACGTTGCCGATGCCGCCGAGGACGGCCGCGGCGAACGCCTTGATGCCGAGGATGAAGCCGCCGTTGTACTGGACGCCGGCGGGTATCTTCATGACGTAGAACAAGGCGGCGGCGCCGGCCAGGATTCCGCCGATCACGAAGGTGGTGATGATGATCTTTTCCTTGTTGACGCCCATCAGGGTGGCCGTATCCGGGTCCTGGGCGACGGCGCGGATGCCGCGGCCGGTGCGGGAGCGCCGGATGAACTGGTCCACCAGGACCATCATGATGACCGCCGCGACCACGATGGTGATCTGCTGGGAATCGACGATGGTGCCGAATACGTCAAAGATCGGCGTCGGGGTGAACATGGTCAGGGCGGCCTCGGGGTTGGGTCCGCGCCAGAGGAAGATCAGGTACTGGATGGTCAGCGAGGCGCCGATCGCGGTGATCAGGTAGACCAGCCGGGGTGCGTTGCGTTTGCGCAGCGGCCGGTACGCGAGGCGTTCAAGCAGGAACGCGACGACGGCCGAGGCCAGCATGCCGGCCACCAGGGCCAGCAAAAGGTTGACGACGATGGCGCCAAAACCCAGCGTCGGTGCCGAGGGGCCAAAGTTGAGGAAGCTCAGGGTGAAGAAGACGGCGTAACAGCCGGTGATGAACACTTCGGAGTGGGCGAAGTTGATGAGGTTCAGTACGCCGTAGACAAGCGTGTAGCCGAGTGCCACGAGGGCGTAGATGGAGCCGAACGTCAACCCGTCAAAGGTAGCGCTCCAAAAGTTTTGAATGAGGGACGGGACATCGAAATTGATCCAGTCGCTGTCCATTGGGACAACAGAGAGAACGGTTGCGAACATAGATAGATCCTGATCCAGCCAGCCACCGGGTTGCAGGTGGGCCCGGGCCGGCACGTCGAACGGATAGGTGGCGAAAAACCACTGTCAGGGGGATGCCGCGGGACCGCTGAAACGGCCCCGCAGCATCCCCCTGGTCAGCGACTACTACTGGCCGATGGCGCCGATCGGCACGATCTTTCCGTCAGAGACCTTGTATCCGTAAACGGTCGGGGCCTGGAGCTCGCCCTTGTCGTTCCACTTGTAGTGCTTGCTCAGCCCGTCGGCGTCGTAGCTCTTGACCCAGCCGAGCAGGCCCGCACGGTCCTGCTTGCCGGCGTCAATCCCTGCCAGCAGCACCGTGGCGGCGTCGTAACCTTCAATGGAGTAGGTTCCGGGGGCCGCGTTGGCGAGCTTCTGGTAGGCCGTGGCAAACGACGGGATCAGCTCGCCCGGGATGCAGGGGCAGGTGAAGAACGCGTTGGCGGAGGCGTCGCCGGCCTGCTTGATGAACTGGTCATCCTTCAGTCCGTCCGGGCCAACGAACGAGCCCTTGAAGCCCTTGGCCACCAGCTGCTGGTCGAAGGGGGCGCCTTCGGCGTAGTAGCCGGAGTAGAAGACGGCGTCGGGCTTGGCGTTCATGATCTTGGAGATCGTGGCCGAGAAGTCCTTCTGGCCGGTGGTCACCTTGTCGGTGCCGATCAGGGCCGAACCGAGGGCGGCGGAGGTGGTGGCGCCCAGGCCGATGCCGTAATCGGAATCATCCTGGACCAGGTAGACCTTCTTGGCCTCGAGCTTGCCGGTCATGAACTTCGCGGCGGCCGGGCCCTGCACGGCGTCGTTGCCCAATCCGCGGAAGAACGTGGTCCAACCGTTTTCGGTCAGCGTCGGGTTGGTCGCGGCCGGGGTGATGTGGACCAGCTTGACCTGCTCGAAGATGTTGCCGGTGGCCTTGGACTCGCCGGAGAACGGCAGGCCCACGACGCCGATGATGTCGTTTTCCTTGGTGACCTGGGTGACGGGGCCGGTGGCCTTCGTCGGATCGCCTTCGGTATCGAACTTCTTGAACGCCACCTGGCAGGCCGGGTTGGCCGCGTTGTGCTGGTTGATGGCCAGCTGGACGCCGTTGTAGATGTTGATGCCGAGCTGTGCGTTGGCGCCGGTCTCGGCACCTACATAGGCCAGCGTGGTGGTTGCCGGGCAGGTGGCCTTGCCGTTTCCTGCGGGGAGCACCGCATCCTTCGGCGTTTCGATCGAGGTAAGGACCGGAATGTTGACCGCGGAACCGGTGTCACTATTGCTGGCTTGGGGAGTTGCGGTATTGGCGCAGGAGGTCATCAGGAGGGCCGCGGTGGCTACCGTGGCAAAGGTTGTCATTACTTTCTTGCGGTTCATAGATTCGCCTTCCGAAGTACGCAACGAGGTTCGCAGGACATCGTCGTCCTGCGTAACCATGGGCTTCACGAGACCCGACATTACTCCGCAAAATGTGTTGCAGGACACATTGGCACGTTAAGATCTGGTAACAGATGCATTACCCGCCGGGCGAAACCTCCTTCTGAGTAGGCGTTCGACGCCGGTGCCGCGGACACGAAGAAGCCCGCCTCCAGTGGGAGACGGGCTTATTCGTTGATCGTGGTGGGGCGCCAACTGCTTGGGCCCACGCTTGCCAGGTTCCCAAGAAATCGCGCCAGCGATTTCTTGAGCCGGCTGGTGGTTGGGCCCACACGCCCGAGGGCCCCAAGCCGAGGAACGAGGCTCGGGAGGGCGTGGGGACTAGCTCAGGGTGTCGATGGCCTTGTTCAGCGTTGCCGACGGGCGCATGATCGCGGCGACCTTCGTGACGTCCGGGTGGTAGTAGCCGCCCAGCTCAACCGGGGAGCCCTGCACGGCGGCGAGTTCGCCGATGATGACGTCCTCGTTGTCGGTGAGGTCCTTGGCAACTGCGGCGAACGCCTGGGCCAGGGCGGCGTCGTCGTTCTGGGCAGTGAGTTCCTGGGCCCAGAACTTGGCCAGGTGGAAGTGGCTGCCGCGGTTGTCGATCTCGCCGACCTTGCGCTTCGGGGACTTGTTTTCCAACAGGAACGTGCCGGTGGCGCGGTCCAGCGTGTCGGCCAGGATCTGCGCGCGGGCGTTGCCCTTGCTGACGGCGAGGTGTTCGAAGCTGACGGCCAGGGCCAGGAATTCGCCCAGGCTGTCCCAACGGAGGTGGTTTTCCTTGACCAGCTGCGCGACATGCTTGGGTGCGGAACCGCCGGCGCCGGTCTCGAACAGACCGCCGCCCGCGATCAGCGGAACGATCGAGAGCATCTTGGCGCTGGTGCCAAGTTCCAGGATCGGGAACAGGTCGGTGAGGTAGTCGCGGAGCACGTTGCCGGTCACGGAGATGGTGTCCTCGCCGCGGCGGATGCGATCCAGGGTGAAGGCAGTGGCCTTTTCCGGGGACAGGATGCGGATGTCCAGGCCCTCGGTGTCGTGGTCCTTGAGGTACTCGTTGACCTTGCCGATGAGGTTGGCGTCGTGGGCGCGGGTCTCGTCCAGCCAGAACACGGCCGGGGTGGCGGAGGCGCGGGCACGGGTGACGGCCAGCTTGACCCAGTCGCGGACGGGGATGTCCTTGACCTGGCAGGCGCGCCAGATGTCACCGGTGTCGACGGTGTGTTCGATCAGGACGGTGCCGGCGCCGTTGACGATCTGCACGGTGCCGGGCTCGGCGATTTCGAACGTCTTGTCGTGGCTGCCGTATTCCTCGGCGGCCTGCGCCATGAGGCCCACGTTGGGGACGGTGCCCATGGTGGTCGGGTCGAAGGCGCCGTGCACGCGGCAGTCCTCGATCGTGGCCTGGTAGACGCCGGCGTAGCTGCTGTCCGGCAGCACTGCCAGGGTGTCGTGTTCCTGGCCGTCGGCGCCCCACATGTGGCCGGAGGTGCGGATCATGGCCGGCATGGAGGCGTCAACGATCACGTCGGACGGGACGTGGAGGTTGGTGATGCCCTTGTCGGAATCGACCATGGCCAGTGCGGGGCCGTTTTCGTAGCCGCTCTTGATTGCGGCTTCGACGCCCTCGCGGACGTCGGCCGGCAGTGCGCCGAGGCCGTTGATGATTGCGGCGAGGCCGTTCGCGGGGTTCAGGCCGGCGGCGGCCAGTGCGTCACCGTAGTTGGCGAACAGTTCCGGGAAGTACGCCTTCACGACGTGGCCGAAGATGATCGGGTCGGAGACCTTCATCATGGTGGCCTTCAGGTGGGCGGAGAGCAGGATGCCCTCTTCCTTGGCGCGGGCCACCTGGGCTGCCAGGAACTCGTCCAGGGCGGCGGCGCGCATGACGGTACCGTCAACGACCTCGTTCGCGAGGACCGGGAAGGCGTCCTTGAGGACGGTCACGGTGCCGTCGGCGGCGACGAACTGGATCTTGAGGGCGTCGTCGGCCTTGATGACAACGGACTTCTCGTTGTGGCGGAAGTCGCCGTCGGCCATGGTGGCGACGTTGGTCTTGGAGTCGGCGCTCCAGGCACCCATGCTGTGCGGGTTGGCCTTGGCGTAATTCTTGACCGACAGGGGTGCGCGGCGGTCCGAGTTGCCTTCGCGCAGGACCGGGTTCACGGCGCTGCCCTTGATCTTGTCGTACCGGGCGCGAACGTCCTTTTCCTCATCCGTGGAGGGGTCCATCGGGTAGTCCGGGAGGGCGTAGCCCTGGCCCTGGAGTTCGGCGATGGCGGCCTGCAGCTGCGGGATGGAGGCGCTGATGTTGGGCAGCTTGATGATGTTGGCGTCGGGGTCCTTCGCCAGGGCGCCCAGTTCGGCAAGGGCGTCGGCGATGCGCTGGTCTTCGGTGAGGTAGTCGCCAAACACGGAGATGATGCGGCCGGACAGCGAAATGTCGCGGGTTTCAATGTCGACACCCGCGGTGGAGGCGAACGCCTCAACGATCGGCAGGAGTGAGTACGTTGCCAACATGGGGGCTTCGTCGGTGTGGGTGTAAATGATCTTGGCCATGGGTGAGGCGTCTCCTGGGAAAATTCAACGGATATCTGCGTTTCTGGCGAGATTTCTTTCCCCCTTAACTTACCCGAGTACGCCGGTTTGCCCGCTATCGGCAGGCTTGCTGCGGCCGTCATGGTCCGTGACGTGCACCGCAATTGCTGTGCCGCGGGCCTTGTGGACAGTAGCGTGGTGGCATGGAACTCAAAGGGAAACTCGCAGACGCCATCAACGATCAAATCACGCTCGAAATCCAGGCCGCGGTGGTTTACCGCCAGCTCGCCATTGAAATGTCCGTCCAGGACCTGCCCGGAATTTCGCATTGGTTCCTGGCGCAGTCGGCGGAGGAGCTGGTCCACGCACAAAAGTTCACCGACCACATGACGGACAGGAATGCCGCGCCGAAGATCGCCACGATCACGGCACCGAACCTCACCATCGACTCCGTTTTGGCCGCATTTGAGGCTTCCCTTGCCCACGAACAGAAGGTCTCGGAGGCCATCCGCAACCTGTACCGGCTGGCGCAGGCCGAGGGCGACATCGATTCCATCCCGCTGCTGAACTGGTTTGTCGGCGAACAGTTGGAGGAGGAAGCCTCGGTGGGCGAGATCATTGGCCGCGTGCGCTTGATTGGCGCCGACGGCAACGGCCTGCTGCGCCTGGACGCCGAGCTGGGCGCCCGCCAAACCGGCGCGGAGTAGCCCCTCCCCCGACGCGGTATCACTTTTGGTCGGGTTTTCCCCGACGCGGTATCATCTTTGGCGCATTTTCCTCGACCGGGTATCACTTTTGGCGCACTTTTCACCAACGCCGTATCAGCTACTGATACGCCGTTCAGCGATTCCGCGCCAAAGCTGATACCGCGTCCGCCGTTAGCGGACCAAAAGTGATACGGCGTTTGTCAAAGTACGACGGCGGCGGGTCACCTTTCCCTGAAAGGTGACCCGCCGCCGTCGTACTTTGGTCTTGTGTGCCCGGGCCCGTGTTAGGTGCCGGGCGGGAAGGACTGCTGGTTGATGATCTGCTGGTTCATTGCCTGCTGCATGGCCTGCTGGTGCGCAGCATTGTGCATGTCGAGGCCCGCGTTGTGGCTGGGCATCGAGACGGGGCGCATGGTGCCGTCGTTGTCCACTTCCATCATGACGTAGCGGCGTCCCTTGCCCCGGATCATCATGACAATGGTGGTCACGATGCCGGCGGCAACCAGCAAGGAGACCACGACGAAAAACACGGCAAAGAACGTTCCGGAGAACAGCAGGCCGTCCACCCAGCCGGTGAAGCCGCCGCCTGGCGCGTTCCCCGGGACAAGATCGGTCGGGAAATCCGGCGGGAGCGGATTCGAGTCATCCATGAAATGTGCCATGTCCGCCGCCTACCGCGAACCTGTGGGCGGAATGACTTGGCCCCGCGGGTGCGGGATGTGTTCCGGCGGTCCGGCATCCGGATCCGGGGTGCGTCCTCGGAGGCGCCCCACCACCAACAATCCCACCAGCACAACGACAACCAGCACAAAGATGCCCGCGACCGCCACTGTCCACACCAAACCACTCATGTTTACCGTCCCCCTTGCGACGACGTACTTCGACGCCTTGGGAAGAGCATGCCAGCACCGGGGGCCATTGGCCAACATTTCAGAAGGTGCGACGCCGGGGTGTCGCCGCCCCGACGCGGTATCACCTTTGGCACGGCCCTCAAAGGTCACATCGCCAAGTGATACCGCGTTCCTCGATTCGACGCCAAAGCTGATACGGCGTCGGCCGAAAGCGGACCAAAAGTGATACGGCGTCGGTTAACGAACTGCGGCGGGCCACCTGTCGGTGACCCGCCGCAGAACAACCACACGCCAATTCTGGGCCCACGCTTGCCAGGTTCCGGAAAAATCGCGTCAGCGATTTTTCCGGCCGGCAAGTGGGGCCTAGTGGAAGAAGTGGCGGGCGCCCGTGAAGTACATCGTGACTCCGGCGGCGTTGGCCGCGGCAATCACTTCCTCGTCGCGGATGGAGCCGCCCGGCTGGACCACGGCGCGGACGCCGGCTTCCAGCAGGATCTCCAGGCCGTCGGCGAACGGGAAGAACGCGTCGGAGGCGGCCACGGAACCCACGGAGCGCTGCTCGGATACGGCGCCCTCGGCACCCGCGGCACCACCGGCGGCGTCGACGTTGGATTCAACGACCACACCGAGCGTGTTGGCGCGTTCCACTGCCAGCTTGCAGGAGTCAACGCGGTTGACCTGGCCCATGCCGATGCCCACCGTGGCGCCGTTGTTGGCGAGGAGGATCGCGTTGGACTTGGCGGCGCGGACGGCCGTCCAGGCAAAGGCGAGGTCGGCCAGCGTGGCGTCGTCGGCGGCGGGGCCGGCGGCGAGCGTCCAGTTGGCGGGGTTGTCGCCGTCGGCGTCGATGCGGTCGGACATCTGCACCAGCATGCCGCCGGAGACCTGGCGGACCTCGGCCGGGTAGCGGTCATAGCCCTCGGGCAGGGCCAGCAGGCGGATGTTCTTCTTCGTGGAGAGGATCTCCACTGCTTCCGGCTCGAAGTCGGGGGCGATGACGACCTCGGTGAAGATGTCCTTCACGGTGCGCGCCATGGCGGCCGTGACGGTGCGGTTCGCGGCGATGACTCCACCGTAGGCGGAGACGGGGTCGCAGGCGTGCGCCTTCAGGTGCGCGTCGGCAATGGCGTCGTCGGCGTCGGCGGAACCAACGGCCACACCGCACGGGTTGGCGTGCTTGACCACGGCCACGGCGGGGCCGGCAAAGTCGAACGCAGCGCGCAGGGCGGCGTCGGCATCGACGAAGTTGTTGTAGCTCATGGCCTTGCCGTGCAGCTGGTCGGCCTGGGCGATCCCGGCGGGGGCAGACTTGTCAACGTAGAGCGCGGCCTGCTGGTGCGGGTTTTCGCCGTAGCGGAGCACCTCGGAGCGTTCCAGCGAGTAGCCGGCGTAGGCGGGCCAGTCGATCACGCCGTCGCCGTCCGCGTCCAGGAACTGGGCGGCGGTCCAGGCTGCCACGGCGTTGTCGTAGGCGGCCGTGTGGGCGAAGGCTGCGGCGGCCAGGCGCTGGCGGGCCACGAGTTCAAAGCCACCCTCGGCGGCGGCAACGACGACGTCGGCGTACTTGGCGGGGTCGACCACCACGGCGACGGAGGGGTGGTTCTTGGCGGCTGCACGCACCATGGAGGGACCGCCAATGTCGATCTGCTCCACCACGGCGTCCTGGCCGGCACCGGACTTCACGGTGTCAACGAACGGGTAGAGGTTCACCACCACCAGGTCAAAGGGCTCAACGTGCATCTCTTCGAGCTGGCGCACGTGGTCGGGCAGGCGGCGGTCGGCCAGGATGCCCGCGTGGACCAGCGGGTGCAGGGTCTTGACGCGGCCGTCAAGGGCTTCGGGGAACCCGGTCAGCTCGGAAACTTCGGTCACCGGAACGCCGGCGGCGGCAATCTTGGCCGCGGTGGAGCCGGTGGAAACGATGGTCACGCCGGCGGCGTGCAGGCCGATCGCCAACTCCTCCAAACCGGTTTTGTCGTAGACCGAGATCAAGGCCCGGCGGATTGGAACACGGTTAAGAACGCTGGTCACAGAATTTCTCCAGGGGTTGGTCGATGAAGGCGACTCCCCAAGTTTATGCCACTACCACCGGGTAGGCTTTCAGCCATGACTTCCAGTGATCTCGCCCACTCCCCCGTGCCCGATTCCGCTCCCAACGCCTCGTCCGCCGCAGTTTCCAACACCCGGGAATTGCCCGCGGATCTGCCGCGGCTGGTCAATTCCGTCATTTGGCCCGGCTTTGTCGGCACCACCGTCCCGGCCTGGCTGGACGGCGCCCTGCGCAACGGCCTGGCCGGCGTGGTGTATTTTGCCCACAACATCGACCCCGATGCCCCCGGCCAGGTGGCCGCGCTGTCCGCCGCGATCCGCTCAGCCAACCCGGCCGCCGTCGTCGGCGTTGACGAGGAGGGCGGCAACGTGACCCGCCTGCAGGCCCGCGACGGCTCCACCATCCCGGGCGCGGCCGTGCTCGGGGCCCTGGATGAACTGCCGACGACGGCGGCCGCGGGGCGCTCCATTGGCCGGCTGTGCCGCGACGCCGGGGTCAACCTGACGATCGCCCCCGTGGCCGATGTGAACACGAACCCGCTCAATCCCGTGATCGGCGTCCGTGCCTTTGGCGCGGACACCGCTCTGGTCAGCGCGCACACTGCCGCCGCCGTGACGGGCATCCAGGAACTGCGCGTGGGCGCCTGCGCCAAGCATTTCCCCGGACACGGCGACACCGTGGCGGATTCGCACATGGACGTGGCCCGGGTGGAGCTGACCATGGCGCAGATGCGCGAACACCACCTGCCCCCGTTCGAGGCCGCCGTGAAGGCCGGCGTGAAGTCGATGATGAGCGCCCACATCATCATCCCGGAGCTCGGCGAGGCCCCGGCCACCTTGAACCCGCTGGCTGGTGCGCTGCTGCGCGAGATCGGTTTTGAGGGCCTGCTGATCACCGATGCCCTGGACATGGCGGCCGTGCGCGCCACCGTGGGCCCCGGCGAGGGCGCCGTCCTGGCGCTGCTGGCCGGCTCCGACCTCCTGTGCGTGGGGAACCCGCTCAATGCCTACACCACGGGCCGCGACGACGAGTCCTGCTACACCGAGGTGTATGACGCCCTGTTCGACGCCGTCTCCTCCGGCCGCCTGCCCGTGGAGGTCTTGCGGATGGCCGCCGCCCGCGTCGCAGCGTTCGCGCAGTGGTCCCTCGAGGCGCCCGCCGAATCCGCAGAGGCGGAGGCCGACGCCGGCATCGACTGGGTGGAGGTTGCCGCCCGCGCGTGCATCGTGACCCGGGGCGTCGGTGCCGTGGCATTGGCCGACCCCGACGCCGTCGTCACGCTGATCGACGCCCGCACCGGACACAACATGGCCGCCGGACCCACGGAAAACTTCATCCTCACGGCGCTGCTGGATGAACACCAGGTCCAGGCCGTCAACGCCTCATCGTTGAGTGCCGGGGAGCTGAACGATCTGGCCGACACCGAGGAGTCCCTCGGCGAGCCGGTACTGGTGATTGTCGATTCGCTGATGTCGGCCGATCAGCAGGCCACGCTGGCCGCCGTCGCCGCGGTGGCACCCCACGCCGTGTGCATCAACGCCGGCCTGGCCCCTGCCGAAGGCACGGAAAGCGTCACGGCGCTGACCACGATCCACTGCCACGGCTTCAGCCGCGTCACGGCCGAGGCCGTGGTGCGCCTGCTGCACGCCGGATAGCCGCCGGTTAGCCCGCCTGATGCGCAGTTAAGGTGACTCCCGACGCGCGGGAGTCACCTTAACTGCGCATCCGCTGCAGGGACGCCACGGCCTGGTGGGTGGCGCCGAGCGCAGCGACGGATTGTTCGTAGCGCCGCTGCGCCACGGCCACGAACAGGCAATCCACCACGGCGAGCTGGGAAATGCGGGACGCCATGGCGCCGGCCCGGAACGGGGTCTCGCGCACCATGGTGGTCAGGCACAGCCCGGCTTGGCCTGCGGCCGGGGACGACGGCGCATTGGTCACCAACAGCGTCGCCGCCCCGGCCGTGCGGGCCAGCCGCAGGAACTCCACGACGGAGCCGGTGGTTCCGCCGTGGGAAAACGCGATGGCGACGTCGCCGGGACCCATGAGCGAGGCCCCCATCAGGGCGTTGTCCGCGGTGGCGAAGGCGTTGGCGTTGAGCCCGATCCGGAAAAGCTTGTGGTGCAGGTCCCCGGCCACCATTTCGCTGGAGCCCACCCCGTACATGCCGATCCGGCCGGCCCCGGCCACCAGGTCCACGGCGCCGGCCAGGACGCCCAGGTCAAGGTTCCGGGTGGTTTCCTCCACGCCCATGACCTCGGTGAAGCGGATCCGCGCCACGATCTCGGCCAGCGACGCATCGGGGCTGATGTCGTGGCCGAAGCCCGGCTCCGGGACCTCGGAGCGGGCCGACTGCTCGCGGCCAAGTTCGGCTGCCATGGCAAGGCGCAGCTGGGCGTAGCCGCTCAAGCCGATGGAACGGCAAAACCTCACCACGGTGGGATCTGAAGTGTTGCACAATTGCGCCAGCTCGTTGACGGTGTGCGTGAGGACCACGGCCGGGTTGGCAAGGACGGCGTCGGCCACCCGTCCGGCGGCCGGCGCCAGGGCGGCCCTTTTCGATTGGATGTCGGACTGGATGCTCACCGGAGGCTCCTTGGCTGCCCCGCACGCCGGAGAAAGTTCACCGGAAATACGGTAGGTAAATTATTTACACGCTTGGTACATTGTTAGAATATCAATTACCAAAAGCTTTCACATCCGCCAGGAAGGCCCACCGTGTCCACCCCAGAGTTGTCCAGCACCGAGTCGTCCACCACAGAGAACATCGCCGCGGTCCGCACCGAGCTCAACACCCTCGTCACCGAGTCGGCCAACGCCAACTACCCGGACCTTGCGGCCCTGTCCACCGCCGAGCTGGCCGCCGGGATGAACGGCGAGGACGCCCTGGTTCCCGCCGCGATCAAAAATGAGCTCCCGGTCATTGCCGGGATCATCGATGAAATTGCCGGGCGCATGCGCGACGGCGGCCGCCTCATCTATGTGGGCGCAGGCACCCCCGGGCGCATGGGCATCCTGGACGCCAGCGAATGCCCGCCCACGTTCGGCACCGACCCGTCCCTCGTGGTGGGCGTCATTGCCGGCGGCAGCGCTGCGGTGAACCAGGCCGTGGAGAACGCGGAGGACAGCGCGGAGGCCGGCATCGCGGACATGGCCGCGCTCGGGCTGACGGCCAAGGATTCGGTGATCGGCATCGCCGCCTCGGGCCGCACCCCGTACGTGATCGCCGCCGTCACCGCCGCCCGGATAAACGGGGCCTTCACGGTGGGCTTCGCCTGCAACAACGATTCGGCCCTGGGCGCCGCCGCGGACGTTGCCCTGGAGATCGAGGTCGGCCCCGAATTCCTCTCCGGCTCCACCCGGCTCAAGTCCGGCACTTGCCAAAAGCTGGTGCTCAACATGATCAGCACCATCACCATGGTCCGGCTGGGCAAGACCTACAAGAACGCCATGGTCGACCTGCGCGCCACGAACGCCAAGCTCCGTGCCCGCAGCGAACGCACCCTGATGCGCGTCACCGACTGCGACGCCGCCACGGCCGCCGCAGCCCTCGCGGCCGCCGACGGCCACGTCAAGACCGCCATCCTGGCGATCCTGACCGGGCTGCCGGCCAGCGAGGCCGCGGCGCTGCTGGACACCAACCACGGTTACTTGCCGGCCGCCCTCAGCGCCGGCACCCACTAGAAGAACGACGGCGGGACGCACCCATGCAGCCAAGTCACCAACACCCCACCCACCCGGCCACCGGCACGGCGCCGGAAATGATGGCGACCCTCCAAGGCCTTCTGGACCGGGCCGTGACCGACGGGATCGCACCCTCGGCAAGCTGCGCCGTCGTGCTTGACGGTGTGCCGCTTCCCGTCCTGACCGCCGGGACCGCCGTCCCTGACACGTTCTTTGACCTCGCGTCCGTGACGAAGCTGTTCAGCACCGTCACGGCGCTGTCCCTGGTGGATGACGGAACGCTTGAGCTGGATGCTCCGCTGGGCGGGTTGCTGCCGGCCTACGGCCACGGCGAAAAAGCCGTGGTCACGCTCCGGCATTTGTTGACGCACACCTCCGGGCTGCCGTCGGAATGGCGCGGCTGGGAGCGTGCCCTGGGCGAGGGCCGGACATTTGAGCGGGAAGCCTTGGTTGCGGACCTCCTCGGCACGCCGCTGGAGGCCGCCCCCGGGACCCGCTTTGCGTATTCGTGCGCGGGATTCAACACCGTCATGGCGCTTGCCGAGCAGGCCACGGGCCAGACCTGGGCTGACCTGGTCCGGAACCGCGTGCTGGCCCTGCTGGACACCGACGGCATCACGGGCACCCCGCCACTGGAACGCAGCGCACCCACGGAGTACCAGCCCAAACTTGGCCGCGGCCTGGTCCGGGGCATCGTGCACGATGAGGCGGCGTGGTCGCTGGGCGGGCTCAGCGGAAACGCCGGCATGTTTGCCACGGCTGCGGGCCTGGCCGTCTTTGGCGAGGCCCTCCGCACCGGCATGCCCGGCATCCTCTCCCCCGCCCTGGCCGCCGAGATGTGGCGCAGCCAGCTCCCGGACATGCTCGGGAGCCATTTCAACCCCGCCGATCCCGGCTTTGGTCAGGGCCTGGGCGTGCGGATCAACCAGCAGCCGTGGATGGGTGCGCTGGGCACGGAGGCCCGCGGGCACGGCGGCTTCACCGGCACCTCCCTGCTGGTGGATATTCCGCGCGGGGTCACGGTGGCGTTGTTGAGCAACCGGGTCAGTCCCAGCCGGGACGGCGACGACGCAACGGGGCTGCGCAAGGCGGTCTCCGACGTCGTCTATTCTGGTGCCACCAGCTAAGCGCCAACGGAAGGCACCATGACTACCAGCACGGCAATGATGACCGGGGACCGGGTGGTCCAGGAGTTGCCGTGGCGGTGGCGGGTGCAGGGAACCATCTTCCTCATTGGCGGGCTGGGCTTCATGTTCGACGCCTGGGATGTGACGCTCAACGGTTTCCTGATCCCGCTGCTGTCCAAGGAGTGGGGCCTGGCGCCGGGGCAGGCGGCCTGGATTGGCACGGCCAACCTGATCGGCATGGCCGTGGGCGCCTTTGCCTGGGGTTCCATCGCCGACGTGATTGGCCGCAAACGGGCATTCACACTGACGCTGCTGGTCTTTCCGTGTTCACCGTTTTGGGCGCCGTCTCCAACGACCTGACGACGTTCTCCATCTTCCGGTTCCTGGCCGGCTTTGGCCTGGGCGGCTGCATCCCGGTGGACTATGCACTGGTGGGTGAGTTCACGCCGCGCAAGCACCGCGGCCGGGTCCTGACCGCCATGGACGCCTGGTGGCCCATCGGCGCCTCGCTGTGCGGGGTGGTCTCCGCCATCCTGATGGCCAGCTTTGGCAATTGGCGGCTCCTGATGCTGGTCATGGTGCTGCCGGCCCTGCTGGTGTTCTGGGTGCGGGCGGGCGTGCCGGAATCACCGCTTTTCCTGGTGCGGGCGGGGCGGCCCGTGGAGGCAAAGAAAGTCATTGACGGGCTGATCGAGCGCACCGGCGCCACGGTGGGGCCCTGGAAGCTGCCCGAACCGGCCGACGCCCCGAAACTTTCCCTGGGCAAGGTCACGGACCAACTGGCCGGGCTGTGGCGGTTCAATTGGAAGACCACCAGCGTGGCCTGGGCACTGTTTTTGACCATCCTGCTGGTCTACTACGGCGCCCTGACCTGGATGCCGTCCATCCTGGTCTCCACCGGTTATGCCGAAAGCAAGGCGTTCATGGCCACCGCGGGCATGACGGCGATTGGCCTGGTGGGCGTGGTGGCCGCGGCCCTGCTCGTGGAACGGGTGGGACGCAAATGGATCCTGGCCGTCACGGGGCCCTTGTCGGCGTTGTCGCTGGTGATCTTTGCCCTGGTGCTCGACGTCCCGGCCGCCGCACAACTGTGGCTGCTCGTGTTCGGCCTGGTGGTCCAGGTGGCCATCCCCGTGCTCTACACGTACGTGTCGGAGCTGTACCCCACGCATTTGCGTGCCACCGGGTTTGGCTGGGCGTCCACCATGTCGCGGGTGGGCGCCGGGCTGGTGCCGTTGATTTTCGGCTCGCTGCTGTGGCCGGTCCTGGGCCTTCCGCTCACCTTTGCCTTGACGGGCGGGCTGGTGCTGCTGGCCGTGATCTGGATGGCCGTGGCCGCCCCGGAAACCAAGGGCCGGACGCTGGATTGAGCCGGCCCGGGCCGCGTTCCCAGCGTCCGCCCACCCTTTCCGGCTAGGCTATGGCCGCATACCCAACTTTTCCCATAAGGAGTCCCCATGAGCGCCCTGCTTCCCACCGTACTGACCACCACCGGCCTGATTGGCGGCTTCCAGACCGCCCGGGCCACGAAGAACCGCCAGTTGGGCGGGGCGGTTTTGGCGGCGGCCGGCGCTGCGGCGTTCGTGGCCTGGAAGAAGAATGCCGGCACGGGTACCGCCGTGGCGTTGACTGCCACCTACGTTGCCGCTTTTGGAGCCTCCCACCCGTTGGCGAAGAAGTTGGGCGCCTGGCCGGCCGTCTACACCGTCACGGGTGCCACGGCCCTCGCGTCCCTCGTGTTTGGCCGGACCAGGAAGTAATGCCGACGGCGCCGGGCCGCCCGGCGTAAACGGCACCCCGGCCGCCCGCGTAGGCTGGATGTGCCGGCTCCGCATCCTCGACGCGTCCCGGCGATCATCACGCATGAGGGGACAGCATGGATTTGGCGGCCGACACCACGGGGTTCCTTGCGAGCCTGTGGTTGTACCCCGTGGGGGCCGTGTTCGTCATGGTCTCCGCGCTCATCCCGCCCGTTCCCAGCACCACGGTGTTTGTCGCGCTGGGCGCCCTGGCCGGGCTCGACGGCGGCCCCAAGGCGTGGGCGCTGGTCCTGGCCATGATCGCCGGAGCCGTGGCGGGCGATCTTGCCACCTATGGCGCCACCCGGCTGTTTGGCCAGTCCCGCTGGGGCGCCACCCGGGGCCCACGCCGCCAGCGGGCCGTGGATGCTGCCACGCGCAGGCTGCGCAAGAGCCCGTTCACCTTGATGCTGACATCACGGTTTGTGCCGCTGGGCAGGCTGTCCACCAACATTGCGTGCACGGTTGCCGGCTACCGCTTGCGGGCGTTTACGGGCTTCTCCCTGGCGTCCGCCGCAGTGTGGTCGGCCTATTCGGTGGGCGTCGGCATCTGCACCCGGTTCTGGCCGGGCCTCTCCACCCAGGCCGCCGTGCTGGCGGCCATCGCGGTCTCGATCGTGCTGGGCTGGCTGTTGGGCAAGGCATCCACCTGGATCCTTGACCACAGGGCAGCCCCCGCGCCCGCCGGCGTCGAGTAGTTAATCCGGGCCGGGTCGTTAGGCCGGTTTGGCCGTTTCCGTGGCGGCCAGGTCGCCGAGGACCTTGATGAGCAGATCGCGTTCGGCCACCTTGATGCGTTCGTGCAGGGTTTCCTCGGTGTCGCCGTCGAGCACGACCACGGGGGTTTGGGCGATGATGGGTCCCGTGTCCACGCCGGCGTCGGCGAAGTGCACGGTGCAGCCGGTGACCTTCACGCCGTAGGCGAGGGCGTCGCGGACGCCGTGGGCGCCGGGGAAGGATGGCAGCAGGGCCGGGTGGGTGTTGACGTAGCGGCCCTCGAAGGCGTCGATGAAGCCCGGGGCCACGATCCGCATGAATCCGCTGGAGACCACGTAGTCGGGCTTGTACGCGGCGACCGCGTCCAGCAGGGCAGCGTCCCAATCGGCGCGTGCAGCGTAGTCCTTGAAGTTCACCACGAACGTTTCCAGGCCGGCCGCGGCGGACCGCTCGATCCCGTACGTATCCGGGCGGTCGGCCCCGACTGCGGCGATCTGGATGTCCAGCCCGCCGTTGGCGACGGCGTCGATCACGGCCTGCAGGTTGGACCCGGTCCCGGAAACTAAAGCAACAATACGCATGGGCTCAATTTTAGGGCCAACGCGGCGCGGTACCCTATTCGCCGCGTCGTGCCAGCGGGGCGGCCGCGCGGTCCTGCTCAAGCCATGGGCCCGCCAGGGATCCAACGACGACGCCGATCCCCACTTCCGCACCCAGCCACAGTGCCGCGGTGACGGGGTCCGGGCCGATCTCGGTCAGCCTGCCCAGCCCGATCGAGCCGCTCGAAAGCCAGAAGAGGATGCCGGCCAGGACGGCGGACACCGCACCGATGGCCAGGCCCAGGAACAAGGTGGAGAAGGGCAGGGACAGCCACCGGCGTCGAACCTTCAGCGACAGCCACTCGTCAAAGTGGTTTTCGCCGGCGCGCACAAACCACCAGCCGGCCAGGAGCCCGCCCACGATGGGGATCACCATGGCGGCCGCACCCCAGCTAAGGGTGCCGGCGGGCAGTGCGGCGAGCAGCGGGATGGGAGGCACGGGGGCCACCTCGGTG
Source organism: Arthrobacter sp. ERGS1:01 (assembly GCF_001281315.1). Taxonomy (NCBI): domain Bacteria; kingdom Bacillati; phylum Actinomycetota; class Actinomycetes; order Micrococcales; family Micrococcaceae; genus Arthrobacter; species Arthrobacter sp. ERGS1:01. The sequence continues at coordinate 284,254 of NZ_CP012479.1, read as the reverse complement.
CCGAGCGGGGACACGGTGGAGCCCACGCCCAGGGAGAAACCGGCGCCGCTGGACCAGGCAAGCGTCCAGGCGGCAAGGTTTGGCATGAAGCCCAGCTGGCCCAGGGTCAGTGCGGCACCGCCCACAGCGCCGGCCCGCAGGCCCTGGTACACGCTGATGATGTCCGTCCACCGGGCCGCAATGGTCACGGCCAGCAGGAGCGCAGAGAGGGACAGGGCGGAGATTCCCGCCACAAAGCCGGAGCGGACCACTGTCCACACATAGGAGCCGGCCCAGCGCTGGTCCTGGCTGGTCTTGGCAATCCAGTCGGCCGCGTTGACACCGATGAGGCGACCCCAGGAACCGGCCTCGAGCCGGGCACCAATGATCATGCCAAGCCCGGCGGGCAGTATCGGGATGAGCATGCTGGCCAGCAGGGAGGCCTCGACGCCGGGGATGCTGCAGACAAAGCCGGTCCCCAGGCCCGCGGCCGCGTAGACCACTATCGCGCCCAGGAGCGGCTGCCAGAGCTGATCCGTGTAGGAGGCCCGGGCCAGCCGGCGGCCGGCACGCCAGGACAGGAAAAATGGAATCAGCACCAGTCCCAGCGGCAGCAGGCTGAAAACGCCTGTCTGCACCGAGGCCGAGCTGGGGCCGGTGGTGATGCTCAGGTGCAGCGGGACACCGTGCATGACCAGCCAGAATTGTCCCGCCAGGCGGGCGATGGCGGCGGCGTCCTTCTCGGCGAAGCCGCCGGAGAGCCAGACGGCGGCCAGCGGCACCACGACAACGAGTGCGGATATGACGAAGACTTGGGCTGCTTCGATGGCGCCCTGCAGCCCCAAGGGCATCGGAAGCCCGTCTCGTTGGCCCCGGGCCGCTTTGGTATTCATTGTCTTCCATGGTGCCATATGGAAGGGGCACAGGGCCGCAAGAGCGGCGCAACCGGGGCCGTGCGGAAAACTGTTGTTAACGACGAACAGGGCCCGGAAACCCGAACCCTGCCCGCTCCAGCCCTAAAGGACTAAAGAATGTGCGCGGTTGCCCGCACGGTTTCTTTAGAAATTAGATGGCCTGGATGTTTACTGCCTGAGGACCCTTCGGACCCTGCTCAACATCGAAAGAGACCTTCTGGTTCTCTTCGAGGGAGCGGTAGCCGGAGGAGTTGATCGCGGAGTAGTGTGCGAACACGTCCTGGGACTGGTCATCGGGGGAGATGAAGCCGAAGCCCTTTTCAGCGTTGAACCACTTGACGGTACCTGTTGCCATTGTTTCTATTTCCTTCTGAAGTTGGAGATTCCGCCCGACCTTCGGGCCTCCTGTTTATACGGTGTAAGTCCGCTTCTCCAGAAAAGCGACGTCGTCCCGAAGGAAGTCGTCGCTTCAACTACAAAAAACGCAACACTACAACTACGTCCAGTATACATACCTAATGGGTTTGCGCCAGTAATTTTTGAGAGGTGCGTCACTCTTTTGGCGCGGGCCGTGATTCTGCCGAAATAAAACAACTACATTTGGCGGTTTTGCGGGGGCGGCGGCGTGACGCGTCGCTCAATGGCCGTGTCGCATTCACGCAACATTCAGGAGGCATTAAGGATCCGTGGAGGGATCGGCGCCGACGGAGCCGTCGATGGTCCGCGGTTAATTGAAGTGCTGTTCAAACATGACCTCATTGCCACCCAGACCGGTTCAGCCAGGTGCGCCCCAAGCTCGGATACCGGAGCATGAAACCGATCGTCAGCTGTTTGCTTTCCCTCAGCATCAACTCTCACCCTGAGTAGAGCGGAGCAGGCCCGCCTAATGTGCACCGGTCACGCCCGCGCCAGGATCCCGGCAAAGTCGCTCGACGCCGGCAGGTTGCCATAGTTGAACGAGCGGTCCGGTCCCAGCCGGGAGACCACGAACGCGTCGGCCACCGCCGCCGGGGCGAAGCGGATCAACAGGGACGCCTGCAGGGCCAACGCCATCTTTTCCACCACGGTCCGCGCCTGGGCGGCGTAGTCCTCGGGCGCCTGGCGGACGGGTGCCAGCAGTTCCTTCAGCCGGGCGCCAAAGTTGTCGAAGAGGTCGTACTCCCCCGCGGCCAGGCGCAGCTCGGCGAAGAAGGCGTCCACCGATTCCGGCTCGGTGGCCATGGCCCGGAGCACGTCCAGCGCTATAACGTTGCCCGTACCTTCCCAGATCGCCAGCACCGGCTGTTCCCGGTACCGCATGGCCAGCGGGAAATCCTCAATGTAGCCGTTGCCGCCCAGGCACTCCATGGCCTCGTAGGCATGGTTGGGTCCGCGCTTGCAGACCCAATACTTCGTGACGGCGGTTGCCAGGCGGCGGAAGGCACTTTCGGCGGGGCCGGCGTCGTCGTCAAAGGCGCGCGCCAGGCGCATGCTGACGGCGGTGGCGGCCTCTGCCTCCAGGGCCAAGTCTGCCAGCACGTTGGTCATGAGTGGCTGGTCCACGAGCCGGGCCCCGAATGCGCGCCGGTGCCGGGCATGCCAAAGGGCCTCGGCGACGGATTGGCGCATGCCCGCGGTGGTCCCCAGCACGCAATCGAGCCGGGTCTGGCCCACCATGCCCATGATGGCCCTGACTCCGCGTCCGGGCTCCCCGATCCGCCAGCCAAGCGTGTTGGCGAATTCCACCTCGGCGGAGGCGTTGGAGCGGTTGCCCGCCTTGTCCTTGAGCCGTTGGATTAGGAACGGATTCCGCTCGTTCGCCATACCGTGTGAGCTGCCGGGAAGCACCCGAGGCACCAGGAAACAGCCCACGCCGGCGTCGTCCTGGGCCAGCACCAGGAAGGCGTCGGACATGGGCGCCGAACAAAACCACTTGTGGCCGGTCAGCAGGAAGTGCCCGCCGTCCGCCACGGCACGGGTGGTGTTGGCCCGCACATCGGAGCCGCCCTGTTTTTCCGTCATGGCCATGCCAAACAGGGCACCCGGCTTGCCGGCGGCCAGCTCCGGGCGGTAACTGCGCGAATACAGCCGCGGCAGCCAGTGCTCCGCCATCGCCTGATTGCCCTTGACGGTTTCAACGGCGGCGTGGGTCATGGAGACCGGGCAGGCGTGGCCGGGTTCCACCTGGGCAAAGAGCATGAATGCCGCGGCCCGGCGGGCGTTGGCCCCGGGACCTGGCTGGGCCCAGGCCGAAGTGTGCGCACCGGCCGCCACCGCCTGCCCCAGGATCCGGTGGTAGGACGGGTGGTACTCCACCTCGTCGATCCGGTAGCCGTACTTGCTGTGGGTGTGGAGGACCGGCGGGTTCTTGTGGGCCAACCGGGCGTCCTCCTGGAACTGTGCCGAGCCGACCGCGGCGCCCACGTCCGCCAGCGCCTCGGCGTAGTGTGTGCCGGCCTCGCCGACGCTTTGGACGTAGTCGCCCAGCACCTGGTTGGCCGTGAATTCGTTGACGTCCACGCGCGGCGGCGGCTGGTTCAGCACCTGGTGCGTGGGATAGCCGGCGGGGCCGGGTCCGGCGTCGTTGGCGGTCACAGGATCGAGAACAGCAGCCACGTCAGCAGCAGGCCCATGACGGAGATGATGGTTTCCATGACGGACCAGGTCTTGATGGTCTGCCCCACGGTCAGGCCAAAGTATTCCTTGACCAGCCAGAATCCGGCGTCGTTGACGTGGGAGAAGAACAGCGATCCCGCGCCGACCGCCAGCACCACCAGGGCCAGGTGAGTGGGGCTCAGTCCGCTCGCGAGCGGGGCGATGATGCCGGCCGCCGTCACGGTGGCAACGGTGGCCGAGCCGGTGGCGAGGCGGATCAGTACCGCCACGATCCAGCCCAGCAGCAGGGTGGAGAGGCTGGCCGCGACGGCGATCTTGGCGATGGCGGTCCCGGTGCCGCCGTCCACCAGGACCTGTTTGAAGCCGCCGCCGGCGCCCACAATGAGCATTACGCCGACAATCGGCAACAGGCTTTGGCCGATCTTCCTGGTCAGCACGTCCGCCGAGAAGCCCACGCCGGTGCCGAACGTGACCATGGCCAGCAGGACGGCGACCGTCAGGGCCACCACCGGGTCGCCGATGAAATCCAGCAGCGGGTGGATCGGGTTGCCCTTGGCCATCCATACATCGGCCGCCGCCTTGATGAGCATCAGCACCAGCGGGGACAGCAGCGTCACCAGGGTGATGCCGAACGACGGCGTCCTGGTTGCGTCTGGGTCCTGCGCCCGCCCGTGGACTTCGCCGTGGTTTTCGCGTGGATTGTTGACGCCGCCCGAGTCGGGTTCCACGGGCAGTCCGTGCCGCCCGGTGCCGGTGCTCTCCCGGGTACCTGTTTTGCCGCCGCCCAGGGACGCCGGGGCGGCCGCCGTCGAACCTCCCGTGACGGCGAGCGCGGCTCCGGCGGCACCGATGGGCACCATGCGGGCTGCCAGGATTCCAAACAGTGGCCCGGCCACGATGACCGTGGGGATCGCGACGATCAGGCCGAGGCCCAGGGTGATGCCCACGTTGGCGTGCAGGATGCCGATGGCGGCGAGCGGACCGGGATGGGGCGGGATGAAGCCGTGCAGCACGGACAGCCCGGCCAGCGCCGGGATGCCCAGCCGCATGGCGGGACCGTTGGTGCGCCGCACGGCCAGCATGACCACAGGGATCAGCAGGACCAGGCCGATTTCGAAGAACATCGGGATGCCGATGATGCCCGCGATCAGCGCCATCTTCCAGGGCAGGGTGGCCGGTTTGCCGCGGAGCAGCGTCTCCACCACCTTGTCTGCACCGCCGGAATCGGCCAGCAGCTTCCCCAGCATGGCGCCCAGTGCGATCAGGATGCCCACGTAGCCAAGGACGCCGCCCACGCCCGTCTCGTAGGAGGCCGTCACCTTATCCAGTGAGATCCCTGAAGCGATGCCCACGAACAATGAGCCAATGGTCAGGGCCAGGAAGGCATGCATTTTGGCGAACACGATCAGGAGCACCACGATGGCGATTCCGATGGCCGCCATGATGAGGACCCGGGTGTCGTGGCCCGTCCAGGGTTCGTGGGACGGGTCTGCCGCCGCCGCTATCGCCATGACGGCGCCTGCGCTCAAGGTGCCCACGGTTCCCTCGTTTCCGCCCGGCCGCATGGGCCGCGCCACCCGTCCCGACGTGCAAGGATCGTTCAATCGCCACCCTAGACCCGTGCCGCCGCCTTGGCCACCCTCCCCGGCCAGGCTCCGGGGTCCCAGTCTCCGGGCCAGGGCCTCAGCCGGGTCTCAGCCGCCGATGTAGCTCATCTCCACCTTGTGCACGGCCCGGGTGTTGGCGCCGCGCAGCTCGGAGTAGCGGTCCGAGCGGGCACCCCAGAGGGCGGCGAGCGCATCCTCCACTTCGGCGTCCGTGGCGCCCCCGCGCAGCAAGGCCCGCAGGTCGTGGCCGGCCGTGGCGAAAAGACAGGTGAACAGCTTGCCGTCGGCGGACAGCCGGGCCCGGGTACAGCCGGAGCAAAACGCCTGGGTGACGCTGGAAATCACGCCGATCTCCCCGGCACCGTCCTTGTACTTCCACCGCTGCGAGGTTTCGCCGCCATAGTTGGCCGCCACCGGCTCCAGGGGAAACACCGCGTTGATGCCGGCCACCACCTCGGCGGAGGGCACCACCTGGTCCATCTTCCAGCCGTTCGACTCCCCCACATCCATGTATTCGATGAACCGCACAATGTGCCCCGTGCCCCGGAAATGGCGTGCCATCGCCACCACGTCGTGGTCGTTCAGGCCCCGCTTGACCACCATGTTTACCTTGACGGGTCCCAGCCCGGCGTCGGCGGCGGCGTCAATCGCGTGCAGCACCTTCGCCACGGGATAGGCGACGTCGTTCATGGACTGGAACACGCCGTCGTCGAGCGAGTCCAGCGACACCGTTACCCGGTCCAGGCCGGCGTCCTTGAGCGCGGCGGCCTTCTGCGCCAGCGCCGTGCCGTTGGTGGTCATGGCCAGGTCCGGCGGCTGACCGTCGGGGGTGCGGAGGGCGGCAAGCGATCGAACCAGCTCCTCAATGTCCTTGCGGAGCAGCGGTTCCCCACCTGTCAGCCGGATCTTGCGTACGCCGTGGGCCATGGCGATGCGCGCCAGCCTGGTGATTTCTTCAAAGCTGAGCAGCTGATTCTTGGGCATGAACGCGAAGTCGCGGCCGAATACCTCCTTGGGCATGCAGTACACGCAGCGGAAGTTGCACCGGTCGGTGACCGAAATGCGCAGGTCACGCAGCGGCCGTTGGAGGGTATCGGTCACGGTGCGGGCAACCATGGTCAGCCTTCTTACGCGAGCCCGGGCGGGTCTCTTCCCTTCAGCCTATGCGTGGACGACGACGGCGTCGAGGGTTGGCTGCCCGGCCGGCGGTTCCGCCGGGGTTTCTGCACGCGCCGGTTACTTATGCGCCCAACCGGCGGTGGGTGCTGCGCATAAGCTCGCGTTCAGTTGCTTATGCGCCCAACCGGCGGTGGGTTTTGCGCCACTCGGGAGGCTGCGCCAAACCCGCCCCCTTGCCGTGCGCATAAGCAAAGTCGCACGGCCCGCACCTAGCCCAGACCGGCGCAGGCTCCGTCCAGGAAGGCGGCCACCTCTTGCGGCCGTGATAGCAGCGGGGCATGGCCGGCGTCAATCTCCGTCACGGTTGCGCCCATCCGCTCCGCCATCTCGCGCTGCAAGGCCGGCGGAACCGCTCGGTCCAAGGTGGTCAGCAGGTAGTGCGACGGCAGATCCAGCCAGGCCGGCCGCGCCACGTTGACCCGGTCCAGGCCGATTCGCACCATTCTTTGCACGGCCGCGGCAACGGCAAACTCCTCGCCGGAACCATCGAAGCCCATGACGTCGCCAAAATGGGCCCTGTCTATATAGGTATGGTCATCGGCAACCACCACATGGGCCGGAATCAGGCTGCCGGGGTGCCGCCGGGACAAACCGCTGACGCTTTCACCCTCGGCAGGAGCAAACGCGGCCACGTAGGCCAGCGCCTCTACCGATTCAATGCCCCGGGCCGCCTCACCGATCACGGCCCCGCCATAGGACCACCCTGCCAACAAAACCGGCCCGGCAACTGTGGCGAGGGTTCTGCGTACGGAGGCAACGTCGTCGTCGAACGTGTCCAGGGACAGTTGCGCGGCCACGGGGTCATGACCCAGGGCACGCAGCTCGGTGATGACCCTCGACCAGCTGGATCCGTCCGACCACAATCCGTGCACCAAAACCATTGTTGCCACCGCGCCACCTCCACGTTGAAGTTATCCCCAACGTACCAAACACGCCGTTCCGGTGCCGATGGCCCGCGGTACGGTGGAACCATGCTGATCGAAAAGCTGCACCTCGACGAGGTGGACATCGAGACGGACGCCGTGGCGCACATGCTTGCCCGGCAATTTCCGCAGTGGTCGGGTTGTCCGCTTGAGCCCCTGTATCCGGCCGGCACGGACAATGTGATGTTCAACCTGGGCGGCCACTATGCGGTGCGGCTGCCCCGGACGCCGTCGGCCGCCAGGACCCTGGCAAAGGAACTTGCGTACCCGCCCATGCTGGCTCCCCTGTTGCCGGCGGCCATTCCAACCATCGTCGCCACGGGGGTGCCCACCGGGGCCTACCCCTTCACGTGGACGGTCTCGCGGTGGATTCCGGGCCGCAATCCCCTTCCCGGGCATGCCCCGGATGCCATGCCTGTTCGGCTGGCCGGGTTTGTCAAGGCATTGCACAGCATTGTGCCGCCCGCACCAACCCGGGACCTGCAGTCCTATCGGGGCGGACCGCTCGCAGCACGTGATCTTGAAACCCGTGCCGCCATTGCCCGATGCCGCGGCGACTTTGATACCGGCCGGCTCACCCGCGCCTGGGACATCGCGCTCGCAGCTCCGCCGGGCACCGGGCCGGCCACTTGGATCCACACGGACCTGCAGCCGGGAAACCTATTGGTGGACCGCGGCACGTTGTCGGGCGTGATCGACTGGGGCGGCCTGTCCATTGGCGACCCCGCCGTGGACTTGATCGTCGCGTGGAACCTGTTGGACCACGCAGGTCGGCGGGCGTTCCGGGACAACCTCGACGTGGCGGACGGGGACTGGGAACGCGGGCGCGGCTGGGCCCTGTCCATCGGCCTGGTTGCCTACCCGTATTACGTTGATTCCAACCCGGCACTGGCGGCCGTGTCGAAATACCAGATCGAACAGGTGCTGGCAGAGCTCGGCTGAGCCGAGCTCTGCTGCGCCGCGGCTGAGCTGCTCCGCGGCGCCCTACTTCGCGGGGGCGGCCCGGACGTGCATGCGCTCGCCCTGGGGGCCAAAGAGCGTCAGGAACTCCACGCTTTCCGGGGTGGCCCGGCCAAACCAGTGCGGCGTGCGGGTGTCGAACTCTGCCGCCTCGCCCTGCTTGAGCACAAAGTCGCGCTCCCCCAGCACCACGCGCAGTTGCCCCCGCAGGACATACATCCACTCATAACCCTCGTGGACCTTCGGCTCGGGGCTGGGCAGCTTGTCCCCGCCGGGAAGCAGGTGCTTGAAGGCTTGGAGCCCGCCGGACCCGCCGCGGCTCAACGGCACAATGGTCTGCCCGTTCCGTCTCACCGGGCGCAGGTGCACGCGCGGATCCCCCGTGGCCGGCGCACCCACCAATTCATCCAGCGGCACTGCGTAGCTTCGAGCCAGCGGCAGCAGCAACTCCAGGTTGGGGCGGCGCTGGCCGGATTCCAGCCGCGACAAGGTGCTGACGGAAATTCCCGTGGCCGCGGCCAACCCGGCCAGCGTCATGTTCCGCTGCAGTCGCAGTGCCTTCAGCCGCGGGCCCACGCCGGAAAGTACTTGTTCGGTGTCATCGCTCATGCCCCAAGTTTGCCACTTTGGCAACAAACTTTGCCACCCTGCCCCCTGGGTGCGGACCATGGAAGTACCAGCAACAGACTCTGAAGGTAGGCATCATGCAAGACGTAATCATCGTTGGCGGCGGCGCGGCAGGACTCAGCGCGGCACTTCTTTTGGGCCGTTCCCGGCGATCCGTGACGATAATCGACGACGGCCGGCCGCGCAACGCACCCGCCGACGGCGTCCACGGTTTCCTCACGCGCGACGGCGTGGCTCCCCTCGAGTTGACCCGCCTGGGCCGGGCGGACCTGGCCCCCTACGACGTGCGGATCGAAGACGGAATAGTTGCCGGCGCCGAACGCACCGACAACGGCTTCCGAGTGGTCCTCGAAGACGGCACCGCCTTCAAGGCGCGCCGCGTCCTCGTCACAACCGGTCTGACGGACGTGCTCCCCGACATTCCCGGGCTCGCCGAGCGGTGGGGCAAGGACCTGGCGCACTGCCCCTACTGTCACGGCTGGGAAATCCGGGACCGCGCCATTGGCGTGATCGGCAATGGTTCATTTGCGGCGCACCAGGCATTGTTGTTCCGCCAGTGGTCGGACAACATCACGCTGTTCCTGAACGACGCTCCCCAGACTGCCGACGTCGAACTTGTCCAGCTTGCGGCCCGGGGCATCCGGGTGGTGCCGGGCACAGTGCGCCGGGTGGTGAGCACCGACGAGGCCGTCAGCGGCGTGGAGCTCGACGACGGCACCACGCACGCCATCCAGGCGCTGACCACCCAGCCGCGCGCGGTGGCCCGGGCGGCGTTCCTCACCGGGCTCGGCCTCGTCCCGACGACCACCCCGTTTGGCGAGACGATCGAGTCCGACGATGTGGGCCTGACCGCTGTTCCCGGCGTATGGGCGGCCGGCAATGTCAAGGACATGAAGGCCACGGTGCTGGCCGCCGCGCAGGGAGGCGCCGCGGCCGCCGTCGCCATCAACATGGACCTCATGGTGGAGGAGGTCGCCGAGGCGGTGGCCGCACACTCCGCGTAGCCCCGAACCCGCAGGGACCGGCAGCGCCGCCTCCACCCGGCGGCATGAGCAAAGTGGGGCGGAACTGGTAGAAATGGAACATGACTGATCACAAGAACCAGCCGCCCCGTCAGCCTGACCGGCTCCTGCCGCAGCGTTCACAGGCCGTGGGTTCCACCGTGACGTTGGTGGGCTGGCTGGTTGTCATCATTCCCATCATTGCGATGGCGTTGCTGATTTTTGCCGAAGTCACCAATCCGAACGCCGGCCTGGCCACCGTGGGCAAGGTGGCGCTGATCTTCCTGGGCGCGGCCCTGCTGTTTTGCATGATTGCCGCCCCGCATTTGCTGGGGCAGGCCGTGATCCACCGGGAGCGCGGCATGTGGCGGGCAGCCCTGTGGACCGGCATTCCCACGGTGTGCGTGATCTTGTACATCGTGTTCCGCTGGCTCAGTTCCGCCGCATCCTGACCCCGGCGCTCCCAAGGAACTTTCAGCGTCCGCATAGCTTTGCCTGCTAGAAATAAGGCATGACCAGGCCCCACCGCGAAATCCCGTCCCAACGTCTGGCCCTCTCGGTGACGACGATCGCCGCACCCACGAAGCCGCAGCGCTCGGTGCTGTGGGCCCTTGGCATCACGCTGCTGGGGTGGCTGCTGCTGGCGTACCCCGCGGTGTTGCTTGCCCTGCTGTCCTACATCCTGATCTCGGGAAGTGACGGCAGCGGCACGTCGGCGTCCTCTGTGGTGGCCGGCATCCTGGGCATGGTGTTTGTGGTGTGCATGGTCGCCGCCCCGGTCCTGCTGGGCCTGGCCGTCATGAAGCGCCTCCGCCGGTTCTGGATTCCCGCCGTCATCACGTGGGTGCTGTCGATCGCCGCCGTGATCTACGTGATTGTCGAGTGGCTGCTGCCGCTCGGGTAAACCCTGCTTCCCCCAGGCCGACGGCGGTCCCGGCACGGAAAAGCGGGGTGACCGCCGGCCGCCTTGATTACCCATCAAAGCGACGAGCGTCCACCCCGCCAAATCCGGTCAAACCATCGGTTCCGGCTGGATAGCGCCGGGTCCTCAGTTTCGTGCCTGGTTAGTGCCTGGCCGCCGGTCGACGCACCCGCCAAAGGACAACTCCGCCAACAGCAAGCAGCAGGGCTGCGCCGGGGATCATCCATCCTGTGGTGTTCCCCGTTGACGCCAGAGGAAGCAACGCGGCAGCAGGGGTTGTTGCGGCCGCGGTCGAGCCGGCCAGCGCAATCGGCAAACGGGTGTCCGCCGGGGTGGTGGCCGGTGCCGTCGTTGTAGTCACTTCGGTGCCCAGCTCGGTCGGCGACGGTGTCGTCGACGGCGTGCCAGTTGTAGGCACGGGGGTTTCGCTCGGCGCCGAGGTGGTGGCCGGGGTGGTCTCCGACGTCGTCGCCGTGGCTGTCGCAGTGGCGTCAACCGTCGGTTCAGGGGTTTCGCTCGGCACTGCGATGGTTGCCGAGACCGTCGGGTCAGCGCTCGGAGTTGTGGCCGCCGTCGGGGACGGGGTATCGGTGGCTGTCGGATCAACCGTCGGCGTCGTGGACGGAGTTGCCGAGGTTGTCGGCTCAGCCGACGGCGTTTCCGACGGCGCCGTCGTTGCGGTTGGCGTCGTGGACGGAGTTGCCGAGGTTGTCGGCTCAGCGGTCGGCGTCGCCGAGACTGTCGGGTCGACCGTCGGCTCAGCGGTCGGCGTCGCACTTGGTTTGGTGGTCGGGCAATCGACTGCCGCAAACTGGGCCGCGTAGATCGCTGTCCCATTGTCCTGCAACTCCCACCCGCTCGCGGCCGTCAGCGCAAAGCCCTTGGCCGGCGTGGCAGTGATGACTACCGTTGCACCAATCGCGGCCGCCTGGCTCTGGCTGTAGGAGATTTCCCCGGTGGTGGCGGGCAACGTCAAGGTTGGAGTCGTGACCGTGCCGTCGGTGTTGCAGCCGGCCTGCACGATTGCCGGCGCCGTGGGGGCCACCGGGATCGCCGGGGTCTGGCAGCTCGGGGCCGCCGAGAAAGTCACCGTGAGCGTTGCCGTGCCGTCCGCCTGAACCTTCCACGCACCGCTGGGGAGCAGCGTTGTGAAGGCGGCGGGGAAAGCAGTAATGACAATGGTCGTGCCTTCCACGGCCTGGGTGCTCTGGGTGTAGCTGACGGACGCCGTGGTTGCCGGCAGGGTGAGCTTGGCCGGAATCAATGATCCGTCGGGCGCACAGGATGCCTGCCCAACCGTGGGCAAGCCAAGTACCGCGCTGTTGTTGGGCACGGAGCAACCGTTGTTGTAGATGGCCTGGCCGGCAGCCGTCCAATTCAGGCCGGCGGGGAGATCAGGGTTCGGCGGGATGATGTCGCCCCACCCACTGGTCATGGATGGTGCAAAGACCGGTCCCGTGTGCGTTGCGTGGCCGGCGGGGCCGCCGCCGTTCTTTTTGAAACTATTCGAATCGACCGTGATCGGGCCGGGCCCGTAGGGCTTCTTGACGTTGGCATCCGCGTGGCAGATGGTGACTTTGGTGGCGCCCGGAGCGGCCGATGCCGGCACGGCTATCAGGGCTGCCAGTCCGGCAAAGCCGAGGGCAATCGCCGCGGTTGCCGAGAGTACTTTGGCGGCGGTCGTTGATCCCGGCCCGCTAGTCCGGAGCCGGCGATGTGCCGGGCGTAGTGTTCGTGACATTCTTCCCCACTTCATTGATTGGGTCCTTCCGTGCCCGGGCCGGCGGAGTTCCAGGAACTCGCGCGGGGACCCCGACACTTTTTCTTCGAAAGGACACCGATCCCGTGGATGAACCCGGACGACGAGGTTGGCGGCAAGGGCTTTCGCCCCGGTCGTCAACATCGTTGGGCCCGGGCTTGCGCAGTGCGCGCGGGTGGGCAAGATGGCGCAGGATCGGCCATTTCCGGCAGAGCAGCAGCACATATCCCCCTTTGAGACCAGGATCGGCAATTGAAGGCTATGTTTGGCACACGGGCCCGCTCTAGAGTGGCCAACACTCTACTTTTAACCACTCGCATGCGCCGCGGCAGCGGCCACCACTCGCTTTTGCACGCCACCACCCCGAGCGCTTGGCGCGTTGCGGGGCACGAAAAAGGCGCACAACGAGTGTTGTGCGCCTTGATGCGGTGGTTCGCCAACCTGCCTGGGTCCGCCATCACGCAGGAGGTGGGGAAGGGCAGTTGCTTTAGTCCAGACCCAATCCTCCACGGACATGCCGAAGAAGGTGTTCCTGCGCTTCGGCTACCGAGATGCGGGCCTTCCTTGAATAGCATTGGATGGCCAGGCCATCCACTACCGAACTTGTGGAAACGGCAAAATTCCGCGGATCATCGCAGGTGAATTCTCCGTCGGCCACACCCTGTTCGATGATCCCGGTCAGCGCGTCCCACCAGGCTTCATAGTGGCTGTTCATCCATTCACCGTAGGAGTCCTCCCTCGCAGCGGCGGACCAGAAATCAAGCCAGATCATCCAGTGCCGTCGAGTGTCGGCGTCCGGTCGGAACAGCCCGCTCAGGAAGCCGAACAGCTGGGTCGATTTATCGTGTTTGCTGCTGGCCGCAGCCTCACGCAGGGGAATGTAGAACTCTGCGGTTTCAGCCTTGACCACTTCCCACAAAACTTCTTCAAGGCTGCGGAAATGGTAGGTAATGGTCCCCGGGGAGACCCCGCAGGCTCTTGAAATGTCGCGGATTTGGACGTTGAAGAGCCCTTTGTCCGCGATCAGGTCCCGGGCGGATTCAATCACCAGCCGACGCCGGACCTCCGTTGGGTGCCGTTGCCGTTCAACCTCCGATTTGGCTCGCGGCCGGCCAGCCTGCTTGGTATCCGTCACGGCGTCATCTCCCCTCATAAGCCTAAACCGACGTTCGCTTAATCTCTTTTTCGAAAGTCTTTTCAAAATGAACGTTCCCGTTCAAGTATGTCTTTACTTTGTTAAAGAGCCGGAAATGTGTGGCCGTCGAGGTAATGCGCGATTCGGTTTCACTGCGAACCTTCCAGTCACCGCGTTCCATCTCAATAATCCAGCTGGACTCCGCCATCGCTGACAGAGGGTCGTTGCGGGAAATGGTGTACTTTTCCACCGCCTGCTCACCATACGTCATGCCGTCCGGGTAGACCCGGTAACCGCCGTATTTCGGGTCCACCGTCAGTACCCAGGTTTCCGTGTCGGGTTCATAACGAACTTCACGTTCCGGCATTGTCTCCGGCGTCGGCTTCGCCACAACGGCCAGGGGTGCGGCCTGTTCGGGTTCGGCGAAGACGGGTTGCGGTCCGGTAAAGGCCGACGGCGCCAGGTGGCCCAGGTGGAGATCGCAACCGGCAGGGTCCAAGGTAATGGCTCCGCGTTCGCCGTGTGGCCAGAGCCAGGGCCAGTATGTGGTGGACAGTGCAACGCGAAGCTTGTGGCCCGCGGGAATGGTCCATGAGATCGACGTCATTTCAAGGGACACGTCCATCCAAGTACCGGGGACAACATCGTCGGCCCTGTCCATGCCGTCACGCTTGGCCAGGTTTAGTGCCCCACGGGTGATTAGCGTGGAGGAGCCGTCGGGTGCCACATCGGTGAGCCGTGCCATGATGTTGGCGCGGGGCGTGGTGGCCGATACCCGCAGGTTCAGCCTCGGGAAGCCCAGCATGTTCAGGTCGTCGGTGCGGACCGCGGAGTCGAACACGACCGACCGGCCGTCCTCGCCCCTTTGGTCCGGCGGCAGGTCCGAGTCGTTGCCGAAGGGGAACCACCGGCCCGCGTCGACACCAACATGCTGCGGCGTGTCGACGGTGACGAGCCCGCCGGGGCCCGCCGCGAGGGTGCGCAGGTCCCGCGCAAAATTGTAGGAAACGGGGGAAATCTGGGGGGCCGGCCAGGACGGCAAGCCAACCCAGGCTCCGTGGCGCACCTGGTATTTGGTCGCCGGGCGGACCGACTCTTGGTGATAGAGGCGCAATGCAGGTTCATCCATCACGCCGGTGTCTTCGTCCTTGAGCCAGTGGTCCCACCATCGCAACGTCTCCTGCAGGAAGCCGATGTTTGGCCCCGGGGTCCGCTCAATGTCCGGATATTGGTGCGACCACGGGCCGATGATTCCCTTGGCCGGGGCGTCGAGGTTCTCCACAAGCCGCAGGACGGCGTTTCGGTACGGGTCGGCCCATCCTCCGACGGCCAAGACTGCCGCCTGGATGTCCGAGTAGTCCTCGCAGACGGAACCATGCTGCCAGTAGTCGTCCCGTTCCTGGTGGGACATCCAGATTTCACTGAAGGGCTGCAGGCCCGCGA
The DNA here is from genome assembly GCF_001281315.1 of Arthrobacter sp. ERGS1:01. Lineage (NCBI taxonomy): Bacteria > Bacillati > Actinomycetota > Actinomycetes > Micrococcales > Micrococcaceae > Arthrobacter > Arthrobacter sp. ERGS1:01. Next base: position 269,210 of record NZ_CP012479.1, on the reverse strand, counting down.
GCCGTTCGTTCCACATTGCCTCCCACTTCTCGCCCACTCGCCACGGCACGGGCGGGCGGGTCTGGAAGGCAAACATGGTCCCGGCCCAGGCGGCCATATCGATGCCAAGAAGCGCGCCCCCGTAGTAGTGGACGTCGTCGGCGTACCTGTCGTCCGTGGAACACACGGTGACGATGGCCTTCAGCGCCTCCGGGCGCCGGGCTGCAATTTGCAGGCCGTTGAAGCCGCCCCAGGAGATGCCAAACATTCCCACCTTCCCCGTGGACCACGGCCGGCTGGCGAGCCAGGCGATGACCTCAAGGCCGTCTTCTTGTTCTTGGAGGTGATACTCGTCCGCCATGAAACCGTCTGAATCCCCGGATCCCCGCATGTCGACCCGCACCGAGGCGTAACCGTGCCCGGCGTACCACGGGTGGCGTTGAGCGTCACGGGGGGCCGTCCAGTCACCGCGTCGGTAGGGAAGGTACTCCAGCAGCACCGGCACCGGGCGGTCGACGGCGTCTTCCGGGAGCCAGATGGTTGCCGCCAGCATGGCACCGTCGCTCATGGGGATGAACACGTTTTCCATGACCGTGACGGTCCGGGGAAACTCGGTGGTGATCTTCATTCAGTGCGTCCAATCAGCTGGCTGGCGGTTATTGAGGGTGGTTCAAGCGGGCCCATATTAGGCGTGTGAGAGTTCTTCCAACGGCGCATGGCAGCGGATGCTGTGGGTGCCGCTCAATTCCACGGCAGGGGGCCGTGTCGTCCGGCAAATGTCCATGACCAGCGGGCATCGGCTGGCGAAGGGGCAGCCCTGCGCCGGAGGGCCCGCAGGAACCTCGTCCTGCCCGGGGGCCGGGGCGGCCGCGTGGTCATCTCCGACCTCGATCACCGAATTCATCAGGAGTTTCGTGTACGGGTGGGAGACGTTGCCGAAGATCTCGGCCACCGACCCCTCCTCGACGATTCGCCCCAGGTACAGCACTACGACCCGGTCGGCAACGCTTCGCACGACGGCAAGGTCGTGGGTGATGAACAGGAAGCCAATGTTGTTCTCCCGTGACAGCCTGTCCATCAGGCGCAGGATCGAGGACTGCACGGACACGTCCAATGCCGAAACAATCTCATCCGCGAGCACCAGGGTGGGGCCGGCCGAGACGGCCCTGGCAATGCCAACCCGCTGCCGCTGGCCTCCGGAGAGTTGCCCGGGCAGGCGCTGGCCAAAGTTGCCGGGCAGGCCCACTTCCGCCAACGCCTCTTCGGCGGAGAGGCCCTTGACGTTGAACAGTCGCAGCGGGCGGGTGACGGCGTCGCGGACGCTGCGTCGCGGGTTGAGGGAGGTGTCAGCGTTTTGGAAGATGATTTGGATCGCCCGGCGCACCCCTTTGGCGCGGTGCGCAACGGTCGGGGCCAATTCCGTGGTGCCGTCAAGGGTGAGTTCACCCGTCTGGCGTTTCTGCAGCCCGGCCACCACGTTGGCGATCGTTGATTTTCCAGACCCGGACTCGCCCACCAGGGCCACGATCTCCCCCGCGTGCACGTCGAGGTCGACGTCTAAGACGGTGGGCGCGCTTCCCGGCTTGGGTTTGCGGTTGTAGTCGACGCTCAGGCCTCGAATGGAAAGGACCGGCGCGGTCCCTTGCGGGGCAACACGTTGGAAGAGTTCGGTGTCCACGACAGGCATGTCCCCACCATTGTCGAAGGCGTCGATCGCGGCGTCGTCCAGGCTTGGCGGGATGCCGGGGACAGTGACGCGCGGAACACTGGCCAGCAGGCCCTTCGTGTAGGGGTGAGTGGGGTTCTTCAGGACGGAACGGGTGCTCCCGAATTCGACGACCTTGCCGCGACGGAGCACGGCAACCTGGCTGCACATTTTGTCGATGACGCCCAGGTCGTGGCTGACCAGGACCATGGCCATGCCCAGTTCCTCGTGCAGCCGGTTCAGCGTGTCAAGAATGGCTGCCTGGGTCACCACGTCCAGGCCTGTCGTCGGCTCGTCGAGAACCAGCAGTTTCGGGCGCGCGGCAAGTGCCATGGCAATTCCAATGCGCTGCTGCTGCCCTCCGGAGAACTGGTGCGGGTACTTGTCCAAAGCTGCTGCGGCATTGGGCAGCCTGACCAGGTCGAGCAGTTCGATGGCCCGGGCCCGCTTCGATTCGCGGCTTGCGCTTGATGCGGCGTCCAGCCGGAAACCTTCGGCCAGCTGTTCGCCGATCCGCATGGTGGGCGTTAGCGCGGCCCCGGCATTTTGTGGCACCAGGGCAACGTGCGAGGCCCGGAATTCACGCAGGTCCTTTCCGCGGAGCTTGAATACGTCGACGCCGGCCAGGTGCACGGTTCCGCTGTTCACAAACGACGACGTCCGCAGGGAGGCGAGGAGCACCCCTGCCATGGTGGATTTGCCGGAGCCGGATTCGCCCACCAGGCCCAGGACCTCGCCGTTGGCCAGTTTCACGTTGATGCCGGAGAGAACGTCGACGCGGCGTTTCCCCGACATGTACGCAATGTCGAGGTCCCGCACGTCGATGGCAAGAGTTTCCTGTGTAGCGGTGCTCATCCCAAAATCTCCTTCATGCGGTCCACTCCAAGGCTCTTGGCGAGCCCGTCGGCGGCTAGGTTCAAACCCACGATGAGCGTCGCCAGGAAGACGATCGGGGCAAGGGTTGCCAGGGGTACGACGGCCATCAGGCTGCGGTTTTCCGCGACCATGAGACCCCAGTCGGGAGTTGGCGGGTTTGCGCCGAAGCCGAGGAATGACAGTGAGCTGACGAGGAGCACCACCCAGGAGGCGCGCATGGCGAACTCCACCAGCACCACGTCCAGGATGTTGGGGAACACTTCGCGGCTGAGGATGTAGAAGACGCCTTCACCGCGGGCCCTGGCGGCGACAATGTAGTCCTTGGGCATGATGTCCATGGCGGCGGCTCGCACCACTCGGGTGACCCCGCCGGTATAGACCACCACCACGGCCAACACAATGACTTCGGGCCCGGAGCCGAAGACTGTTACAAGGACCAGCATCGCGAGGATTGCCGGGACGGCAAGGACGGAGTCGAGCAGGCGGGTGATGACCTGGTCAATCCAGCCCCCGTAGAACGCCGCAAGTCCTGCGATAACTGTTCCCAGCACCACGGCCAGGGTGGTGGCGATGAAGCTGACGGTAAGCGCATACTGCCCGCCATAAAGGGTCCTGGAGAGAATATCCCGGCCCAGCGTGTCGGTGCCCAGCGGGTACGGCCCGCCGGGGAGCTGAAGCACGGCCGCCGGGTTGTTTTCCGTGGGGTTTCCCGGCGCGATCAAGGGTGCAAGGACCGCCAGCAGGATTTGCAGGATCACCAGGGCAAAACCAAGGGTGGCGGACTTCGAACGCAGGATGGATCGGACCACCTGCCCCAGGCCTGGCAGGAACCCGCGGGAGGTTTGGATGTTTTCGACGACAATCGTGGGTGAGGTCATTTCGCGTTCCTTGGGTGCCGGAGGCGGGGGTTGAGGAGCGTTGCAGCCAGGTCTGCCAACAGGTTGCAGACCACAAATGTCAGGGCGCCGATCACGGTGATGAGCAGGATGGTCGGCAGGTCCCGGCTTTGGACCGAACGGATCATGAGTGATCCCATGCCCGGATAGTTGAAGATGCTCTCGACCACCACGACGCCGCCGATCAGCCAGGCGACGTTCATGGCCACGACATTCAAGGTGGGGAGAATGGCGCTGGGCACCACATGCTTGAGGACAAGGCGGGGCATTGAAATCCCCTTCAGCCGGGCCGTGTGTACGTAGTCGGTTTCCATGACATCAATGACCGAGGTGCGCATCATACGCACGATGTAGGCGGAGGCCACGAACATCAGGGACAGCGAGGGCAGGGTCATCGACGGCAGCAGTTCGGCAATCGTGGCATTTTGGCCGGCCACCACCACCGCGGGGAAGATCGGGATGGTGATGGAAAAAGCCAGGACCAGGAGCGTAGCCACAATGAATTCGGGGATGCTCATGCCCACGAGGGCCAGGGTTGAGATGAGCGAGTCCGGCCAGCGGTCCCGGCACAGGCCCGCCACCAGGCCCGTCACCAAGGCAAGGGTGAAGCCCACCACAATGGTGATTCCGGCAAGGAAGGAGGTATTGAGTAGTGCCCGTCCCACTTCTGAACCCACGGGCTGGCCGCTGACGAGGGATGTGCCGAAGTTGCCGGTCAGTGCATGTCCCAGCCAGGAGATGAAGCGTTCCAGCGGAGGTTGGTCAAGCCCAAGTTGCCGGCGCAGGGTTGCCACGGCATCAGGGGTGGCGTTTTGGCCCAAGATCTGGGTTGCCGCATCCCCCGGCAGGGCCTGCATGGCCCCAAACACCAGGATGGTCGCCAGCAAAATGGTGACAACAGCCCAGCCAAGGCGCGGAAGTACAAAGCGTGTAAGCATGCTTATCCGGCCAGTCCGATGTTGATGTAGTCGAACTCAAAGCCGTATTCCTTGTAGCCGGCAACCTTCTTGCTCAGGCCGACCAAACGGTCGGCAAAGAACGGCGTCAGGGATCCGCCGTCGTCAATCAGGAACTTTTGGGCGTCCTGGTACAGGGTCTTGCGCTTGGCGTCATCCACCGTGGCACGAGCCTGGTCAAGGATCTTGTCGAAGGCGGGGTTGGCGTAGGCGTTTTCGTTGTAAGAGGAGCCCGAACGGAAGATCTGGTTCAGCAGCTGGTCGATGGGCCGGCCCGTGTACCAGTAGCTGGTCATGAGCGGCTTTTTCATCCAGACATCCGTGTAATACGAATCGGCCGCGGATGTCTTGACGTTCAGGTTGAAACCGGAGCCCGCGACGCTGCCCTTCATGGCCAGGGCCAACGGGGTGAGCACGGAATCGTAGGTGGAGGTCCAGATGTCAAGGGACAGGGAGTCGTGGCCGGCCTTCTTCAGCAGCGACTTGGACAGATCGGGGTCATAGTCCAGTCCGTAATCCAGGTAGTAGGCCTCGGTGGGCGGCACGGGATTGTTGCGGGCGACCGTGCCATTGCCGTGCACCGCCAGCTGCATGACGTCCTTCGGGTTGTAGGCGTGGGCCAGGGCGAGCCGGACGTTTCGATCCTTGAATTCGGGGGACGTGTTCAGCATGGGCACGGTGTACCACTGGGCGTTCTTGACGTTGCTGACGGTCGCGATGCTCGAGGCCAACACGGTTTGCGAGGTTGCGTAGTCCAGGTTGGTCTGCGAGATCAGGTCGATCTGGCCGGCCAGGAGGGCGTTGACGCGGGCCTGTGTGTCGGGGATGGAGGAGAACTCGATCGTGTCCAGCTTGGGCTTGTCGCCAAAGTACCCGTCATTGCGGACGATCTTTCCGGGGCCGGCGGGAGTGAAGGATGCGAGCTTGAACGGACCGGTGCCGATCCCCGTGGAGCCGATGGTTGCGGCGGAACCGGCGGGGATGACGTAGCAGTTGTAGCCGGTCATGAGGCTGGCGAACTCTGCGTTCGGGGAGGTCAGGGCGACCACCACCGTCTGGGCATCTTTCGCGGTAGCGGACTTTGCGGTGATGAACGGGGAAAGGACACCTGCCTGCGGGCTCTTGGTTTCCGGGTCAAGCATGTGCGCGAAGGTGTAGACAACATCCGTGGCAGTCAGGGGTTTGCCGTCATGCCATTGCACACCCTTGCGCAGGTGGAAGGTCCAGGTGAGGGCATCCTTCGATGTTTCCCAGGATTCGGCCAGGTCCGGCTGGACCACGCCCTTCTCGTCCAGGCGCACCAGGCGGTTGTAGAGGGCGCCCAGGTACTCATAAGCGGACAGTGAGCTGGCGGGATCCAGGGTTTCGGCCTGGGACGCCGGCGGGCGGGCAATCCGCAGCGTTCCGCCGGCTTTGGCGAGGGCTCCCGAGCCGCCCGAGGATGCCTGCGGAAGTGCTGAACCGCCGGGGCCGCAGGCGGTGAGGAAGGCGGCCGATACGACGGCGAGGCCGGATGCGGCCAGGACGCTGCGCCGGGAGAATATGCCTTTTTCTGCGGCGGTGTTCAAGTGTTCCATGTAACGGGCCTTCCATGTGACGAGTACTACACTGGACGATCTATTTGCTGTACTGTACAAATAAATTAGTCGGGAACGCAATAGTTTCGGACGGAATCCTCATAACGAATTGGGAGCAGGTGGGAATGGCGTCCGTGAGACTTGCGTGGCTGCGGCGGCCCGACGTGCTGATGGTGCTGACCTCCGCGCCCACCTACGTGGCCACCAGTGAAGTCCTTAAGGTCATGAGCCCGTTGGACCTGACGCCCATCCGTTTCCTGCTGGCCGCCGCCATCATCGGCGTCTATTTCGCCGTTCGTAAAAGAAGATTCCTGCTGCGAAAGCCCGACGTCCTGCGCATTGCCGGCATTTCGATCCTTGGTTACGGCGCTTACGGCACACTGTTGAATCTGGGACAAACCACGGTTCCTGCCGGGACGGTGAGCTTGCTTCTGAACACGTCACCGGTGTTCGCGTTCGTACTCGGTTATCTGGTGCTGGGCGAAAGGACCTCGCGGCGCGGCGTCCTCGGCATGGGGATCGCCACGGCCGGGGTCGCGATCATTACAGTCTTTGGGCCCGGCGACCTGGGTTTCGATTGGAATGCCCTGGTCATCCTGGCCGCGGCGCTCATCCTGGCCGTCTTCCTGATTTGGCAGCAACCCCTCCTGGCCCGCATCCCACCGGTTGAAATGGTCTTCTGGGGGTGCTTGATTGGCGGCATCTCGACGCTTCCGGTCGCAAAGTTCGACGTCCAATTGGAACTGTGGAACGCCCGGACGGTCACCGCCCTTGTGGTTTTGGTGGTGTGCAGCACCGTGCTCGCCTACTCGTTGTGGAACCTGACCCTTTCGGGAACCAGCGTGGCCGAGGGCGGCTCACTGCTGTTCGCCGTCCCCGTCTTCTCCCTGCTCCTGGGCTGGATGCTGCTGGGCCAGATGCCCACCGCCGCATCGGTGATTGGAGGCTGCATTGCACTGGGCGGGGTCCTGCTCTTGAGCCGGGCACAAAACGTCCCCCACCATCCCGACAAGGAAGAAGAAGTCATGACCACCCCGCCCGTTGTTGAAGACGTCATCGATCTGGCCATTCGGGAAGAGCAGGCGAATGCCTTGAGCGACGCCGTGGCCAAAGCCGTGGAACAGGTTGGCGCCCGCCTGGCCACCATCTCGCTGTGGCGCCCGGCCACAGCGGACCTGGTGCGGGTCTACACTTCACTTCCGGAGATTTACCGGCTTGGCGGGATCTCGGCGGAATTGGGCGAGGACTGGACCCAGCAATGCGTGGTCCGGCTGGAATCGTTCATTGCCGAATCACCGGCAGAATTGCAGACCGATGCCTTCGAGCACCACGACACGCTCGCGGCGCTGCGATTGGGAGCCGGCATCAATGCCGTCATCGACCAAAATGGCCACTTCCTGGGGTGCCTGAACTTGATGGACTCCCCCGGCAGCTACACCCACGAACACTTGAGGACGGCCCAGGCCATTGCAGATGGCCTGGCACCGGTCCTCGCCGAAATTTCCGCCACGATGGCGTTCGGTTAGCCCAGGGTTTCGGCCCGCAGCACGTCCTTGGTGGCGTGGTCGTAGTGGAAAGTAACTGCGCCACCGGCGTGCTCAAACTCGTGGTTGGCGCCGTCGGGCTGGCCAAACGCACCGTAGTTCTCGTCCCAGGAACCGTTGACGACAGCCTTGTAGCTGTAGGTCCCGGCGGGCAGGTCGGTCGTCAAAAGCCATTTGCCGGAGTGCGCGTCGAGGCGCATCTGAACGGCGTCGTGGCTGGGATCCCAGTTCTCCACGGCACCCAGGACTGCACCGAAATCGCCGGCCAGCGCCACGGACGCGGGTTGATCCTTATGCTCGACGCCGGCTGCCGGGGCAGCTGCCTTGGTGACGGTCTTCTTGGCGGCCGGCTTGGCCGGGGCCTTCTTGGCCGGAGTTGCCGCCTTGGTGGCGGGCTTCGTTGCGGTCTTGGCGGCAGCCTTGGCCGGAGCCTTCTTCGCAGCGGGCTTTGCGACGGCCTTTTCCGGCAGGGCGGTGCCGGCCGGAACTGCGGTGCCGTCCGTCAGTGCCGCGGTCAGCGCGTCAACCGTGGGGAATGCAACGGTGGCCTTCAACCCGGTCTCGGTGATGTCCCAGCCGCTGCGGCCCTTGGTCATCCAGCCGGCCTTGACCAGATCGGCCGTGGCCTTGGTCAGGTTCTTGTGTCCGCGCGGGATCCCGCCGCTGAGCAGTTCCGATTCCTCCTTCGTGAAGGGGACACGCGCCACTGCCTCGGCCAGGACAGCTCCGCCGTTGGGCAGTTCGGCGGCCAACGAACCGGCGGCCATGATGTCCAGAACTTCTTTGATGCGGCGATTGGTGTTGTCTCGAACGCTCACGGTGGTCCTCCTAGAGAATCGGGTATACAGCTACTCTGGCAGGATGTCGGCCTACTCCCCAGTAGATGACGGATCCGGCAACCAATGTGCAAGCATTTGCTCGCTGCGCAGCCAAAGTTCACGGGCCAGTTCCACATCGTTTGCCTGGCGGCTCGCGCGGGCGGGTTTCCGCTTGGCAAAGTAGCCGCCCGACTCCCAATCCAACCCTGGTTCGCCGATGGCCAGCCACACCAGGGTCTGGGCGCCTTGGGCCGGCGTCAGCATGTAGGAGCGCGCCCCGGAGCTGCCATAGGCGAAGCGCATGAAGCTCGTGGAGCCGGCGGAGAAGTTGGTGGCGACCCCGCCCGGGTGGAACGCCGCCGTCGTCAGTCCCGTGCCGGCGAAGCGGCGGTGGAGTTCCTTGGTGAACAGGATGTTGGCGAGTTTGGCATTGCCGTAGGCCCGGTTTGCGGAGTATTTCCCGGCGGCGTCGAGGTCGTCGATGTCGAGGCGGCCGAAGAGCCTGTGGGCCACGCTGGAGGTGTTGATGATGCGCGCCTGGCTGGCAACGAGTACATCGTGCAGCAGCCGGGTGAGCAGGAACGGGGCCAGATGGTTGACCTGCAGGGTCTTTTCAAAACCGTCCGGTGTCAGCTCGCGGCGGCCCATGATACCGCCGGCATTGTTCGCCAAAACGTCGATGCGCGGATACTTTATGCGAAGCGCAAGTGCCAATTCACGGACCTCATCGAGCCGCGTGAAGTCGGCCAGGAAGTAGTCCGCGCCTATGTCTTCGGCCACTGCCCGGGTCCGCTGTTCCGAACGCCCGACGACGACGATCGTGTCGCCCGTCTGTGCCAGTGTCCGGGCAGCGGCTTCACCGATTCCGCTGCTGGCTCCGGTGATGACGATCGTGCGTGGTTCCATTGGGGCCCTTCACTGCATCGCTTGCTCTTCGGCGTTACCACTGTAATTGTGGCAGCTCATGGTCATGCCTCGGTGAAACTTCGAAATGATCGTTCGAGGATCGGCCCACCACCTCTTCCAGCTGGTCACCCCAGCAGTTCCCGCCCGGGCCACCCGGCCACGAGTCCGTTTCCCGCAATGAATTCCTCGTAGCCGAGGCCGTCAACAGCGCCCACCCACACCTTCTGGGCGAGTACCCCGAACGCGGGCATCACCAGGTCGTAGACGGCGCGCTCGTTGTAGGCCAACAGCACCAGGTCGTTCCACACGGCCGACGCGGCACCCAGCAATTGCGGATGCCCCGGATCCAGATCGAATCCATCGCCAAAGACATGCGGCTCCCACGCTTCAAACAAGGCCCGGGCGTCCAAGCCCTGGCCGTGGTAGTAGTCGGCGAACGGCACAATGTAGAGGAGGTCGTCGTCGGTGTTGATGACCTTGAACCCGTCCGCCACGGCCGCCCGGCCGCTGTACCAGCCCTTGTTCCAGGCACACATCACCACGTCGCGGTTGTAGCCCTCCGGCCCGGGTGCGCCCGCGCCGTCGGACATCGCGCTCAGGCTGCCCCAGGCGATGGGATCCTTGCCCTGCGCGCGCAGGTGGGTGCCGATGGCATTGAAGAAGGTCCGGTACTCCTCCGAATGCCCGCGCGCGTATTCGTCGGCGCCAAAGTGCACGGCCGGTCCACGGAACCACGGCACAAATTCGTCGAATACTGCCTTGATCATCTCGGTGGACTCCGGCTTGGCCAGGTCCAGCATGTCTGAGTCACCGCCGTTGAGGCCCAGCTCCGGACGCCAGCGAATGAATGATCGCGAGTGCGCCGGCGCGTCGATTTCGGGCACCAGCTGCACATGCCGCCGGGCCGCCAGGTCCTCAAAGGAATCCCAGTCCGCGCGATCATAGGAACCGTCCTCCGCGGCCAGCCCGGCCAGCCACGGGGCGTCCGAGGCGAGCCTGAACGCCTGCTGGGCCATGACCCAGGGCCGCTTGGTGTCCTTGGTGATCTCATTGTCGTTGAGATGGATCATGAACGTGTTGAGTTTGAACCAGCTCAGGACGCGAATGTAGTCCCGCACGGCCTCGGGACTGGAAAAGCGCCGTCCCACGTCCAGCATGAAACCCCGCACCGGATAGTTGGGCCAGTCAACCGCCGTCCCGCCCGGCAGCGACGTCGACGCCGCCAGCATTTGCAGCAGGCTGCGCGTTCCCCAGTAGACGCCGGTGGCCGTTCGGGCCGTGATCCGCACGACGCCGTCGACCTCCAGCACATAGCCCTCCACAAGTGCTGCGGCGTTGTCCGTGGGGAATTCCAGTTCCGGATCTAGGGCCAGCACAATCAAGCCTCCGACGCCGGCACCCGAGGTGCTTCCCGCGAGCCCGGCCACCTCCGCCACGTCGGCCACCAAGGTTGCGGCCAGCTCCGCCAGTTCCGCTGAATGCTCAACGACGAACCCGTCGCCCAGGTGCGTGGCACCGTCCCGCGGGGTCCACCGCTGCAGGGATGGGACCACCACGGGCCCGCGGGCAAGTTGGGGTCGGGACGTTGAATCGGGGCTGGGCATGTAGGCGGTCCACCCTTTCGGCGGGTCAAGGATTCGGTCGGCGGCGAGCCGAAGCCTACCTTCAAAACTATCAGCCACCCTACCCCTAGACATCGGATGTATTTACTGAAAAGCTAGGCGTTGTTATGCATGTCACGCGTCTTTGACCGAACTGTCAACGCCAAACACCCGATCAATGTAGCTCAGGAGTTGTCCATGATTTATGCAGCACCCAACCGACGCCAGATACTCAAACTAGGAGGAGCCTTGGCACTGACGCCACTTCTCACCCAGCTTGTCACCCAGTCGGCGAGCGCCACGACGGCAAAATCAACCGTGTGCCTGCTCCCCCACCCCGCGCTTTCCAACCACGCGCTTTGGTACCAACTGCCGGCCACCGATTGGCAGTCCGGCGCACTCCCCATCGGCAACGGCCGGCTCGGCGCCATGTTCTTTGGCGATCCGTCCCGCGACCGCATTCAGTTCAACGAACAAAGCCTGTGGGGTGGACTGAACAACTACGACAACGCCCTGGCCGGCCTTGACGACGAGGCCTACGACACCAGCGTCACGGGTTTTGGCTCCTACCTGACCTTCGGCGAAGCCGTCATCACCTTCGCCGAGCAGCCCGTCGTGACAGCCCCCGGCGGACCGTACAACACCTCGTCATCGGAGACTTTTGCGGCCACCATTGACGGCAATCCGGGCACCAAATGGTGCGTCATCGGCCCACCGGCCACCGTGACGTGGCAGGCCAAGCTGCCCGCCGCCGTCGTCGTTTCCAAGTACAGCCTGACCAGCGCCAACGATGTCCCCGACCGCGATCCACAGCAGTGGGTCCTCTCCGGTTCCCAAGACGGCGCACAGTGGACGGTGCTGGACACCCGCACCCTGCCCGCCCCGTTTGAGAGCCGGCTGCAGGCCAAGGAGTTCAGCACCGCCAACACCACCGCCTACAGGTACTACATGTTCGATTTCACCCCGAAGGCCGGCGTCAGCCACTTCCAGGTTGCCGAAATTTCGCTGGGCGGCGTCAGTCTGGGCGGGCAGTCCTCGCTCTACCTCTCCTCACCGTCGGGCCAGTCCGACGGTGACGGCAAGGGTGCCGACATCCTGCGCACCCTTGACGGCTCAACGACGACGGCGTGGCTCGCACCCAACCCGGGCGCCGGCGTCGTCTGGCAGGCGGACCTCGGCAAGGGCCAAGCCCTGACCTCCTACGCCTTGACGTCGTCCACGGGAACTCCGGCGGAAGACCCCACGTCGTGGATCCTCGAGGGCTCCACGGACAGGATCACCTGGGTTGCCGTGGACAGCCAGTCACCCGGCGCCCCGTTTGCAACCCGCGGCCAGACGCTGACCGTCAAACTGACAGGCACCAAGGCCTACAGCTCCTACCGCCTAACCTTCCGAGGCGCGGCCGGCGCCCGCCAGCTGCGCCTCGCCGGTGTGGCCCTGACCGGCAATGGGTTCTCCACGCAGAGCGCATCCGCCGTGGCCGAATACCGGCGCGCCCTGGATCCCGAGGTTGGCGTCCACATCACCCAGTTCGGCACCACGGGCAACCGCGTCCTCCGTGAGGCTTTTGCCAGCCGGGCTGCCGACGTCATGGTGTTCCGCTACGAAACCGAGCGGGCGGGCGGACTCAACGGCTCCATCGCCCTGACTTCCGGCCAGAGCGGGGCTCCCACCACGGCCAACGCGAAGGAGGCCTCGCTGAGCTTCTCCGGCACCATGGCCAATCGGCTCAAGCACGCGGCAACCCTGCGGATCGTGGACACCGACGGCACGGTCACCGCCGACGGCTCCGCGCTGCGCGTCGACGGCGCACACACCATGACCCTGCTCCTGGACGCCCGTACCAATTACAAACTCGACGCCGCCGCCGGCTGGCGCGGCGCGGACCCCGCACCGGGCATCGCCAGGGCCCTCGGCGCAGCGGCAAACCGGCCCTACACGAAACTGCGCGCGGAGCACATGGCCGACGTGGCAGCCCTGATGTCACGGGTCTCCGTCGACTGGGGCAAGTCCCCGGACGCCGTCGCCAAGACCGCCACCGACCTGCGCCTGGCGAGCTACGGAGCCGGCCAAAACGACCCCAGCCTGGAACAGACCATGTTCACATACGGGCGCTACCTGCTTATCGGCTCTTCCCGGCCCGGCGGGCTCCCGGCCAATCTGCAGGGCCTGTGGAACGACAGCAACTCCCCTGCCTGGGCCTCCGATTACCACACCAACATCAACATCCAGATGAACTACTGGGGCGCCGAGACCACCAACCTGTCCGAGAGCCACGAACCCCTGATCGACTTCATCGGCCAGGTGGCCGTGCCCAGCCGGGTCGCCACCCGCAACGCCTTCGGCAAGGACACCCGCGGCTGGACGGCCCGGACCAGCCAAAGCATCTTTGGCGGCAACTCCTGGGAATGGAACACCGTCGCCAGCGCCTGGTATGGCCAACACGTCTACGAGCACTGGGCCTTCAACCAGGACAAGAACTACCTGCGCAACACGGCGCTGCCCATGCTCAAGGAGATCTGCCAGTTCTGGGAGGACCGCCTGGTGGAGGACGCAAACGGCTTGCTTGTCTCCCCCGACGGCTGGTCGCCCGAGCATGGGCCGCGTGAAAACGGTGTCATGTACGACCAACAGATCATCTGGGACTTGTTCCAGAACTACATCGACTGCGAGGATGCCGCGAAGAACGACGGCGCCTACCGGGCACGTGTAGCCAGCCTCCAGTCGCGCCTGGCCCCCAACAAGATCGGCAAGTGGGGGCAATTGCAGGAATGGCAGGAAGACATGGACGACCCCACCGACATCCACCGGCACACCTCGCACCTCTTCGCCGTCTACCCGGGCCGGCAAATCACGGCGGCGGATTCGCCCAAGTTTGCCGCAGCCGCGCTGGTGTCCCTAAAGGCCCGCTGCGGCGAGCAGGACGGCGTGCCGTTCACGGAGGCGACAGTGTCCGGCGACAGCCGACGTTCCTGGACGTGGCCGTGGCGTGCGGCTTTGTTCGCCCGGCTGGGCGAGGCGGAGCGGGCCCGCATGATGTTGCGCGGCCTGCTGCGCTTCAATACCCTGCCCAACCTGTTTTGCAACCACCCGCCGTTCCAGATGGACGGAAACTTCGGCATTACCGGTGCCGTCGCGGAGATGCTCATCCAAAGCCACACGGGAACCATCCACCTCCTGCCCGCCCTGCCCGACGCGTGGAAGGACGGGTCCTTTACCGGACTCCGGGCCAGTGGCGGCTATGAGGTCAGCTGCACCTGGTCCGGCGGCAAGGTCACCGAAGTCACCGTGATCGCGGACCGTGCCCCGAACCAGGGGAACATCACCGTGCGGATGAACGGGAAGGACTACAAGGTCAAGCCAACCCAACCGGGCCACAAGACCAAGCCGTTCTCCCCGAGCTGACGCCTCAGCGTTTCCGGAACTGGCCGGCCCCTGCAGCTTCTGCTGCGGGGGCCGGCCCGTTCCGTTCTACGCGGAACCCGCTGCGAGTTCTGCGCAGAACAGTGTTGTGCGCAAAACCCGCCGTGAGTCCGGCGCCGGTTGCTCCGCATGGTCGGCGCCAGGCCGGGTCTCGACTAGCTTGCCAACCACACGCTCGCGCAGCACCGCGCGCCTATGCTGGATACGAACCATCTGCGCAATAAGGAGCACCTCGTGACCCAGACCCTGACATACCGCCACTTGTTCGGCCCCGGCCCCAGCAATTGCTACCCGGAAGCCATCTCCGCGTTGGGAAATCCCGTCCTGGGCCACCTTGACCCGTTGTTCATCGACATTCTGGACCGTACTTGCGACGGCCTCCGCGAAGTCTGGGGCACCAAGAACGCGCGCACCCTGCCGCTGAGCGGAACCGGCTCCGCCGGCATGGAGGCCGCCTTCGTCAACACCGTCGAAAAAGGCGATGTGGCCGTGATCGCCGTCAACGGCCTGTTCGGTGCGCGCATGTGTGAGGTGGCCCGCCGCGCCGGTGCCGAGGTGGTCCGCGTGGACCACGAGTGGGGCCAGCCGATCGACCCCGAACGGGTCGCCTCCGCCCATCCGAACCCAAAGGTGATCGCGGCCGTCCACGCCGAAACGTCCACCGGCGTACTCTCCGACATCGCCGCGCTGGGCACGCTCAAGGGAGACGCCCTCCTGGTCACGGACGCCGTCACCTCAATTGGCGGTCTGGAACTGCTCGCCGACGACTGGGGCATCGATGTCGGTTATGCCGGCACGCAGAAGTGCCTGGGCGTGGCGCCGGGCCTGTCCCCTTTCACCATCTCCGACGCCGCCTTCGAGCGCCGGGTCAAGGATCCGCAGTCCTGGTACCTGGACCTGGGCCTGCTGGGCGGCTACGTCGGGGCGGCCAACGGCAGCGCCCGCACCTACCACCACACGGCGCCCGTCACCATGATCGCCAGCCTTGAGGCCGGCCTGGGCCGTGTGCTCAATGAGGGGCTCGACGCCGTCCAGGCCCGCCACCGGGCCGCCGGCCTTGCGCTCCAAAACGGATTGCAGGACATGGGCCTGGAACTGTTTGCCGCAGAAGGTTACCGCCTGCCCAGCCTGACCACCGTCAAGGTTCCGGAAGGCGTGGATTCGGCCGCCGTGCGCGCCTACCTGCTGAAGAATTTCAGCATGGAGATCGGCGCCGGCGTGGGCCAGTTCGCCTCCACCGTCTGGCGGATCGGCATGATGGGCCCCAACGCCAACCCCGCCTCCGTGGTGCTGGTGCTTGGCGCGCTGAAGGAAGCCATCGCCAAGGCTTAAGCACGGTGTCCGCGGACGGCACGTACCTTCCGTCCGCGGACACCGTCATGTCAGTTCAAGCACAAACACCCTGATCACGCCGGCGTCCTCAAGCGTGGACACGTCAATAGTGAGCTCGCCTTCCGGATCGTCGAGGTATCTGTCTTCCATTGCGGTCCTGTAACTGAATGGAAGCTCGGTCTCCGAGCCGAGCTGGCGGACACCCTTGACCCGGCGAACATTGATGTTCCTTACCGTCACTGCCTCGACCGGCTCGGCCAGGGCAAAGAGGTAGACGTTGTGGCCCGCTGCGGTGCTGGGGCCGTAGTACTGCCATGGCTCCAGTCCTGGCTCCACGCCCGTCACGGCCTCGCCGTTCCGATCCATCCAATCCGCCAGGCCCCTGAGCAGGGCAGCCTGCTCGGGCGCCAAGCTGCCGTCGGCGCGGGGACCAACGTTGAGCAACAGGTTTCCGCCTTTGGCGGTGACCTCCGCCAAGGTCCGCACAATCTCGTGCAATGACTTGTAGTTGGTGTCCGACGGCACATGGCTCCAGGTGTCGCACATCGTCATGGAGCATTCCCATGGTTCGTCGAGGGGCTGGGGTGGGATGAACTGTTCCGGGGTGCGGTAGTCGCCGCTGCCAATCAGGCGGTCATTAATGACCACGTTGGGAGCCAGAGTGCGGATGTGCGCCTCCAGGCCGGCGGAATCCCATTCCTCACGGCTGCGTTCCCATTCACCGTCAAACCAGAGCAGGTCAATGGGCCCGTACCACGTCAGCAGTTCGGTCAGTTGGTCCTTGAGATATTGCCGGTATGCAGCCCAATCCCCGGCAGACGGCCGCGGGTAGTCGGCATGCAAGTACGGGCGCATGGCGTCGGTGAAGGCCGGATACTGCCGGTGGCCCCAATCCGAGAGTGAGTAATACAACCCCACGCGCACTCCCGCCGCGCGGAAGGCGTCAACAAACTCCCGCACCAGGTCACCGCCGCGGCGTCCATACGGAGAGGACGCGATGGTCCTGTCGCTGGCCTTGGACGGCCAGGCGGACCATCCGCTGTGATGCCGGGTGGTGAAGACGGCGTAACCCATCCCGGCCGCCGCGGCTTGCGCGGCAAGTTCCTCCGGATCCCACTGGGCCGGGTCAAACGTGGCAGCCGAGCGGTGGTAATCGTCTACCAGGACGGTTTCATTGAACTCCAGCCCTTCCACGCTGCCCACAATGGGCCAGGATGCCTCCAGGCCCTGCTGGCTGGCATGGTCGAAATGGATGAACATGCCCAGCCCGGCACCCTTAAACCAGGAGTCCGTGTGCTCCCTTGCCTGGGGCGATAGCGGTGCCAGGTCCTTGGGGTGGTGGACCTTTGCCCCGGCCTTCACGATATCTCCAGGGCCAGGCGGGCCAGTTCAACCAGGTCGGCGCTTGTTGCATCCAGCTCCTGTGCGCCGCCCCCGGGGCCAGCCGGGTGGACATCCAGGTAGGGAACTCTGGCCGAGAGGTGCACGGCGTCGACGCCGGCGGACACCAGCGCGGCAAGGTCCTGGATGCGGACGCCGCCGCCGGCCATGATCTCGACGCCGGCCGGCCCGTGAAGCGCCATGGCTTCCAGCACAGTCAAACCGTCAATGCTGCGCACGGCACCTCCCGAGGTCAGCACCCGGCTGACTCCACTGCCCGCCAGCCGGGCCAGCTGGCCGAGCGGGTCGGGGCAGGCGTCGATTGCGCGGTGGAACGTCACGGGCAGGCCGTCCGCGGCCTCAACCCATTGCTCCAGCGCACCCAGGTCAATACTCCGGTTGGCAGTTAGGGCGCCCACGACGACGCCGCCCACGCCGGCCGCCTTCAAGTGCCGGATTTCGCGGCACATGGTGTCCACCTCCTCTGCGTCATACACATATCCGCCGCCGCGGGAACGCACCAGGGCGTGCACAAAACCGGCCCGTCCGTCCGCGGCCGCGAGTACGGACTCCACTGTTCCCTGCGACGGCGTCAATCCACCGGTACGCAGCGCTGTGCACAGTTCAACCCGGGATGCTCCCCCGGCTACGGCGGCGCGTGCGCCGGCCGCATCCTGGACGGCGATCTCCAGCGCGGCCAGGTCATTGACGGGTTTCGTGGACGTTGTCATTGGCGTGGTCATCGGCGGTGCACCACGGCGGTCAGGGCGGGTGTGCCGCCGTCTTCGACAAAGGGGTACACGCCGTCGGCCAGGTGTGAGTGGCCCAGGCGCAGCAGGTCCTGGTCGACGCCGCCCGGCGTGAGCGCCAGCTTCCAGCCCGCCGCCGCGTCAAAGAGCTCCGGCTCAAGATAGCCGATCTTCACCACGATCACGTCAAACTCGGCCGGGTCCAGGCCCAACACGGTGAAATCGCTGATGTGGTGGAACGGCTTGCGCCGCTCGGTCAGGATGGCGAATACGTTGCCCACCTGAATGACCGCCTGGGTGCCCGCCGTGGGGTCGCCCTCGGCAATGGAGTAGACGGTGCCGCGCAGCCGGACCGGGCCGTGCGCGTTGTGGTCGATCCGGGCACCGGCTTCGATGTCCACGGCGCCGCCGACCCCTGCCGCGACGGCCGACGCCACTGCGCCGGCGTCGAAAATGGAGGCATGGACAAGCCGCACATCGGCGGCGGCCAGCGGCGCGCTTTCCAGCAACCGGGCCAGCGTCCACGTCACGTCTCCGGCGCCTCCGGCCGTCGGGTTGTCGCCGGTGTCGGAAAGGAAATACGGGCGCGGGGCGTCGGGGGCGATGGCCGCGGCGATGCCGTCCGCGAGCGTTGCGGTGTCGGCCACGAACGCGAAATCGGCCCGCGCGTCCCAAAAGAGGCGCGCCAGCCGTTCCGCTTCACGCCGGATGACCGCCTCGTCGTCGCCGGTCACGACGACGTAGGCCTGGCAGCGCGGCTCGTCGGCCCAGGCATAGCCGATCCAGATGGATGCGTCCAGGACGCCGTCGAGCTCGGTGACGGCCGGGATTTCCTCGTAGATGCCCTTGGCCGGTTCAATCCGGGTGCTGGTCTTTTCCCCCGGCAGCAGTACCGGTACCGGCACCCAGGCCTTGAGCGGGCGGCGCCGGACAAAGTCCGCGCCGGTCGCGGCCCGGAGCCTGGTCAGCAGGTTGAAGACGGCCCGTTCCTTCGTGTTCATGGCATCTTCGTGCGGGGCCATGCGGTAGCAGGTGATGATGTCGACGTTTTCCAGCAGCTCAAAGGAGACGTTGCCGTGCAGGTCCATGGAGGCGGAGACCAGGACGGCCTCACCCAGGGCCGCGCGCACGTGCCGGGCCAGATCGCCTTCGGCGTCCTGCATGCCCACCACGCTCATGGCGCCGTGGATGTCGAAGAACAAGGCGTCCAGGGGGCCGGCGTTGCGGATCTGCTCAACGATCTCATCGCGGAACGCCACGTACAGCTCCGGATCCACGGCACCGCCGGGGAGGGACCGGGCATGCATGAGCGGCACCCAGTCGGCGGCCTCGCGCATCTCGCGGCCGCTATCGAGGAACGGGTAGTAGTCCAGCAGCTCCGCGCCGCGGCGCACCGTGAACGCCTCCGTGCCGCTGACGTGCGGGGAGAAGGTGCTGGACTCGATGGAGATGCCGGCGATGCCGATGCGCGGGCGGGCCAGGCCGCCCTCGGCCAGTGGTGCCAACGGCGGGCACCACACCTCGGACGGGTCGGGGCGGTGTGTTGTGGTGGATAGTTCTGTCATCGTGTCCCTCGAATGAATCCGGTGGTGCGTTCGAATGTTTCAATCATGTCAAGCGCCTGTTCTGCCCGGTGGGGCCACAGATTGGCGGTTTCCGTGGGATCCTCGGCCAGGTCAAAGAATTGTCCTGGCCCCTGGCCCGTATCGTCGGGTTGGCCCACCGGTTCAGAAAAACCGCCCGAACCTGTCCCGAAGATTGCCTTTCCTGACCCGCTGCGCAGCACCAAGGTGCCGTCATATGCCTGGTGGCCCAGCACCCGGGAGGCGCCGGTGCCGGGCAGCTCGCCGCGAAGGAGCTTGGCAAATGAGGTACCGTCGCCGGCGGCCCAAACAGCGTCGGGGCCGGTCAGCTCCGCTGAGTCCGGCGGATCCGCCGTAACCTCGGCCAGGGTGGCACGAAGATCCATGAGGCTGACGAGTTCCTCGCACACCCTATTCGCAACAACCCCGGGCCCGGCCACAATCAGCGGTACGCGGTGCCCGGCCTCCCAGGCGTCCGCCTTTTGCCCTCGCCAGTGGCCGTTGGGGCGGTGGATGACCACGTCGCCGTCGTCGGGGAACATGGTGGGCGCCCCGTTGTCCGAGGTGAATACGATGATGGTGTTCTCAAGGTCCTCTCCCAGAGCTGCAATCAGCTGACCCACCATCCAGTCCACCAGGGCCACCCCATCTCCGCGAGGTCCCGCATCGGTGGCGCCGCGAACAAATTCCGGAGGCACGCACGGGCGGTGCGGTGCAGCCGTGGCCACATAGGCCAGGAACGGCCGCCCATCCTCGCGCCGGGCGCGGATCCACTCCGCAGCCCGTGCAACAACCGTGGTGTCGACGGCGTCGTCCTGCCAGCCTGGACTCTGCATCCCCGGGCGCTGGGAGGTGACAAGTTCGGTTTTTTCCTCCAGCGGAATCCCCACAGCCTTGTCCTGGTCCAGGAAGCAGTACGGCGGCATGTCCAGGGACCCGGCAATGCCAAAATACGTCTCGAAGCCAAGCGCCGTGGGCCCTCCCCTGAACGGGATGCCGTAGTCGATGTCGCGGCCGTGGCCCTGCATCTCGGAGGCAAATCCGGGGGCGAATGCGTCACGGGTGGTGCCGTCATGCCCGGTCCAGTCCAGACCCAGGTGCCACTTTCCAAACGCACCGGTGCTGTACCCGGCGTTCAGGAAGTCCCGGGGCAGGGTTGGTGCGTCGGCATCGATAATGGCCGGGTCTAGGCCGCCCAATACTCCGCTCTTCAACGGGCTCCGCCACGGGTAGGACCCTGTTATAAGGCTGTACCGGCTCGGGGTGCAAACGGCGGACGAGGCATGCGAGTCGGTGAAGCGGACACCACGCTCCGCCAAAGCGTCAAGATGCGGCGTGCGGATCCGGGTAGCGCCGTAGCATGAGAGGTCGCCCCAACCTAGATCGTCCGCCAGGACAACAACAACATTGGGTTTGCTCACCTGTTCTCCAATCGAAAAGCCTTGTGGGAAGCCCTGTTAGCCGGCATTGGCGCCGATGCCGTCCATGCCCTGGACGCCGACATGATCGGCGGCGTAGGCGGCCGCCCCGATGAACCCGGCGTCCGGACCCAGCAGAGCCGTGACCACGGGGGGCGTGGAATCACGGCCGTGCTCGGCCAAAAGCTCACCCAACCGCTCACGGGTGGGTTCAGTCAGGGCCGCCCCAACGGCACTGACTCCACCGCCCAGCACCACGAGGTCCGGATCCAGCAACATCGAAACCTGACTCAGCCCAAACCCGAGCCAGTGGGCGATTTCGGCAAAATCTTCTCTGGTCCGGGCCTCGGTTTCCAGGACACTGCCACTGGCATACCGGTCCAGGCAGCCGCGACTGCCGCACCCGCAGGGGCGTCCGCCGGGCTCGACCACCATGTGGCCGATTTCCCCGGCCCAGCCGTGCGCACCAACTACCAGCTTGCCGTTCACCAGCAAGCCCCCGCCGATCCCGGTCCCCACCGTCACCATGGCAACGTCCTGCACGCCCCGGGCCGCACCGAACTTGTGTTCGGCCCACAGCGCGGCGTTTGCGTCGTTGATCACCAGGGCCGCGACGTTGATCCTGGCCTCGACCAAATCCGCCAGCATGGTGTTCTCAAGTTCCAGGTTTGCCGCGTAGGACACCTTCCTGTGGTCGATCGAGACATAGCCGGGGACGGCGATTCCCACCACCGTCCCGGCGACCTCGGGTGCGAGCTGAAGGACCAGGCCGGCCACGGCGTCGGCTATGGCCACCTCCCCGTGCGGAGTGGGCCGCTGGGCCCGGGCCAGCACCGTCCCGTTTTCGTCCACTAGACCGGCAGCGATCTTCGTGCCGCCAATGTCCACCCCAATCCATGGTTCCCTCATGCTGAAGCTCCTGACAGTGCGGTGTGCGGAATGCGCAGGACGGCGACCGGCTCGCCGGCGAGGGCAGCCGGCACGCAAATGCCGCCATCGCCGTTCACCCCCGCACCCAACCACACGCCGCCGGCAATATCGAGTGGGGCGGGCGGAAGCTCGGTTCCGGGGGTGATCACTGACAGGAACGTGGCGTCGGACCCCACAGTCACGGCATAGTGCGCCTGTTGTTCGGGAGTCATGGTGCCCGCCCAGGGGCGGGTGCCGTAGATGGCGTCGCCGTTGACGGCGAGCCAGGCACCCAGGCCCAGAAGGCGTTCCCGGTAGCGTTCCGGGACGGTGCCGTCGGCCGCCAGGCCGATGTTGAGAAGGAAGTTGCCGTTGCGTGAGACGACGGACACCAGGTGGAGGACCAGTTCGGCCACGCTGAGCACGTCGGCGTCGGTTTCATTTTGGTTTACGCCAAAGGACCGGCCCAGGCCGCGGCAGCTTTCCCAGTGCTGGTCGCTCAGGCCGCCGATGTCGCTGTACTCACGGGTCAGGTAACCGTGGGACGGGACGCCCCAGCGGTCATTGACAATACCTTCGGGCACCGCCGCTCGGTACTCGTTGAACAGTGCCGCCACGCCGAAATCCGCATCAGACTTGCCGGCGTCGGGCCATTCAATGTCGTTCCACAGGATGTCCGGGGCAAACCGTTCCACCAGTTCATGCACCTGCTCGTAGGAGTAACGGGCAAAGTCCTCGTCATTGCGGCGCAGCCGGAAAATGTCGGGGTCCGAGTCGATGGCCCGGAAGTCGCTGGCGTGCCAGTCCAGCGCACCGGAGAAGTAGGCGCCAAACTTCAGCCCGGCATCGCGGGTGGCCGTGGCAAATTCCTGGATCAGGTCGCGTCCGGGGCCGCGCACGGCGCTGTTGAACGGCGTAGTCTCGGTATTCCACAAGCAGAAGCCGTCATGGTGCTTGGTGGTGGGAACCACGTACTTGGCTCCGGCCTGGCGGAACACTTCGAGGCAGGCGGCGGCGTCGAACGATTCCGCCTTCCACACATCGGCCAGGTCCTCGTAACTGGTGCCGGGGCCAAAGGTGGAGCGCTGGTAGTTCTGGGCACTGCTGCCCTCCAAGCGGACGGTGTTGCCGTACCACTCGGCGTACTGGTGGTCGCGGTAGGCGTCCTCCACAGGGGTCGGGGCGTTACCCACCTCGGCCCAGGCCGGCACCGAATACAGGCCCCAGTGCACAAAGATGCCAAATTTTGCCTCGGCGAGCCATTGCGGGAACTCCCACTGCGGGTAGCGCGGCGCGTTGGCGCCAAAGTCGGGACCAACACGATCCTCAAAATTAATCATTACTGCCTTCTTGAAAGAGGAGGGTGAATGGCGGTTAGCGCCCTGCGAGCCCCACGGTTGCGATGCCCTTGACCAGGTGTTTTTGCAGGGCAATAACCAGGATCAGGGTGGGCAGGATGGCGATCACGGAAGCAGCCATGACAAGGTTCCAGGAGCTGCCATGTTCACCAAAGAACGTTTGCAGGCCCAGTGAGACGTTACCAAGTTGGTTGACGTCGTTGACCACGATCAACGGCCACAGGAAGCTGTTCCAGAACGTGATGAACGTCCAGACACCCAGCACGGCAAGCGACGGCTTGGCCAGAGGAAGGATGATTCGGGTAAAGGTGCGCCACTGGCTGCAACCGTCCATGCGGGAGGCCTCCACCAATTCATACGGGATACCGATGAAGAACTGGCGCAACAGGAAGGCCCCGAATGCCCCGAACGCCCACGGCAGGATGAGCGCCTGCCACGTGTTGATCCAACCAAGCTTTTGCATCAGCAGGAACATGGGGATGACAAGGACTTCCTGGGGAATCATCATGGTGGCCAGGTACAGCAGCATGAACTTGTCCCGGCCACGCCATTTAAGGATCCCGAAACTGTAAGCGGCGAGCGAGGAGACGGCCACGACGATGACGGTTCCGCAGATGGAGACGATCAGGCCGTTGACGATGAAGCGCAGGAATGGCGTGTAGTTGAAAACTTCCACGAAGTTCTGCCAGCGGAATTCGGAGCCGATGAGTGACGGCGGCTGGGCGAAGATCTCGCCGTTGGGCTTGAAGGCGGAGAAGAAAGTGAAGATGATCGGAAACAGGAACGCCAGAACCACGATCCCCAGCACCACTTCGCTGGCGAATTTCACGGGCCGGAACCGGCGGTGATTTTCCCGTGGTGGCACGCCGTTGGACTTGGTGGCACTCGTTTTCGCTGTGCGCACGTGGAGCTGGCTGCTAGTCATAGTGAACCCACTTCTTTTGTCCCACCCACTGGATCATGGTGACGACGAGAATCAGTACAAAGAGAATGATGGCCGGTGCGGCTGCCGCACCGAGTTCGCCACCCTGGAATGCCGTCTGGTAGACGTTCATGACCACCGTGACGGTCGAGGTACCGGGTCCGCCGGCGGTCAACACGAATGGTTCCGAGAACATTTGGAACGCGGAGATCATCGTGACAGTCGAGGCAAAGAAGAGCGCCGGGGTCAGCAACGGAAGCTTGATCCGAAGTAATTGCGTAAGCCCGGCGGCACCGTCGAGCATTGAAGCATCGATGACGTCCTGGGGCAGCTGGTCGATCGCTGCCGAGAAGATCAGCATGTTGTAGCCGAACCCCTGCCAGATAATAACGACGACGACGGCGAACAAGGCTGTGCTGCTGTTACCAAGAAGGTTGGGCAGGTGAATGCCAAACCACGACTGCAGGGTGGAGTCGACCAGGCCATTGGGCTGGTAGATCAGCTTCCAAATGACGGCCGTTGCCACGGTGGGCGTGACCACTGGAAGGAAGAACAACACCCGGTAAAGCCGACTGAACCGGCTGCTTGCGACCCAGAAGGCGGTGGACAAAGTCAGCACCAGGTTGATCGGAACCACCAGAATCGTGAAGACAAACGTATTGATAAGTGCTGCCGTGAACTGATTGCCAGGGGCGAACAGTTCACGGTAGTTGGCCAAACCGGCAAAGGAGATATCACCAAAAGTGGGCCAATTGAAGAAACTGGTGATGATGGCCAGGATTGTGGGGAAGAGAATGAATACCGTCATTCCCACGGCGCTGGGGGTAAGGAACCCCAGCGCCGCAAGGGAATCGGACTTCTTCCGCTTTTTCGGCGCAGATGGATCGGTGATCCCTTTCCGCACGGTTGGGGAGATAGTTGCCGTCAAGGTAGTGCCTTTCTACTGCGGCTCGGATAGCGGAAGTAGCGCAGCCATGGTTACTTGGCGCCGCTTTGCTGGACGTTGTTCAACGCGTCAGCCGGTGAGGTCTGGCCCGAGTAGGCCTGCTGGAACTGCTGGGCCATCAGCTTCGTGACCATGTCCCAGTTGCTCGTGCTGATGAACGGCACAGCCATCGCCGAGGAGTCCTTCGTGACCGTGGCAACCTGGGCGGAGTAGCCCGGGTTCTTGGGATCGACGTCCGTCTTCAGGGCCTCGATGAACGACGGGATGGAGGCGGTTCGTGCGGGCTGGTTGCCGGCCTTCGCCGACGCCGACTGCGATGCCGCATCCGTCAGCACGCCGATGGCCTTGGCGGCCTCGGTCTTGTTCTTGCAGGTGGAGGAGATCCCGAAGCCGGAGTTGGCCGAGAACGTGCCACCACCGTTGGGTCCCTGCGGGAGCGTTACGACGCCAACCTTGAAGCCGGCCGCATCCGTCACATTGCTCTTGAGGTTCCAGGAACCATCAACGGCCATGGCAACGTTCCCGGCAACAAACTGCTGCTCGCCCCAGGGGACGTCGGAGGAGCTGGCGGGGACGCTGCTGATCTTTTGGCTTGTGGCCAGGCCCGAGTACCAGTTGAAGGCACTTGTGAACGTCGGGTCGGTCATTTGCAGGGCGCCGTCGGCGGAAACAGGGCGGGCGCCGTTGTACGCGAGCAACTGTGCGGACATGTGCAGGTCGGAGAAGCTCTGGCCGAAGGCCGGTTTGCCGCTTGACTTGGTGATCTTCTCGGCGGCGGCCACAAAATCGTCGGTGGTCCAGCCGTCTTTGGGCTCGGCAACGCCAGCAGCCTTGAACGCGTCCTTGTTGTAGTACATGACCATGGTGGACAACCCATAAGGCAATGCGTACTGCTTGGAGTCCTTCTGCAGTGCCTTCAGTGCGCCCGATTCCCATTCGCCGGCATTGAAGCCGGCGGCCGTGGCCAGGTCGCCATCGATCGGAGTCAATGCCTTGGCGAAGGCCGGCAGGCGGAGGCTCTGCATACTCACGATGCACGGTGCGGTACCCGAGGCCAGCTGGGATTGGAGTTTGGTGAAGTAGTCGGCGAACGGTGCCGTGGTGAGGTTGATCTTGATGTTCGGGTACTTGGTCGTGACTTCCGAGGCCAGGTTTTTCCAGGTCTGGTTGCCTTCATCGCCCTGGGACCAGAACGACCAGTCAAGGGTGACGTTGCCGTCGGCGGAACCGGCGCTGCCGCCCGAGGTTGAAGAGCCACATGCGGAGGCGCCCAGGACGAGCGCGCCGCCGAGGGCGATTGCGGTTAGCTTCTTTGCTAATTTCATGTCAGTCCTTCGTGATGGGTAACAGACCGGAGCCGTTTGCTAATAATTAATTCGGCGCCGAATTAATGGCGTGATGTTAGGATAATCACACATCGCAGACCGCGTCAATAGGGGGAAATATTTCATCGACACGGGTCCGACCCCATACCACTCCAACTCGCGACGCCGTCAGCCGGGCCGAAATCCTTGGCGTTCTGGGACAGCTTGGCCAGCTCAGCCGCAGCGAAATCGCCAAGCGCCTTGGCTTGGGACCGGCCACCGTCACAGCCCAGGTTCGCCGGCTGATGACCGACGGCTATGTCCGTGAACTGCCCTCCGATGCGCGCATCGGAGCCGGTCGGCCGCGGGTCCCCGTGGAGCTGATTGCCGACTCCGCCGTGGTGATTGGCATGAGCGTGACACCCACCTCCGTGATGGTCGTTTCCATGCATATTGATGGCAGCGTTGTTGATTCGCGCTCTACGCCGTTTGATCCGGCGACGGACCCTCTGGGGCAGTTCAAGACCATGGTGCTTGAGCAACAGGCCGCCCTGGACCACCCGGAACGCGTGGTGGCGATTGGGATCTCGGTCTCCGGCGCCGTGGACCAGGCCCTGTCCACCGTACGGATCTCCGCCACACTGAACTGGCGTGACTTCAATCTTGGCGCCCAGCTGCAGGAACTCATCAATCGACCGGTTTTTGTCTCCAACGACCTTTTTGCGCTCTCCACCCGCGAGGTCAGCTTTGGCCTGGGCCGCAACAAGGACGACTTCCTGCTGCTGGGACTTGGCTACGGCGTCGGCCTGGGAATCGTCAACCGGCGCAAGGTCTTTTGCGGTGCCGGCGGGGCGTCCACAGAGTTTGGCCACATGTCGACCGACCCCAACGGGCCGCTGTGTGTTTGTGGGAACCGCGGTTGTCTTCAGGTTTATGCCGGCCTCAACGAGGTTCTGCGGGCCGTCCCGGATGCCGGCGGGCACCTCAAGCTCGCGGAACTGCGGCAGGCGGCCGACGGCGGCGATCCGGCCGTCCTTGCCTTCCTCGGCGACATTGGCCACCGCCTGGGCCGGTCCGTAGGCGGCGTGGTGAACCTGCTGGGGATCGGCACCGTCATTGTGAGTGGGCAAACCACCTCACTGTGGCCGGCCCTGAACGACGGATTCCGCCGCGGCCTGGATGAAACCGTGCTGAAATTCCTGCTCCCGCTGGACATCACCGTCAAGGCGTGGACCGAGTCGGAGGACGCCGTGGGGGCCGCCGGGCTGGCTCTTCATAACGCCATCAGCCTCAACGTCCCGCTCCATGCCCGGGCCACGGCTTTGGCTTAGAAATTTCCGCAGATCCTAGGGGCTGCGGGGCTATCCTTTGCGTATGAGCAAGCATCCAGATCGTGACGAAGCAGGCCTGACCCACGACGCCGCGGCCAGTGACCCGTTGGCCGAGGTCTACACAGAAATGGTGTCCCCGGACATCGCCGAGATCAACGACCACGCCGCCGCGCTGGCCGAGGAAGCAGACCCCGACCACCTCTAGCCTCGGCGGTGCGCTCCCGTACGCCCTTCGGCTTCCGGGACCTTCCGGCATGCCTTAACCACACACAGGAGCGGCACCATCGAAATCGACGGTGCAGCTCCTGCGGTCTGTTGGCACAAAAGCAATTCGGCGGTGCAGCTGATGCGGGCTGCCGGAGGGCAAGCCCGCATCAGCTGCACCGCCGAATTGCTGCGGGGCGTACTTACTGCGAGGCGCTGATCTGTTCCTGGCGTTGGCGGTTCACCGTGTTCTTCACCTGGTCAAGTTCCTGTGCCACGCGGCTCAATGCGCTTTTGTGGCTGGGCCAGTCGCTGGACTTGAAACGGTTCGCATCCGGGCCCTCCCACTGCACGCCGTGGGCCTTGCTGTCCAGGGTCGAGGTGATCTGGTTGATCTGGTCCACCGCCTGCGCCAACTTGTTGGCCAAATCCGCCATATCCGCCGGGTTATTTCCGAGCATTCCAGCCACAACGCACATCCTTACACCTAGAGATTTTCCGCATCGTCCGAAGAATCCGAAGTAGCGATTGATACGAAACTATCCGCCAACCCCCACCCCCGTCGATGGGGAGAGCTGCCCGTCGGCACCTAACCGTCCAAGTCGCGGCCGACGGCGGGGAAGCCGCCGGGGGTCTCGACAAGCTCGACCACCGGCGCCAAGCTACGCGGCGACCTTGGCCTTGGCGGGCTTGCTGGAGCCGCCCACGGAATCGGCGGAGAGCCGCTGCGCGAGCCAGATCGGCACAATGGAGATGACGATCAGCACCACGGCCACCACGTTGACCACGGGCGCCTGGTTGGGGCGGAACAGGTTTTGCAGGATCCAGATCGGCAGCGTGGTGTCGCCGGCACCGATCGTGAACGTGGTGACGATGATTTCGTCAAAGCTCAGGGCGAAAGCCAGGAGCCCGCCGGCCAGCAATGCGGAGCGCAGTTGCGGGAACGTCACCAACCGGAAGGTGGTGAAGACGCCGGCACCGAGATCGAACGACGCCTCCTCGAGCCGGCCGTTCATGCGCCGCAACCGGGCAATGACGTTATTGAACACCGTCACCATGCAGAAGGTGGCGTGGGCGATCACCACGGTCCACATGCTCAACGGCACGCCCAGGATGGTGGTGAACATGTTGTTCAACGCGATGCCGGTGACGATGCCGGGCAGGGCGATGGGCAGGATCACCAGCAGGTTCACGGCCTCGCGGCCAAAGAATTTGTATCGCTGCAAGGCCAGGGCCAGCAGCGTTCCGAGGACCAGCGAGATGGCGGTGGAGACCACGGCCACCCAGAGCGAGGTGACGAGGGCTTCGCGGACGCCCACGGATTCAAAGGCCCTCCCCCACCATTCCAGGGTGAAGCCCTTGGGTGGCCAGCCAAACGTGCGGTCGGCGTTGAAGGAGTTCACCACCACCAGCAGCAACGGCGCATAGATGAACAGCAGGACAAGGCCGGTGATGACGCCCAAGACGGTTTTGGCGCTGCGGGAAAGTCGCATTTTCATCCTCCTACAGGTTATTCAGGGCGCCGGTACGGCGGACCACGAAGAGGTAGACCATGATGATCACGATCGGGATCAGGGACACCGCCGAGGCAAACGGCAGGTTGTTGGCCGCACCGACATTGGCGTAGACCACGGTGCCGAGCATCTGCGTGGTGCCGCCCACGATCTGCGCCGTGATGTAGTCGCCCAGTGACAGCGAGAACGTGAAGATGCTGCCGGCGATGATGGACGGAATGAGGATGGGGAGCATGACCAGCCGCATGGTCTTCAACGGCTTGGCACCCAAATCCCCGGAGGCCTCCAATAGTGAATCGGGGACCTTCTCAAAGCCCGCGTGGATGGGCAGGATCATGTACGGCAGCCAGATGTAGGCGAGCGTGATGATCACCGCCGATTCCGAGTAGCCGGGGCTGTGGACGCCCAGCGGGGTGCCCAGCCATTCCAGCAGGCCGCCGTCGGCCAGCACGTTGCGCCAGGCGTAGGCCTTCACCAGGTAGCTGGCCCACAGCGGCATGAGCACGGCCACCACGAGGATTTTTTGCCAGTTGGCGGTGGCCACCTTGGCGATGAAGAACGCTATCGGTACGGCGATGACGACGTCGATCACTGTGACGGCGAGCGCGATCCAGAGCGTGCGCAGGGTGATGATCTGGTAGACGGGGTCGGTGACCACCTGCAGGACGTTGGCGAACGTCCAGGTGGTGGACACCTTCCCGGTGAACGTGTCCACCGTCCACAGGGCGGTGATGAGCAGGGCCGCGAGGGCCGCGATGTAGACCAGGACCAACCAGCCGGCCGGTGCGGTGAGCAGGCCGGCGAGGCGGAGCCTCGGTGAGCGGGTGAGCCAGGCGGAGAGCGTGTTCTTGCGTGCCCGGGGTACGACGGCGTGGCCCGGCAAGGTGTCCGACTCCGCCTTCCGGCCGGGTTGCTGCGTTTGGAGTGTCATGATCCTAACCCTTGATTTCCGTCCACGCCTTGGTCCATTCGGAGTAGTCGGTGCACGTGGCGTCCGTGCGTCCGTCCAGGCATTTGGCGACCGGGGTGGTCCAGTACCAAATCTTCTCCGCGTAGGCCGCATCGCCGGAGTGGTAGGTGTCGCAGAAGGTCTTGTCGGTGGTCAGGGCGCAGGCTTTGGGGTTGGCCGGGGATTCGCCAAAGTACTCGGCGACGGCCGCGTTGGCCTTGGGGCTGGCGATGTAGTCGAGCCACTTGTAGGCGCAGTTGGAGTTCTTGGTCTTGGCGCCGATCATCCAGGTGTCCGACCACCCCGTGGCACCTTCCTCGGGCAGCAGGGTTTCGACCTTGGTGCCGTCGGCCTTGGCGATGTTGGCGCCCACCTGCCAGGTGGTGCCGATGACGGAGGTGCCGGAGGCAAAGGACTGGACTTCCTTCACGACGTCGTTCCAGTACTCGCCCACATGTGAACGCTGGGCCTTCAGCAAGGTCACGGCGGCGGCCAGCTGGTCCTTATCCAGCGCGTAGGGGTTCTTGATGTTCAGTTCGGGCTTGTGCTTCATCAGGTACAGGGCGGCGTCGGCGATGTAGATGGGGGAATCGTAGGCGGTGACCTTGCCGCTGTAGGCGGAGGCGCCGTCGAACACGGAACTCCAGGAGGTGGGGGCCGGGGTCACCTTGTCGCTGCGGTACATGAGCAGGTTGGCGCCCCAACCGTGCGGCATGCCGTAGTTCTTGCCGTCCACGGTGTTCCAGGCCTTGTCCTTCAGGAACGGGTAGACGTCCGCATAGTTCTTCAGCAGGGACATGTTCACGGGCTGCACGTCGCCACCGGCCACGAGGCGCAGGGAGGCGTCGCCGGAGGCCGAGATGACGTCGTACTGGCCGGTGCGCATGAGCGTCACGGCCTCATCCGAGGTGCCGAAGGGCTTGAAGTTGACCTTGCAGCCGGTTTCCGCGGTGAACGGGGTGACCCAGTCCACCTTGGGGTCGTTGCTGCCGTCCTCGACGTAGCCGGGCCAGGCCAGGATCGAGACCTGGCCTTCCCCGGCACCGATCGATTCCTTGAGCGCGCCGGCTGCGGGGCCGGTGCCGGAGGTGGTTCCGCAGGCGGCCAGCGTCAATGCTGCCACGGCCAGGGTCCCAATGACTTTGAGCGAGTTTTTCAGTGCCACTGTTCTTGTCCTTTCGAGGGTGTGTGATGAGAGAGATGCTTAGGCTTCGGGCAGCCAGACGGCGTCGGCGTCGGCCCAGCTGACGGTGACGGTGTCCCCCACGAGCGTTTCGCCGGCGGGCAGGTCGTTCCCCACCTGGACCACGATTGCGGGGCCGGCGTCCAGCGCCACGTGGACCTGGGTTGCGTGCCCCACGTAGACCAGGGAGGTGACGGTGCCGCGCAGGGTGCTCACGCCGTCGAGGGTTCCCGGGGTTCCGTTCCAGTGCAGGCTGAGCCGTTCGGGGCGGACCACGAATTGGCTGGCGCGGTCGTAGAGGGCGGTGGCCACCTCGGGTCCGAACAGATTGGAGGTGCCCACGAAGTTGGCCACAAACGCGCCCGTGGGTCGCTGATAGATTTCGTGGGCCGTGCCGATCTGGGCCAGTTTGCCGTTGTTGAACACGCCGATCCGGTCACTCATGGTCAGCGCCTCCTCCTGGTCGTGCGTGACGAAGATGAACGTGATGCCCAGGGAGCGTTGGAGTTCCTTGAGCTCGATCTGCATTTGCTGGCGCAGTTTCAGGTCCAGGGCACCGAGCGGCTCGTCCAGCAGCAGCACCTTGGGTTCGACGACGAGTGCCCGGGCCAGTGCCACGCGCTGCCTTTGCCCGCCGGAGAGTTGGGACGGGCGGCGGTGCATGAACTTGCCCAACTGCACCCGTTCCAGGGATTCGACGGCCCGGTCCCGGCGTTCGGCCTTCTTCATGCCCCGGACCCGCAGCCCATAGGCGACGTTGTCCACGAGGGACATGTGCGGGAACAGTGCGTAGTCCTGGAAGACGGTGTTGACGTCGCGCTGGAACGGGGCCTTGCCGCTGACGTCCGCGCCTTCGAGTTCGATCGTGCCGGAGGTGGGCAGTTCAAAGCCTGCAATGAGCCGCAGGACCGTGGTCTTGCCGGATCCCGACGGGCCCAGCATGGAGAAGAACTCGCCCTGGCGGATGTCCAGGTCGACGCCGTCCACGGCCTTGGTTTCACCAAAGTTCCTGGTGCCAAACGTTTTGGTGAGGTTGCGCAGCCGGATCGCGGGGACGTCCGTGGTGGTTTCCCGTAGGCCGCTAAGGGTGCTCTGGCTCATGATGCGCCTTTCATTCCTTGGTGAGCTTCCAATGGATCCGCCGGTGATGCGAGTCACATTGTGGTGATGAGGCTAAACACTATTACTTAAGATGTTTTATGTATAGCCCCAACGCCATGTGACGGTTACGATTGGATCAACCCGCCAAACGGCACACCACACGGACGGTCCCACCAAGGAAAGGACGCACCCATGTCGCTTTCCCCACTGGGCGCCTCCCGCAGCCTGGCCGCCGTTTTCACCCCCATCAAGTCCGGCGGATTGGTCGATGAGGTGTGCCGGCGCATTGAACTTGCCGTTGAGTCCGGGCTCCTCACCAGCGGCCAGCGCTTGCCCAACGAGGTGGAACTGGCCGGCGCCCTGGGGGTTTCGGCCGTCACGGCCCGCGAAGCCCTGTCACAACTGCGCGGCCAGGGACTGATCCGGACCACCCGCGGACGCAGCGGCGGCAGCTTTGTCACGGAAAACTCCTTCCCCTCGGCGGACCGGGCGAAGGAGAAGCTGTTGGGCCTGACCCGGCTGCAAATCACGGATCTGGGCCTGCATTTCCAGGCCATCGCCGTGGCCTGCGCCGGGGTGGCCGCAAAGCGCTCCAGCGACGGCGACATCGACACCCTGCGCAGTTACATCCGCCCGCCCGGGGCGCCGGGCGAAACGGCCACCGCGTTTTCGTGGCGGCTGACGGCGGCCGAGTTCCTGCTGGAGATTGCGGCCGTGGCACGCTCGGCCCGGCTGGCCCGCGAACTCCTGCACCTGCAGGCCGACGTGGGTACGTTGACGTTGCTGCCGTTTGAGGATGGTGCGTTTTGCGAAAAGACGGCCGCCCTGAGCACCGCCATCACCGACGCGATCGAGGCCCACGACTGCGCGGCAGCGGAGGAACGGACCAAGGATCTAATTTCGGCAACCACCAACTGGCTGCTGGCGGAACACGCCGCCGGGCAGCACTAGCCAAACCGCACACACAAAGGCACGCAGATGAACGGCAAAGACGCCACAGTCAACAGCACGGGAGTTGGGGAACTCGGCGCATTGGTCGCCGGCATCGAAGAGCGGATCGACCGCTGGGCGCAGGCCGCCACGGAGTGGCTCTCCGGCCCCGGGAAGATCACGGGCACCTCGATCGACAAGTTCATCCGTCCCACGGTTGACGCCATGCTGCACGAGCCCGGCACCCTGCTGGCCGGCGCCGGGTTCGTGGCGGCCCCGGGCCTGCTGGGGCCCGAGCGCAGCTATATTGCCTGGTGGCAGGGCGAGGACCTGGAACGGGTGGACGCACTGGCCAATTTCAGCCCGCAGTCCACGAGCCGCTACGTGAAGGCCGAATGGTTCCGGGTGCCCATGGAAACGGGACGCCCGCACGTGACGGGGCCCTACATCGATCTGCTGTGCACCGACGAATACGTGCTCACGTTCACGCACCCCGTGTTCCGGGCGGGAGAACTCGCCGGGGTGGTGGGCCTGGATGTTACGGCCCAGACCCTGGAGCGGGCGGGCCTGGCCGCGTTGCGCAGCATCGGCCCCCACGCCGTGCTGGTCAACGCCGGCGGCCGCAGCATTGTCAGCGCCTCCCCCACCGTGGATGCCGGAGACATGGTGCGCCCGGACGACGGCGCCCCCACCTTCGACGTCGGCCGGCAGTTCCGCATCTTTTCCGCCACTGCGTAGTTACCCGCTTCCCCGCGCACGTAACCCCTCCCGCCGCGCGCCCCGGTAACGGTAGTCTGGCAGGCACGGCGGATCCGCCGGTCGGTTCACGGCGAAAGGAGAGTGCATGCCAGCCCAAAAGAAGCGGCACCGGCACGCTCCCCCTGCCGCACCCGCGCCGGAAATCCCGGCCTTCCCGGTGATCCGGCTCCCCGGCGCGATAGTTGCCGAGCACCTGGTGGGGGCCGGACGCACCCGCCCGGCCGTCGTCGTCAGCAACAAGTCCGACGCCGGCGCACGGACAATCGATGCCGGGGCCCTGGCCCGCCACCTTGGCGCCGAGGCCGACGTCTACGAACTCGCCAACGGTCCGGAAACACGCGCCCTCGAGGCGGGCCTGCCCGCCGGTCTGCACATCTTTGGCACGGGCGCGCGGGTATACCCCGCGGGCAGCGACTGGGCCACGGGACCGCCTGCGGCCCGGCTCCTGGGCGCCGGCACCGTGGCGCAATTGACAGATCAGCTGCGCAGCGACGTCCGGGCCGCGGCCGCTTACCGCCCCGCACCGGCTGTGGCGGCCACGCCCAAACCTGTACTGGCCGGCGGCACGGTGCACGGATTTGCCGCCGAGGACAACAGCCGTGCACTGGTCATCCTTGCCGGGACGGGTAAGTCCGTCACGATCCGGGCCGAGGACCTGTTGCCGGGCGTTCCGCTGGATTGGCTGCTGGCCCCGGGGCAGGAAGTGACCGGCGTGCTGGATGCCCGCAACGGCGTCCTGGACATCAGCGCACTGCTGCACCGGCCAGGCTCCCCCATCACCGTTTACGCGAACGGCTCCGTAGCCCTGGCCCGGGTCAAGTCCACCTGCCACAACTACGCCGTGGTGTCGCTGTGGCCGGACGCCGATTTCCGGATCGGCATGGAGCGGATCTCCTCCAACGAACTCGATTGCGCCGAGGACCTGCTCACGGAGGGCGAGGTGGTCCGGGTTCGCGTGCTCTACGAAAACGGCGCACTGCGCCCGTCCATGCTGGACGTGGACGACGACGAACCACTCACCCCGGCCCCGGCCCTGATCTGCGGCGGGCCGCCGTGGCTCGCCGCCGAGCGTCCGTATTCCGGCATCTTCACCGCACCTTCCCAGCCGGCACCGTCCGCCACGGGGTTGCCGGGGACCGGCGATGCCGCAGACAACGGCGGCGCCGGGACATCCGGCGTCGAAGGCGGCACGCTGGAGCCCGCGCTCACTGCAACCGAGCGCAGGACCGCACTGAGGTCCACACAGATGGAGCTGGAGAAGGCCCGCCACACCATCACGGAACTGCTGGCGGCAGCCACCCGGCGCGGGGCCACCGATGAGATCGCCCGGGCGCTGCAGGAGCAATTGTCCAGCGAACGGGCAAACGCAGCCGAGCTGGCGCGGCTGCACAACGACGCCCTGCACCAGATCGAGGACCTGCGGGCCGAGGCGGTGCGGGCCAGGGCAAAGCTTGTCGACGCCCGGCAGCAACGGCGATCGGCCGCCTCACGCACGGAGTCGGGGATGGCGGCGCTGTTCGTGGACCCGGCGGAGCAGTTCGCCTTTGAGGTCTCCACCACCTGGGCGCACGCCGTACCGGCCGGCGACAAGGCCACCGAACCGCTGGGCGACTACCTGGTGGGGCCAAACTTCCTGGCGTCGCTGGCCCAACTGACCCCGCAGCAACGGACCAAGACGCTGCGCGCCGTGGTGGATGTGGCGGCCGGGCGGCAGGGGCCGTTGCGCAACCGGGAGCCGCACATGCTGCGCGAGAACGAGGGCGCCCACGCCGCCGTCCAAAGGCGCGGGGACGACGTGTGCTGGCGGCTCTACGTGGAACAAGGCACGGCCGGGGCGCTGCGGCTGCACTATTGGCGGCTGCCCGACGGCCGGATCGAACTCTCCCGCGTGGTCAAGCACGACGAGATGAAACCTTAAACTTGTTGGACGCCCCTGAAAGGACGCCCGCCATGGATTCACGGATTGAACTGGTCCGCCTGCTCGACGACGACGGCACCGAGATCGGCACCGCCGACAAGGCGCTGGTCCACACCACGGAAACCCCGTTGCACCTGGCATTTTCCTGCCACCTGGTGGACGAGGAGGGGCGCACCCTGCTCACCCGGCGCGCGCTGTCCAAGCTGACCTGGCCGGGCGTGTGGACCAACTCGTTTTGCGGGCACCCGGCACCGGGCGAGTCCTTCGAGGATGCCATTGTGCGCCGTGCCGCCCTGGAACTGAACGTTTCGGTGGCGGACATCCGCCCGGCGCTGCCCGATTTCCGCTACCGCGCCGTGGACGCCTCGGGCGTTGTGGAAAATGAGATCTGCCCCGTGTTCACGGCCATGTGCACGGACACCGCCGCATTGTCCCCCAACGCCGACGAGGTGTGTGACTGGGCGTGGGCCGACATCGTGGACGTGGAGGAGGCCGTCGAGGCGACCCCGTTCGTATTCAGCCCCTGGCTCGTGGCGCAGATCGACGACGGCGTTTACACGGGCGGCCGCCTACCGGGCACGCCGGCCGGCTAACGGATCGGAGCTGCTACTCCGCGACCATGGCCGCACTGCGCTTCCACAGCTCCACTGCCAGTTCGGGATCGTTGGCCAGCGCACTGGCCCGGGCCACCTTGCGCTTGGCGTAGTACTCCCCCGGCGTCCAGTCCTCACCCGGCACGCTCGTGGCCAGCCAGACCAGGGTGTCGGCACCCTGCGCGGGGGACAGCATGAACCGCCTGCCCAGGTTGCCGTAGGCCAGCCTCGACGCCGTGGTCGACTCGGCGGAAAAGTTGCTCGCCACAACGCCCGGATGGAACGCGACGGCGGAAATCCCATGATCCCCGTAACGGCGCTGGAGCTCCTTGGTGAACAGGATGTTGTCCAATTTCGCGTTCCCGTAGGCGGCGTTGGAGGAATACTTGAGTTCGCCGTCGAGGTCGTCGATGTTGAATTTGGCCATGAACTTGTGGGCCGCGCTGGAGGTGTTGATGACCGTGGCGCGGCTTGCCACGAGCTGGTCGATGAGCAAGGTGGTGAGCAGGAACGGAGCCAGGTGGTTGACCTGGAACGTTTTCTCGTGCCCGTCCACCGTGACAACCCGCTGGCCCATGATGCCGCCGGCATTGTTGGCGAGCACATCGATGCGCGGATGGTCCCGGGCCAGCGCCGCGGCAAGTTCACGCACCTGCGCCAGCTCGGTGAAATCGGCCAGATAATAGTCGGCACCCAGTTCCGCCGCGACGGCCTTGGTCTTCTCCGGCGAGCGCCCCACGATCACGAGCTTGTTCTGTGGATGGGCCAGCATCCTCGCGGCCGCGGCACCGATGCCATCGCTCGCGCCGGTAACAACTATCGTGGTGGCCGTCATGGCGGGTCCTTGTCTGCGAGCGGTTCCGGCGTGCGCCGGGGGTCCAATCCTGTGGCCACTATATGCCGCCGGCATGGGATCCCGCTGTGAATCTCCTGCGCACCCCCGGCACGGTCGATGACCGACGCCGGCACGTCCCCCGGGTGGTTCGCAGACGCTGTGGGTGGATTTTTGAATCGGGGTATTCCATCCCAAACCTTAACGTGCAACCATTGAGTTGCACGTTAGATCTCTTTGATTGGAGTTTCCCATGAGCAGCCTTAACGACAGCATCGAACGGCAGATTGACATCGATGCGCCGATCGAACGGGTCTGGCAGCTGGTGTCCGAACCCGGCTGGTGGATCAACGAGGGCGAGATCCGTGAACACCGGCTGGAGGAACGCGACGGGCTGACAGTTGTCCACGACGGCACCCACGGAGCCTTCTCCATCCGCACCGTGGAACTCCGCGAACCGCACTTTGCAAGCTTCCGCTGGGAGCCGGGCAGCATCCCCGAGGAGGAGCGCATGGCCGGCAAGCAGACCCTGGTGGAATTCTTCCTCGAGGAACGCCCGGGCGGGGTGACCCTCAAGGTGGTGGAGAGCGGCTTCGCATCGCTTCCCATCCCGGCGGAAGAGCAGAAGAAGGCGTTCGACGGCAACTCCGAGGGCTGGACCGTTGAAATGGCCGCTGCCCGGACCTTCCTGCTGGCGGAAGTCCCCGCATCCGAGTGAACAACAACGCACACCCCGATCACGGCAA
This sequence comes from Arthrobacter sp. ERGS1:01, assembly GCF_001281315.1. Taxonomy (NCBI): domain Bacteria; kingdom Bacillati; phylum Actinomycetota; class Actinomycetes; order Micrococcales; family Micrococcaceae; genus Arthrobacter; species Arthrobacter sp. ERGS1:01. Next base: position 230,968 of record NZ_CP012479.1, on the reverse strand, counting down.
CCCTCCTGCAACGATCTTTGCCGCGCTGGGCGACCCTGCCCGGCAGCGCCTCCTGGAACTGCTCGGCACCGCCGGGGAGGCCACCGCAACCACCCTGGCCGGGCCCTTGGGCATGAGCCGCCAGGCCGTCGCCAAGCACCTTGCGGTGCTGCAGGCCGCGGGCCTGGTGGAATCCAGCCGGGTGGGCAAACAGGTCCTGTTTTCCGTCCGTCCGGAACCTCTGGACCGGGCCGCCGCGTGGCTCGCCGACGCCGCCAAACTCTGGGACATCCGGCTGGCCGCCATCAAGCGTGCCGCCGAACGGTGATTGAGCTTGCCGAAATCACCGGGGCCTCCCTCCCACAGGTCCCGGCGACGGGCGTAAGGTGAAAGCCAACGGCGAACCCTGACGCTTCACGCGCGCAGCGGGAAGGACGTGCAACCATGAATGACCCAGCCACCGATTCAATTCCGGATCCCGGCCTGCCGAACCCCACCCAACCCGAGCCCGGGCAGCCTCCCCTCCCTCCGGACCCAACGTACCCATACGATCCCAACCGGCCCGCGGATCCCACCGCGCCCCGACCTGGTCCCGTGCCGCCGGATCCGTTGAACCCGCCGGAGCCCGTCGAACCTCCGCAGCCGCCCGGCCCGGGGCCGTGGCCGCCCATCGCGACCCCCGGCAGGCCCAAATAGGAACTCCGCATAGGAACCCCGTCCCAGCAGAATCCGCCGGCGCACGGCCGGTGGAAGTTCGACGGCGCGCCCGCCATGAGCGGCCGCGTTATCAACACGCCCATCACCAAGAACAGCGAGGAATATTCATGGCAACAACCACACTTCCCGGCGGGACGTTCACGATGGCGCCCGGCATGACGGTGACCCGCGTGGGGTACGGCGCCATGCAGCTGGCCGGACCCGGCGTCCTGGGGCCGCCGGCAGATCCGGATGCCGCCGTCGCGCTCTTGCGTGAAGCGGTGGCCCTGGGCATCAACCACATCGACACGAGCGACTTCTACGGCCCGGTTGTCACCAACCAGATCATCAAGGAAGCCCTCCATCCGTATCCCGAGGAGCTGCGGATCGTCACCAAGGTGGGGGCGCTGCGGGACGAGACAGGCGCCTGGCTCAACGGCCGCACCCCCGAGAAGCTCCGGCAGGCCGTCCATGACAACCTGGCCCACCTGGGCCTCGACGCGCTCGACGTGGTCAACCTGCGGATGGGCGGCCTGAGCGGCGCCGAGCCGGGGTCGATCGCGGAACAGTTCACCGTCCTGGCGGAGCTGCAACAGCAGGGCCTCATCCGGCATCTCGGCGTCAGCACCGTCTCGGCCGAGCAGATCGCCGAGGCCCAGTCGATCGCGCCGGTGGTCTGCGTGCAGAACTTCTACAACATCGCCAACCGCCAGGACGATGACCTGATCGACGATCTCGCCGGCCAGGGCATCGCCTATGTGCCCTACTTCCCGCTGGGCGGCTTCACCCCGCTCCAGTCCGACACCCTGGCCACGGTCGCGGAACGCCTCGGAACCCGGCCGTTCGCCGTCGCCCTCGCCTGGCTCCTGCAACGGTCACCGAACATCCTGCTCATCCCCGGCACCTCCTCGGTGGCGCACCTGCACGAGAACGTTGTCGGCGCAGGGCTGACGTTGTCCGAGGCCGATCTGGCCGAGCTCAACAGCATCGGCGTCTGAGAGAGACCGCCGGCTCCCTCCTGACTCAGCCGATGACGATGTGGAACTCCGCATCCTGGGGTGCCAGCACGTAGTCCGGCAGGACGCCGGGGCCGCAGGACGCGGTGCCGATGCCGTGCGCGGCGGCGTCCAGGGTCAGGTGCAGGATGCCTTCATCCACCAGGTCCGGCGTGTGGCCGGCGGCCGCGAGCGCGTCCTGCGACCAGGGCCTGGCCGTGAAGCTGAAGCCCTCGCCCAGGATCTCCACCTCGGCACCGGGCATGCCCAGGCGCAGCGCCGTGACGGCGGCCCGGGCACCGTTTTCCTGGGGCCGGGCGTACGGGACCTGGAGCTCCTCCACGGTTGATTCAAACCAGCCCAGGCGCTGTGCGGCACCGGTGTCGGGGTACTTTTGCCCGGGCCCCAGGCCCGTCCAGCGCACGGTGTTCAGCTCGCCCGGGAGCTGCAGCTCGAAGCCGATCCGGGACCAGTTGGCGCCCCAGCCGGCGCTCGGCTGTACAGCGGCGCGCAGCTCCAACAGGGTCCCGTCGGACACCCACGTGTACGTGACATCCACGTGCTGGCGGACCACCGGCGCACCGTAGCGGACGCGCACCACCAGCGTGCCGCAGTCGTGCTCCATCGATTGCAGGCGGCCCTGGAGCAACGGCAGCCCGGCCGACGCCCAGGCGTCGGCGGTCCTGGTACCGTCCGCGGTCCAGTCGCGGCCGTTGTCGTTGTCGGTGGGTGCGCGCCACAGGTTCAGCCGCGGACCGTTGACCGGCAGGCCCTTGAAGTCGAGCAGTTCACCGGTGATCCGGCTGAAAGCCGCCGGGCCAATGCGGACAGTATCCCCTTCGACGGACGCGTCCGCAGTCGGGGCAACAACCGGCAGCGGCGCAGTGGCCGAGCCCTGCTGGCCCCATGCAATCTCGTGACCTGCCGGCGCCCAAGCCTGGTCATGGGCCAGCGCGGCCGTGACGGTCAGCACGCGTTCGTGCCCGCGCAAAGCAGTCAGCGCGGCGGGAAGTTCGACGGCGCCGACCCCGCCGGCCGCCGTCGTCGGCACCTCCAGCGGGCCGGAGCCCACCACACCGTCCGGGCCGCTGACGGACCAGGTGAAGGCGAGGGCGGAGAGGTCGGCGAAGGCGTACTTGTTCGTCACTTCCGCGACGGTCCATGCCTCGTCGATCTCGATGGCCACCGGCGCGATGACCTTTTTGAAGTCGAGCAGGCCGGGGCGCGGTTCGAGGTCCGCGGAGACCAGTCCGTCGATCACGAAGTTGCCGTCGTGGACGCGCTCACCAAAGTCGCCGCCGTAAGCGAAGTACGCGGTGCCGTCGGAGGTGTGCTGGCGGATGCCGTGTTCGATCCACTCCCACACGAACCCGCCCTGCAGCCGCGGATACTTTTCAAACAAGTCCTGGTATTCCTGCAGCCCGCCGGGCCCGTTGCCCATGGCGTGCACATATTCGCACAAGATGAACGGCAGCGCCCGGCGGTGCGCGTCGGCGGCGGGATCCGCCAGCGGCTCCTCGGCCTGCCGGCCGATCAGCTCGACCTCGGCCGGGGAGGGATACATCCGCGAATACATATCCACGTAGGTGGAGGCCCAGTCGCCCTCGTAGTGGACCAGCCGATCGGGGTCCCGCTGCTTGGTCCACTCGGCCATGGCCCGCAGGTTCTCCCCGTGCCGGCCTCGTTGCCAAGGGACCAGATCAGGATGCTGGGGTGGTTCTTGTCCCGTTCCACCATGCGGGCCATGCGATCGAGCAGGGCCTCGCGGTAGTGCGGCTCCGCGCTCGGGTTGCCGGCCCAGCCGCCGTCCTCGAAGCCGTGGGTTTCGTAGTCGCACTCGTCGATGATGTAGAAGCCGAGCTCGTCGGCCAGGTGCAGCAGGGCAGGGTGCGGCGGGTAGTGCGAGGTGCGGATCGCGTTGATGTTGTGCTGCTTCATCAGGTGCAGCTCGCGGACCAGGCGTTCGTGCGGCACGGCGCGGCCAAGGTCTGGATCGTGCTCGTGCCGGTTGACGCCCCGGAACAGCAGCGGTGCGCCGTTGAGCTTGATCTGCGCGTCCTCCACCGTGACCGTGCGGAAGCCGAGCCGGACACGGACCGTCTGCGTCGCCGTGGTCACGGTCAGTTCATACAGGCGCGGCGATTCCGCGTTCCACGGCTCCACCGTGCCAACGTTGACGGCCACGAGTCCTTCTGCGCCGGCCTCGGCCCGGAAGCCGAGCTCGGCGATTTCGCAGACCGCGCCGGGCTGCGGCGGGTCGAGTTCGATCCGCAGCACGCCCTCGCCGTCGGTCGTAAAGTCGGCGTGCGTGAAGATGTCACGGACGACGCCGGCCGGGCTGGCCAGGAGCGTGACGTCACGGAAGATGCCGGGCAGCCACCAGGCGTCCTGGTCCTCCAGGTAGCTGGCGGCGGAGAACTGGGCCACCCGGACCACCAACACGTTCGCGGTGGCGCGCAGCGTGCCGGTGACATCGAATTCCTGCGGCAGCTTGGCCCCGCGGGTGGTGCCCAGGAGGGTCCCGTTCAGCCACACTGTCCCGGCCGAGTCGATGCCGTCAAAGCGCAGGATGGCGCCGTCCAGGAAGTCCGCGGGGGTGTCAAAGGTCAGCCGGTGGTCGCCCACCGGGTTCTCATCCGGGGCGTACGGCGGGTCCAGCGGAAACGGGAACTGCACGTTGGTGTATGCCGGCTGGCCGTGCCCGTGCAGGTTCCAGCTGGACGGGACGGGGAGGTGTCCCCAGCCGGAGTCGTCGAAGTCCTCGGCCTCGATGCCGTGGGGCGCGGCGGCCACGGAGCCTGCCAGGTGGAACCGCCAGGAACCGTTCAGCGAGAGCGTGGGCAGACCGGAGTCCACATGGGCGCGGGGCGGCAAACCGCCCGTGCCGGGGCCGGCAGTTTCGAGCCGCATGACGGAGGCATAGGGACTCCGGGCAAGATTTCCGGCGAGTTGTTCCGGCATGGTGGCGGGCAGGGCGTTCATGCGATGGGTATCCCTCACTGATTGGCTTTGGCAACTTGATACTGAAAATGTTTGTAAATGTTACTTTTTAGAGTAGTCGGAAGCGGGCGCCATGGCCAGATCTAAACCGGGATGTATTCCTGCGTGGCGGCGAACCCGCCGGAGGTTTCAGTCGAGGCAGAACTCGTTGCCCTCGACGTCCTGCATCACGAGGCACGATTCGTTTTCCTCATCGGCAGTCAGCAGTCGCAGCCGCACCGCACCGAGCGGCAGCAACCTCGCACACTCGGCCTCGAGCGCGCCCAGGCGCTCCTCGCCCACAAGCCCTGTGCCGACCCGCACGTCAAGATGCAAGCGGTTCTTGACGGTCTTTCCCTCGGGAACGCGCTGGAAGAACAATCGAGGGCCCACACCCGAGGGGTCGATGGCGGCGAACGCTGAATCCTGGTTTTCGGGCGGCAACGATTGGTGGTAGTCATTCCAGGTGGCAAATCCGTCCGGCGGTGCTGGAACGACGTAACCCAACACCTCGCACCAGAAGCGGGCAACGCGCTCAGGTTCCGCGCAATCGAAAGTGACCTGGAACTGCCTTATCAACGCCATCGGTCCACGCTATGGGGACGCGGGTGGCGCGTCAAGGCCGGTCCCGTTCCGCCCCGGTGGAATGAGTCCCCGGGCAACGCTTGGGCCTAGTTTCCCTGCTGGGGCCGCTCAATCATGCCTGCCACTTTTTCCTCGAGGGCGGCGACGGTGATGTCGGGAAGGACCAGCAGTCCGTCCAGTTCCCGGCGCGCCCGCTTGTAGGCCGCTTGGCGCTCGGGCGCACTGGCGGCGTCGTTCTCGGCCAGGTTGACCAGCTTGCGGGCAGTCTTGAGGCGTTCTCGTTCGGGTTCGGTGAAGGCGCTGTCCTTGACTCGCCGGGCCTCGCGCTCGGCCACTTCAAAGGCCACCTCGTAGCTCGTGACAGCGTTGCGGTAGTCATCGAGCCGGACCTTGCCGGTGATGTCCGTTGCCGCGGCCGGCCGCATGGCGTCCGCGGTGCGCTTGGCCCGCAGGAAGGCAACGGTCAATGGTTCGCGGACGTCAGTCATCATGGGGAAGTCGATCAGCTTGCCCACGTCCAGCTCGTAGTCGAGCCACAGCTTGTTCGTGGCATCGTGGGAGGCCATGAGGACCGCAACCTCCGCAGCCGTAACGGCTTCCGGCGTCGGTGCCGGCACAGGATCGCCTTGGGCCAATGCCTGGGGATGGCGCAGTTTGTACATCTCCACCCGGCGCTGATGGCGGCGCTCATTGGCCTGGGACCAGCGGCGGCCCGCGCCACCCAACACGCCGGCCAGGGGAAAGATGAGCCACCAATTGCGGGCGAAAAAGTCCAGGAACTGTTGCACCCCTCAATCGTGCCACCGCGCTTGTCAGGACTCCAAGAATGACGCGTCTCACGGAACGCGTCGCACTCAGTCACCCACCAGGAAGTGCCAGCCCATCCACCAGACAAACAGCAGCAGGGTCAGCCGAGCGGCCCGGGTCCTGAACACTACGGCCAGCAGTTCCCCCAGCCTGGCAAGCTTCGCGGGCCAAAGGCGGGCAACAACAACCAACGCGACCCCGGCGACCGGCACCAGGACATAACCGGCCACCACCATCACATGGACCCACACCGTACCGTTCATGTCCGCCGCACCACCCTCAGCAACGCCGCGCAGGCCAGCAGCCAGAGCGCCGTCATGAACCAGCGGCTGGACCCGTCAACGAAGAGCGGCGCGAGCAGGTCGGTCAGCGGCGGGTAGGTGCCCTCGTCCGTGGGGGCGAACCTGTCAATGAAATACGTGCCCAGCTCCCACACGCACAGGAAAAACAGGACGCCGGCCCACCAGAAAGCCGCCCGGCGCACCCGGCGCCGGCGTCCCGCGGGAGCGGCTTCGGCGGCGTGCGACCTGACGGCGGGTGAGGGATCCGGCGTGGGGTCCGGCCAGGCGAGCAGGAGCATGATGATCCCCACCATCCCCACGACGGCAGGGATTCCGATGCTGGCCTGCGGCGCCCAGAGCAGCACCGCCCAGACAACGGTGGCCACGGCCAGCAACGCGCCTCCCACGAGCCACGGCCGGGTCCGGGCAGGTTCGCGTAAGTGCCCCGACACGACCGGGGCCGGGCCCGGCCTGGACTTGCGCACCAGGTCTGCCGTCAGGGCCGCGGCCAGGGCGGCGAAGATCCACCCGTCGACGGGGACGCCGCGGTAAAAATGAAAGGTGGCGGTCAGGGCCAGGATGGCGATCCACGGGATGGACAGCCATGTGGATCCGGCAGGGGCGGTGGCTGTTGTGGCGACTGGCGAGCCCGGCTCCGTCCGGTGCATGCCGTCGCGGCGGTTCCACTGCGCCCTCCCGGTCATGGGATCAGTTCATCACGGCAGCATCCCCGCGACTAGGGCCGGGACCATCACGCCTGCGCGGGACTCAATCGGAGTTTGGCGCCACTCGCCGGGTGGCGCCAAACTCGGGCGCGGTTTTGCGCACAACTGACGGCGATTCCGCCGGCTCACACTTATGCGCAGAATTCGCAGCAAATCGGGCGCATAAGCTACCCTCGCGCGGCCTCTTAGGCCGGGCACCCGGCGTCGAAGTTTGTCATTTGCGCCGGAGCCGTAGACGCGGTCAAGGCGCAGGACTACATTGGGGAACGCCGGCCGAAACGGCCGCAACCCCGCAGCGTAAAGGGAGCACCATGAGCTATAAAGTAGGCGTTTTCATCGGCAGCCTTGCCTCCGATTCCATCAACCGAAAACTTGCCAAAGCCCTGGAGAAACTGGCCCCTCCGGAGCTTGACCTGGTGGAGATTCCCATCGGCGACCTTCCGCTGTACAACCGCGATTTCGACGCCGACTACCCGGCCGCCGGCCGCGCCGTCAAGGACGCCGTGGCCGCCGTGGATGCGCTGATCTTTGTAACCCCCGAATACAACCGCAGCATTCCGGGCGTGCTGAAGAATGCCATCGATTGGGGCTCCCGGCCGTGGGGCACCAACTCCTTCGCCAAGAAGCCCTCCGCCGTCACCGGTGCCTCTCCCGGGATGATCAGCACGGCCGTGGCGCAGCAGCACCTGCGCAGCGTCCTGTCGTTCGTCAACTCACCGGAGATCGCCCAGCCCGAGGCGTTCATCCACTTCACCCAGGGGCTGATTGACGACGACGGCAACGTCACCGTGCCCGCCACCGAGGACTTCCTGCGCAACTGGCTCCACGAATTCCACGTGTTTATCGTGAAGGTTCTGGGGGCCCAAAACATCACGCTCTAGGAGTACGTCAGGGGCGGGTGGGGGCCGCGGGCCGTCACGCGCGGGCCGCTATTCCCGCAGGCGGGCCAGGCCGTTGCGGGAGTCGGCGAAAAGTTGCAGGCACACGTCGATGACCAGCGGCTTGTTCACGGGCCGGCCGCTGAGCAGGGCGTCGACCAGGACATGGTGGACGGCGCCCACCAGGGCCACGGCGGTGAGGTTGGAGAAATCGGCCGGCACCCGGGAATCGCCCTGTGCGGGCGATTCGTCCTGCTCCTGTACCGCATCCTCCGCCATGAGGAATTCCTTGAGCACCATGTCGCTGAAACCGCTCAGCACGTCGAAGCGCAGCGCCTCCAGCTCGGCGGAGACGCCCACCACCTCGATCAACACGATTTGGGCGTAGCGCGGGTCATCGAGCAGGAATCCCATGAATGCGCCCAGACCGGCACGCGCGCTTCCGGGAATGTCGTCGCCGGCCGCGTCCAGGGCGTGCTGTGTGATCTCAAAAAGGTGGTTGGCCAGGTGGTTGTACACGCCTGCCAACAGTTCGTGCCGGCTTTCAAAGGACTCGTAAAAGTACCTTTCGCTCAGGCCCGCGCATTGGCACAGTTCCCGCACCTTGGAGCCGGCATAGCCGCTGGTGCCAAAGATCTCGATGCCGGCCTCCAGCAGGCGTTCGCGACGCTCCCGGGCGCGTTCGTCCGAGCCCAGGCCCGAGTACCGGCGTCCCGGCGGTACGGTCCCGGCGGAGGTCTGCGCCGTCGTCGTGCTCGCGGCCCTGCGCTGCTGGTTCATCTCCCTCATCGTAGGGCACGGAAGTGACAGAGCGCGTTGTCAGTTTGGCGCCGGGATTGCAGGGTTCGGGGCGGCTTTTCAGTGGCCCGGCAGCGCCAGGATCTCGCGGCGGAAACGGCTGCGTGCCGCGGCCATGGCACCGAGCGCGACGGCGCCGCGACCCAGGCCGGAAATCCTCAGATCCGGCGCGAACAAGCCCAGCGGAGCCACTGCCTCCCGCAGCGGCCGCAGGAACAGTTCACCGGCGTCGGCCATGTCCCCGCCCACGCTGACCACGGCCGGGTCAACGGCCAGCGTCAACGCGGCGATACCCGTGGCCACGTTCGCGGCGAACTCCGCCAGGGCGGCTTGGGCCGCACCGTCGCCGTCGTGGGCTTCCGCCACAAGAGCGTCCACCGGAAGTGCGTGGCGGGCCAGCGCCTCGCCGGCAGCCCGCCAGCCCAGGGACCCCAGGCCGCCAATTTCCCCCGCCGCCCCATGATGTCCGCGCACCACCTTCCCGTCCAGCAGCAGGCCGGCACCAATCTGCCGGCCAAGGATCAGATGGAGGCCGTTCTCCACATCCTGCAGGACACCCCAGGCCGCTTCGGCCGCCGCCGCCAACCGCGCATCGTTGTCAAAATGCGTGACGGCGGGATTCAGGTATCCGGAAATGGATTGCGCGGTGCCGGCCGCCACCCAGTCCGGGACCGCGGCGGACTGGGTGAACTGTCCCTCCCTGTCCACGATTCCGGGCACGCCGACCACTGCGGCCACCAGCTCGGTCCGGCCGGCCCCGGCCCGGTCCAGGACATCATCCACAGCTTGGTGCAGGGCGGCCTCCGCGGCCGGGCCGGCGGCAAGGTCAAGCCCGTCATGACGCACGGTGGCCAGCACGGCGCCCTGCGCATCCGCCAGTACGGCCTCCACAGAGTGCGGTGTGAGGTCGACGCCCAGCAGGACGGCGGAGCGGGCCTTGAACTGGAACAGGCGGGCCCGGCGACCCGACTTGTTCGGCGTGGCGGCCGGCTCACTGCCGTCCACCCAGCCCTCCTCCACCAGGTCCGCGAGCGCCGCCTCCACGGTGGGCCGGGTCAGCCTGAGCCGTTGCGCGAGCGCCGTGACCGAGCAGGGGGCATCCGCAGCCACCATTTCCGCCAGCAGCGCCCGGGAGTTCAGCCGGCGCAGCGTCTTCGGGGAATTGACGCTGTAGCGGGTCATGGCGGGCCTTTCGGTGGCGGTGCGCGCGGCCTGGACGGACCCGCACTCTATTATGAAATAGTCTATTGTAATAGCCCGCCGACACCGATCATCAGGAGCTTGACCATGCCGCATGCCATACCCGCCCTGCCGTTCCTGCCGCGCCCCCTGACTTCCGCCGCGGCTCCGGGGGACTACGTGCTGACTGCCGCCACGACGCTTTCCGCCGGCCCCGGCCTGGACCAGGTGGCGCTGTGGCTGCAGGGCGCACTCCGTCCCGCCACGGGTTTCGCCCTCCCGCTCGACGCCGGTACCGCGGACATTGCCCTCTCCCTTGATCCGGCGCTGGCTCCGGAGGCATACCGCCTTGAGGTCACCCCCACCGGAGTACAGCTGGCCGGCGGCGACGCGGCCGGGGTCTTTTACGCCTGCCAAAGCTTCCTGCAGCTGCTGCCGGCGCAGATCTTCCGGGCCGCGCCCGCCGCGGGAACCCGATGGTCGGCCGCTGCGTGCACCGTGGCGGATGCGCCGCGCTTCGGATGGCGCGGCGCCATGCTGGACGTGGCCCGGCACTTCCTGCCCAAGCGCGAAGTGTTCCGCTTCATCGACCTCATGGCCGGGCACAAGCTGAACACGCTCCACCTGCACCTGACCGATGACCAGGGCTGGCGCGTGGAGATTCTCCGCTACCCGCGGCTGACCGGGGTGGGTGCCTGGCGGCGCGAGACCCAGGTGGGTGCCGGCGCCGACGCACCGTCCGACGGCCGGCCGCACGGCGGCTTCTACACCCAGGACGACATTCGCGAGATCGTCGCCTACGCCGCCGCCCGGTTCATCACCGTGGTGCCCGAAATCGAGACTCCCGGCCATGTCCAGGCTGCGTTAGCCGCCTACCCGGAGCTCGGCATGACCGGGGAACAGCTGGACGTTTTTACCCGCTGGGGCATCAACTACAACGTGCTCAACGTGGAGGAATCCACGGTGGAATTCTTCCGCAACGTCTTTGACGAGGTCATGGACCTGTTCCCCGGCACCTACATCGGGGTGGGCGGCGACGAATGCCCCCGGGACCAGTGGCGCGCGGACGCCCGTTCCCAGGAGCGCATGGCCGAGCTGGGACTGGGCCGTGAGGAAGAGTTGCAGAGCTGGTTCATCGGACAGTTGGACCACCACATTTCAGCCCGGGGCCGGCGCGTCTTTGGCTGGGATGAAATCCTCGAGGGCGAGTTGGCGCCGACGGCCACCGTGGCGTCCTGGCGCGGCATGACGGGCGCGGTGGCAGCGGCCCGCCGCGGGCACGACGTGGTGTGCTGCCCCGATGACCTGGCCTACCTTGACTACCGCCAATCCGAGCTGGCCACCGAACCCATCCCCGTCTCCATCGCCCTGGGCGTTGAGGACGTCTACGGATTTGAGCCGGTCCCGGCGGAACTGGACGCCGCACAGGCCAGGCACATCCTGGGCGGGCAGGCCAATATTTGGACCGAACACATTGATTCGCCCAGGACGCTTGATTACATGGCATTCCCGCGGCTCGCCGCCATGGCCGAAGTCCTGTGGAGTTCGCCCGCGCGCGATTGGGAGGACTTCAAGGCCCGGCTCGGGACGCATCTGGCCCGCCTGGAGGCGGCCGGGGTGGAATACAGACGCGCGGACGGGCCCCTGCCGTGGCAGCAGCGCCCGGGGGTTCCCGGCCGCCCGGAGACTCCCCAGGCGCGTGCCGCGCACATTGCCGCGCTGGTGGCTTCCATCGAGGGCTGAATCCTCGGCGGGTGGGGCGTGTCCGTGGAAGAATGAAAACGATTCGTCATGGCAGCCAAGAACGTACTTCCCCATCCGCCCGACGACGGCGCCGATCATCCGGCGCACAAGTCGGCCGAGCACCGCGCCCATCGCCGGCAACGGCCTGACCACTCCAGACGAATGGTGCTGGGCAGCGTGGCCGCCGCAGCCGTCGCCACCGCGTTCAAGGCCAACATTGCCGCGGACTACCAGCTGACCGAAAGCACCCAGTTCCGCGTCACCACACCCGTCAATGACGGAAATACGACGGCGGCCAACCGGTTCCCGGGCAAGACCTGGTACCTGCTGGGCGGCTTCGGGGTCAGTTACCGGGACGCCGGGCGCAAGCTGGAGGCCTTGCAGCCGGCCATGAACCAGCGGGCGCCGGCGTCGTACATCGGCTACTCCAACAACGGCATCGACATCGCCCAGCTGTTCATCGCCATCCAGCGCGACACGTATGCGCGGAAGATCGACACCGTCTACTTCTACGGTGACAGCTTTGGCGGGATGGCCGCCGTCGTCCTGGCATCGCTGCTGGAACAAAACGGGATCAACGTCAAGGTGATCGTCATGGGGTCGAGCCCCAGCAGCGTGCGCGACGTCCTGGACCCCGGCAAGGAATACATCTCGCTGGCCTCACGCGTGGTGCCGTACCTGGGACTCGTGGGGCGGCTGGCGGCCGGAGTGTGGAGCGGGCTCGCCAACCCCAACGGCCAGGGCATGTACGCGGCGGCCAGGAGCGGCATCAACAGCTCCCTGGATCCCGCGAACAACTCCCTGATCCTGGACACCACCCAGGCCGCGTTCCTGCAGGCGTTCCCGGCCCAGTACGACGGCGGCATCCCGGCGAGCACCGGAATCGGGCTGATGTACGATCCCAATGACTTCATCGTCAACGCCCGGCAGGCCATCCGTGGCTGGAGGGCGCTGCTGCCCCGGAACCGCTTCTACGAATACGACATCCCGGACACCGGACACGCGAGCCCGGAAATCCACCCCGACATCTACCGGCTGGGCCTGGGCGTGGTCCTTGACCAACTCGACCCGCCGCCACTGACGGCGCGGCCGGTCCAGCCGATCTTCTAGGCGCGGGGTGATTGAGCCGACTCCCGGTGATTGAGCCGGCTCCCGGTGATTGAGCTTGTCGAAATCCCCGGCCCCGGTATGCCCCCGGCCTCGGCATGCTCGACCGTCGGGGCATCTACCGCCGCTGGGTCTGGGCGAGCAGCTGCTCAAACGGCAGGGACGTCATCTCGGTGGTTTCGCGGTTCGCCCGCTTGGCCTTGTGGTCCGGGGCGAAGCCGACGGCTGGACCGTCCGAGGACGCCGTCGTCATGCCATACGCCGTGGTTCCGGATGACGTGGCTTCTGAGGCTGTCGCGCGGGGCGCCAGCACTGCGGCAAGTTCGCCGGCGGCCTGGGCAATGCGGCGGTCAAGGCTGTCGGTGCCGGACTGGCCCCAATCCTCGGGCGAGGCGTAAATGGCCGTGGGCATGGTGTGGGCGCGCAGGTAGCTGAACAGCGGGCGGATGGCCATGTCGAGCACCAGCGAGTGGCGCGGGCTGCCGCCGGTGGCACCGAACAGTATTGGCATGCCGTCAAGGAACTTCGGGTCCAGGACGTCGAAGAACGACTTGAACAACCCGCTGTAGGAGGCGCTGAAGGTGGGCGTCACGGCGATCATGGCGTCGGCGTCGGCCACGCGCTTGACCACATCGGCCAGCGCCGGGCCGGCATAACCGGTGACCATGTTGTTGGCGATGTCGGTTGCGTAATCACGGAGGTCGACGACGTCGAGCACGGCCTCTGCGCCGAGCTCACCCAGGTGGGTGGCGACGGCCGCGGCCAGCTGGTCCGCCAGCATGCGGGTGGACGAGGGGACGCCCAGGCCGGCCGAGATAACGACGATTGTGCGCTGCACTGACTTTCCTTGCACCATGACTCCTTTTCCATGCGTTTGCATCTAGTGGGGTCAACGGGTGGGATGCGTCGAATATTCCCGGCCGAGCGCGGGGGCTAACGTGTTCGCGTTCTGTCTCCCAGGACGGCGACCGCCGCGGTCAGCAATGCTCCAAGGGCAATCGCAACGCCCATGTGCAGTTGCACCAGCAGGGCTCCCACTCCGGCGCCGACAAAGATCATGGCTATGGCTCCGGCGCGGCGGTTCCACACCCTGCCGGCCCCACGGGTCAACAGGGATTCCCCGGCGAAGGACGTCAGCGTGGACGTCACCACCACCGTCGTCATGTCGCGGACCCCAAGCTTGCGGGCAAGGCAGGCCTGCGAGCCCATCTGCGCGGCGATCAGGCAGGCGACCACGACCGACATCGCGTGACCCGGAACGCCGCCGACGGCCGTGATCGCGATTGATATCAGCGCCAGCAGCACGGCCCCCGCAACGAGCAGTGCGGTGGTGCGCCGGCACCACCCCGGTTGCTGGCCGCGCAATGCGATACCGGCCAGCAGGGCTCCCCCGGCGAAGGAGAACAAGGCCAGCAGCGGACCGAGGACCGGCAACCCTTCCCCGCCGGCCAGTCCCATGGCGAGGATGACGATGTTTCCCGTCATGTTGCCCGTAAACACCTTGTCGAGGCCCAGGTAGCCTACGGCGTCGACCACTCCGGTGACGAAAGTCAGCGCCATCATGAGCCACAGTTGGGTGCGGGCGGTATCCCAGCGGGGTGCCTGCACGTGCTCGGAGGTGCCGGTGGGCATGGTTGCCCCTTTCTGAAGCGGGTGTGCGACCGATAGGTGGAACGCGGTCCGGACTGCCGGTTCAGCCTACCCGCCAGCCGCAGTCGACGCCGCGCACCCGCGGGCCCCGTGGATGGGCCCGCGGCGAGCTTGCGAGTCGTGGGAGCCCGTGGTTGGGCCCACGCGGGCGAGGGACCCACCATGAGGCTCGCCCGCGAGCCTCAAGTTGGGAGCCCGTGGATGGGCCCACGCGGGCGAGGGACCCACCATGAGGCTCGCCCGCGAGCCTCATGGTGGGAGCCCGTGGATGGGCCCACGCGGGCGAGGGACCCGCGGCGAGCTTGCGAGTCGTGGGAGCCCGTGGGGATTAGTCGCTGAGGTTGGCCAGGCGCTCCGGGCGCAGGAGTTCATTGAGCTGTTCGGCGGTGAGGAGCTTGTGTTCGAGGACCAGTTCGGCGACGCCGCGGCTGCTGGCCAGGGCTTCCAGGGCGATCTTGGTCGATGCGGCGTAGCCCAGTCGCGGATTCAGGGCCGTGACCAGGCCGATCGAGTGCTCCACCTGGGCGCGCAGCTTGTCCTCGTGTGCGGTGATGCCGCGCACGCACTTCTCGGCCAGGGTCAGGCAGGCGGCCTCGAGGTGGCGCATGCTCTTGGTCAGGCTGTGCACGATGATCGGTTCGAAGGCGTTCAGCTGCAGCTGGCCGCCCTCGGCCGCCATGGTGATGGTGACGTCGTTGCCGATGACCTCGTAGGCCACCTGGTTCACCACTTCGGGGATCACGGGGTTGACCTTGCCGGGCATGATCGAGGAGCCGGACTGTACAGCCGGCAGCGTGATCTCGCCGAAGCCGGCGCGGGGCCCGGAGGAGAGCAGGCGCAGGTCGTTGCAGATCTTGGACAGTTTCACGGCGACGCGCTTGAGCACGCCGGAGAGGTGCACAAAGGCGCCGACGTCCTGGGTGGCCTCGATCAGGTCGAATGCCGTGACGAGCGGCAGTCCGGAGATTTCCGCGAGGTGCCGGCAGGCCAGGGCGGAGTAGCCCTTGGGTGCGTTGAGGCCCGTGCCGATGGCCGTGGCGCCCAGGTTGATTTCGTGGACCAGCAGCGCCGATTCCGCCAGCCGGGCCCGGTCCTCGCCGAGCGTGATGGCGTAGGTGTTGAATTCCTGGCCCAGGGTCATGGGCACGGCGTCCTGCAGCTGGGTGCGGCCCATTTTCACGACGTGCTTGAATTCCACGGCCTTCTCGGAGAATGCCTCGCCCAGCACCTCCATGGCGCCCACGAGCGATTTCGCGGCGAAGATCGTGGCCACGTTGACCGCCGTCGGGTAGACGTCGTTCGTGGACTGACTGAGGTTGACGTGGTCGTTGGGGTGCAGGAACTGGTATTCGCCCTTGTTGTGACCCAGGATTTCCAGTGCCCGGTTGGCGATGACCTCGTTGGCGTTCATGTTCGACGACGTCCCGGCACCGCCCTGGATGACGTCCACCACGAATTGCTCGTGCAGTTCCCCGGCGATGATTTCCTGGCAGGCCTGGATGATGGCTGCGGTTCGGGTGTCATCGAGCAGGCCAAGTTCGTGGTTGGCCTGTGCGGCGGCCTGCTTGACCATGGCGAGTCCGTTGACCAGGTTGGTGTTGGTGGACAGCGGCTGGCCCGTGATGGGGAAGTTTTCAACGGCGCGCAGCGTGTGGACACCCCAGTAGGCGTCGGACGGGACATCGCGGTCGCCGATGAGGTCGTGTTCGCTGCGGAACCCGGCCGGAATGGCGGCTGAGGTGGCGGATTCGGTGGTGGTCATGTTTCTCCTTGTACAAAGTGCGGGGGTTCAAAATGCGAGGGGTCAATTAGCGGCGCATGGGCCGGGAATTCGGCGGCAGTCAGCCCGGCGCTTCCCTCGTGATCCGGGCCAGGGCGGACTCAACGGCGGCAAGGTGTGCCGCCATGGCTTTCCCGGCCTCGGGCCCGGAGCCCTGGGCGATGGCGTCAAGGATGCGCCGGTGTTCGACGTCGGACTGGTGCTGGCGTCCCGTGACGAGGTTGATGGTTTCGGATTGGTTCACCATGGCGTCGCGGATGTCGTTGACGACTTTTTCAAACACTTCGTTGCCGCTGGCTGCGGCGATGGCGGCGTGGAAGGCGGCGTCCAGGCCCACCCAGGTTTCGGGGTCGTCCTCCCCGGTCATGGCGTCGATGATGCCTCGCAGCTGGGCCAGCTGTTCCTCCGTGCGGCGGCCGGCGGCCAGTTCGGCGCCGGGCACCTCGATGTGCGGCCGCGCTTCCATGAGGCTGCGGGCGGAATAGTTGCCCAGGACCAGGTAGCTGCCGGCGCGTGCGGACACCACGAACGTGCCCTTGCCGGTTTGCGTGGCGGTCAGGCCCAGTGCAGTGCAGGAGCGCAGGGCCTCGCGCACCACCGAGCGGCTGACCCCGTATTGCTGGGCGAGTACCGCCTCCGCGCTGAGTTTTGCCCCGACGGCAAGGTCCCCTGATTCGATGGCCGACCTGATGGCTTTGAAGACGGCCTCGGCGGCGCTGACGCGGACAATCTGCTGCTGTCCAGCTGTCCAGCTGTCTGACAGGTTCATGCCATGAACTATGGCACGGCTCACAGGCGCTGTCAAGGGTGCCGGCGTGATTCCGGCACCCTTGACCGTCAGTTGCCGGTGGGTTAGTGCATGCTGAACTGGTAGCGCTCCGGCACGTCTTCGCCGGGGCAGACTTCCTGCCACAACGCCGTGATGGAGTTTTCGCCTTCGCGCAGATCGGCCACTTCCAGCCCGTCACGCAGCATTTGCGCGGCCTTGCCTGGCTCTCCCTTGCGGGCGTGGGCCAGGGCAGTGAGGAACTTGACGCGCCCGACGCCTGCCAGCGGCTCGGGTGCCCGGCTCACCAAGGCCAGGGCCTCCCCCGGATGGCCGTGGGCGATGGCCAGCGTCATGGCTTCCGTGATCAGCCAGCGGTTGGCCGGTTCCACGGCGCACGCGTCGGCCAGGTGGGCAATGCCGCCGTCGACGTCGTCGGACGCCAACAGCACCAGGCCCAGGCCGCGGAGCGCCACTGCCCGGCTGTGCCCGCTGAGCACGGAATCGGCGAGCGCGCCCCGGTACAGGGCCGCGACGGTTTCGCGGTCCGCGGCGTTGTCCACGCTGGCATGGGCCATGACGGCCCGGTGAAGGAGCGCCTCGGGACCGGCGTTGCGGGGCGCTGCGAGCAGTTCCTCCCAGTCAGCGCCGCGGACAAAGGACCCGGCCCCGGTGAACGCCTCGCCGCCTTGCAGAAGGTCAAGCCACGGCGCCTGTTCGCCGGTGAGCGTTTCGCCGGCGAACGGCGTGCCGGCTTCATCCACCCAATCCAGCCCGGCGGCGTTGCGCCGGGCCCGCTCCAGGGCGCCCCAGCCGTTGCCTGCCACCACGAATTCGCCAGGGGCAAGATCGGCCCATCGGGCGGCGTCGGCCAGGGCATCGGCGACGGCGGCTTCGGGGACCAGGGCTTCGATCCTGGCGGCACCGTGCTCCACGGCGGCGGACCAGTCGCCGCCGGCAAGGGCCGGATCCAGCGAGGCGTTGCCGTAGGCCTCCACCCACTGCCAGGACTCCCCCGCGGGCATGGGCACGTGCTCAAATTGGGTTTGCGCCAGTCCGGACTGGATCTCGGCATAGTGGCGCGGCGAGGCGCCGTCGGGCGTGGGCGTGAGCCATTCCTGCCAGCGGTGCCCGCCCACGTTCTCGCCCCACACAAAAAGCTTCCGCCCACGCAAGCGGGACGATGAAACCAGCGCCAGCCCGTCGCCGTCGTCGTCCGCGGCAACCTCCCAGCGGCGCTGGTCCGGGGCCAGGTCAAAGAAGAAGTCCGCGGCATGGGTATTGCGGGTGGGCCAGGTGGCATCGAATCCGTGGAAGTCGGTGGGTTCCACCACCGTCATGGAGCCGTCGTAGTCGGTGGCGTAGGCGCGGGCTGCCGGGGCGATCACGCGGGTGGCGTCGTTTTGCGGGACGGCGGCGTTGGTCCACCAGTACATGGGCACGGTGTGGCGGTTGGGGTTTTGGATGCGCACGGCCACGAACACCACCTTGGAATCGGCGGGCAGCCATGCGTCGATCTGGAACACCACCTCGCGGAGCCGGTCGAACTCCCACATGCGCAGCACGTCCTGGCCCTCCGGCGTGTGCACGATGGCCGAGTGCAGGGGTGCGCAGGTGGTGGGTGAATGGCCGCGCGTGCCGATGTTGTACTCGATGCCGCCGGCGAACCAGGCGTTGCGCAGCGCCAGGTTGGCGAACTGGATGCGGTCCTGGGTGTGCAGGAGCTCCTTGCCGCTGGCCTTGTCGGTCAGGGACCAGAGCCGCCCGCCCAACTGCGGCAGGAAGAGCGCCTTGACGTGGCCGTTCTCCAGTACGACGCCGGTCAGTTCCGTCGCCGCGACCTCCCGGCCGTAGCTTTCCTGCAGGGGATACGGGTAGATGTTCTTCGCCTTGCCCCACCGGGCTCCTGCTGCAATTTCCTCCGGGACGCCGCCGGCCACGGTATAGGGCGGCTCCAGCAACGGCTGAACGGACGGCAGCGGCGAATCCGGGCCGAGCCCCGCCAAATCGATGGTGCAGGTGGTCAGCGATACCGTGGGGGCGGTCATGCGGGGTTCCTATCCGGGCTGGGGTGGGTTCGATGCGTGAGCGTGCTTGTTATAGATGCCAAACACCCTCAATCGAGCATATCGAAGTAGTTGGTCCCGCGCACCGATAAACTTTCCACATCCCCAAATCAACGCCACCCTGCCCGGCGCGGCGCCACCTAGGAGCAAAAAGTGAACGAATCCGCCTTCCCGCAGCTGCGACTGAATATCGCCGCCCTTGACCACAACATCGAGGTCATGGCCGACTGGTGCCGGGACCGGAACGTGGTGCTCGCACCGCATGTGAAGACCACCATGTCCGCGCCCATCATCGAACGCCAAATGGCCGCCGGGGCCGTGGGCGTGACCGTCGCGACCGTGGACCAGGTGGGCACGGTCATTGGCTGGGGCCGGCGGGACATCCTGGTCGCCAACCAGGTGGTGGACGGGTTCGGCCTTGGCCGGATCAAGGCGTGGCTCGACGCCGACCCCTCGCTGACCGTGCGGATCCTCGCCGACTCGGCAGCCGGCGTCGCGCTGGCCGCTTCCGTTTTTGCCGGTGCCGGCCGGGCCCTGGAGATGCTCATCGACGTCGGCACCCTGGCCGGACGGACCGGCGTCCGTTCCGCTGCGGAGGCCCGCGAAATCGCGGCATTGATCGTTACGGCGCCCGGGCTGCGACTGGTGGGCGTTGCCGGTTACGAGGGCGTGGTGGCGAACTCGCGCGACGCCGTCAACGTGGACGCCGTCGACCGGCACTGCGCACTGACGCGCGATATCTTCGTTGACCTGGCAGATCTGTTCGAAACGTCGGCGCCGATCTTTTCCATGGGCGGATCGGCGTTCCCGGACCGGGTGGTCGAGTTCCTGCCCACCACGGTTCCCGGCACGGTCAACCTGCTGCGCTCGGGCTGCTACGCGACGCACGACCACGGCACCTACGCGGGTGTCAGCCCCATTCCCGGGCTCATTCCGGCCCTGACCGTCCGCGCCCTGGTGGTCTCGACCCCCGAGGACGGGCTAGTTGTGGTGGGTGCCGGCAAGCGTGACCTGCCGTACGACGCCGGCCTGCCGCCCGTGCTGGCAGTGTACTCAGCCAATGGCACTGCGAAGGCGGATGCAACGGCCACCGTGCACAAACTCTTCGACCACCACGCGGTCCTGTTGGGCGCCTCGGGCGTGGCCGTGACGGACATTGTGGAAATGGGCATCTCGCATCCCTGTTCGGCCTTCGACCGCTGGCCCGAATACCTGGCCACCGATGCCGCCGGCGCCGTGGTGGATGTTTGGCACACCGACTTCCACCGGTCCTCCATCGGCGGGTAATCCTCCTGTGGTCGAACCTGGGGCCTCGGTGGTCGAGCCTGGGGCCTCCGGTGGTCGAGCCTGTCGAGGCCCCGGCACCCGCCCGCCGTTGAGGGCCCAGATAATCCTCAACCATCGCTCAGGATTATCTGGCCCCTCAACGGGGTTTCCCCGCCCCAACCCTCCGGGAGGGACCCATGGGGCTCCGGAGGATGGATTCTTCCTCGCAGCGGCGTCCCGCTCCTAGCGACCTCTGGACGCGATGTCCGCAAGGGCGTCGGCCAGCATCGGGTATTGCCAGGTGAATCCGGCGTCCTGCAGCTTCTTCGGCTGCACCCAGCGGCTTTTCAGGACGAGTTCCGTTTCCGTCCGGATCAGCACGGCGCCGAGTTTCAGCAGCCATGCCGGCGTCGGTAGACCCCACGGCCTGCGCACGGTGCGGCGGACTCCTGCCATGAGCTCCCGGTTGTCCACCACATTCGGCGAGCCGATATTGACGGGGCCGGTGATCCGGGGGTTTTCATGGAGGAACATGACGGCCCGGAACAGGTCCTCCACGTGGATCCAGCTGAACTTTTGGCCGCCGTCCCCCATGGGTCCGCCCAGCCCACTTCGCGCCAGATTGTTGAACGGGGTCATGACGCCGCCGGCCGGCCCCATGACGATGGTGATGCGGAGCGGGATCTTCCGTGTTTTGGGCGTGGGGGCGGCCGCCAGTGCCGCCTCCCAGCCCCGCGCCACGTCCACGGAGAAGCCCTGGCCGAGCTCGCCGTCGTCCTCGGTTTGGGGGCGGTCCCGCGCGTCACGGTAGATGGTGCCGGTGCTCGCGTTGAACCAGTCGCGCGGCGGGTTGGTACAGGCGGCCACTGCGTGGCCCAGCTCTGCCGTGGTCTTCACCCGCGAGCGCAGGATCTCCGCCTTGTTGGCCGCCGTGTATCGGCAGGAGACGGACTTTCCGGCCAGATTGATCAGCAATTCCACATTCTCCAGGAGTGCCGTTATCGCTGCAGTGTCACCCCAGACGGCATCGCCAGTGCGCCCGATCGTGCGGACCTGCCAACCGGCGTCGGCCAGTTGGGTGCGGAAATAGCTGCCAATGAATCCGGAGGCGCCGGCCAGGACGGCGGTTCTCATGCCTGCACCTTGGCCTTGAGCGCCAGCGCTTCCTCGACCATGGGCCGCACCACGGGCAGGCGGGAGAAGGAGACGAGCTTCGCCAGCAGTGGGGCGGCGCCGTCGATCAGCGTGCGGGTGCGGCGCTGATTCTCTGAGCGGTCATAGACCCAGAACAGGACCACGCCCATGTAGGCCAGCCACAGCAATTCGGGGAGCTGGGCGCGCAGGAAGGGTGGAACCTTGGCGCCTTCGACCACTTCGGCAAAGATGCCGACGGCATCCTCCCGGGCCTGGCTCGATGCCTCACCAAAGGGGTTGACGGCCGATTGCGGCGGGAGGGCACTGGAAATGAGGGCCCCGCCGAACTGGTGGTACGGGGTGAGCGCGTCCACGCCGGCGTGGAGTGCCGCCTTGAGCCTCGCGGCCAAGCCCGTGGTTCCGGCCAACGCCTTGCTGGCCAGGGCATGCTGTTCGGCCACGGATTCCCGGTAGAGCTCAAGCACCAGCTCATCCTTGGACGCAAAGTAGTAGTAGGCGCTGCCCAGCGAGACCCCGGCCTCGGTGGCAATTCCCCGCATGGTGGTCTTCGCGAAGCCCTTGGTGCGGAACATGCCCAGGGCGGTGTCCAGCACCAGGGCCCTCGTTGTGGCGCTCTTGCCGTTACCCATGGCCAATCCCCTCTTTTGAACGTGTTCACTTACGAGTAAAGCACTGTTTTTGAACGTGTTCAATTCTTGGCGCACGAGCGCCCCGCATCGCCAGCGTGGTCTACTCCGTTAGCTCCGGCAATGTGAGCATGCTGGGCCGCCGGATCGAGTTCCCGCCACCCAGAATTTTTCAATCCCGGCACAAACAGATCTGACGGCTGGCGCCTGAGCTTCGGAACGGGTGAGTCCACAAAGCCTGACTGTGCCGCACCCGAACTAGGACTTAGGGCAGAATTGTTTCTTAGCCTCAGAGGCCATGGTGCTGCCTTCAGCGGGAAGCGCACACTCGATGATTCCGGACTCCTGGACTTTCCACGTATTGACGACACCTACAGACGTCAAGGTCCCTCCACAGGAGATAGTGACCGGAACACTGACAGGTTCGATGCCCGAGTACTGGACGAACGCGCCCACTTGTTTTGCGCCGTCGAGAGGGTCAAGAACACTATTGATACCCCGGTTGCCCCTTCCGCGGAGTACCCAATGGCTTCGCCGATGCGATCGTTGAAGCGTGAGGTTGCGGGACCGCCGCCGTCCCAGCTGATGAGAACCGTGGCCGGATCGTTAAGCAGGACACTGGTTTCGGTGCTTCCGGGCGTGTTGATCGTAAGGGCTCCGGCGACAAGCTTCGCTGCTTCTTTGGAAGGCTTCCCCGGCTTGATTACCGGGTCCATGCAGCTGTCCCACGCAAGTGCATCATTCGCAGTCGCCGTCGATTTCGTTGTGGCCGGGGCTTTCGAAGAATGTGGCCCGTCTGTCTCCGGACCAATGGGAGTGCAGGCCGCCAGGGGCGAGGATGCGACCACCAAGGAAATGATCAATTTCAGTGGTGTCTCCTTGAGGCCAAAAACCATTGCCATTCTTACTCCCCGAGAAATTGGTGATGCCGAAATCCAGATTCTGCCAGAAAGTCACGGCCGGCGGGGACCCGCTACAAAATGCTTTTCGACGAGTGGAATGCCTCAGGAGAAATCTTTCGTGGTTCGGGAACTTATTCATTGGTCGTGGACACTACTAAGTATGAAACTAATGGGGGATAGCGACTTTGTGCTGTGGGGGCGGTGTGCTCAAGGGGATTCAGACGCCCTTGGTGCGCTGTTCGACAGGCATGCAGATGCCTTGTTCAGATATGCGCTCAGTAGGACACGGTCGTGGCATGACGCCGAAGAGTTGGTCTCGCTGACTTTCCTTGAGGCGTGGCGGCAACGTACCAAGCTCAAGTTGGAACGGGACTCGCTTCTGCCGTGGCTTCTGGGTGTGGCGACCAATGTTGACCGGAATCGGGCACGCTCACAACGCCGTCACGAACAATTCCTCACCCGCCTGCCGCATTCGGAACACGGCGCTGACCATGCAGCGGAAATTGCTGAGCGCCTGGACGCTGAAGCAGAGGTTAGCCGCTTGCTCGGGGGTGCGGCCGGACTGACCGCCGGTGAGCGAGATGCTGTGATTCTTTGTTTCATGAACGGTTACAGCTACGAAGAAACAGCCGCCGTCTTGAGAGTAAGGATCGGCACTGTCCGGTCACGACTGAGCCGGGCCAGGAAAAAGCTCGTGCTGGCGGCGCCGCATTTGGCTCCCGCGGAACGGTTGAACACACCCTTTGAATCGAGGATTTCATGAATCTCTCCGACATTGAGTACCCCGCCCAGACCAGGCAATCTGTCCGGAACCTCCTCGTGGGCGAAGCCCGCCGGACCGCCAAGCCGGCGAAGCGCTGGAAGACCCCATTGGTCATCTCCGTCGCGGGCCTCGCCCTGGCCGGGACGACGGCGGCCGGAATCTACGTGGCCACCAAACCCGTTGACGACACGCGAGACATTCGCTGCTACTACCTGGCAGATCTGACCACCGAGCATCCGGTACCGGAGGATCCGTCGGTGAAAATGCCTCCCTACATCACGACAGGGATCATGGAGGTCGGCTTCGATGCGAAAAACAACCCGAACCCCGACGATCCAAATGCGGGGATGCTCCAAGTTCAGGATCCAGTGAAGATTTGCGCCGATCTCTGGGACACCGGCAACATGAACCCGAACGGAATCACCGACAGCCTCATTCCCATGGGATTCGCCCCACCAAAACCGGTGATGGTCGAATCTGACCCCAGGGATCGTGACCCAGATGGTAATCCATTCCCTCCACAATTAGTCACCAACGTCCCCGGTCACTACATTCCGCCTTTAGTCGAATGCGTGGTCGGCAAAAATGTCGCCGTCATCCCCGGGCCCCCGGAAACTTGCGCGAAATTGGGCATCCCCGCCCTGGAAAAAAGTTCATCACCTGCAGTGAAGAAATAGAGGAAACCATGAAGAAACCATCAAGAATTCTCTCCATAGCTGCACTCACCTGCGCAGCCGGGACGGTCGCGGCAACAGCGACTCTGACACTCGGGATGGGGGCCGGGACACCGACTGCTCAGGCCGCGGAGACTCATACGCCCTCGAGCAAAACCGCATACGAGATCACTACCGAAACGGTGGCAAAGATCGATCGCTCAACCCCACCAACGGGAAGTGTTTTCGCAACCGTCAACGACAAACGGGACATCCGTTGCTACTTCCTGGCCGATCTAACCACTGAGCATCCGGGACCGGAGGGTCAGACGGTGAAGATTCCTCCCTACATCACGTCCGGCATCATGGAAGTTGGTTTTGACGCGAAGAACAACCCGAACCCGGATGACGAAAACGCCGGTATGGTCCAGGTTAAGGACCCGGTACGAATCTGCGCCAGGATGTGGGACACCGGAGACATGAACCCGAACGGAATCACAAACAGCCTCATCCCCCAAGGCTTCGTGTCACCAAAACCGGTCATGCTCGAGTCTGATCCCCGAGACCGAGACCCAAATGGCAAGCCATTCCCCGCCCAACTGGTCACCAACGTCCCGGGCCACTACATCCCGCCGCTGGCTGAATGCGTCATCGACAACACCGTCGCCGTCATCCCCGGTGCCAGCAACGTCTGCGCAAAGCTGGGCTTGCCAGTCCTCCAGAGGTAGGACCGACGAATTGCTTGCCCAGAGACGGAAGTTAGCGGATCTCGTAGGTACCGTCGAGCCGGGCACGTCCGAGGAGGTGCCTGGTCATGGCCGCGAGCGTATCGGTGAGCGTGAACTTTTCGGGCAGCTCGAGTTGCCGGTCCAGGGCGAAGAGTTGGAAGACATATGAGTGGGGGCCGTGGGAGCGGACCGGCATGGGGCCGGCCCAACCGCGGCGACCGATGGCGCCCCGGCCAAGTTTGAGCCCGACGATGGGGCTCGGACTGGCCAGTGCGTTCTCGGGAATCCCGGTCAGTGATGGATCGATGCCCCGGACCAGTGCATGCGTGGCAGGCGCGCCGAAAGGGACGTCGGGGTCCTGCACAAGGAGTACCAGCTCCTCGGTGGGACCCGGCGGCTGTGTCCAGCTGACTTCCGGTGAGATGTTGGGCCGGAAGATTCGCCCGCGGTGCAGTTCGGGGATTGGCATGCCGTGCTCAAATGCAGTGCTGGTGAGCGTCATGTTCTCGGGTGCTTGGAGATCGGCGCGTGCCCAAGCGAGCATATGGTGGCCGGCGCGTCGCTTGCGCAGGGCAATACCGAGAGGATTTGCGGGCATGGTTTCACACTTTCGGGTTCGGTTCGTGGTGCAGCTGGCGGTCCAGCTCACCGCAACGTTTGCTCTAAGTACTGAACGTCCTCGTTGAACACAAGGTGCCCCAGCGCTCCATTGACGATGGGCAGCTGCGGCGGCACGTGGCCGCATTCAACGTTGCCGATGATGGGTACGCCCAAGGATCCGAGCGCGTCGAGAACCGCGCCGTGTTGCGTGAGCGTCGGAGAGTCCGGTGCGCCCGTGCGGCCCACCAGCACGGCCTGGGCGCCGTCGAAAAACCCGGCCAGTCGCATGCCGTGAAGATGCCGGCAGATGGTGGTTGCGTCGACCCCGGACGCTTCGACGTAGACAATCAACGCACCATCTGAACCCTCGCGCAGGGGCGCGGCGTCGAGATAGCGGGTGCCCGCAAGGTTCACCAGCGTCTCGATGCACCCTCCGATCAATCGACCCCGAACGCTCACGGGATCCTGGCCGCGATCAAGGCGCACCCACCCGCCGTCGCCGTTCCAGGAGTGTTCGGTGACGTCGGGCGTCCGTTCCCAGTCATCCCAATCATTGACGCGGTACTTTCCCGGCGAGGACTGCCGGAAGAACGAGCCGGCCCGCAGGGATGCGATGTCGATCCAGGACATCAGCGGTTCGGGAACGTCGTAGGGGGTATCCAGGAGATTGCTGCCGTGGAGCGTCGCCACCCCGTTCGGAGCGTGATGGGCGCTAGCAGGGTTGAAATGTCCGAGTAGCCGATGAACCAGGTCGGTTCGGCCTGGGCCAGCGCGTCGAGGTCCAGGTGCGGGATGAGGTCAATGGCCGTCACCCCGCCCCAGGGAGGGATGACCGCCCGAATTCCCGGGTCCAGGAGCATTCGCATCAGTTCCGCCGCCCGCTCTTCGACGGGTGCGCTGGTGTGCCCCGCACCATCCATGCAGTCACCGATTTCGACGACGAATCCGCGTTCGCGAAGGGCCTGCACGGCAAAGTTCAGGCGGCCCCGTAGCGTTTCACCTACTCCGCTCGACGGCGACGTCACGGCGATGGTGTCGCCCGGAGCCAGGGGACGGGGGAATCGGATTTCCATGAATTCATACTTGCACGCGTCAAGGCGCGCCCCGGACACACCCCCCTCCCAGGCTCCTACGACACTGCGCTCTCCCAGCTAAACCCATCCGGGTCGGAGAAAGCTCCGGAGCTGCTGCCAAGGACGAGCCGGTGCGAGCCCGTGCCTTCGGGAGCGACGCCGGCATCCTTGGCGAGGGCTGCCGGTCCATAGAGCGCCAGCTTCACGGGGCTCGACGGCATGGCGAACTCGACGTACTTGCCGAAGCTCTTCCCTACCCTGAGACCCCGATCGAGGTAGAACTTCTTGCTCGCCGAAACGTCCGCGGCCGCCAGGAGCACCACGATTTGTTCGACCTGGCGGGTGGCCGGGCCGGTTTCCTTCTTCGCCGACGTCGCCACCTTCCAGATGGCGCCGTCCGGAGCCTGGACGACTCCCCCGTAACCCCACAACGACTTCTTGACGGGCTTCAGGACGGTCGCGCCGGCGTCGACGGCTGAATCGACCAGTGCGGTGACGGTGGAGGGCTGCGAGACGATCAGCGAGACAGTAAAGCCACGGAAGCCCGTGGTCGGGGCTTCGGATGCGCGCAGCCGCAGTTCGGTGCCCAGCCCAAAGGCTGCGGCGTAGAAGCGTTCGGCGGAAGCGACGTCGGGCACTTCCAAGGTGAGGGATTCAATGGTTGTCATGGCAGCAACGCTAGTTGGCGGCCCGGCACGGCGCTTCTCGAATCCTGCTCGAAGCGTGGGTCACCATGGAATCGTGGCATTCTCCCATCGCGTAAACGTGCCCGTGGGGCCGTCGGGGCCGAGCAATGCGACCCGCACCACCTCCCGGGACCCGTCCTCGACGGAATCGGTGCCGGCGAAGCCGTTGAGGTTGGTACTGGTGAATCCCGGCGAAACCAGGTTGACCTTGATGTCCGTATCCTGCAGCTCGATCATGATCGACAGCGTCACGGCGTTCAGGGCCGCCTTTGACGCCGAATAGATCGGGCCGAACATGGTCCGGTAGGAATAGCCGGGGTCCGCGTTGGTTGCCAGCGAACCGACGCCGCTGGAGACGTTGACGATGCGCGCGTCCGAGGACTTCTTGAGGAGCGGCAGCATGGCCTGGTAGACGGCAAGGACGCCGAAGACGTTGACGTCCCAGACCGCGCGGATTTCATCGAGCGAGGCGTTGCTGGCCTGGGAGGCCGCCATGTACTCCGGCGAGCCCAACACGCGCTGCTGGGTTTGCGCGATGCCGGCGTTGTTGACCAGCAGGTCCAGGTGGCCGATCTCCGATTCGATCCGGGCAGCTGCCGCCGCGATCGACGCCGCATCCGTCACGTCAAGCTGGATTGGAATGGCGCTCGGCCCAATTTCCGCCGCCGCGGCCTCGCCCCGCGCGAAATCGCGCGAACCGAGATACACGGTCAGGCCGTTCGCCACGAGTTCCTTCGCGAGCTGACGGCCGACTCCTTGGTTTGCCCCGGTGACCAGGGCAACGCGTGTGTCAGTCATGGATATCTCCCTTAACGGTTGCTGGGTTCCTTAACAAGTATCGTTAGCTATCGATCGAACAACCAGAGAATTCGCGGGCTTCTTTTCGACGAAGTCATGCCGAGGGAACAAAGGGACCACACGCTATGGCAAAACCTTCGGACGACATCCTGTGGGCTCTCGCGCATGCCGAAAGGGCTGCGTTGGCGGAAGATTTGGAGGGGCTCAGCACGGAGCAGTGGCACCACGAGACCTTGTGCGGACAGTGGGACGTTGAGCACGTCGTCGCCCATCTGACCGCCGCAGCCAGCACGAACCAGTCGCAGTGGCTGCGCAGCATGCTCGGCGCGCGTTTCCGGCCTGCCGTGCACAACCAGCGGCGTCTCCAGGAGCGCCTCGGAGCCACCCCGGCCGAGACGCTGGAGCGGTTTCGCGCCGTCATCCGCAGCAAGATTGCACCGACCTCCGACACCCCGGCCTATCTGGGCGAGGTCCTGGTGCACGCCCAGGACATCCGGCGCCCACTGGGGCTTGCACACCTCCCGAGCGTGGATGCCCTGACGCCCGTCGCGGAGTTCTTTGCGCAACGCAACTTCGCGGTGCCGAGCCGTTCACGTGCTGCCGGGCTTCAGTTGCAGGCCGACGACGGCCCCTTCGCGGCGGGCACGGGACCGCTGGTGACCGGGCCAACCCTGGCCCTGGTGATGGCGATGGCCGGACGCGGCGCCTACCTTGGGGACTTGCAGGGCCCCGGCGTGGCGACCCTGCGCTCACGCATCGAAGGCAGCTAGGCCGGCTTCGACTATTTGCCTGCCTTCAGGGCAACGATCGTGTAGGTACACGGCACAAGATCCCGTTCGGATTCCGGCCAGGCAAAACCGTCCGCTTCCTCGATCATCCGCGGCGCGAACTTCCAGGGCAGCGTCCTGCCCTCGTCGAGGCGAAGAATCTGCAGCCCCGCCCCAATCAGGGAGTTGATGATTTCGGAGAGCGGATGCGCCCATTGATACGTCCTGGAGTGCGCCACCTTGCCGTCGCCGGCGTAGGTCGATTCCTCGTCCCACAGCTGCGCCTGGCCGTTGCCAAAGTACGGGTAGCGAAGTTGCAGGCCGTCTGCATTTTCGTCAAGGGAGTAGAGGGACGGGTGCCCGTCGCGGATGTAGAACACCCCGCCGGCACGCAGCAGCCCGGCCACCTGGGCCGCCCAACGCTCAAGGTCCGGCAGCCAGGTGATGGTCCCAATGCTTGTGTAGACCAGGTCGAAATCGCCGTCGACGGCCGCTCGGGCGTCCAGAACGTCGCTTTCAACCCAGCTCGCGTCCAGGCCCAGCCGTTCGGCCAGTTTGGCTGCTGAGCTGAGCGCTCCCGGTGAAAAGTCGACGCCGGTCACCCGCGCACCCGCACGGACCAGGGACAGCGTGTCGGTGCCGATGTGGCATTGGAGATGGCACACATCAAGGCCGGCGATCGAGGCGTTGGGTAGGAATGGCGCCAAAGCGGCAAGATCGGTCCGGACGACGCGGGTCAAATGGTCGGGATCATCCAGGGCACCGATCGCATACGCCTCCTCGTGCAGGGGAACGCGGTCCTCCCAGTTCTCAAGGTTGGTGGCCCGCGCGGATTCCCACCCGATGTCAATGTGGCTATCAGTCATGCGGCAAGCCTAGGCGGCGCGCATGGGATAAGGCGATCTCCCACACCACGGGCGCCAACAGCCTGCCGACTACCCGGCGTCGGAAGATCCTTGACGAACGCCGCAACACCAAGTAGTTTATCGTTTATCGATACATTGATAAACGATAAGGGGTGACGTTATGCAAACTGTACTCTCAAGCAAACGATCGGTGAATGTGGCGACCAAGACCGGACTTTGGCTGTTGTTGGCCGTGACCGCAGGCGCCGTTCTCGCGGCACTTTTCGATCTGGTCACCACGCTTGCATGGGCGTTTTCCGGGGGCACCAAGATCACGTTGCCCAGTTTGGGGGTAAGCACGGCGGCCGGTTCCGGTGCCAACGTCCTGGGCCCGGAAGTCTATGGGATTGGACCGGGCACCAGCATCGAACTTGTTGTCCAACATATTCCGGGCGACGCACTCGCACTAAATGTCACTGCATCAATTCTCGGAACATTGGCAACCATCATCGTCTGCCTGGCCATCATGGTCGTGAGCTGGCGGCTGGCGCGGTCAGTACCGTTCGCCCGCTCCGTAACGCACACCATGGCCTATGTGGGCGGGCTGCTGGTGCTGATCGGCGTAGTTCGCCCGGTCCTCGAAGGACTGGGCAAGCTCTCCATCGTCAACAGCCTCGATAACGTCCTCACTGTTGACAGCCCCATTGGCCAGGGCAGCCTCGATCACTACATTGTGAATAGCATTGACCTGCTTCCGATTGTCCTGGGAGTAACCCTCCTGCTGTTGACCGCCGTATTTGCCAAGGGTGCCCAACTGCAGCACGACACGGAAGGGCTGGTCTAGTAATGGCGCCGGCCCAGCCATCCGAAGAACAGCTGATCCATTGCCGGCTCGACAGGCTTTTGGAACAACGCAATATGACCCTGACGGATCTGAGCCGGGCTGTGGGGGTCACACTCGCCAACCTTTCAGTCCTCAAGAACGACAGGGCCAAGGCCATCCGCTTCTCGACCCTTGCCGCCATCTGCGAAGTCTTGAAATGCGAGGTCGGCGAATTGCTGGTTGTGGACGCCGTAGCCCCTCCGGGGAGCACCATGGACGCAACTGCCACCGGCAAAGCTCGGGACTGATGCACTTCGTGGCCAAACCGTGCTGTACAGGCCGGGAGCACCCGGATTGACTGGGACCATGGTCCTGTTCGCCCTCCCCGCATCGTGCGTCGTCGCAACTACGGAGTGCAATGACACCGGCGGCGTCACGGTAACCTACCCCGAGGCGCCATGGTTGCTGTTCGCCGTCCTGGCGGTCCTGGCCGCAATCGCGATCATCGCAGCGGTCAGAGTCAGGTGGCGAAGGCAACGGCAGCCAAGGCGCGGAGCCGACCTCGACAAGCCCGCCAACCGGCGATCTAATTGACCCATGAGCCAGCCAACCATCGCCGTCACGGGCGCCACCGGATTTATCGGCGGCCACGCGGCCCGCACACTTGCCGACGCCGGCGTCCCCGCGCGCCTCCTGGTCCGCAATCCTGACAGGGCGCCAAAACTGGCCGCAGCGGAGGTGGCCGTGGCTGCGTTCGGTGACCAGTCCGGCGTCGAGCGGGCCCTTCAGGGAATCCAGACCGTCCTCATGGTCTCCGCGGAGGAGAGCGCCACCAGGCTTGCCGAACACAAATCATTCATCGACGGGGCCGCAGCCGCGGGCGTCCGGCACATCGTGTACACGTCGTTCATGTCCGCGGCACCGGATGCGGTTTTCACGCTGGCCCGGGACCACTTCGCCACGGAAGAGCTGATCAAGGACTCCGGGATGGCATGGACGTTCCTGCGCGACAATTTCTACCTGGACTTCATGTCCCGGATGGTGGGCGACGACGGCGTCATCCGGGGTCCCGCGGGCGAGGGCCGGGCCGCGCTGGTGTCCCGTGGGGACGTCGCGACCGCGGCAGCCGCGATCCTGCAGAATCCCGACGCCCACGCGGGCCGCAGCTATGAACTGACCGGACCCGAGGCACTGACCATGGGCGAGGTCGCCGAAATCCTCAGTACGGGACTCGGCAGGACCACCACCTTCCACAACGAATCCGTGGCCGAGGCGTATGAGTCCCGGAAAGCATGGGAGGCCCCGCAATGGCAATACGACGCGTGGGTGTCCACCTACACGGCCATCGCCTCCAGGGCCATGGAACACGTGAGCAGTTCCGTTGAGGAGATCACCGGGCACCCACCCCAGTCGCTGGCCGAATTCCTGGCCGGCGCCGAGGACTAGGCGCAAGTTGCCGGGAGGTTAGACCGCCGGCTTCGCGGACGCCAGCTGGACCGGAACGGTTTGGCCGTCCCAGGTTGCGGTCAGGGTCTGCGTGTTCGTGGTGCTCCCGCCAAGGTCGAGGACCCGGAGAACCGACAACTCCAATTCGCCGTCGCTGATGGTTGTCACGCCGCCGGCCGTGGTCACGGACAGCGCACCGGACGGAACGGGAGCGTCGGTGGCCGCGGAAGCTGAACTTTGCACCCGCACGCTCGGCTCACGACGGACGGACTGCCCGTCGACGTCGACCATTTCCTCCGCTTGCGGCCGGCCCGCCACGAGAGCCGCAGCCAGTTCGGCAACATAAACGGGGTCGCCGCACGCGTCATAGACCCAGCGCGTACCCAACACCGAATGTTCCATGGTGCCGATGAGCCACTGCTCGGCGCCCTCAAGCGGCGCACCACGGTACGTGAGCGGGTTTTGCAGCACGGTGTCGCCGGCCGCCACGAGGATGGTTTCCATGCCGACCTCGCCGGCCGGATCGTCAAAGCGGTAGGCGCCCACCTGGTGCAGCGCAGGATCGCCTTCCCGGAACCACGGCTGCGCGGGCAGCCAAACGGACAGCAGTTCCATCTTGTTGGGGCTCAGGGTTGCCTGGTAAATGTGTGCCATGCTGCCCATTCTAGGTGGGCCCGTGGCACCCCGCCGAACGTACATTAGGTGTTGATCCGCGGACTGCGGATCAACACCCAATGTACGTTCGGCACGAAGGCGGGCTGGACCCACGCGCCCGAGGGCCCCACCGCGAGGAACGAGCGCCGGGAGGGCGTGGGGACTAGTCCAGGTGCGTGGGGCCGAACATCTTCAGCAGCACGTCAACGACGACGACGTTGGGCCCGTCCGCCGCGAAGCCCTCCTTGAGCGCGCCCCCGACGTCCTCGGGCTTTACGCGCTTGGCCGGGACTCCGAAGGACTCGGCCAGCTTCACGAAGTCCGGCCGGGCCAGCTCCGTGTGGGTGGCCTTGCCGAAGGTGCCCACCATGTATTCGCGCAGGATGCCGTAGCCGCCGTCGTCCACAATGAGCCAGGTGACCGGGGCATTGTGCTGGCGGGCCGTGGCAAGTTCGGCGATCGAGTACATGGAGGAACCATCACCGGAGACTGCCAGTACCCGGGCGGGCTTTTCGGCACTTTGCAGACCCAACGCGCCGCCGATGGCCGCCGGGAAGCCATAGCCGAGGCCGCCGGCGCCCTGGGCGGAATGGAACTGGCCGTCGCGGGCGTCCCAGCAGCTCCAGCCCCAGTAGGCCGAAATGGTCATGTCCCAGAACGTCTGCATGTCCGCGGGGACTGCCTCGCGGATGTCCGCCATGAACTTCCGTTCCAGCGTAAGGTCCTGGCCGTCGAGGCGGGCTTGCACCTTGGCGAGCGTCTCCGCGACCACTGCCTGCGGCGTGGCGCCGTGCCAGTTGGCCCGGTCACCGTGCGGTTCGGTCAGCGAGGCGTCCAACATGCTGAGTGCCTGGCCGGCGTCGGCCCGGATGCCCAGGGCGGGCCGGTTGGATTCCAGGACGCGGGGTTCGGCGTCGATCTGGATGATGCGCCCGCGCGGCTCCATGGTGAAGTAGTTGCTGGCCACCTCGCCCAGCGACGAGCCGATGACCACGAGCACGTCGGCGTCTTCGAGGACCTCGGTGACGTACCGGTCCTCCATCCACGACTGCAGCGAGAGTTCATGGTTCCAGGGGAAGGCGCCGTTGCCGCCGGGGGTGCTCACCACGGGGGCGTTGAGCTTCTCGGCGATGGAGAGCAGCGAGGCCTCGGCCCGGCCGCGTCGCACGCCGCCACCGGCCACGATGGCGGGGCGTTCGGCGGCGGAGAGCCACTTGACGGCCTCGCGCACCAGTTCCACGCGCGGCGGGTTGTCGAACGGCTCGGCCAGGGCGTCCTCGACGGCGGGCACAAAGATGGGATCCAGCAGCACGTTCTGCGGCACCTCGACCCAAACCGGTCCCTGCGGCGAGGACACAGCCTCGGTCCAGGCATCCTGGATCGCGGAAGGAATGCCGGAAGCGTGCTGGATGAGCCGCTGGCTCTTGGTGACGTTGGCGGCGGAGGCCTTCTGGTCATCGAGCTGGTGCAGCATGCCCTTGCGCCGGGCGCCTAGCCCTTCCAGCGGGATCTGGCTGGCCACCACGATCATCGGCACGCCGGTGGCGTACGCTTCCTGCAGTCCGGCCAGGGCCGTCAGCGCGCCGGGGCCCGTGGACAGGAACAGCACACCCACCTCGCCCGTGGCGCGGGAGTAGCCGTCCGCGGCAAATGCGGAGTTGTTCTCCACGCGGGAGGACACGAAGTGCAGGGGTGAACGGCTCAGCGCGTCGAAGAGGCCCAGCGCGTGCTGGCCGGGGATGCCGAAAACGGTTTTGGCGCCCAGCGCGGCCAGGGTCTCGACGACGAGGTCCCCGCCGTTGCGCTGGACGGCAGCCTCTGAGGCGGCCTCGGCAACCGGGTTTTGCAGATCCGTCATTTGGCGCCGTCCTTGGTCTCGACAGGCTCGACCACCGCGGGTGCGAAGCCGGCGGTGCGGCGGTGCGGTTCGGCGTCGAGGGCCTGCGCGGCGTAGCCGTTCGGGGTGCCGAAGCGGTCGCCGGCAACGTGGTTGTCGGCCATCAGGGTGACGAGTTCAAAGCCCACGTGGCTGGCGGCGACGCCGGTGATTTCGGCGTGGTCGTAGGCCGGGGCCACCTCCACGATGTCGGCGCCAACAAGGTTCATGCCGCGGAATCCGCGAATGATCTCGATCAGCTCGCGGCTCGTGATGCCGCCGGCCTCGGGGGTTCCGGTGCCGGGGGCGTGGGCCGGGTCAAGGACGTCGATGTCCACGGAGATGTAGAGCGGACGGTTGCCGATCCTGTCGCGGATCTTGGCGACGGTTTCCAGCACGCCCTGGTAGTAGACGTCGGCGGAGGTGACGATGCCGAAGCCGAAGCGGTGGTCGTCGTCCAGGTCCTTCTTGCCGTACAGCGGGCCGCGGGTTCCCACGTGGGAGATGGCCTCGGTGTCCAGGATGCCTTCCTCGACGGCGCGGCGGAACGGGGTGCCGTGCGTGTACTCGGCGCCAAAGTAGGTGTCCCAGGTGTCCAGGTGTGCGTCAAAGTGCAGCATGGCCACGGGCTCGCCGGCGCGCTCGGCGGCGGCGCGCAGCAGCGGCAGGGAGATGGTGTGGTCTCCACCGATGGTCAGCAGCTTGGCGCCGCCGGCCGTCAGGTCCAGGGCGTTCGCCTGGATGGTTTCGATGGCCTCGTTGATGTTGAAGGGGTTCACGGCCATGTCGCCGGCGTCGGCCACCTGGCAGTTCTCGAACGGGGAAACATCCCAGGCCGGGTTGTAGGGGCGCAGCAGGCGGGAGGCCTCGCGCACGTGGTTGGCGCCAAAGCGGGCGCCGGGGCGGTAGGAGACCCCACTGTCGAAGGGGACGCCGACGACGGCGACGTCGGCCTTGGCTACCTGGTCCAGGCGCGGCAGGCGCGCATAAGTCGCCGCGCCCGCGTAGCGCGGGATGCGGGAGGAATCGATGGGGCCAAGGTTGCCGTTGGCCTCAATGCGGAGCTCTTTCATGGACGTCCTCGTTTCTTCGCAGTTGACGTGCGTCACACACGGTCATTGGTCACCATCGTACAACCGAAGTTGCCTAATGTGAACCAAAAGTTTCACCATGGATAATTCCAGCCCACTCCAGTCCCTCGTGCACAAATGGGGTGTAAAGATTTCGTCAAGACCGCCTTCACGGGGAAAAACCGGTGTTAGTCTCACTCTGCCGCGACTGTGCAGATTTGACGCACGGGGCGGTTTGGCCGAAAGGAAACCGGACGTGACATCCCTCTCCCATGCACCATCGGAACCGGGGGATCACAAAAAGCCCGCCGGTACCAAGGCCCTGCGCCAATGGTTGATGCAAGGCATGCCGGAAAGCTCGGGCAAGCGCCAGGGACCCCACGGCCGCCCCGATCCCGGACACAAGCGGCACGCCTGGTGGCGCGTCATGTGCCTGACCGGTTTGGACTACTTTTCCACCCTGGGCTACCAGCCCGCCATCGCCGCCCTCGCGGCCGGCGTCCTGGCCCCGCTGGCCACGATCGTCCTGGTCATCGTGACCCTTTTCGGTGCACTGCCCGTGTACCGCCGCGTGGCCAATGAAAGCCCGCACGGCGCCGGATCCATCGCCATGCTTGAACGCCTGCTGCCCAAATGGTGGGGCAAGTTCTTTGTGCTGGCGCTGCTGGGCTTTGCCGCCACGGACTTCATGATCACCATCACGCTCTCCGCCGCCGACGCCACGGCCCACCTCATCGAAAACCCGTTTGCGCCGAAGTTCCTCGAGGGCCAAAACGTGATCATCACCCTGGTGCTGGTTGCCGCACTGGCCGCCGTGTTCCTGCGCGGCTTCAAGGAAGCCATCGGGATCGCCGTGGTCCTGGTGGGCGTCTACCTTGCCCTCAACCTCGCGGTCATTGCCGTCGCCATGGTCAATGTGGTCCACAGCCCGCTGCTGACCACCGACTGGTGGACGGCGCTGACCACCCAACACGGCAACCCCATCATGGTGATCGCCGTGGCGCTGATCGTCTTTCCGCGCCTTGCTCTTGGCCTGTCCGGATTTGAGACCGGCGTGGCCGTCATGCCGCAGATCCAGGGCGACCCCGGCGAAACCGAGGACAACCCCAAAGGCCGCATCAGGGGCGCCCACCGGCTGCTGACGACGGCGGCGCTCATCATGAGCACCTTCCTCATCACCTCGTCGCTGGCCACCACCATCCTGATCCCGGCCGCGGAATTCCAGCCGGGCGGCGCCGCCAACGGCCGCGCCCTGGCGTTCCTGGCCCACCAACTGCTCGGCGAGGGATTTGGCACGGTCTACGACGTCAGCACCATCGCCATCCTTTGGTTTGCCGGCGCCTCGGCCATGGCCGGGCTGCTGAACCTGGTGCCCCGCTACCTGCCGCGCTTCGGCATGGCCCCCGCGTGGGCCGGGGCCGTACGCCCGCTGGTGCTCGTGTTCTCCGTGGTCGCGGTCATCATCACCCTCGTATTCAAGGCCGACGTCAATGCCCAGGGCGGTGCGTATGCCACCGGCGTGTTGGTCCTGATCACCTCCGCCGCGATTGCCGTGACCCTTTCGGCACGTCGCAAGAAGGAACGCGGGAAGATGATCGGCTTCGGGATCGTCTCCGCGGCGTTCATCTACACGACCGTGCTCAACTCCTTTGAACGCCCCGACGGCCTGAAGATTGCCCTGCTGTTCATCCTCGGCATTGTGGTGGTCAGCCTGCTCTCGCGCGTGCGCCGCGCCTTCGAGCTGCGCGCCACCTACATCCGCATGGACGAGGCCGCCATGAAGTTCGTGGCCGCCCTGGACGAGGGCGCCATCCGGATCATCTCCCACGACCCCAAGACCCGCAACGCGGCGTCGTACCGGCGCAAGCTCAACCATGCGGTGACGGTCAACGAGATGGGCAACCCCCGGGACGTGTTGTTCATGGAGGTC
This sequence comes from Arthrobacter sp. ERGS1:01, assembly GCF_001281315.1. Taxonomy (NCBI): domain Bacteria; kingdom Bacillati; phylum Actinomycetota; class Actinomycetes; order Micrococcales; family Micrococcaceae; genus Arthrobacter; species Arthrobacter sp. ERGS1:01. The sequence continues at coordinate 193,293 of NZ_CP012479.1, read as the reverse complement.
ATCGTGGACGACTCCTCCGATTTTGAGACAGCCCTCGAGGTGCGCGGCGTGGTGCGCCACGGCTTCAACATCCTGGAGGTCCACAGCTCCAACGTGCCCAACACGATTGCCGCCGTACTGCTGCACATCCGCGACGCCACGGGCCTGATCCCGCACATCTACTTCCGCTGGACCGAAGGCAACCCGATCTTCAACCTGTTGCGGTTCCTGTTCATTGGTGAAGGCGAGATCGCCCCGGTCACCCGCGAGGTGCTGCGCGAGGCCGAACCCGAACTGACCAAGCGCCCCTGGGTGCACGTGGGCTGATCCCCCGCCCCCCATTGGCCAAGCCGCTGCGGCTCAGCCGGCCGCTAATCCTGTGGCCTGCTGAGCCGCAGCGCCAGCACGGGGCACAGGTTTACGGCGTCGACGGCGGCCGCAATCTCGGCGCCCGTGATCGGCACTGCGCTTTTGTCGGCATCCAAGCGTGCCCGCCCGGGCACGGTGACCGGGTAGCCCCAGTCGTCGCGGGCCAGGGCTTCGGGGAGCAGTTCGGTACACAGCCCGCGGCCGTCGCACCGGGTCCAGTCAATGTGCAGCCGGGCCGCCGGTGCGGCGTTGCGCGTGGTCATCGTGATCCTCCCTCAGCCAGGTGCTGCCCGGCGAGGCACTGCCCGGCCAGGTGCCACGGGACGTCGTCGGCAAACGTTTCCAGGGCGCTGCGGATCAGCTGGACTGTACCGTCGGGGTGGTGGCAGGCGCCCCGGCCAGCCACCAGCTCACCCATGCGCTGCACCTCAGCCACCAAATCGGCGTCCGCCCGGCCGGCGCCGGCACCCGCAGCCAGCCTGCCCATGAGCCCGGCCAGCGCGGGCAGTCCAAACAGGCAGGGGCCGCATTGCCGCGCCGACTCCCCCGCCAAATAACTGACCATGGTGGCCGTCGCGGCCAGCCCGCACCGTCCGTGGCCCAGCACGTGCAGCACTCCCGCGCCGGGCCGGACGCTTTGGGCGGATTGCTCCCCCGCAGCAAGGCGCATTCCAGCGGGCCGCACCCAGCGGCCGTGGAAGCCGCCCACCAAAACCGCGCCAACGGCGTCGGGCCCTACCCCGGCGGACGCCAGCACCGCCTCCAGTGGGGCTCCGCCGGGCACCTCAAGCACCGTCTCCGCGGGGACGTCCCCGGAAATCGACACCAGCCGGGTACCGGGATCAGGCTGCGTCCCCTGCGCCCGGAACCATGCGGCGCCGTAGCGGGCGATCAAAGCCATGTGCGCCCAGCTTTCCACATTGCTCAGCAGCGTGGGCCGGCCCTTGAATCCGGCCTCGCCCAGCCTCGTGGCCATGGTTCGTGGCAGGGCCCGGCCGGTTTCCAGGAAGTTGACGACGGCGCTGGATTGGCCGGCGACGAAGGTATCGGGCGCCTCCACCAGGGTCACCGCCCCGGCGTCGTCACGTTCGGCGAGCGCCGTTGTCACCGGTGCCAGGTTGCCGACGCCCGTGTAGATGAAGATGGTGCGGGCGCCGGTGACCTTTGCGGCGGCCAGCAGCCCGTCGATGACCAGGTGCGGGGCGTTGTGCAGCAGCGTGGCGTCCTTAACGCTCAGCGGCTCCCCTTCGGCGCCGTTGGCGATGAGCACGGGGGTCGAAGCCCGCGGCACGCGCCGGCCCGTTCGCCGGGCACCGGCCAGTAGTGCCATTTTCCGCCACGCCGGGAATGCGGCGCCACCGCGGCCCGAAAGCCCGGATGCCTCCAGTTCCGGCAGGAACGTGGTCTCCAACTCGCGCCACGGCAGCTCCCCGAAGGTGGCGCGGTGCGTCGCATATCCGGCCTGCCCGCCCGCGGCAAAAAGCCGGGTTGCTCCGAGGGCCGGCACGGTCTCATCCACCGGTTCCTCCACCCTCGCGGTCATGGCAGCCTCCCCGTGCGCAGCTTGGCCGTCTCCAGGAACCCCGCCGAGACCCGCCATGCGACGGCGGCCAGCACGGCCACCACCGACACGACGGTCGCGGCGATGACGGGGGCACTGGTTCCGTCGCTGCCGTTGCCCAGCGAGTGGGCCACCGCCACGGGCCACATGGCGTAGCTCAGCCAGTGGACCAGGCGGAATCCGCGTTGCCCCAGGCGTTGCCGGAACATGCTGGTCAGGACGACGGCGGCCAAAAGGTCAAGTGCCACCGTGCCGAGTCCCTGCCAGAACGGTTTGTAACTGCCCAGGAACGGCACCACCACATCCACCGGGTTTAGCCGGGCAAAGGAGTCGAGCATGAGCGAACCCACGTGGAAGACCAGGAAGATCACCGCCATGAGGGAGATGTTGCGGTGAAGCAGGGAGATCGACACCCGGGCAGGGCCGGCAACGGCCGGCCGGAGCGGGTCAGGATGCCCAGGATCAGCGCGACGGTCAGCAACACCATCGAGACAAACCCGCTCACGCGGCCAAAGGCCCACAGTGCGTCATCCACGGCTCACCACCGCCTCTGCCGTCCTGAGCGCGTCCGCCGGGGCCTGGGCGGGCCAGTCGCCCGTCGTGATGACCCTGCCCTGTTGATCAACAAGGCGTGCACTGGAACCCTCGCCGCGCAGCCAGGCAACGGCGGCATGGCCCTTGACGATCGCCGCCGTACTGAACGCGTTGGCGGCGAGCGCGGTGGGTGCAGCCACGGAGACGCTGCGCCACACAGCGTCCACGGGCAGGCCAAAGCGGGGGTCGAGGATGTGGTGCCGCACGGCATGGCCCTGCTGCCAGCGCCGCTTGACGGTGCTTGAGGTGGCCAGCGCACCGCCGGCCGGTACGGCGACCTGCTGGGCGGGGTCGTCCGCCGTGTCCTGGACCAGGATCTGCCAGCGGCCGCCGGCGTCGTCCGGGGCGGGACCGGCCGTGGCGAGGTCGCCGCCCAGGTTGACCAGCACCCCGCAGCCCAGGGCTTCGGCGATGCGCGCCGCCGCCAGGTCGGCTGCAACAGCCTTGGCCGTGGCGCCCAGGTCGATCGTGATGTCGGCCGGGACGGTCAGGAAGCGGCCGTCCAGGCTGATGCGTTCCCACCCAGGCACACTCCGGGCTGGCCGGCATGCCTGCGGCGCAAGGCCAACAGCCCCGGTGGCGGCTCCATTGTCCGGAGCGAGTGCGGCGAAGTCCTTGTCGTATCCCAGCGTGATGAGGTCGTTGCCCAGGGTGGGATCCACGGCGCCGCCGGTCCAGCGGGCCGCGGCCAGCGCCGACTCCATCAGCGTGGCCAGCAGCGGGGACACCGTGGCGCCGTGCACCAGCTCCGCCCGGCGAACGGCCAGTTCCGAATCGTCACGGAAGCGGCTGGCGGCGAGGTCGACGGCGTCGAGCGCGCAGCGCGCCATGCCCACGGCCGCCTGGAGTTGTGCGGGCGCGGTGACCACCAGCGAGGCGTCGAGGCCCCACACCCGCCAGGAGTGCGCGGACCAGCTTTGTTCGCTGAGGTCTCCGAGGCCTGCCATGGTCAGGATCCCGCCGACTGGGAGTGGCTGGAGCCGCCGCTGCCCGAGTAGATGGAGCCGCCCGAATCGCTGGAGCTTCCGGACCCGCTGGAGCTGTTTGAGCTGCCTGAACTGTCCGAACCGCTGGAGCTACCGGAGCTGCTTGAACTGCCGGAACTTTCCGGCGTCGTTGTTGAGGGGCTGGCCGTTGCCGTGCTTGTGGCGGTGGGTGTTGGGGTGCTCTTCACGGTGGAGGTGCCGCGGGAGGCGATGGCTTCGTAGAACCCCGCACTTCCCACACCGGCCACGCCCAGGGTCCCAAACGCCACCACGGTGGTGACCGCTGCTGCGATCTTCTTGCCGTTCCTGCTTGTTCTCATGGCCGGGTTCCACTCTCACGGGCCCACATGGGCTTGGTCTTCTTGACCTTAACAATCCACGTGTTTGCTATGAGTTGGCTTGGAGAAACCCGGAGGCCGCGTAGGGAATTGGCGTGAAGATAAGCGGCTACCCGGCCGAACCGGAGGCCGCGGGCACCAGGATCCACAGCGCCTCGACCGGCGTGGCCGAGCGGTTTTCCCAGGAGTGCGGCTCACGGCCGGGGAAGGACAGGGTGTCGCCGGCCTTGAGGTCGTACGAGTCCTGGGTCATGATCAGGGTCAGTTCGCCGCTGATGATGTGCAGCACGTCGACGTCGCAGTCCACGGCATAAAGTTCGGATTCGCCGCTTCCATAGGGTTCAATCGTGGCGGCCAGGATTTGCAGCCTGCGTTCGGACCGGGCGGTGAGCAGTCGCTCCACGATGCCCTCGCCGCCCAGGGAGATTCGGGGCCCCTCGCCGGCGCGTGTGAGGTGCGTCTCGGGGACCGCGAAAAGGTCGCCGATGGACACGGAGAGAACTTGGCACAACGTCACCAATGACGCGACACTAGGAGAGGTGAGATCGCGCTCAACCCTGCTCAGGAAACCCTTGGTCAGGCCTGTCGCGTCCGCCACGTGCTCAATGGTGAGTCGCTGTGACTGGCGGGCGGCCCGGATTCGCGACCCTATGGCCACCGGCGCCGCACTGGGCTCCACGGGCAACGCTTTCATGTTCGCTCCTTCTGATCGGGCGGATCCGCCCACGGTGACTCTATACGGCGAGCCCGCCAACACTTTCATCTTGACTGTAAGCTCAATCACAGTTTAGCCTAATGGACAACACATGTTGCCTAACGGGCAATTTTTATGGGGAATCTTCCCCACCGCACCCTGGAGACACACGTGAGCCTGAACATTGCAATTGTCGTCATCTATTTGGTGGCCATGCTGGCCTTTGGCTGGTGGGGTAAGTCGCGCACCAAGAACAACAGCGACTTCCTCGTGGCCGGCCGCCGCCTTGGCCCCTTCCTCTACACGGGCACCATGGCCGCCGTCGTCCTCGGCGGCGCCTCCACCGTGGGCGGCGTCGGGCTTGGCTACAAGTTCGGCATCTCCGGCATGTGGCTCGTGGTCGCTATTGGCGTGGGCGTGCTGCTGCTGAGCCTGCTCTTTGCCGGCACCATCCAAAAGCTGAAGATCTACACGGTCTCCCAGATGCTGAGCCTGCGCTACGGCCAGGAAGCCACCAAGGCTTCCGGCATCGTGATGCTCGCCTACACGATCATGATTTCCGCGACGTCCACGGGCGCCTACGCCACCATCTTCGTGGTGCTGTTTGGCTGGGAGCGCTGGCTGGCCATCGCGGTGGGCGGCGCCATTGTGCTGGTCTACTCCACGATTGGCGGCATGTGGTCCATCACCCTGGCCGACCAGGTCCAGTTCATCATCAAGACCGTGGGCATCTTCTTCCTCATGCTCCCCTTCACCTTCAACGCCGCCGGCGGCTTGGACGGCATCAAGTCCCGCCTCGACGCGAGCTTCTTCCAGTGGGACGGGATCGGCGTCAGCACCATCGTGACGTTCTTCGTGGTCTACACGCTGGGCATCCTGATCGGCCAGGACATCTGGCAGCGCGTCTTCACCGCCAAGAACCCCACGGTGGCCCGCTGGGGCGGCTCCACGGCCGGCATCTACTGCATCCTGTACGGTGTGGCCGGCGCCCTGATCGGCCTCGCCGCCCGCGTGGCACTGCCGCACATTGACGTTGCCTCACTCGGCAAGGACGCCGTCTACGCCGAGGTGGCCACCAACATCCTGCCCATCGGCATCGGCGGCCTGGTCATGGCCGCCGCCGTGGCCGCCATGATGTCCACCGCCTCCGGCGCCTTGATCGCCGCCGCCACCGTGGCCCGCGCCGACGTGGTCCCGTTCGTGGCCAGCTGGTTCGGCAAGAAGATCGACAACTCCGACTCCTCCAACCCCGAGCACGACATCAAGGGCAACCGCATGTACGTGCTGGGCCTGGGCCTGCTGGTGGTGCTGATTTCCATCCTCGCCTCCGACGTCGTGTTTGCCCTGACCGTGGCCTACGACATCCTGGTGGGCGGCCTGCTCGTGGCCATCATCGGCGGCCTTGTCTGGAAGCGCGGCACGGGACTGGGCGCTGCCTGGTCCATGGCCGCCGGTTGCGCGGTCACCCTGGGCCTGCTGGTCCTCTACGGCACCGGCGTGCTGCACAGCCTCGACCCGTTCAACGACGGCATCTACGCCAACGAACCCATCTACTTCGGCCTGGCCGCCTCCCTGGTGGTCTACGTAGTAGTGTCGCTGCTGAGCCCGCCCACCCCGGCCCACATCCGCAAGGGCTGGGACGACCGCCTGGCCGCTGCGGCCACGGACTCCAACGCCGACGACATCAAGTCAGTCGTCAACGGCTAACCAGGCACACGCCCCCGTGCGGTGGAGCCACATTTTTGGGCCCACAGCCGCGAGGGGCCCGCTGCGAGCTTGCGAGCAGTGGGAGCGGCTGGGGCGGTGGTTTGCGTAATTTATTACGCAAACCACCGCCCACGCGCTTTAAGGCAGTAGCCTTGTGAGCAGCTTCAAGAGATGCGGCGCCAAGCTCCGACTGGCCGCACGCCAACCCCATGTTCGCAGGGTGGCTCGGATGAGGAAGTGACCAGCGGTGACTGGATCCGCGGGTAAGAGCACTCCCAAAGGCCTTGATGATGACTGTCCTTTCCGTTAACCGCACCCGCCGCACCTCCCCCGCGCCCGCCGCAGCAGCCCCTGCCGCACCCGGCATTCCCGTGCTGCCCGCCGTGGACGCCAACCTTGGCACGGTCGCCTTCCACACCCCTGCCGGGCACCACGCCTACTGGTCCGCCGAGCCCGCCCAGCTCCTCGACGCCCTCGCGCAGGCCGTGCGCCCGGCCCGTTGGATCCCGGAAATCGGCACCCTGGTGGTCACCGTGGCGCAGACCGGAGTCCGCTCCGGCCGGGGCCTCGGCTTCAAACTCCAGCGGTTCTAAGCGACCGCGAAAATGCGGTGCGCCGAAACTTTTTCCCAAGGAGTACCGGCCGAAAAACCGCGCCGATTCGCGCTACAGTGAGGGCTGACTTGAGGAGATCCCATCATGCCCGAGCGTGTACCCACCCCCGCTGAAATCAAGCGGTGGCGACAATATTTGGCCGATGAACGGGCCGAAGCGTCCGTCTACCGTGATCTTGCCCAACGCCGCGACGGCGAGGAAAAAGCCATCCTGCTGGCCCTGGCCCAGGCCGAAGGCCGGCACGAACAGCACTGGCTGAACCTGCTCGGCGAACATGCCGACCATGCCGTGCACCCTTCGGCCCGCAACCGGCTGTTGGGCCTGCTGGCCCGCCGCTTCGGCTCCGTCTTTGTGCTGGCCCTGGCGCAGCGCTCCGAATCCCGCTCCCCCTACGCGTCCGACGTCGACGCCACCGATGCGATGGCCGCCGACGAGGCGATCCATGAGGAAGTGGTCCGCGGGCTTGCCACGCGCGGGCGCAACCGGCTCTCCGGTTCGTTCCGGGCCGCCGTCTTTGGCGCCAACGACGGCCTGGTCAGCAACCTGTCCCTGGTGATGGGTATGGCGGCCACCGGCGTGGGCAGCCAGGTGGTCCTGTTCAGCGGCATCGCCGGGCTCCTGGCCGGGGCGTTGTCCATGGGTGCCGGGGAGTTTGTTTCCGTCCGGTCCCAGCGCGAACTGCTCGACGCCTCCCTCCCCACCCAGGTCACGCTGTCCGCGGCACCGTCCTTGGACCTCGAGAACAACGAACTGGTGCTGGTCTACCTGGCCCGCGGCATGTCCCGTGAAACGGCCGAGCACCGGGCAGCCGAACGCATGGGCCAGTTCACCTGCGACTGCGACCCCAGCCTGTCCCTGCAGCCGGACAAGTTCGAGGAAGCCGACGACCACGAAACCCTGGGCACCGCCTGGGGTGCGGCAAGCTCCAGCTTCTGCTTCTTCGCCTCCGGCGCCATCATCCCCATCCTGCCGTTCCTGTTCGGCATGACGGGCATCGGCGCCCTGGCATTGTCCTGCGCCCTGGTGGGCCTGACGCTCATGGGCACGGGCGCCGTCGTCGGCCTGCTCTCCGGGGCATCACCGCTGTGGCGTGGCCTGCGCCAGCTGGGCATCGGCATGGGTGCAGCCGCGGCCACCTACGTGCTGGGCCTGCTGTTCGGATCGGTCATCGGCTAGCAGCTACTGCAACAGGGTGGGCCGGGAGGCGAGCACCGCGCACGCCTCGTCGACGGTTTCGACGACGTGCACATTCGCCGCCATGGCCCGGCCCCGCCCCAGCGCCGCCAACAGCGGTTGCACGGGCAATTCCTGCTCCCAATGCGTCCTGCCCACCAGGATCATCGGGGTGACGGCGCCGTCGGCCGCGTAATAGTTCTCGCAGGCGTCCTGGAAGATCTCCTGCACCGTGCCGGCCGCGCCGGGCAGGAAGATGATCCCGCCATTGGAGCGTGCCAGCAGGACCGCCTCCCGGATGGAGTTCGCAAAGTACTTGGCGATGTGGGTGGCGAACACATTGGGCGGTTCGTGGCCGTAGAACCAGGTGGGGATGCCGATGCTCGGCGCACCCGACGGATACCCGGCCAGGACCGCCTGCGCCGCACGGGCCCATTCGGTGATCGAGGGCCGGAAACCGGGCACGGCACCCAGGGTGGCCAGCGCGCCGTCCAGGGCGTCGTCGTCGTACGTGGACAGATACGCGCCCAGATTGGCGGCCTCCATGGCGCCGGGGCCGCCGCCCGTGGCCACCATGAACCCCTGGCGGGCCAACGAACGGCCCAAGCGGGCGGCCTGGGCATACTCGGCACTTCCGCGGGCGGCCACATGCCCGCCCATCACGCCCACCACGGGAGTCCCCGCGGCCGCGCAGCCGTCAAGGACGTCGTCAAGGGCGTCGGAAATCGCGTGATCGTGCATGGCCGTGGCAAGCGTGGCGTTCAAGGCACGGCCAGAGCCTGCCTGCATGGTCCACTGGTAGATCCTGGCGTCCGGGACGGCCTCATACTCGGTGCCGCTGATGCCCGCGTACAGTTCCGCCCCGGTATAGAGGCGTCCCCGGTAGGCGTTGAACGGGATGTGCGGCAGCGTGGGGAAGATCAACGCCCCGCGGGAGCGCAGCAGTTCCTCGATTCCCTCGGCGAACGTGCAGCCCATGAAAATGGCGCCCGACGCCCGCAGCCGCACCAGCTCGCTGGAACGCCCGCGCAAGTCCACGGCCTGGAAATGCCAGCCGTGCATGGAGGCGGCGCCGGCCTCGAGCAAGGCGTCAAAGCGTTCCACATCCTCAACATCGACGGTGCGGGCGCGCGGGGCAAGGGGTGCGTTCACGCCTTCAGCATAGCCACCGGTGCGTCGGCACGCCCCGGGTTTCCTCTGTACCGTTGAGGGGAGACGTCCCTTTCCCGTCCGACGCCGGTCCCCGGCCGGGCGCACATCCCACATTTAGGAGCACCCCCTTGAAGGAAATCACCACGGCCGACCTCCTGGCCGCCGATCAGCACGTGCAGATCATCGACGTCCGGGAGTCCGACGAGCTGGAGACCGGCATGATCGACGGCGCCATCCACATCCCCTCGGGCGACGTCGTGGAGCGCGCCGGGGAACTGGACCCCGCCCGCCGGGTCGTCGCCGTCTGCCACGGCGGCGGGCGCAGCGGCCGGGTGGCCGCCGCGCTCACCGAGCTGGGCTTCGACGCCGACACCCTCGTGGGCGGCATGAGCGGCTGGGAGGCCGAGGGCCTGCCCATGGTTTCGCCCCGCTAGCAGGCCTGCTTGGGCCGGTCCGCCCCTAGTTGGTCCGCCCTAGCCGTTCCGTCCTAGCCGTTCCGTCCTAGCCGGTGAAGTCGGCCGGGTGCGGGCCCGTGCGGCCGTCGCGCTCCAGGGCGTCGAGCGCCGCCAGCTCATCCTCGGCCAACTCAAAGTCGAGGATGTCGAGGTTTTCCGCGATTCGCGCCGGTGTGACCGACTTGGGAATCACCACCCGGTCCTGCTGCAGGTGCCAACGCAGGATCACCTGGGCCGGGGTGCGCCCGTGGGCGACCGCGATGTCCGTCACGGCCGGCTCCCCCAGCACGGCTCCTTGCGCGAGCGGGCTCCATGCCTCCGTCACGATTCCGTGGGCGGCGTTGAATGCCTGGATATCGTGCTGCTGGAGGGCCGGGTGCAGTTCCACCTGGTTGACGGCCGGAACCGTGTTGCCCACATCGAGGATGCGTTGGAGGTGTTCGGGCAGGAAGTTGGAGACGCCGATCGCGCGGACCTTCCCGGCGGCCAGCAGCGCCTCCAGCGCCCGCCACGATTCCAGGTACAGCCCGGTCGCCGGGGCGGGCCAGTGAATCAGGTACAGGTCAAGGTACTCCAGGCCCAACTTCTCCAGCGATGCCTGGTAGGCGGCGAGGGTTTCGTCGAAGCCAAGGTCGGCAATCCAGGCCTTGGAGGTGATGAACAATTCCTCGCGGGGCAGTCCGGAGGCGGCCAGGGCCCGGCCCACGCCCGCCTCGTTGCCGTAGACGGCGGCCGTGTCGATGCTGCGGTAACCGGCCGCCAAAGCCGCCGTGACCGCCTGCTCGGATTCGGCGTCGGGCACCTGGAACACGCCGTAGCCGATCCGGGGCATGTCAACGCCGTTGTTCAAGGTGATGGTGGGGATGGTCTTCATGGCGGTTCTCCTAGTGGTTGAGGGGCTTGGGGTTCAGGCGTGGGAAGGCTCGACGGCGGTTGCCTCGAGGGGCTCCCGTGCCGGGGAATTGCGGGCGTTGGCGGCGGCGTAGGCCATGACGCCCACGGCCAGCAGGGTCAGTCCGGCGCCGGCCCAGATGGGCGAGGTGTAGCCGAGTCCGGCCGTGATGGCGGCCCCGCCCAGCCAGGCGCCCAGGGCGTTGCCGAGGTTGAAGGCGCCGATGTTGGCGCCGGAGGCCAGGGTGGGTGCGGCCGCGGCGAACTTCATGACCCGCATTTGCAGGCCGGGGACCGTGGCAAAGCCGAATCCGCCCATGAGCATTAGGGAGGCGATGGTCATAATCTGGCTCGTGGCGCTCAATGCAAACACGGCCAGGATCACCGCGAGCATGGTCAGGACCAGCAACAACGTCTTGTCGAGGTTGCGGTCGGCCGCCTTGCCACCCAGGGTGTTGCCGATGAACAGCCCCACGCCAAAGAGGATCAGCAGCCACGGCACGGTGGTGGCCGCGAAGCCGGTGACGTCCGTGAGCGTGAAGGCAATGTAGGTGAAAGCCCCGAACATGCCGCCGTAGCCGAGCACCGTGACGGTGATGGACAACCACACCTGGCGGGACTTGAAGGCGCGCAGTTCCCCACGCAGCCCGGCGGCGCCACGGGTGTGGGGCGTGGTGGGAACCAGGGCCAGGATGCCGATTAGGGCGACGACGCCGATGGCCGTGATGGCCCAGAACGTGGAGCGCCAGCCGGCATGCTGGCCCAGCAGCGTGCCGAACGGCACGCCGAGGACGTTCGCGGCGGTGAGGCCCGTGAACATGATCGCGATGGCGCCCGCCTTCTTGCTGGGGGCCACCATGTCGGCGGCCACCACGGCTCCGATTCCGAAGAATGCGCCGTGGCACAGGGCTGCAATGACGCGGCCAATCATCATGGTCGAGTAGTCGGGAGCCATGGCTGAGACCAGGTTGCCGGCGATAAAGAGCACCATGAGGCCGGCCAGGACGGGCTTGCGGGGAAGCCGGGTGACGGCGGCGGTCAGGAACAGCGCGCCAATGACCACGCTCAGGGCGTAGCCGGAAATAAGCCAGCCGGCGGTGGCTTCGCTGACCTGGAAATCCGCGGCAACTTCCGGGAGCAGCCCCATGATGACGAACTCGGTCAGTCCGATGCCGAACCCGCCGAGGGCCAGTGCTATCAGGCCAAGAGGCATGATTCTCCTTCAAAAGCTTGGGTGTGGGCTTTATGCGGCGTAAGCTAGTAGTTGCAGACGCTTCATAAATCATTGCACGCGCAACTATCCCGCGCAAGCAACTAAATTGTTTTGTGTCGCATCCCACGTTTCGCACGAAAGGAATCCACGCATGGGCATCAAGGACGACGCCGTTGAAATCAGGGCCCAGGGCTGGCGCACGCTGGCCGCCCTGCACGGCCTGATCGAGGCGAGCATGGAAAAGGCCTTACAGGCGGCCGCCGAATTGTCGGTGGTGGAATACACGGTCCTGGACGCGCTGAGCCGGCAGGACGGCTGGCATATGCGCATGCAGCAGTTGGGCCGCGCCACGGCCCTGAGTCCCAGCGCCACCACCCGGCTGGTCAACCGGCTCGAGGACCGGGGGCTGCTGACCCGGATCCTGTGCCAGGACGACCGCCGCGGGATCTACACGGAACTCACGCCGTCGGGCCTGGAGCTGCTGAAGCGTGCCCGCCCGGTCCACGACGAGGCGCTCGAGTGCGCCCTAGCGGAGGCAGCCCTGCTGCCCGAACTCGCGCCGCTCGTGGTGGCACTCCCCCAGCTCCACGCCGTCGTCCCGTCGAGCTAACGTGCGCCGAGACTGACGGAGGGCGCCCGCAGAGACGTTGCGCGTCGTCGGACTCGGCATCTCTCCGTCAGACTCGGCGAAAACGGGCACAAAAAAGCGAGGCCCCGCGGGGAATCCGCGGGGCCTCGCTTCGCAGTAAATTACAGTGCTGCGTAAACTTCGCGCAGCAGTGCGGCGGTCTCGGACGGCGTCTTGCCGACCTTCACGCCTGCAGCCTCAAGGGCTTCCTTCTTGGCCTGTGCGGTGCCCGCGGAGCCGGAGACGATGGCGCCGGCGTGGCCCATGGTCTTGCCCTCGGGAGCCGTGAAGCCTGCAACGTAGCCAACAACGGGCTTCGTGACGTGGGCCTTGATGTAGTCGGCGGCACGCTCTTCGGCGTCGCCACCGATTTCGCCGATCATCACGATGGCCTTGGTCTCCGGGTCAGCCTCGAACGCAGCCAGGGCGTCGATGTGTGTGGTGCCGATGACGGGGTCGCCACCGATGCCGATCGCGGTGGAGAAGCCGAGGTCGCGCAGCTCGAACATCATCTGGTAGGTCAAGGTGCCGGACTTGGAAACCAGGCCGATGGGGCCCTTGCCCGTGATGTTGTTCGGGGTGATGCCCACGAGGGACTCGCCCGGGGTGATGATGCCGGGGCAGTTCGGCCCGATGATGCGGGTGATCTGCTTGCCGTCGGCGTCAACCTTGGACTGGGCCAGGGCCCAGAACTCGGCCGAGTCCTGGACCGGCACGCCTTCGGTGATGACGACGACCAGCGGCACGCCGGCTTCGATGGCCTCAACGACGGCGTCCTTGGTGAATGCCGGGGGGACGAAGACGATTGAGACGTCGGCGCCGGTGGCGGCAACGGCTTCGGAGACTGCGCCGAAGACGGGCAGTTCAACGTCGCCGTGCTTGACCGTGGTGCCGGCCTTGCGGGCGTTGACGCCGCCAACAACCTGGGTGCCGGCCTTGAGCATCAGGGCGGTGTGCTTGGTGCCTTCGCCGCCGGTGATGCCCTGGACGATGACCTTGGAATCTTTGTTCAAGAAGATAGACATAGTTGTAAACCTCTACTTCGAAGCGTTGGCGAGCTCGGCGGCCTTGTCGGCGCCCTCGTCCATCGTGGCGGCCAGGGTGACCAACGGGTGGTTGGCTTCGTTGAGGATGCGACGGCCCTCTTCAACGTTGTTTCCGTCGAGGCGGACAACCAGCGGCTTGTTCGCGGCGGAGCCCAGCTCGGCCAGCGCGCCAACGATGCCCTTGGCAACGGCGTCACAGGCGGTGATGCCGCCGAAGACGTTCACGAAAACGCTCTTGACCTGGGGGTCGTTGAGGATGACGTCCAGACCGGCGGCCATGACCTCGGCGGATGCTCCACCACCAATGTCCAAGAAGTTGGCGGGCTTGACGCCGCCGTGGTTCTCGCCGGCGTAGGCGACGACGTCGAGCGTGGACATGACCAGCCCGGCACCGTTACCGATGACACCAACTTCGCCGTCGAGCTTGACGTAGTTCAGGTCCGCAGCCTTGGCCTTGGCCTCGAGCGGATCGGCCGCAGCGGCGTCTTCCAGGTCGAGGTGGTGGGGGTGGCGGAAGTCGGCGTTCTCGTCGAGGGAGACCTTGCCGTCCAGGGCAACGATGTCGCCGGCGCCGGTGCGAACCAGCGGGTTGACCTCAACCAGGGTGGCGTCTTCTTTCTTGAAGACGTCCCACAGCTTGATGATCGCGGCGGCCACCTTGGGGGCCAGCTCGGCGTTGAAGCCTGCTGCGGCGACGATTTCGTCGGCCTTTGCAGCATCGATGCCCACGGCGGGGTCAACGGCAACGCGGGCAAGGGCCTCGGGGCGCTCGACTGCAAGCTCCTCGATCTCCATGCCGCCTTCCACCGAGCACATGGCCAGGTAGTTGCGGTTGGCGCGGTCCAGCAGCACGGAGAAGTAGAACTCCTCGGCGATGTCGGCACCCTGGGCGATCATGACCGTGTGAACGGTGTGGCCCTTGATGTCCATGCCGAGAATGGCGGAGGCGTGCTCGAACGCTTCATCAGCGGTCTTGGCTACCTTGACGCCGCCGGCCTTGCCGCGGCCACCGACCTTCACCTGCGCCTTGACGACGGTGACGCCGCCAATCTTCTCGGCTGCTGCCTTTGCTTCTTCAGGGGTGTGCGCAATGATGCCGGCAAGCACGGGAACACCGTGAGCCTCAAACATGTCGCGCGCCTGGTATTCAAACAGGTCCACGGGTTTGTGTCCTTCTACGTCGAAGTAGTGATGAAGGGGGTGCAAAACCCCTTTTACACACTACCGCCTTGCCGGTGAACCACATATTTTGCCTATATACCACTGTCTGGGGTGGTTATTCGGCTCACACCGATGCCGTTTCGACGCTGCCCCCACAGGTGCTTTCCGGAAGGTTCGACGCCGTTTCCCGCCCCCATGCGCCTACCTCGCCGGTGCTGTGCTTGCGGGTGCCGTGCTTGCCGGTGCGTTACTGCCGGGTTTGAGGAGTTCGTAGCTGCCGGCCGAGACGAAGAAGCCGATTCCGGCGGCCAGGTTGGCGCAGGCGACGCCGTCGTCGAGCGGTGCACAGCGGTAGCCGAGCGAGTCCATGGCGGTTCCCGCGGCCAGGACGGGAATCCGGGACAGGGTGCCGTTGGCCGTTCCGCCCGGACCGAAGGCTGCCTCGACGGCGGTGGGGCCGGACCGGCAGCCGCCGTAGCTCACGGCGGCCGGACTCAACAGCGCGGTTCCGCCGAGGTAGCCGATGTGCGTGCCCGAGCAGGTGTCCGTCACGTCCGCCGCCACGGGGGCCGGATAGGCGGCCAGCTCGCAGTTGACCACGGGCACTGTAGGCGCCTTCGCGTTGGCGGTATCGGCGTAGTTGTTCGCCTCCCAGGGCTGGTCAAGGTTGCCGGCCCGGGAGGAGGTGAAGACGCAGGCAATGTTGCGGTCCTTGGTCACAAATTGGGCCCGGCCACCCTGCTGGTCGGCGGGCTTGCCGGCCGGCGCAGCCTTGAGCCGTTCCACATAGTCCTTGGCGGCTGCCGGGGCAGGCGTTGTGGAGGTGCCGGCTCCGGGCACCGGCACCGTGATGCAGCCGGCCAGCGCCAGGGAGGCCGCAACCGCCATGATTCCCGCGGCGGCGCGCCGGGATACGGCAGCACGTCCGGAAACGGCTGCGCATCCGGAAACAGCGAAGCCCGGCATGCGGGGCTTGGTCAACAACATGAACCAAGCTTGCCGCATGCCGGGCCGGGACGCCCAACCGTGCTATTCGCTGCGACGCCTCCGGGCGAGCACCATGGCGCCCGCACCGAGGATCAGGATTGCGCCGCCGCCCACCACCAGCCACAGGACGCCGTTGGCGCCTGTGCCGGCGAGTCCGGCGTCAGCCGGCTTGGAGGCCGTGGCCGTGCCGGTTGCCGTGGCGCCGGCCGTCGCGGTGGGTGCCGCAGTCGGCTTGGCCGTCGGCGTTGCCGTGGCCGTCGGGGTGGCGGTCGGCTTGGGCGTCGGGGTCGGCTCGACGGCGGCCGGGTCGACATGCATGTGGACCGAGGTCTCGGCGGTGGAGCCGTAGAGGTCGGTGATCACGATGTTGATGGCAAAGTCGCCGGACGCGGTGGGCGTGCCGGAGAGTACGCCGTCGCTGGTGAGTGACATCCCCTGCGGCAAGCCGGCGGCGGCCATGGGAACCATGGCTCCCTTCCCGCCGGAGGCCTTCAGCGCGAACGTGTAGGGTCCGGTGCCGCCGGAGCCCTTCAATGTCACCGAGTAGGGCATGCCGGCCTGCGCTGCGGGCAGCGCGGCACCATCCACGGTGCCGTCGCCGTTCACGTCCACGTTCACGGTCAGGACGCTGGCCGGCATGTCCAGCGTGTACTCGCGGGTGGCCGTCACCACGGGGGTGTCGCCCAGCGTGGCGGTGTCAGTGGCCGTGACCGTGAACGTGTAGCTGCCTACGGCGGTGGGGGTTCCCGATACCGCGCCCGTGTTGGCGTCCAGATTCAGGCCGGTGGGGAGCTCTCCCTTGCTGACCGCGAAGGTGAACGGGCCAACCCCGCCTCCGGTGGTCAGCTGGGCCGCGTAGGCGGTGCCGGGCACGGGCGCCGGCAGGGTTGCCGGTCCCACTGTCAAGGGCGCCGGCCGCATGACCAGCGTGTAGTCCCGGGTACCGGTGAAGCCCAGGGCGTCGGTGGCCTTGACGGTGAATGAGGCGGTTCCCGGCGTGGTCGGTGTACCGGAGAGCACGCCGTCGTTCGCCAGGGTGATGCCGGCGGGCAGGGTGCCCGAGGCCACGGAGAAGCTGTAGGCGGCCGTTCCGCCGTCGGCACCCAGCTGCTGCGAGTATGCCTGGTCGACGTCGGACGCCGGCAGGGTGGCCGGGTCGAGCGTGATGACCGGCGCGTTCGACACCAGTGTGTAGTTGGCGGACGTTTCCAGGGTGCGGCCGTCGCGGACCGTCACCGTGATCGGGAAGGATCCCGCCACGGTGGGCGTGCCGCTGAGCAGCCCGGCGCCGGTGAGCGTGACTCCGTCGGGGAGGGTTCCCGTGGTGAGGTTGAAGGCGTAGGGCTCCACGCCGTCGGATCCGGCGAACTGCACCGTATACGGTACGCCCGCGGTTGCCGCGGGGATCGTGGACGGGCTGATGGCGGGCAGGACTGCCGGGTCTACAGTCAGCGTGTAGTCCATGGTGCCGCTGAACGGCCCGGTTCCGCCGGTGGAGTCGGTGGCCTTGATGGTCAGGGGGAACGATCCGGATTCCGTGGGTGTACCGCTCAGCAGGCCGGCCGCTGACAATGCCAGGCCCGCCGGCAAGGCACCGGACTTGATGCTGAAGGTGTAGCTTCCCACACCGCCGGTTGCCGAGATCGTGGCAAAGACGGGGTTGTACGCCGTCATGTCCGGCAGCGTGGCCGGCGCTACCGCAATGACGGGAGCAACGATTGACAGCGCATACGGGAGAACCGAGGTCCGGCCGCGCGAATCCTTGACGGTGATGTCGAAGGAGAAGTCACCGCTTGCGGTGGGTGTACCCGAGAGGGCGCCCGCTGCGCTGAGCGTCGTGCCGGACGGCAGGACGCCCGGGAGGACACTGAAGGTAAACGGAGCCACGCCGTTGCCGCCGGTCAGCCCTTGGGAATAGGCCGTGCCGGCCCGTCCTGCGGGGAGGGTTGTGGGCGTGATGGTGGGCAGCTGGGGCGCGGCGATGGTGCCGGAGTAAGTCGCCTTCGTGGTGTACGGACCCGCACCGGTGCTGCTGTCGGTCGCGGTGACGTCAAAGGAGTAGGGTCCGGCCGTCGTCGGCGTGCCGGAGAATACCCCGGCACCGGTCAACGACAGGCCTGCGGGCAGTGTCCCGGCACTGACGGCGTAACTGTACGGTGCAGTGCCTCCGTCCGCGCCAAAGGTGGCGGAGGCGGGTTCCAGTGCTTGCATGGCCGGCAGTGCGGCCGGTGTGAGCGTGAGGACCGGGGCCGACACTGTCATCGAGTAGGCCCGTGAGCCTGTGAAGGCACCGGCGCCGGTGGCAATCACCGTGAAGTTGAAGCTGCCGCCCGCGGTGGGCGTGCCGCTGAGTGCGCCGGTGGCGGCGTTCAGGGACACCCCTGCGGGAAGCGATCCGGCCGTGACACTAAAGCTGTAGGGGCCGGATCCGCCGGACGCAGTAACGGCCTCGGAGTAGGCGACACCGATTTGGGGGTTGGGTACCGTGGTCGGCGACACCGAGATGGTCGGTGCGACAACGAACGAGAAGGAGGGCAGGCTCTGGCCATAGGGGCCGGTTCCCGTGCTGCTGTCGGTCACTTGGATGGTGGGAAAATTCGGCCCGGGCGTGGTCGGAGTCCCCGTCAGCACACCACCGGCCGACAGGCTCAGGCCCGCGGGCAGGCCCTGGGCCGTAAACGTGTAGGGCGCGGTGCCGCCCGAGGCCGTGAAAGTCGTGTTAACAGCTTCCGTCGCGGTCAGGGTCGGGAACGGGAACGGTGCAATCGAGATCATGGCGGCCGCCACGCCTACGGTGTAGGGCTTGTCAGCGGTGAACCCGTCGGAGTCCGTGGCCCGCACCGTGAAGCTGAAGGTTCCGCCCGCGGTCGGGGTGCCGCTGATGGTCCCATTGTTTGCCAGGCTCAGCCCGGCCGGAAGGGTCCCTGCCGTGACGGCGTAGCTGTAGGGAGCCGTGCCTCCGGTGGCCGTCACCGACTGGTTGTATGACGCTCCCACCTGGGGGTTCGGCAGCGTTGCCGGGCTGAACGTGATGGTCGGTTTGACCGGTCCGGCGACGGTGACCGAATAGGCCTGGGCCCCCGTGTAGGTCACCGCGCCTGTGCTGCTGTCGGTGGCCGTAACAGTGAAGTTGCTCGTTCCGCCTGCTGTGGGCGTGCCGGAAAGGAGCCCTCCGGCGGAGAGCGTCAGGCCGTCGGGCAGGGCACCCGAGGTGACACTAAACGTGTAGGGGGCCGTGCCACTCGCGGCCGTCAACTGCGTCGATACCGGGACCAGCCTGGTCATGACCGGGAGTGTGGTCGGCGCAATGGTGATGGTGGGCGCGGCAACGGTGACCGTATATGCCCGTGCTCCGGAAAAGCCGTCAGCGTCGGTGGCCTTGACCGTGACGTTGGAGGTCCCGCCGGCAGTGGGCGTACCGCTGATGGTGCCGGTGCTCGTATTGAAGCTCAGCCCGGTGGGCAGCGACCCGGCCGTGACGGCGTAGGTGTAGGGCGCGGTGCCGCCGCTTGCAGCAACAGTCTGCGAGTAGGGCTGTGCCACCGTGGGAGTGGGAAGGGTCGAGGGGGTGACGGAGACAGTGGGTGCCGTGATGGTCAACGGGAGCGTTGCCGTGGCTGATTTGCCCCGCGTGTCGGTGACCGTGACCGCCGGGGAAAAAGTTCCCGAGGCCTTGGTGGTGCCCGTGATTGCACCGTTGGTGTCCATGGACAGCCCGGCCGGCAGCCCGGTGACGGCAAAGGTGTTGGGCTTCTCGCCAAACACGGCGTCAACCGTGGCCGAGTAGGCCGCATTTACGGACCCATTCGGCAAGCTGGCGGTGGTGATTACGGGGACGTTGTCAACGGAGACGAATCCGAGGTTGGTGGTCACATTTGCGTTGCCGGTGACCCCGGACCCGGGATTGTCGCTGGCCAGCACCAGATACCAGAACTGTTCCGCGAAGGCCGGGAAGCGGCTGTTGTTGTAGCCCGCGTTCTGGACCCTGTTGTCGTTTGCGCCCCGGGACCACGAGTTGACGTAGCAGCCATTCAACGGCTGGTCCGGCTGGAACGCTCCCTGGTAGAGCATCGCAGTCACGGGCGCCGATGACGACACCGTGAAGCTCATGGTCATGTTTCCCACCCCGTACGTGTGGAATGGCATCACCTGGTAGTTCGACGGCGTCGCCCCGGCACATGTTCCCGGCGTCAGCCGGTCCATGGTGGGCGAGGAGTTGGTGATGTTGATCTGCGCGGAGCCGGAGGCTGCCTGTGCGGGAAGGGCCGCGATGCCGGCGGTTGCCAGGCTCATCACGACGGCTAGGAAAAGGGCAAAGAAATGTCTGGAGCGACGACGTGAGACCATGGCGTTCCTTAGGAAAGTGCTATGCGGTTATATATTGCGCACAGAATATCCTGCCATGTGGGTAATCAATAATGGCCGGCCGGCTAGACCTCCGTTTTGGTCAGCGGCGCGTAACGCAACAGGAGGCGTTTCTCGCCAATCGGGAACTGCACCGTGGCCACGGTCTTGTCGCCCGCGCCCTGCACCGCCAGCACCGTCCCGTTACCGAAGGCCGTGTGGTTGACTTTATCGCCCACCCCCACGGAGATGACCTCCTTTTGCGGCTGCACCCGCCCAGCGGCGGTGCGCGCGGAGAGACTGGGCGGCAGGGTACCGGAGTCCCGTCCGCCCACGGCGCTGCCGGCTCCCCAGGACGATCCCGAGTAGCGGCTGCTGCCGAATCCACCGCCGGCCGGCGGCGCGATGCGGGAGGTTCCCTCACGTTTCCAGTCGATGAGTTCGGACGGGACCTCGTCCAGGAACTGGCTGGCGGGGTTGTATTGGCTCTGCCCCCACATGCTGCGAACCTCGGAGCGGGTCAGGTACAGCCGTTTGCGCGCCCGGGTCAGGCCCACATAGGCCAGGCGGCGTTCCTCGGCCAGTTCCTTGGGGTCGGTGGCGGAACGCGAGTGCGGGAACAATCCGTGCTCCATGCCCGTCAAGAACACCACGGGGAATTCCAGGCCCTTGGCCGTGTGCAGCGTCATCAGGGTCACCACACCCAGCCGCTGGGCCTCGGCAACGGCTGCGGCGGCGTCGGCCTCCGAACCGCCGGGCGCATCCGGGATCTGGTCGGCGTCGGCCACCAGCGATACCTGCTCAAGGAATTCGCCCAGCGTCCCTTCCGGATTGTCGCGTTCGTATTCACGTACGACGGCGACCAACTCGGCAAGGTTTTCCACCCGGGACTCATCCTGGGGGTCGCTGGAACTGCGCAGCGCCTCCAGGTAGCCGGTTTGTTCCAGCACGGCCTCAAGCGCCGTGGCGGGGCCGGAGCTTGCCGCGACCTCGCCGAGATCTCCCATCATTTTGGCGAAGGCGTTGACCGCATTCAGCGACCGGGACGCAATGCCGGGCGCGTCATCCGCCCGGGCCAGGGCTGCGGAGAAGGAAATCCTTTCGCGTTCGGCCAAGGCGGCCACGGCGCCCTCGGCCCGGTCGCCGATGCCGCGCTTGGGTTCATTGAGGATCCTGCGCAGGTTGACGTCGTCGTCCGGGTTCACCAGGGCGCGCAGGTAGGCCAGCGCGTCCTTGATTTCCTTGCGCTCGTAGAACCGGGTGCCGCCCACCACACGGTAGGGCAGGCCCACGCGGACCAGGATGTCCTCGATGGCGCGTGACTGGGCGTTGGTGCGGTAGAAGATCGCGACGTCGCCGGGGCGGAGGTCGGTCTCGTCCTGCAGCCGGTCGATCTCCGCGGCGATGAAGCGGGCTTCCTCATGTTCGGATTCGGCCACGTAGCCGATGATCTTTTCGCCGTCGCCCTCGGCCGTCCAGAGCCGTTTTTCGCGGCGGTTGGGGTTGCGGGAAATCACGGCGTTGGCGGCGCTGAGGATGTTCTGCGTGGAGCGGTAATTCTGTTCCAGCTTGATGGTCTCGGCGTTCGGGTAGTCCTTTTCGAACTCCGAGATGTTGCGGATGTCGGCGCCGCGGAACGCGTAAATGGACTGGTCGGAGTCGCCCACCACTGTCAGCTCGGCCGGTCCAATTCCGGTAGTCGAGGCCTCCTCGCCCACGATCTCGCGGACCAGCGCGTACTGGGCGTGGTTGGTGTCCTGGTATTCGTCCACCAGCACGTGCCGGAAGCGCCGGCGGTAGGATTCGGCCACGCCCGGGAAGGCCCGGAACATGTACACGACCTGGGCGATCAGGTCGTCGAAATCCATGGCGTTGGCCTGGCGCAGGCGCTGCGTGTAGCCCTTGTAGACCTCGGCGACGGCGGCGTCGAAGGGTTCGTTGAAGTTGGTGTTGAGCGAATTCTCGTCGTCGTCGATCAGCTCGTTCTTCAGCGCGGAGATCTTGTGCATGATCGCCTTGGGCGCAAACTTCTTCGGGTCCAGTTCCAGGTTCTTGGCCACCAGCGTGATCAGGCGCAGGGAGTCGGCGGAATCGTAGATCGAGAAGTTGGTGTTCAGCCCGATGACCTTGGCCTCGCGGCGCAGGATCCGCACGCAGGAGGAGTGGAACGTGGAAATCCACATGGTCTTCGCGGCATCGCCAATCAGAGCGCCGATGCGCTCGCGCATCTCGGCGGCGGCCTTGTTGGTGAACGTGATGGCCAGGATCTCCCCGGGGTGGGCTCGCCCGGTGGCCAGCAAGTAGGCGATCCGGTGGCTGAGCACGCGGGTCTTGCCCGAGCCTGCGCCGGCCACGATCAACAGCGGCGAACCGGCATGGACGACTGCCTCCTCCTGCTGCGGGTTCATGCCCTCCAGCAGGGTCGCCGGGCTCGGCCAGCGGCTGCCGGCGCCGGGAGCCGCGCCATAGCCGGCATCGAAACCGGGGCCGGGCTCCGGCGTGGTGAATTCCGGGTCGCCAAATTCGGGCGCGTCGGCTCCGGGATCGTCGTGATCGGCGGGCTGCCAGGCGGGAAGTCCCGCTCCGTTGCGTGCGGCGGCTTTGGGCTTATTGGCGTAAGGGTCAAACAACATGTCCATGGTGCCATCAAGTCTAAAGGGACTCCCTGACAAGGACCGGCGAACCCACGCCGATTGTGGAAAACGGGGCTACGGTTCCCGGGTTTCCAGCCCGCCCGATTCCAGCGCCGCGGCGAGGGCTGCCACCGCCCGGGCCGGCCCCGCCACAAACCAGTCCAGCCCGTTGACCCGCACGACGCCGGTGTCCCCGCCCGCCGCCCGCACTATCCCTTTTCCGGGGAGCCAGTCCCAGGCCGGTGCGCTGTGTTGGAACCACACACCCAGCTCCCCCTGCGCCACCCGGCCGAGGTCGCACGATCCGGAGCCGAGCATGCGCAGGGTTGCCGGGAGCTGCGCGGCGCGTTGCCAGGGCGTGCCGGCGTTGGGGTCGGCGAGCCACTTGGGGTGGATGTACGTGCCGGCGGACAGCTGCCCCACATGGTCGCGGGAGTCGACGTGAATGGGGCGACCGTTGAGGGTTGACGGCTGCAGGGTGCCGCCCAGCCACAGCTTGTCCTCCTGCGGCTGGTAGACGGCGCCGAGCAGCACCTCGGCGTCGCTGAAGCCGCTGGCCCCCTCCATTCGCGGAGCAGTCTGCGGGACGGTTTCCGAGGCGGACGTTTCCGTCAGCGCCAGCGCGGAGCACCAGTAGGTGGATCCGCTGAAGAAGTTGTAGGTGCCGTCCACGGGGTCAACCACCCAGCTGCGCCCGGACGTTCCGAGGAACCCGGCGCCCTCTTCGCCCAGGATCGAGTCGTCGGACCGGCACCGGCGCAACTGCTCGAACACGTAGCTTTCGGCGGCCAGGTCCGCGGCCGTGACGACGTCGGAGACGTTGGACTTTTCCGTTGCGGTGTCCTGCAGTGAGCGCAGCCCGCGTTCCCGCATGGCGAGGGCCAGCCGTCCGGCGTGGCGCACCAGGGCCGCGGCAAGGTCGGCGTCGTTGAGGCGGGGGTCAAGGGTCTCGGCCATGTACCCACCCTAATCTGGGCGATAATGGTTCCATGGCTAAAACTCCCGCCCAACGGGCGGCAAAACATGGCGAGCATGCCACACCCGCAAGCTCCGCCGTCGTCAATCCCAGCATCCAGCGGACCCCGGCGAAGGCCCAGGGCAACCCCAACCTGATCCTGATTGCCGGCTCGGTGGCGAGCTTGTTCCTGTTTTGGTACTTCCACGTGCTGACGCTGATTCAGATGACGGATCTCTCCGGTGGGCTGGCCATGCCCGATTCCATGGTCTTCGGCTTTGGCACCGCCCACGTTGAGGCGTTGCGCGCGGCCATGAACGCCGACGCCTTCGGGCAGCTGCAGTTCGTGCACAAGACGGCCGGCGCCCTGTGCCCGCTGGTGTTTGCCCTCACCGCCATGATGATGATTGCCGTCAACGTGGCAAAGAGGTCGTTGCGCCGGCTGCTGTGGGCCGTGCCGGTCCTGTTCGTCCTGGTCCAGCTGGGCGCCAACATCGCCATCGACTCCATGCTGTCGGCCAAGACGCTCGACGCCGGCACCGTCACCCTGGCCTCGACGCTTGTGGTTGCGTCGTGGATCCTGCTGGTGGCATCCTTGGCGGCGCTGGGCGTGGCGTTGTTCGTGGGCCGCAAATCCAAGATCGCCAAGGCCGCCGCGGCCGCCTAATATTGACCGTTCCGCCCGGCCGGCGGTGCGAACTGATTTTTTCCTTGATAACCAGTTCCGCTAGGCTGGGTGACGCGCCTCTGTAGTCCAATGGATAAGACAGCCCTCTCCTAAAGGGCTAATCCGGGTTCGATCCCCGGCGGGGGCACTTTTTATATCCGGGAACGCCGGCCTTCCTTTTTCGAGCGACCCGGAGCAAAGGCCAGTTCATGAGCACTCGCAACGCCAGCCGCGGGGTGGCGGTTTCCGTCACGGCGTCGGCCCTGTTCGCCGTCATCTTCCTGCTGGCCGGGACACTCCACGGGTGGGGCGCCGAGGAAATCTTCGGCTGGCGGATTGTGCTGACCCTGGCCACCCTGGCCGTGGTGTTGCCGCTGGCGCCGTGGGGCCGGGCCGAGGTTCGCGCCCTGGCCGGCAAGATCCGCAACCGTCCCGTTCTGGTGCTGCCGGGCATTTTCGCTGCCGGCCTGGTGGGCGTGCAGCTGTGGCTGTTCATGTGGGCGCCCCTGCACGGCATGGCCCTCTCCGTCTCCTTCGGCTATTTCCTGCTTCCGCTGTCCATGGTGTTGGCCGGGCGGCTGTTCTTCCGGGACAAGCTGAGCCCGCTGCGGAAACTGGCGGTCGCGGCCGCCGCGATCGGCGTGCTGCACGCCGCCCTGGCCGGCGGCCTGGACTGGCCCACGCTGCTGGTGTGCCTGGGCTATCCGGTGTATTTTGTGCTGCGCCGCAAGACCGGTTTCGACACCCTGGGCGCCTTCGCCGCCGAACTGCTGGTGCTGCTGCCGGCGGGTTTGTGTTTCATTGCCGCGGGCCCGCACGGTGTGGCGGGCGTGACGCCAGGCGTCGATGCCGTCAGCGTTGCCGCAATAGGCATTCTGGGCGGGGTCGCCATGTTGCTGTACCTGCTGGCGAGCAAATGGCTGCCGTTGTCCCTGTTCGGCCTCCTCGGCTACGTTGAACCGGTGCTGTTGGTGGGCGTCTCGGTGTTGCTCGGCGAGACCCTGGGCTGGGCTGCACTGCTCACCTACGGGCCCATCCTGCTGGCCCTGGTGTTCCTTGCCCTGGACAGCCGACGCCGAACCCCTCGCCTCCCCTGACCCGCCCCTCGACGCGGTATCACCTTTGGCGGGTTTCCCACCGACGCCGTATCACTTTTGGCCGGTTTCCCACCGACGCGGTATCACTTTTGGGGAACGAGGTTGGGGAGCGGTCGGGTGGGGCCACGACCGCGAGGGGCCCCGACCGAGGAACGAGGTTGGGGAGCGGTCGGGGAAGATGGACCCATGACCATTGCCAAAACCATCGCCCTCTTCGTCCTTGCCGCCGTGGCCGAAATTGGCGGTGCCTGGCTGGTGTGGCAGGCCGTGCGCGAGGACAAGTCGTGGTGGTGGGCGGGTCTCGGCGTCGTCGCACTGGGCGCTTACGGATTCATTGCCGCCCTGCAGCCGGACGCCAATTTTGGCCGCGTTTTGGCAGCATATGGCGGAGTTTTCATTGCCGGATCCCTGGTGTGGGCCATGATCTTCGACAAGTTCACCCCGGACCGCTGGGATGTCATCGGTGCTTTGATCTGCCTGTCCGGGGTCTCGGTCATCATGTTCGCTCCACGCCCCGCCTGAATCGAACGGGCCTTTAACGACAATCCGGGCGCGGAACTTCGTCATCTGCTCCCCGTTCCGCGAGAATGGCAGCGTGAAGAATGTTCTGAAAGTCTCGGCAGTTTGTGTTTACGATCCGGCCGGGCGGCTGCTCACGGTCCGCAAGTCAGGTACCGGCAAGTTCATGCACCCCGGCGGCAAGCCGGAGCTCGGGGAAAGTGCGGCCGAGGCCGGATCACGGGAGTTGGCCGAGGAAATCGGCATCCGGGTGGACCCGGCAACCCTTGAACTTATGGGCGTTTGGACCGGGAAGGCCGCCAACGAATCCAACACCGACATCGAGGCCACGGTCTTTACGGCTCCGGGCACCTGGACGAATGTGGAGCCGGCCGCCGAAATCGCCGAACTGCGCTGGCTGGATCTCGCGGCAGCGGACGACTTCGACGACTTCGCGCCCCTCCTGACCGAGTTCGTGCTGCCCCGCCTCACCGCCTAGACATCTGTGTTGCACTTATTGGACGCGGAAGGCGGTTTCCCTCCGTTTTTCGTCCAATAAGTGCAACACAGACGCCGGAGGTCAGTTGTCCTCGGCATCCGCCACGGCGGCAACGGCCTGGGCGAACTGGGTGTCGTGCAGTTCGGCGTAGCGCCCGGCCCCGGCAATGAGCTCGTCGTGCGTGCCGGCCTCCACGATGTTTCCGCCCTCCACCACCAGGATGGAGTCTGCGGAGCGGATCGTGGAGAGCCTGTGCGCCACCACCAGGGCGGTGCGGCCTTCAAGCGCCTCGCCGAGGGCGGCCTGCACGGCGGCCTCGTTCGTGGAGTCAAGGGCCGCCGTCGCCTCATCGAGGATCACCACGGCCGGCTGCACCAGCAGCAGCCGGGCAATGGTCAGGCGCTGGCGTTCACCACCGGAGAGCCGGTAGCCGCGCTCCCCCACCACGGTGTCCAGGCCGTCGGGCAGTGCCTTGGCGAAGTCCTCCAGACGGGCCCGGTGCAGCACGTCCCAGATTTGTTCGTCCGTCGCGTCGGGCTTGGCCAGGCGCAGGTTGGAGCGGATGGTCTCGTGGAACAGGTGCCCGTCCTGGGTGACCATGCCGACGCCGGCACGCAACCCGTCAAAGGACAAATCGCGCACGTCGACGCCGCCAATGCGCACGGTGCCGGAGTCGACGTCGTACAGGCGGGAAAGCAGTTGGGCGATGGTCGACTTGCCCGCACCGGAGGAGCCCACCAGGGCAATGGTCTGGCCGGGCTCGGCGCGGAAGGAAATGCCGTGCAGCACCTCGTCGCCACCGCGGGTGTCCAGCACGGCCACGTCCTCCAGCGACGCCAGCGAGACCTTGTCCGCGGACGGGTAGGCGAAGCGGACATCGGAGAACTCCACGCTCAACGGCCCCGCCGGCACGGTCACGGCGTCGGGCTTTTCGGTGATGAGCGGCTTCAGGTCCAGGATTTCAAACACCCGGTCAAAGCTGACCAGCGCGCTCATGACATCCACGCGGGCATTGGCCAGGGCCGTGAGCGGGGCGTAAAGGCGGGTCAGCAGCAGGGCCAGCACGACGACGTCGCCCGCGTTAAGCGTCCCGCCAATGGCCAGCGTGCCGCCCAGTCCGTACACAAGGGCCAGCGCCAGCGATGAGACAAGCATCAGGGCGGTGAAGAACACGAATTGCATGATGGCGGTGCGGACGCCGATGTCGCGGACCCGGCTGGCGCGGGAGGCGAACTCGCGGGATTCCTCGGCGGGGCGGCCAAACAGCTTCACGAGGGTGGCGCCGGGGGCGGAGAACCGCTCGGTCATCTGCGTGCTCATGTCGGCGTTCAGGTCCGCCGCCTCGCGCCGGAGCCCGGCCAGGCGGCGGCCAAAGCGGCGTGCGGGCATCAGGAAGATGGGCAGCAGCACCAGCGCCAGCAGGGTCACCAGCCAGGAGGTGTTGAGCATGACGATCAGGGTCAGGATCAGCTGGACCGAGTTGGACACAATGCCCGAAAGCGTGCCGGAGAAGGCCTGCTGGGCGCCAATGACGTCGTTGTTGAGCCGGCTGACAAGGGCACCGGTGCGGGTTCGGGTGAAGAACGCGATGGGCATGCGCTGGACGTGGTCAAAGACGGCCGTGCGCAGGTCGAGGATCACGCCCTCGCCCAGGTTCGCCGAAATCCAGCGGATCACCAAGGACAGCCCGGCGTCGAGCACGGCCACCAGGGCGATGAGCAGGGCAAGCCTGACCACCACGTCCACGGCACTCTTGGCCACGATGGCGTCCACCACCTGGCCGGCCAGTACCGGAGTGGCCACGGCGAGGGCTGCGGAAACCACGGACAGGACCACAAACACCAGCAGCTTGCGGCTGTAGGGCTTGGCAAAGACGATGGTGCGGCGCAGCGTGTCCTTGGAGATGCCGCTGCTGCTCTTGTCGGATCGCATGGTGCTCCAAAGTGAGCTCCATGCGGCGCCTTCCATGCTCATGCGTGTGTTCCTTTTAATTGAGTTGGGGCAAGCTACCAGCTTAAGCCTCCGGGGGCCCGGAAAGATTCCCCTCCGGCGGGGACCGCAACGAACACCACCCCAAGTCCATAGTTAATTGACGCCCGTGAGTCAAATCACGTTCTTCACAATTGCGTAACATGCGGAAATATTGGCTCCTGCTTTCGTGTTGCACGGTGGTAGCGTCCACTCATGGGCGGCCCGCGGCCCACCACGAACGCGGGCATCGCAAACAGCTTTTCAATGACTAAGGATTACCCCACATGAACCGTCGTACTTTTGGATTTGTTGGCATGCTCGCAGCGGCGTCGATCGCCCTCGCTGCCTGCGGCGGCACCTCCGGCGGTTCAAGTGCGCCGGCCGGTCCCGACACCTCGCTGAGCAGCGTCAAGTCCGCCGGTGAAATCGTGTTCGCCACCGAGGGCACCTACAAGCCGTTCACCTACCACGCCAACGGCGCCGGCGCGCTGACCGGCTACGACGTCGACGTCGCCGAGGCGGTCGCGGCCAAGCTCGGCGTGAAGGCCAAGTTCCAGGAAACCCAGTTCGACTCCATCTTCGCCGGCCTGGAGGCCAAGCGGTTCGACGCCGTCGCCAACCAGGTCACGATCAACGCCGCACGCCAGGCCAAGTACGACCTCTCGACGCCGTACACGGTGTCCCAGGGCGTCATCATCACCAAGGACGACAACTCCTCCATCAAGTCCTTTGACGACCTGAAGGGCAAGACCACCGCCCAGTCGCTGACCAGCAACTGGTACACCCTGGCCACCCAGAGCGGCGCCAACGTGCAAAACGTCGAGGGTTGGGCGCAGTCGGTGTCGCTGCTCAAGGACGGCCGCGTGGACGCCATCGTCAATGACAAGCTGACGTTCCTGGACTACCAGGTCAGCAACCCGAACTCCGGGCTGAAGATTGCGGCCACCACCAAGGATTCCTCCGACTCCGCGTTTGCGTTCCGCAAGGGCTCCACCGCCCTGACGTCCGCCGTCGACTCCGCCCTCGCCTCGCTGGAGAAGGACGGTACGCTGGCGAAGTTGAGCAAAAAGTACTTCGGCGAGGACGTGTCCAAGTAGCGGCCGGCCCGCGGACGCTAGAGTTCACCCATGGACGCTAACTTGTTTTGGAGTTCCCTCGGGCCGCTCCTCCTGGGAGCCGTAAAGGGAACCATCCCGCTCGCCCTGGCATCCTTTGCCCTGGGCCTGGTGGTGGCCCTGTTGGTGGCCATGATGCGCATCAGCTCCAACAAGCTGGCCAACGGGGTGGGCCGCATCTACATCTCGATCATCCGCGGCACGCCCCTGCTGGTGCAGTTGTTCGTGATCTTCTATGGCCTGCCGGCCGTGGGCGTGATGATCAACCCCTGGCCCAGCGCCATCATCGCGTTTTCGCTGAACGTGGGCGGCTACGCTGCGGAAATCATCCGCGCCGCGATCCTTTCCGTGCCCCGGGGCCAGTGGGAGGCCGGGCACATGATCGGCATGTCGCGCGGGCAAACGTTGTTGCGGATCATCCTGCCGCAGGCCGCCCGGGTGTCCGTGCCGCCGTTGTCCAACACGTTCATCTCGCTCGTGAAGGACACCTCGCTGGCGTCGCTGATCCTGGTCACGGAAATGTTCCGGGTGGCCCAACAGGTGGCCGCATTCAGCCAGGAGTTCATGCTCCTCTACCTTGAGGCCGCCCTGATCTACTGGGTCATCTGCCTGGTGCTCTCCACCGCACAGTCGCAACTGGAAAAGAGGCTGGACCGCTATGTCGCCCACTGAACCCGTCCTGCAGGTCCGCGGCCTGAGCAAGTCGTTCGGCGCCAACACCGTGCTGCGCGGAATCGACCTCGACGTGCCCCGGGGCAAGGTGGTGGCCCTGATCGGCCCGTCCGGCTCGGGAAAGACCACCATCCTGCGCTCGCTCAACGGCCTGGAGACGCCCGACGGCGGAACCGTCACCGTGAGTGCGGGTGCCGGCCCGGCGGGTGGCGCCGGCGTCGGCGGGCCTGCAACGGCCCTGACCGTCGACTTTGCCGGGAAGGTCAGTCCCAAGGAGGTCGCGGCCCTGCGCGACCGCAGCGCCATGGTGTTCCAGCACTACAACCTTTTCCCGCACATGACGGTGCTGCAAAACGTGATCGAGGGGCCCGTCCAGGTGCAAAAGCGCCCGCGCGCCGAAGTCGTGGCGGAGGCCGAATCCCTGCTGGCCAGGGTGGGCCTGTTGGAGAAGAAGGACGCGTACCCGTTTGAGCTTTCCGGCGGGCAGCAGCAGCGGGTGGGCATTGTGCGCGCCCTGGCACTGAGGCCCCAACTGCTGCTTTTCGACGAGCCCACCTCGGCCCTTGACCCCGAGCTCGTGGACGACGTCCTGGCCGTGATCAAGGAACTCGCCGACGAGGGCTGGACCATGGTGATCGTGACCCATGAACTCGCCTTCGCCCGGCAGACGGCCGACGAAGTGGTGTTCATGGACGGCGGCGTGGTGGTGGAACGCGGGCCGGCAAGCCAGGTCCTGCGGGCCCCCAAGGAGGAACGCACGGCTCAGTTCGTACGCCGCCTGCTGCACGAAATCTAAGCGAAAGGCGGCAGCCGTGCTCAGGCCACGCGCTCCGCGTGCGTGTAGACGTTCATGGTGTTGCCGCGGCTGAAGCCCACGAGGGTCACGCCCGTCGACTCGGCCAGTTCCACGGCCAGCGACGACGGCGCGCTCACGGCCGCGAGGATCGGCACCCCCGCCATCGCGGCCTTTTGCACGAGCTCGAACGAGGCCCGCCCGGACACCTGCAGGATCGTGTTGGCCAGCGGCAGCTGCTTGTCCCGGAACGCCGCACCGATGACCTTGTCCACGGCATTGTGCCGGCCCACGTCCTCGCGCAGGATCAGCAGCTCACCGTCCGCGGCAAAGAGGCCCGCGGCGTGCACGCCACCGGTCTTTTCAAAGAGTTTTTGCTGGTCCCGGAGGGCATCCGGCAGCCCGGCCAGGACGGCGGCCGGCACCAGCGGGCCATCCACGGGCGAGCCCATGCCAAAGTGCGAGGACTTGTGCACGGCGTCAATGGACGCGGTGCCGCAAATGCCGCAGGCGCTCGAGGTGAGCACGTGGCGTTGGGCCGATTCGGGCGGCATCACCACGTCGGGGCGCAGCTGCGCCTCCACCACGTTGAAGGTCTGGCGGCCGTTTTCATCCTCGCCGGCACAGAACCGCAGCGAGATCAGCTGCTCCGCCTCAAACACAATCCCCTCGGACACCAGGAACCCCGCCACCAGGTCAAAGTCGTCCCCCGGGGTGCGCATGGTGACGGTGAAGGACTCGTGGCCCAGCCGGATCTCCAGGGGCTCCTCCACGGCAAGGGCCTCCTCGCGCAGCACGCGGCGGCCCGCGGCCACGTCGATCCTGGTGGCCTTGACCCGCTGAATCAGTCGTCCCATGCAATCCTCCAAATATGTTCCCGTCTATGATCAGACTAGATCCTCAACGGCGAAGGGACCCATCATGGCCGGCAAAGCGCCCCAAGAAAACATTGACGAGCACCACCTCACGGTGGGCCGTGTGAAAAAGGTGGCCGTGGGCATTCCCGGCATCATGCACACCATGGAGGTCTCGCTGAACCAGATGGGGGCGTTGCGCACGGCCCAAACCCTGCTCAAGGTCAACCAAAAGGACGGCTTCGACTGCCCCGGCTGCGCCTGGCCCGAGGGCGATAAGCGCCACGCGGCCGAATTTTGTGAAAACGGTGCCAAGGCCGTGGCCGAGGAAGCCACCAAAAGGCGCGTGCCGCCGTCGTTCTTCGCCGAACACTCGGTCCACGAGCTGCGCGACTGGGACGACTTCCGGCTGGGCCAGCAGGGCCGGCTGACCGATCCGATGTTCCTGGCCGCAGGCAGCGACCACTACGTGCCGGTCTCCTGGGAGCGGGCGCTGGGGCTGCTCGCCGACGAACTCAAGGCCCTCGACGACCCCAATGAAGCCATCTTTTACACCTCCGGGCGCACGTCCAATGAGGCGGCATTCCTGTACCAGCTCATGGTGCGCGGGTTGGGCACCAACAACCTGCCGGATTGCTCCAACATGTGCCACGAATCATCCGGCTCGGCGCTGACGGAGACCATCGGCATCGGCAAGGGCTCGGTGTCGCTGGAGGACATGTACAAGGCCGAGCTGATCATCATCGCCGGCCAAAACCCGGGCACCAACCATCCGCGCATGCTCAGCGCCCTGGAGAAGGCCAAGAAAAACGGCGCCGTCATCGTTGCCGTCAACCCGCTGCCCGAGGCCGGGCTGATGCGCTTTGAAAACCCGCAGACCGTGCGCGGGCTGGTGGGTGGCGGCACCCCCCTGGCCGACGACTTCCTGCAGATCAAGCTCGGCGGCGACCAGGCATTGTTCCAGGGACTCGGCAAGTTCCTGCTCGAGGAACAGCGACGCCCCGGCTCCTCCCGCGAAGGGCGCGTGTTCGACACGGCGTTCATCGAGGCGCACACCGCCGGCCTGGGCGAATACCTGAAGGAGCTGGAGACGGTCAGCTGGGACGAGATCGTCACGGCCAGTGGCCTGTCCGAAGCCCAAATCCGGGCCACCGGGCAGAGGCTGCTCGCGTCCAAGGCCACGGTGGTCTGTTGGGCCATGGGCCTGACCCAGCACAAGCACTCCGTGGCCACCTTGAAGGACGTGGTCAACGTGCTGCTCCTGCAGGGAAACATCGGCAAGCCCGGCGCCGGAGTCTGCCCCGTCCGCGGCCACTCCAATGTGCAGGGCGACCGCACCATGGGCATCTTCGAGCGCATGCCGGCCGCATTCCACGACGCCTTGGACCGCGAGTTCGCCTTCGCCTCCCCGCGCGCCCACGGCTACGACACTGTGGCCGCCATCGAGGCCATGCGCGATCGCAAGGCCCGGGTCTTCATGGGCCTCGGCGGAAACTTCGTGCGCGCCACCCCCGATTCGAACGTCACGGAGGCGGCGTTGGGCGGCATGGCGCTGACCGTGCAAATCTCCACGAAACTCAACAAATCGCACCTCATCACGGGCCGCCAGGCGTTGATCCTGCCCACCCTGGGCCGCACCGAACGCGACACCCAGTCCGGCGGCGAACAGCGCGTCACGGTGGAGGACTCCATGAGCGCCGTCCACGCCTCGCGGGGCCGCCTCACCCCGGCGTCGGGCTCCCTGTTGTCCGAGGTCGCCATCATCTGCCGGCTCGCCGCATTGCTGTTCACCAACGACGACGGCGGCACCCGGGCCGGTGCGCCCGCCGTGGACTGGATGGCGCTGGCTGCGGACTATTCGCGCATCCGCAGCCACATTGCCGCCGTCGTGCCCGGTTTTGCGGACTTCGAGGCAAAGATCGACCGGCCCGGCGGCTTCATCCTGCCGCACGGGCCCCGCGATTCGCGCTCCTTCGCCACGGATTCGGGCAAGGCGCAGTTCACGGCCAACACCCTGGAGTACCCGAAGGTCCCGGCCGGGCGGCTGCTGTTGCAGACCTTGCGCTCCCACGACCAGTACAACACCACCATCTACGGCAAGGACGACCGCTACCGCGGCATCAAGGGCGGGCGCCGCGTGGTGTTCGTCAACCAGGCCGATCTGGATTCGTTCGGGCTGGCCGACGGCGCCATGGTGGACCTCGTCTCCGAATGGAAGGACGGCGTGGACCGCCGCGCCTCCGACTTCCGCGTCGTGGCCTACTCCACGCCCGTGGGCTGCGCCGCCGCCTACTACCCCGAAACCAACGTCTTGGTGCCCCTGGACTCCAAGGCCGATGTCTCCGGCACGCCCACCTCGAAGTCCGTCGTCATCCGGTTGGAGCCCGTCGCGTAGCGTCAAGGCGTTGAGAGCCCAGATAATCCCCCTCGGCATCGTTGAGAGCCCAGATAATCCCGGGGATTATCTGGGCTCTCAACGATGCCGCGGGGTGATGTGGGCCCTCAACGATCGGGCCAGGTGCCGTCGCGGAGCCAGGCCAGGCTCTGCTCCCAGAAGGTGTGGCGGAAGCGGCTGTGGAACAGGGCAAAATGGCCCAGCGACGTTTCGCCGTACTGTTCGGGGCGAAGCCGGAGAATGCGGGACTTGCTGTTGGGTGTGTAACGGAGCGCCCGCTCCATGGCGGCCGGGGTGGCGTAGGAATCGTCGGTGGGTGCCACGGCCAGGATCGGCGCCGTCACGGCATGCTGGCGGGCCCGCAGCTCGGCAAGGACGTCGCCCGTGGCAGCCGCGGTGAAGTCCTTCCGGCTCCGGGCCCAGTCAAGGGCCACGCCGCGCGGCAGATCCTCCATGACGCCGAGCCTCTCGCACGGGAAATAACCAAACAATGCCACCAGCGGGACGGAGACAAGGCACCGCCCCCAATGGCCCAGCTGGTGCCTGAACCGCAGATCGCGCCAGTAGGCGTGTTGCGCGCCCACCGTCAGGATCCGCGACACCCCGGCCGCATTCCCCGCGAGTCCGACGCCGAAACCGCCATAGCTGTGCCCCACGAAGTGCACCGGGCGTCCGTCCGCGTGTTCCAGGGCCCAGGCGAGGACGGCGTCGATGTCCAGCCTGCCCCAGTCGTACCAGCGCATCTGCTGGCCGCGCAGCGAACCTCCCCGCGATGCCCCGATGCCCCGGTAGTCGAAGGTGATCGCGGCATAGCCGTTGGCCGCCAGGAACGCCGCATACCGGCTGTAATAGCCGGCCTTGACGGCGGTGGCGCTGGCGATCACCACGGTGCCACGCCGCGCCACCCCGTCCGGCACGGCAAACAACTGCCCGTGCAGCACTCTCCCGTCGGTGCACTTAAAGGCCAGGGGTGCCGGTGCGGCGGCCCCGCTCACGTCCACGGCAGGGCGATCGCCGTCAGGCTCTCCCCCATCTTGGCCCCGTGCGGCGGGACCACCATGACGCCGTCGGCCGCGGCAAGCCCGCGCATCATGGCCGAGTCGGTGAAGGAGCATGGGGATGCCAGCCCGTAGACAAGGCGGTAGGGCATGAGCCGTGTGGGGCCGGGGTATTCCTTGATGGGCGAGCCGCAGGCCACCTCGAAGGTGCCGGGCATGGGCCGGCTCCCCAGCCTGGCCAGCAGCGGCGCCGCCACGGTGAGTAGCGCAATCATGGCCGCGAGCGGGTTCCCCGGCAGGCCCACCAGGAAACGGCCGTCGGGCAGTTCGGCCAGCAGGGTGGGGTGGCCGGGGCGCATGGCGATGCTGCCGATGTGCAGCGTGCCGCCCATCTCGGCGATGGCCGAGCGCAGATGGTCGGCGCTGGAGCGTCCCGTGCCGCCCGTGGTGATGACGACGTCGGCCGGGTCATGTTCGGTGTCGGCGAGGGCGGCCAGCAACTCCTCCAAAGTGTCGGCCGCCCGCTGCACGCCGGTGACGGACCCGCCCAACAGCTCCACCACTCCGCCCAGCTGTGGGGAGAACGCGTCCCGCACCAGGCCGGCGGCGGGAATGCCGGCGGAAACCACCTCGTCCCCCGTCAGCACCAGTTTCACGGCGGGTTTGCCCAGCACCGTGACCTCATCCAGTCCACCCAGGGCGGCCAGGGCCAGATGTGCCGGATTCAGCGTGGTCCCGGCCTTGACCAGCACTTCCCCGGTGGCGGCCTCCTCGGCCGCGGGCCTGATGTGCTGGCCGTTCTTCGGTTCACCCGGGCGGGCCGCACCGCCGCGCACCAAAACCGGCAGGCCGTCGTCGTCCGTTGAAAGCGTGCCCGACTCGCTGCGCAGCACAGCCTTGGCTCCGGCGGGAATGGTGCCCCCGGTTACGATCGGCACGGCCTGGCCGGCGGTGAGTCGGCGCCCGGGCTCGGCCAGGATCCACGGCGGGCTCCCGGCCACGGCCCACCCGTCCATGGCGGAGGACGCATAGTGCGGCATGTCGTGGCGGGCCAGGACGTCGGCGCCCAGTTTCCGTCCGGCGGCCTGCGCCAGCGGTACTTCGTGCGCTGGCAGCGGCTCGGCCACCCCATAGGCCAGCGCCCGGGCCTCCTCCCACGTGTGGGGCAGTGCCCTGATGGGTTCGGCCTGCTCGGAGGGGGCCTCGGGCGCGGATTCCATGGGCCTACTCGGCCTGTTCGCCGGCGGCGCGCGGGGCGGACTCCGCAACGGCTTCGGCCGCGGCCAGCTTCTTGGCCATGCCCAGGGCGGCCGCCATGGCCGCGCTTTCGCTCGCCTGCCCGGAGCCTGCGGCCAGCCCGGCGGCGAGGCCCGCCACGAACGTGGTCAGGGGCGCCGCGGGGCGCACGATTGAATGGGCCGCCACGCCGGCCAGGTTCAGCACGGCGTGCGCGTCCACCTCAATGTCCGCTATTTCAAAGGCCGTCATGAGCTTGTGCAGCCATGCCTGTAGTACTTCGTCCTGGTTGTCCATTCCTCAGCCCTCCCCCGGCATGGCAATTCCCGCCAGCCGGGCGTCGTCCCACGTGTCAATGTCCGCCGTCGACCCCTGGGGGACGGCGCAATCCTTGGTGTTCACCCTAGCAAGCAGCGAGAAAACGGAGGCGTTGTGAAGCCGGTGCGCCGCCCGTGCCGCCGCCACCGCCTCCCGGAGCGGAGCCAAGGGGTAGATGGCGGCCAGCGGCTGGCTGCGTCCGCGATCGACCGCCATGACGCCCTCACCGGTCCCGCCTTCGGCCGGCGCGTTTTCAGCCGGCGCGGCCTCGTCCAGCGCAGCCAGTAGCGCCTGCGCCGTCTCGCCGACCCGTGGCATGTCGCACGCCAGGACCAGCACGTGGCCGTCGGTTCCGCCGAGCGCCGCAAGCCCGGCGGCAATCCCGGCTGCGGGCCCCGCAAAGGGCGGATCCTCCTGGACGGCCAGCACGCCATCCGGAGCAGGCCCCAGCCACGCCGCGATGCTCTCGGTAGGCCCGACGACGGCGATGCGCACGTCCCGCTCCTGCCCACACTCTTCGTCGGGCCAGGTCGCCGCCTGGGCCGCCCGCACGGTCCGGGCCAGCAGGGTCTCACCCCCGACGGTCAGGCCCGCCTTGGGGACCCCGCCCAGGCGCGTCGAGCGCCCGCCGCACAGAATGACCGCCCGCATGGGATTCCTTTCGCCGGCCGCATTGTTGCTCCATGCTAGCGGGCGGTTGGCAGGCTCCCGCATCACGCAAAAAGATAATTATGCATTCACTGCATATTTTCAGGAACTGCAAATATACTGGTTAGGTTCCGCGGCGATGCGCCGGGACCAGCTACACGCAAGGGCGGGGGAAGAAGGGGGCATGACCACCACGGAGGAGACCGAGTCACTGCGGTCCAGGAAGCGCAAGGCCACACAATCGGCCATTCGCCTGGCGGCAATCGAACTGGGGCTTGAACACGGCTACGAAAATGTCACGGTGGACATGATCTGTGAGGCCAGCATGGTTTCGCA
This sequence comes from Arthrobacter sp. ERGS1:01, assembly GCF_001281315.1. Taxonomy (NCBI): domain Bacteria; kingdom Bacillati; phylum Actinomycetota; class Actinomycetes; order Micrococcales; family Micrococcaceae; genus Arthrobacter; species Arthrobacter sp. ERGS1:01. The sequence continues at coordinate 155,716 of NZ_CP012479.1, read as the reverse complement.
GCGCACCTTCTTCAACTACTTCGGGTCCAAGGAAGGCGTCTACATCACCACCGCGAAGTCGATGCCCACCCCCGAACAGGTTGAGGCATTCGTGCGGGGGTCCGGGCCCAGCGTCTTCGCCGACCTCTTTAGCGTGGTCGCCGAGACAGTGGTGGACGGCGACACCGACCTTGAGGCGTTCCGGGCACGGCACCAGCTCATCCACCAATCCCCCGAGCTGCTGAATCGGGAAAAAGCCCGCATCAGCGAAACGGAAGACGTGTTTGTCGGCTACGTCATGGCCCGTTACCACTACCGGGGACGCAACGAAGTTGACACCCCGGATCTGGAGGACGAGGCCCGCATGGTGGTGGCCCTCGTATCGGGGGCCATGCGCTACGCCATGCAAAAGTGGGCCGCCGGCAACTTCACCGCCACCCGGGAGGACCTGGTCCGCTCCGCCTCCGACCTGATCCAGCGCATCACCGTCAACGAACACTGGCCGTAACGGCCGCCGTCGGCCCCGGCCGCCGCACGCACCACCCCTCACACTTTCTCTCGATGCTTAACACGTCACACGCATAGGAATTCACCATGGCAACAACCACCCAAACCGAGCATGCGCCGGCCCGGACCGATAAACGCAGCATCCTGCTGTTGTTTGCCGGGCTGATGCTGACCATGCTGCTTGCTTCACTTGACCAGACCATCTTCAGCACGGCCCTGCCCACCATTGTTGGCGAACTCCACGGCGTGAACGAGATGCTGTGGGTCATCACCATTTACATCCTCGCCTCGACCATCATGTTGCCCATCTATGGCAAGATGGGCGACCTGATGGGCCGCAAGCCCCTGTTCATCGGCGCCATCTCCATCTTCATCCTTGGCTCCATCGTGGGCGGCTTCGCCCAGGACATGACCTGGCTGATCATCGGCCGCGGCGTGCAGGGCTTGGGTGGCGGCGGTCTGATGCTGCTCTCGCAGGCCATCATCGCCGACGTCGTCCCGGCCAGGGAGCGCGGCCGCTACATGGGCGTCATGGGCGGCGTGTTCGCACTGTCCTCCGTGGCCGGCCCGCTGCTGGGTGGCTGGTTCACCGACGGGATCGGCTGGCGCTGGGGCCTGTGGATGAACATTCCGCTGGGCATCCTGGCCATCATCTCCGCCGTGTTCTTCCTCAAACTGCCCAAGCGCCCCCGCGTGCCCGGCCGTGTTGACGTCGCCGGCATGGCCCTGCTGGGCATCACCTCCACCCTGTTGGTGCTGGTGAGCACCTGGGGCGGCACCAAGTATGACTGGAATTCCCCCACCATCATCGGCATGGCCGTCGGCACCATTGCCGCCGCCGTTCTGTTTGTTTGGGTGGAGAGCCGGGCCGAGCACCCCATCATGTCGCTGCACCTGTTCAAGGACCGCAACTTCAACCTGACGACGGCGGCCGCCCTGATCACCGGTATCGCCATGTTCGGCACACTCGCCTACCTGCCCACCTATCTGCAGATGGTCACGGGCGCCAACGCCACCCAGGCAGGGCTGCTCATGATCCCGATGATGGCGGGACTGCTCATCACCTCGATCGGCTCCGGGCAACTGGTCAGCCGCACCGGCCGCTACAAGTGGCTGCCCATCACGGGCATGTTCATTGTTGCCGGCGCACTGGTGCTGCTGTCCTCCATGACACCGGCCATGCCGGTGTGGGTCATCTGCGCCTACCTGGCCATCATGGGCATCGGGCTTGGCATGAGCATGCAGATCCTGGTGCTGATCGTCCAAAACCAGTTCCCGAACTCCCAGGTGGGCATGGCCACGGCCTCCAGCAACTACTTTCGCCAGATCGGAGCCTCGCTGGGCTCCGCCGTCGTCGGAAGCCTCTTTGCCACGAGGCTGGCGAACCTGCTCATCGAGCGCATGAACGGCTCCGGGTCCGGCGGCTCCGGCGGAATCAACTCGCTGACCCCCGAGATCGTGCGGAACCTGCCCGCGGGAGTGCGCAATGTGGTGATTGGCGCCTATAACGACGCGCTGACCCCGATCTTCATCTACATGGTGCCGCTGCTGATCGTGGCCGGGATCCTGTTGCTGTTCGTGAAGGAGATCCCGCTCGCGACCACGATTGACCGGACCAGCTCAAAGACCGCCAACGCCACCGAGACGCACGGACCGGCCGTTGAAGAGACCGTTGTTGCCACGGCGACCGCGGCAGGCGGCGGAACTCCCCCGGCCCAGCCGTAGCCTCATCAGTCCAGCCGCGCTTGCGGCCTGGCCGCCAACGCGGCCGGGCTGCGGGCGCGGCTTTTCTGTGTCCGCGACCGGTTCGCAAGGAGGCTAGTCCCCCAGCAATCCGGCCTGCGTGCCGAGGGCAGCTATCAGGGAGCTGTGCGGATTCCTTAAAAAGCAAGGGACCCCATCCGAGGATGGGGTCCCTTTGCGTGAAGACTTGTTACTTAGTGGCCCATGGCGATGAAGACCGGGCCGGAGCCTACGTTGACCGAGTAGACAACGGTGCTTCCGAGGAAGCCGCCGTGGACAGCCTGGCCGTTGCCGATGTAAACAGCGATGTGGGCCATGCCCATGCCGCCGTCGGCGTAGTAGATGAGGTCGCCGGGCTGTGCTTCAGCCTGGGAAACCGTGCGGCCGAGGGCCAGGTAGCCTGCCGGCCAGCCGTGGAAGTTGATGCCGGCCGCAGCCAGGGAGTTGGTGGCCAGCATGGTGCAGTCCTGTGCGACACCGAGCTGGGCCAGGGCGGCAGCTGCGATGGTGGCACCAATGCCGCTCTTGGCAACAGGCTTTGCAGCCTCTGCCGGAGCTTCGGTGGTGGTCACGGTGGGGGCTGCAGCCGGTGCTGCAACCTCGGCGGCCGGAGCCACGTCGGCGGCGGGTGCTGCCACTGCCTCTGCTGCGGGTGCTTCCTGTGCAACCTCGTTGCTCTGGGCTGCTACGACGGGAGCCTCAACAACAGGAGCCGGCGTAGAGGAGACAACGGGGCTGGCGAAGGAGATCTTCACCGTTGATGCTGCCGTCACTGCGGAGGCGAGCTCCGAATTCAGGCTCAGCGTGGTGCCACCGTCGGAGGCGCGCTCCACGGTGGGGGTAGCTGCATTTGCTGCAATTCCTGAGGTAAGTACGAGCCCTGAGGCTGCTGCAATAACAGCGGCTTGACGACCGACACCACCGACGTTGGAGCTGACGGCTTTCGTGATGACGGAGATCGGGCTGGTCTTAGCGACTTCGGCGCGGTGGCGCCCAAGAGCGGTATTTGAAGACAAGAAGGATCCTCTCCCAAAGCCTGCGAGGTAAGCTGTCGGATTCGGATGGGAGTCACCCGGCCGCTTGGCGCATCCTCAAGTGGAAAGAATGTTCTCTTCCCACGAAGGCGCTTCTGCGACTTCACCCCTAGGACTTCTGAAAACGAAGCCCGAATATTGGTTCCCCCGCCCCTGCCAGACGATTGATACGAACGGACCATGGGCGGTGGCAGAGCTAGGCAATCCACTCATGGGCGCCCTCTTGATTCGAAGTTGGCGCGATTACGACGGTACAACAGATTTTCCCCAATGTCACGTTCAGGTCACGGTCAGGTGGTCACTCCGTGACCTAAACGACCCTGTGGAGGAATTAAAGCCAACCCATCGGATCGACGGTCTCGTCGTCGACAATTACCTCGAAGTGCAGGTGGCAGCCGGTGGAGGCTCCCGTGGTGCCACTGAGGGCCACTTGCTGGCCGCGCTCGATCTTCTGACCAACCTTCACGCCAATGGAGCTGAGGTGGTTGTAGGAGGTGGAGAGGCCGTTGCCATGGGAAATGACAACCCGGTTTCCGCCGCCATATTCATGCCAGCCGGCGAACGTCACGGTGCCACCGGCGGCCGCAAAGACGGCCGTTGAGCACGCAATGGCATAGTCCTGGCCGGTGTGCATCTCGCCCGCTGAGCCGGTGAGCGGGTTGATCCGCTGGCCGAACGGGGAGGACTTGACGAGGGTCTTCAGGGGGGCCGACAGCGTGCCCTTGGCTGCCTGTGGCGTGACCTTGGCGGCGGTGACCTTCAGGGTTTCCTTCAGCTGGCCGTCGGGATTCAAGACGCTGGCGACATTTGGCGTCACAAAGGAAATCGGCACATCGGCGGCCGCGGTGACAACGGATTCCGTCGCGGACACGGTCTTCATCTCAACATTGGCTACCGGGACGCTCACTGCTGAGGGTACGGTCACGGCCAGTGCAAGACCCGTGGCGGCCAGGGCGATGCCTACTTTTTGCCCGGCACCGTTGGCCAGACCGGCCCGCACCAGCCCGGCGATGGCGCCCTGGGATTCGGTGCCTGCACGCTCGGCAGCCAGGGCCTCACGGCGGCTTCCTGATGCGGTGGAAAGTTCGGGGGAAGAAAGGGGCGCGGTCGCTCGACGGCGGCCGTGCTGCTTAACCTCGGACACTAATTACCTCTCTGTTGGACACCTGCGGAGTTAGCTGTCGGATTCGGATCAGAGAGTGTTTCATTTGATCCGGCCCGGTCCGCGGCACACGTCTGTCCAAGGCACAGTCGCAGGGACTGCGTCGCAAAGGATTTCGAGTGCCGGCCAACCAGGCTTCACCCCAAGACGAATAGGAAATTCGCCGGTTGTGGTTCCCCCGTCCTTGCCTGATGTATTTCAGCCCAACGTCCGGAGGCAAGGCTCAGTGCCGGAGGTTGGTAACGCTTTGGTTACAGCGTCAGCTTGTTACTATACGGTAAATTTCGTGCCCGTGATAATTCCGTTACATTTCACACATGTCTCCGGCGCACGCCAAAGGCACGGTGGAGCCCATGGTTTTTGCTTTTTAGTTCATGGAGACAAACACGTGGGATGCAACCTCGGGCGGCAATTCCAGCGCCCCGTCGATCCCGGGCACCCGGACGGAAATGTACTCGCCCACCTGGGCCAGGGAAATCCTTGCCCCGGGGCGCAAACCGCCCTCGTCCAGCTGGGTCAACAGCTCCGGTTCCACCTGGATGCGCTCGGAAAGCCGGTGGATGGTGACCGACTGCTCGGGTGAATACGTGGCCATGGCATCGACGAGGGTCACCAGGCCCGCGGCGAAGAGCGGCGCAACGTCCCCGCCCAGCTCCTCCAGCCCCGGAATCGGGTTGCCGTAGGGGGATTCGTCGGGACGGCCCAGCAGTTCATAGAGGCGTTGTTCAACGCGCTCGCTCATCACATGCTCCCAGCGGCACGCCTCCTCATGGACGTAGGCCCAGTCCAGGCCGATCACGTCGGAGAGGAGCCTTTCGGCCAGGCGGTGCTTGCGCATGACGCGGGTGGCTTTGTCGCGGCCGGCGGGAGTCAGTTCCAGGTGGCGGTCGCCGGAAACGATCACCAGGCCGTCGCGTTCCATGCGCCCGATGGTCTGTGAGACGGTGGGGCCGGAGTGGTGGAGGCGTTCGGCGATGCGCGCCCGCAGGGCGGTGATGTTCTCTTCCTCCAACTCCAGAATGGTTCGCAAATACATTTCCGTCGTGTCGATCAAATCTGTCACGTCAGATTCCTCCTTATATAGAGCGAGATTCCGGGCAGGGGCTTGTTGTCTCTACGTTATCGCGCTTAATACAAGGGAAGAAAACGGCCCTTTGTTCCCGCGCGCGTTTCCGGGCGGCCGCGGCCCGGCGGCGATTGTTTCAGCATGCGGCCCACATTTCGGGATGCATGCGGTCCTACGGCAGAATTGGCAACATCCAATGACGCCGTAAAACTTCCATCGTACTAACTTTTGGAGCACCTCGTGAGCGAATCACTGCCTCTCACCATCCCCGCCAACCTGCGCCCGGCCGACGGCCGTTTTGGCGCAGGCCCGTCCAAGGTCCGCCCGGAGCAGATTGCGGCGTTGTCTGCCGCCGGTGCATCCTTGCTGGGAACATCCCACCGCCAGGCTCCCGTGAAGAACCTTGTCGGTGAGGTCCGCAGCGGCCTGATGGACTTCTTCAACGCCCCGGACGGCTATGAGGTCATCATGGGCGTTGGCGGCTCCACTGCGTTCTGGGATGTTGCCTCGTTCGGGCTGGTCGAGAAGAAGGCCCAGCACCTGTCGTTTGGCGAGTTTGGCTCAAAGTTTGCCTCGGCCACCAACAACGCCCCGTTCCTGGATGCCTCCTCGATCATCAAGGCCGAGCCTGGCACGCGCCCGGTGGCTGTCGCCGAGGCCGGCGTCGACGTGTACGCGTGGCCGCAGAATGAGACGTCCACCGGTGTGGCTGCACCGGTCAAGCGTGTTGCCGGGGCCGACGACGGCGCCCTGGTGGTCATTGACGCCACCTCCGCCGCCGGTGGCCTGCACGTGGACGTCAGTGAATCGGACGTCTACTACTTCGCTCCTCAAAAGAACTTCGCCTCCGACGGCGGCCTGTGGCTTGGCCTGTTCTCCCCCGCAGCCCTGGAGCGGGCAGCCCGCATTGCCGCGACGGACCGCTGGGTGCCCGACTTCCTGAACCTGAAGACGGCGATCGACAACTCTCTGGTCAACCAGACGTACAACACGCCCGCGCTCTCCACCCTGGTGACGCTGAACGAACAGCTCAGCTGGCTCAACTCCAACGGCGGCCTCGACTTTGCCTCCAAGCGCACCGCCGATTCCGCCGGCCGCCTGTACTCCTGGGCCGAGGCCTCCTCCGTCGCCACCCCGTTCGTGGTGAACCCCGAGGACCGCTCCAACGTGATCGTCACGATCGACTTTGACGAGTCGGTGGACGCCGCCGCGGTGGCCAAGGTGCTGCGCGCCAACGGCATCGTCGACACCGAGCCCTACCGCAAGCTGGGCCGCAACCAGCTGCGCGTGGCCACGTTCGTCGCGATCGAGCCTGACGACGTCACCGCGCTGACCAAGTGCATCGACTACGTGGTGGAAAACCTCTAGCCGATCCCACCCACAACGTTGAGAGCCCAGATAATCACCATGATTATCTGGGCTCTCAACGTTTGGGGATGTGTCCCCGCGAAACACCGGGGAGCGAGGTCAGTCCTCGGCGGGCTCGGAGTCAGTCTCCGAGGCGTCGTCGTCGTCGTCGTGACCGGGCTCCTCGTGATCCTCGTCGTCGTGTTCCGGCTCGTCGTGATGCTCGGGCTCGACGGGTTCATCGGGCGTGGCGTCTTCGGGGCGGACGCGCTCGGCCCACGGCACCCACGGCGGGGCCAGCACGGAGTCGTTGGTGGGCAGCATGCCGACCTCGTTGACCGTGACGTCCTTGGACCGGGACACCCGGGTCACCGTGGCGAACCACTGCCAGCCGACGTAGCCGGGCAGCAGGCATTCAAAGAGATGCGTGACCACCCTGACGCCTTCGCTGCGGGCCGCGACGTGCTTGCCAATGTTGTCATTGGCGGCAATCTCCCGGACGGCGGCGCGTGCGGTGGAGACGGCGTCGGCCAGGAAGGCGTCGGGCTTGCCCACCCGCCACACGGGCACGCCCGGGCGCGGCTCGGGCGCCGAAGCGGCGGCCTCTACCGTGGTGGTGGCGGATTCAGTGGGAAGTTCGGTCATGGTGGGCACCGTTACGCGTCGAAGTTGTCGGCAACCTTGCGCAACGCGGCGGCAATCTTGCTCGCGTCACCTTCAGGGTATTTGCCGTTGGTCAGGGATCCTACGGAACGCTCAAGCAGGGACACGAGGTCCTGGACGATCGGGGCAAGGTCACGGGCGGGCATCCGCTTGGCCTTGGCCACGGACGGGCTGCGGTCAAGGACCTTTGCGGCCATGGCCTGGGCGCCCTTGCGGCCGTCAGCCACACCAAACTCCATGCGCATCCCGGGCTTGATCTCACCGGCATCGGGGGCCAGGGCGTTGGCGCGCAGGAAGACTTCCCGGCCGTCGTCGGCCGTCAGGATGCCGAAGCCTTTTTCGTTGTCGTACCACTTCACTTTGCCGATCGGCACTTGCTTTACCTCTTATATTTCATCTGTGGGGAATCACGACTGACACCTGCGCGGAGTTTTCGCGGTACCTCCAGGGCTGTGAAATGTGCAGCTGGTACGTAACAGGGGTCAAGGCGTGCTGGTCTACTAGCTTCTAGATTACCGCCTTGGGCGTTGCGTCTGCGGCTTTGTCACTCTACCGTCCGCTGTTAGCGTTATGTTCATGAGCCCCCTGAACACAACGCCGCGCTCCGACAGCCGCGGCTGGCAGGTCTTCAACGTGGCCGCCCTGATCATCGCCCTTGGATCGCTGGCGTCGCTGCTGGCCGTCCTGTTGGTCGCGTGGGGCGGGCGCGAAGCCTGGGCCGGGTACAACTTCATTGCCGAGATCGGCCTGCCCGTGGCCTTTGTCATGATGGGCATCAGCATCGTGCACATGGTTGCCCGCCGGCGCCGGCTCTAAGCATGCCCGTCACGGCCCAATCCTGATGTCCACCCTTGAGCAGCTGACCGCCGACCTTGCCTCCCGGGACGACGCCGCCCTGCTGGCGCTGCTGCGACTCCGCCCCGAGCTGATGGAGCCCCCGGCCGCCGATTTCGCGGCCCTGGCCGCCCGGGCCACGAGCCGTGCCGGATTGGCCCGGGCCCTGGACCGCCTCAACCAGCCCCAGCTGCAGCTACTCACGGCGCTGACCGTCATTGCCGAACCCGACGCCGCCTTCCCCGGTGCCACGGCGGAAATGCTCGCCGCTGCGGCCGACGGCGCCACGGCCGCTCAGGCGGCCTCCCTTGCGGCTCAACTGTGCCGGCTCGCCCTCGTCGTGCCCGCCCCGGCCCCCGAGCATGCAGGACCGGACGACGCCGGCGGCCCCCGGTTCCTGCCCGTCACCAATGTGCGCGAGATGTTGGGCGCGCATCCCGCCGGACTCGGCCGCAGCTACCGCGAGCTGGCCGCCGCGCTGCCCGGCGGCCGGGACGCCCTTGACCGTGCCGTCGCAACGGCAGGCCCGGCCGGACCGGGCGCCCAGTCCGCGCAGTCCGCGCAGGATGCCGTGTTCGCCGGGGCGCCGGACGGAACGGCGGAGCTGCTGGCCAAACTTGTCCCCGGGCCTCCGCTGGGCGTTGTGGGCACGGCCTCGCGCGGCCCCGTGGACTGGCTGCTGGGCCGCGGCCTGCTGGCCGCCGTTGACAAGCAGCACGTGGAGCTTCCCCGCGAGGTGGGCCTGCTGCTGCGCGGCGGCCACGTCATCACGCACTTTGAGGACGCTCCCCCGGCCGTCAAGCTCGCAACCGTGCGGATCTCCCTGCGTGACAACGCCGCCCTGAGCGCCGTCGCGGCGCTGTTGCGCACCATGTCCAGGTTGCTGGATTCCGTGGCCCGCACGCCGTTGCCCACCTTGCGCACCGGCGGCGTGGGCGTGCGCCCGGTCCGCGGTGCGGCCAAGGACATGGACGTCGATGTAGCACAGTCGTACTTTTATCTGGAGCTGGCCGCCATGGCCGGGCTCATCGTCCTGGACCCGGACTCCTCCCAGTGGCGGGCCGATGCACAGGGCTGGCTGGAGCGCGAGCGTGCCGAACAGTGGCTGTGGCTCGTTTCGGCCTGGCTCGACGCCGACCGGATGCCCTCCCTCATCGGCACCGGACAGCCCGTGGTCACGGTCCTCGGCGGCGGAGTCCACCGCCCCGACGCCGCCTATCTGCGCGCCACGGTCCTTGGGGTGCTCGCCACCCTGCGGCCGGAACGCGTCGAGGAGGCGAAGCATCCGAAGGTGCCGGCGCCGACCGCCGAACAGCTGGCCGCGCACTATGCCTGGCACCACCCCCGCCCGGCCCGCCGCATCTCCCGGGCCCTGCCCGGTTTCCTGGCCGAGGCCGAGATCCTGGGCCTCACCGGGGCGGGCGCCCTCACCGAGACGGGCGCATCCGTGATCGCCCGCGACTGGGACGCCGCCATCGCGCTCGTGGCCCCGGCCCTGCCGAAGCCCGTGGACCATGTCCTGCTGCAGGGCGACCTCACGGCCATCGCCCCCGGATACCTGTCCCCCGCACTGTCCGCCGAACTGACGCTGCTCGCGGACCAGGAGGGCGCGGGCGCGGCCGGCGTTCACCGCTTTAGCGCCGCGTCCATCCAGCGCGGGCTGTCCTCCGGCCGTTCCGCCGCGGACATCCTTGACTTCCTCACCGAGCACTCCGCCACGCCCATCCCGCAGCCGCTGGAGTACCTGGTCAACGACACCGCGGCCCGCCACGGCCGGATTACCCTCGGGGCCGCCGCCACGTTCATCACCGCGGACGACGCCGGCCGCCTCGCCGAACTGCTGGCCGGGGACGTTGCCGTGCGGCTGGGCCTCACGGCGATTGCCCCCACGGTCGCCGTCTCCGCACGGCCCCCGGCCGAGGTGGCCAGAGCACTTCGCGCCGCCGGCGTGTCCCCGGCTGTGCTCGGAGGGACCCAAGCCGTGCAAGAGACCACCGGGCGTGGCAGCGCGGCCCCGGAGACCGGGGCGCACGCCGCGATGGCGCCGTATGAAGCAGCCCGGATCCTGGCGGGCCTCACGGATGACGATGGGGACGCCGTCGTCGTGCCCCTGGACCCGGCACGGGAACAGTTGGCGCTGCTGCGCAGCCGCCCCGCATGGAGCCCCGGACTGGGCGAATCGGCCACGGCGCTGGTGCTGGAACGGCTGCGGAGGGCCGTGGACACTGATTCGCTGGTGCTCCTGATGACGGCGGCCGCCGATGGCCAGGCGGAACGGCTGCTGGTGCGGGCGCTCTCGCTAGCGGAGGGGCGCCTGCGCGTGGCGGGGCCCGACGGCGGGTGGGAGCGCTGGATTCCGGCCAGCCGGATCATCGATGCGGAGTTGGTGGCCGACGCCACGGAAGGGACACCATGAACGACGGACCGCTGATCGTCCAGAGCGACAAGACCATCCTGCTGGAGACCGGGCACCCGCAGGCCACCGAGGCGCGCCACGCGATTGCCGCGTTTGCGGAGCTGGAGCGGGCGCCGGAGCACATGCACAGCTACCGGATCACCCCGCTGGGCCTGTGGAATGCGCGCGCCGCCGGGCTCGACGCCGAACAGGTCCTGGACACGCTGTTGCGGTACTCGCGCTTCCCCGTCCCGCACCCGCTGCTGATTGACATTGCCGAGACCATGTCCCGCTACGGGCGGCTGCGGCTGGAGAAGGACCCCATTCACGGGCTGGTCATGCGCACCACCGACTTCCCCGTCCTGGAGGAGGTCATGCACGCCAAGAAGATCGCGCCGTTGCTGGGCCCGCGCATCGATGCCGAAACCGTGGTGGTGCATTCCTCCCAGCGCGGCGAGCTCAAGCAGTTGCTGCTCAAGGCGGGCTGGCCGGCGGAGGATCTGGCCGGATACGTCGACGGCACGCCGCACCCCATCGCCCTGACGTCCGGGGACGCCGACGCCGTGGACGGAAGCGGGGCGACGCTCGGCGCCTGGTCGCTGCGGCCGTACCAGGCGATGGCGGTGGACAACTTCTGGGCCGGCGGATCCGGCGTCGTCGTGCTGCCCTGCGGGGCGGGGAAGACAATCGTGGGGGCCGCAGCCATGGCCGTCTCTGGCACCACCACGCTGATCCTGGTCACGAACACGGTGTCGGCGCGGCAGTGGAAGGCCGAGCTGCTCAAGCGGACCTCGTTGACGGAGGCGGAGATCGGCGAATATTCCGGTGCCGCGAAGGAGGTCCGGCCCGTCACGATCGCCACGTACCAGGTCCTGACCACGCGCCGCGGCGGCCTGTTCCCGCATCTGGAACTGCTCAATGACAACGACTGGGGCCTGATCATCTACGACGAGGTGCACCTGCTGCCGGCACCCATCTTCCGCATGACCGCGGATTTGCAGGCCCGGCGCCGGCTGGGACTGACCGCAACCCTGGTGCGCGAGGACGGCCGCGAGGGCGAGGTGTTCAGCCTGATCGGCCCGAAACGCTATGACGCTCCGTGGAAGGACATCGAGGCGCAGGGCTACATCGCCCCGGCCGACTGCGTGGAGGTGCGGATCGACCTGCCGCAGGACGAGCGCATGGCCTACGCCATGGCCGACGACGCCGACAAGTACCGCCTGTGCGCAACCTCCGAGAGCAAGTCGGCCGTAGTGGAACGGTTGGTGGAGGCCCACTCCGGCGAACAAATCCTTGTTATCGGCCAGTACATCGACCAGCTTGACGAGCTCGCCGAACGGCTGGACGCGCCGCTGATCAAGGGTGAAACATCGGTCAGGAAGCGGCAGCAGCTATTTGAGGAGTTCCGGCAGGGCATCGTGAAGACGCTGGTCGTCTCGAAGGTGGCGAACTTCTCCATCGACCTGCCCGAGGCCTCCGTGGCCATCCAGGTCTCCGGCTCCTTTGGTTCGCGGCAGGAGGAGGCACAGCGTTTGGGCAGGCTCATGCGCCCCAAAGCCGACTGCCGGACGGCACGGTTCTACACCCTGGTGGCACGGGATACGGTGGACGCCGATTTTGCCGCCAAGCGCCAACGGTTCCTGGCCGAGCAGGGCTACGCCTACCGGATCCTCGACGCCGCCGACGTCCCGGGCCCTGGAATTGGCAAAGCCACGGACGGCACGGCGGAGTAGGATCAACAACCACAGGATTGCGCTCAATGAGTGGAGGCGTCATGGGGTACGAAGAGTCGGTGGCCGCACACTACGGCAGCACCAATGTGGAGGAACTACTCCTAGCCGCGCTGGCCCGTGACGGCAAGGATCCCGAGCATTTTGAGCCCGCCGACCTCCACGGCGCCGACCAGCTCCACATTGGCGGACCCATCGCAACCACCCGGGTGGCCGGGCGCGCCGGCATTGCCCAGGGACACCGCGTGCTGGACATCGGTTCCGGCATGGGCGGGGTGGCCCGGCACCTGGCGGCCGACTTTGGCGCAATCGTGCACGGCGTCGACCTCACCCCGGAGTTCGTGACGGCCGCGAGATCGCTGACGGAGCGGACGGGGCTTTCGGAGGCGGTCACTTTCAGCCAGGGCAGTGCGCTGGCGCTTCCGCTGGCCGATTCCACCTTTGACGCGGCCGTCATGATCCATGTGGGCATGAACATCCGCGACAAGGACAAGGTGCTGACCGAGGCAGCCCGGGTGCTGCGCCCCGGCGGAATCATGGCCGTCTACGACGTGATGCTGGTGGGCGGCGACGCCGAGGACTACCCGTTGCCCTGGGCGGATACCGCGGACACCTCCTTTGTGCAGCCGCCGCTGGCCTACAGTGATGCCTTGTCCCAGGCCGGTTTTGAGGTGGACGTCGAGGCCAAAACGCTCAATGAGGGGATTGAATTCCTGGAACGGGCGATCGCCTCGGGCGGGCCCGCAGGCGTAGCCGTACCGGCCCTCGCCAATCTGCTGGCGGCATTCCGCGCGGGCATACTTGCACCCGTGGAGATCTACGCGCACCTGCCGGGCTGAGTTGGCGGTCCCATTCTTGTTCGTGATGAGACTCGATGGAGACTATGCGTTGGCCATTCGATGAAACCCGTAGTAGCTCGTGCCCAAACGACCACGTAGTGCGCGTGAAGTGACTTTGGATATTCGTCTTAGCGGTCCCTTTTTGTGCTGAAGTCGCCTATTGCGTCGGCTTTCCCTGTAGGAGTGCGGCGGGGCGGAGTCGGACGACAGTCCTGTAACCTGACGGCATGTCACGTACAGGGATTGATACGGAGGGCCGCCAGTCATTTTCCCTTGTCGGAATGATAGTTTTCGGGGTCCTCTATGTGCTCATTGGATGCGTGGCATGGGCCTCTTCGTCGACAATCCGGCCATTTCTTCCGTGGGTGTGGCTCCTTGTTCCGGCGCTATTGACGATCATCTTTCTTACCGTGGCTCATCGTGCAGCCAGACGACGGGTGCGAGAACAAGCTAGCCGTTCAAACGGAGGCTTGCCGGCCTGGACCGCATACGTTGAGCCGTCATCGGCCTCGGTACTCTACGGGGTGACGATCCGGGGCGGAAATGTGATGATGCCCGGAACCATCACGCTTCAGGGCGATACGCTGGTCTGGCAGTTTCGAAAGACCCGCGAATCCTCGCCCCTGTCACGGCCGATCGAGTGGAACCTGGGCGATCCTGTGGAGTTGCACAGATTCCGCAGCATTGGACGCAAAGGCATGTTGACCCTGCCATGCTCCGGTGGCATCGAGGCGCACATCTCCATTGAGAACGTCGAGGATTTCAGTAACGTCACGGGAATCGCCCTCGGCGCCCGAGCCTGAATAGACTCCGGCCAAAGCAAGCCGCCGGCACAACCGCACAATAGAAAAACATGACCAGGGCCTATTCTCGGTTGGCGCTAACGTCCGTTCATAATGCCGGGTTCGGGATCAATTGCCCAAAGCGCGCTCCAACCAGCGTGCCGCAACCGGGTGCCGGCCTTCCATTTGGCGAACTAGTGCAGAATGGGCTCATGTATGGACGAGACGTAGCTGCCCGGAAGAGCTTTCAGAAGAAGAGTAAAGCCACCGCTGTTTCACTGGGTTTGTTGTTGGCCCTCGTTGCAACTGGCTGCGACAGCACAGCTGGGGCAGTCCCGCCCATACCAACGGCTGTCACTGCGAAGCCCGCATTTACGGCGCCAGTTGATCCACAAGCGGCTGCCGCAATGTCTGCCGAGATCAAAAAGGCAACCCAGGGCTTTAATGAACCGCTGCCGGCAGGTATCCATTGGTTCAAGAAGACGCCGGATCAATTGCTGCAACCCAATACGACATACGAGGACGGGGTTGCGGAGGGCGTTGTTGCCTTCTACTGGCTCTGCTCGTGGGAAAAGTCCTATCTGGACGCCGTTGGGAAATCTGACAAGAAAGCAGCAGCTTCTTCCCTCGCGCAGCTCGGCAAATGGGAGTCTTTGCCTTTTGCGCAGAGCTCCATTAGCGATCCGGACCATGGGTGGGAGAAAGCAATTCTTACCCCCGCCAAGCAGGGCGATCCCACTGCGATGCGATCGAGCTTCGACAGTGATTGTCTGGTGTACACAGCCAATAACCCCTAGTCGGCACCGGCAGCTCGTTCGTTCTACTTACCGGGGCAGGCTCGTAGGCGACTTTAGATCTTCCGGGGAGTCGTCGTCGAATACTGGTGAGCTACAGTCGGACAGTTCCCTCGATGCAGTTCGTGACATGCCCGCCAACCCAGATTTTCTCATCGTGGACGCTGACATGCACCCGGCCCTGGCGTCCCAGAACGGTCCCCTGGGCTGCGGTGTAGGGTGGGCTGGCCGAGGCTGTATCAATCATCCATCGGGCAAGGCCCGCGTTGAGGCTACCTGTCACGGGATCTTCCCACACCGGGTCTCCTCCGACGAACGCGCGAACTTCAAACTGGGTTTCCCCACTGGGCTCGTGAGGGCCCACGACTCCAATTTCAAGGTCACCGGCTTTCCCCGGATCAGGCCGAAGGTCCAGAACCTCTCGCGCTGATGAAAGCCGGACCCCAATCCACTGCGGACCATTGACCAACCATGACGCATCAACAATTTGGTCTCGGGAGATACCCAAGGTCAAGGAAATGCGTTCCACGATCGATTCTTCAACAGGGCCATACCGGGTGAGGGGTGGAGCCTCGAAAGCCAACTGGTCATCCGAGACCCTAACCGGGATCAGACCTGCCGCGCACTCTTGAACGACCATTCCACCGGGCCTCACTGATCCACCAGCATTCAGCCATGCCTTGGCGGATCCAAGTGTTGGATGACCGGCAAAGGGCAGTTCCTCCTTGGCGGAGAAAATCCGCACACGATAGCCGGCCTGCGGACTACTCGGGGTGAGGAGAAACGTCGTTTCAGACAGGTTCGTCCAGTTCGCGAACCGCTGCATCTCCTCAGTGCTCAAATCATCGGCGTCGTGGACCACCGCCAACGCGTTTCCCCGATAAGCCTCGCGGGAGAAGACGTCGACTTCACTGTATCGGCGCGTTTTCATGGCGCCCCTGTAACAGAGGGTCATGCCGACGCTGCCGCGTTTCATGCCATCACTCTCATGCAACACCCGGGCGCAGCTCCCACCAGCCGGGCCGGCGCGTTGCGGCCGCTTCCCTTCGGAGGAACGCGGTGTGGTGGAATAAGCAGATGACTACCCAGGACGCGCTTGCCCGCAATTTCTCCCAACTCCACGTCTCAGGGAATCCGCTGATTCTGCCGAATGCGTGGGATGCCGCGTCGGCTCGCGTGGTGGCATCGGCCGGCGCGCAGGCTATTGCGACCACAAGCGCCGGAATCTCCTGGGCCCTCGGGTTCCGCGACGGTGAACATTTGCCACGCGAACTGGCGCTGGAAAGCGTGGCCCGCATCGTGCGGGTTGCCGGCGTTCCCATCACCGCAGACATTGAGGCCGGATTCGGTGGCACGCCCGCCGACGTCGCTGAATCCGTGGCCGAATTCATCGGTGTTGGCGTCGTCGGCATCAATTTGGAAGACTCCCTTCGCCCCAT
This sequence comes from Arthrobacter sp. ERGS1:01, assembly GCF_001281315.1. Lineage (NCBI taxonomy): Bacteria > Bacillati > Actinomycetota > Actinomycetes > Micrococcales > Micrococcaceae > Arthrobacter > Arthrobacter sp. ERGS1:01. The sequence continues at coordinate 139,402 of NZ_CP012479.1, read as the reverse complement.
GGAGGAGCAGGTCGAACGGATCCAGGCCGCACGCACGGCCGCGGACAACGCCCGAGTACCGCTGTTCATCAATGCCCGCATCGACACGCATCGACTCCCTGCCATCGACGATTCGCTATGGCTGGAGGAGACCATCCAGCGCGCACGCGCCTATGCCAGTGCGGGCGCAAGCGGAATCTTCGTCCTGGGATCCCTTCGGTCAGAAACGATCCAGACCCTTGTCCGGACACTGGACCAGCCGGTGAATGTTGCGTTCGGTCCAGGCACATTGTCCATCCGCGAACTCGCGACGGCGGGCGCAAGCCGGATCAGCGCGGGCTCTTCCATCGCGGAAGCTGCCTACGGTTACGTAAGCCAGGCCGCCACGGAGATGCTCTCGGCCGCCGCAACGGTCATCGAGCCCCCGGCACTAGGCTATTCGGAGCTCAACCGGATAATCGGCTAAAGGCCAATAATCTGTGTATCCCTTCTTCAAACAGGGTGGAGGGTTGGCCCGAGGCTGCCTCGCTACGAGACCGCCATCGCGACGTGCTCTCGGCGTAAGGTGGCCGCATGATCCTTCCCGCTGTTCGTGACCCTCGGCTCGTGAGCATCCGCCGCGGCGGGACACTCACCGAAACCGACCACCGGCTGCTGGCAGTATGGGCGGCCACCTGCGCCGAACACGTGCTGCCCCTGTTTGAGGAATCGAATAACGGGGACACCCGGCCTCGTGACGCCATTGAAGCGGCACGGACTTGGGCTCGCGGCCAGGCAAAGATGATGGAAACCCGTGCGATCGGAGGGCACGCAATGGGTGCCGCACGCCCACTGAGGGGCGCAGCGCGCTTCGCAGCGTACGCAGCCGGCCAGGCAGCCTGCGTGGCCCATGTTCCCGAGCACGACCTTGGTGCCGCTGCCTACGCCATCAAGGCAGTCCAGGCCGCAGCGCCCCGAGGGAAGGAGAAGGAGGCAGGCCGGGCGGAGCGTGACTGGCAGCGCCGGCAGATTCCCGACAGCCTCCGGGACCTCGTCCTGGAAGACCAAGCCCGCCGCAACGACATCTGCTGGTCCGTCTTCAACGACTGATCCCGGTCACCTTGCCATGTAGTGTTTCCATTTCCGGTCGCCCTGCTCACTGAAAGACTGACGCCATGACGCTGACCACCGATGATCGCCTCGCAATCCACGAACTGCTGTCCTTGCACGGACACTTGATGGATTCGGGCGACCTCGATCACCTCGACCAGCTGTTCACACTCGACGTCGTCTACGACTTGTCACCGTTGGGTGCCGGAATGCTGCATGGAATCGACGCAATCAGAAGGGCCGCACAACAGCTGGGCGACAAGAATCCGGTTGCCCATCACGTCACCAATGTGGTCATCGGGCAAGGCGAGGGAAAGGTCACGGCCCGCTCCAAAGGGATCGGCATTCGAGCCGACGGGTCCGTAGGAAGCGTGGTGTATGACGATGAGCTGCAGCAGACTCCAAACGGCTGGCGCATCTCGCGTCGACGGATTTCACCTCGGCGGGAACCCCTCACGCCCTAGCGGCGCATCCGTCCCAGGACCGCCAACTTCAGCACCGTCCCAAGGCATGCGCGTTCTACTTCTTGTACTCAAAGCTCCTGACGAGCAGCTCTTCGGCCGGCACAAATCCGTGCCTGGCATAAAAGTTCTGTGATTCATCCGAAGGTGACAGAACCATGCGGGCCGCCTGGATGTCCTGGGAGAACTCAATAGCAGCATCCAGGAGCCGGCCTCCCACTCCCACAAGAGCCCCATCGTCGTCTGCGACGAACATCGTCCGGGGGTTGTCTGCTTCCCAGCTGCGGAAAGCCTGGTCAAAGTTCGGATCCTCGACCGGCACACCCATCTGCTCCTCCACCCACGCGCCGACCAGCTGCGTTCCGCCACTAAGCCAGGCCCCCGGTCAGTGTCCCTTCGATCCAGTTAGAGAGACGTACCTGCGGCTGCGGGAGCGTCCAACAACTGCAACGTGCCAACCCTCTGGTAATCAGAATCCATCAGACCGTGCTCGGCCGCCTGTCTGCCATAAGGTTCTCCGCCGGCGGCCACTAGACTGGTTGGCTTCGGCCAGATGGGTCGGCACAGTATTGGCGGAATTTCGTGGGCGGATTTTGCAGGACAATAACGACGGCGGCACTCGGGCTTGCGCTGGCGGGTGCACTGGGTGGTTGTACTCCAATGCAGCCACCGCCGCCCACGGCAAGCCAATCCCCGGAATCAGTCCTTGGCGCCAGCTGTCCACCGTTGGCTCCAGACGCGGTCAAAGCAGTCAGAATCCCGCAGGGCACCCCTGAAGAAACGATCACCAGCGTCCTGAATTCCTACAGCTCGTGGATGAATGCCGGAACGGACATTCTGAGGGGCTGGGTCCACACGGCAGGCACCGTGGCGGAGCCGTGCGTGGAGGGGCTGGCTGAACAAGGCCGGATCGCCTACTCGCAAACAATCTTCACCACGCAGACCGATGTTGCGTGGCAGGACTACTACGCCGGGCAGGAGAAGCTCACTGCCCAGTCACTGCGCAATGCCCTTGGCGCCAACAAGGCCGACAAAGAGCCTCAAGGGCGCTTTGAGCTGCTCAAGGAAATTTCTTCCAGTGCCACAGAGAACGGAACGTTCCTGAAATTTGATGCCATCTACCGTCCGGCTCCCGGCACGCCGGCAGATCCGACGAACTGGGACGGGCTGGCCAAGCCAACCCGCTGGTACGTGGAGCTGGTGCCCTTCGACGGTTTCCTCATCATTAACTACATCGAGCAGAAGCCGGCAGCAGGATACTGACCCCAACTGGTGTGCGGAGTTGCCCGGAGCCGTCGGCACCGCGCGCTGGCGCCAGGTCCCATATGCCGATTCCAGGCGGAGCTCCCCTTCCCACCCCCCTGGTTCCTAAAATAGAGTCCATACAACGGCCGGGGAATCGCCGGCGCTTCAGCCCCGCACGGCGCGTACTACGCCCAGCCGCGGTGGGAGGTTTTCCCATTCGGGCGTTTGCAACAAAGACATGGATTCGAGGAGCCACGCCATGACCGATACCGTTCCGTACCTCGATGGCACCCCCTGCTGGGTGGAGAGCCTCCAGCCGAACCCCGACGCCGCAGCGGACTTCTACGGCAAGCTGCTGGGCTGGACGTTCGACGACGTTGCCCCCGGCGCATACCGTATGGCGCGGCTCGACGGACAACGTGTTGCGGGCATCGGGCAGGCTCCGGCCATGCTCGACCGGGCCGCCTGGGTAACCTATATCCACGTTGCCGATCTTGACCAGACTGCGGCGGCCGTCTGCGACGCGGGCGGTGCCGTGCCGGCGGGTCCAATGGAAGGCCTGAACGGTGAGCGCACCGCTATATTCACCGATCCAACCGGTGCGGCGTTTGGCGTGCGCCAAGGCGGCGCACCCACCGTGGCCGACGTCGTCGACGTCCCAGGTGCCTGGCAGATGAGCGCACTGCATACGCCCGATCTCCTGGGCGCCCACACGTTCTATGCCCGGATCTTCGGTTGGCGGCTCGAATCTGTTCCCGGCACCGGCATCAACCTGTGGCGCCAGACCGGCAGCACGCGCCGGGCAGCCGACCCGACGCTGCCCGACGACGTCGTCGCGGTCGCCACAGTGGCTGCCCGCGGCTCGGGAGTGCCGCCCCACTGGGCCGTCAACATCAAGGTGGCCGACGCCGATGACCTTGCCGCCCGCGTCGTCGAACTGGGCGGATCGATGCTCATGCCGCCAACTGACGCTCCAGGTTTCCGCAACGCCGTACTGGCCGACCCCGGCGGCGGTGTCCTGGCAGTCAGCCAGATCATCACACCGATCGTCTAGCCCCATCCAAGGTGCGCTATCGGAACCCTTGGTAGAAGGCCTCCGTCCGTGACCCCCCTACTCCCCAGCACGCTTTCGGGTTCCCAACAGGGAACAGCCGGCCAGAGGCGGTGAAGGGTTTTGCTGAACCCTAGCTGGACAAGACACTCGAGGGTAGGGTGTTGAGCAATGCTCCATTTGCGCTGGTCTCGAGGAGTTGGCAGCTGTGAAAGAAATTCGGAACACGCCCCGGTGGGCGCTGATACTCTCCCTTTGCGTGGCCGCGGCGGCAGCCACTTTTGTGGTCATCGGGCTAATCCACACGCTCACTGGTGCGGGGGCAACACAGGTCTTCTTTGACATCGTGATGGCAGCCGCGCTGGCGCTCGGCGCATGGTCCGTCGCAATCAAGGGAAACCCTGCGCTTTCGAGGCGTCGGGCCACCCCGCCCAACCGCCGGAGCCCCCTCGACTGGTAACGTCGGCCCACGTTGTTTTCGGGCGTGACCATATACACCCGGGGCACGGCTCGGGGATATATGGTCGGCGTTCCAACCCTTTGCGGCCTGTTGCCAACGGGCAACGTGCCGCGAACGGCAAAATGGTGAGCATGACTTCTTCCCCAGAGGCGCGTTGGCGGCGCGGCGACACGATCACTTGGACCTACCTGGACCCGACCTTTCCGGATCTGCTCGACCTGAGGCCCGTCACCGTTGTCGCCGACGACGACCGCCACTTGGCGGTATGGCTGGCCCCGGGGACGCGCATGCTCCATCCGGTGATTGCCGACGGGAGAGACATCCGCTCACTCGAAGGAACGGAAATGTTCACCGCACCGCGGGCCCAGGCCGTCAGGGACTGGTCGGGATCCGGAATTCTTGTGGTGTTCCAGCCCGAAACCATGTATTCCGTGTGGTTTTTCAAATCCCCATCGGGGTTGCGAGACTCCTACTACGTCAATATCGAGGCCCCCTTCGTCCGCACTGAACAAGGCATCGAGAGCACTGACCTGGTGCTCGATGTGGTTGTAAAAGCGGATCACAGCTTCAGGTACAAGGACGAGGACGAACTTGCATTCGCCCACCAGGCCGGCGTGCTCTCGTCATCGACGGTTGTGAAGATTCGGCAGGCCGGAGCGGACGCCGTCGAGACTGTGAGCCGCTGGGGCTTTCCCTTTGACGCGGGGTTCGAGACCTTCCAGCCAGACCGTGCCTGGCCGGTACCTGCGCTGCCGGACACGGCCACGTGGGACTTCGAGATCTGAGCCCGGCCTCGCCCTGCGGCTAGAACAAAACCCGCAAGTCCGCCAGCTTCCGTGCCATGTCCAGATCCCCGGAAACAGCCACCGGCTGCGTGTCCGGGGTGCGTCCGGAGAGGGAGCGGCACAGTTCGACGCCGTCAGCCCGCAGTCGAGCGCGCACAGGTGTCGCGCCAAGCTGCCAGAGCCCGGAAATCACGCCCGTCAGTTCCACCTCGACTCCTGGTTCGGCACCCCACTGGATGCCGGCGTCGCGCATTACCTGGCCAACCACCAGAGTCTCCGCTGCCGAGACCGGACGCGGGAGGCCGGTAGCCCGGGCCAGGTCGATGCCATGCATCCAGGCGTCGCGCAGATAGATCACGTTGAACAGGTAACCCAGGCGCAGCGGCGAGGCGCCGGGAGCCATGGTCTTGTCAACGGGGACCCAGGCCAGCGCCGCCGGAAACCTCCGCACCGCCTGGGCCACCGCGGGGATATTGGCCCGGTAACGCCGGCACAGCTCGGCGGTGGAGAGCGCCGCGTGATCCTCCACCTGAACCTGATTGGCCGCGTCAAGGACCGTCATGGCCGGGTATCGGCGCTTTCCGCGCCGGCGCCGGCCCAGCACGACGGGGACGCTCTTGGCGTCCTCCTGCGCGCCCAGCAGGTGGGCGGCCAAATGCCGCACCGTCCAACCGGTGCAGTCGGTGCCGGCGTCCCAATCGGCCGGCGACAGCCCGTCCAGGGAGTCGGCCATGGCCGTCATGACCGCCGTGTAGCCGCCGGCGGCTACCTGGCGCCCGGTCATGGGAAGTGCGGGTACGGGACTTGTTGCGGATTTCATGATGCCCCTTTCGTTGCGGGTGTGTAATGGGCCAGCCACATGGTCACGGCAGGGTCCAGCAGCCGGGCATAGCTGCCCGACCCCGGTGCCGCATGCGGGTCATTGGCGAGCTGTTGGGAGACGACCCCGGCAATCACGGCTGTCAGCAACAGGACGGCGTCCTCGGTGGCCGCGGCCGGGAGCAGGATTCCCCGTTCGACGGCGAGCGTGAGTCGGGCGTGCAGCTCGGCCACTATTGCCTGGCTGGGTGCGTAGGCCTCGGCGGTGGGGACAAATCCGGGAACGGGGCGCCAGTTGAGCAGTTCCGCGGCCACGGGGTTGGCCTGCGACCAGGCGACGTAGGCGCGGGCGCCGGCCCGGAGCGCTGCCACGGCGTCGTTGTCGAAGATGGTGTCGGAGGTGCCGGCCGCTGCACGGACGGCGGCGAGCAGTTCCCCGGCACCCCTGGCAAAGAGTGCGTCATAGAGGGCCAGTTTGGAGGGAAAGTATTCGTAGAGCGATGGTGGTTTCATGCCGACGCTGCGTGCCACCCCGGACAGTGACATGCCGCCCACTCCGTCGCGGGCCATCAGCTCGACGGCGGCGTCGAGGATTTCCTCAATGGTGGCTTGCCGGCGTGCTTTCCGCCGGTCATGCACGGTCTCCATTCCCCCAGTGTGCGCCTAATGGCATTAGGTAAACAAGAGGGTATTAGGTAAATTTCCGGCGATGGAAACCCACTACCCAACGGCAGGCAGGCCCAGCCCCGCCTCCCAATCGTCGTGCAACGCGATGAGTTCGGCCACGAGCCTCGGTTCCTCCGCCCGCAGATCGATGGTTTCCCCGGGGTCCTGCGCCAGATTGGCCAGGAAGTAGCCGGTGCCGGGTTCGGCGTGCTCCACCTGGCGGATCGCCCCGGCCACGGGCGAGCCCGGCTCCACCCAGCTGAGCTTCCAGTCGCCGCGGCGCACCGACCACTGCCAGACGCAGTCCCAGTGGAGCACCTCATGGCCCGGAGCCAAACCGCCGCCTTCTGGCAGCAGATTCAAGCCGTCGCAGTGGGCGTAGGAATCCTGCCGGGCCCCGGCGGCGGCCAAAGCGGTGGGCAGGATGTCCATGGAACTGGCCAGCGCCGTCGTCGTCAATCCCTCCGGCACCCGGCCGGGCCACCTCAGCAGGAACGGGACGCGGACCCCACCCTCCCACAAGGTGTATTTGGTGCCGCGCAGGGGAAGGTTCACGCCGTAGTTGCAGGTGGAGCCGCCGTTGTCGGTCAGGTAGAAGACCATCGTGTCCCGGGCCAGGCCGAGCTCGTCCAGCTGGTCGAGGATGAGGCCGATCTGCGCGTCCATGAGTTCAAGCTGGGCCAGGTAGTACGCCCGGCCATTCTCCAGGTTGGGGCTGACGACGCCGTCATACCAGTCGATGTACTCGCCGGCGCCCGGGTTCCAATCATCAAAGGTAGGAAGTCCGCGCTTCTCCAGTTCCTCGTCAGGGAGCTGCCAGCAAAAGTTGTGGACGGCGTTGAACGCCACGGTTGCCAGGAAGGGCCGCTCCGCATGGTCCGCGACGAACTGCCGGGTGCGCTCCCCGATGGCGTCGGTGAGGAAGCCCTCGAGTTCTTGGGGCTCGTCCCCGTTCCACAGCGGTTGGACGGCCATGGGGTGCGCCGCCTCGCCATAGCCGGCCACGGCCTCCGCGGAGTGGTGCAGGTAGTTCAGCCGGCCCATGGACTCTCCGGCGAGCCCGTAGAAGGATTCGTCGTAGCCGTGATGCGGCGGGGTGCCGCGATCACCGTGGTGTTCGGTGCCGTAGTGGACCTTGCCGAAGTAGCCCGTCGCATAGCCCTCCTCGCGCAGCAGCTCGGCCATGGTGGGTACATCCTCCGGGCACATCTGCGAGTCAGTGAACCAGTGGGCGCCCCACCGCTGCTGGTAGCTTCCCGCCGCCAGGCCAGCCCGCGACGGGGAGCAGATGGGTGCCGTGACGTAGGCGTTGGCATAGGAGGTGCCCTGCCGCGCCAGCCTGTCCAACGCCGGGGTCTTGACGTCGTCCATGATCCCCAGGATGGAGCGGTCGGCGTAGCCGTGGTCATCGGAAACGATGACCAGGATGTTGGGCTTGTCCGCCGGCCGGGCGTGGGCTTCGCTGGGATTCTTGGGCATGGGGTCCTTCCCTGGTTGGAGAGGCTGCGGGCTAGGTTGATGCAGAGCTATGCAAGCACGGCATTGAGCACGGCAAGGGCGTCCGCCAGCGGGGGCAGTTCCGGATGCCAGGTGCGTTCCCATTCCAGGGAGACCCAGGGATCGGTGTCGCCGCGCGTGGCGGCAACTCCCGTAACAAGGTCCCGCATCCGGCGCAGCGGCAGCTCGCCGTCGCCGGGCAGGGTCAGCGTGACGTCGTGGGTTCCCGGGATCCGCAGTCCGTCCTTGAACTGGGCGTAGGCCAGGGAACCGGCCAGCAGTTCCGCCGTCCGCTCCGGCGCCTCATCGTGGCGCCACGGGTGCATGAGGTCCCAAATCACCTTCACGGGGGCGTCCGGCGCCACACCGGCCAGGATTCTTGCAATATCGGAGGCGCGGGGGTGGGAATCATGGGTCTCCAGCAGCAGCTCAACCCCCCGGGCGCGGGCATGTCCGGCGGCCGCGTTGAGCCTTTGGGCACCGAGCGCGTCCGCCGCGGCCAGCTCCTCCGTCATGGAGGCCCCGGAATCCAGCGGCGCAATCCCGGCTCCCGGGAAAACCCGGACGTTGGAAGCCCCGAGATCGGCGGCGAGGTCGATTGCAGCCCTCAGCTCGACGTCGACCTCCCCGCCGGGCGCGCACACCCGCACGTAGCTGGCCAACGTCAGCACCGTCACCCCCGCGCGGGCCAGCTCGGCGGCTACCGCGGCCCGCTCCGCCGCCGACATGGCAGGGTGGATGAACTCGCCGTCGGCGGCCCGCAGCTCAAGGCCGGTGGCCCCGGACGCACGGGCGATTTCCAGGACCTGCTCCAGGGAATCCCCCGGACACCCCAGCGTGGAAAATGCCAATGGCATGGTTTGCCTCTCGTTCTGCCGTTGTGATCGTTCCCCAGCCTATGATGGAAACCGCTTTCCATCAATAACCCCGTCATCGGCAAGTCACTCTTTATTCCTTCTTGAATAGGGTGGTAGGTGTGGAACATCCCGGCCCAAAGGAGCAGCAGTGACCGAGCAGGCAGTCGTCCGGCCCAACATCGTCTTCATCCTCAGCGACGATCAGGGACCCTGGGCGCTGGGGTGCGCCGGCAACCCCGAGATCCGCACGCCGCACCTGGACGCCCTGGCCGCGGAAGGCACCCGCCTGGAGAACTTCTTTTGCGTCTCCCCCGTGTGTTCACCGGCCCGCGCGAGCCTCATGACGGGGCAGATCCCCTCCCGGCACGGCGTCCACGACTACCTGACCGGCGTCGAAGTGGGCCCGCAGGCCCCCGACTACCTGGCCGGGCAGGCGATCTTCACCGACGTCCTGGCAGAGCACGGCTACCGGCTGGGCCTGTCCGGAAAATGGCACCTGGGCGCCAACGACGCCGCGCGCACGGGGTTCGTGCACTGGTACGGGCTGGCGGGCGGCGGCAGCCCCTATGACCGGGCCACCATGTACCGAAACGGCGAGCGCGAGGAAACCAGCGGCTACCTGACCGACGCCATCACGGCCGATGCGCGCGCCTTCCTGGACCGTGAGGCGTCCCGGGAGGAGCCGTTCTTCCTGGCCGTGAACTACACGGCTCCGCACAAGCCGTGGAAGGGCCAGCACCCCCGGGAATTTGAGGATCTGTATGCGGATTGTGCCTTTGAGAGCTGCCCGCAGGAGGAGCCGCACCCGTGGCAGCCCACGGTGGACGGCGTGGCGATTGGCGGGGAGCCCGACGTGCGCGCAGCGTTGGTGGGCTACTTTGCGGCGGTGAGCGCCATGGATGCGGCCGTAGGCGGGCTCCTGGACCATCTGGAGACGCTGGGGATCCGGGAGAACACCTTGGTGGTGTTCAGCAGCGACAACGGCTTCAACTGCGGCCACCACGGCGTGTGGGGCAAGGGCAACGGCACGTTCCCGCAGAATATGTACGACTCCTCCGTCAAGGTCCCGGCAATCTTCCATTGGCCCGGGCGCATCGGCGCCAACTCGGTCAGGACCGAGTTGTTGTCCGCCTATGACATGGCCGCGACCATCCTCGACCTGGCCGGACTGGATCCCGCACCGTTTGAGACCGGCCCCGGCGCGTCCTTCGCCGCCTTGTTGGGCGCGCCCTCGGCGAGCTCCGCAACCCGGGCCGGGGACGCCGTGGTGGTCTATGACGAGTACGGCCCCGTCCGCATGATCCGCACGGCGGAATGGAAGTATGTGCACCGGTACCCGCACGGGCCCCACGAGCTTTACGATCTTGCGGCCGATCCCGGCGAGCGCCGGAACCTGATGGACACCGCCGACGACGCCGGTCCCCGCCCGCCGCTGCCGGAGCTGCGCGCCCAGCTGGCCGGCTGGTTTGCCCGGCATGGTGTGCCCGGGTTCGATGGCGCCGCCCTGCCCGTGGCGGGGGCCGGACAGCACAGCCCCCTGCGTGCACCGGCGCCGGGCCCGGCGTCGGGCCTTGCGGATCCGCTGGGAGCCTTCACGGGCCCCAACTGGGACGGGGCCTGACCCGGCGGCCGGCTCCGGCCGCCCCACGCAGCTGCGCAATACTGCTTTATTCCTCCCTTCCCCGTGGACTTGACTGCTAGATACCGCAGCGGACCCCATTACGATTCCAGGCCTGCGCCACAACGAAGGAAGTATGCAATGAAGCATGATTTAACCCGACGGCATGTCCTGCAAGGCACCGCGGCCCTCACGTTTGCCGGCCTGCTCAGCGCCGGATTCGCCCCGCTGGCCCAGGCCGCCGAAACCGCAACGCCGGATGAACTCGACGCGCTCCGCGAGCGCTGGGTGGACCAGGCCACGGGCCGCACCATCGTCGATCCGGCCGACCCGGACTTCACGGCGGCCCTGGCCACGCTCGACAAGGCGGTCACCGCCTCCGTGGCATTGCTGTCCCCCAGGCCCGCAACCACCGGGCTGTTCACCGACGCCCCGTACTCCAACGACGCGCAGATCGTCACCTCCTACAAGCGCCTGGCCCAGATGGCCACGGCCTGGGCCACGCCCGGGTCGGCACACCAAGGCAGCACCCAGCTGCTCGCCCAGATGCTGGGCGCACTCCAGGACGGCAACACTTACTCCTACAACGCAACCCAGCCGGAGTTCGGCAACTGGTGGTCCTGGGAAATCGGCACCCCCAAGGCGCTCATGGACACCCTGGCCATCCTGGGCGGCAACGTCGACCCGGCGCTCGTGGCCGCCTACTGCGCCGCCGTCGACCACTTCATCCCGGACCCCACGAAGCAGTTCTCCGACGCCCGCGGCAAGATCCTCTCCGAGGGCGCCAACCGGGTGGACATCTGCCAGGGCATCATCATCCGCTCCATCGTCGGCAAGGACACCGCCCGCCTGTCCGCCGCCATCGCCGCCCTCAGCCCCGTGTGGCAGTACGTGAGCTCGGGCAACGGCTTCTACACCGACGGTTCGTTCGTCCAGCACTCCACCACGCCGTACACGGGAACCTACGGCGTGGTGCTGTTGGGCGGACTGGCCAAGCTGTTCTCCCTGCTCGGCGGCTCCGACCATGCCGTCAGCGACCCCAGCAAGTCCGTGCTGTTCGACACCGTCGAAGCCTCCTTCGCCCCCTTCATGTACGACGGCCTGATGATGGATTCGGTGAGGGGGCGCGCCATCTCCCGCACCCAGGAGCGCGGCTACGACGACGGCACCATCACGATCGAGTCCATCCTGTGGCTCGCCCGCGCCGTGGACACGGCCACCGCCGACAGGTGGCGGGGTCTGTGCAAGGGCTGGGTGCAGCGCAACAATTACGACAGCCCCTTCGTAGGTGCATCGATCCCCCGTACCGCCCTGCTGAAGGAACTCGCCGCGTCCAAGGTGCGCGCCACCCCGGAACCGCAGGGGCATAAGTTTTTCGCCGGCATGGACCGCTCCGTCTACCGCGGCCGCGACTGGGCAATGGCCCTGGGCCTGTCGAGTCGGCGCACCACCTGGTACGAGTGCGGCAACGGCGAAAACAACCTCGGCTGCCAGACCGGCTCGGGCATGGCGTACCTCTACACGCAGGCCCAGGGCCAGTTCGACGACGATTTCTGGCCAACGGCCGACCTCACCCGGCTGCCGGGCATCACGGTGGACAGGACCGTCTTGCCCCCGAAGGTCGAGGGCGAGTGGGGAGCGAAGACGCCGCAGAACACGTGGACCGGCGGCGTCACGCTCGGCTGCTTCGGCGCCGTCGGCATGGACCTGGTGGGCCCCGGAGGAACGGGGCTGACGGCCCGCAAGGCCTGGTTCATGACCCCGGACATGGTGGTGGCGCTCGGCGCGGGGATCGGCACGGGCAGCGGGGCCGCCGTCGAATCCGTCATGGAGCACCGCAACCTCGGCGCAACCGGCGGGCAGGCGATCACCATTGACGGTGAGGCGCACACGGCAGCGGCGGGCAGCTCCGTCGGTTACCGCAATCCGTCGTGGGCGCACCTGGAAGGAACCGGCGGCTACCTGGTGCTGGACGCGCAGGACCTGACGGTCCTGCGCGAGAACAGGCAAGGATCCTGGCGGGTGAACAACACCGGAGGCCCCACCACGACCACCACGCGCCAGTACGCGACCCTGTTGTTCGGACACGGCACGGCTCCGAGGGGCGCAAGCTACGCCTACGCCGTGCTGCCAGGCGCCTCCGCGAAGGAGACGGCCAAGGCGGGCAACAAGAATGCCCCGGTGGTGCTGCGCAATGACGCCACCGCCCAGGGTGTGCGGATTGGCAAGGACGTCACGGCGGCCCTCTTCTGGATGGCCGGGACCGTGGGAGACATCAGCGCCGGCGGGCCGGCCTGCGTGCTCTTCACGGGCAACCCGGGCCAGGGAACCCTCGCCGTGTCCGATCCAACCCAGGCCGCGGCGTCGGTCACGATCACGTTGAAGGGCTTGCGCTACCGCCGCGCGGACTCCTCATCCGGGGCCTCGATTGCCGCGAACGCCGACGGCGACGTGGCGGTCACTGTGCCCACCGCCGGCCTGCTGGGCCACACCGTGGAGGTCCAGTTGCACCGCTAGTGGTTACATCGACCCGACACAGCAAGAGGGCCCGTGCCGCAAGGCACGGGCCCCCTATTTTTACCTCATCCCGGGACCGCGGCCGTGCCCACGAGTTCCACGGCCGTCCCCGTCCCGGCCGACTCGTAGGCGGCGAGCACGAGTTCCACCACGTGCCGGGCGTGTGCGGCGTCGACGCTGGGGTTCGCGCCGCGCACCGCGGCGGCGAAGTCGGCCAGCTGGGCGGTGAAGGCGTCCTGGATATCCCCCGATGAGCGGGCATGCACCTGGGTAAGGTGCCCGTCGATCTTCACGAACGTTCCTGTGCGGGGATCGGCGGTGACGGTGCCGTTTTCGCAGACCACCAGAATTTCATCGATGTGTCGCGGAGCGTCGGAGACGATCGTGATGCGCAGCGGGACGCCGTTGGCCAGTTCCAGTTCCATGGTCCCGTCGGTTTCCACGGGCGCCCCGAAACGGTTGAGCGTGCGGGCGGCGATCCGCACGGCCGGCGCGCCGCCGAGCCACAGGGACCGGTCGAGGCAGTGGGCGCCGATGTTGATGAATGCGCCGCCGCCGGAAATGGCCGGGTCGAAGAACCAGTCCGGCCGGGTGCCGGGGCGGTAGTCGGTGCTGCGGTAATCGTGGATCATGAGGACCCTCCCTAGCTCGCCCGTTTCCAGCGCCGACCGGATAGCCAGCTTTTCGGCCATGAAGTGTTGGATCATTCCGACAACCAGCACGACGCCGGCCTCCGCGCAGGCGGCTTCCATGGCGTCACAGTCGGCAAGGGTTGTCGCCATCGGCTTCTCCACGAGCACGTGGACGCCGTGCGCCGCGGCCGCCAGCACCATGTCCTTGTGCAGGCTGTGCGGGGTGTTGATCACGACGGCGTCAACGGCCCTGTCCGCCAGCATCCGGCGATAGTCGGTGTAGACGGCGGCACCCCAGGGTGCGGCCACGGCGGCGGCCACCTCGATCTTCAGGTCACAGACGGCCGCCAATTCCATTCCGTCCAGCACGGCGGTGCCGTGCGCATGCAACGGCGCCACCGCGCCCGCCCCAATAATTCCAAGCCTCATGGTCCCTCATTCCTTTTCGTTGTGTGCCACGCGCCGTCTGGCGCCGCAAGATTCCCGCACCACGAGCCGGGGCCGCAGCCGGACCTGGTGGATGGGGCAGTCATCGCCCTCGACGAGCCGGCGGAGGAGCACTTCGGCCGCCATGCGGCCCATCCGGTGCTTGGCCGGGGCCACCGCCGTCAAGGGAACTTCGGCAAGGTCGGCCAGTTCGTCGTCGTAGGAGACCAGGGCCAGGTCGCCGGGGATCGTCAACCCGGCCCGCCGGGCCGCAGCCTCGACCAGCGTCGCCTCACGGTCGCCAAAAACCAGGGCTGCCGTTGCACCCGTACCGCGCAACTGGGCCAGCATGTGTTCGGCCGCACCGGCCTCCCAATCTCCCTTGACCGCCCGGATCATCAGCGGCGTGAGCCCCAAGTCGGCAGCGGCCCGCTCATAGCCGGCCACAATGGCCGGTTCCGTGGGCGTCTGGGTGCGGGTCAGCAGGGCGACGCGTTGGTGGCCCAGGCCGTGAAGGTGCTGGACGGCGTCGTACGCCCCGCCCTGATGGTCCGAACACACGTGCTCGGTGCGGTCACCCGGACCCAGATCCATGAGACTGCGTTCAAGGAGCACCACGGGGACGTTGAGCGCCATCAGGTCCCGCACGCGGCTTTGGGGGTCGGCAATCCCGGTCAGGGTGGGCACCAGGATCAGTCCGTCCACGCCGGAGTCGATGAGGAACCGTATACTGGCATCCTCCCGTTCGGGCTGGTAGTTGTAGGTGGCCAGCTGCAGGCCCACGTCCTGGGCGGAAAGGGTCTCCTCGATGCCCTGCAGGACGCGCGGGTAGTACAACTGGGTGTCGGGCAGGAGCACGCCGACCGTCAGCCGGGTGCGTTTGGGCGGTTGTTGCCGGGCGGCCACAAAGCTCCCGGCGCCCTGCCGGCGCACCACCAGGCCCTCCTGGACCAGGTCGTCAAAGGCGCGTCGCACAGTGGTCAGCGACAACCCCGTTTCGTCGGCGAGCTGGGCCTCTGTGGGCAGCTTCGCGCCCACCGACCAGGTGCCGGCCTGAATGCCCCGGCGGATGTCGGCGGCGAGCGCCCGGAACTTCAAATCACGGGCATCGGCGTCGCGGATCTTTCGAACTGCTGGTGGCTTCCCCACGGTTTCCTTTCGAAGGCATTGAGGACAGTGTGGCAAGCCCATTAGGTAGTAATAAAGGTTGAATGGGAAATTACTCTCCTTGCATCACCGCCCGCGCCGACCCTGCACTGAATTCTTTACCGGACTACTCCTTGATTCCTATCTTTTACGGCTGTTTGAGTCTTCTCACTGGCCGTGACCTGCGGCACAACCAATTCAAGGGGTGTCTTTGATGAGTTCTACTTTTAAGTTTTCCAAAGCTTTGGCGGTGCTTGCCGTGGCCACGCTTGCCCTGAGCGCCTGCGGGAGCGGAGCGGACGCCGGCAAGTCCGGTCCCGATGCCGGAACAATCACGTATTGGTCGATGTGGAAGGTGGGTGAGCCCCAGCAAAAGGTCATTGCCGGGGCCATTGCCGATTTCGAGAAGGAAACCGGTGCCACCGTCAAGGTGCAGTGGCAGGGCCGCTCCAACGTCCAAAAGCTCGTCCCGGCACTAAACACCAACAACGTCCCGGACATCGTCGACGGCCCCTACGCCAAGCTGGCCCCCGTCCTCGGCGACACCGGCCAGGCGCACGGCCTCGCCGACGCATACGCGCAGAAGGTCGACGGCAAAACCGTTTCGGAACTGATCCCGGGCAAATACCTCCAGGTCAGCAATATCAAGGACAAGGACGGCCAGCCGTGGATGCTGCCGTACAGCCTCAGCTCCGACGGCATCTGGTTCGACGCCGCCAAGAATCCCGGGCTGGCCGCGAGCCCGCCGGCAAGCTGGGACGATCTTGTGGCCCTGCTGGACAAGGAGAAGGCCGCGGGGCAGACCCCGTTGGCGGCCGACGGCGACATTGCCGGGTACAACTCGATGTGGTTCACGACAGCCCTCATCAAGGCCGAGGGCCCCGGTGCCTTTGCCAAGGTTGCCGCCGACAAGACCGGCGCGGCCTGGGACGCCCCGGCAGTGCTTGACGCCGCCAAGAAGGTGGAGCAGATCGCCCGGGGCGGCTACCTGATCAAGGGCTACAACGCCAGCAAGTGGCCCGCCCAGCAGCAGGTGTGGGCCAACGGCGGCGCCGAGTTGTTGTTCAACGGTTCGTGGATTCCCACCGAAACCGGCACCTACGCGGCCACCGACTTCAAATACTCATCCTTCCCCTTCCCCTCGGTCGCAGGCCAGCCAAGCTCCGCACGGGCCGACTTTGTGGGCTGGGCCGTGCCGGCCAAGGCCAAAAACTCCGCAACCGCCGAAAAGTTTGCGGCGTTCATGCTGAAAAAGAAGTACCAGGACGCCTACGGAACCGAGGCCAAGGTGCTGCCGATCCGGGCCGACGCCGCCACCGCCCCCGAGATGGCATCCATCAAGAAGGCCCTGGACAGTGCCAAGAACATCTACCTGCAAAACGACGGCGTGACGGCCCCCGGCTATGTGGAAAAGATCCTGTGGCCCATCGATGACGAACTGTTCCTCGGCAAGATCACGGCGAACGACTTCGTCGCCAAGATGAAGGCCGCACAGATCGACTACTGGAAGAACAACAGCTGATGAGCGCCCCCACCATCCCCAACACCGCCGCCAAACGGCCCCGGTCCGCCAAGGCGCGGGCCGGGGAGGGCGGAAGCAGCATCGACCGGCAGCGGCGCAAGCTCCTGGTGCCGTTTGTGGGCCCGGCCTTCGTCATCTACACGGTGCTTTTCATCGTCCCGGCCATCGGGGCGGCCTGGATCAGCCTGCACGAGTGGGCCGGTGCGGGCCCCATGAAATTTGTCGGCGTGAAGAACTACATCCAGGTCTTCAACGATCCACTGTTCATGAAGTCCTTCGGCAACACGCTGTTGCTGCTTTTCGTGGTGGGGGCCGCAATCTTCATCCTCGCGTTCGCCATGACGCTGGTGCTGCGGGACATGGCCGGGAAAAAGGTGGTCCGCAACGTCATCTTCTTCCCGCACCTGATCAACGCCCTCGTGTTTGGCGTGCTGGCCGGCTTCATCTTCAACCCGGGCGGCATGGTCAACACCCTGCTCAAACCGCTCGGCATTCAGGAACCGCCGGCCTGGCTGTCCCAGGACAACATCTTCCCCCTCATCATGGCCACACTCGTGGCCACCACCACCGGCTACTTCACCACCATCCTGATGGCCGGCGTCGACCGGATCCCGCCCTACTACTACGAGGACTGCGCCCTGGCCGGCGCCACCGCCTTCCAACGCCTGCGTTACGTGATCCTGCCGCTGACCTGGGACGTGTTCGGCACCTGCGCGGTGCTGTGGACCATCTCCTCGATCAAGATCTTTGAGATCATCTGGGTGTTTGGCGGCAGCAGCGGTGCCGGCATCCCGCCCACCCAGAGCTGGACCACGGCCGTGTACACCTATGTGACCGCGTTCTCCGGCCAGTCCACACCGGCCTACGGTGCCGCGACGGCCTCCGCCATCATCTCCCTGGCCCTCGTATCGGTGCTGGTGGTGCTTTTGCGCCGGGCCATGCGACGTGACGCCGTTGAATTCTAAGGAAGCAGCCATGACCACCCTGACCCGACCCAAACCCGCCGCGACCCCGCCCCCGGAGCCCAAGCGCCGCCCCAGGAATCGGCGCGGAGTCAGCCCCGCACTGAGGGCGGAGAACAACGTGCTGCGCAGCATCGGCATTGTGCTGTTGTGGGCGGTTGTCGCCGTCAGCATTGCCATGTTGCTGTGGATGGTGCTGCAGGCGTTCCGCGACACCCGCTCCATCCTCTCCAGCCCCTGGGGCATGCCCGAGAAGCTGGACGTCAGCAACTTCGTGACGGCCTGGACGGTCAGCGACTTTGCCACGGCCACCCTGAACAGCGTGGTGACCACGGCTGTGTCGTCGTTCCTGTGCGTGGCTATCGCCGCCCCGGCGGCCTACTACCTCAGCCGCGTGGAAAGCCGGCTGACCGGCGGGTTGAGCCTGTATTTCATCCTGGGCTTGGGCATCCCGGCCCAGGTGATCCTCATCCCCTGTTCGTCATGCTCAACAAGGTCCAGCTGACGGACAGCCTGATCGGCCTGAACCTCGTCTACATCGCCATGTCCATGCCGTTCACGGTGTTCTTGCTGACCGCGTTCTTCCGCAGCCTGCCGATGGAGATGGAGGAGGCCGCCGCGCTCGACGGCGCCTCCGCCCTGCGCACCTTCGTCCAGATCACCCTGCCGCTGGCCAAGGGCGGCATCCTGACGGCGTTCGTCCTACAGGTGGTGGCGCACTGGAACGAAACACTGCTGGCCCTGACATTGATCCAGTCAACAGAGAAGTACACGCTTCCGGTGGCGCTGATCTCCTTCGTCCAGCAGCAGACCTACTCCGGCGCCGACTGGGGCGGGCTCTTTGCCGGGCTGTGCATCGTCGTCCTGCCCATGCTGGTCATCTATGTGTGGCTGGGCCGCCGCCTCACCGAAGGGCTGACCCTGGGCATGGGCAAGTGAAACGCCACCCCAACCTGCTGTTCATCGTCGCCGACCAGTTCCGGGCCATGTGCCTGGAACCGGGCGGCGACCCCGTTTCCACACCTTTTCTGGATGCCTTGGCGGCCGACGGCGTCTCCCTGGCCCACGCCGTTAGCAACTATCCCGTATGCAGCCCGCACCGGGCCATGATGATGAGCGGGCAGTACCCCGAGGCGAACGGGGTGACCCACAACGTGAATTCCGAAACCGCCGAATGGGGTGTTGGGCTGCGTCCCGATGCCCCGTCCTGGGCTGCGGTGCTGCGGGACGCCGGTTATGCAACCGGGTACATCGGCAAGTGGCATTTGGAGGCTCCCGTCCCGGCCGACGCCGTCCACGGCGCCGGGGTGCTCGAGGACGGCCGCTATTGGGATGCGTATTCCCCCGCGGAGCGGCGGCATGGTTTTGATTTCTGGTATTCCTACGGCTGTTGCGACGAGCACCTGACTCCGCATTACTGGACGGGCGACGCCGGACGGCACGAACGCATCAACGTCACCGGCTGGTCCGCGGCCCATGAGACGGACATCGCGATGGAATTTCTGGAACGAGCCGCCGGCCCGTCATCCGAGGGCATCCCCTTCGCCCTGGCCGTGTCCTGGAACCCGCCGCACCAACCGTTCCACCAGCTGCCGGCCGGCCACGACGCCGGCTACGCGGACGTGCCGGCGCAGGTGCTGCTCAACCGGCCCAACGTCAACCTGGCTTCCGCTGCCGGCAGCGAAGCCGCCGCCATCGCCCCGCTGTACTACGCCGCCGTCAATGCCATCGATGCGCAGCTCGGACGATTGTTGGCATCCCTGGACACCCTGGGGCTCGCCCGGGACACCGTGGTGGTCTTTACCTCCGACCACGGCCAGCAGATGGGCAGCCACGACCTGCTGTACAAAAACGTCCCCTATGAAGAGTCCATGCGGATCCCCTTCGTGCTCCGCTGGCCGGGTCGCCTTGAAGCCTCCGCCACCACGGGGCTCTCCAGCGTGGACATCGCCCCCACGATTTTGGGCCTGCTGGGATTTGCTGACAGCGTCCCCGGGCAGATGGACGGCATTGATGTCTCCGCGTCCCTCCTGGCGAATTCCGCCGGGGACACGGGAGGTGCCGGTGCGCCGTCGGCCTTGTATTTCTACTACCCCCGTGACGGCCGGGACGTGGATGTGCGCGGACTGCGGACGGCCACCAGCAAGTTCATTGCACGCCTGCACCCCGACGGCGGGCTCACCACGGAACTGTTCGACCTTGCCGCGGACCCCTTTGAACTTCATCCCGTCACGGAACCGGCCGGAGTACGGCATCATGCTGCCGCACTGCTCGCGGCCTTGACGGAGGCCGGTCAGCACTGGCGGGGCATGCCCGCACTCGAAGCCCTGAAGACCGGAGACGCGGCATTCTTGAAGAAATAGCCTCCGGCAACCACGCACGCCGCCGTCCACCAGCAGCTATTCAACGTTCCGTACTAGCCGCTGGGAAATGTCTGGGCGTAAGCTGACAGTACTTATCCACGGAATAGTCAGCTTATTCCCAGCCAATGGTCGGAGACTTAAATGGTGAAAAAGACCGGACCTGAAGCAAAGCTGCTCGTTGTTGACGACGAGCCCAACATTCGCGAATTGCTCTCCACCTCGCTCCGGTTCGCCGGGTTTGAAGTGGTGGCAGCCGCCAACGGTCGAGAGGCCCTGGCTGCCGCTGAAGAGCACAACCCAGACCTTGCCGTACTGGATGTCATGCTCCCGGACATGGACGGATTCACCGTGACGCGCCGGCTGCGCGCCGCGGGCCGTCACTTCCCCGTCCTCTTCCTCACCGCCCGCGATGACACCGAGGACAAGGTGACCGGCCTGACGGTTGGCGGCGACGACTACGTGACCAAGCCGTTCAGCCTCGACGAGGTGGTGGCCCGCATCCGTGCCGTGCTGCGCCGAACCCAGCCCATGGAGGACGACGACGCCGTACTGCGCGTCGCCGATCTCGAACTCGACGACGACGCCCACGAGGTGCGCCGCGCCGGCAAGACCGTGGAGCTCTCCCCCACCGAGTTCAAGTTGCTGCGCTACCTGATGCTCAATCCCAACCGCGTGCTGTCCAAGGCCCAGATCCTTGACCACGTCTGGGAGTACGACTTCAACGGCGATGCCTCCATCGTGGAGTCCTACATCTCCTATCTGCGGCGCAAGGTGGACACCGACGCCGCCCTCCCCGCCCTGATCCAGACCAAGCGCGGCGTGGGCTACGTGCTGCGAACGGCAGATAAGCGCTAAAACCATTGATTACGTTGTGGAAAAACGCCTCCCTGCGCTCCCAGCTGGTGGCGATCATCAGCGCCCTGCTGACCCTGTCGCTGCTGGCCTTGGGGGCCACGACGTTCATCCTGCTGCACTCATTTCTGGAAGACCAGATGGATTCGCAGCTCACGACGTTCCAACGCTCCATCGTGCAGCGGGGCACGGTGGACACCCAAATTACCGGGCAGTCCCCCTTCGGCTTTGACTACTACGTGGGCTTCCACTATCTCGACAGCACCCTGGCCAGCCAGAACCGCCAGGGCGATGACAAGCCCGTCTATCCGATGTATTCGATGCTCCAGGCCCAGGCCCTGAACGGGAAGAAGTTCACGGTGCCCAGCACCGACGGCGGGGCGCCGTGGCGGATCACCGTCATCGCCCCGCAGAGCTTTACGCTCGAAGGCCCCAACCTGGTGGGTGGCTCGCCCGAGTACCTTGGGTACGTAGTGGTGGGCCTGCCCTACGAGAACCTGAACAGCACCATGGAACGGCTGGCCGTCGTGATCGCCGGCGTCGCCATCCTGACCGTCACACTGGGCACCATGATCGCCTACTGGACCGTCACCCGATCCTTCCGCCCCCTGAGCCGGGTGGAAAAGACGGCTGCCGCCATTGCAGCCGGGGATCTCTCCCGCCGCGTCGACATCGAGAACCCGGCCACCGAGGTGGGCCGGCTCTCCGGGTCGCTCAACACCATGATGGCCCACATTGAGCACGCCTTCGCGGCACAAACGGCGTCCGAGAAACGCATGCGCCGATTCGTCGCCGACGCCTCCCATGAGCTCCGCACGCCCCTGGTCACCATTCGGGGCTTCTCCGAACTGTACCGGCACGGGGCGCTGCCAAACCCCGACGCCGTCGGCACGGCCATGGGGCGCATCGAGAGCGAGGCCAAGCGCATGGGCGAGCTCGTGGAGGACCTGCTGATGCTGGCCCGCATCGACGAACAGCGGCCGCTCCAGCTCAAGCCCGTGGACCTGCTGATCATCGGCCACGACGCCGTGCTTGACGCCCGTGCGTCCGCGCGCGACCGCACCTTCTCCGTCGTCGGGCTCGACGACGGGCCGGGAAGGTCCGCGCCGACGGTCGGCGACGAGGCCAAGCTGCGCCAGGTCGTGACGAATTTGATGGGCAACGCGCTGCGCTACACGCCGGACGGCACACCCGTGGAGATCATGGTGGGCACGCGCACCGGAGACGGGGGCAAGAGCTCCGTCATCAAGATTCGCGACCACGGACCGGGCATCTCCGAGGAGGAGGCCCCGCGCATCTTTGAGCGGTTCTACCGGGCCGATTCCTCCCGCGACCGCAACACCGGCGGCAGCGGGCTGGGCCTTGCCATCGTCTCCGCCATTGTGGCCTCCCACGACGGCACCGTCCGGCTCGAACAGACACCCGGCGGCGGCGCCACCATGGTCATTGAGCTTCCCTTCCAGGAACCGGACGACGCCGGTGGCGAGGATGCGATGCCCGGCGAGACGGTGGTGCCCCCGCTGCCCACGCAAGCCCCGCGCTCGGCAACGTCGCGCCTCGACTCCTCCACAGGCGACCCCCGCGCCTGACGGGTCCACATTCGCGGCCGCGGCACCGCCGGCCGTCCGCGACGCCCCTACTGTGGGAAGTGTCCCTTCACGGACATCCAACCCGGCAGCAAGGGAGCCAAAGCCATGGCCCAGTTCAATGTCAACAGCGACGACCTCGCCCTGAAAAGCACCGCCGTCAGAGGCTCCGTGGACCGCATCCGCATGGAGGTCGACGCCATGAAACGCAACCTGGCGGATCTGCAAACCACGTGGACGGGCACGGCGTCCAGCAACTTCCAGGCGCTGCTGGCCGAATGGCATGCCACGCAGTTGCGGGTGGAGGCGTCGCTGGAAAGCATCAACGCGGCATTGTCCACCGCCGCAACCCAGTACGCCCAGGCGGAGGAGGCCAACACCCGGATGTTTACCGCCCGCTGACGCGCACGCCGTCTCTAGGCTTCGAGCGTTCCCTGATGGAATCGAACCTGCCAGCGGCCGTTGTCGCGGCGCCACAGGGAGCTGCGCAACACGCTACCGCGGCTTTCCACGCTCCGATAGGTCAGCAGTGCGGTGTCGGCATCCACGCTGTCCAGGCCAAGGACCTCAAGGCTGGCCTCGTTGGCGTCCGCCGTGACGAGTTCGGCGATGATGTCCTTGCGATCCCAGAGCCGCCCCGAGGCGCCAATCTCGGCGAAATCCTTGTGCAGCAGCATACCCAGTTTTGCCTCATCGGCGCGCACCTCGGGGTCCATGAGTTCACGCTCCAGCGCCACGATGACGGCTAGGGCACTATCAGCCTCGGAGGCAAAGGCGGGATCCGCTTCGTCGTCGTCCGCGAAGGCCGAGAACAAATCCAGCTGCTCGGCTTCGGCGGGCTCGGCGGCCGGACGCGGACGCTTGGCTCCGGCGTTCGGCCCTGCAGCGGCGGGCGCTGCCTGAGCGGGCGCCGTGCTTGGAGCCGCTGCGCTTGAAGCCGCCGTGCTTGGACTGCCGGCCCCCGGGAAGCCGGGGCCCTCGATGGGGGCGCGCTTGGCCTGGAAGGCGGTGGCGGCGTCGCGGGCGCGGTCGTCGGCGGCTTCGTTGAGGTGGTGGCCGGCGTGGCCCTTGACCCATTCAAACTTGTACGTGCGGCCCACAATGGCGTCGTCGATTTGCTTGAGCAGGTCCACGTTGAGGACGGGCTTGCCGTCGGCCTTGCGCCAGCCCTTCCGCTTCCAGCCCGGCATCCATTTGGTGATGCAGTTGATGACGTACTGGCTGTCGCACAGGATGT
Source organism: Arthrobacter sp. ERGS1:01 (assembly GCF_001281315.1). NCBI lineage: Bacteria > Bacillati > Actinomycetota > Actinomycetes > Micrococcales > Micrococcaceae > Arthrobacter > Arthrobacter sp. ERGS1:01. The sequence continues at coordinate 115,632 of NZ_CP012479.1, read as the reverse complement.
GCAACGGCTCCGCCGGCACATGGGCCGTGGACTTGAACAGGTCCAGCACGGCCATGAGCTCGCCCATGTTGTTGGTTCCATGCGGCCAGCCGCCGGCCCGCCAACAGGAGTCGTCAACATACCAAGCCCAACCCGCAGGTCCGGGATTACCCAACGCCGAACCATCGGCGGCCGCAACAATTGTCATAACCCAATACTTTCAGACTCCACCGACACTTAAACGCCAAAGGCGCCCCTCCCGCAATGGAAGGAGCGCCTTTAGTTGGTTTCGACCAGGCAGTCGGGGTGGGTCAGAAGCCGCCCATGCCGCCCATGTCGTCGCCGCCGCCACCGGCGGGAGCAGCCTTTTCGGGCTTGTCGGCGACTACAGCTTCGGTGGTCAGGAACAGACCGGCGATGGATGCGGCGTTCTGCAGTGCGGAACGGGTTACCTTTACCGGGTCGTTGACGCCGGCGGCCAGCAGGTCTTCGTAGACGCCGGTTGCGGCGTTCAGACCGTGGCCAACGGGCAGGCTGCGGACCTTGTCGGCAACCACGCCGGGCTCCATGCCCGCGTTGAAGGCAATCTGCTTCAACGGAGCATCGATGGCAACCTTGACGATGTTGGCGCCAGTGGCCTCGTCGCCGGTCAGGTTCAGGCTTTCGAAGGCCTTCACGCCGGCCTGGATCAGGGCAACGCCACCGCCGGGGACGATGCCTTCTTCAACGGCAGCCTTCGCGTTGCGGACTGCGTCCTCGATGCGGTGCTTGCGTTCCTTGAGCTCAACTTCGGTGGCGGCACCGGCCTTGATGACTGCAACGCCGCCGGCCAGCTTGGCCAGGCGCTCCTGCAGCTTCTCGCGGTCGTAGTCGGAATCGGAGTTTTCGATTTCGGCACGGATCTGGGCCACGCGGCCGGCGATGGCGTCGACGTCGCCGGCACCTTCAACGATGGTGGTCTCGTCCTTGGTGACAACAACCTTGCGGGCCTTGCCCAGCAGGTCCAGCGTGGTGCTCTCCAGCTTGAGTCCGACTTCCTCGGAGATGACCTGGCCACCGGTGAGGATGGCGATGTCGGCAAGCTGTGCCTTGCGGCGGTCGCCGAAGCCCGGAGCCTTGACGGCAACGGACTTGAACAGGCCGCGGATCTTGTTCACGATCAACGTGGCCAGTGCTTCGCCTTCAATGTCTTCGGCGATGATCAGCAGCGGCTTGTTGGACGCCATGACCTTCTCGAGGACGGCAACGAGGTCCTTGACGTTGGAGATCTTGGAGTTCACGATCAGGATGTACGGGTCCTCGAGGACCGTTTCCTGACGCTCGGTGTCGGTGACGAAGTAGGCGGAGATGTAACCCTTGTCGAAGCGCATGCCTTCGGTGAGTTCGAGCTCCAGGCCGAAGGTGTTGGACTCCTCGACCGTGATGACGCCTTCCTTGCCAACCTTGTCAAGGGCTTCGGCGATGAGGGCACCGATTTCGGTGTCGCCGGCGGAGATGGAGGCCGTGGCCGCGATCTCTTCCTTTGTCTCGATTTCCTTGGCGGAGATCAGCAGCTGCTCGATGACGGCCGCAACGGCCTTCTCGATGCCGCGCTTGAGGGAGAGCGGGTCGGCTCCGGCTGCGACGTTGCGCAGGCCTTCCTTGACCAGGGCCTGGGCCAGGACGGTCGCCGTCGTCGTACCGTCACCGGCGATGTCGTCGGTCTTCTTGGCAACTTCCTTGACCAGCTCGGCGCCGATCTTCTCGTAAGGATCGTCCAGCTCGATCTCCTTGGCGATGGAAACACCATCGTTGGTGATCGTGGGGGCGCCCCACTTCTTTTCGAGAACGACGTTGCGGCCGCGCGGGCCCAAGGTGACCTTGACGGCGTCGGCGAGGATGTTCAACCCGCGCTCAAGGCCGCGACGGGCCTCTTCATCGAATGCAATGATCTTGGCCATGGAGGCTTCAGTCCTTTCGGGACAGTCATTTGGGACTTTGTTTCCCCGCTGTGGCGCCCGCGACGGACGGATCCGGCATGGACGATCTCTTTACGTCCGTGCAGGAATCCTCACCACTGGAGGAAAATTCTTGGCTCCGACGGCGGCGGCTCGCTAGGAACTAGCAGTCACCACCTCAGAGTGCTAAGTCAATAATTAGCACTCGGCACCCGAGAGTGCAAGCGCGGGGACCCGCATCGGCTGCTGGCGAACGCCCGCGCGCGGTGCACTTGGGAGACATAAACGCCGTGTTGGGCGTTTCGACGCTTCCACTGCCCCACATATCGGACTAGCGTTACTTGAGTAGTATTCCGGCCCGCGCATATGCAGTGAGTGCACCGCTCATTTTGTCAGCAGTACAAGTGAAGGAGTCACCGTGAGTGAGAACCAGAACCCCGAGCAGCCCGCCGATCCCTACGGTCAGCCCGCCCCGTCAGCCCCCGAGGTCCAGCCGGTTCCCGAGGCTCAGGCGGCCCCGGAAGCACCCGCCTACCCGTCCGTTCCCTCCGATGCCCCCGCCGATCCCTACGGCCAGCCGGCTCCGACCGCCGGCTATGGCCAGCCCGCACCGGCCACCTACCAGCCGCCGGCCTACCCCGAGCAGCAGTACCAGGGCCAGCCGCCGGCCTATCAGGGTCAGCCCTACCAAGGCCAGCCGTACCAGGGGCAGCCGTACGCCGTCGCGCCGGGTGTGGAGCAAAAGTCCAAGATCGTCGCCGGCATCCTGGGCATCCTCCTGGGCAGCCTGGGCATCCACAACTTCTACCTTGGCAACACCCGCAACGGCTTGATCCAGTTGCTTGTCTCGGTCATCAGCCTCGGCTTCCTGGCACCGTTCATGGGTATCTGGGGATTGATCGAGGGCATCCTGATCCTTGTCGGCCACGAGAACTACCGCACGGACGCCAAGGGCGTTCCGCTCAAGGACTGACCCGGCCGCGGGCCCACCGCGCACTTCGATGGAGTGACCATATGACTGTGGCGAGCAAACCGGATGGTTTGCTCGCCACAGTCATATGGTCACCGGTTGAAAACTCCCGGCAAAGTTTGGCGGGACCTGGCCTAGAAGGCGCCCGGGCCCAGGACCACGGCCAGCGGCACGCCGAGTTCGGCAGTGTCCACCAGGTTGGCGATGCCAAGCGACGCACCCAGCGCCTGCGCGTTGGCCTTCTGGGCCGTGCCGTCGTAGAAGATGACCGATGCGGCCTGCGGCTGCCCGGACCAGTTCGCAGCCTGCGAAACGGTCCAGCCGTCTGCCGTGACGGTGCCGGTGTACTTCGCGGCCAGGCCGCCAATGCCCGTTGCGTTGAAGATCGCAACGGGGACGGTCTTGTCCACCACGGAGGCCGGGGTGGGTGTGGGCTTGGGCGTCGGAGTCGGCGTCGCCTTCGGCGTGGCCGGCGCGGTGGTGGGGGCCGGCGTCGTCGTCGGGGCAGCCGTCTTGGGCGACGCGGATGCGGTGGCGCTCTGGTGCACCACGGCCTGCTGCGTCACGGGGGTGTTGTGGTTGCCGATCTTGGGCACGATCAAAAAGGCCAGCAGGCCGATGCACAACGCCGCAACCCCAAACACCATCAACGGCACCAGGCTGCGCGGAGGGGTCTCCAAGGAAGCGCGGTGGACGCCGTGGCGGGCCGAGTTTTCCGGGACGCGGTCGAATTCGTCGCGCGGGTAATTAGTCATGGTGCGGTGCTGTCCTTGGGAGTGAGGCAGTGTGAGCGTAGGTCAGTTGCCGAGCCGGCGTGCGGTTCGGGCTTTCTGACGCGACGTACGTAGTCTACGCAACCGTTTGACCAGCATGGGGTCATGGGCCAGTGCGGCTTCCGTGTCGATCAAGGCGTTGAGTACTTGGTAGTAGTGCGTGGCGGACAGGTCGAACATATCCCGAATGGCCTGTTCCTTGGCGCCGGCGTACTTCCACCACTGCCGTTCCAGGGCAAGCATCTGCTCGTCCCGCTCGCTCAGCCCCGCTGCGGGGCCCGGTTCCGGGTCCTGTGCATGCGGCATCGGCTCAGCTGATTGCGCCACAACACACTCCATTCGTTTTCCGCACGGCCATGCCCACCAACGGGCCGGCCCATATCTTCCATGATAGGTGCGAATGACAGCAGTGTCATTCACGGCCCTGTTGAGAATGCCGCCTCCAGGCTGGCCTGTGGAGGGAGCATTGGGGTGCTTCATGGCCGAGAATGGAAGGCATGGATTCCACCCCCAGCCTCTTTGACTTCCCGGCCGCCGGCACCCCCGCCCCGTGGGATGCGGCCCAATTGCACGCCCTGGACACCCTGGCCGCCGACCCGCTGTCGTTGCTGGCCCCCGATTGGGCCCAGGAACTGGCGCCGCTGGAGGACAAGCTGTGCGGGCTGGGCGCCATGTTGCGCCGCGAGTACGACGCCGGCACATCCTTCCTGCCCGAGCCCACCCGGGTGCTGCGTGCGTTGGCGGCGCCGCTGTCCGGCGTGAAGGTCCTGTTGGTGGGCCAGGATCCCTACCCCACGCCCGGGCACTCCGTGGGGCTGTCCTTCTCCGTGGATGCGGCCACCCGCCCGCTGCCGCGGAGCCTGGCGAACATTTACAAGGAACTGCAATCGGACCTGGGCATCGCCCCCGCAACGCATGGAGATCTGAGCGCCTGGTCCGGCCAGGGCGTGCTGCTGCTCAACAGGGTCCTGACCGTGGCCCCTGGAGCGGCCGGCTCCCACCGCCGTCGTGGGTGGGAGGAGGTGACCGACGCCGTGATCGCGGCCGTCGCGGCCAGGAAGCAGCCTCTGGTGAGCGTCTTGTGGGGCAAGGACGCACAGAAGCTGGCTCCCCTGCTGGCGGGCACGGCGGTCATTGAGTCGGCCCACCCCAGCCCGTTGTCGGCCTCCCGCGGCTTCTTTGGCTCGCGCCCGTTCAGCCGCGTCAACGCCGCGTTGGCGGAGCAGGGTGCCGCCCCGATCGAGTGGGCTCTGCCGACCGCCTGATGCCCGCGGGGCTGATATTGTAAGGCAGGCCTAACTTGGCCGCGTTTTTCAGGCATCCCGACCGTCCAGGAGTTAAAAAGTGAATCCCGCTGACACCAGCAAGGAACCGTTTGTTGCGCCGGCCGTGAAGCCGCGCACCCAGGTCGCCCTCAACGTGGTGCGCACCGAACGGCTCAGCCCGCACATGGTGCGCATTGTTGCCGGCGGGGCCGGGCTGGCCGACTTTGTTCCCAAGGACGCCACCGACATGTATGTGAAGATTCATTTCCTGCAGCCGGGCGTGGACTATGCCGAGCCGGTGGACGTGTTTGCCCTGCGCGAGGTGATGCCGCGCGAGCAGTGGCCCTCCACCCGCACCTACACCGTGCGTTGGGTGGACCTGGCCGCGCAGGAGCTGGCGATCGACTTTGTGCTGCACGGCGATTCCGGCCTGGCCGGGCCGTGGGCCGCAGCCGCCCAAGCGGGCGACCGGATCATCTTTTCCGGCCCGGGCGGCGCGTACCGGCCCAACCCCGACGCCGACTGGTACCTGTTCGCCGGCGACGAGGCAGCACTGCCCGCGATCGCCGCCGCCATCGAGGCCTTGCCGGCCGACGCCGTCGGGCACGCCTACCTCGAGGTGGACACGGAGGCCGACATCCAGCCGGTCGCCGCGCCCTCCGGCGTGACGCTGACGTGGCTGTTCCGGGCCGGCGCCACCCCGGCGCAAAGCACCCTCCTGGTGGAGGCCGTGGCCAACGGCCCCCGGCCCGACGGCGTCGTGGACGCGTTTGTGCACGGCGAACGCGAGTACATGAAGGCGCTCCGCGACGTCTTGTTCAAGCAGTTCGGCCTGGCCCGCAGCCAGGTTTCGCTGTCCGGCTACTGGGCCTACGGCCGCACCGAGGACTACTTCCAGGCGGAGAAGAAGCAGCCGATCGGTAAGATCCTCTAAGCCGCCACGCGGACCTTCGTTCGGAAGTCGCAGAGGCCGGAATGTGTTAGCGGCGCCGGTTGCGCCGGCGGTCCTTGTGGCCGTTGGTGCGGGTGAGCGGGCGGGCAATGTTGTCGCCCAGGACCACGCCGGCGGCCACGGCCAGGATCACCACAAGGGCGTTGAAGATGCCCACGGCGCCGGTCACGGAGTCCTCCGGCGTGAGCGTCATGACGAACATGGCGCGGAAGATCGACAGGCCCACGAGCAGGAAGATGATCGACGGCACGGCCACCACGAGTTGCGGGGCGCCGAGCCGCAGTGCGATCACCCGGGCCAGGATGCCGATGATGACGGCGGCCAGGGCCGGCGCGAACCGACCACCCAGGCCCAATTGCAGGCCCGCGAAGTAGGCCAGGTAGCCCAGGAGGGCCACCACCGTGGTGGGCAGCACCAGGCGCACGGCGGTTTGTTCGGCGATGCAGATGGCCACGGTGGCCAACGCCACGAGCGGGAGCACCAGCAGCAGCGGCAGGGATCCGGCGATGGGTTCGGCCACGTCCAGCCGGTTGGTTCCAAAGAGCGCCGCCGTCACGAGGGCCACGGCGATGCCGGCCACAATGGCGCCAAAGCTCAGGAATGCGGACAGGAAGCGGCCCGCCGCGGTGACCGGGAAGCCGTTGATGGCATCCTGGACGGCGGAGACCAGCCGGCCCGACGGCAGCATGAGCAGGATTCCGCCGGCCACCACCAGGGACGGGCTCAGCGGAACGTGGAAGATGAAACAGACCACGGCCACCACGGTGACGATGAAGGAACTGATGGCCGTGACGAAGAAGTCCGGAACCCGCCACTTGCCCAGCACCCGGGCCACCTGGCCGGCCAGCAGGATGGTCAGCAGGGCCACGATCATGCCGAAGACGGAACCGCCGATCACGCCCACCACGGCCGCGGCAAACACGGCCTCGGCGAGGGACACCATCCAGCGCGGGAACGGCTTGGGCCGCTTGATGACGGTGTCGAGGCGGCGGTGCGCCTCGGAGCGGGTCACGCCGCCGGTGACGATGTCGGTCACGAGTTCGTGCACCTGCACCAGCCCGGCGTAGTTGTTGGTCCAGGACCGCACCACCCGCAGCAAGGTGATGGGTACGCCGTCGCGGTGGGCGTAGTTGATGATGACCGACTGGTTGGTGATGTCCACCTCGATGTTGCGCAACCCAAAGGCGGCCGTCACGGCGATGATGGACGTTTCCACCTCCAGGGCACCCGCCCCGTAGCGGAACATGGTCTCCGCCAGGCGCAGTGCGAAGTCGATGGTCTTGCGGGCCGATTCGTCGGCCTTCCCCACCTGGATCATGGGGTTGGCGTAGGGGCTGCCGGCCAGCCGCTCCACAATGTTCATGGGCGCCGTGGGCGGGGTCTCCCCCTGCACCAGGCGGCGCAGGACGTTTCGGGCGGCCTTGTTGGGGCGCGGGGTGGGCACCAGCGGGATCATCCCGGCCGGCGGCGCAGTGCCCGTGGCCTGCTTGGGGCCCGGGGCGGGTTTGGGCATCCGGGCCGCCTGGCCGACGCCCTCGAGTTCGCTGTTGCCTCGACCGGCAGGGCCGTTCCCGGCATCACCCTTGCCCGCGCTGCTGTTGCCCGCGCCACCGTTGCCGGTCTTGCCGGGACCTTGCCCATTACCTTCGTGCCCATTGCCGTGCTGGGGACTGCTGCTCATCCGCTCTCCCTGGGGCCGGGCCCCGCCGCACCCGGCGGCGTCCCTGTAGGGCCGTCGTCGTGCGGCTGTTGCGTGTCTAGTAGAACTTTTGTCCGGTGCGCCGGGTGTACAGCTGCCGGAACAGCCGTTCGCCGGCGACCGTCCACAATTTATACCGCACCGGGCTGAGCGGCAGGTCGTAGCAGCCCACAAAGTCGGTGACGGTCTTGGTGAAGCTGGTCTTGAACAGGCCCAGGCCGTGGTGCGGGTGGGTGGGGTCCTTGAGCCGGTCCGACGGCGGCGTGCCGCAGAAGTCGTACTGGCGGGCGCCGAGTTCCTGCATGTCGGTGATGGCGGCCCATTGGATCAGGTGCGAGTCACCGTACTGGGCGCGCTTTTGCAGCGAGCCGCCGTCCTTGTACGTGGCCTTGGCGCCGTAGTTGATGACGAACGCGCCCACCGAGGGCACCCCGTTCTCGTAGACAAAGTAGAACTGGCCCTGGCCGCGGTCGCAGAACCCGCTCCAGAATTGGCGGAAGTAGTCGAACTCACGGGCCTGGCCGGCTTTTTTCGCCTCGAAGGTGCCCTCCATCAGTTCGTACAGGGCCCGCATGGTGTCTTCGGTGGGTTCCATCCGGACCACTTCCACACCCTCGCGCTGGGCGCGGCGCACGGCGTTGCGCCCGCGCGAGTGCAGTTTGCGCAGGAGTTCGTTAGGTTCGGGGGTGATGTCCAGCAGGGCCGTGTTGTCGTTGGGCTGCAGGTCCGCCACCTTCACCAGGCCGGCACCCTCCAGGATGGTGCGCGCCTCCGGGGAGGCGACGACGTCGGGCTCGATCTTGACGGCGAACACGTTCAGCCGGGCCGCCCGGGTAAACGCGCGCAATGCCGTCATCATGGCGGGAATGTGGCTCACGTCCGCTACATCGGGTCCCTTGATCAGGTACCAGAACTTGCCCAGCAGGGGGAAGGATTTTTCCAGGACCAGGTTGTAGCTGGTGTAATCCGGGCCCTCAAACGCCACGAATTGGGGGGTCCAGCCGTAATTTTTCTTCACGGCGGCAAAGGCCTCGGACTGGAGCAGGTTGCCCCCGTTGGGGTTCGCGACCACCAAGGTATCCCACTGGTCGATCTCTGCGGCGGTGGCAAATCGGGCGGTAAATTCCAGCAAGTGACCCTCAATTACGTCGACATGTATTCGCTAACTCCATTCTACCGGGGAAGAATCTCACAGCCCGCACACAGGCAACCCATAATGAACGTCCTGCGGGTGCGCTCACGATTGAACCCAGACGGCCGCCGCGAGGGTGGTCACAGCACTAGGGAGTAAGACATGAGTGTCGTTTCACGGAGCGTGGGTAACGCGTTCCGAAACAAGGTGCGCAGCGGCGCCGTGGTGGTCATCCTGGCGGTGGCCATCGGTTTGGCACTGGCCATGCTGGTGGCCAACCAGGCCGTCGGTGCCAAGGTGGACTCCCTCAAAGCATCCGTCGGCAACAATCTGACGGTCAATCCTGCCGGCTCCCGTGGCGGCCTCGGCGGCGGTAATCCGCTGACGACGGCGGACCTCACCAAGGCCCAGGGCGTCGCCAACGTCTCCTCGGTGACCGGGACGCTCACTGTGCGGCTGGCCAATTCGGCCACGGCCAGCAGCTCCAGCTCCTCCTCCGGATCGAACGGGTCCACCGGTTCGGGCGGCAATTCCAGCACCGAACCGGGCCGTGGCGGCTTCGGCGGATTTGGCACCAGCGGAACCACCAGCCTGGAATCGGCCGTGGCGCCGGGGTCCATCGGCCAGCGCAACAACAGCAACGGCAACAGCAGCTCGGACTCCGGAACCACCACCCCCACCCGCACGTTCAGCATCCCGATCGAGGCCACCGGCGTTTCCACCTCGACCACGGCCACCGGCGCGGCCATCAACGTCACCACCGGTGCCCAGCTGAGCGATTTCGCGGCCAATTCAACGCAGGCACTGGTCGGCACCACGCTGGCCACGAAGAACTCCCTGAAGGTGGGCTCAACGTTCACCGTTCAGGACCGGACCATGAAGGTCGCCGGCATTTTTGACGCCGGGGACGCGTTCGACAACAACGCCATCTACCTCCCGCTGGCGGCCACACAGACCCTCACGTCCCAGGCGGGCCAGTTGAGCAGCCTGACCGTCGTCGTGAACAGCATCGACAACGTCGCCTCCACCCAGACGGCCCTGACCTCGGCATTGGGCGCCTCCAACGTCGATGTCACCGCGGGCTCGGCCAATCTGCAGAGCGCCATCATCTCGCTGGGGAGTGTTGCGAACATCTCGCTCATCGCGTTCATCGCCTCCCTCGTGACGGCGGGCCTGATCGTGCTGTTGATCATGATCATGGTGGTCCGTGAACGGCGCCGTGAAATTGGCGTCCTGAAGGCCATTGGCGCCTCCAACCGCACCATCGGGGTCCAGTTCGTCCTTGAGGCCATGGTCCTGGTGGTCCTGGGCACCGTGGTTGGCGCCATCGTGGCGGCGTTCAGCAGCAACCCGATCGTCAGCGCACTCGTTGCCGGCAACACCGGCACCACCAGTGCGGCCGCCGGTGCGGCGCGTGGCGCAGGCGGATTCGGTGGCGGCGGTTTCGGCGGGGGCGGGTTCACCCGGACCCGTGGCGCATTTGCCGGCGCCAACCAGCTGATCGGCACCATCAGCACCTCGATTGGCTGGCAGACGCTGGTCCTGGGCGCCGTCGGCATCCTGGCCATTGCGGCCATCGGCGCGCTCATCCCGGCCCTGCTGACCGCCAAGGTCCGCCCCATCGAAGTCCTGCGAGGAGAGTAAGACCATGCTGACAGTCAATGAGGTCGTCAAGACCTTCAATTCCGGCGACCGGACCATCAAGCCCGTCAACGGCGTGAGCTTCAGCCTGGAGCAGGGCACCTTTGCCGCCATCCTTGGCAAGAGCGGCAGCGGCAAGAGCACGCTGTTGTCCCTCCTGGGCGCCCTGGACAAGGCCACCTCGGGTGATGTGATCGTCGACGACGTGAACATTTCCAAGCTGCCGGACAGGAAGTTGACGGCCTACCGCCGGGACGACATCGGGTTTGTCTTCCAGGCGTACAACCTGATCCCGAACCTCTCGGCCAAGGAAAACGTCATGCTGCCCATGGAGTTTGCCGGCCTGTCCCACGGTGAGCGCAGCAAGCGTGCCGCGGAGCTGTTGGACCAGGTGGGCCTGACGGAGGAGATGCACCAGCGCAAGGCCAACCGGCTTTCCGGCGGCATGCAGCAGCGTGTGGCGATTGCCCGGGCCCTGGCCAACAACCCGAAGCTGATCCTTGCCGATGAGCCCACGGGCAACCTCGACGACGAGACGGGCGAACTGATCATCGCCCTGTTGCGCCAACTGGCCCACGAGAAGAAGACGACGATCCTGGTGGTCACCCACGATCAAGCCCTGGCCCGGCAGACGGAGCGCCGCTTCCGGCTGGCCCGCGGCAAGATCACCGAGGACGAAAACTAGCCCCTCGCCATCTGTGTTGCAGTAGTTACACGCCAAACAACCGAAATCAGTTGAATGATGTGCAACTACTGCAACACAGTTCGTTAAGGGGCAGCTACCTGGTTGGGAAGGCCCGCCGCCTGCGGCAGATCTGCTGCAGGCAGGGAATTGCTGACACCACAAGGCATCCGGCACAGGCTGGTGGCATGGATGAAAACTACAAGCAACCGGTCTTTACCGCGTTGGCCCGGGAGCAGCTGCTGGCAAAGCGGATCCTGGTCCTCGACGGCGTGCTCGACGACGACAACGGGACGCTGCTCGCGGCCCAGCTGATGGCGTTGGCCACCGATGACGCCTCCACGGACATTGCGCTGTGGATCCACTCACCCGGCGGGTCGGTGCCGGCCATGTTGGCCCTGCACGACTTGATGCGCCTGGTGCCATGCGACGTCTCCACCCTGGTCCTGGGCCTGGCCTGCAGCGCCGGGCAGTTCCTGCTCTCCGGCGGCACCCCGGGCAAGCGCTTTGCGCTGCCGCACGCACGGGTGCTGATGCACCAGGGCTCCGCCGGGATTGGCGGCTCGGCCGTGGAGGTGGAGGTCCAGGCCAACGACCTCCGGCAAACCCGGGACACCGTGCTGGGCATCATCGCCGAGGACACCGGCCAGCCGTTGCAGCGCATCTTTGACGACTCCCTGCACGACCGCTGGTACACGGCCGTCGAAGCCCGGGAGTACGGCTTCATCGACGGGATCGTGGAGCGCTTCGAGCAGATCACGCCGTCCCGGCACCGCCGGGTGGGCCTGGGGGTGCAGGCATGAGCGGCTACACGATTCCCAACGTCATTACCTCGGACGCCCGCGGCGAACGGATCATGGACGTCTATTCACACCTTCTAACCGAGCGGATCGTGTACCTGGGCACGGCCATCGATCCGGGCGTTGCCAACGCGCTGATCGCCCAGCTTCTCCATCTGGAGGCGGCGAGCCCGGACCGCGAAATCAACCTCTACATCAACTGCGAGGGCGGCGACATGACCTCCATGCTGGCCATCTACGACACCATGATGTACATCCAGTCGCCCGTCGCCACCACCTGCGTGGGCCAGGCGATGGCCGCCGGAGCCGTGCTGTTGGCTGCCGGTGAACCCGGTCGGCGGGCCGTCTTGCCGCACACGCGGGTGGTCCTGCACCAGCCTGCCGCGCAGGGCCGGGGCACCATCCCCGATTTGATCCTGCAGGCCGACGAGGTGGTGCGGATCCGGGCCGAACTGGAGGAGATCCTTTCCGTCCACACCGGCCAGTCCGTGGAAACGCTGCGCCGGGACACCGACCGGGACCGGATCTTCACGCCGGCGGCCGCGCTCGAGTACGGATTGATCGATGAGGTCCTGGGCAAGCGCGCCCGGACCCGGCCCGAGTTGGCCCGCACGGCCTGAGCGCCCGCCGTCGTCGGTCTTCTGCAGGGGGCCGACGACGCCGGTCGCCGGCTTGTGCGGCCGGCCCGGCTACCCAGCCGGCCCGGCTAAGCGGCGAGCGACAGCGAGACCTGCGAGGTCCAGGAGGCCTGCCGGGCCGGGCCGGCGGACTGCGGAACCCCGAGGGCCGGGACCGATTCGAGAACCAGCAGACGGCGGCCGTGCCGCAGCTCGGCGGTGACTTGTTCGGTCAATTCCAGCAGATTGCTGCCGAGTGCCCCGGCAACGGCGGCGATCATCTCGCTGGACGGTTCCTTGCGACCGCGCTCAATCTCGGAGAGGTATTGCGGGGAGATGCCGGCCGTTTGCGCCGTTTCCACCAGGGTTTCCGCGCGGTGCAGCCGGAGCCGGCGCAACCGCCGGCCGAGGACCTCCCGCCACAACGGTTCGGGCGTTTCCGTCCGTGGCACGGACCCGTCGGCGCGCGGCGCCGGCAGCGGATGAAGGCTGGCTATCTGTGACATGCTCCACAGTAACCACGCCAGGGGTGCCGCGCGCCGGTGTTCTGCTCAGGGCAGATGAGAATCCGGGCCGGGCCCGCTGGACCAATCCGGCTCGTCCGCCCCGGCCGCCGGCTGCGCGGACGGCCGCAGCCAGCTGAACTGCGGCGCCTCCTTGGCCAGGAACGCCGCAATGCCAATGCGCGGGTCCTCGGCCGCGGCCATCTCGCGCTGCCAGTACGCGTTCCGCTCCGCCAACGCCGCCTCGGGTGCCCCGCCGCTGATCGTGTTGATGAGGTCCTTTTGGGACTGGATGGAGAACTGCGAGCGCCGGCCCAAATGGTTGGCGAAGGCGGCAACGTCCTCCCAAAACGTGGCGATGCCCAGCATCTTCGTGGCAAGGCCCAGGCGGACGCCGTCGGCGGCGTTGATGAAGTCGCCGCTGAACAGCAGGTATTTTGCCGTGGCCGGGCCCACCAGCTGCACCAGGCGCCGGATCCCGGAGAGCGGGTAGACAATGCCGATCCGAGCCGGGGTGATGCCGAAGGTCGCGTTTTCGGAGGCGAGCCGGATGTCGCAGGCGCCGGCAATCTGCCAGCCGCCGCCCACGCAATAGCCGTCGATTGCGGCGATGGTGGGTTTGCGGAAGCGGGCCAGCGCCTCCTCGGCGATGGTGATGTCGCCGCCGTCGTTGTGGCCCGTGGCCGGATCATGCAGGATCCGTTGCACCGCGGAGATGTCGGCGCCGGCGGAAAAGTGCGTCCCCGCCCCGCGCACCACCAGCACCTTGACGGCGTCGTTCGCGTCAAGGTGTTCCAGCACCGCCTCGAATTGCTGCCACATGGCCTCCGTGACGGCGTTGCGCATGGCGGGATTGTCCAGGATGAGGGTTGCCGTGGCGCCGTCAATGTCGACGCGCAGCGTGCCGTCGCTCATGGCACGCCGCCGGTGGACGCCGGCGGCGCGGCCAGCACCACGCCGGCGTCGAGCAGCCCGGCGATCTGTTCCGGGCTGAGTTCCAGGCCCTCCAACACGGCCAGGGTGTCCTCGCCCAGCACGGGCGGGGCCTTGCGGATTGTGGGCGCCGTGCGGTTGATGGAGATGGGGCCGCGCACCAGGGGCAGGGCCGTGCCGTCGTTGCGTTGCACGGTTTCCACCAGGTCCAGGGCCCGGACTTGTTCGTCGGCGAAGGCTTGTTCGTAGTTGTAGATGGGCCCGGCCGGGATGGCCGCTCCGCGCAGCAGCGGCAGCCACTGCGCGGCCGTGCGCCCGGACAGCAGTCCCTCGAGTTCGGCCTTCAGCGCCGGCTCATTGGAATGGCGCAGATTGCTGGTGGCATAGCCGGGACGGTCCGCCAGTTCCGCGGCGCCCAGCAGCACGCAGAGTTGGCGCCACTGTTTTTCGTTGCCCACCGCGATGATGAGGGGAATGTCCGCCGTGGCGAACACCCCGTACGGCGAAAGTGCCGGGTGCGTGTTGCCCTGCGGCTCGGGCACCACCCCCGTGCTGAGGAACTGCTGGCCCTGGAAGGCGGAGAGCGCCAGCCCCGTTTCCAACAACGACGTCGCCACCTCCATCCCCGTGCCCGTGCGGGCCCGCCCCACCAGGGCCGCGGCGATGCCCAGCGCGGTGTTGATGCCCGACACCAGGTCCACGATCGGCACGCCCACCCGGAACATGTGCCCGGCATCGGAACCCGTGACGGACATGAGCCCCGTCATGCCCTGCGCCACCTGGTCCAGGCCCGGCGCGTGGCTCAGCGGCCCCGTGGCGCCAAAGCCGCTGACGGAGGCGATGATGATCCCCGGCTTGGCCACGCGCAGGGCGTCCGGGTCAAGGCCCATGGTGGCGAGGACGCCGGGGCGGAAGTTTTCCACCACGACGTCGGCGCCCAGTGCCAGCGTCCACAACAGTTCCCTGCCGGCCGGAGTGTAATAGTCGATCGCGATGGACGCCTTGCCGCGGTTGACCGAGTCAAAATAGAGGCTGTGATCGTCCTCGAAGGGTGGCCAGCCCCGGCTGGAATCGCCGCCCTTGATGGACTCGGCCTTGATGACCTCCGCCCCCAGGTCGCTGAGCAATGCGGTCGCGTAGGGCCCGGCCAGGGCGCGGCTCAAGTCAAGGACTCGGATCCCCGCCAGCGGCAGGGATCCGTCCAGCGGCAGGGCAGCATTCTCCTCAGCCACGGGAGACGCCGCGCAGTTTCACGTTGATCTGCTTGGTTTGGGTGAAGCCTTCCAGCATGCCCTCCAGGGACACCTCCCGGCCCATGCCGCTTTGCTTGTAGCCGCCGTACGACTGCCCCACCACCTGCCCGCCGCCCTGGTTGACCTGCACCCAACCGGCGTCGATCCCGTGCGCGGTGTTCAACGCGTCGTCGAGGTTGTGGCTCCACACAAACGCGGCCAGGCCGTAGTTGGTGTCGTTCGCCATGGCGATGACCTCGGCCGTGTCCCGCCACGGGATGGCCACGAGCACCGGGCCAAAGATCTCCTCCCGCGCCAGCCGGAAGTCGTTGCGACCGCCCCCGAAAATGGTGGGCAGGTGGTAGTAGCCCTCGGTCAGTGCACCCTCGGTGGGGGCGTGCCCGCCCAGCACGGCCGTCATGCCGGGGGTGGCCCGGCCCTCGTCGAGGTATTGGCTGATCTGGGTGTGTTGTTTGAGGTTGATGATGGCGCCCATATCCGTGGACTCCTCCAGCGGATCGCCCACTTTCAGGGCGCCGAGCTTGGCGGTGAGCCTTTCGAGCACCTCGTCGTAAATGTCCTCGTGCAGGTACAGCCGGGACCCGGCCGTGCAGCTTTGGCCCTGCCGAAGGAAGCGGGAGGCCAGCAGCAACCCGTCGATCAATTCCTCGTCCACGGCGTCGGGGAACACCACCGAGGGGTTTTTCCCGCCCAGTTCCAGGGACATGTGGGCAAGCCGGCCGCCGGCCTGCGCACCCACCGAGCGCCCCACCTCGGTGGAACCGGTGAAGGAGATCTTGTCCACGCCGGGATGGGTGGCGAGGGCGTCGCCAATCACGGCCCCGCGCCCAGTCAAGGCATTGACGACGCCGGCCGGCACGTGATGGTTGCAGACTTCCGCCAGCAGCAAGATGGTGAGCGGGGCGTCGTCGGCGGCCTTCATTATGACGGTGTTCCCGGCGGCGAGCGCGGCCGGGATCTTGAAGGCAGCGATCATGAGCGGGGAGTTCCAGGGCAGGATGCACGCCACCACGCCCAGCGGTTCGAGCCGCGTGTATTGGAGTTGGTCGTCGCCGGCCGGCAGCGTGGTGCCCTTGACCTCCCCGGCGATGCCGGCAAAGTAGCGGAACATGGCCACCATGGTGGTGGCCTCGGGGCGGGCCTGGGTGCGCAGCGCGTTGCCGGTATCCAGTGCCGTGAGCCGGGCAAATTCCTCGGTGCGCTGCTCCAGCTCGTCGGCGATGGCCAGCAACGCCTTCGTGCGGCCGGTGAAATGCTGGGAGCGCCATGCGGGGTACGCCGCCCGGGCCGCGGCCACGGACCGCTCCACATCCCCCACCGTCCCGGCGGGCACCCGGCCAATGACGCTTTCGCGGCGGGCCGGGTTGTGGACGTCGCGCCAGGCGCCGCCATCGGAGGCCACCGGCTCGCCACCTATCCACATGGGATGGTCCTTGACGGGGTAATCGGCTCCGGCAAGGGCAGTGCTGGGGAATTCTTCGGTCATGGCGGTAAGTGTCCTTTTCCATGCGCGGCGGCGGGCTCGCGGACGGCACCCGGGCGCCGGCACCGGCTGCGCGGGCATGTGCCCCAGCCAATCCGTGCCACAACTGCCATGCCGAAAGCCCCTTTGCTTTACTTTTCCCATTATGCCCCGCCACCCCGGTGGGGCCCGGATATTCCGCCGGCACTTTTCGATCCTTGCCGGCCGTGGGCGCGCCCGGGCTTGTCGGGGCCCTCGCGGCGCCGACGACGGCGGCTACGATGGGGAGCAACTGTGCCCGCACTCCGCACCACCATTCTTAACGCAAGGAAAGTTACATGCGAAAGCTATCCGGACTGTTCGTGGCACTTGCCATGACGGCGACCCTCCTCACGGGGGGCCTTGCTCCCGCCCAGGCCGCCCCAGCCCAGGCCGCTCCGGCAGCCCCCGCAGCTCCGGCAGTGAGCGATCCGTTCCTGGCCAAGATCCTCGAGCAGGCCAACGCCTACCGCGCCGCCAACGGCGCCGGCCCGCTGGTCATCAACACGGCCATGTCCACCGGTTCGCAGCAGTGGGCCGCCACCCTCAATGACCGCGTCAACAAGGGCATCGACATCATGCCCAACCCGCACCGTTCCGATTACGGCAAGTCGATCCTGCCCAAGGGCTACGACTGGTTCTCCGAGATCATCGGCATCAACAACACCGCCCAGCAGGTCGTGGACTGGTGGATGGGCTCACCCGGCCACCGCGCGGCCCTGATGGACAAACAGGCCACCGACATCGGCATCGGCTACGTCAAAACCACCAAGGCCGGCTGGAGCGGCATGACGATCGCCGTGGCCAACCTGGCCGGCTACCCCGAATCCCGGAAGAACCAGCCCCAGCCCCCGGCACCGCCCGTGGCCAGGGCCGGCGATGTGGCCGCGATCGACCCCGCCGGCAACCTGTTCATCTATGCCTCGGCCCAGGGCGGGGACCTGTGGCAGCGCACGTTCGTCTCCGCCGGCTGGTCCGGCGTGCAGCAACTGGACCTTGCCGACTACAACGCAGACGGCATAACGGACGTGCTGGCCATGTGGAAGAACGGCGACCTCACGGTGAGCTACGGCCAGGCCAACGGAACCCTCAAGGCCGCCCAAGTCATCGGCAGGGGCTGGACGGGCATGGACATCGTCGTGTCCAAGTGGCGCACCGCGGACAAGTTCCCGTCGGTCATTGCGAAGTACCGGGGCACGGGAGAACTGTTCCTTTACCCGAACACCAACGGCACCAATTTTGGCGCCAAGGTTCGGATCGGCACCGGCTGGGGCTCGCTGAAGATCAGCGCCGTGGACTTTGACGGAGACCAGCGCCAGGACATCGTGGCCCGCAACGCCGCCGGCCAGCTCCTGCTCTACCGCGGCACCGGCACGGGCGGCTTTGTCAGTGAAAGCCGCCGGGTGGTTGGGACGGGCTGGGGTTCATTCACCCACATCCAGGGCATCACCAACCATCTCGGCACCAACGCGGAGGGCCTGCTGGCCCGGACCGCCAACGGGGACCTGCGGCACTATCCGATCGCGAAGAACACCTTCGGCCCCGCCGCGGTCATCGGCAGGGGCGGCTGGGGACCGCTGATCCTGGGCAGCTAGGCCGGGCGGCCGGGAGGCCTCAGGAACCCCGCGGCGCCACGAATTCGGCGAGCGCCGCCAGCTGGTCCTCCCGGCATTCGTCCTTCAGGTACATCATGTGCCCGGCCTGGTGGTAGTGGTGGGTGAACCGGCCGCGGGCGTCGTCTGAAATGTTCAGGTGCGCCCACACGTATTCGGCGGCGAAGTGGGGCGTGGCGCCGTCGTGGTAGCCGTAATCCACGTGTACGCGCAGCGCCGGGTTGTAGTTCAGCAGCCGCTCAAGATCGGCCGTGACATCCACCGGCGCCCCCTCGAAAGTTTTGTAACTCCAGGGCTGGACGCGGCCGGTGAGCACCTCGTACGGTAGGTCGTTCTCATAGCCCAGCTCGGCGCGCACATAGTGGTTGATGGCGGCCGCGAACGGGCCGGTGATGGCCGCCATGGACGGGTCATCCCAATTCACCGACGCCTGCCCGCGCAGGTGGCGCTGCGTGAAACGGCCGTCGATCCGGCCCACCGTCAACCCCTCCGCCCGGAGCAGTTCGGCGGAGAACTCCGAATAGTCCCAGCGCAGGTTTGCCTGCCGGATGAAGTCCTCACCGAGCGTCGTCAGCTCGCTGAGGCGCCGCACGACGCCGGCCAGCTCGGCCTTGTCCATGCGCGCACCCTGGGTGAGGGCATGGCCATACTCCCGTCCCGCAAACTCTTCGGCCTCGGCCACGACGTCGGCCACGTCGCGGCCCGGGTGGCGGCCGTGGAAGTGGGCGATCGCAGCGTAGGTGGGGATATGCAGGGCGTAGGGCGTGTCATTGCCGGGCTGGAAATCCAGGGTGGACAGGTTCAGCACCGTGGAGATCAGCCCCAGCCCGTTGATCGCCATCCCGTGGGCGTCAAAGAGACGGGCTGCCACGGCCACGGCGCGCAGCGTCCCATAGGACTCGCCCACCAGGTATTTGGGGCTCAGCCAGCGGTTGTTGCGCGTGGTCCAGAGCCGGATGACCTCCGCCACCAGGTCCCGGTCCTCAACGAACGCGTGGAATTCGTCGGCCGTGCCGCCGTCCACCACGCGGGAGAATCCGGTGTTGACGGGGTCGATCAGCACCAGGTCGGCGTGCTCCAGGATCGTGTTCGGGTTGTCCACCAGGGCGAACGGTGGCGGAGTGAGAGCGCCAACGTCGCCGCTGTCCACCCGTCGCGGCCCCAGCAGGCCTAGGTGGAGCCACACGCTGGAGGAGCCGGGTCCGCCGTTGAACGCAAACACGACGGGACGGTCCGGCGCACCGGGCGCGGGGTCCAACACGTAGCTGACCAGGAAGATCTCGGCCTTGGCCTTGAACCCTGCAGACTTACCGTTTTCGGCCGCTTCCTGCCGCAGCACCAGCCGCCCGGCCGTGCTCGCATAACCCCGCCCGGAGGGCAGGGTGTGGGACCGGGTGGCGAAGTCGTCGGTGGCTTCGGGCGCGGCACCGGCCTCCGGTCCGGCAGGGGCGTTTTCAACTGGGGCTGAGCTTGCGGGCTTTGCGGTATTTTCGGCCATGCAGTGAGCCTATCCCCCGCGCCGCGCGGGCCCGGAAATGCGAGAACGGTGCCAACTCGCGAAAACGGTGGGACGACTACCGTTCTCGCGAGTTGGCACCGTTGTCGGCGAGGTGCGCGCAGTCGCCCTAGGCGTACAGCCCGTTGAGCCAGGCGCCCCACGCGGCGCCGGCGGCATCGGCGTCGGCCCCGTCGGCGAACAGGTGGATGGTCATGCCCACCACGGCGCCGAAGGCGTTCCGGCCAAAGAACCGGTACATGGCATCGGCTGTCCGCAGCCCCAGGAAGTGCTCGCTGACGTAGTCCACCACGGCCTCCTCGGCGCCGAGGCCGGGAATCGTGACCGTGACGCTCTCCCCCGCCTTGGTGGCACCGAGTGCCGACTTGACCGTCGCAAAGGCGTCCGCCGCTCCCGAGGCCGCGGGGCCCTGGACGTCGGCGAAGGCCGCCTGCTTGCCGGAGAAGTACTTCACATACTGGCCCAGCGTGTGCTGGTAGAACGCCGTGTGCTTGGCGGCGCCGTCGTACTGGCTGTCCCAGTTGTCCATGAACATGCCACTGTGCACGTAGCGCAGCCAGGATTTTCCGCCCGGGCGTTCCGTGATCTCGTATTCGAGGGTGTTGAAGAAGCCGTCCTCGCCGTCCATGTGGTTGGCGAAGCGGTGCGGCGGCTCCCACACGGTGACGCTGCTGCCGAAGGGGCCGGCGCCGCCGAGCTTCGGCTCGATTTCCATGGGCCACATCCAGCCGGAGTTGCCCAGGGTGGCGGCGTCAAAGACCTGCTGGGGTGTGCCGTCGATCTCCGATTCGTGGACGATCTTGAATTCCTTGCCCATCACTGCTCCTCTAGGTGGCCGGGCGAACCGGCAGTTTGTTGGTTTTCCGGCGCCTTGACGCTGGGATGAAGTGCGACGACGATCCGGTGTTTCCGGCCGACGTCCGGGTTGTCGCTGTGGTACTTCTCCATCAGCGCGCCCATGGTTGCGGCAAGTTCGCCGACGAAGGCTGCCCTGTCCGCGGGGTTGGCGAACGTCAGCTCCCCGTCCAGGGCGAACGTTGCCAGCGGCTGGTTGGCCCGATCGGCGCCGGTAATGAGGGTGCCGATGTCCTTGACCAGTTTTGCGGCGACGGCCAGCATCCAGCGGGCCGAGAGCCTGTCGGGTGCGAGCGCCGGGTCGGGGGCCACGCCGGGCAGGGCTGCCGGGGAAATCACGAACGATTCCGCCGCCGATCCCATGATCCGTTCGGTGACGTTGCCCTTGCGGCGCTCCTCCACCAAGACCACCAGGCCGTGCTTTTCCAGCGCCTTCAAGTGATAGTTCACCTTTTGGCGCGGAAGCCCGATCCGGCCCGCCACGGTGGCGGCCGAGGCGGGGTGGCGCAATTCAGCCAGCAAAAGCGCCCGAATGGGATCCAGCGAGGCTTCCGCCGCCGCCGCATCCTCGATCACTGCCACGTTCAACATGCAACAAGCATCTCACCGACAAATTAATTTGTCCAGAACTAATTTTCCTCCCAGGCTGGGAGTCAGCCCTGCGACCTCACGACGGACAGGAATTCAAGGTACTGCAGGCCCGTGACGGGAGCCGGGCGGAACGTCATGGATGCGGGCCCCAGGGCACCATTGCGAAGGGCCTGCAATTCGCGCTGGCACGTGGCGGCCAGCGCGTGGTGTTCCGGCGTGTCCTCCATGAGGAATTGGAGCACGTCAACGCCGGACAGGAACGCCATGTCGGCGCCGGGCAGCGTAGCCCTGGCCGCCACGCCGATCTCGGCCAGCAACGCCCAACTGAGCCGCACTCCCCCGGGATTGCGCGCGAACTCAATGGCGCCCACCACCTTGCCCCCGGAGAGGCCGGCCATGGCTGCCTCGTGGACCGCGCGCTGAAAATGGGCGGGGCTGGCGAGCCCGGTCAGGACATCCGTGCACGACGCCGGCGCGGCGTCCTCAAGGCTTTCGACCCACCCCACCGCCAGTTCCGTCATGGCGTCGGGGTCGATGGGCCGCTCGAGCGATTCGAAGAGGGCCAGGAGGTCGGTCATGGTTTCGGCGATGCCCACGCCCTGGCGGCCGCGCATCCCGCCAAGCGCCCTTGCCGCGGCGGCGAGCGCGGCGGGGTTGTCGACGGCTCCGGCGACGGCGGCCGCCTCCGGGACCAGCCAATCTTCGGGCATCCGCCACCCCATGCGCACGCTTGCGCGCTGCCATTCCTGCACCACTGCGGGCACCGGCCCGCCCGGGGTTTGGCCATCGGCCCCGGATCCCCCAAATTTAGTTGTCATAACTAATGAGTACCGGCCGGAGGCGGATCGTGACGCGGTTTAGCCAATGGAATTTGAACCTTGGACGGTCGGCTAGGATCGTACGATGGCTCAGCTCATCACCCCCAGCCCTTCGTTCCACCGCTCCTGGCTGGATGCCGCAACCGAGTTCGACGGCGTCCACATCGACGGCGCCGGTGCCGAGAATGTGGAGCTCGCCAGCCTGGACAGCCTGCCCGCGTTTGAGGCGTTCACCGCGGCCCTTGTGGCCGACGCCCTCCCCGACACCCCGCGGAAACCGGGCTACGTCCCGTGCACGTACTTGTGGATCGTTGACGGTTCCACGTTCCTGGGCAGCCTCGCCATCCGGCACGAACTCAACGATTTCCTGCTCAACGAGGGCGGCCACATCGGCTACAGCGTCCGCCCGTCCGCACGCCGGCGCGGACACGCGGCCAAGGCCCTGGCCGATGCCCTGCCGCTGGCCGCCGGGATCGGGATCGAACGGGTCCTGGTGACCTGCGACGAGGACAACGCCGGTTCCCGGGCCACGATCGAAAAGAATGGCGGAGTGCACGAGGACAGCCGCAACGGCAAGCGCCGCTACTGGATCGACGCCAACTAGCTGCACCGCAACCACACGCTCGCGGCGCCCGCCCCATCGGGACGGGCGCGGTCGTCGTACTGCCGCCGTCGTGCGGATATCGCAGGCCCTTAGAGTTCGGTGACGAGCCCCTGGCCGTTCGGGGCCTCCAGGGTCAGCCCGTCAAGGCTGGGTCCCGGGGTCCCGGCAAGCCGCACGGCGGATGCGCCCGCACCGCCGGCGATGATCTTGCCGCCCACGGACAGCGATCCCAGGGGCCCCTCAAGATCCACGGTGGCCAGCCCGTCGCCGGCGGTGGAGATGTCCGCACCGATGCTCGCTTCGCCGATCCGGCCGCCGGGCTTCACGCTCAGGGCGATGGCCGCGAGCGGCATCAGCACGCCCTTGACGAGGCTTTCGCCGGTGCCGCCGGTGGTCGACAGGCTGCCCTTGATGGTCAGCTTGGGCAATTCGCGGCTCACCTGCACGCCCACGGATCCGTCGCCGGTGGTGGTGATGGAGTCGAAGACGGCCTCGTTCAGGGAGCCGTCGTAGACGTTGAAGCCGCGTGCGCCCAGCCCCGTGGTCTCGATGGGGGCCTCCACCGTGAGGACGCCGATGTCGCCAAAGTTGACGAAGCCGATCCCGCTGGGCCCGTGCGAGGTGACCTTCGCCTTGGCGGTCCAGTTCTGCACGGCACCCCAGTTGTCGAGCACCATGTCGTTCTGGCCGTAGGTGGTGGTCGTCCCGAGATTGACGACGTCGGCCGCGTTGGCGCCGCTGATGATGAACACCCCGCCGCTGATTACGTCGGGGGTTCCGGGGGCGATCCCGCCGTCGGAGAAGACATTGCCGGTGCTAAGGAGTTCCAGCGTGACGGAGCCGCCGTCGGCCATGCCGGCCGTATTGCCGTGGCCGCCCACGAACACGCCACCGCCGTGGACCGGGGTGTCGGCGCTGCCGGCGGAGATGTTTTCCAACTTGGCGGTGAGGACCACGGCGGCATCGGGTTGTCGGTTCCAGACGGTGAAGGCACCCTGGAGCGCTTCAACGCCGAATCCCGTGGGCCTGTCGGCCCGTCCGCGGGTGTCGGCCTCGGCGACGTGCACGCCGTCGGCCTCGATCCGCCCGGCCCGGACACTGCCCTGGGCGCACAGGTAGACCTGGCCGTAGCTGGTGACGTTGCTGAGTTTGAGCGTGCCCAGGTCGGCCACGGTGGAGTCGTTGTAGATGGCCAGTTCCTGCACAGAGGTGCGCACGGTGACGTTTTCCACCGTGTTGTTGCTGGTCAGCCGCAGCCCCTTGCCACCGAAGACGAGTTCGCCGCCGCGCAGTGCCACCCCGGGCGGCAGCATCACCGACGGCATCCCCTTCAACGTTCCGGAGACTTCGATCTGTCCGGCGCCGGAGGCCAGCGCTTCATTGAGCTGCGCAACGTCCGATACCTGTGTCCAAGCCACAAGACCACCACCTGTTCCATGAATACGTCCGATTCGGGGCGAGGCCCCATTGGCCCCGTGACTGGCATGTTACTCCGCCATCTTGGGCGCACCCGGGAATGTGTCGGGGACGGTGCAGTTTCCCCTGACACGCCGTTGCGGCGCTGCAGCCGCCTCCAACCCACGCCCATCTATTCTCAATCTGCGGGAAAAGGATTTTCACTTTCCCCGTACATTGAGATGCTGTGCTCATGAACACATCAAGACTTGACCTCGCCGTGACGGGGCTCGTACAACGCGGCGAATCTTGGCTCCGGCAAGAGGTCCACATCGCCAATGGCAGGATCACGGCGATCGCGGACCCTTCCGCAACCACCGAGGCCGTGCGCAAGATTGACGTCGGCAACGCCTACCTTGTCCCGGGCATGGTTGACGCGCACGTGCATTCACTGTCCCACCCGGGCGAGGGGGTGGCCGCCTCCACCAGGTCCGCGGCGGCCGGCGGCGTGACCACCATCGTGGAGATGCCCTTCGACCTGGCTGGTCCCATCAACACGGTCCAGCGCATCAAGGAAAAAAGGGAACTGGTCGAGAACGACGCCTTCGTCGACGTCGCACTCATGGGCACCCTGGCACCCGAGGGCGGGTGGCGGGCTGCGGAATCAATCAGCGACGCCGGCGCCGTGGGGTTCAAGGTGTCGCTCTTTAACACCGATCCGGCCCGGTTCCCACGCATTGACGACGCCGAACTGAGGAACGTGATGGCCGCGACGGGCGGCGCCGGGCGCACGGTTGCCGTCCATGCGGAAAACAATGAAATCGTCCAGGCGATGCTTGCCCTCGAAAAAGCGGCCAATCCATTCGATCCCAAGGCGCACGTGCGCAGCCGTCCGCCGGTCAGCGAGACCATGGGCGTGCTGACCGCCCTCGAAATCGCCTTCGAGCAGTCCGCGAAACTGCACCTGTGCCACCTGAGCCTGCCCCGTTCGGTGGACCTGGTCAACTGGTACCGCGAACAGGGCCTCGATGTCACCCTCGAGACCTGCCCGCATTACCTGACGTTCACCGAGGACGACCACGACGCCCAGCAGGGCCGGTTGAAGATTAATCCTCCGTTGCGCAAGGCCGCCGACCGTGACGGCATGTGGTCCCGCCTGGCCCAGGGGAAGATCGACATTGTCTCCTCGGACCACGCCCCATGGCCCACGGAATACAAGGACCACGAAGGCATCTTCGCCAACCACTCCGGCGCGCCCGGTGTACAGACCTCCATGGCCATCACCTTGTCCGGGGCTCTCACGCGCGGCACCGAGGCCTTCAACGCCGCCGTCGCCTCCTTGACGTCCGCGCCGGCCGCCCGGTTTGGCGTGGGCCACGTCAAGGGCAGCATCGAGGTCGGTTTCGACGCCGATATCGCCGTTTTTGATCCCCAGGCCTCGTGGAATATCGACGCCGAGGACATGTTCTCGAACGCCGGCTGGACACCCTACCAGGGCATGAAGACCTCCGGCCGGGTGACCACCACGATTTCCCGCGGTTCTGTGGTCTGGGACGGAACGCAGTTGCTGGGCTCGCTGGGCCGCGGCGCCGTCGTCGAGCCGTCCTAACCGCCCCCACACCGGCACGAAGGAACCACCATGAGCCTGTCATCGCTGAACCGGGGCCTGAAAATCCTGACCATGATCGCGGACCACGGCCGCATGCGGGTCGACGAGATCGCCGCGGCCCTGGACATTCCCAGTTCGTCCGCCTACCGGTACATCAAGCTGTTTCGCGAAACCGACTACCTGTATGAGCTGGACGGCTACTACTACCCGGGCGTCCGCGTTTCGAGCCGGGATGAGCAAAGCGAGAAACAGCACCTAGTGGAGGTCGCGGCGCCGGCGCTGAGCAGGCTGTGCCAGCAAACCGGGGAGACGGTGATGTTGACCGTGCGGGTCCAGATGGCGGCATTGTGCCTGGAGCGCATCTCGCCGCGGCGGGCGGACGCCTTGTCTTTTTACAGGGGCTCGGTCCGGCCGCTGCATGCCGGCGCCAGCGCCACCGCCCTGCTCGCCTACGCCCCGGCGGACGTCCTCACCGCCGTCGAGGAGGGCACCATGCGCCGGTTCACCGCGATGACCCCCGATGCCAGTCGCCTGAAAATCACCCTGCCCGCCATCCGCTCCAACGGATTCTCGGTGAGCGAGGGCGAGGTGGACCCGTTCATGGTGGCCGTGGCTGCCCCGGTGTTTCGCAACGGCCACTGCATCTGCGCCCTCAGCGTGGCCGGCCGCCAGCAGCGCTTGAACGGGCAGACGCTCGACGACGTCATCGAGCATGTCTGCCAGGCCGCGGCGGAGCTTGGCCGCGAACTGGACTCGGCCGCCGGCGCGGCCGCATGGATGACCGAGGAAGGCTGGTAGGCCACAGCTCACGCCGGCCACCGATCCCCACCGACTCTTTAGAAATGGAATTCTCATGAACAACGCTGATTCAGCCCTGCTACGGCCCGACGCCGAGCGGCTCTGGTCCGACATCATGGACCTGGCAACCATCACCGACCAGGACAGCCCCGGCTGGACGCGCGAGGTCTTTTCCGATCCGTACAAGGCCTCGCGTTCCTGGACGCTGAACCGCATGCGCGACGCCGGGCTCCAGGCCCACATTGACGGAGCCGGAAACATTGTTGGCCGGCTGCCCGGCACCAACCCCAACGCCCCGGCCATTGTGACCGGCTCGCACACCGACACCGTGCACTCCGGCGGCCGCTTCGACGGCATCGTCGGCGTCCTGGGCGCCATTGAGGCGGCGCGGATCCTGCAGGAGTCGGGTACCCGCCTGACCAGCGACCTGATCGTCATGGACTTCCTCGGTGAGGAAGCCAACGGGTTCGGCGTCAGCTGTGTCGGTTCGCGTGCTGTTGCCGGCGTACTCGATCCCGCCCACCTCTCCCGGCAGGACGCCACCGGCCGCTCCATGGGCCAGGCCATCGCGGATTTCGGCGCGGACCCCAACCAGGCGGTGTCCATGGCGTGGAACCCGCGGGACATCAAGTCCTACATCGAGCTCCACGTCGAGCAGGGGCCCATGCTCGAACGCAGCGGCAGCCAAATTGGCGTCGTCACCTCGATCGCCGGCATCGAACGGGTCATGGCCGCCTTCACGGGGCGCGCCGACCACGCGGGTACCACGCCCATGGACCAGCGGGCGGACGCCCTCCTGGCCGCGGCCGAAGCCATCCTGACAGTTGAGCGTGTTGGCTGCGGAGCGCCCGTCCACGGGGTCAGCACCACCGGTCGGATTGCCACGGGCCACGGCGCGTTCAATGTCGTGCCGGACTCGGCCACCATTTGGGCGGAGATCCGCAGCATCGACCCCGGCTGGCTCAGCGGGGCGCGGCGGAGCATCGCAGAAAAGATCGCGGTGGACGCGGCCCGGCGCGGGGTCGACGTTGCCATCGACCTCCTCAACGACCAGGAACCGGTCCCCGCGGCACAAACCATGCAAGACACAGTCGCAGCCGCATCCGATGACCTCGGATACAGCTGGGAAGCCGTACCCAGCGGCGCGGGGCACGATGCCGCCCACATGGCACACCTCGGCCCCATGGGCATGATCTTCGTCCCCTCGCAGGCCGGCCGCAGCCACTGCCCGGACGAGTTCACCGACCAGGTCCAGCTCAGCAACGGCGTCCACGTCCTCGCCAACACCATCCGGCGCCTCGACCTGGCCTAGCACGCACCCTTAACCGCCCAATGACGGGCATAATTCAGGAAGCACCACATGCAAACACAATTGGAAACTCCAATGACAAATGAAGCAACGCTGGAAAAGCAACGCCGCGGGGCACTCCGCGGCGGCATCTTCGGCTACTTCGTCGACCAGTTTGACATCTTTTTGCCGATCATCACCCTGGCCCCGGCCATGGCCTACTTCAACGGCGCCAACACGCCGCCGGAGACCGTGGCCCTCTTCAGCTCGCTGATCTTCGTTTCCACCCTGGTGGCGCGGCCGCTGGGCGCGGCCTTCTTCGGGCACATCGCGGACAAAACGAACCGCCAGCTCACCACGCTGATCGCGATCGCCGGCTTCGGCGCGGCCACCCTGCTCATGGCAGTCCTGCCCGGCTTTGAAACCGCGGGGCACCTTGGCCTGGTCCTCCTGATCAGCCTGCGGTTCATCGGCGGCTTCTTCCTGGGCGGTGAATACTCCGTCGCGATCCCCCTGGCCATGGAGTGGGCGCCCAAGAAGCGCCGCGGCCCGCTGAGCGGCATGATCACCTCGATGGCCTCCGTCGCCAACGTCAGTCTGGCCTTCATCACGTTCATCCTGCTCTCCTTCATTCCCTCGGCCGGGCACGACTCCGCGTACGCAGTCTGGGGTTGGCGGATCCCGTTCGTGCTCGGCGCGGTGCTGGCAACGTTCCTGTTCTTCTACTACCGCAAGAACGTCCACGACGCTCCGGGCACCGAAAACGTGGCCAAGGCGGAGAACCCGATCAAGTCCCTGTTCAGCGGCGTCCACCGCCGCAGCCTGGTGCAGATCTTCATCCTGATGACCGGCATGTGGATCCTGAGCAACCTGAGCAACGCCGTGCTGACGGGCCGGCTGAAGTCCGATGCGCACATCCCGGACCAAACCGTCAGCATCATCATGACCATTGCCCCGCTCGTGACGGCGTGTGCCTTCGTTGCTTCGGGAATCCTGTCGCAAAAAATCGGCCGCCGGACTTTCTACCGCTGGTACGCCGTGCTCGTCACGGTCGTCGCCCCGCTGCTGTATATCGCCACCATGACCGTCGGCGCCAGCAACGTCGTCCTGGCGGGACTCCTGGCCGTCCTGGTGCAGGTCACCAGCCTCTGCGTCTTCGCCCCGGTGGGTGCGTACCTCTGCGAACGGTTCCCCGCCAGCATCCGGGCCAGCGGCTATGGTGTCGGCTACAGCCTCGCCGTCATCCTCCCCGCCTTCTATGCCTTCTACATCCAGGCCTTGGGCAACTTCATGCCCGACCGAGTGGCAGTTGCGGCAATGATTTGCTTCGCGGGCATCCTGGTCTGGATCGGGGCCACGATGGGCCCCGAAACCAAGGAAGTGGACTTGAACGACGACGCCAGCTTCACCATCTAGCACCGCACTTAGCGCCACGGCCACGCCGGCCCGGGAACCATTCCCGGGCCGGCGTGGCGTTGTGTTCACCGCGGGGCCGACGCCACTGACGAGTCCGGCGGCCAAGGCATACGGGACACTGAGGCAGGGCCCGGAATTGGCGCGGGAACATCTCGGAGCAAGAGGACAGGGAGCTGAGCTGCAACCCGCCTAGGTGTACCCGCTGGCCTGGGCGAGATACAGGCGGGCGTAGTCGCTGTCGTTGCCCATCAGCTCCGCATGGGTCCCCCGTTCGGCAACCGTACCCCTGGAGATCACCACGATTTCATCGGCCATCCGCACCGTGGAGAAGCGGTGGGAGACCAAGATCGTCACCATCCCGTCGACGCCGGTGGCCTGGTCCACGAATCGCCGGTACAGCTCGTCCTCGGATTGGGGATCCAGCGCGGCCGTCGGCTCGTCAAGCACGCGCAGCAGCGGATTTCCGCGCATGAGTCCCCTGGCAAGCGCCACCTTCTGGGCCTGGCCCTGGGACAGTTGGACGCCGTCGTGGTCAAGCCCCAGCTGGGTTTCGTAGCCGTCCGCAAGCCGTTCGACGACGGCGTCCGCCCCGGATGCCCTGGCCGCGGCGGATATGGCCCCGGTGTCCGTGCTGTTGGGCAGGTCGCCGACGCCGATGGCCGTGCCGACGGGCAGCTGGAAGTTCACGAAGTCCTGGAAGGCGCCCGATGTCCGGGACCGCCAGTCGGCCAAGTGCAGATCATCCAGGCTGCGCCCGTCCACCGTGATGCTGCCGGTGTCCGGCGTGTACATCCCGGTCAGGAGCTTGACCAGCGTGGTTTTTCCGGCGCCGTTGACGCCCACCAACGCGACGGTGGAACCGGCCGGGAAGTCCAGGTTGATGCCGGAGAGGACCTGCACATCCGTCCCGGGGTAGCTGAAGCTGACGTCGGTGAACGATATTCCTTGGAGCATGGTTTCCGGTACCGGATGGGTTCCGCGGTGCCGCTGCAGTTCCGCGTAGTCCATGAGCCACAGATAGTGTTCGGTGGCCAGCCGGGCTTCGGCAATGCGCGTGTATTCCTCCACGATGGCCCAGATCTGGTAGCGAAGGGTGGAGGCAAGGGTGATCAACAGCATGACGTCGCCGATGTTGGCCCGCCCCTCCAATACCAGGTGCGCGAGCAGCACAAGGGCGCCGATGTACGCGGCGGCGTAGCTGGACCAGGCCAGCAGGTTGAGCAGGCTGGCCTTGGTCCTGGCCTGCGCACGGGTCCGGATGACGTGCGCAGAGGCCTGGCGCGCGGCGTCGTCAAGGAGCGTCGCCGAGCCCGAGAGCTGTATTTCCTTGGCGGCGCCCGGATCCAGCAACAGCCGGTGGAGCGCGGCCTCATACCGCTCTGACTCCGCGGTCTTGGTGCGTGCGGCGGCCTCGAAAACGTGAGATTTGCGGGCTGCCCACAGCGGAACCAGTGCCACGGGGGCAAGCAAGCCCAGGAGGGGATGGACCCGCATGAGCAGGATCACGGACATGGCAACGCTGACCAGGGCGCCGGCTGCCGACGCCGCGGCCCACCAGCCGCTGCTCAGGTCGCGGACGGAGCGGCGCAGCAGGGCCACCTTGTCCAGATAGTCGGAGCGTTCCAGGTGGGCGAGCGTGGGGATGCTGCCGGCGGTCTGGAGGATTTCGTCATTGACGCTCACTTCCACCAGGTCGATCAGGTGGCCCTGGCGGTAACGCTGGATCCAGTCGGCGGCACCGCCCAGACCCACCACTGCGCCACCCACCAGGGCGGCCATCACCACGCCGCTGACAATGTTGGCGCCGGCGGCGTCCACGATCCAGCGTTGCGACAGGGCGGCGAGGCTGTTCAGGAACGCCCCCACGCCAATGAGCACCAGGATAATCACCGTGGACCGTTTGTCCACGCGCCAGCCAAGCCCCAGGATGTGCAGGGTGACGCTCCACAGACGGCGGGATGCCGGCTGGTGCGCTGCGGTGTTCTTTTCAGACATTGGAGGACCTCTGCTTTGCGGATTCGGTGTCGGCCGGCGCCTCCGCGGTGAACCGGTGGGCCTGGAGGGCGAAGGCGGCCGCGTAGTTGCCGCCGTCGTCCATCAGTTCGTCATGGGTGCCGTCCTCGGCCACTCCGCCGGCGTCCAGGACCACGATGCGGTCGGCGGGACGGACGGTGGAAAGCCTGTGGGAAATCAGCACCACGGTGGCCCGGCCGCGCACCGCCTCGACCAGGTTTTCGTAGAAGTCCGCCTCAGCCTGGACATCCAGCTGGGCGGTCGGTTCGTCCAGGACCAGGAAGTCCCGTCCATGGGCCACGGCAAACAGCGCACGCGCCAGCGCAATCTTCTGCCATTGGCCGCCGGACAAGTCGGTCCCGCCGGATCGTTGCCGGCTCAGGATGGTGTCCAGGCCGTTGGGCAGGGCCTCGACGAGGTGGCGCGCATTGGCCCGTCCCAGCGCCGTCATGATCCCGTCGGCATCGGCCCGGTGTTCGGGTGCCTCCATGGCCACGTTGTCCGCCAGGGACATCGGATACCGGTTGAAGTCCTGGAAGACGACGGCACAGCGCCGCTGCCACCGGGCCCGGGCGGGGCCGTCCAGCCGGCTGCCTCCGGCCAGGATCGCTCCGGAGTCCGGCCGGTAGAGGCCGGTGAGCAGCTTGATGAGCGTTGTCTTGCCGATGCCGTTCCGGCCCACCACGGCCAGGACCTGGTGGTGCTGGATGGTCAGGGAGAAATCCTTGAACACCTCCCGCGCCCCCTGCGGGTACGTGTAGGAGATGCCCCGGACGACGACGCCGTTCCTCGCCGTTGCGGTTTCTGGCTCGGCTTCCGTGGCCTGGGTGGCGGTGCTCGGCCCGAAGGAATCGGTCATCTTGTTCATGGCGGCCAGAGCCTTCAGGCCAAAGGAGATTTGCATCGCCTCGGAGCCCAGGTGGCTGTAGGACAGTACGGCGAGTCCCGCCACGAACGTCTGGACCATGACGGAGATGCCCACCTCACCGTTGGCCACCGCGAGTCCCGGCAGCAGCAGTGCCGCCGCCGCAGCTAGGGTGCGCGGCACCGCGAGGATCCAGTTCACCCGGAACATGGATTTCCGGGCTTCGGTGACGTCCCGCAGGTAGTGGCCCATCTCGTCGCGGCGGCGCCCCGCCACCCAGCTGCCAAGGCCAAACATGCGGACCTCCTTGCCGGCCCCGGGGTCGGTGCCGAGGTCGGCCCAATAATCAGCCCGGCGGCGGTGCATCTCCCGGCCGTCGCGGATCTGCCCCAGCTGCATGAAGCTGCGCAGGGCAAAGGACCTCGTCACGAGTCCCGCGGCCACCATCCCCATGGCCAGCCACCAGGAAAAGTGAGCGACGACGGCGGCGCTGCTGACGATCGCGGCGATCCGAAAGATGAACATCAATTGTTGGGTGGCGGCTTGGCCAGGTGACCGGACGAAGCCGTTCAGGTTGGCCAGTTCCGAAGCCCGGGAGGCGTTGTCGCCATAGGCCGCAGATTCGATCATGGAGAGTTCGGAATCCTGGAAGCCAAGCCGAACGCGGGACCGGATCGCCGCGTCAATGACGGCGGAGATGCCCGTAGCCAGTGAGAACCTGAGCGTCTGGGCCACTTCCTGGGCTATCAGAAGCGCGGCGAGCGCGGTCAAGGGCCCCGTGACCGCCGCAAATGTCACCTCGGACGGCCTGGTCAGAACCGAGGCCAACCAGCCGGTGGCGAGTGCGGTGGCGCCAGGTGCGATCGCCGTGACCGTGCTCAACAGGGCCAGCATCAGGCTCCGCCAACGGTCCATCTTCAACAGTGCGATCAGCTCACAGCGGGCCGCCGCCGATTGCCACATTTTCTCCCAGAATTCCCCAATAAAGCGCATTACCCTACTTTATTTACCGTGGGCCAAAACGCCGCAACGTTACGGCTCGGCGGGGGCCTTCCGGATTCTAGCCGATCACCCCCCACTTATTGGTTGTTTCCTTCCCCTCCGGGACTCGCTTCTCTGGTGCCCGCCACCGCATTCCGTTCGGTATCGCGAGCCTTTGCTACACACTGCTTGGAACAATGCGCGCAAGCTGATCCCAACAATCTCAGCGTCAGCCCGGACGATGTGGACTCACTCGTCAGGTTTGTTGAATCGGTCGTTGCTAATTCATGTAGTGACATTGGATCTCCCTCGATTGGTATCCACTGTGTCTTTGACTCGGCGTCAGCAGGCAGGCCGGTTCCGAACGTCGCTTGAGACGCGCTGCTTGAGCATGGTGCCGAAGGGCCCGGTCTTGAGTTCGCGGTCCTCCACCACGATCCGGCCGCGCAGGACGGTCATGCTGGGCCAGGCGGCGACGCGGTACCCCTCCCAGGGCGTGTAGTCGGCTTCGTGCAGTTCGGAGGCGGTGATGGTGCGTTCCGCCGTCGTATCCAGGACCGCAAGGTCAGCGTCGCTTCCGATGGAGATGGCACCCTTGGTTGGATAGAGGCCCAGGATTTTGGCCGCGTTCGCCGAGGTGATGTCCACGAAGCGGGTGAGGTCCAGCCCGCGTTTCGCCACGCCCTCCGTGTAGGCCACGGCCATGCGCATTTCGACGCCCGCGTGGCCACCTGTTGCGTCAAGGATCGTCTTGCCTCGCGTCTTGACGTCGAGGTCCGTGCACACGCCGTCGGTTGCCAGCGTGCTCAATGATCCGCCCAGGAGCGATTCCCACATCGAGTCCCTGTCATCGGCCGACTTCAGGGACGGGTAGGTGTGGTAGATCGCACCGTTTTCCTGACGGTAGTCCTCGGCCGTGAAGTAGGCGTAGTGCGGAAGAATTTCGCCGTATACCGGCAAGCCTCGGCCACGGGCTTCACGTATCGCGTCGACCCCTTCACGTGCGCTCACATGCATGAGGTAGATCGGGGCGCCGACATGCTCGGCCAAGGTGATGGCGCGTTGGAAGGAGAGCTTCTCGGACAGGTTGTTGTGGGCGTGGTGCATGTACTCCAGGCCGGTCTTGCCCTGGTGGATGAGCTTGCGGTACGAGTACATGACGATGTCATCGTCCTCTGCGTGGACTGCCAGCATTGCTCCGGCCTTCGCCGTCTGCTCCATGATCCCCCACATGTTGCCGAGGTCGGTCTTCTGGCGCGGGCGCGTGGGAGTCGTATTGGTCATCCAGACCTTGTAGCTGCCGTGGCCGGCGGCCACGGCATCCGGGATCTGTTCCAAGACCTCAAACGGGATCTCCGGTTCCTTGAATGTGCCGTGGAGCGCGTAGTCCGTGAACGTGTTCCCCGCCCATTCGCCGGACTTGCGGGCGAAGGATTCGGACAGCTCGTCACCTGGTTGCCAGTGCGCGAAGTCCACCAGGGTGGTGGTGCCGCCATAGATGGCCCCTTCGCTGACCCGGTCCGGGCCGAAGCACTTGATGCCGCTTTCCGCGGCCGTGGGCAGGACGCTGTTGGTGTGGACATGGGGGTCGACGCCGCCGGGCACCACCAGCTGCCCGCGCAAGTCCACGGTCCGGCGCGCCTCATCCGGGACGCCGGCGTCCGTGGACCTCAGGGAAACTATGGTGCCGCCGGCGATCCCGATGTCGAGCCGGAACGGGCCCGAGGGCGTGACGACAATGCCGTTGGTGAGCAGAAGATCAAGCATGGAGGCCTCCGTGTTTAGGAAATGGAACGGGGAGAATAAGGGGGATTGAGGAAATGGCGTGCTTCGAGGCTCGCCTTGACGGTGGCCCGTGCGTTGACCAGCTGGGAGACGGAAACGTCCGCTGCTGCACTGAGGAGCATCGCGGCACGTTCGCGGGGCCAGCCGCGGTCTGTCACCACCAGGGCCAGCAAATCGTCAAGGGCGTTGCGGGCCGCTTCATCAAGGTCGTCGCCGTCGCCGATGGCGATGACCCTTCCGCCGGAAAGGACGACGGGCCGGGGCGGCGTGGCGCCGGGGAGAACCCGGCACGAAAGTACCACGGTGCCTTCGACTTCGACCCCCGTGAGCGAGCATTCGCCGTCGCCCTGGGCCGCATGGAGGTCGCCGGCAAAGAGCCGCGCACCCGCCACCTGGACGGGGAGGATCACGGCGGATCCGGCGGTGATGTCATTGCAGTCCATGTTGCCGCCGAATGTTCCCACGGTGCTCGAGCTTGGCTCGCCGTCGCGCGGGGCCACCCCCAATTTGCCGATCATGGGCCGGGCGCGAATGGTGATTCCGTCGCCGAACCGGACTTCGCCATCGATGATGTCAACCAGGTGGCCGTGGCTGCGAAGGGGCTCGCCAAACCCGCCCCGCCCAGGTTGGGTGAGCATGGCGCCCCGGTCCGCAATTCGAATCTCGTGGATGTCCACGCGCAGGGTGTCCCCTGGGAGGACGCCGCGGACCAGGACCGGCCCGGTGACCGGAATGGAGCACAACTCGTAGTGTCCGGCCTCGAAATGACCACCGGTGAGCAGGCTCCTTGCATCGAGGGAAAATTGTTCGCCCTGACCCACCTCAAGCACCGCCGCGCTTGAGGCCGTGTAAATGTTTGAGGCGTGTTCGAAGCCGGAGTGCGGAAGCTGTTTGGCCTTCACGGTGACGCTCATGCCGCTAGCCGCCGTAGACCGGGAGGGTCCAGTTCTGGTCGGCCGCGACCCGGCCCACCACTGCCTGCCGGTAAAGTTGCTGGAGCCTCGCAGTCACCTCGCCCACACCGCCGGCTCCGATCGGGGTCCGGTCCACGGCCGTCACGTGGTTGACCTCGGCGGCGCTCCCGCACACGAAGATTTCATCGGCCGAATACAGTTCGGTCCGGTCAATCGGCCTGATGTCGACGTCGAGCCCCAATTCGGTGCGGGCCAGATGCAGCACCGTGTCACGGGTGATTCCTTCAAGGATGCTGTCCGTGCTCGGCGGCGTGCAAAGCCGGCCCTTCCGCACCATGAAAACGTTGTAGCCGGCACCCTCTGCGACGTGTCCCGATTCGGTCATGAGAAGCGCCGCGTCATAGCCGTTGCGTCGCGCCTCGAGCATCGCCAGACGGCCGTTCTGATAATTGGCGATCGATTTGATTCTTGGCGGCATGGACCGGTCCGAGAGCCTGGCCCAGCTGCTGATCTGCACGTCCAGACCGGTGGACCCGAAGTAGTTCCCCATGGGGATCGCGGCCATGAAGACGGTTGCGGGCCCTTTGTCCTCCGGTTTGCCGTCGGCGGAATCCACGAAGACCTGGGCCCGCATGTGAAGGTTTCCGCGCAGGTTGTTGGCCCGCACGAGCCCCAGCAACTGCTCCGACAGGGCGCCAATGTCTTGTGGGCCGTCAATCTCCACGACGCGCATCGAATCGACGAGCCGACGCATGTGGTCGGCAACCCTGAAAGCATAGAGCTCCTGGTCGTCCTCGCTCCAGTAGGCGCGGAAGCCTTCGAACACGCCAACCCCGTATTTGAGGGTTGTGCTCAACACATGGAGTCGGGCGTCGTCGTAGTTCACGAGCTCCCCATCGTGCAAAAGGTACTGGACTTTCGGCTGTGACCCCACGGTTTCTGTACGGGTCAGGGCAGCTTCTTCATAAAACGTCGACATCTTTATCTCAGTCCTCTTCCAAGTTCAACTTCAACAACGTAGGGTATGTATCACTATATTGAAGATCGTTTGAAGCGATGTCAATGGCTGAATCAACCGGGATGGAAAATGATCCATCGAACACAAGCGCGGAATGTGGGCATTTTTTCAGCCTGAGATTACTCGCGAGTAATTCGAAGGTGTACTCCCTTTCCAAAAGCTCGAGGCCATGGCTTCAATAAAGTGACGATTCTTTGATTCAGATATGACCTGCCACAGTCAAGGAGGAGGAACCTCTTATGT
Source organism: Arthrobacter sp. ERGS1:01 (assembly GCF_001281315.1). NCBI lineage: Bacteria > Bacillati > Actinomycetota > Actinomycetes > Micrococcales > Micrococcaceae > Arthrobacter > Arthrobacter sp. ERGS1:01. The sequence goes on along the minus strand of NZ_CP012479.1, from coordinate 78,673 downwards.
CCCAACCGTTGGACTTCTACCGGATCCGGTACGACGGCGTGACCGGCCGGCCCGCCCAGGGGGTGTCATGAGCGTCCAGGGCCTCCCCCGAACATCACCAGGTTTGCGTGCATCCGGCTGGGCCGGGCGGGGAAGGGCCAAAGTGGCCGCCCGGTCAAGCAACTTCATGACCGCCCTTGCCGCAGCCATCATCATCGGCCTGCCGCTGCTGGCACTGTTCCTGCACTACCCGCACAACCCGCTGCGGCCCGATCCCAACGCCCTGGCCATCGCACCGAACGCGAGCTACTGGTTCGGCACCGACGGCAACGGAATGGACGTTTTCTCACGGACCATCGAGGCAGCCAAGCTGGATCTCCCGATTGCCCTCGGGGCAACGGCCCTGGCTCTCGTCGTCGGTGTTCCAATAGGGCTCTTTGCCACGAGCGGGAGGGTTGGCGACGTGCTGATGCGGATCGTTGACGCTTTTGCCGCGCTTCCAACAATCGTCATCGCCGTCGTCGGCATCCAGCTCATGGGCGGTTCGCCGCTCGACGTCATCCTGGCTCTTGCCGTGGTTGGCGCCCCTAGGTTCGTGCGGCTCTCCCGCGCTGCGGCTCTTTCACTGCGCTCCACCCGCTATGTCGAAGCGGCCATCGCCACCGGCTGCTCACCGCTGCGGGTGGCGTTCAACCACATCTTCCGCAACGCCTATGGCGTCGTATTGGTTCAGGCAACACTCACGGCCGCAAATGCGCTCGGGACCATTGCCGCCCTCAATTTCCTGGGCGTCGGCTCAAAGCCGCCCCAACCGAGCTGGGGCGGAATGATCGCTGATGGGTTCAGCATGCTGATCCGCGGCGACTGGTGGGCTTCGACCTTTCCTGCCCTTGCGATGCTCTTAGCCATCGGCTCCTTCAACATACTGGCGGGCGCCTTGGAAAACCGGATCGAACGAGTGGAGCGTGCAGCATGAACGACGGCCTGAGGGTTCGCGACCTTGTCACGGAATTCACTACCCGCAGCGGCGTAGTCCGGGCCCTTCACGGCATCTCCTTCGACGTCGGAAGCAACGAGATCGTGGGCATTGTCGGGGAATCGGGATCGGGGAAGTCGACCATCGTCCGCTCGGTGACGCGATTGCTCGTGCCGCCCGGACGCGTGGCCTCCGGCAGCGTTGACTTTGAAGGGAAGAACCTGCTCCAGTTGCGCGAACGCGACATCCGCGAAATCCGCGGCCGTGACATCGGATTCGTCGCGCAGAACCCCTTCAGCGCCCTGAATCCGGTGGTGCGGATCGAGAAGCAGTTCGCCAACATCGCCAAGGCCCACGGGGTGCCTGTGAACGCCGCTTCGCGCGAACGCGCACTCGATCTCCTTGATGCCACTGGAGTCAACGAACCGGACCGGGTCCTGCGCGGCTACGCCCACGAGCTCAGCGGGGGCATGGCCCAACGCGTTGTCATCGCGATGGCGCTCTATCTCAACCCCCGGCTCGTCATTGCCGACGAACCAACCACGGCACTTGACCTCACTGTGCAGCGCCAGGTCCTCGACACGCTTCGCCGGCTCACCGTCGAATGCGGGCGATCGATGATGATCGTCACCCATGACCTCGGTGTCGTGGCCGAATACTGCCAGCGGGTACTCGTGATGTATCACGGGGAGATCGTCGAGCAGGGCCCTGTATCCGAGGTCTTTACCCAGCCCCGGCACGAATACACCGCCTCGCTGCTCAGTTCCGTGGTCCGCCCCACCGCGTTGGTCGAATCCGGAAGGCCCTGAGATGGCAATAATCGAGGTCAAGGATCTCTTCAAGACATTCCAGGCTCCCGGCGGACGGGTGGTCGCAGCCGTTGACAACGTCTCCTTCTCCGTCGAAGCCGGCACCTGCCTGGGGATCATCGGCGAAAGCGGCTCCGGCAAATCGACGCTGGGACGGCTCCTCCTGCGGCTCCACGAGGCGGATTCGGGTTCCATCCTGCTCGATGGGCAGGACATCCGGGCACTGGGGGCTGCGGCCCTGCGAAAGCAGCGCCAACATTGGCAAATTGTGTTCCAGGAACCATTCGCCTCGCTCAATCCACGGCTGAGCATTCGCCAGATTGTGGAAGAGCCGCTCATCGTCGCCCGGACGTTCAAGTCCAGGTCCGAACGTCAGGAAAAGGTGGTCCGGACGCTTGAGGAAGTCGGCCTGTCCGCAGAGTTCCTCGACAGGCGTCCGGCCAACCTCAGCGGCGGCCAGCAACAACGCGTGGGGATCGCCAGGGCGCTCGTGACGGATCCGACAATTGTGGTCCTTGATGAGCCAACATCTTCACTCGACCTGACAATTCGCGCCTCAATACTGCGGATGCTCTCCGAATTGCAGCGGGCCCGCGGCCTCACGTACGTCTTCATCTCCCACGACATCGACACGGTCCGGCATTTTTGCTCACAGGTCGCCGTCATGCACAGGGGCCGGTTCATCGAAGTCGGGACGGCCCATGACGTCCTCAATGATTCACGGGAACCGTACACACAAAAGCTCCTGGCGGCCGCGATGCCGCCACTGAGCTACATCCCACCAGGCGATGTCGCCGACCCCGACCCACTCATTCCCCCCAAGGTGGTGACCGCATGATTCGATACATTGCGTCGCGACTGGCCATCGCGGCGGCCCTTCTCCTGGGCCTAATGTCGTTGAGCTTTGGCCTTGTCTCACTCTTGCCCGGTGATCCGGCCGTGGCCCTGCTGGGCGAATACGCCACACCGAGCGACATTGCACGCATCAACTCCCAGCTGGGTCTCGATAAACCATTTGGGGAAAGATATCTGGACTACATGGGCCACGTGCTGCGGGGCGATCTGGGCAAGTCCTTCTTTACCGGGAATTCCGTGGGCCAGGATTTGTGGACACGGCTGCCCAATACGCTCGTCTACCTGGTGCCTGGGCTCCTCCTTGCGCTCGTGTTCGGAGTTGCGATCGGCACCTTTGCCGCGTACCGCAGCGGCCGCCTCCCGGACAAGACGTTTACGGTGGGTGTTTCCGTACTCATGGCAATGCCCGAATTCGTCCTCGCCCTGCTACTGCTCTTCATTTTTTACCAGAAGCTGCACATTGCACCGGCACCCCTGGGCATGATCTCAGCATCGGACATCCCTCCACCAACTGTCACCGGGTCGCTATTGGTGGATGCGGTCATTGGCGGCAAATGGGCCATCCTCGCATCCGTCATGAGCAGGGCGGCACTGCCCGTCATAACGATCGGTGTCTTCTTCGCGGCACCGTTTGGCAAGACTGTTCGCACCGGCCTCCTGCAAATCCTGAATTCGCCGCAAATCGAGTTCGCGAGAGCCTGCGGACTGCGACCGATGCAGGTGTACCGATATGCACTTAGTGACGTCAGGGCCTCACTCATGACCTACATGGTGCTGCTATTCGCCGCTGCCCTCAGCGGCTCGGCAATCATTGAAAGCGTATTCTCCTGGCCGGGCATCGGCGGCTGGTCGCTCGACGGCGTCCTGAAGGGCGACTTGCCCGTAATCCAGGGATTCGTGCTCGTCATGGGCGCCATGAGCCTGCTCGGCTACGTCGCCCTCGACACCCTCATCACCTTGCTCGACCCACGGGCCCGCGAGCTGGCCATCCGTCCGCGCGGTCGCCGTCGTCAGGTCTTGCCCACGGCTGCGGCCGGGCACAGCAGCGAAAATAACAGCGTAAAAACCTCTTGACAGTCAAACCCTCCATCAATAGATTGAAGACATGTTCACTAAATTAAAGAATGACGAGCTGATAGTCCTGGGTGGATCAATCCCCCTTGACGGCCGGGTGAGCTGGGTTCCTGCCGGCGCCACCGGCTTCCAGCCCTCAAACTGCTATCTACTGTCCGAAGGCAGTTCACGCCTTCTTATCGATTCGGGCCTGGCTGTCCACAGCTCCGAAATCCTCAACGACCTCGCCGGCCTCGTGGGCGAAGGCGGACGCTTGTCCGCCTTCTTCACCCGGGCGGAAATGGACTGCGTCTCAAACCTCGAACCGATCGCCAGCCGCTTTGACCTGGAACGACTGTTCACGGGCGGCGTCATCAATCCCTTCGACGCCTTCGAGGATCTGAGCCGCGAGGCGCTTCGGGGCCGCCGGCACCAGATCGATGCCGAACGCTCGGGCGAGGGCGATTCCCTTGCCCGAGCCGCGAGCATCGAGATCGGCCCGGGACGAATCCTGGAAATCGAGGCCCCGCTCCTGCGACTCCTCATGACCTTCTGGGGTTGGGATGCCGCAACCGGCACGCTCTTCACCTCGGACACCTTCACCCATGGCGTCATGGATCGTCCGGACGGGGCCCGCATTATTGACTCCACCACAGCGGACACCACAACTCCCGAACAGGTGGCCGGCCATCTCTACGCGAAGTACGAATGGGTCCCCCGCGCCACTTGCGAACCGCTGCGCGAGTGGCTGTCCGCGAAATTCCAGGAGCTTGATCCCGAGATCATCGCACCGTCCCGGGGCTGCGTGCTGCGCGGCCATGACGTGGTGCGACGCCATCTCGACTTCATGCTTACAGCGTTGAGCTCACAACACGCCGACCTCGTGTCGCAGGCAAGGTAAGGGAGGAACCATGGAAGATCTGGTTGAGACAATGAGCAGCGACCTCCCCCGCACCGTCGCCGACGGTGTGACCTGGCTGAGTTCCTGCCTTCCCTTCCACGTTGACGGAAGGGTCATCCACGGGCACAACTCGACGTTCCTGGTACAGGGCGGGGCGGCATCCCTCCTCGTGGACACAGGCAACCCGTCCAGCTGGCCAATCCTTTCGGCGAAGCTGGACGAACTCTTGGGAGACCGGGAACTCGCCTACGTTTTCCCGACCCACCCCGAGCTCCCCCACACGGGGAACCTGCCCCGAATCGTGCAGAAGTACCCCAATGTGCAAGTGATTGGCGACGTTCGCGACTACCACCTGTTCTACCCGCAGATCGAGGCGAACCTGCACGCCCGCGTTCCCGGCGACCGGATCGACCTTGGCGACGGCTATGAATTCATCGTCTCGGAGGCCCTGATCCGCGACCTACCGAACACCCAGTGGGGCTTCGTCCCCAAGGCCGGGACAATGTTCACGGCCGACGGATTTTGCTACATGCACCGCCCCGAACTCGACGACGAGGATCCGGTGCACCTTCCCGGCGAATGCGGATTGACCACCACCGAGCTCTCCTCGCCGGTGACGGTGCAAAACGCCGCGTTCTTCACGGGGAGCGCCCTGTACTGGGCGCGGTTCGTCAACGATGCCGACCGTGTCTATGACCGCGTACTGGAATCCTTTGCAGATCTCGGAGTGCGAACGGTTGCCCCCACCCACGGCAACGTCATCACCAACATCGGAGACGTCGAACCCGTCATCCGGGCCGGCCACAAGCAGGCCTACCGCTACTAACACCGCCCGCTGTCTGGGCCTTTGGCGAATTGAAGCCTTCGTTTCGCCCTGTCCTTTGCTCCCGACTTTCCCGTAGAAACCGGTGTATGGATCATGAAACCCTTGCATTTATTTTCCGCCGGCCTGGTTGCTGTCCTGGCCGTTTCCCTGACCGGCTGCAGCGGCGATGCCCCTGCAGCCACGAATGACAGCGTTGTCATCGCAGTCAGTTCCCTGCCCGACAGCCTCACGCCGGCACCCTGGGGCGGAAGCGCCTCGCATGTGGTGCTCAGCGGACTTGGCTCGCAACTGCTGCAATACAAGACCACCGCCACGGCCGGCAATCCGTGCGGCCAACCCACCACGGAGGTCAACGGCCGGCTTGCCGAAAGCGCCACCGTCGCACCGGACAAGAAGGGGATTATCGTCAAGCTCAAGAAGCTGACGAGCCAGTTCGGCCATACGCTCTCCGCGGAGGACGTACTGTGGAGCCTGCAGATCGGGATGGTCCGCCAGCCGGTCATGAAGGGGACACTGTCCAGCAGCGGCTTCGACGTCAAGAACCTGGCGAAGATCATCGACGACAGGACCATCGAACTCAACACGACCAACCTGACGTCCTTCAGCATCGAGTCGCTGCAAAACAACCTGTTCTACATCCACGACAGCATCGAAGCGAAGAAGCACGTGACAGCGGCGGATCCCACGGCGAATAACTGGCTGTCGAAGAACTTGGCCGACTACAGCGGATGGGACCTTGAGGAATTCACTCCTGGTATTTCGCTGACAGTCACCGCCGATCCCAAATGGGAGGGCACGCGCGGTTCGGTCAAGCGGGTCGTGGTCAAGGCCGTGCCGAACACGTCCACCCGAAGCCAGCTCATCCAGTCCGGCGAAGCCCAGGTGGCCAATGGTTTCGAGTACGACCAGTACTCGTCGCTGGAAACGTCCCCTGGCGTATCCGTGATCAACTGCCCGAGCTCAACCCGTGACACGTTGATGTTCAACACCAAGACAGGACCACTCTCCGACGTCCGTGTCCGGCAAGCCATTTCAATGGCGATTGATCGGAACGCCCTGGTCAAGGGAGCCTACGCCGGGTATGGAAAGGCCTCGCAGTCCACTTTCCCTGGCGGTGATCCATCAGCCACCTACAAATTCGACATCGCCGGAGCGAAGAAGCTGCTGGCCGAGGCAGGGTACGCAAAGGGCTTTAATTTGTCACTGAGCTACAGTGCAACCCGCCCCGGACCGGTGGCAAACAAGTCCTCCGTGCTGGTCCAGTCCATGCTCAGCGAGGTCGGCATTAACGTCACCCTGCAGAACATCGCCAGCCCGACCGACTTCTCCACTGCGCTCCTCCAGGGCCGGTATGAGGCCGTTCTCTATTCGGAACCGATTGTCATCGCCGACCCGGCCTTCTACAGTTTCGCGTACTACGCAGGCAACGCCCCGAGCAACACCACGGGGTGGAGCAGCCCGAAGTTCGACCAGATCCGTACGCAGCTTGCGGCGACTCCGCAGGACCAGACGGCCAAGCGCACCGAACTGATCAAGGAAATGACCGCCGTCGTCGATGCCGGTGCCCCGATCCTCTCGCTCGTCGAGACTCGCGGAATGATGGCCACGAAGGCGGGCATCACCGGGGCCACCCCTTTGTCAAACGGCCAGGTGTACTTCAACGCGTTGGGTAGCTGACCCAGCCCCAACCCTCCCGGTGCCGGCACTTTGCCGGCACCGGGACCTCGACTACAAAGAAGGTCATCATGATCGAAATCTGCGGAAAACAAGTCCGTGACACCCTTGGCGAGCTGCTCGATCCGGCAACTACCGGGCTCGTAGTCATCGATATGCAAAAGGGTGCAGTTTTCCCCGGCGGTGCGATTGGGGACTCGGGACACGATCTGGGCATGATGCCCCAAGTCCGGGCCCGCTGCGGCCAGGCCATTGCGGCCGCCCGGCGGAACGGGGTGCCGGTGTTCCACATCCGGGTTGAGAACCTGCCCGACGGTGCAAGCTCGCCGGCTGCCTGGCTGCGAGCGCTGTACACGGCCGCTAACGGCCGCCCCATCGACCTCGGGAAACTGAGCGTCAAGGATGATCCGGGCACCGAGTTCTGCGTGGAATGCCTTCCGATCGAGGGCGAGTCCATTATTACCAAGCGGCGGCCCAGCGCCTTTGTTGCCACCGAACTCGGGCTTCTTTTGCGAAGCCAGGGAATAGAGTCCGTCGCTCTCGTGGGCGTGTCCACCGGCGGTTGCGTCGAGGCGACGCTGCGCGATGCTGTGCATAACGACTTTTATGCCGTGCTTCTCGAAGATGCCGTGGGTGCCTACGACTCAACCATCCACGATGCATCCCTCACGGTCATGCGCGCCCGTCACGATGTCTGCAGCGTTGACGACGCCATCGCTGTCTGGGACGCCGCCTGAGTCGCGTGGGAGTCCGGTAATGAACATTCCAGCAACCACCCGGCCCGCAAATTTGACCGGCCGCGTCCACCGCCTGGGCGGGGAGATCCTCCTTGATGAGGGCACCAGCTGGTGCCCTCCCGGAGTGCGACGGCGGGAGCCTGTGAGCGCCTATCTCATCAAGGGCGATCACGGCGCCGTTCTCGTGGACACCGGCATTCGCCTGCACGAGGCGGAAATCCTCGCGCAGTTGGACGAGTTGCTGGAGACTGATGAGCCGCTGTCAATTGTTCTTACGCGAACTGAGATGGAGTGCTGCCTGAACATTCCAGCCATCGAGGAACACCGTCGCATCGACACGGTTTGGTACACGGGCGGCATCACGGTGCCCCGTTCGACGGCGTCCGTGCAGAGAATCGCGGTTGAACCGGGAACCTGGCGGGAGGTGGAGGTGCGCGAGGGCATCACCTTGCACTTCATTTCACCGCTGCTGCGCCTGTTGCCAACACTGTGGGTGTTTGATCCCGCCTCGGGCGCCCTCTTGACCTCGGATGCATTCACGCACTTGGCTCCCCCAGTCGAGGACACCGCTTCGGCAGATCCAATGGCCGGGCTGCACAAGTTCCGTTGGTTTGGCGACGCCGACACCCATTCCATCGCGGCGGATGTCCGTCAAATTGTTCGCGAGCGCAGCGTAGCGGCCATTGGGCCCGGTTACGGGTGGCCCGTCACGGGGGCCGATGCGTGTAGGCGGGAAGCCGAACTGCTCGCTGTTTGCCTTGAGGAAGTGGGCGCACGATGAACGATGACACGACTGCGCGCCGCGTTGCCAACGGTGCATATTGGCTGGGCGGGTGCTTGTCCGCCTATTCCCAGGGCGAAGAGGTCCACTACCATGTCTCGTCCTACCTGGTGGTTGGGTCCGGCGCCTCAATTCTCGTAGACACGGGCGATCCTGCCCACGTGGACAGGGTTTTGGCCCAGCTGGATGGCGCACTTGCCGGCAGGACGCTGGACTACATCTTCCCCACCCATCCCGAGATTCCCCATGCGGGAAACCTGCCGGCGCTGCTGCAGCGCTATCCGAAGGCGCGAGTCGTCGGGGACACCCGGGACTATTTCATGCATTTCCCCGAGTTTTCCGACCGCTTCGATGCGAAACGCCCAGGCGACATGATTGATCTTGGCGACAGGACCTTTAGGTTCCTGCCCGCCCATATCCGGGACCTGGAAAATACGCTTTGGGGGCACGACGACGGAGCCGGCATCTTGTTCGTCTCCGACGGTTTCTCATTCATCCACGAAACGCCCGATCCGGACGGCGAGGATGAGCCTGCGCACCGTCCCGGACAATGCCGGCTCCTTTCGGGGGAGATGCCCGTGCCGCCGTCGGTGGAGCAGGCCGCTTACGGAACGGGGCGGGCCCTGTACTGGACCAAGTTCGTCGACGTCAGTTCCGCCTTCCAGGCCATCGAGGATGTCCTCAACAAGCTGCCGACTGCGTTTATCGGGCCGGCCCACGGGAACCTGATCGACGACGTGGACGGCATGCTCCGGACCTCCCTGGCCGCCCATCGAAAAGTCTACGAAGACGCGCGACGTGGATAAAATGAAGCAAGATCAATATAATGAAAATCATCAACTGAGAACCACGAGGAGTGAGACAATGCGAGACCTCATCGGATACGGGGAAAACCCGCCTGTGGTTGGATGGCCCGGTGGCGCGAAGGTCGCCGTCTCCCTCGTCGTCAACTACGAAGAGGGCGCGGAACGATCCATCGCGGCGGGCGACGACTCGGACGAGGACATCGTGATCTTCGGGGGGTGGTCCTCGGACCCCTCGCGAAGAAACCTCATGAAGGAGTCGTTCTTCGAATACGGGCCACGCGTGGGCCTGTGGCGCTTTCTGAACATGTTCCGCCAGTATGAGGTGCCGGCAACTTTCATGGCGTGTGGCGAGGCCCTCGAAAAGCACCCCGACGCCGCATTGGCGATTGCCCGCGACGGGCACGAGATCTGCGGTCACGGCTACCGCTGGCGCGGAATGGTCGGCATGTCCCCGGAAGAAGAGCGTGCCGAGATCCGGGCAGCCAAGGCCGCGATCCAGGCCGCCGCCGGCGTCACGCCCGTGGGCTGGTACGTCCGCGACGACATCACGGAGAACACCCGGGCCATACTCGCCGAGGAAGGATTCCTCTACGACTCCAACTCCTATGCGGACGACCTGCCGTACTTTGTCCAGGCAGGCCCGGCCCGGCACCTGGTGGTGCCCTACTCCGGAGACACGAACGACGGCAGGTTTTGGGGTGGTGGCAGCCTCGGCACCGGGGCCGAATTCTTCAGCGTCCTCAAGGACACCCTGGACTGCCTGTTGCTTGAGGGCGAGACCGTGCCAAAGATGATGTCCGTGGGCATCCACCTTCGCATTGGCGGCCGCCCCAGCGTCGCTTTCGGCGTCCGACAGTTCATCGAATACGCACTGGCCCAGCACGGAGTATGGTTCGCCACGCGCGAACAGATCGCACGTTGGTGGCTGGAGAACGGCCCGGCGGAGACCCAGAATGGCCTGTTCGAAACTGTTGCGTCATGACCGCCCCGGACACCATGCGAGCCGCCGATCTATCCCGGCTTGTCCACAACATCCATGACCAGGGGTTTGAGAAGCTTAGTTCCATTGGCCTGAACGGGCAGCGGGATGAAGGGCTGGTCTCAACCTTGATCTCCCGCGGGCTCAGCGACTCGGACGACCTGTGCGTGAGTTGGGGGCGGATCCTGGCCGGGCAGCGTCACCTGTGCCATCACCACCCGGACGCGTCGGAGTTCTACGTTGTCATTTCCGGGACACCCCTTGTCTACCTTGGTGACGAGGAACACCGTGCCCGGCCCGGCGATGGCATCTACATTCCCCGCGGGCTTCGGCACGGCATCTGGAATGACACGGACGATCCGGTTGAACTCGTGGTGGGCGTGAGCAAGCCCGCCGACTGGGAATTCATCCAGGACGAGTGATACCACCCGTGTCCACCTGCCTAGCGACACCCATGCCACCAAGGAGAGCAGCATGCCAACAGTCCCCATTGAACGCGAGTCGGGCCGAAAGGTCGGGCTCCTGACCGCAGACCCCACCCCAACGCTGCTGGCCATCATCGCCCACACCGGCATGGACTTCGTAATTCTCGACGCGGAGCAAACGTCCCTGACGGTCCACCAATGCGCGGGCGCCGTCCAGCAATTGCGCGGCACCGGCGTCCGCGTGTCCGTCCGGGTTCCGGACCTGGAAGCCAACACCCTCGTCGCCTATGCCAACACGGGCGCCCAGGCCCTGGTCCTGCCCCATTTGCGCCATGTCGAGGAGCTCGAACGAGCGGCCGAGGCCGTTCGCTACGCGCCCGAAGGCCGGCGGTCACGGCAAGTTTCCTTCGCTTCCGGGTTCGGATCCGACTTCGGCGAGCCGCCCGCGCTGAGTGTGCTTTTCGAAACGGTCGACGCCGTCGACCACGCCGCGGACTTTGCCGCTTCGGAGGCTTTCGGCGGCGGATGGCTGGGAACAACCGACCTGCTCAGCGACCTCCAACGAACAGGTCGCGCGGACGGCAACGCCGTGGACAAGGCGGTGCAGCACGTCGTGGACACGGTGCGCGGCGCCGGGCACAGCATCGGTTTGCCCGCCCCGAGCTCGGCCCGGGCGGATGAAGCTTTCGCACGCGGGGCGGACCGTTGTGTGATCTACTGGGAGCGGGAGCTCGCCTCGCTCCTGGCCGCATACGCGGCTTCACGAAACGCATGAAGACAACAGCGATGGGCAACGTTCCCGGATACGCGAACGCCACCCGAAAATCGTCGAAGGAGCTCTGGATGGGGGAATCTCCGACCGTCACGGCCAACGGCAATGGCGACGCCACGGACCGCGATTTTTGGATTGCGAAGATTGGCGCGACCATCCGGGAGCGCCGGGTGGGCCGGTTTACCGTTGAGGACCTCGCCGAGCGCGCGGGCGTCAGCGCCGGGCTGATCAGCCAGATTGAACGGGGAATCGGCAACCCGTCATTCGCCACACTGTTGCGCCTGGCCAGCTCACTGGACCTGCCGCTCGCAACCATGTTCAACGAACCGCCCGAGGACCGGCACAACATGCTTGTGCGCAAGGCCGACCGGCGACGGATTGAGGTCCCGTCACAGGGCGTCGTCATGGAACTGATTGTTCCGGACACCGAGCGGAAGCTCGGCGTGGTCAGCATGACCATTCCGGCCCACTTCGACGGCGCAAATTCCTCCGACTCGCACGAGGGTGAGGAATGCGTGATCGTCCAGTCCGGTTCGCTCGTCGCTACGGTCGGCGGTCAAGAGTTCTCCCTCGAGGCCGGAGACAGCCTGACCTACGACTCCTCGCTCCCCCATTGGTGGCATAACCGGACCGATTCGGCCGCCGTCATGGTTGCCATCTCAACCCCGCCGTCGCTGGGCCGGGCCCACTAATGGCGGCGCCTGGGCCGTCGTTCCGCCTGGGCGTGCTGGTCCCGTCGTCGAATTCCAACGCCGAGACCCTCACTGCCGCCATGCTCACGGGGCGCCCCGACGTCGGCGTCCACTACAGCCGCTTTCGCCTCCCGCCGAGCCTCGGCGACACAATCGGCGCCTCCATCCTGGGCGACGCACCCGCGCTCTTGTCCGATGTGTCCGCCGAGGCCGTCGCCTTCCACGGCACCTCGGGCACGTGGGTGGGGCTCGACGCCGACCGGCGGCTGTGCGAACAGCTTTCCGATTCCGCCGGGGCGCCGGCCACCACGGCGTCCCTTGCAGTCGTTGCAGCCCTGGAGGCACTCGGATTGTCCCGTGTGGCCGTCGTCTTTCCAGGGCCTGCCACCATCCCGCCGCTCATCGCCAAGGAATATGGGCGTCGCGGTATCCAGGTGGTCGCAACTTCGACTCCGGGGCTGGATCTTTCAAATCCCGAGATTGCCCGCCTGGACAGGGACCGGATTGCCAGCCTCATGCGACCGGCGTTTGTTGACGGCGCCGAGGCTGTTGTCTGCATTGGCACCAATCTCCGCTCCGGCTACCTCGTGGAAGAGTTTGAGGCCGAGTTCGGTATTCCAGTCATTGACAGCGCCGTGGCCACGGTGTGGGAGCTTCTCCGCCTAGCGGGCACATCTGCGCCCATCCCGGGCTGGGGTCGATTGCTCGCAGCCGTCTGACGTTCGCCCCGCTGTTCAGGCGGTTGCCCCGTCGCGTGTCCGTTCCTCCCACGCGCGCACGATCTCCAATCGGGTGGCGACCCAGGCCCCCTGCCCCAGCGCATACGCCAGGAAGCGGTCCAATGCCGCGGCGTAGGCAGGGCGGCCGATGAGCCTCGGGTGGAGGCCCACACTCATGACCGACGGCCCGGGACGCGGGTCATCAAGCTGGAGCGTAAAGCCCCCGATCAGGTGCTGCGCAAAAGCTTCCGAGGTGGGGAACTGGCTCAGTAATCCCGAATCGTTGGTGTCTCCCGCGTAGGGCAGCACGGGCAGCCGGGTGCCGTCGTTGTCGGCGCCCCAGTGCGGAAGATCGTCGTTGAAACTGTTGGATTCATAGTCGAACCCTTCATCCGCCAGGGCGGCGCGCGTCCCCGGATTGAGCCCGTCCCGGGAGTACCAGCTCGTGGGCCGCACGCCCGTTACCGCCGCTATTGCGTCACGGGACGAAACAATGAGCCGCCGCTCGTCGTCGACGTCGCGCCCGGCATGGGTATCCCAGTGATAGCCGTGGTCCGCTATCTCATGGCCGCGCCCAACCAGTGCGGAAGCAAGGTCCGGGTTTTCCTGCAGCGCCACGGCGCAACAAAACGCGGTCGCCTTCACTTGGTGGCGGTCGAGGACGCGCATGAGCCTCCAAAAGCCTGTGCGCGCACCGTAGTCGAAGGCGGACTCAAGGGTAGGCTTCCGCACCCCGACTGCCCGGCTCCCGGGCACCCAGTGGGCGCCAAGGTCATCCATCTGGTGCCCCCTCGCGACGCTGCGCTCGGCACCCTCCTCAACGTTGATAACAAGGGAGACAGCCACGCGCGCGCCGCCCGGCCAGGAAAAGATTGGCGGGCGCTCACCGTAGCCGATGAAATCGCGGGGTGCCGGCTGTTCCGACCTCATGGGTTTCCTCCCGGTCCGTACGCGGTGTTTCCCGAACAGCCTTCCCGCAAACCGTCGCGAAGGCTATAGTGAAGAAACTTCGATATCATGAAACTAGTCCACTGGGAGGGCAATGTCCACGCTTATTCGCGGCGGAACGGTCGTTACCGGCTCCGGCGCAGACCCGCTGCCCGGCGGTGCCGTGGTGCTCGCCGCTGGCCGCATCGCAGACGTGCTAAATCATTGGGACCCGGCTGCTTCTTTCGATGGCGAGATCATCGACGCAGCGGGAGCCATCGTGATGCCCGGGCTGATCAACTGCCACACCCACGGGGTGACTCCGGGTCCGCTGTTTCCCAGCGGCGCACCCGCCCTTGACGACGCCCGGTGGCTAAGCAACCTCGACCGGCAGTTGCTGGCCGGAACCACAACGGTGCTCAATCTGTGCGGATTTGCCACCATGGATCATGTTCGCGAGGCTGACCGGCGCCATGCCGTCAACGTCCGCGGAGCCACAACCCATCTGCCGTCGGCGCTCCTTGCGGCCCGGAAGGCCGACGGCGGCGGGTTGACGGGGCTGGAGGCCGAACTCAGCGTTGAACAGATGTTGTCCGACGGTGCGGTCGCCATCGGGGAGCTGGGCGGCGGTCAAACCCTTGGCGGCGGCGGCCAGGACCTCGTCTATCTTCCCGCCGCATTGGAGAATCGAACCGGCGTACGAATCACCCAGGACCAGGCCCGCCAGCTCAAGGAAGCAGTGCTGGGTCGATTCCTCGATGCCACCACATCGGACACGGAGCTCCTCCAGGCGGCTATCGACGCGGCGGGTCTGGGCGGACGGCTGGAGCTGCCGGAACTTAGCCGGATCGTGGCGGATACCGTCATGCCGTCCGTCGCGCCCGCCGTCGAAGGGATCCGCGAGGGCGTCCGTGCCGCGTCGCAATTCGGCGTGCCTGCGATCATCCACAGCGCCTCCGCGACCGCTCGCGTCATGCGGGAGCTGATGGAACAGACCCACGGGACGGCTGCGCGGATCATTGCCGCCCATGTGAACCACACGTCCCACACGCCCGCGGAAGCCCTGGAACTCGCCACCCTGGGTCGGGACCGCGGATGGTTGGCCGAGGCCTCGGTCTTTGACCTCCTGCACCGCCAAAAGACGGTAGCCACGCGCGACCATTGGGACTCCCTGCTCTCGGCGCCCGGACTGGTGGATGTGCTGGGCACCGACTACGGTCACGGCGGCGACCATGACGAACTCATTTCCGCAGTCCAGGATTTGGTGACCCGGGGGCACAGGCCGCTCGGCGACGCTGTCGCTATGGTGACCTCCGCTGTTGCAGAAGCCATTCCCGGCATTGCGCCGGAGCGGGGGGAACTGCGCCGGGGCCTCATCGCCGACGTCGTTGTGACGCGGGCCGACGATTTCCGCGCAGTGAGCCACGTCTTCGTCGACGGCACAGCCGTGGTCCGCGACGGGCAACTCATGGTGGGAGCCAGGCGATGACGGCCAACGAGACCGGCTGCGCGCGCACCGTCAGGGGGCTGACTCCGGAGCAATTCGGCGCCGTCGCCGACCTCGTCGGCGACGATCTTGCCCAAGTGGACGAACCGGCTGTTGCCCTGGCATTTGGCGACTTTCGCGCCGGAATGGACGAGCTCCGGGAGGCTTTTGCTGCTGTCAACGGCATCGAAACGGGCGGCGACAATGACTGAAGCGTGGGAGCTGGGCGTCGCCGAGGCTGCCGCCAAAATTCGCAGCGGAGAGTTGTCGTCCATCGAGCTACTCGACTCCGTGATTGGGCGGGTGGAGGAGACCGAAGATTATGCGCGAGCGTGGGCCCATGTTGACGCAGCTGGTGCCCGGGCTGCTGCCCGGAAAGCCGACCTCGCCGTAAAACACGGTTCCAGACAGCCCCTCCTGGGCATCCCGCTGGGAGTGAAGGATGTGATCGACGTGGCCGGCTTGCCGGCAGAAGGCGGCTCAGCCGCGCTTCGCGGGCGTATCGCGACCAGAGACGCCGGGGTGGTCCGGCGCCTTCGCCAAAACGGCGCGGTCATCCTCGGAAAGCTTCAGACACACGAATTCGCGTTCGGGCAGGGAACGCCGCCCACGCGGAATCCGTGGGACCCGGAGAGATACGCAGGCGGTTCAAGCGTGGGCTCGGGCGTCGCGGTGGCTGTGGGCAGCGTTGCCGGGGCACTCGGCACGGACACGGGAGGCTCGGTGCGGAATCCGGCGTGCGTCAATGGGCTCGTCGGGCTCAAGCCGACTCTGAGCCTGGTCTCCGGATCAGGGGTGCTCAACGTCAGCCACACCCTGGATCACGTCGGCCCAATTGCCCGGAACGTGGAGGACTGCGCGGTTCTGCTGGGCGGCATGGCGGAGGACGCCACGTTGGAGCGCCTTCGCCCCGTCGCGACGGACGGCAAGGACCGGGGCTTGCCCGTTCGTCTGGGAGTCGACCGGGCTATGTGGAAAACCTGGGGTGTCACGCCGGGCGTGCTCGACGTCGTCGAACGCGCCCTGAGCACCTTGGCCGGACTGGGTTTCCAAATTGTGGAGCTGGGGCTGCCCGAACTGGACATGGTGCTCCCGGCGAGCCTTGCCATCTCGCTTTCCGAATCCGCCCACCACCACCGCACCATGCTGCGCGAGAACGCACCCCGGTACCTTGCCGGCACGCGCGTCATGATCGAGACGGGCGCGCTCATCACTGCCGCCGACGTCGACCTGGCCCACGCAGTCCGCAGCTACCTCCGCGCTTCTCTCGAGCGATCCTTCGAGCGGGCCGGCATCGAGGCACTTCTCTCGCCGACCCTCGCGACCATTGCCCCCCATGCCGCAACCATGTCCCATGAGCTGACCGCCGACGCCGGCGAAGACTCCCTGGCCGCAGCCCTCCGCATGCTTAGCGCCGCCAACCTGACAGGCATGCCGGCCGTCAGCGTGCCTTGTGGGCTCTCTGAAGGCCAGCCCGTGGGTCTCCACCTTTTGGGGCGAGCATTCTCCGATGCCCGGTTGCTGGATATTGCCCGTGCCTATGAAGGAGCGTCCCCATGGCGAAGTATGGTCCCGCTCCACCGCCTCCCGGCTGTGGGCAACGCACGGGGAGTCGATGGTGTTCATGTTTCTCGGCCGATCCAAGTGACCTGACCGGCCGTTCTAGTGCGCAATTAAAATGTGTTCATTGCGGGCGACTCGGGAAATGCTTGACGTGTTTTGAACCCGCTTGGCGCCATGGCCAGCAGGTCTTCCGCGGACCATTGCCGTTTACACGAAGTGTCCAAGACAAACGTGCATTACCTTGAAGAAATCCGCGCAGGGCTCGACAAAAGGCCCACCTTAGACATATCCGCCCACCAGATGGTTCTCGACCCGCTCGACCACCAGCGTTCCCGTTCGCCCTCGCGCAGCCGCCCGGGAACCGTCGGAGGGCTAACGTGAAAATGGCCCCTTTCGGGGCCATCCAAACTGCCAATTCCGCATGCCAGCGGCACTTTCTGGCCCCTGTCGGATTCGAACCGACGACCCCCGCTTGCTGATCAGGGGCGATTCAGCGTTGCCGATAGTCCGCTTTGACCTGTTTCTGAATGGCGTGATTGCGACAATGCAAGATACTAAATTGTGGTCGTTGGGCCTTCAAAAGTATGGGTTCTGTATGACGTGGTGGGAACTCCCTGCCGGCTGCGGCTCGACCTCGAGTGCAGCCCATCAGCCATCAATCCTGCGTTCCTCATTTTACTCTCGACGGACTGTCCCGGGTTGCATTGACTCTCAAGCAAAGCCGGGGCAGTTCCGTGAAGAAACCTGCGGGCCACGCAACACCCGTCTCGCTGGCACCCTCGGTGGCTTATTTCATCCCGACTATGGCATCGCATTCGCTGTGGAGAATACCGTGACTGGGAGAGATAAGGCTTGCCTGCAGGGAACTAATGAGTACTCCGGCGTGGGTGACGTCTTCGCGGTCAATAACGTAGGTGAATGACGCGGTCAGGCACCTGTAGGGTTCGATGACTCTTTGGGTGATCTCTGCGGATGTTGGCTGTGTTGTGTACTGCAACGGAACTAGCTGAGAATTTGTCAGTGATCTGAGACTGAGGCCGACATCGCTCAATCTCTCATCTCTGGAGTTGAGGATCCAGGCTGTGAAAGTCAGCGTTTCGCCGACTCCAGCCGTGGATCTATCCACTGTGTAGACCAGGTCAATCCCAGAAACTCTGGGGGCTTCAGGTGATGCGGAGAATCTCCCTAAAGGGCAATTCGCCTCCTGAACGGGCCTGTGGTGCTTAGATGACATTCAACGATCGTCCTTTCTATGTCATGTGGCGGTTCAATTGGAGGGTTTCATTCGGCGGATTCATCACCGGCAGGTGAACCCGTGGATCTAGCTGCCTGAGAGCGTTTCCCATCCGCGCTCCGTGCACAGCCAGCATTCAAAGATAGGGAGTAGAAGAATTGGAAATCATGACGTCGGATATCGAAAGAACTCACTGCTGCTTGGTACCACCGGTTTCGCTCGTCATCCGTGGCCGCTCAGTCACTGTTAGGTCAAGGAAGCTACTGGCTTGCCGCTCCAGCTCACTGCAGACGGACACAAATTCGTCCAAGACAGCTCCTGTCAGGAATGCAGCTGGGATAGGTAAATTGAGCCCCGAAAAACTGCCCAGAACTGGCTGATTGAGACAAAACTAGTTAGCAATGGATGAATCGAAGCAGCTATCCCATTGGATTGGAACTCTCAGCCGAGACTCAGGAATTATGACCTACGACACGTAGACGGCCACAATGAGTTTTCCCGATGGGAAAGTATGTCTGTCACTTTTACCGCGCTCGACATCGCAGCTTGCCAATTTCAGCTTGTGATCCCTTGTTCGCCTCGACTTCTTCGCGGGAATCCGTTTCAGAGGAGAAGTACATCGAAATCGTGATGAGAGCGAAAGTGACGGTACAGGCAGGAGAATGCCAGGTGGCTCGCCCCGCAGAGCCTTGCCTATAAACGAAGTGGCCAACCTTTGAGAAGGTTGGCCACTCCGTTTTGGACACCACAACTAGTCCCTAAGACCGCCGGTCGCTTGTGACCGGCTGTCTGCTATCTCTTTAGCCCTGCGTTCGACGGCGACGGATGATAAGCAAGGCTCCGCCCATTAGCGCAATCGCAAGACCGGCAACTCCAATACCGAAAGCCTGAACACCTGTGGAGGCAAGAGGAGGGCTGCTGGCTTCCGGGGCAGGCGTCGGAGAACTGACAGCTCCAGGTGACAGGACAGGGGTAGCCGGCTTCACAGCGCCAGGTGACGGAGACGGGGTGACCGGCTTGACAGCACCCGGTACGTAGGTCACGGTCACGGTTGCTTCGGTGGTGTTTCCACGCACGTCATTGACCTGGTACGTCACTGGTGTGGGGTTCCCGGAGAATCCACTCTCGGGTGTGAACGTGACCTCACCCGTGGCAGGATCAACCGTCCAGGTACCTTGACCCGCAACGACAAGCTTGGTAACCGGCTTGCCGTCACCGTCAAGGAACTTCACCGTGGTCGGATCAAGGTCACCCTTGTCATTACCCAACACAGGAACCTTCACAGCAGAACCCTGAACATTCTTCAACGACTCATCATTGACAGCACCCGGTACGTAGGTCACGGTCACGGTTGCTTCGGTGGTGTTTCCACGCACGTCATTGACCTGGTACGTCACTGGTGTGGGGTTCCCGGAGAATCCACTCTCGGGTGTGAACGTGACCTCACCCGTGGCAGGATCAACCGTCCAGGTACCTTGACCCGCAACGACAAGCTTGGTAACCGGCTTGCCGTCACCGTCAAGGAACTTCACCGTGGTCGGATCAAGGTCACCCTTGTCATTACCCAACACAGGAACCTTCACAGCAGAACCCTGAACATTCTTCAACGACTCATCATTGACAGCACCCGGTACGTAGGTCACGGTCACGGTTGCTTCGGTGGTGTTTCCACGCACGTCATTGACCTGGTACGTCACTGGTGTGGGGTTCCCGGAGAATCCACTCTCGGGTGTGAACGTGACCTCACCCGTGGCAGGATCAACCGTCCAGGTACCTTGACCCGCAACGACAAGCTTGGTAACCGGCTTGCCGTCACCGTCAAGGAACTTCACCGTGGTCGGATCAAGGTCACCCTTGTCATTACCCAACACAGGAACCTTCACAGCAGAACCCTGAACATTCTTCAACGACTCATCATTGACAGCACCCGGTACGTAGGTCACGGTCACGGTTGCTTCGGTGGTGTTTCCACGCACGTCATTGACCTGGTACGTCACTGGTGTGGGGTTCCCGGAGAATCCACTCTCGGGTGTGAACGTGACCTCACCCGTGGCAGGATCAACCGTCCAGGTACCTTGACCCGCAACGACAAGCTTGGTAACCGGCTTGCCGTCACCGTCAAGGAACTTCACCGTGGTCGGATCAAGGTCACCCTTGTCATTACCCAACACAGGAACCTTCACCGCAGAACCCTGAACATTCTTCAACGACTCATCATTGACAGCACCCGGGGCCGGATATGGTGCCGTAGTGAAAGTGCAGGCGACGTTTTGGACGCCCTCAGGAATGGTGAAGGATCCACTGGCGCCGGGGCCGGAGGCGACAACTGTCCCGGTCGCGGGATCTACGCAGTTCCACGAAGTTTCGTAGAGGGCAGGATTGGTGGTGCCAACCGGTGTCTGCTGAACGGTGTAGGTCTCACCGGGAAGTATGAGCAGGGGGCCCACGGCCACGGAGGCCTCATCGCCGGTCGTCGTGGCCGAGTTGCCAGTGCTGATTCCGCCGCCACCGATGGTGACCGTGAACTGGTCAGTGTCATTGACGCGTCCACCGGGTAGATCTACCTTGACGGAACCGGTGAATGGGAGTGATCGGGAACCGAGGTCGGTGATGGCTACGTCAAGGGTTTTTCTGTCAAGGACCGTGCCGGTGATCGGGTTGACCCTGAGGAAGCCGTTGGCTCCTCCGCCGGCTACGTAGAGGAATCCGTCCTTGGCAAAAGCCATGGAGTTTAGTGCTACGCCGGTAGCGATTTGCGGACCGATTTTGACAGCCGCGCCTCCACCGGAGTTCAGTTGGGCGGCGTCTACCCGGTAGATCTGACCTGCCGCGGCGCTGCTGGCAACGAAGTACATGTTTCCGAGGCTGTCGAACGCGAGGTCCCCATTGCCGCCCGGAGGTGCATCCGCTGTGACAGGGATCGTTGTCGTTGCAAGCGTGTTCGTTGCTGGGTCGAATGTTTTGAAGACGAAGTTGTTCCCCCCACCAGCAGCTTGCCCGCCGAAGTAGAAGATGCCATTGGTGGGATTGACCCCACCCATGGTGTTGGGAACCGCGGGGGTGGCCCTGGCCGTGGTTTCCCAGGCCTCGGTCGATGCCGTGTACTCGAAAATGCTCGTGCCGTTCGTTAGCAGGAGCTTGTTACCGTCATTGGTGAGGCCAATTTGGTTTAGCCCTGTCACTCCGCCTGGCACTGTCAGCACATGCGAGGTCGTGCCCGTCGCGAGGTTAACCGAGACGATGTTGGAACCACCTGACTGAGTGGCGTACATTCCTGTGTCAGGGAACGCATCAGCTGCGAAAGCAGGCTGCGGGATAGTGATTGAAGCGCCGATGACCAAGGCAGCGGTTAGCCCTGCACCGCGAGCCTTTTTCAGATAGCTGCCGACGACAGCCTGTTTCGATGATCGCAATATTTACTTCTCCTCAAGCAGGCAAATGCCCACATAGTATTTTTCGGTTTTGGTTTCTGCGCATCAAGTCTAGGCTACAAAGCAAGGTACAAAAACCCCGCGTGCGCCTAGTCCGGCATGACTCGACTCTTGAATTATTCGCAGTCAGCCCTCGACGCGATGGCGGAAATCTGTGAATTCGCGCGACCAGAGGCGTAAGTTCTCGCTGGGCCGCAAGATTGTTCGTTCGGTTTTGCCACAACTTATCCTGGACTCAAAGCCGCTAAAGAAGCTGAACCCTTCGTCAACAGAAGTGGGGCAGTCTCTTTTGTTCTCTGAAATTGACCATTGGTCATATGAGTGGTGGACCCCAGAATTTAGGCCTCAGGGTCCACCACTCAGGATGGCAGTGAATCTAGCGTCTAGGAGGCACTGCCACAGATTAAAGCTTGCGGCGCGTCCGTGGTGCCAGCCGTGCCGCGGCACCGAGTAAGAGCAGCAGGCTGGCCATGCCGATAACGTAGCCTGGGAACGTCCCACCGGTTACCGCCAGCACGTCATGTTTCGGCCCGATCGGTGTGACGGCCGGGGCCTTCTCTACTGTGACGGTCTGGGCTGCGTCGTTGATGTCTTTGTGAACGGCAGCCGGTTTGCCAGTGGTTTTGCTGCCCTCAAAGAGTTGCTCGTAAGCAACCAAGACATCTCCGGCGTATCCTTCGGGGACGGTAAATGCCACGTCAGTTGAACCATTGGCCTCTGTCGGAGTGAAGGTCGTGCTGCCAGTGATCCCTGTACCTGTGCCATCTGCTTTGTTCATAAGCTCACCGGATACCGTGTACTTAACACCTGGTGTCAGGTTCTGATAGGCGACGGTATCGATAACGGTGCCCCCATTCCAGCTCAGTACCCGGTCACCATCGGCAGAATCGACTAGGGACGTGCCGATAACCGGATTCGAAACGGCCGGGGCCTTCTCTACTGTGACGGTCTGGGCTGCGTCGTTGATGTCTTTGTGAACGGCAGCCGGTTTGCCAGTGGTTTTGCTGCCCTCAAAGAGTTGCTCGTAAGCAACCAAGACATCTCCGGCGTATCCTTCGGGGACGGTAAATGCCACGTCAGTTGAACCATTGGCCTCTGTCGGAGTGAAGGTCGTGCTGCCAGTGATCCCTGTACCTGTGCCATCTGCTTTGTTCATAAGCTCACCGGATACCGTGTACTTAACACCTGGTGTCAGGTTCTGATAGGCGACGGTATCGATAACGGTGCCCCCATTCCAGCTCAGTACCCGGTCACCATCGGCAGAATCGACTAGGGACGTGCCGATAACCGGATTCGAAACGGCCGGGGCCTTCTCTACTGTGACGGTCTGGGCTGCGTCGTTGATGTCTTTGTGAACGGCAGCCGGTTTGCCAGTGGTTTTGCTGCCCTCAAAGAGTTGCTCGTAAGCAACCAAGACATCTCCGGCGTATCCTTCGGGGACGGTAAATGCCACGTCAGTTGAACCATTGGCCTCTGTCGGAGTGAAGGTCGTGCTGCCAGTGATCCCTGTACCTGTGCCATCTGCTTTGTTCATAAGCTCACCGGATACCGTGTACTTAACACCTGGTGTCAGGTTCTGATAGGCGACGGTATCGATAACGGTGCCCCCATTCCAGCTCAGTACCCGGTCACCATCGGCAGAATCGACTAGGGACGTGCCGATAACCGGATTCGAAACGGCCGGGGCCTTCTCCGTCCAGCTAATGTCAGCGCGGTCTCCCACGGTGGCAGTTTTCGCCTGAACCAGTACGATCGACTGCGCGTGGTCACCAGTAGTCGGAGTACTACCATCTGTGCGGGGAACTGAGATGATTCCGCCGGTCGGCCCTGCTGCGGCTGCGGTTACGGTTACGGTGGTCGATCCTGCTGCGACATGACCGCGAAGGTCGAGATATATCTTCTGTCCATCCACGACGGCAGTGGGATCTATAGGATTTCCCGATGCGTCGGTGAAGTTAAAGCCAGGGGCTGAGACGATAACCGACTTCTGGTTCGTGTTCACCACAAATGGCCCGACTATACTGTCGCTCGTCTGCGCAGAAGAAGGGGCTGTAATCGATGCAGTGACCTGTACATCACTCGGCTTCATCACGGGATTCGTATTTGCGCCATTCACAAGGTACCAATACACAGCCTCAGAATTTGGGCTCTCCCAATTCCAACTGGCATCGTAATCAAGTTCCGTGTATCGCCAAATCGCGTATTGAGTGGCTTCGATCGCATCGTTCACGGATAGCCCTGCGATCCCAGTGGCAGCTTCCAGATCCGCGAGTGTCATTGCCGGGTAGCTGTGCGCGAGTACCCAGAGAACCCTGCCCTGAATGGTGGGGTCGGTGAAGTAATTTGCGCCGAGGTATTCATCGAATCCTCCGACATGCCCTTCGACATTTGAGTTCGCGTGGACGTCGTGTTCTATGCAATATGCCCAGGCATCGGGTTCTCCGACTGCAGGAGTTTTGTACCAGACGGGAAACATTCCAGTCCCGGAGTACCCCTGCCTCGCTCCAACGTGTACCGAGTCGCCAGACTCGACCGTGGCTGAGGCCGCCGTTGGAGCTATCAGGGCTCCGAGCATCAGCAGGCTTACTAACAGCCACCTCGTGACCGCGGCCGATTTATGTCGTGGAAGGGGAGCCATTGTTTTCCTTTTCGAATTCCAAAAGAGGGTCATGCGAAAAGTTACCTTCGTGCCCCCAGCAAACAAATATCGTTCAGAGTCTATTCAAGGTGCCGACACCGGAGAATAGTTTAGGGCCAAATCACCCCCGTATAGGGGTCATCTCTGAAGCGCCACAATCCGTTAGCCTCGATCTTTCATGAGGCGCGGTTTCTTGTGGATCAGGGCTGACCGTCTGCCTGGCGGTTTTGATTGCGGCAGGTGGGTGTGACATTGTGTCCGCTGTCCTGGTGGCGGTTGTCGGTGACGGGTTCCACGCCGGTCACGGCGATGCTGGTTTTGGTTTCTCACGGAGTGTTGGTCAGTCGGTGGCGTCGTATATGGCTGACTCAGGGCTGCGACGCGTGCATGTCGTTGAGCGTCCGTCAGATCAGGGCGGCTTCAAACGGAACCCGGCTGGAGTGTTAGTAGGCCTTACGCTCACGCTTCGCTCGGAAGCGAGGGGTCAAGGTACCCGTCGGCCCAGGCAACGCGGCCATAGTCCAGCTTCGAGCGAACCGGGACGCCGACTGAAGCGTACTTTTTCTTCACTCGGTCGAGGTATTGTTTCGCCGTCTCACGCCCGATATTCATCGCGGCACCCACCTCGTCGACGCTGAGCCCGGAGGCATAGAGCACCAACGACCTTTCTTCCTGCAGACTCAATGAAGGGCGGTCGGGATCCCCAGCAATCACCGACGCAAGTTCCGTGGTCATCCATTCTTCACCCGCGAGCACTGCAGAGACTGCAGCAAGGATGTCATCCTCACTATCGCGCTTCCCGACGATTCCGACTACCCCTGCACGCACGATTCGACGAACGAGCATAGGAGAAGCGAGTGCCGATAGGACGAGGATCTTGAGGCCGGCCTTGACCATTATTTCAACGAGAGCGGGGCTGACGCTCGGTTGGCGGTCGACCATCAAGTCGAGGACGAGTAGATGCGGACGCTCGACCATCGGCGCTGCTCCTACCCATTGAGTGAACTCCGGCGCAGATGCCCCGCTGAAGACGACCTCGTACTTACCGGATCTGGACAGGAGCTCTTCGGTGCGGGTTCGTTGCAGCAGATGGTCTTCCACGATAGCGATCCGGGCCCGTTGAATTTGGTGATCAGTCATAGGGTTCTTCCTGAAAGTTCAGCACTGGGATGCGAGCGGTCCCAGCGAAATGCTTGGATTTTCGATGTACTGGTTGCATTGATTGGAAAGAAATTTCAAGTAGCTCAAGTTGCCCAAGTGAGACGAGGCGAGCCTTATCTGCTAGGTGTTCAGGTGTTTGGAGTGCCGATCCGGTAAGCGTCAACTGCAGCCCTTCCGCTACGGGGAACAGACTGACGGCGAGTGCCTCGCCATGCTCAGCTGACATCAGGTTCTCGCTGACGACGTCGCTAATGTCACGCGCGACGTGTTCATTGGCTGCATCGATGTCTCCGAGTCGCAGTCTGAACTCGATACCAAGTTCCCGTGCGCGACGAAGCGTGGGCATGAATACTTTGCCAATGTGCACG
This sequence comes from Arthrobacter sp. ERGS1:01, assembly GCF_001281315.1. Lineage (NCBI taxonomy): Bacteria > Bacillati > Actinomycetota > Actinomycetes > Micrococcales > Micrococcaceae > Arthrobacter > Arthrobacter sp. ERGS1:01. Next base: position 52,881 of record NZ_CP012479.1, on the reverse strand, counting down.
AGGTCGGGATTGATCTGCACGAGCTGGCGGAGATACCGTTCCTCTTCATCACAAGCAGCCCTCGTTGACTCCGCATGAGGGTTCAACCTACCGTCCCGGATGCCCCGCAACAGCGTGGCCGAAGCGTCGAGTCCTGCGTCCATCCAGCGTTGATAGCTTGCCTGAGATACAGTTGCCAGCTCAGTGTGCAGACTTGCCTGAAATGTTTCGGCGCGCGACACTGCCTCCAGGTTAGAAAGCCGGGTCACGAGACGTTGAAACATTGTCCAGACGCCTGAGAATCCCAGCCCCACTAGACCGGCAACGATAATAATCTCGGCAGCCGTCTCAGAAGTGGGCAACGCGAAAACAGCCATTAGAACTACCACCGCACCCCATGCGAAGGCTCCTACAATAGGCCATGCCTTACCCCTAGTTCTCGACAGCAACAACACGAACGGCCCGGTCGCCGCGAGCGCTTGCCAGTGCGCCGGCCCGACGAGGCCAAAGGAAGTCGCGCGCGCTGAGAGGTAGAACACCGACAAAGTGCCGAGCACGAGTAGGAATGGCAAAAGGGTCCTCCCGCGACGCAGCACCGGGGTTCGGGCAAGGATCAAGGAGACGAGCATGATCGCGATCATCGGGAACAGTGCGCCTCCATCATCGGTGCCTCCTGCGACGGTAAGCACAATGCTCACTATCGTGACGCCTAGGCCCCAGTAATTGCCGGAGCGACGGTTTACTGTGGATGCCGAAGCTTCTAGTCCGGCGTCGTTCGAATTTTCCGTTTGATCCGCTGAAAGGGGTGCCAGAGCTATTGAGAGCGTGACCACCGTACCCATGCCGAGTGTACTGCGCACGTCGGCAGCAAAGTTGTGGTCAATGGCCCGACGTCGGATGGAGGCGTCCACACCGCGCCCGGCAGGCGTGTCTTCGCGAAAACCAATACCGTCGTCACTCACACGGACGACTAGCTCCGTTGTAGAAGTGAGCACTTCGACGTCTACGTGGTTCGCACCCGAGTGCTTCGTCGCGTTGGTGACGGCTTCGCGGACACACCCGATGATCCCGTCGACGGTGCGTTGAGGTAGAGCAGTACCCGCCAGTTGTATTGCTTCGTCACCTGCTCCTTGGCGAATGGTGGTGATGCCAGGCTGCTCGAACACATCCAGAAGTGTGGCGATGGCGGTGGTTCGTCGAGCGCCACGGAGTTCTTCAATGAGTTCAAGGTCTCTGGCGCACTGAGTTATGACTCGACTTACATCACGGGCGCCGGCCCCTGCTGACGCGATCGCGGCGAACGTATTGATAGCGGTATCGTGCAGAACACGTGAGTCCTCGGCTAGGCGAGCGCTTTGGTAGGTGAGTGCTTCATCTCGAAGGGAAGCTTCGTCCGCGAGTTCGACGCTCTCGTCCGTCTTGCTGGAATGGCGCAGCAGAGCCCCGAGTCCCAACCTAATAGCGATGATGATGGATGCCTGCGTTACCAAGATCGACGCCGGCAGTTGGGCACCCCAATCAGGAAGAAAGTGGAGGATGGTTACTGACGTGCACACGGCAGACCCAACAACCATCCAGATTGCGTACCTTTGCAGTATCAAGAGTCCTGCGAAGAACGCCGAGAAGTTAATCTGCCAGCACGCAGCGAAAGTCAGTGACGAATCCAAATCCCCGCTCAGCAAGTAGCCCCATACTCCCATGGCGACCATCGCGGGCGGCAGAGCGGGCCCCCAACGCCTGCTCCGGATCGAGAAAGCGGCAAGGACACCGACCAGCGCTTGGAAAGTTGCAAGTATCCAACCGGGCTGGCCCAACGCGGCAAGTGACAGTATGACCATGATCCCTTGCCATACCAATGCTGCAGTGAGCGCAACGCTGGACGTCGAAGCGATCAACGACCTTGTTGCGCCACCAGGTGAACGTGGGGTGAGGCCCGCGGCGTCCCGTGCGCCGATCCGAGCCAACATGCTGCACCATGCGTCCATTCCCACCCGATTCATCTTGAAACCATTCGCAACATGTAAAGCCTACTGTCCAAACAACACATGGCGGGAGTCAGAAGTGTCCAAGGAATCAGTACACCGTATTGTTGGCGGGCGAAAGGGAACCATCACCTACAGACTTCAATCTCGTTGATCGTGGTTGGGAGAGTTTGATGGAGAACATGACCCCCATACTGGTGTCATTTTCTGATGATCACCCCCTCTAGAAGCCGGGATTTGATAGATATTTTGTAAGAAATCAATATCTTTCATCGAGGAGCTTCATCATGAACCGCGTTCCGCTTCCCTTGGCCGTGCAAAATACAGTCGACGCTATCAATGCTGCGGATATCGACAAGTTTGTCGGCTCGTTTCGAAGTGACGGGATTATCGACGATTGGGGCAGGGTACTCCGAGGTCGCGCCGGTGTGCGTCAGTGGGCAGAAACTGACGCGGTTGGTGCGGGTGCGATCATTGACGTGTTCGATGCGGACACCGTGGGTGTAGCTACTAAGATTCGATTTCATTGGAATAGTGGAGTATTCAATGGGGAATCCAGTGCAACCGTGACGGTCAGAGACGGCCTAGTCGCATCGTTCCAGATCCCTGCAATTAGTGCGACCTAGAACTTTGAGCCGATTTGGCCTCCAGCGGATGACAGGCCGCGAGCCGAGCGAACCGAACCGTGTAGCAAGTCCCCTGGAGCTCTTCTTTGATCTAGTCTTTGTCATTGCGGTTTCGCAGGCATCGCAGAACTTACATCATGGTGTGTCAGAAGGTCACACACTAGCGACCCTGCTCGGGTACGCAATGGTGTTCTTCGCAATTTGGTGGGCTTGGATGAATTTCACCTGGTTTGCCTCGGCCTTCGACACAGATGACTGGCTCTACCGGGTGACCACTATCGTGCAGATGGGTGGGGTTCTCGTCCTCGCTGCGGGGATCCAAAGCGCGCTCGTGGATGGCCAATGGGCAACAGTCACTTGGGGATATCTGATCATGCGTCTAGCAATGGTCGTCCAGTGGATCAGAGTGGCCCTCTCCGATCCAGAGCAGCGGAGTGTTGCACTTCGCTATGCTATCGGCATCGCAGCCGTACAGATCATTTGGGTGGTGCGAATTCTGTTCGCCACCGAGGTTCAGTTCTGGACCTTCTGGCCGGCGGTGTTCTTAGAGCTAACGGTTCCAGTTTGGGCCGAAAAATCACGGAAGACACCTTGGCATCCGCACCATATCGCAGAGAGGTACAGTCTCTTCGTTCTGATCCTTCTTGGAGAGAGCCTGCTTGCATCTGCTAATGCAGTAATCGATTCTCTAAACGCGGGTGGTCATGCAGGGGACGTTATCCGGCTCGCCCTCGCCGGGCTTGTACTGGCTGCAGGAATCTGGTGGATCTATTTCTCTCAAACACACGGCAAGCGGCTTAGCAATGCACGCACCGGATTTGGGTTCGGATACCCGCACTACCTGATTTTTGCTGCAGTTGGTGCGTTATCGGCGGGAATAGAAGTCGAACTAGATGTGCTCGCAAAGTCAGAGGAGAATCTACCAACGATGACAGGTTCAGTGGCTCTCACGTTGCCGGTATTCGTCTTCATGATCGTCGTGTGGGCTGCGCTGCTCAGACCTTCGCTACCAATCATTGTCTCGACAGTGTTCCTCGCCTGCACAGCTGGGACCCTCGCCATAGCAGCCTTTCCGGCGCTCACTGTTATCAGTATTTCTATCTTCGTAATGATCGCAGTTTCGGCGCTGGAAATACATCGTTCCTCCGTATTAGCATCCCCAGCTTCGGATTGAGTGCCTGAAGCAGCGAGAAGCTACGCCAAAAAGCAGGGTCTCTGGTGAAGCTGCGGAGATCAATAGTGAGAACCGTGACGCACCAAGGCTGACCAATGTCTCGCCCTGAGTCTATTCGCCGGTTCGAATGCCACAGACACTCAAGCGCGAGGTGACGGGGAGGAAAGCCTCCCCGTCACTACCAGAAGCCCCGTAAATCCGGGCCTTTTTGCCCCGCTCACACATTGGGCCCAAGTCAGATTCGAACCGACGCCCCCCAGGTTCCTGGGGCGCGTAAGGTTCACAAACGCGACGGCCGTTGACTATAAGCTCGTCGTGGTCGACGACGATCATTTCGGGTCCCTGGCCGGTCGCATCTATTCAGTCACAATCCTGGGGTAGGGCCGTCAAGATCGAACCACCCAGGTTGACACGGCGACCGGATTCATCTTGGGTGACCTCATCGCACCCCGGCACTGAACTAGACCACGAACTATTCAGCGATCTGCACGGTCAGTTCCCGGCCATCAAATGGTCCGGGGGTATCGACCGCTTCAGGGGTAGGACAACTCGCTAACCAACACGCCCGCCGGTGATGTCATCTTCTCCTGGTCTAGTTCTTCATCTTCTTTTGTGTTTGCAGCGTGATGATGTACCCCTGAGGTTCTTCCTGAGTGCGTCTGCCTGGGCGAAGGTACGACGCGAAACAATTCGCCATGGCGAAAATATGCTGTCTCTCCGCTAAGGCGTAAATCTGTAGACGCCAGCTCGCACCGGCTAAACCAGGTAAGTTGTCAACTTTCTCATTTTCGCAAATACTTCGTTAGCATCGGTGGTGCCGAAAGGCCAGTGGCTAGCTCTAGGGCGTGTCTCCTAAATGGTGGTGTGGTGGTGCGCAATGATTGAAGGGTGTCACGTACTTCTGTTTTGACTGATGGTCAGTGGGCCCGTATCCAGCCGTTACTCCCCTCGTCCTCCGGCCGTCGGGGTCGCCCCTTTCGGGATGACCGCAAGGTGGTCGAGGGCATCATTTACCGGTATCGGTGCGGGATCGCTTGGCGTGACGTGCCGACCGAGTTCGGTCCATGGCAGACGATCTGGAAACGCCACCGCCGCTACAGCGGGGACGGCACGTGGGACGGGATCTTGGCCCAGCTGCTCACTGCAGCCGATGCTGTGGGCCTGGTGGATTGGGCGGTCTCGGTCGATTCCACGGTCAACCGCGCCCATCAGCACGGCACCAATCTTCCCCGCCCCACAGGGGGACCCATCGAATTACATGAATCTGCTCGATGAGCCGGCCGACCATGCAATTGGCCGCTCCCGTGGCGGGCTGACTACGAAGATCCATGCCCTGGTCGATGGCAACGGCAGGCCCCTGGCGTTACTGGTTGCTCCCGGCCAGGGCGGGGACGCACCCATGTTTCCCCACCTGATGGACCATCTGAGTATCAACCGGGCCGGTCCGGGCAGGCCAAGAACCCGCCCGGACCGGGTACGCGCAGACAAGGCCTACTCCTCAAAAGCAATCCGGACCCACCTTCGAGATCGGGGCATCACGGCCGTCATCCCGCAACCATCCGATCAGATCGGGCACCGGAAACGCCGCGGCTCCTCCGGTGGCCGACCACCAGCATTCGACAAGGAAGACTACAAAGGCCGCAACGTCGTTGAGCGAAACTTCAACACCTTCAAACAATGGCGCGGACTGGCGACCCGTTACGACAAACTCGCCCTCACCTACCGAGGCGGAGCCGTCCTCCGCGCCCTCACCATCTGGCTGACCGCATTAGGAGACACGCCCTAGTCGCTGCAATGGCACCGTGTTGTCGGGTGCCAATTCTATTGGGGGTTTACAAGTTGTCCAAAAGAGAAGTCTCTCTACCTGTGCGAATCGTCCTTGGGTTGACGATCTCAACTGCGATCGTTGCCGCTGGATCCGGAGTCGCTTCGGCATCCCCGAGCACTGTCGCGAAGAATCAAGAAGCATCCCCGGTTGCAACTAACGTTGGGACCCAGCTCGAGGTGGCTCCCGGCACGGCGAAAGTCGTAGAAAAAGATGCCGCCGGTGACCTGTCGCTTGAAATTCCCGGGAACATTACAAGTAAGCAGGCAATCAGCCCCTCGGACATCCCCGCTGCTCTCTTCGAAGGCCAAGGTCAAGCTCTGCTGAACACTGAGCTTCCCGACGCTACGATTTCCACCTTTGCCACGGCATCAGGTAGCCAATCGATCATCAAGATTGACTCCGCCTCTGCGGCTACGGAGTACCGGTTTCCTCTTGAAATTCCCGCGAGAGCTAAAGCAAAAGTACTCAAGGACGGTTCCGTAGAATTCTCAAGCCAGGACGGAGCAATCTTGGGTAGCGTTCTGGCGCCCTGGGCACATGATGCCAACGGCGCCTCAGTTCCTACGTCATTCACTATTGATGGCACGACCCTGGTGCAGCGGGTAGCTCACACAGAGCAGACTGCTTTCCCGGTAGTCGCAGATCCCAGTACGGTGTGGGGGTGGACCGTCTGTGTCGCAACTGTGGGGACCACCATTCTTCCTTGGGGCGCTGGCGCAAAGGTTGCCGCCAAACTCATCACCAGGTTTGGTTCCGTCAAGCGCGGTATCGAAATCATCTATCGTGCCTATCACGCCGCAAATGGTGCCGGTGCCAAATGGAACGCAGCGATGGCAGCTTCAGGTGGCCTGTTCGCTGAAATCTTGGGTATTAACGGGATCAAGGATGCGTGCTTCTCCTAACATGCCGCTCCGCTCTATCTGTTCAATGAAGGAGAACCAATGATGAACGAATCGACGTCAGAGAGTCATGTTAAGGACCGACGACCTCGCAGGTATCTCAGTGACAGCTTTTACCTTGTCCTGGCTGCGGCTGGGCTGTTTCAGGTCCCGAGGACCATTGATGCTTCAGGACCTTGGATTGGTATTCTCTTCGCTCTCGTGATCGTGATCTTCACTGTTCTGATCGCGGTGGGAAATAGGAACCGATTCCTCCCAATGCTCAGTAACCGATACAAGGACTAAGAGCACTCAAGTTCAAGAGGGTGGGGGCTGTGCCGGCATCGCCGGTTACAGCCCCCACCCTCTTTCACTGCCGGTCATCGAATTCACATGGTTTTGTCTGCTGTCGGAGACGTCACAGCTTTCACAATGCCATCCAGGGAAGGAACATCGTAGGTTTGAATCATGATGAAGACTCGACGGGGAACAGTCAAAGACGGCCCAACAACGGACGCTACCCAACTTAACGCCGAATGGATCAATCTCGTCTGCGGGGAAGATGTGGCCCTTGGACTCGCCAACGGCTACACCCTGCAGGGGCAGGTATCCGCCGTCGCAACGGACGGTAGTGCCGTCTGGATCGACCTCTCCGACGGCCGGGGTCGGCAAATGTATTGCGCCACAGATAACGTCACGATCACCCCGATCAACTAGACACAAGCGGCCTATTTTTCCCCTTGAATCATGGCACTTCTGCCCCGTGGAGTGGTTCGACCGGTGGAGTTAGGCCCACTCCCCCGGCTTTCTTCCTTGGTGCGCATGCCTGGGCGAAAGACTCCGGCCGGGATCCCGCGCCAAGGCATACCGCCGTTGTGTTTGCGTTGGAGCCAGCGTAACTCCCGATTAACCGCCGCCGCCAGCAGCTCATTGACGGACGCGTACCCTTCCTGGGCTCCCACAGCTTGTTGCACGGCACGTACCTGATCCGCGGTTTCGACGGGCAGGGACAGGCTAAAACTCGGGGACTTCTTAGGCTTCATCGGGCCACGGGTACAGGGTGGAGAGCCTCTCAATACTTTGGGAGCCATCCGTGTTGGTAGTGAAGCCGGAATGTTCGTGGCTGCCGCCGGCGTGCGCTACCGCAGCCAGCACCAGCTCGAGGACCCGGCGATCAAGTCCAGGAAGAACCTCACCCAAGTCCACACTGACCTCAACAGCAGCAATGGAGGCCACGAGCCTCAGGAACCGGCTCTCACCACCGGAAAGCACATCCACATGTTCAGGGATCTCACCGAAGCGGATCCAGTGTTTTCCTGATTTCTCACTCTTGTGGATCCAGGAGTTGCCCGGTGCTGCGAAGCGTCCCTCAAAGGCACGGATCAACAACTCCGTAGCCGCCTCGGCGGTGTAACTGCCTCTGGCCCAGGCGCGGAGGTCTTCAAAGTGTTCGTCGTTCATAGTCATCTCATTTCAAGCATCAGATGCGGGGTAGTGCACGGTTGCGTGTCGGGGCTAGCGTACCTGCCAGCCCCGACACGAGAACAGTGGTTAGAACGAGGGCGCTCAGGTCGGGTCCGCTCCCCTACCCACCGTCATTCTGGCCTCCGGGAATGGCCCACGGGCCATCGGCTGTGACCGGCAATGAATCACCCCAGCCCGGGCGTGCCTGACCATTCCCGGCCGGGTTACCCTGGTTAGCCGGTACAGCTCCTCCGGCGCCATGGCTGCTGCGTTGGGTACGGTTGACCTTCGCAGCGGCACAACGCAGCAAGGGGCCGATCTCATCAACCTCAAACTCCATGACGATGCGCTTCTCGCATTCCTTCGTGTCATAGGTCCGCGACTTCAGCCGGCCTCAACGATGACGCGGGTGGCCTTGGTCAAGGACTCGGCGATAACATACCCATGGTTTTCCCCATCGCGGAGCACCGCGAGAACTGCTTGCGGGAGGGCCGCACGAGTCAATTCTGGGTCCGCATCGAAATCGTACACACTTGGATAATGTCCCTAACCAGATAGTGTTGCAATCTTCACTAGGGTCAGGGTTGGTTAGACCCGGGGGAAGGGCTCAGCCAACGTAGGGAATGGTGGGGTTTTTTCGGTGGTGTTGCCAAGTAGCCGTTGACGTTGCAGCGGGTCCGAGGCCGCTGCGCTGGCGGCCACCGCCAGACCGAATGCGCCGTCGATCACCGCCTGGTCCGCGGAGATCGATGCCCCGTGCTCGGCAAACTCTGCAGTGTGGTGGACGGCCCCGCCCACGTCGTAGCCGAGCAGCGGGTGAATGCTTGGCACCAGGTGGGAGACGTTGCCCATGTCCGTGGAGGCTACTGGCGCTTCGCTGTAGCGGACGTCCCGCCCCCGTGTCACCATGGCCTTGCCGTAGGCCTCGGAGAGGAAGGAGTCCTGCCGCAATTCTACAAAGGCATGGCCCGCTGGGGTGATTGTGAGTGTGCTGCCACTGGCGTGTGCTCCGGCCTCCAGACAACGCCGCACGCGATTCTCGATGACACTCAGGCCGGCCACGGTGGGGGAACGCATTTCCACGCTGGCCCGGGCGCGTTCTGGTATGACGTTAACCGCGCTTCCGCCTTCGGTCACGATGAGCGAGACAATGGATCCCGGCGGAAGCTGTTGCCTCGCCAACGAAACGGCAACTTGGGCCACCACCAGTGCGTCCAGGGCGTTGATGCCCTGATCGGGTGCTGCTGCGGCGTGTGCTGGGCGTCCCTCGTAGAGCACATTCCACATGTTTACCGCCAGCGAGGTGCTTCCCACTACGTCCTCGGCGCCGGCATGGGCCATCATGGCCATCGAGACATCGTCAAAGAATCCTTCGTTGATCAGGTCGACCTTGCCGCCGGTGGTCTCCTCAGCCGGGGTGCCCAGGACCTTGACGGTGATGCCAAGGTCATCGGCCACGGCAGCGAGCACGAGGGCCGCCCCCACGGCTGACGCCGCGTTTACATTGTGCCCGCAGGCATGTCCAATGCCTGGAAGTGCGTCGTATTCAATACAGAGCGCCACTACCAGCGAACCGGAGCCTAATCGTGCACTGAAAGAGGCTGGGAGTTCGGGCTGGATGGCATCGAAGGTGAAACCGGCTGCTGTCAGCAGCGAGGAAACCCGTCTGGCGGCTCGAAGCTCCTCCCCGCTGGGTTCGGGATCGGCGTGAATTGCGTGGCTCAGGTCGATGACCTCGGACTGCCAATGCTCCAACGCTGCTGCCATCCTGGCCTCGATCCCCACGGCGGAGGCACTGTCGAATGCCGCCGACCGGGAAGCGGAAACCCGAGGGGCATGTGTATTCATGACAGGACTCCAACGGCATGGCGCTTGGGATACAGGGTGGAAGCTGCCGCCGCGATCAAGGCGGCAACGGCTAGGGTTCCCCAAATGACGGAGAGGCCGCTTTCACTGATGTGACCGGAGACAGCGAACGAGGACGAAATCATTTTCACCACGGCAGCACCCACGGCTACCCCGACTGATAAGGCCAACTCATTGAGCCCGGCCGCCGTTGAAGTCTCCGCTAGCGGGACACCTTCCACCGACAACGCCCGTGTCCCCGCCTGATACATCCCAAGGCTGATATTGAACATCGCAAACCCGGCACAATACGCTACGAAGGAACCATGGGCCACCGCCATGACCATAAAACCTCCGGCCAACAGCAGACCGGCGAGAACCAGGGTTGCACGCTCGCCAATCACCCTCAGCAAGGGGGCGGTTAACAATGAGGACAGGAGCGAGAACACGGATGCTCCGGCCAAGATGATGGCAATCATGAGTGAACTGAATGCGAATCCGTAGCCGGCCTTGTCCGGGTTCGCGTGCAGGAAGATTCCGTTCGTGCCGAAGTAGCTGATGGAGGCGAACCCGAAGAAGAAGGTCGCCAGAGATACGGTGCGGATCCGCGGATTGGCGAGCATGCGCAGGTCCACGAACCTCTTCCTGGCCGGGAGGCTTCGGACGTCAATGGCGATCCATACGACCAGCAACGCCAGCCCCAGTAGTCCCGAGCCGATCGTCCGGGCATCCAGCCAGCCCCAATCCGGGCCCATCGACAGCGCGACCACAAGGCCGATCAACCCCAGGGAACATGCCATCAAGGGTGCGAGAGCGAGCCCCTCCCGTGTGGGCGTCCCAGCGTCAGGCAGCAGGAAGGAGCAGACCAGGGCCACAATGGCGAACGGGACCGCCACCCAGAACCCAAGGGTGGGGTGGGTGACTCCAACGATCCCGGCCAGCAAGCCTCCCAGGCCAACCATGATCATCAGCATGCCGATCATCACGCTGACGCCCGTGCGGGTTTGTCCGGGGCTGGTCACCCTCAAGATGCCCATCATGAGTGGAATGAACCCCACGACGCAGGTAAGCATGACAACACCTACCGTCACGGTCCACAGAGAAGGCCAAAGGGCCATCATGAGCACGCCGGCAGTGACAATGCCTGTCGACCCGCGGAGCACGAGCCGGTATCCATAACTGTCACCGAGCCGGGAGATGATCGGTGTGAGGACGGCAAAGCTGACGTTGGAGATCAAGAAGATGCCGTTGATCGTCGGATCATCGATCGAAAAGACCGGCCCGAGAGCGGGCAGGATGGGATTCAAATATCCCTGAGTGACGCCGCTGAGTGATTCGATCAGAGCCATCGCCACGATCATGCCCACGACGGTTCGTCTCGCTATGGCCGCCGCGGCCGGTGGGGCTGTCTTGTTTCCCATGTGCATCCTTACGGTTTGGGCGCTTGCGCCCAAGTGGCGCGAGTCACAACACTATCTTCACGCCCACATGTCACGTCAAAAATGTTTGAAATAGTGATCAGTCCATCAAAAATGTAAGAATCAATCATGCTATCGGAGCTAGATCTTGAAATCGTAAATGCCCTTCAGGTCAATCCCCGCGCGGATTGGGCCCGGGTTGCTGATGCCCTCAATCTTTCCGCCCCCACTATCGCCCGCCATTGGAGCGCTCTGGCAGAACAAGGCTTGGCCTGGGTCACACCCGCTCCGGGGCCGCGCTACCCCCGTGTGGGTTGGTCGGCATTCATCTACCTCTCGTCCTCGCCAGCTGACCACGAGGCACTTGTCCATCGGCTCTGCGCAGAGCCGGCCTTCGGCACCGTGTCCTTGGTCTCGGGTGCGCACGATTTCTTCATTGACTGTTTTGCCTCCAGCCACGAGGCCCTGATGGACATCCTCACAGGTTCGTTCGCAGACCTGCCGGGCGTGACCGGCAGAGAGATCGTTCTTATCACCAAGCTGTACCGGCAGGCCACCGATTGGCGCCACGGAACCCTAGAACCCGGGCGGGCGCGAGCCGTTGCCGCCGGCCGTCAGGTACCGCAACAAGAGTTCCAACCGGACCGGCTGGATGCGGTGTTGCTGGAGGAACTTGCTCGCGACGGGCGGGCCACCTGGGCGGAACTGGGCGCCGCTTGCGGCGTCTCCCCGCAGACGGCCAAGCGGCGCCTAGAGCGCTTTCTTGCAACAGGCTACGTGGCCCTCAGGTGCGATACGTCCATGGCCTTCCAGCAGGACCTTCGGGAGGTGACGCTGGTACTCAATGTTCCGGCGACCCAGGTAGACGCTGTGGGCGGGTACTTCGCCGACCTGCCCAGCTGTCGTCTCAGCGCACAGGTTTTGGGCGCCCAAAACCTAGTCGTGACATTGTGGGTTCGGGACTATCTGGAGGTACAGGGCCACGAACGAGAGCTAGCAATCCGTGCTCCACAAAGCACTGTTATCTCCCGGCAGGCGGTAATCCGCAACTACAAGCGGCTTGGCCACCTCCTGGACGAGACGGGACGAAGCTGCGGTCTGGTTCCCCTTCCACTTTGGCGTGGAGAATAGCCGGCCGCGCGGCACCAAACGCTGCATAGCCGCCAGAGCTACCTCCTCTTGCGACGACCGGCTGAAGCCGCCGCGGAGCCAAACGAAAGGTTTGTCTCTCGGGCGTTCAAAACGCGGGGAACATGCCAAGTCTTGAGGCTTTCGCGATAGGGAGCTCGTCCCCACTGGGTGATGTAAAAAGGTAAGCGCACCTCTTGTTGCATGGCCCAGTCCGACCCGCCGTGGATGCCGGCACGGCCAATTCCCACGCTCCCCACCCGGCCAGGCACTCAACCCCTTCTTGTGACGGCGAAACCGGCCGCCACATTTCACAACATCCGCCACGACCGACAATTCTTGGGCGACACTAAGGGATGACTATTTCCGAAGCTTCACGTCCTCCTCGTCAGCGAGTCAAGGTCGAAGGCCGCGACGATTTCGGGGAGGTTCTCTCCCTCGGTGTAAACGTTGGCGGCAGTGCCCAAGTCTTCTGTGTCGCCGTCCATTTCCCACTGGATGGCCTGTGCGCCTACTACGACAAGAGCCGAGTCAAGCTCCTTCCTCCACTCGAACCCACCTACCCGACACGTTAGGCAACCACCCGCTCGAGGTGGTAGGCCAGTGCCGGTGACGGCACCAACCGTGATTGCCGAGGTAGGGCACTCAAAGGTGGCGGCACCGTTTTCAAAACCAGCCCGCCTGGTTGGTCTCGATGAGTGCGGGGTGTTAAACCTTGGGCAAGAGTAGAGCGCGGCACCAAGCCATTTCGGTTAGCTTGGTGCGCTCCTTCTCTTTGCCCTCTTACTTGGTGAGCATCGGCTTTTCGACGTCACTGAGACTTTATCCCCGTTCCGCAAGCTGGGTCAGGTAGTAGCTGTGATCGGCGTCGACGTGTCACCAGCTCGTGCGGATGATCGAGGTTTCCTACGCGGTGACCATGATCGTCAAGGTGACCCGCTCGGGCTTGGTGATGGGCTTGGCCAACAAATGTATTGCGCCGCCGACAACGTCACCATCACGCCGACCAACTAGTCACAAGCTGCCTCGCTTCCAGCCAGGAAGTGCTCCTCCGACTGGGCCCCGATTCTGAGCAACCATGCTTCGAGACCATTAGGTGGGCACCAAGGCCTAGCCAGGGCGTGAGCGTTGCGCGATTGGGGAGAGTAGGGCGTCTACTATCCGCTCGCGCGGGTACGACCGGGGAGCATCGCTGTTAGTTGGATTGAGCTTTCGTCGCAAGAACGGCGAGCTGGACACGGTTGCGAACCCCCACCTTGATCATGACCTGAGAAACCGCGACTTTGATGCTGGCTTCGCTCAGTTGAAGCCTGCGTCCCAGGTCCGCGTTGGACAAGCCCTCAGCGATCCCATTAGCCACCGCGCATTCTCGGACACTAAGCCTGGCATAAGAGTCCTTGAACCGCCGGGTTTCATTCGACTCCTCAGCTCCGGCCGAGGGGTAGCCCCGAGCACCCGGTATGAGTACCCCGCCTTGGTGAACCACCCGCAATATTGCCGGCAGGTCGCCCGTCACTCCCGCCGGGGTAAGGATCGCTGCAGCCCCAGCCATGATCAGTTCCCCGGTAGTCTGTTCGTCAAAATTGCCCAACATCACTACCCTTGGCGATTGCGGGAACGCGGCAAGTTCTGCGCACGTCCGAATAGCCTCGGCCTTTCCCATGCCGGCCTCCACCAAGACCAGATGCAGAGGACCAACGCCCGGCAGCTGGAGAGCGTCCTGCGCTTTTTCGACCGCACCCACGATTTGAAGAAACGGCGCCCCGGCCAGGATGTGACTCAACCCCAAGCCGGTGAGGTAGTCACAACCGACTAACGCCAGACGAATAACCGACGACTCCTCCGCGGTCACCACATTCATTACATGCCCCATCTCAGTCCGCACCCAAACAGTGTTCGCACTGTGAATTAGATCACATTGAGAGGGGGTGAATTGGCCAATGTTGCGCTGTGACGACACCCGCCCCGCATCGCCATATCGAAACCGACAATCAACTCATTGACGGCCCGCTACCACCTGCCACGGACGGTCGACCTTCAGGCACCAAAATGCCCTGCCGACACAGCGTGGGGCAATGCCGACAGGGCCATCTTTTTGATCCGGCCCCACGACCGTCCGGGGGAGAACGAGAGGCGGGGCCGCCCGGGAAACTATATGACAATAATGGTCTGAGGCAACATCAACTTCGTGAAATGACCACGATCCGGACAAAGCCCCCCGCAGCCGGGGCACTTCCGCTTAACTCTGGGGCGACAGGTCCCCTCTGCGCCGATCGAAGCTGCGGAAGACAGGAACAAGTCGACCGTTTCCCTGATGCGAGATCTGCTAGGGTTGGCGAATTTGCGCTGTGGCAAGTAGCTGGAACCCACGGTTCCTGCTGCCAAAGCTACGCGAAAAATCGGGAAAGTCTCTATTTCCCACTTCCCCGGGTTTCTTCTTTGGTGCGCATGCCTGGCCGGATGACTCCGGCCGGGATCCCCGGCCAGGGCTTACCGCCGTTGTGTTTGCGTTGTAGCCGGCGAAACTCCCGATTCACCGCCGCTGTCAGGAGATCGTTGACGGAGGCATAGCCTTCCTGGGCTCCCACAGCTTGTTGCACGGCACGTACCTGATCCGCGGTTTCGACGGGCAGGGACAGGCTAAAACTCGGGGACCGTTTAGCCTTCATTGGGCCACGGGTACAGCGAGGACAAACGCCTAATGGAGTCCGTGCCGTCTGTGTTGGTGATGAGATCGGAGTGTTCGTGGCTGCCGCCGGCGTGGGCCACCGCTGCCAACACCAGGTCAAGTACCGGCCGATCAAGGCCAGGAAGGACGTCACCGAGCACCAGATCGAAATCCACTTCAGCGATAGACGCGGCTAGGAGCAGCAACCGCCGTTCCCCTCCGGAGAGTCCACCCAGGCGGTCTGGGATCTGCTCGAAATTGATCCACGCATTCTCGGTGTCTTTTTCTTTCTTGACCCAGGGTTTCCCAAGGCTCGCGAAGCGTCCCCCAAAAGCCCTGATCAAAAGTTCGGTCGCGGCTTCGGTGGTGTATGCATCTTTGGCCCAGGCCCGGAGTTCATCGTTATGGATCATGGCTTCATCCTCACAGTTCGGTCTTACGCAGAAAATAGGGGTGTCGGGGCCAGACTATGGCCTGGCCCCGACATGAGCGGAGTTTAGAACGGGGGCTCGTCGGAGGTCGGCCCACTCCCCCACCCGCCATCGCCCTGGCCGCTGGGAACGGCCCACGGGTCGTTCGCCGGGGGGGAAGGATGATGCCGCCTGGCCCGGTCGTGACTGGCCGTTTCCGGCCGGGTTGCCCTGGTTTGCCGGTGTGGCGCCGCCGGTGCCCTGACCGCTGCTGCGTTGGGGGCGGTTGATCTTGGCGTTCGCCTAGCGCAGCGAGGGCCCGATCTCATCGACCTCCAACTCCATGACGGTGCGCTTTTCGCCTTCCTTCGTGTCGTAGGTCCGGGACTTAAGCCGGCCGCTGACAATGACGCGGGTTCCCTTCGTGAGGGACTCGGCCACGTTCTCAGCCGCTTCACGCCAGATAGAGGCTCGGAGGAACAGGGTTTCCCCGTCCTTCCACTCGTTACTCTGGCGGTCAAAGGTCCGCGGCGTCGATGCGACGGTGAAGTTCGCTACCGCTGACCCGGATGTCGCAACTGTCGTGGGTTCCGATCACGGCGATGGTAGTTTCGCCTGCCATGATCGTGCTCCTTTTCTATTGTCTTACTTGCTGGTGACGGTACAGACGGTCTCGATTGAGGTCTGCATTCGGGTTTCAGAGGCCGGACCTTCAGGGTCGGACTGATCAACCGCTGAACCGAGGTCGACCAGGGCCTTGCGCAACGCAGCCGCAATACCGGCGACGTCCTCGAGTTCGGGGAAGCTCGTGCGAATTAAACTCTCTGCGTAGTCACTGATCCCGGTGAGCCCGAGCATGTGGGCGAAATCCCGGCCCCGGGCGAGCTGAGTGCGGTGGCAGTGGGCCTCGTAGTCCAGCTCGCCGTCCTCGTCATAGAGGGGAAGATCGTAGGCAACCTCGTCTAAGTAGGTCTTCAGTGCGCTCATGGCGTCCACTCCCCTAGGCTGCTTGCTCGATGGTGATGATTTTCTTGATCTCCGGCGGGTTCAGACCCGACCAGTGATTGACAGTGCCCTCACGTTCGTAGACGACGACCGGGGCCTGGGAATAGCCGCGTTTTTCGGAGACGTACTCCAGGGCGGCAGCGTTGGTGGTGATGTCTACCAAGACGTTTTCGATGCCGGCAGCGTTAAAGAGTTCCCTGGTCTTGGTGTAACCAAAGCCACCTGCGGGCTTCGAGTAGATGGTGACAGCCATAGGGATCAGCTCCTGCGTTACGTATGAATTCTGGTTATGTTCGGCTGTTGCTATACCCCGATTCTATCAATTATTCCTATGGATAATAAAGCGCTTTGTTTCTACAATTCGCGAAATTCTGCAACAATGTGCGCCTGTTTTGGATGCCGTTTCTGGGGTACGCGGCGCCCGGCGGGTGTGGCGTCAGAACGGATAGCACCTCAGCGTGAATCCCTTCAGGCGCTTGAAAACACCTTTCGTCCACAAGGTTCCTGTGCCTGACCGAGGTGGCTGCGCCTTGCCGTCCATGCCGTCACTGCTGAAAAGAACACGACCACGACGGCGGGGACCGTCTCAGTTCCTTAGAACTGAGACGGTCCCCGCCGGCACTCCCCCTCCCTCACGAATGAAACATGACGGCAGTGACTGCTAACCTCGTTTGGCAGTTGAATTCCAGCTTCGATTGGGAACCATGGCAGTTCCGTAGGTGGAACCTTCACCGGATAGGCCTCCGACAAGTCCCGCCTTGCTCCAGGTCGGGTAGTATCAGTGCGCTCTGTTCTGCCGGATGGTCTACAAGCGGGTGGCTTGCGAAAAAGTGAAATATCCGACGCTAAGGATTTGCCGAACGACGAAGCGGCCTGGACTTGCCGGGTTTGACGTCGAGGCGGGCCTACTTCTCCGCCATTTCGATGTTTTCCATCACGGTTTTCAACTCAGGAGAATAGGCGTAAGTGGATTCGCCGTCGACCGTAACCCACCACTTGCCGCAGAGCGAACTGGCTTTCTGCTCAGTCCCGGCGGGCCACCAGTCAGCCTTCAGCGTTGCTACGCCTGTGCTGTAGTCAACGGCCTTGAAATGACTCTCAGCATCGTCAGCCGGGGCGGGCTTTTGGCCGATCGGGATCGCTTTGCAGCTACTGGGAAGCGTGACGTTTTTCATCACGATGATTCGCTCCGAACCGGTGGTGCGGAGCACTTCTTTGATGTCAGCGGCCTGTTCTGGAATCCAGCTGGGCAGCACCCCGGCGCCATCCTTAGCGGTGGCAAAAGTCTTAGTTTCTAGTTTGTTGTTTTCATTGCCATTGACACCAGTGTTGCAGGCGCTCAATAGGAAAGCGGCACCGACTGCCAAAGCGAATACTGTTGCGGTTCGTTTCATACCTCCAGCGTATTTCTCCCAAGCCGGGTGGGCATCGGAGGGCGGGATGAATCAATCTCCTGCCCAGGGTGGACAGTCTGGCTCAAGAGGCGAGATGAGTCATCCTGGGGTAGGGGAGTTCGTCGAATAACCGAAGCTAGAAGCTTCAATGAATCCGGTAACGATCGTTGGTGAGACACTTCAATCCCGTGTGATGGAAGTGTCTCACCAACGATCGTTTACAAGACGCCTAGATAGGCCAGGGCCCGACAATGCTGGAGCATTGCTCCTGAGCCCCCCGTTACGGACTCCTACCTCTCGTTCGGTGTATTCCTGGTCGAAGATCTAGCGCGCCGCCAACGTCTGTAGTCATGTTGTAGGAGACGACCAGCCAAAGCGTAGAGTCGCGCATTGCGACGGCGTTGTTCAACGCGTTGATGGACCCGACCTCCCTAGCGTCGGATATTTCACTTTTTCACGTTGTGGCCTATCCATGGCTTCGCGACGGAGGACACCATGGAGTAACACAAGCGTCCACGCCGAACTATCCCAGGAGGCTCCATGATGTCCGAGAACCAGAAAACGGTCGAGAAGTACATCGACGGATTCAACAAGTCGGGACTGCCCCGGCTTTGCTTGACTTCTGACTTGTGAGGATCCGTTCCTTGCAGCAAGGATGTTGATTATGCCCAAGCCTTTCCCCGCCGAGTTCCGCCGTGATGTTGTTGCCGTGGCTCGCAAGCACGAAGCACCCATCGCTCAGATCGCCAAGGACTTCGGAATCTCCGAAGCGACCTTGCATGTCTGGCTCAAGAAAGCCGATATCGAGGATGGCACCCGTCCCGGCGTGACGGAGAAGGAAGCCGCCGAACTACGGGATGCCAGAAAGCGGATCCGTCTGCTGGAACAAGAAAACGAGATCCTGCGTCGGGCCGCAGCGTTCTTCGCCCGCGAGTTGCCCCCAAAATGAGCTACCCGCTGGTCCTTGACCTTGCCGCTGACGGGGTCCCCATCGCGGTGGCCTGCCGGGTGCTCGGTTTCTCCAAGCAAACCTTCTACACCTGGAAGGCAGCTCCGGTGACAGACCGGGATTGGGCTGATGCTCACCTGATCAACGCCGCGCTAGACGTGCACCGGGACGACCCAGCGTTCGGGTACAGGTTCATCGCCGACGAGCTCAAGGACCAGGGACTGGTCGCGAGTGAGAACCGGGTCCTGCGGCTATGCAGCAGCCAGAGGATCTGGTCTGTGTTCGCCAAGAAACGCGGCCTGACGCGCAAAGCGGGGCCGCCCGTCCATGACGACCTCGTCAAGCGGGACTTCACCGCGACAGCACTCAACCTGCTCTGGTTGACGGATATCACCGAGCATCGCACCGACGAGGGCAAGCTGTACCTGTGCGCGATCAAGGACGTCCACTCCAATCGGATCGTCGGTTACTCGATCGATTCACGCATGAAGGCTTCCCTGGCCGTGGCCGCGCTGCGCAACGCCGTGTCGCTAAGGTCCCCTCTGGGGACGGTGGTGCATTCGGACCGGGGCTATCAAGCCGTATTCAACAGCTTCGTTCGGACCCTGAAGAGCAATGGGCTGACCGGCTCGATGGGCAGGGTGGGTGCGTGCGCTGACAATGCCGCAATGGCGTCATTCTTCGCGCTGCTGCAGAAGAACGTGTTGGACCGGCAGCGCTGGTCCAACACGGCAGGAGCTGCGGCTGGCGATCGTGACTTGGATCGAGAAAACTTACCACCGGAAACGCCGACAACGACGACTTGGCCGGCTAATCCCGATCGATTTTGAGACAATGAATACCGGCCTCAAAGCCGCCTAGAAGCACTAAACTCGAAGAGTCAACGACCCGGGGCAGTCCCGTCCGACCACGCCCAGATCCTGTCCTGCCTGACCGACGACGTCGAGTGGACCGTCTACGGCGCCTACCGCCTGACCGGTAAGGAGGCCTACGACAACGAGATCGAGAATCCTGCCTTCATGGGCAGCCCCACGCTCACCATCACCCGGATGGTCGAGGCGAACGACGTCGTGATGGCCGAGCTGACAGGGGAGGTCCGGCGCGCGAGCGGGAACCCCACGCGGATGGCTGTGGCGGAAGTGTTCGTCATGCGCGAGGCCCTTATCGCTGAGCGGCATGCCTACGTCATCGAGATAAAACGCAACGATTACAGGTGACTGCGCCCTCTCCGAGCGCGACCGGAGTCCTGGCATGAAGCAGACGGCAGAATCGACCATGGCCTCCTCAGCCTCAGCCTGGACGGATTCGCTGGGTCTCCGGCGGCCGCCCGTCCGGACGCGCCAATCACCTTAAAGGCCTAGTACTCCTGAAGGTGTCTTCAGGGGCATTCCCTCTTGGTAGCCGGTTCGCGTTTCTCGACTTTCTTCGCTCCTTTTCCGCCACGGCCCAGGCAATCGGGCGCTGGCTGTCAACGGCACAAGCTCCTGAGGAATCGCGGCCGGGTCGGACGTTAGAGGGGCGATACGGATTCGATCTCTCCATCTTCCGCCGATGTGACCGGATCGTTGAACTGCTCCCGGATAAGTAGTGCGGACAGGATGCCGACAAGGCCCGAGCTAGCCAAGACAATCCACGCGAAGCGGTAGCTGGACGCGGTGGTTCCGGCTCCGACAATCGCGATCAGGGCAGCGACGCCGAGTGCGCTGCCGATCTGCCGGGCGGTATTGAGCACTCCGGTGCCGGCGGCGTAGGAATCCGGCTGCAGGCCGCTGACTCCCCCGGCGAGAAATCCGGTTTGTGCTATGCCGGCACCGGCTCCGGTCAGTGCGAGACCGGCGAACATCACGGGAATGGAGTTATGCCCGTCGTTGAGGAGGAAGTACCACAGCGTCCCGCCGAGGACGAAAAGCACACTGCCCAGCCCTGCCAGCCAGCGCGGCGCCCGGCGCGTCCTGCCGGCGATCAGCGCGGCCACGACTGCGGTTCCGGGCCCCACGGAAAAGCCAAGCCCGGCGATGACTGGGCTCCATGCCCAGACATTGGTGAGGAACAGGCTTCCGCCGAGTAGCATGACCGCGAATCCGATATAGAAGCCGGCCATGCCCACGGCGGCGACGGAGAACGACGTCGTTCGAAATACCCGTAGATCGACGGCGGGCGAGGCGTGGTTCAGGCACCGCCGGACGAACCAGACGATTGTCCCGATACTCACGGTAACCGTTCCCCACAGCCCCGGACTGGCGAAGCCCCAGTTGCTGACGTAGGACAACGCCGTAACTAAAGCTCCAATCGCGACGGCGAGCAGGGCTACCCCGAAAAGATCGGGCGTCCTCGTCTCTTGCCGCGGTTCCTCTTTTAGGAAGGTGGTGAGGAGCAGCGCAAGGATCGCGATGGGCACATTGATGACAAAAATCCATCGCCAGTCATACTCGGACAGCAGTCCGCCAAGCACTGGCCCACCTGCCGCGGCCACGGAGCCGCTGGCGCTCCAGATTGACACCATTTTCTTGTGCTGCGGCCGCTGGTACTGTCCCAACAGCAGCGCGAGGCTCGTGGGCACGATCAGGGCAGCACCTCCGCCTTGGATTCCCCGGGCACCGATTAGAACGGCAACGCCAGGGGCCAACGCAGCCAGGAGCGACCCGGCGCCGAACAACACCAGCCCGAGGCGGAACAGTCGAAGACGCCCGAAGCGATCCGCGAGGCGGCCTGAGGGAACGAGCAGCGCTGCGAACGCGATCCCATAGGCATTCAGAATCCACGACATTGTCTGTGGTGTGGCGACTGGGAAGCTCTCACTGATCGAGGCGAATGCAAGGTTGACGACGAAGAGGTCCAGTGAGGCTAGAACGCTGGCGAGCAGAGCTGCCGCCAACAAGTAGTTACGTCCGGGCACCCAAAGTCGACTTGCTTGAGAAAAGCTATTCACAGGGCAACAGTACGGTTATAGACTTGCTTTAAGCAAGCTATTTAGTGAGGAAGAGATTTTTATGGTCCTGCGTTCTGATTGGTCGGAGAGGCCTTGTCCGATCGCCCGAGGCATCAATGCTGTCGGTGATCCTTGGGTGCTGCTGATCTTGCGTGAACTTGTCGCGGGAGTGTACCGCTTTGATCAGATCCGCGAACAGATCGGTGCCGCTGAAAACATTCTGGCGAAACGCTTGAAGCACATGGTCGAGGAAGGACTGGCGGTGCGCGCGCCCTACCAGGACGGCAGTCAGCGCCGATTCGAATACTTCCCCACCCAGGCCGGCGCCGACGCGTTACCAATCTTGCACGCGTACTCGCTCTGGGCGGAAAAGCACACTCCGAGCGAGAGCCATGGGAGCCGTCTCGGCATCATTTGCCGCGGCTGTGGGCAGGAAAGCTCCACCGGGGAATCCTGTAGCAATTGCGGCGTGGGGCTGACAACGAAGACCGTTTCATGGATTCGGCCCACCGATGAGGACCACTCACCCCGGCCACTCACCGATTTGGTGGTCTGACACCGCAGGAGTGCGCGGTGGACAGGGAGCGGCGGCTACGATCGAAGCTATGGTCAAGAGAGGTCCGTACGCCAAGGGTGTTGCAACGAAGGAAGATCTACTGGATGCCGCCCTGGAGGTCGTGGGTCGCGTCGGCTACGGTCGCAGTTCGGTGCGGGAGATTGCCGACGAAGTTGGCATCACGCACGCGGGGTTGATGCATCACTTCGGCTCCAAGGACGTCCTGTTTCGGGAGGTTCTGAGGAAGCGGGACGAGGTCTCCCGTGCCCGGGCGGTGCAAGCGGGAATCGAGCTCGGCACACCCGAACAATTGACAACTACCATCCGTGCCAACGCCGATGTTCCCGGCCTGGTGCAACTCTACGTTCGGCTCTCCGGCGAAGCGAGCGAGGATGGCCATGCGGCCCATGAGTTCTTCGCCGAGCGGTATCGCGAGCTGAGACAGCTTGCCGCCGATCGCGTCCGTACTTTTCAAGCCGAAGGTAAGCTGCCGACCACGTTGGACGCCGAACGAATCGCCACACTGATTCTCGCTGCCGCCGATGGGCTCCAACTGCAGTGGCTCTACGAACGCGACCTGGATATGCCGGGCCATATCGATTACATGCTGGAAGCCATGGGTCTCGCGCAAACGTCCACCGCAGACACACCCACGAACTCGGACGGCCTCTAGCAACACCCTCCATCCCCCTGCTCCCGGCCCCTGTCGGACCGAATCGGGAGCGCCCTCTGGCGCGCCATCAACCAGCTCAAGAGACGCACATTTTGAATACATCAAATACTTCCCAGCTACCCCTTGTCATCGAATACTTACCATTGTAAGGTTTTCAATATTCGCTCTCCTCGTCCGAAGAGGCACCGATCTGGCGCCAGCGAAGGTGCCAGCGAAGGTGCCAGCATTCGAGGTGGCGGCACACCAGAGCCGCGTGCCATGGCCAGTCCCACCCAACAATTGAAGGAGCAGTATGTCTCCCACCTTCCATCTTCCCGACGACTTTCTCTGGGGTGCCTCAACCGCGGCCCACCAGATCGAGGGCATGAATGTCAACAGTGACTTCTGGGCCCACGAGCACAGCGGCCTACTCCAGGAACGATTTACAGACATGAGTGGTGACGCCTGCGACAGCTACCATCGCTGGCGTGAAGACATGGACCTGTTGGCGGGGTTTGGCTTTACCGACTACAGGTTCAGCATCGAATGGGCGCGCATCGAACCAGCACCCGGCGAGTTCTCCAACGCCGAGATCGCCCACTACCGTCGCATGGTGGAGGGAGCCATTGAACGAGGGCTTCGCCCAATGCTGACGCTTCATCACTTCACCGTTCCCCGGTGGTTCGATGAGCAGGGCGGATGGGAATCCGAGAATGCAGTTGGTCTCTTTGGGCGCTTCGTCGAGGCGGCAGCCCCCATTTTCGCCAGCAACGTTGACCGCATTTGCACCATCAACGAACCCAACATGGTGGCGAGGTTTGCCGCGGTCCGCAAGGCGGTCTTGGCGGGCAACGATTGGGAAAATTCCGGAACCGGCGGATACGACGAGCCCACCACCGTGGCCTTGATCAAGGCCCACCGTCGAGCCGTTGAAGTAATCAGGAGCCTCACGCCCCACATCCAGGTCGGGTGGTCGGTCGCCATCGCCAACTACCACGCAGTCGATGGCGCGGACATGAAAGCGGCAGAATTAGCATCCCGCACTCGGGATATTTTCGTCCTCGCCGCCGCCGGTGACCAGTGGATTGGCGTGCAAGCCTACACCCGTGCGTTTGTCGGGCCCGAGGGGCAACTGCCGGTTCCCGAAGGCGCACAAAAGACACTCACCGGCTGGGAGTACTACCCTCCGGCCCTCGGAGAATCCATTCGCACCGTTGCCCGCCTCGTGCCGGGAACACCCATCATCGTGACCGAAAACGGCATCGCCGAAAGCGACGACACCCGCAGAATCGCCTACACATCAGGTGCTCTCCAGGGGTTGCGCGATGCGTTGGCCGACGGCGTCGACATCCGCGGCTACTACCACTGGAGCGCCCTGGACAACTACGAGTGGGGAAGCTATCTCCCGACCTTCGGACTAATTGCCGTCGACAGGAAAACCTTCGAGCGGAAGCCAAAACCATCCGCGGCATGGCTCGGCGCCGCCGGCCAGTCCCGGTCCCTTGACCTGTCCAGCGAAAACGCCAACTGACTTTCACTTCCCACTAAGCAAGGAACAGCTCATGACATCGTCGTCAGGCAATTCCAACAACGCAACCTCACTCTCCACCGCTGAACCCCCACAGCCGGCAGCCCAGGAAGACGACGGAAGGAAGCGTCGCCGGCTCATCGCCACGATCGCTCCCGCCACCTCCGGCATCTCCCTCATCTGGGGTGCCGTCCCCTCGATTCTGCTGGCATTGCAGGTGCAGCAAGCCTTCGGGGACGATGCCAAGGTCGCGATTCTGGCCCTTGTCACGACAATCGGCGCGATTGCAGCGATGCTGGCCCAGCCGATCGCCGGAGCACTATCGGACCGTACACGGAGCCGTTTCGGCAAGCGCGCACCATGGATCGTCGCCGGTTCCCTATGCGGCGGGATCGCGTTGATTGGCATGGCCTTCGCGAACAACCTCGCCTTCCTCATCGCGGCGTGGGTTATGGTGCAGATCGGCTACAACTTCGCCCAGGGTCCGTTGAGCGCGATCATGCCCGACAGGGTGCCGCGTTCGATCCGCGGCACGTTCGCAGCGGTTCTGGGACTGGGATCCATGTTCGGCTCCCTCGGCGGGCAGATCTTAGCGGCGTCGCTGTCAAGCAACATTCCCGCCGCCTACTTGCTTCTCGCTGGATTCGCCGTGATTGTGCTGACGCTCTTCGTGGTGCTCAACCCCGACCGTTCCAGCAAGGACGCCGCCGTCGAGCCGTTCGTCCTGCGGAAATTCGCACACACATTCTGGGTCAGCCCCATCAAGCACCCGGACTTCTTTTGGGCGTTCACGAGCAGGTTGCTGACCTACACCGGATACTTCGTGGTCGTAGGCTACAAGCTCTACATCCTCCAGGACTACTTGGGCCTGGGCCAGAAAGCGATCGGCCTCATCCCGGCACTGGGGCTCGTGTCGCTCGCCGGGCTCCTGGTGAGCACAGTTGCCGCCGGTCGACTGTCGGACCGAATAGGGCGCAGAAAACCGTTCGTCTTCGCATCGGGATCTATCGTCGCAGCCGCCTTGGTCATTCCGCTGGCACTTCCCAGCGTGACAGGGATGTTGCTCATGGCCGGTCTGGCGGGCTTCGGATTCGGCTGCTTCCAAGCAGTTGATGCTGCACTGATTTCTGAAGTCCTCCCTTCGGACCGCTCGTTCGCCAAAGACCTCGGCGTGGTCAACATTGCCGTGACCCTGCCACAAATCCTCGCCCCCGCCGTCGCAGGCGCCATCGTGCTGAGCTTTGGCTACGCACCGCTCTTCCCCATCGGCGCCACCATCGGCATCCTCGGAGCCCTGGCCGTCATCCCCATCAAATCAGTTAGATAGCATCCTTGATCCGGCTTCGGACACCCCTGAGCACCAGCACATCCAGCAGAAGGACACCCAGATATGACCAACGCCACTAAGACCGCCGAGCTGAGCCTGGACCAAAAGGCCGCCATGACCTCGGGTGCCGGGTGGTGGGACACCGTCGCCTACCCGGAGGCCGGAATCCAATCCGTTATTATGTCCGATGGGCCACACGGGGTCCGATTCCAGGAAGCCAATGCCGACCATCTGGGTCTCTCCAGCAGCGCCCCGGCCACCTGTTTCCCTCCCGCCGTCGCGCTCGGTTCAAGTTGGGACCGTGGCTTGGCCCGCCGCGTGGCCGTCGCTTTGGGCCGTGAGTCGCAGTTCTTTGGGGTCAACGTCCTCCTGGGTCCTGGTATCAACATCAAGCGCAGCCCGTTGTGCGGGCGCAACTTCGAATACTTCTCGGAGGACCCGCTGCTGAGCGGGGAACTCGGTGTGGCCTGGGTCAATGGCCTGCAGTCCCAAGGGGTCGGCGCGTCTTTAAAGCATTTCGCCGCGAACAACCAGGAAACGGACCGTCTGACCGTGAGCGCGGATATCGCCATGCGCCCGCTCCAAGAGATCTATTTGCGCGCCTTCCGCCGCGTTGTTTTGGAGGCAAAGCCGTGGACGGTGATGTGCTCCTACAACCGGGTCAACGGCGTGTACGCCTCCCAGAATCCCTGGCTGCTCACCGAGGTGCTGCGGGATGATTGGGGCTACGACGGCGTGGTGGTTTCGGATTGGGGCGCCGTGGTCGACAGGGTCAAGGGGCTGGCCGCCGGCATGGATCTGGAGATGCCTTCCTCTGCGGGCAATGGCCCCTCCCAGGTGGCCGCGGCCGTGCGCTCCGGCGCATTGGATGCAGCCGCTTTGGATCGCAGCGTGGCCCGGTTGGTCGGCCTTGCCTCGAAGAGCGGCACTGGTGCCCGCCCGGGAACCACCTTTGATGCAGCCGCCAACCATGCCCTGGCCCGCGAGGCCGCCATCCGCGGTGCGGTACTCCTGAAAAACGACGGAGCATTGCTGCCTCTGGATCCGGCCACGGGAGAGAAGATCGTCGTTCTTGGTGAGTTCGCGCGCACGCCGCGCTACCAAGGGGCGGGCAGCTCGAAGGTGGAACCCACGTACCTTGACAATGCGCTGGACGCGATTAGAGGGCTGGCTGGCAATGCCGGGGTTTCCTTCTCCCCGGGCTTCACCGTGGACGGCGCTCCAGAGTCCCTTTCAGATTCCGCATTGCGGGAGGAGGCGGTGGCACTCGCCGCAGCCGCCGACGTCGTCCTTCTCTTCCTCGGGCTTCCCGCAAGTTACGAATCGGAGGGTTTTGACCGGGACCACATCGACCTGCCGCAAGATCAGACGGAGCTGCTCGACGCCGTCGTCGCCGTCAACCCGAGAGTGGCCGTGGTGCTCGCGAACGGTGCCGTGGTGCGCGTGTCCGGTTGGGCGGAGAAGGTTCCAGCCATCCTGGAGGGCTGGCTGGGCGGACAGGCGGGTGGTTCGGCCACAGCGGATCTGCTCTTCGGAATCGCGAACCCCGCCGGCAGGCTGACCGAGACCATACCGCTGCGGCTCGAAGACTCCCCCGCATACCTGGACTTCCCGGGTGAGTCCGGACACGTCAATTATGGCGAAGGGCTGTTTGTCGGCTACCGGCACTACGACGCCCGCAAACTGGCGGTTTCCTTCCCGTTCGGGCATGGTCTGAGCTACACAAGTTTCGAGTACTCAGACTTGCGGATCGAGGCCGCCGACGGCGGTGCCCGGCTGACTGTTGCCGTACGCAACAGTGGCGGCCGCGCCGGCCATGAGGTGGTCCAGGCCTACATGCGGGCGCCCGGCTCCCGTGTGCAGCGGCCAGAACGCGAACTCAAGGGTTTCGCCACCATCGAATTGCAGCCCGGCGAAACAGGCGACGTGACCATCACCGTTCCACGGGATGACTTCGCCTTCTACGACACCACCGCGGCAACATGGCTGGTGGAGGAACTGGAATACGGCTTCCAAGTGGGCGCATCAAGCCGAGACCTTCGGCTGGGCGCGAGCATCCAAATCCACAGCGAGGCCTACATCGCCCCGGTGGATAAGGAATCCACCATCGGCCAATGGCTCAGCCATCCCGTCGGCGGCCCCGCCCTACTTCGCCTGATTGAACCAGTGCTTGCCACCTACCGCGCGGGAGCGCCGGAAGGATCGCCGCGAGACAAGATGCTCATGGGGACCCGCTTGGGCCAGCTCGCCCAATTCCCCGTGGTGCCAGTCACCGAGGAGGACCTGGATGCCTTGATGGAACTCGTTTCACGCGACTAAGAACAACACGCACGGCGGTGTGGCAACAATTGGGGGCGCCACACCGCCGCGGCTCGAGCGCGCGTCACGCCGCTTCCATCCGCCGTCGAGCGTTTCTTAATCATCTCGCAAAATTATTCCATTTGTGTCATAGATTATGCATTCCATTTGTGCCATAGTTGATCTATCGTGATCCGCATCACGTCAACAATTTGGACTGGCATCGGAGACAAGCAATGAAGCTCGAATACATCCTCCTTGGGGTGCTGCTGGAGCATCCCAGCACGGGTTACGACCTGAAAAAATTCCTCGACGTGCAGGGCCGGTTTCTACGCTCCAACACGCAAATGAGTCAGGTTTACCGATCGCTGGGGTCGATGGAAAAGCAGGGTTGGGTCACCCATAGCGTTAATCCCAGGCCCGGTGCCCAAGATGCCAAGACCTACCGTGTCACCGACGAGGGTGCCACCATCTTCCTGGACTGGCTCACAGGCCCCTACCACCCGCCCACACGATTCCAGGACCCGGAGCTGGGCGTTCGCCTGAGCTTCACCGGCTTCATGAGCGCCGAGCAACTGCTTCGGCTTCTCGACGTGGAGATCCAGACACGACAGGCCGAAATTGGCAGGTACAGGCACCGCGACCGCCGGCACGACTGGGCGCCGACCATACCCTTCGACACCGAACTCTCCGAGGCCGTCAGTGACAGGCTGCATATCGCCGGGGCCAATGCCATGGATCACCATGTCGCCACCCTGACCGATCTCCGCAAGGACCTTTTGGACGGCCATCTGTCCTCTCGCTCCCTTACAGCGGTTCCCTAAGTCTTCCTCACTCCGGGTACCCACGATCACTCCTGCGCACCATCAACCACCATCGGAAAGGATCACGATGAGGGCCATCATCCTCATGTTTGACAGTCTGAACAGGCACATGCTGTCCCCGTACACGGACACCATAGTCCAGGCACCGAACTTTGCCCGCCTTGCCGCCAAGTCGGTGACCTTCGAGAACTTCTATGCCGGGTCCATGCCGTGCATGCCGGCCCGGCGCGAAATGCACACCGGACGCTACAACTTCCTGCACCGCAGCTGGGGACCCCTGGAACCATTCGACGACTCGATGCCGGAAATGCTCGGCCAGGCTGGCGTCCACACGCACCTGGTTTCCGACCACCCGCACTATTGGGAGGACGGCGGGGCCACCTACCATCCGCGCTACACCACGTGGGAGTTTTTCCGCGGCCAGGAGGGCGACCCATGGAAGGGGGTCGTGGATTCGACGCCGGGAGCCCACAGGGGGCGTCCCGGGATGAAGCGCCAGGACGTCATCAACCGCAGCTACATGCCCACCGAGGCCGAGCACTCACAGACATTGACCGTCGACGCCGGGCTTCACTTCGTCGACACCAACCAGGCAGCCGATGAGTGGATGCTGCAGATCGAACTTTTCGATCCGCACGAGCCCTTCTTCACCCACGACGCGTTCAAGGCCATGTATCCACACGACTACGACGGTCCGGAATTCGATTGGCCCGGGTACCAAAAGGTCACTGAACCGGCTGACCAGGTGGAGCACGCTCGCTTGGAATACGCGGCGCTGGTTTCCATGTGCGACAAATCACTAGGCCGAGTCTTGGATGTCATGGACAAATACGACATGTGGAAGGACACGCTGCTGCTGGTCAACACCGACCACGGCTTCCTGCTCGGGGAGCACGGTTGGTGGGCCAAGTCGGTCCAGCCGTGGTTCAACGAACTGGTGCACCTGCCCATGTTCCTTTGGGATCCCCGCACCGGCGGGAAGGACGATCGACGCGGCGCCCTGGCCCAGACCATCGACATCGCTCCGACCATGCTGCGGTACTTCGGCCTTGAGCCGACCCCGGACATGCAGGGCCAGGACCTTTCCACCGTCCTGGCGGACGACAGGGCCATCAGGGATGGGGCCCTGTTTGGCATCCACGGCGGCCACGTCAACGTCACTGACGGCCGCTACGTCTACATGCGGGCCGCAGCAGCCTCGGCCAATGCGCCGCTGGAGGACTACACCCTCATGCCCACCCACATGCGGTCCCGGTTCTCGGTGCCGGACCTTGCCGATTGGAAGGTGGGCGAACCCTTCACGTTCACCAAGGGGCTGTCCACCATGCGCGTACAGACATCCTCCATGTTGAGCTCCTGGAACCATGGAACCCTGCTGTTCGACCTCCATACGGACCCAGGACAGGACAATCCCCTCATCGACGACGACATCGAACTGCGGATGGTGGAACTGCTGGTTCAGCTCATGCATGACAGTGATGCGCCGCAAAGCCAATTCGTCAGGTTGGGGCTGCCATTTGACGCGGCCCCAGCCAGGGAGCATTTGCTGGCCAGGGAGCAGGGGGGGCGCGCCCGCGCTGCTCTGGAGCCATTGCCACCCCTGGCCGAGTTCCACGCGGACGGTGCCGCGCTGACCGTCCCGCTTCTCGCGCTGCTCCAGGACCAGAAGTCCCGCGCCGCCCTGGGGAAACACCTTCCGCACCTTGTCCGGACGGAACTGGTCAACATCCCGGCCCAGCTCAGCCTCTACGACCTGGCCAAGGTCAGCCCTCTCCCGTTGCCCGCACTGGTCAACCTGGCCGAAGATCTCGCCCCCATCGCCGCCCCCTAAGCAGCACCTCCAACCCTCCCATCCCTGCCAATGCAGACAGGACCCCCCGATGACAACCCCAACAACCCAACCCGGAACAGCCGAAGGCACGGCGCAGGCACGGCGCGTTCCCCACCGCTGGCGGAACCTGGCTACTCTCACCGGCGTGACAGTGGTCGACAACACCGAGGCCGGGCTCAGCGCCACCCTGTTCCCTACGATCGCCGCGGCCCTGAAACTGCAAAGCAGCCACCTTGGCCTACTCGCCGCCCTCGGCAAGCTCGTTGCAGTCCCGACCGGCCCCGCCTGGGCGTGGCTGGCAGGGCGCATCGGACGCCGCAACACCCTGATCATCACCACCCTCACCGGCGGCGCCTTCGGCATCGCTGCAGGCTTCTCCCAAAACTTCATCCAACTACTGATCTTCAACTCACTCATGTCGGCTGCCATCATTGGCGGAAGCCCAATCGCCAACTCCATCATCGCCGACTCGTTCGATGACTCCCAGCGTGGCAGGGCCGCCGGGTACTTCTACGGCTCCATGAGTCTGATCAGCTCCTTCATCGCCCCGCTCATCGCATTGTTCACCGGACTGTCCGACGGCTGGCGCTACGGAATGTGGACCATCGGGGCCATCTGTATTGCCGGTGGCCTCGCCGTGGCCCTGCTGCTCCGCGACCCCGGTATCGGCGCATCCGAAAGGCAACTCGCGGACCTTTCAGGTCGCGACCGTATCACCCCCAAGGTCAGTGCACGGGCAGTCATGTCGCTTTTCCGGATACGCTCTTTCTCCATCATGATGGTCTCCCGCCTGCTCTCCGGGCACCTACTGATCACCATCTTCGGCATTCAATTCCTGGTCACCGAACGTGGCTTTACGAATGCCGTCGCAGCCGTGGTCCTTGTGCCCTTTGGTCTTGGCTACTTTACGGGGACAGTCGGCGGTGGGTGGCTGGTGGCCCTTCTAGACCGTGTACTCCCCAGCAACGGGCGTGTTGCCTATCTCCAAGGAGCGCAAATACTCTTCGCCGCCGTGGCCTTCTTTGCTACCCAGTTCCACTACGACAGCATCGCGATCTACGGAGTCTTCTGGGCCCTCATGGGCTTCGCTCAGGGCGCGAACCCTCCTGCCAACCGACCCATTGTCGCGGCCGTTGTTCCTCCGGAACTGCGCAGTCAGGCCTTCGCCATTTTCATCACCGTTTTCGAAACCCTCGGGTGGGCGGCCTTCTCCCTCGGTGCCGGAACCCTTGCTGCCACCATCGGCATCCAGGCCGTATTCCTGTGGACCCTGGTCATCTTAATGCTCATCAACGCGGCAGTCCTCACCAGCTTGTACTTCTGCTACCCCCGCGACGTCGCCCGCGTCCGCGACACTCTCGAACAACGCCGCCAGGAAGCCCTCCAGGACGGCTGACCGCCCCAAAGGATCATTGCCCCTTCGCCTGCCCGTCAGGCCGGGCGGCTAAGCGAAACAGCCCGGCCGACAAGAACACAGAACCGGATCCGCCACCAGGAAAACGACAGACACCTCATGAGCACCTTTTACCCTGGACTCCTCCCGCTGAGCGTCGAGGAGAAGACTGCCTTGGCCAATGGCTCCAGCTGGCGGGACACTCTGGCCTACCCTGAGGCCAGAGTGTCCCGACTGTGGTGACGTCCGACAAACCCCTAGGCTCCGCTTCCAGACGGCAGATGCCGAACATCTGACCCGGGTCGCAGCATTGGGTCCCTACTCCTCGCCCCTGTACATTACCGTGATGTTCGGCGTCTCTGGACCTCCTCGGCACCAGAATCCCTTGTCCGAGCAGGACCAGGAAAGTCAAAAGCTGATCCTACTGTCGACACTCTCAAATCCACCGCAGGCAACTCGTTGACGACCAGCATTCAATCCGGTGCGGTGGGCGTGATCCCTGGCCATCGGGGACAAAGTTCTGGAAGAGCGAACCCTGTGGCCGATCGCTAGCACTCTGCGCACACTCAGAGGTCCACCTGCGCTGACTCCTGGCACGGTTCCGCAACGATCCCCCGGGTACAGGGCTTTGTGGAAAAGGAACTGGAATGCGTTTTCCGTGCCAAGGCCCGCGATGATGCCATCCATATGAAGTTGCTCACGCTTAACTCGGTTTTGGGCGGCAACCAGTCCGCCGTCGGGCCGGATGCTTTCCTCAGCCGGTCCACCCCCTTTTCCTGGCTTCACCGACGCGAAGATCTGCTTGGACTCGACCTCGAGGATCTTGACTCCGGCACTTCTTTGCTGGTGTCGCTGATGCTCAGTCAGTTGCGGAAGTCGTAGCGAGGTGGCATAGGCAGCGCCCTCTAGACTGCGCGGATTCAATCGGTCGTCGCACCACCCCCTTTGTTGTGAGGTGTTGTGCATGCATTCGAAAACGGAACGGATTGCTAAGGAAGCCCAGTTCTGGGTGCTGATGGCCCAGGGTTCGACGTTGATTGCGGCGTGCAACGCTGTAGGAGTGGATGGACGAACCGGGCGGCGTTGGCGGCAAGCAACTGGCGGGCGGATCCCGCGGAAGAAACCTGAACCTTCGGGCCGGTACCTGTCGTTGGAGGAGCGGCTGCTGATCGCTGGTCTGCACCTTGCTGGGGGCAGTGCACGGTCAATTGCGATGCAGCTGGACCGCTCCGCCTCGACGATCAGCAGGGAGCTACGCCGCAATGGATCCGCGAGGGTAGGCGGGGCCGTGGAACGTATGCACCACATGCGGCCCAGAAGCAAGCCGAGCTGCGCGGGTGCCGGCCCAAGGGCAGTAAGCTCGACGAGATGGAACTGGCCGACCTGGTGCAGGCCAAGCTATGCGTGAAGTGGAGTCCCCGGCAGATCAGTGATCACCTGTCCGTTTCGTTCCCGGACCGGGCCGAGATGCGAGTTTGTCCCGAAACGATCTACCAGGCGTTGTATGCGCAGGGGCGTGGACATTTGTTTCCTGACCTGCACCAACACCTCAGGACCGGCCGTGCCGTCAGGCGACCCAGACGATCCGCAGGTAATCGGCCTGGCAAGATCTCGGACATGGTCTTGATCAGCGAACGACCTACCGAGGTCGATGACCGGGCCGATGCCGATCCATCAGGGTGGACGAGTCGTTGGCAAAACACGTTGGAAATTCAACGGTCAGAAAACACCAGAGTCACACCAAGATAGATCAGCACCAACCTTGCCAGCGGGTACCAGACCTGCCAAGACCTATTAGAGAGAGAACATCACTGGACTCCTGCGCCAGTACTTTCCCAAGGGTACGGATTTGTCCGTGCATTCACCGAAGCGGCCGCTGGAAGTCGCCACCGAGCTCGACGCCCGGCCCCGCAAAATCCTAGGTGGCAGGACCCCCGCGCAAGCCATGGAACAGCTACTATCGGAACCAGAGAAACCCCTGGTGCGACGACCGATTGAATTCGCCCTGTCCCAACGGGTCAGGATGTGGGCCGACGTGCGAGGAGCAATCCCTCGGACGGTGGACTGCGTGGTGCCGCCTGGGCGTCATGGACTGGGATGAAATCAAGTCCGCTGCCGGCACTGACTGCCTGAAACATCCTATGGGGCAGTTCACTCCGCTCGCGCGTTTGTTGAACAGGGGTCGAGTGCGGGCAGTGGGCATGACACGAGCGACTCCGCGGCGCCGCAGACCGCAGCGAGGATGCGCACCCGGTCGACACTGCCGGTAAGGATCCCCATGACCAGCCCGTCTTCCATTCCCAGTAACAGGCGGGCAACATCAGATGTTGGCATTGTGATGTCAAAGTCACCGGCTTCGACACCCGCATCCAGGATGCCCTGATAGATAGAGATTTGCTTGTCGGTAAGGAAGCGTTCGATGGCGCTCATTTCGGGGTCGCGCAGGCTCGTGCTCCAGAACTCGTAAAGAATGGTGGAGAGGTCATTGTCCAGCCCTCCCGTAATGCCTGCCTGGATTGCGGCACTGAGCATTGCCGGCGCCGACGGAGCCTGTTTGTCGACCGCCGCGTCCAGCTGGGCAATGAATTCACCCGTAACCACCCTGACGACCTCGCGGACCAACGCGCTGAGGCCCTCGAAGTAGTAAAGAGCAGCATTGGGCTCCATCTGTGCTTCCGTGGCAATCGCCCGCAGCGTCGTTCCTGCCGATCCGTCGCGCGCGGCGACCAGTCTCGCTGCGTTGATCAGCCGTTCGCGTTGGAGGGCCTGAGTGTTCGGACGTGACATGGAACCATTCTGCCCCATCCATCCCCTTGGGTCTCGCGCTGACCCTTGACAACCACACTCCGAGTTGTTTGAATGTGATTCAAATAACATTTTCCATCAGCCGGGAAGGCTCAATATCATGGCGAGACAAGATTCCGAGGAGCTATCAAAGGCGACGCCAAGACCAGGGTCCCAGACGAAGGGCCTGCGCGGGAATTCATTGGGGTTGGCCCGTTCGATGGCCCTGGGCCTGGCTGCGGTGGCGCCTGCCTACAGCCTGGCAGTGACGCTCGGTTTCGTGGTCGTGGCCGTGGGCCAGCACACGCCCGCCGCGTTCGTGCTTGGGTTCATTCCGATTCTGTTGACTGCCTTCGCCTTCCGCGACCTCAATAGCGAGATGCCAGATTGCGGTGGAAACTTTGTCTGGACCTCCCGTGTCTTCGGGCCCACGGCCGGGTGGTTTCTGGGTGGCTGGATCACCCAGATCGCGAGCTTCATCTCCATGGCTGCCTTGGCTCAGGTGGCAACGACCTATTTTCTGCAGTTCCTCGGACTGGGGTCGTTGGCGGACAACGCGCTGATCGTTTCCCTCATCGGCTGCACTCTGATCATCCTCAGCACACTGGTCGCCGTTCGCGGCATCGAGATCGCTGCCTGGTTGCAATACGTTCTGATCGCTCTCCAACTCGTAGCGATCGGCGGCTTCTGTGTGGGTGCCTTCGTGCACGCG
The DNA here is from genome assembly GCF_001281315.1 of Arthrobacter sp. ERGS1:01. NCBI lineage: Bacteria > Bacillati > Actinomycetota > Actinomycetes > Micrococcales > Micrococcaceae > Arthrobacter > Arthrobacter sp. ERGS1:01. Next base: position 17,299 of record NZ_CP012479.1, on the reverse strand, counting down.
GCCAATGGGTCAGCCCTCGCCGGCGCCGAAACTCCCACCCTGGACTGGCTGAATCCCTTCAATTTCGGCGACCTCAGCGGCCTGACTCAAGGCGTGCTGTTGTGCCTGTTCATCTACTGGGGATGGGATGCGCTGATCTCTGTGAACGAGGAAACGACCGACAGCTCCCGCACACCTGGCCGCGCCGTTGTCCTCTCCACGATCATCTTGTTGGCCTGTTACGGAACCACCTCATTCGCCGCTCTCGCCTACGCCGGATCGGGCAGCAACGGTATCGGGGCACCGAACATCGTTGGCGACGTTTTCTCGGCTCTGGGCCCCGGCGCAACCGGGCCGATCTTCGGGAAGATCATCGTACTGGCCGTCGGCCTCTCAGCTTTGGCCGCCATGATGACTGTCACTGTCAGCACGCCCCGCATGTGGCTGAGCATGAGCGTGTTCAAGGCGCTCCCGGCACGCTTGAGCCGAATCCACCCAGTATGGAAGACCCCCTATGTCGCCACCCTCTGGTGTGGAGGTTTGAGCATCGTCGTCTTGATTGGGCTGACCCTCATCGCCCCAAACTTTATTGGCGACGCGATCCTCTCTGTCGGGCTCCTGATCGCCGCCTATTACGGGGCGACAGCGGTAGCGTGCGTGATCTACTTCCGCAAGCAGTTCCGCTCGCCCAAGGCTCTGCTCGTCAAGGGCATCCTGCCCGGAGCCGGCGCACTGCTGATGGCCGCTGCGTTCGTCATCAGCGCCATTGACATGTTCAGCCCGTCCTACGTCAATTCCTCCTGGCTCGGCATCGGAACGGTCTTCTGGATCGGCGTCGGCGCCCTTGTCCTGGGCATCGTCGTCGTCCTGGTGATTCGGCCGGCGCTGCCAGGCTTCTTCCGGCAGAACAGCCTTCCCCAAGGCGATGTGAACAGCCCGCCGCTGCAGCTGAGGGTCACCGAGAACCTCGAAATCAAACAAGTTGAAAGCGAATAGACCACCATGCGCACTCTCACCCTTGCCATCCTGCAAACGGCCCCCGTGCCGCAGGACCTCGAAGCAACCTGGCAGAAATTTGAGCAGCAGGCAACGAATGCACGCTCACTTTTCCCCCACGTTAACCTGATCGTCGCACCCGAGCTGCTTCTCACTGCCCCGGACCGGCTACTGGCCTCTGACCCCGATTACGAGGCCCGCTCGGCCGCACCGATCCCGAGTCCTCTAACGGAGAGGATCGGCGCTCTGGCGCGGGAACTGGACGTCTGGCTGGTGCCCGGGTCCCTTAACGAGATCGGCGAGGACGGGTTGGTCTACAACACGGCAATCGCTGTCAGCCCGGAGGGTGACATTGTTGCCCGCTACCGCAAACTCTTCCCGTGGGCGCCCTATGAGACCTCGCAACCGGGCTCGGAATTCGTCGCCTTTGACATAGAAGGGATCGGCCGTGTGGGACTGGCCATTTGCTATGACGGCAGCTTTCCCGAAGTTGCCAGGCAACTGGCCTGGTTGGGTGCCGAGGTCATGATCCAACCCACCCTCACCTCGACACGGGACCGCGAGATGGAAATAGTCATGTCTCGGGCGAACGCGTTCGCCAACCAGATTTTCGTGGTCAACGTCAACGCCTCCGACCCGGTAGGCGTCGGCAACAGCGTGATCGCCGACCCGGACGGGACGATCATGCAAATCGCCGGTAGCGGCGAGGAAGTCCTCATCGGCGTCCTGGATCTGGACCGGGTAACGCAGGCGCGGGAGCTGGGAACACTGGGCCTGAACCGTCCTTGGGAACTGCTGGCCAGTCATGCAGGTGCGATCCAGTTCCCGATGTTCGGCGGCGCGCGAATCCACCCTCCACACTGGACCCCCGACGGCGCGGATTCCAGTTCCAGCCCGAACGAGTCGACTATCGAACCACTCCGTGCCAGTGGATAGGTGGCACGAAACTCGCCGCTCGCACGCTTGTCGCCACCCCTGAACTCATCCGGGCCCGGAGGGCCGGCACAGATTCACAGCCACGACTAAGGAACACCCATGTCCAACATGTTTGCCGACACCATTATCGTCAACGCTTCGGTTCATACCCTCGACCCGGCGCGGCCTGGCTGTGACACGATCGTCATGGCGGGAGGTCGGGTTGTTGCCACCGGCGATGCGGCACTGCTCAAGGAACACAGGGGATCGGACACGTCCATCGTCGACGCCCAAGGGCACACCGTGACCCCTGGCCTGATCGACGCGCACATCCACCCCATCGAGGGGGTCGAGGCAACTATCGGAGTCGACTTCGGTGGTGTGAAGACGCTCGAGGGTTTCCTGGCCGCACTGCGCGCTGAGGCCGATCGGGTGCTGGCCCACGAACCGTCCGGCTGGGTGCGGGGATGGAACGTGGACTACGGCGTCTTTGAGGGGCGCCCCATCACCGCGGAGCTGATTGAGGGCGCCGTCCGCGGGCTTCCGACGTTCCTGCAGCTTTTCGACTTGCACACCGTTCTGGCAAGCCGGGCAGCACTGAAGGCAGCAGACATCACCGGGCCCAGGAGATTCCCAGATTCCTCGGAGATCGTCGTCACCGACGAAGGCCTGCCCACCGGTGAGCTTCGTGAGGCGAGTGCATATGCCCTGGTCGCTGCCGCCGCGCCGGCCCTGACCCGCGCACAGGCAATCGGGCGCGCCCGCGAAATCATGATGAACCTCGCCAAGAGCGGCATCACGGCCGGATCGATCATGGACGGGGACATCGCCTCACTGGACTTTCTCGATGAAATCGACAGCACCGACGCCGGGCTTCCAGTACGGCTGGTTGCTGCCCTGGGGCACAAGCCCGGGATGGATGCCCAGGCGGTCCGCGACTACCTCGCGGCCAAGCACCGTTCCGGTCGTCGCTGGCGCGGTGGACTTATCAAGATGTTCCTCGATGGAGTGATCGACACCGGCACCGGATGGATGTACGAGGCCGATACCTCCGGCGAGGGCCTGTACTCGTTCTGGCCAGACCCAAGCGAGTTCCCGACCACAGTCAAGCACTACAGCGACGAGGGCTTCCAAATCGCCACTCATGCGATCGGAGACAGGGCCATCGGAGTGGCTATCGACGCCTACATTGCCGCGGGAGTGGCCTCGACCCGCAGCGCACCGCACCGGATCGAGCACCTCGAGTGCCTCGCCGACCAAGACCTCCCCAGGCTGGCCGGTGCTGGCATCACGGCGTCCATGCAGCCACTGCACATGCAATGGCGCAATGCCGACGGTTCCGACTCCTGGTCCAGTCGGCTGGGACCGGACCGGGCCAGCCTCGCCTGGCGGGTGAAGGACATACTAACTTCGGGCGCACCGCTTGCGCTGGGCTCCGACTGGCCCGTCGCCCAATACGACGTGCGGATCGGTATGGCGTGGGCCCGGCTGCGGCGCACGCCCGGACAGCCCGATGCGCATGTCTTCGAACCGGCGCAGCGGCTATCGCCGACCGAAACGCTAAAAGGATTCACCCTGTGGGCGGCCAGGGCTCAGGGGGACAATGATGCCGGAAGCATCCGGCCGGGCTACCGCGCCGACCTGACGATGTGGGCCGATGACCCACTCAAGGTCTCCGGCGATCAGCTCATCGATGTGCCAATCACATCGACATGGGTCGACGGCGCAGTGGTATTCGCCGGCGAGGAGTAGCCACGAATTCCAACCCCGTTGCGACAGGGAACCCACCAAGGGCCTCGGTGACCTGTGTGGCCTAGACACAGCACCCTTTCCCTGAAGGCTCCCATGTGCCTGACCGACCGCCCGGGATTAGGCTGCGCGACGACGTCGGCGAGGTCTCGTTCACCCACCCGCCATGCCTTCAGTGGTCCTTGGGACTCCCGATGAGATACGACAAGAAGCACCCACAGCAACCGCGGCGACGGCCTGGATCCGCCTGAACTCTTTAGTGGACGCGCCGCCCGAGCGATTCCCCCGTCAGCTCCAGCTGCCTAAGTGGAGAGCGGATTGGCGCGCAGGCCTCGGACTCCGTGATCGATGATCGATCGCACCGAATCGTCGTCGATCTTTGCGTGCCCGACAAGCAACCTAAAGACCAGCGGGCCAAAGAACAGGTCGATCGCCTCGTCGAGATCGATGTCCGCCCGGAAATACCCGGACTCGATGCACCGCTCAACAAGCGAGGCGAACCCCCGGCGGCGCTCATCGAGGAAGAAAGTCCGAAAATACGCCGCAGTGGTCGAATCATTGGCACACGCACCGACGAGCTCAGCGAAGACCGACCCCAGGGGACCCCGATAGAAGCGGCCGATGTCGGCGAGATAGGCACTCAGGTCCGCGGGCGGATCACCCGCATCCGGGATGACCAGGTACTTCCCCATCAGCATCCCGAAGGCTTCCGCAGCGATCGCTTGGCGGGAGGGCCAATGCCGGTAGAGAGTCACCTTGCTGACCCCGGAGGCCGCCGCGACAGCATCAACCGTCGCAGCCTTCAATCCCCCGGCCTTCAGGAGAACCGCCGCCGCCTGCAGCGCCTTTTGATGAACCGCTTCGCTCCGCGCTCCACGCGGTGGTGTCGCCACTTCGGCCTCGACGTCAGCAGGGGTCTGATGCCCCATGAACCCTCCTAGATCTCACGGAAACCCCTTCAGGTCTCCGAATCAACTTATCGCTGATTCCATGGCCTGACCTACCGGGAGGGTCACAGAAACTGTAATATGTACGATACGTACTGTACACTAGAGTTCTAAATGGGTTCACAATAATCCCGCAGAAGCTAAGGAGAAGGCCATGATCGATCTATCCGGGAAGACCATCCTCGTCACCGGAGGCACCAAGGGCATTGGCCAGGCGATCGCACTGAAGGCAGCAGCACACGGGGCCGATGTCCTGATCGCGTATGTTTCGGATCGCGAGGCCTCAGACAGGACCCTGTCCGAGCTCCGGAACACCGGACGCAATGCAGCGGCATTCCAAGCGGACCTTTCCAGCGAGGAAGGGGTGATGGCGCTATTTGAGGAGATCCGCAATCATGCCTCGTCGATCGATGCGCTGGTCAACTCCGCCGGCGTCTTCGCCACCGCTCCCCTCGAAAAAGTCTCATCCGCATCGTTCTCCCGTCACTTCTCGGTCAACGTCTTCGGGCTAACATACGCCATCAGGGAAGCCCTCCCCTTATTCCCGAAGTCCGGTGCGAGCATCGTCAACATCGGCTCCAGCGTCTCGTCGTTCACCCCGGCGGGATCCGTCGAGTACAACGCCAGCAAAGGCGCGGTCGACGCCATCACCCGTACACTCGCCAACGAACTGGGCCCTCGCGGGGTGCGAGTCAATTCAATCAATCCCGGACTCACCGAGACCCCCGGGATGCGCCAAAGCGAGTTCTCCTCGGAATCCTTCAAGAGCGAGATCAAGGAGCGTACTCCGCTTCGACGGATTGGAGTCCCCGACGACATCTCCGGAGCCGCCTGCTTCCTGATCTCCGAGGACTCCTCATGGCTCACCGGGGAGACCCTCATCGTCGGCGGCGGCCTTCACTAGCCACCCACCATCAGCTTTCATCTCACTACACAAAGGAACCTAAGTTGAAGATCTCAAAGAACACCATTTTCATTGCCGGCGGAACGTCCGGAATTGGCCTCGAGGTCGCCCTCCGTCTCACCGACGAGGGGAACAAGGTCATCGTCGGCGGACGCCGCCTCGAGCGCCTGGAGGAGATCAGGAACAGCCACCCCACCATCGGAACCGTTGGGATCAACGTCGACGACAAGGACTCGATCCGCCATGCGTACGAGGAAGTGACTGCGTCGCACCCGGATCTCAACGTGCTCATCACGATGTCCGGCATCATGGAACCGGAGAACCTGAAGACTCCGGACTTCCTCCAGGTTGCGGAGCGGACCGTGACGACGAACATCCTCGGGACGATCAGGCTGGTTGCGCAGTTCATCCCCTTCTTGAGCACAAAAGACTCCGCGGCCATCCTCACGATCTCTTCCGCGTTGGCGTTTGTACCCCTTCCAATTACTCCCACCTACAACGCTTCCAAGGCCGCAATCCACATGTTCACCGAGAGCATGCGGGTTCAGCTCGCGGACACTTCCATCCAGTGCATCGAGATCGCTCCGCCGGGAGTGCGTACTACCATGATGGGCCAGGAGAACTCGGAATCTGCGATGCCGATCGACGCCTTCGTCGCCGAAGTGATCTCCCTGCTCAAGGCAAACCCGGAGGCGAAGGAGATCGTCGTCGAGGCGGCCGCTCCCCTTCGCAACGCCGAAATCAACGGAAACTACGACGAGATCCTGACGATGCTCAGCTGATCTCTTCGATACCGGAAGATGCCTGCGCCGCACCCTTGAATTCCAGTGGAGTTCAAGGGTGCGGCGCAGGCATCTTCGTTGGCGCTCGAGGCGATTTCATTGAACCCAAAGGCAACCAGCTGAACCTCAATGAATGGTCGTCACTCATGGGCCCAAGCCTGTCATCCTCACGATTCCCTGGCTCCCGGAAATTCTGGTACCGAAGACCGTCTTCAACCACACAAGAAGGGCAATGTTCAAGGAGGCCTCGCATGGATGCTGTGGTCTGGATCAGCAAAGCTCCCAACGCACACACCGACAACAAGTCCTCAGACGGCTCACGTCGATCGTGTTCAAGATACTCCAAAGGGCCACCTCACCGGTGGCATGGACCACCCGAAACTCAACTGGAACCCAGACCCTCAGCGAACCCGCCACCTGGCTCACTCCGGAGACATCCGAGACGGCAACCACTTTCACAGCCCTCAGTCTCCCTACCCTCAGCAGTTCCACCGTCGACGACATTGCGGCTCGGTTCCGGCGATGTAGAGCAGACGCATTCAAGGACGGCCTCGTGATGATCCCCCTCGGACACGCCACGACTCCCCAGGTCCAGAGACCAGTCCGTGACGCCGCAGCGTCGAGACTAACCCATCCCCGGAACCATCTCCCTCAACATGGTCGAACGATCCACCTTACGCCCCCCACCCCGCAGCGAACGGCGCACGTGGGGGAAGCCTGACAATTTGCAATATGTACGATACGTATCGTACAGTAGTAATATTGATTTCAAACAGGAGGTTGTCATGGTGGATCGTGATGTCCGTGAATACGGGGCGTTTATCGATGGTTCATTCCGTTCGTTGGGGGCGGAATGGTTCGAGGCGCGAGAGGCCGCTTCGGGGGTGTTGTTGGGCCGGGTGATGCGTTCGGGCCAGAAGGAAGTCGATGAGGCGGTCGAGGCTGCGGATCGGGCATTTCCGGCCTGGGCTGCGTTGCCTGCGGAGCGGCGTGCGGAACTGCTTATGAAGTTTGCCGCGGTCATCGAGGAGCATTCGGAGGAGTTGGCGAGGTTGGAGGCCCTGGACACGGGGCGGCATATCCGCGAAATGCGTGAGGACTACGTAGCAACCGTGGTTCAACTACGCTACTTCGCGTCAGTGGTCCTGGCACACGAAGGTTTCGGGCGCCAGCTCGCGTCCGGATATCTCGTGGCCAAGCGCGTGCCGCTGGGTGTGTGCGGTCAGATCATCCCGTGGAACGACCCCGCGGTGATGACGGCCTTCAAGATCGCACCGGCGCTGGCTGTTGGCAACACGGTGGTCTTGAAGCCGGACCGCAACGCCTGCGTTTCGGTGATGGAACTGGCGCGCCTGGCCGCCGATATCTTCCCGCCAGGGGTTCTGAACGTGGTTCCCGGCTTCGGCGAGGAAGTAGGTTCAGCTCTACTTGCACACCCGAAGGTCAGGAAGCTGGCGTTCACCGGTAGCACCGAAGTCGGCAGGATCGTCGCCGGGGCCGGATCTTCCCGACTCGTCTCCTCGATCCTGGAGCTCGGAGGCAAGAGTCCGAACATCGTCTTCCCCGACATCGATGACCTCGACGCCGTCGTGGCGAACGCGTCCTTCGGAGTTCTCATGTGCAACGGCCAGTCCTGTCTTGCCGGGACCCGTCTCTTCCTCCACGAGGACATCTACGACGAGTTCATGCAAAAACTCGTGGTTCGCTTCAATTCCCTCCGGATTGGCCCGCCTCTTGACGAGGAGACCGATCTCAGCGGGATGATCCATCAACAGCACGCCGACAAGGTCATGTCGATGATCGCCTCCGGAATCGCTGAAGGTGCCCGCCTGGTCACCGGCGGTCATCGTACCTACGTCCCCGGATACGAAAACGGGAATTTCATCGAGCCCACGATCCTCGAGGTCGAGAACTCGATGGACGTCGCACAGCAGGAGATCTTCGGCCCAGTCCTGTGCGTCATCAAATGGAACGACTACGAGACCATGATTGCCGAAGCCAACGACACCCCTTACGGTCTGGCCTCCGGGATCTACACGTCGAATCTGAAGAACGCCATGGACACTGCAGATCGTCTCGAAACCGGAAGCGTCTGGATTAACCAATACTTTAACCTCTCCGGCGGCGTCCCCTTCGGTGGCTTCAAAGATAGCGGGATCGGAAGAGAGTTCTGCTTTGAAACTCTCAACGAATACACCCAGCTGAAGTCCATCACCATCGCCACCACGACACCGCCCGCCAACTGAACCGAGCCCGTGCACGAGGACGACCAGAAAGAACCACGAGGGGTGTCCGCCCGGCCGAGGAACACCCGACCCGCAACCACCCCTCGTGCTGACCACAGAAAAAGATAGTAAACCATGAGTACAGAACCAGAACTCCTCCAAGCAACAACACCAAAGCCATCAGCCCAGACCGAGAGTAAGGATTCGTTGCCTTGGTTGGCCCTCCTGGCCCTGGCAATGACGGGCTTCGTGGTCATGATGACCGAGACCTTGCCGGCCGGACTCCTCCCTTCGATCGCCGAAGACTTCTCCGTATCGCAGGGCGCCGCCGGCCAGCTGGTCTCCTTCTACGCCATCGGTCCGGTCATCGCCACAATCCCTGCGATGATCTTCACAAGACGGCTGCCCCGACGCCCGCTGCTCCTGGTGACCCTGCTCGTCTTCCTCATGGCCAACACCTTGACCGGGCTGGCCTGGAATTACGAGATCTCCCTGGTGGCGCGCCTGATCGCCGGCGTCTGCTCGGGCGTCGTTTGGGGAATGATCGCCGGGTACGCCCGCCGCATCGTCCCCCACGCCTTGAGCGGCCGCGCCCTCGCAGTAGCTCTGATAGGAACTCCCGTAGCGCTATCATTCGGCACACCGCTAGCGACCTTCCTAGGCTCGATCGTCGGCTGGCGCTGGACCTTCGGGGCGATGTCCGCCCTCACCTTGCTTCTTCTTGGATGGATCATGGCATCCCTGCCGAACGTGCCGGGAGCCAGCGCCGAATCGGGAGTTCCGGTGCGACGCGTGCTGAAGATTCCCGGGATCGTCTCGATCCTGGCGGTCACTGTCGGTTGGATGCTCGCCCATAACCTCCTCTACACCTACATCGCTCCGTTTATCGAGTCAACGGGAACCGGTCTTCGGACCGACGTGGTCCTCCTGATCTTCGGGGTATCCGCGATCGGTGGAATCTGGGTCACCGGTATCCTCGTCGATCGAGGGCTGAGGCTGCTCGTGCTCGGGAGCCTGGCGCTCTTCGCCGTGAGCATGGTGCTCCTCGCCGTGAGTTCTGCAAGCTCCGCAGCGATCATCGCCGCGATCATCGTGTGGGGACTCACCTTCGGCGGAGCGCCAACGCTACTCCAGACCGCTAACGGGGACGCCGCAGGCGCCAACGGGGATATCGCCCAGGCAGTCCTTGTTACGGGCTGGAACCTGGCAATCTTCATTGCGGGAACCGTGGGCGGGCTTCTCCTCGAAGGCCTCGGAACGGCCTCACTCCCGCCCGCAGCACTCCTGCTGATTGTCTTGTCGACAATCGTGGCGATCGCCTCGAGAACCCATGCCTTCAAACCGGGCACCAGGCACCCAGCGGCCTAAAAAGCAGGTCACGGTACCCGGCCCGCCAAGTGCCGTGACCTGCCAGCAAGCCAATCCCGACTATTCCAAGCGGTGTCCCATGAAACAGCACAGCACGACCATCTCGCCGATCGATACGCCCTACACTCCAAACAAGGGAACGCTGTGGCTATCGCCCGTGTTGGCGGCGATAATATTCACCGCTCTCGTTCTCCGCCCGCCGCTGACGGCAATCGGGGCCCTCACCCCCGTGATCCTGAGCGACGGCGGGCTCTCCGCCACAGAGCTAGGATTTCTAGGGTCCGTTCCACTTGTGGTCTTCGCGACGTTCTCCATGCTCGTCCCCCGCCTCGCACAACGAATCCGGATGTCATCCCTGCTGGCAGCAGGGATGGCGATAGCATTCCTCGGGAGCCTACTTCGGCTACTGCCAGGTTCCGCCCTGCTATTTCTCGGCACCGGGCTCCTTGCTGCCGGTCTATGTATCGGAAATGTCGTCCTCCCTTTGGCGGCACGACGCTTTTTCCCCCGAAGGATCGGAATCATCACCGGCCTGTACACCGCGCTAATGTCCGCCGGTGGAGGAATCGGCGTCGTCCTAGCTCTCCCCCTCTCCGACGGACTCGGACTGGGGTGGCGCGCCACCCTGGCCTTGATGGGGGCCCTCACGAGCATTGCAGGCATCCTCTGGATCCAAACCAGCCTGCGGGAGTCACGGACATGCTCACAGCAAAAAGGAACCCGCACAACGCCGGAAACATCAGCGTCCGAAGGAACGAGCCGGGGCGTCATCCTCGCCGTCGGAACCTTCTTCGGCGCCCAGGCATCGTTCTTCTACCTCGTCGCCTCGTGGCTGCTGCCACTGCTCCTAGGGAAATCCGTCCCACTGCCGCAAGCCACCATCGGTGTCGGTGCCTTCAGCTTCGCAGGAATCCTGACCTGCTTCATCACACCTCCCCTGGCTCTACGCCTCCTGGGTTTGACCAAGACAGTCCTAGTGCTCTCCGCGTTCCAGCTCGTCGGAGCGACCATGCTCCTCCTCGGAACCGGGAACACTGCGTTCATGGGCGCCGTCCTCCTGGCCACTGGAGTCACAGGGGCCTTCTCGCTCAGTTTCGTTCTCTTCAGCGTCAAGGCCGGCTCACATGAAGCCACCATGACCCTATCTGGCAAGGCTCAGGCAACTGGATACATGATCGCTGCTGTCTTCCCCTTCGCTATCGGCGCACTGCATTCCGTCACTGACTCGTGGGTTCCGGCCGAAGCAGCCATGCTGGGCCTGGCCCTCCTGACGCTGGGCAGCGGCATCGCATCCACCCGAGGAAAAGTCCGCTGACCAAACGTAGCCGCGACCGTTACAGAGTGGCAGCGATCGCTGCCACTCACAATCGGGCTGCAGCCACCTAATAGACGTCATCGCTCACATGTGCTGCGGCCTAGGTGTATTACCCAGGGACGTTAGGGACATGCGGCGTGGCTGAGTGACAAAGAGAAGACCTCTTGATGAATTCACCCTCGAATGTATGCACCACACCTCACTACAAAGGTGGTGGTGCACGACCGGTTGAATCCGCCAACGGCTTGCGGGACGGTCTCGCCTGGCCGGGGACGCACTGGATGTGTGCCGGTGCAGGGTTCAACAGACAACGTCCGGGCATCGCGGACGTGCCGGCGACCCGCTCTACAAAGCCAGACGAACCCTTCATCCCGGCGGAGGTTTGCTTACCGAGAAAGAACAAAAGCGACTGAAAAACCTTTCAGCTCTGGGTACGTATGGTGAAGTGGCAGCCACCTGGGGCATCTACCAACGCATGATCATCGCCGACCGCGAACTAGACCGAGCCCAAGGAAAGAATACAGATGTAGGCCGAAATTGGCCCCCTCAGCACCGGAGCCCGGCCCACGGAACTCAAAACGTTGGGGCGGACACTCAAACGCCGGGCAACGGACGTTCTCGCCTACTTCGACCAACCCGGTACCTCCAGCGGCCCAACCGAGACAATTGACGGGAGGCTAGAGCACCACCGAGGCTCAGCCCTGGGCCTCCGGAACCTCACCAACTACGTCGCCAGATCATTACTGGATTCCGGCGGATTCAGACAGAAATTACACCGTGGATTCTGAAGAGCCAGAATAGTCCCATCAACGTGGCGAAGTATTCACCCCACAAAACGGCTCACTTTTCAACCAGCACTGACATTTGCCCGACTGAATTGCGGAGAACTGAAGAGCACCTCTGGGTTGAATCGATGGACCTCTACACAAGTTCTATCTCGCCCAGTGGTCTTGTTCATGTCACTCAGCCGCGCCGCATGTTGCTAATGTCCCTTGGCTAGTACATCTAGCGACTTCCGATGTAGGCCGGCAGAATCCGAGAGTCCGGCTCGTCGGATTCCATGGACACCAAGGCCCCGCTCACGGCAAAGTACCCGGCACTCGCGAGGAGCAAGGCTACCCCGGCCAACGCGAAGAACGTGGCCTCCCAGCCGCCCGTAGCTTCGTGCAGCAGCCCGGCCCCCAGTGGGCCCAGGGAGGCCAGGGCGAAGCCGAGCCCCTGGCTCATCGCAGATAGTCTGCCCGCTGTCTGCGGCCCCGCCGAGCGGATGACAACAAGCGCCATAGCCAGGCCGAAGCCGGCACTCTGCACAACCCCCAGGATGCCCACCATGGGCAGCTGCAGCTCTGCTGGGGCCAGGAGGACGCCCAAGAGGGCGAGGGCCACCAGCATGCCCAGCCCGGGCGCCATGATCCGCAAGACGGCCGGCCGGCCAGCCAGCACGGGGGCCAGCAGGCTTGCGGGCAAGCCAGCCAGACTAAACCAGGCCAGCAGCGCTGCTGCACCGCCCGGCCCCAGGCCTTTCGAGACGAGGAAAACGGCAAGCCACGACGTGATGGCGAAGTAGAGCAGCGCCTGAAGCCCGAAGAACGTGGTCACAGCCCACGCCGTTCGCTGCCTCCGGAGCGGCACCGCGCCCGCCCCTGCAGGGTGGACCCCCGCCGCCGGTACGGGTCCGGCCGCGTCCGGTCGTCCGCCACCGGCGCGGTGGATCAGCCCGGCACCCAGCAGGGCCGGCACTGCCCAGATGGCCAGCGCCCAGGCGAGGCTTCCACCCATCAGGTCCTGCAGGGGCTGCACCAGTCCAGCACCCAAGGCGGCGCCCAGCCCGAACCCCATGGTGCACAGCCCTATCCACCAACCGGTCCCCCGGTTGGCCTTGACGATCTGCGGCACCAGCACGCTGGCAGTCATGATTGCCGCACCGGCCAGGAAGGTTCCTGGGAGCAGCAGGACAGGCACCAGGCTACGGACGATAAGCGCAGCGGCGAGCACCAGCAGTGCCACGGCCACCGCCCGGCCGGCGCCAAGCCGGCGAGCGAGCCAGGGCCCGCACGGCGCCGAGATTCCAAAAGCTAGCACGGGCAGGGCACCCAGCACGGACAGCACGTTGGGATCCATTCCGAAGCTGGTGTGGAGCTGCCCCATGACGCCTGCGACGGTGGTGATTGCCGGGCGCAGGTTGATCGAAACGAGCGCTAAGGCAAGTAGGACCCACACCGTAGTTGATCGTTTGCTGGGGGCGGGCAGACCTCTGCGACCTCGGTGCCTGTCACGCACGGTTAGTCTCCTCGCTGTGCCATGTTGATGTGGGGTCTGTAGTTGTGGCGGACGGCGGTATCGAACAGCACGTGGCCGATGGCCAAGTCGAGCAGGCCGAGGCCCACGGAATTAGACAGCGTGATGTCCTTGTCGATGCTGCGCCCCGCCGGCTGGCCGGCGACGACCGCTCCGAGTTCTCCGCGGACGTCTCTGATCGAGACTGCGGCTTCGTCATATCACCGGGTTTTTCCACGGCTGTTTCCATGCTGTCTACGAACACTTGGGAACTGCCCATACCAGCGGAGTCGATTTCGCGGTGGATTGGACGGGGACGGGCTCCGACGGCGTTGATGTGGAGCCCTGGTCGGAACCACTTGCCGCGGCCTAAAGGCTCCACAGATGGGGTCAGAGCGCAGAGCACATCGGCCGACTTCACTACCTCCTGGATAGTCGACGCCGAACTGGCGTTGACGGAGTTGTGAGCGGTTTTTGCACTGAAAGACTCCACGGCGGCGCTATGGAACCACAGGACCACGGTGTCAATGGAACGCACCTGGAGCATTACCTTCACGTGAGCGATGGCCAAGGCGCCGGCCCCAAGGAGGCCGTGAGTGGAGCTTGCTGGGCGGGCCAAATATTTGCTGGCGACGGCGCTTGCCGCAGCAGTGCGCATGCGTGTGGGCACCCTGCCGTCGAGCAGGGCCAGGGTCTCACCCGTGTATTGGTCGGCGTGTAGAATGCTCGAACGCTCAGTCGGCAGTCTTGCCGTCACGTGCGTGGGAAGGACCAATAGGAGCTTTACGGCCGTCAGGGTCCGGGCATCTGCCAGCCCGGACATCACGAGGTAGCGGGTATCGGAGGACGGCAAATGGAGGGAGGTGCGCCCTGGCTGGTGGGTGGTACCCCTCGCAATGTCACCGAGGCGCTGTTCGACGGCCGCGATGGTCGACCACAAATCCACCAATGTTTCAAGTATGGAAGCAGTGAGAGTGGGCGTCATGGGCACCTCTTGTAGTTGGTGGGATCGGCGGTCAAACAACGCCGGTGGTCCGTTGGCACGTCAAATCGCGGGATATCGTTGCGCGCGTACCGGGGAAGGGCGCCGTTGGTCGCCATCCGCGCGGGGTATCGGGTTAGGTAGAGGAGCAGACGTGGCTCATTTAGGGTGGAAACCTCCGCCTAGTTGCCCTCCCACCGGGTTTCCCGGGGTTCGGTCGAACGCCGGGCCGGCAGCTTCCCTTCGAGTTGGGATATGGCTGGCCTCCTGCTGTGTTCAATGTGCGCCGTGGCCAGTGCTGAGGCGAGCTCGGCTTGCCCCTCACAAATGGCTTCACAAAGCTGCCTGTGCTCCAGGCAAAGTTGTCCGGAATCCTGATGTACGGCGTTCCCAAAGAGCCACCGCATTCGATTGGCCACCGGACGGATCATCGACACCAGAAGCTCATTGCCGGTCAGCTTGAATATCTCGTCGTGAATGGCCACATTCGCTTGAGCCTTGCCGTGCTCGTCATCGCTGGATGCGAGGGCCTCCGCCAGTGCCAGTGCCTCTAGAAGACTGTCTGTACATGCACCGGAGACGACCTGCCTGGCAGCGAGGCTTGCCGCTGATACTTCAATGCTTAGGCGAATGTCAAAGATTTCGTTGACGTCCTGGATCGTGAGTTGCTTCACGACGGCTCCGTGACGGGGTCCGGTGGTGGTGAATCCGTTCGTTTCGAGTTGAAAGAGAGCCTCCCTCACGGGAACCCGTGAAACCTTCAGCTCGGCGGACAGTTCCCTTTCCCGGAGCCAGGTCCCCGGAGCCAGCTCTCCGCTGATGATCCGGTCCCGGATCTTGGTATAGGCCGAAATGGTCAGGGACCGGGCAGCAGGGGCAGCTGGCACCGGCTGGGTTCCCGGGATCTCTAGCCGACTTTGTGGGGTAACGGCGGTGGGCGGTGTTTCCAAGGTGGACACTCTTGAAGGCTCCTCTTTGCTGGTCTGACGGGACGGGCTGGGCCGGAGTCCTCAGACTATCGGCTGATGTATAGGCACCGGGCGAGGCGGTAGTCCGCCCTACCGTTGCAGTCCGGAGCGCCTCCTGACGAGTCAGGCCCCTCGGTTCTCATGTATGGACCGGCGTACGCCATCCATGAACGCTCATTTGACATGGCGGAGGAAGTTCGCGGTCCGCTCGTGTTGCGGGCTGTCAGCACGGTTGCTGCGGGGCCGTGTTCAATAACCCGCCCCTCATCCATGAACACGACCCGGTCGGCAACCTCACGGGCGAACCCGATCTCATGGGTGACGACAATCATGGTCATGCCTTCTTCGGCGACGTGCTTCATGACGGTGAGAACATCGCCAACGAGTTCCGGGTCAAGAGCACTGGTGGGCTCGTCGAAGAGCATCAGCTTTGGTTTCATGGCCAGGGACCGGGCAATGGCCACGCGTTGTTGTTGCCCGCCGGAGAGCTGCGCGGGGTACGCCTTGGCCTTCTCCGCCAGTCCCACCTTGGACAATGAATCACGTCCCTGGGTGATGGCCTCGGCCTTGGACAGCCCGAGGACGCGGCGGGGCCCGTAAGTGACGTTTCTCCAGCACGGTCATATGCGTGAAGAGATTGAAATGCTGGAAGACCATCCCGATCTGGCGTCGCATCCGGGCGGCCTCCCGTTCGGTGTGTTCGAATAATTCGCCCTTATGGTGGCTGTAGCCCACACGCTCGCCACCGACCTCCACCGTGCCGGAGTCGATGCGCTCAAGGTGATTGATGCAGCGAAGGAGCGTGCTCTTTCCTGAACCCGAGGGGCCCAGGACACAGACGATTTCGCCCGGCTGGACCGTCATGTCGACGCCGCGCAGGATGTGGTTTCCGCCGAGCCATTGTGGACGTCGTGAGCAACCATCAGGGGTTGCTTCGTTGCGGAAGGCGTCATGGCCGGACCGCCTTTCGAGGGGAAGGGGAGAATTTCTGCAACAGGACGTTTCTTTTTTGAGCAGCTGCCGAACGGACCGTCCTGACGCGGCACCGTCGGGGTTGAACCGGCGCTCGAGGAAGTACTGGCCCACACTGGCGACACTGACGAGGATGAGGTACCAGGCGGTGGCCACAATGAGCAGCGGCACTATCTTGAAATTCTGGCCATAAATGAGCTGGGTTTGAGTGAGCAAATCGCTTCCCCCGATGGCCGAAACCAAGGAGCTGGCCTTGAGTAACCCAATGAATTGGTTGCCCGTCGGTGGAATAATGACGCGAATGGTCTGTGGGATGACGATGCGTCGCAGTGTCTGCCCGCGGGTGAGTCCGATGCTGAGACCGGCGTCGGTTTGCCCCTTGTTGACGGAGAGTATGCCACCACGGATGATTTCGGCCATATACCCCGACTCGGCCAGCGACAGTGCAAATAGACCTGCCGTGAACCCCGAGATCAGCTGATTAGTGGTCCGTTCCCAGAATGGTGGGGTAAAGAACGGCCAGATTGAACCAAATGAGTATCTGGACCAGAAGTGGGACTCCACGAAAGAACCACACGTAGATCTGACCCACTGCCGCTGTGAACCGGTTCCTGCTCTGGCACATCAGTGCAATACCGAACGCCAGCACTACGGAAATCACCATCGAAAAGACGGATAGCTCGAGTGTGACGACGACTCCGCTGAGTATTGCCGGGTGGAACATGAACTGTCCGACGCTTGCCCAGTCCAGGTTCTGGTTTCCCGCCTGGGACCAAACAAAGGCTCCGGCAACGGCCAGGATCAGGACCCCTGAAGCCCATTGCCCATATGGCTTCCGGCGTCTGGCCTTGATGCCGGGGACTGGGCTGCCCAAAGCCGGGCCGGGGAAATAAATTCCGGGGTCTCTCCTGCAATTCCCG